>NZ_JAPZVP010000009.1:36090-253639 GCF_027622875.1 Glycomyces luteolus | reverse complement strand
CGCGGAACTCAAGAAGTGGCGCATCCTGCGGAAACTCCGCTGCGACCCACACCGGGCCACCCAAATCGCCCGCGCCATCGCCACTCTCAACTACCAAGAGCGCCAATCAGGATGAGAACACCTCAGTTGTCGACGCTTTCGGAATATCGAGCGATGACTGAATACTGATACCTGCACCATCGGCTGCGAACTGGGCAGCTTGAACGGCCTCGGGTTCTGGTCAGAGGTCCATCATCGCGAGGTCAAGGACGAACCAGTCCCCTTCCACCGTGAAGCGATGGAGTTTGGATCCACCGGCGAGGCTCGCGATGCTAGTTTTCGGGCGCGGCAGCGCGACGCGCCGGTTGAGCCGAGCCTTGGAGCAATTGAGCAGGCCTCGCAGGCAGGGCGTTGGTGGTGACACGGTTTCAGTGCGGTTGCCGCTGTTGCTCGGCAGCGTTCCAGGTCCAAGCGTTGACCGTGCCGCCGACGACGGGATCGGCGAAACCGGCCACGGCGTCCAAGAGCTCGCTGGCTGCGGTCGCTCGGGTCGGTCGCTCGTTCACAGCAGGATCTCCAAGGCGTTCTGCAGCGCGGGACGTGCTTTCGGGAAGTCGCGGGCCATGGCGAGGATTGCGGCTGGGGATGTCGCAGGGCGACGCAGCCATCGCTTGAGCGCCTCGGTGGCGAGTTCGTGGCCTTCGAGGTGTCGCAGACGAAACGCGTCGATGATGCTCCGCTCGGGTCCATATAGACCGATCGCGGTTTCCTCATCGAGCTGCAATTCGGTGCGACCGACGGTGAAGGTCTCGGGATCGAAGGAATGCCAGGCGACCGGCGCTTCGGTGGAGGGTCGCCGGCGGCCTCGCGGGATCGCAATGTCGATGGCGGGCGGGATCTGGTCGGTCAGGTCATGGCGACTCAGTGCCGAGACTAGGCAGATCGTGGCCTGCGGTGCCCGCTGGACGATCTCGTGGAGCTCAAGGTCTGCAGGAAGATCAGCGTCGGCGATCCGGAACCGGCCACGCCCGATCAGCTCGATGAACCCTTGGTCTCGCAAGCGGTACAGGGTCGTTTTCGCAACGCCCGCTTCAGTGGCCATACGGTAGGTGAAGACGGAAGGCAGCTCTTGCAGCCGTGTTCGAGCTTGTCCGCGATCCTTGCTCATGGGAATAAATGTACACACACCCATAATATGTGTAGACAGTTATTCCCAACAGCAGTCCGGCGGGGTGATGGCAATAAAGAAGCGGTCATCAGCATGATGACCGCTCTCATACGGAATATCCGGTTCTGTGGAGCTTAGGGGATTCGAACCCCTGACCTTTTCATTGCGAACGAAACGCGCTACCAACTGCGCCAAAGCCCCTTGCGGCGACTAGGTTAGCACAGCCGCGGGAGGCCGCCGCGAGGGTGGCTTGTGGTGCGGGTCTCGTTGGGGGCGGTCAGATCCAGGAGTCGAGCCACATGCGGGCGTGCCACTCGTCGCGAGGGATCGCCTCGCCGGTGTAGATCGGCCAGAAGTAGGCGAAGCAGAGGACGACGACCGCCACGAACGCCCCGGCGATGAGCGCGCCCGTGAGGCGCCGCTCCGGCGATCCGAGGGGCGGGAGGCCGGTGTTCCTGCGGTGCAGGCTGGTGCGGCCGATGATCAACCCCAGGCACCACGTGACCGCGCCGATGAAGAACGGGACGGCCGGGGCGGCGTAGAAGAAGAACATCGTCCGATCGGGGTACATGAACCACGGGAGGACGCCCGCGCCGAGGCCCGCGAGGAGGAACCAGGCGCGCCAGTCGCGCTTGTGCAGCGCCCAGACGAGGAGCGCGAGCGCGGCGGGCACGAACGTCCACCACAGCAGCGGCGTGCCGAGGAGGAGCACCTCGCCCGCGCAGTCGCTCGCGCCGCAGTTCACGTCGGAGCTCCAGTAGAAGACCACCGGCCGCAGGTTGAACAGCCACTGCCAGGGCCAGGACTGGTAGGCGTGCTCGGAGGAGAGCCCGTTGTGGAAGTCCAGGACGCTGAAGTGGTACTGCATCCAGTTGACGAGCGCGCCGATGACGGGCGGCTCGGAGCGGCCCTGGTCGGCCAGCCAGTGGCGGTAGGAGCCGGTGTCGTTGAGGAACCAGCCGGTCCACGAGAGCGTGTAGACGCCCACGGCGAGCAGCCCGAACCACAGGTTCTGGCCGAACTCGTAGATCAGGGTGTCCCGGAAGGGCTTGCGAGCGCCCGCATCGCAGCGCAGCCGCCAGTCCCACACGATGTAGAGCAGGATGACAACGATGATGTACCACAGCGCACTCCACTTGGTGGCCATGGCGAGTCCGAGGAGCACCGCGCACGCTATCCGCCACCACGGCAGGCCGAGCCGGGGCCTGCGGCGCTTGACGTCGAGGCCGTCCTCGAGCGCGGCGAGCCACCCGGCGCGGCGCCAGTCGCGGTCGCGCACGAGGCAGTACATGGCCCCGAGCAGGAGCGTGGCGATGAAGATGTCGAGCAGCGACGTGCGGGAGAGCACGAGGTGGCTGCCTTCGACGGCGAGCAGGAGGCCCGCGGTGCCGCCGAGGAGGGTCGAGCCGGTGAGGCGGCGCATGAGGCGGATGAGGATCGCGACGCCGATCACGCCCGCGGCGGCGGCGCCGATGCGCCAGCCGACCTCGTCGTAGCCGAACGCCCATTCGCCGACGCCGATGAGCCACTTGCCGAACGGCGGGTGCGCGACATACGAGGAGCCGTCCGCGCCCGGGTCCCATTCGACGCCGTAGGACAGCATCGAGTGCGCGTCCTGCGCGTAGTAGACCTCGTCGAAGATCAGGCCCTTGGGGTGGTTCAGGCCGATCAGGCGCAGCGCGGCGGCGATCCCGGTGATCACGAGGGTCACCCAGAGGGCGCGGCGGGAGTCGTCCGGAAGGGTGCTCGCGAGGCGGGCCCGGACGGCGGGGAGGGGGCCGGGGAGCGGCGTCGGCCGCCAGGCGGCGGGCGGCTGCTCGGGCCGGACTGCGGTGGCGCTCACCGGGGTGAGTCTAGGGCCTGAGCGCCCACTCTGGCGAGTCGCGTCAGGCCCTCCACTTCTCGATTAGTGCACCAGATCCTTGGGCGGCGTGAAATCGCCTTCGCCGTTCAGCTCCCACTGCGCGGCCAGGATCTCGGCCACCGCGTTCGCGGGCTTGCCGAGGTTCCCCTTGCCTACCAGGTTCTGCGGGCTGTCCGGGTCGGCGATGAACGCCGCGGCCGCCGCGTTCGGAGTGAAGCCCACGAACCAGTTGGTGGAGTTCGAGTCGGTCGTGCCGGTCTTGCCCGCGACCGGGCCGTCGACCGCCTGTCCGACCTGCGGGGCGGTGCCCCACGTGCAGGTCCCGGCCACCGCGCCGTCACCGGTCGGGCAGCGCGCCGCGTCCACCGCGGCGCGGGCCACCTCGACGCTCACGGCCCGGTCGCACGGCGACTCGAACGGGATCGTCTCGCCCGTCAGCGTCGTCGCGTGCGCCGCCGGGATCGGCGGGCAGTACACGCCGTCCGCCGGGAGCGTCGCGTACGCGGCCGCCATGTCCAGCGGCGTGGTCTGCGTGACGCCGAGGACGAACGGCCCGAAGGACTCCGGGTTGTTCTGGACGAAGTTGAGGTCCTCCTGGGCCCGGAACTTGATGCCCAGCCGCTCGGCCACGTTGATCGCCTTGTCCACGCCGACCCGCTCGGCCAACTGCACGAAGTACGTGTTCACCGACTCGCCGAAACCGGTCCACATGTTGTAGTTCCCGACCTCCGACTTCGAGGCGTTCTTCGGGCACCACTTGTTGCCGCACGCGGCTCCGCCATCGTCCACCACGTACTTCGACGTGTACTGGTACGGGGAGTAGATCGTCGTGTCCAGCGGGTAGCCCTCCTCGAGCGCCGCGAGCATCGTGAACATCTTGAACGAGGAGCCGGCCTGGTAGCCCGGCACCGCCGAGTTGCCGCTCAGCAGCGGGTTGGTGGTGTTCGGGTACGAGCCCTTGTACTCAGGGTTGGAGGTGTTGGGGCCGTTGTCGGACGTGTCGTTCGAGTAGTTGCGGTTCACGGCCATCACCTGGATGCCGCCGGTCCCCGGCTCGACCACGACCGACCCGAGCGCGTACTCCGAGCCGGTCTCCTTCTGCTTCTCGACCGCGTCCTGCGCGGCGTCCTGCAGCTCCACGTCGAGGGTCGAGACGATCTCGTAGCCGCCCCGGTAGAGGCGGGCCTTGCGGACCTCGTCGGAGTCCCCGAAGTCCTCCTGCTGGTTCCACCACTGCTCGAAGTAGTCGACGAAGAACCCGTAGTCCGAGTCGATCGCGCCGCCGGAGGTGTTGTTGGCCTCCTGGGGGTTGAGGTTCAGGCCCTCGGCCTTCGCCTCGTCGCCCTCGGCCGGCGTCAGGGTCCCGACGTCGACCATCCGGTTGATCACGTGGTCGCGGCGGACCTGCGCGGCCTCCGAGGAGCCGTTGATCGGGTCGTAGTTCGACGGCGACTGGATCAGGCCCACCAGCATCGCCGACTCGGCGGTCGTGAGATCGGCCGGGACCTTCCCGTAGTAGACCTGCGCGGCCGCGCCGATCCCGTACGCGCCGTTGCCGAAGTAGACGGTGTTCAGGTAGTTGGTGAGGATCTCCTGCTTCGTCATCTCCTCTTCGAGCGCCAGCGCGTAGCCCATCTCCTTGACCTTGCGGTCGATGGTGACCTCGCTGGCGGCGGCGACCTCGTCGGGCGTGGTCGCGGTGTAGGAGAGGACCTGCCGGACGTACTGCATGGTGATCGTCGAGGCGCCTTCGGAGGTGCCGCCGTCGGCGAGGTTGGTGACGAGCGCGCGCATGACGCCTTCGGGGTCGACGCCGTTGTGCTCGAAGAAGTTCGAATCCTCGGTGGCGACGAGCGCGTTGACGACCGATTCGGGGATCTGGTCGTATTCGAGCTGCACGCGGTACTGGTCGCCGAACGTGGCGATGACCGTCTTGCCGTCGGAGGCGTAGAGGGTCGAGGATTCGGGCGCAGGGGGGAGCACGAGCTCGTCGGGGAGTTCGAGGACGGTTTCGGAGCCGACTTTGGCCAGGCCGCCGAAGGCGCTCGTCAGCGGCAGGAACGCCAGGCCGACGACGAGGCCGAAGGTGACCGCCACCGGCACGAGCGCGAACATGGCGCGTCGCTGCACGGCGGTGATGGGTCCGAACCAGGTCTGCGCCACCGGTTTCGAAGAATCACTCACGCTGTCTCCCGAAGAGCCCCGAAGCGGGGAAGGAACGGTCAATGCAAAATGGGCGCGGCATAGCGCCGAGTCAGGCGGAGTTCCGGGGGCGGGTTCACTCTACGACGCCGCGCCTCGCGGGCGGCGGCGCCCGGCGACTCGGGTGGGCGTCATTACAGCCCGTCCCAGTGGGCCCGCGCCGCACGCGAACAGGTTGCCAGGGCTGCTGTCGGGGCCGGCGTACAACCAGTGCGTTTCGCGGTTCACCATGCGAAGGCGAGGGCGACGGCGAGCACGGCCCCGGCGGCGGCCCAGCACAGGCCGACCGCGGCGGAGCGTCCTTCGTAGAGCCTCGTGGCGCCGGAGACGGCGACGAGGGCGAATGCGGCGGCCATGAACAGGACGAGTGAGGGCGCCCAGCGGAGGAGGAGCCCGGGGGTGCTGCCGACGTAGGCGCTGTGCGCGTCGGGGCCGGTGGCGCGGGCGGGGAGTTCGGCGCCGACGTCGGCGGCCGTGACGTCGCCGGTGAGGTGGAGGTCCTTCGCCCATTCGTGGGTCTGGAAGCGGCCGGTGCAGGAGGGGGCGAACCCCTGCTCGCAGGCGGTGACTTGGACGGTGCCGTACTGGTAGTGGCCCACGGAGATCCAGAGGGCGGGGGCGGCAGTCCAGGCGAAGAACATGAGGACGCACGCGCAGACGAGGATGCCGAGGAGCGCGGGGGCGAAGGCCTTGGGTTCGCGGCGGCGCTCGGGTCTGCCGGGCCTGGCGGGTTTCCGGTCGGATACGGCGGCCCGCTCCCAGACGGCGCGGATGGCGGCCATGCCGTCGGTCTGGGAGCCGAGGGGCCCGCGCTGGGAGACAGGTCTGGGGGCGGCTCCGGCGCCGGGGTCCCGGGTGTGGTCGCCGACGACGCCGTACGCGGCGGGCAGCTCGGGAACGGGCACCCTCGCTGCCGGCGGCTCGGCGGACGCGGGCTGGTGCTGGGAATCGACCGCGCGGTGTGTTCCAGACATACCGGTTATTGCATCACCGAATTCGCGAACGGGGGCGCAATCGCGTCGGGATCGCCGTGTCGGGTGAGGCCGTAACGTCCGCTGCACCAGGGCCCGGACGCCGTCGGTCTTACGGATTGGACCGATACCATGGGGCGCATGACTCATGTATTGACCGCGCTGGCCTGGCCTTACGCCAACGGCCCGCGCCACATCGGCCATGTAGCAGGATTCGGGGTCCCCGCCGACGTCTTCGCCCGCTACATGCGCATGCGCGGTCACGACGTGCTCATGGTCTCGGGGACCGACGAGCACGGCACGCCGATCCTGGTGCAGGCCGACTCGGAGGGCCTGACGGCGGCCGAGGCCGCCGCGAAGTACAACCGGATCATCGTGGAGGACCTGGACGCGCTGGGCCTCTCGTACGACCTGTTCACGCGCACGACCACCGGGAACCACTACCAGACCGTGCAGGAGCTGTTCACGACGCTCTACGGCAACGGGTACATCCTGCAGAAGAAGACGCTCGGGGCGATCAGCCCGTCGACGGGGCGGACGCTGCCGGACCGCTACATCGAGGGCACGTGCCCGCACTGCGGGTTCGACTCGGCGCGCGGCGACCAGTGCGACAACTGCGGCCGCCAGCTCGACCCGACCGACCTGATCGACCCGAAGTCGCGGATCAACGGCGAGACGCCGAAGTTCGTGGAGGAGGACCATTTCTTCCTCGACCTGCCGGCGTTCGCCGACGCGTTGAACGCGTGGCTGGACACGCGCACAGGCTGGCGCACGAACGTCCTGCGGTTCACCAAGAACCTGCTCGACGAGATGCATCCGCGCCCGATCTCGCGCGACCTCGACTGGGGTGTGCCGATCCCGCTGGAAGGCTGGGTCGACCGGCCGGACAAGCGGCTGTACGTGTGGTTCGACGCGGTGATCGGCTATCTGAGCGCCACGATCGAGTGGGCGCGGCGCTCGGGCGACCCGGAGGCGTGGAAGCGCTGGTGGCAGGACCCGGAGGCGGTGTCCTACTACTTCATGGGGAAGGACAACATCGTCTTCCACTCCGAGATCTGGCCTGCGATGCTGCTGGGGGCGAACGGCGAGGGCGCGGGCGGCGGCGAGCCGGGCGCGCTCGGGAAGCTGAACCTGCCGACCGAGGTCGTCTCGTCGGAGTTCCTGACGATGGAGGGCAAGCAGTTCTCGTCCTCGCGCCGCGTCGTGATCTACGTGCGGGACTTCCTGGAGCGGTACTCCCCCGACGCGCTGCGGTACTACATCTGCGCGGCGGGCCCGGAGAACCAGGACTCGGACTTCACGTGGGCGGAGTTCCTGCGCCGCAACAACGATGAGCTGGTGGCGGGCTGGGGCAACCTGGTGAACCGCTCGATCGCGATGGCCGCGAAGAACTTCGGGGCCGTGCCGGAGCCGGGCGAGCTCGAGGATGTCGACCGGGAGCTGCTGGCGGCGACGAGGACCGCGTTCGACACCGTCGGGGACCTGATCGGCGCCAACAAGGTGCGGGCGGGGATCGGCGAGGCCATGAAGGCCGTCGCGGCGGCGAACAAGTACCTCGCGGACACCGCGCCGTGGAAGATGAAGGAGGACCCGAAGCGCCAGGGCACGGTCCTCTACACGGTGCTGCAGGCCGTCTCGGACCTGAAGACGATCATGAGCCCGTTCCTGCCGCACTCGTCGCAGCGGGTGCACGAGCTGCTCGGCGGCGAGGGCGTGTTCGCGCCCATGCCGTACATCGAGGAGGTCGCCGACCTCGACGAGGGCGGCGCGACCGACGGGCCGTACCCGATCCTCACCGGCGACTACTCGGACGTCCCGAAGTGGGAGTCGGTGCCGCTGGTGCCGGGCACCGTGCTGGAGAAGCCGACCCCGGTGTTCACGAAGCTCGAACCGTCCATTGTGGATGAAGAGATCGAGCGGCTGAACGCCTAGAGAGCGCAAAGGAAAGGGCCCGGCGGCTGCCGGGCCCTTTTCCGTGTGCTCAGATCGCCGGGGCGACTTCGCCGCGCTCGACCCACTTCTCGTAGACGCCGCGGCGCACGGCCTCGGCCCCGGACCGGGAGAGGACGTCGGGGCTGGGGCGGGAGAGGCGGAACCGCGCCCAGTCGTCGTCGGCGTCCACGAGCGAGCCCGGGATGCCCTTCCACAGCACGTGGTTCGCCTCGCGCAGGACCCGGCGCACCTGGTGGACGCGGCCCTGCTCGACGCCCGGGATGTCAACGCGCCGTTCGAGGGTGAGCGGCGCCCACTGCTGCCCGGAGTACGCGAAGAGCTCGAGTTCGGCGCCCTGCTCGGTGTAGGCGAGGATCCGGGCGCCCTCGGGCAGCGGCAGATCGGTGAGGTCGGCGGTGACGTGCTCGGGCAGCAGGTGCGCGGTCGAGATCGCGAACCCGGTACCGAGGACGGGCATGCCGCGCCGGTCGGAGGACGGCATCGCCGTCAGGCCTTCGTATTCGGGGGCGACGGGCGCCTGGTAGTCCCACGCGTCGGCCGCGTGCCAGCGCAGGGCGAACACCCAGGGCTCGCTCGGTTCGGTCTCGCCGCCGAGGACGGAGCGGGCGGCGGGGGTGCGCAGGTGCGCGATGTCCCAGCGGCGGTAGCAGAACCCGCCGGGGACGGCGGCGGTCTCCATGAGGCGGGCGATCATCGGAGCGGTGACGGGTCGCTCCATCACGTCGCCGGGGCTGACCGCCGCGGAGCGGCGGACGCGGTCGAGGAGGACGCGCGCGGCCGGGTCGAGGTGCGGGGTCTGGGTCAGGCGGCGCACGTATTCGAGGTCGAGGCCGGGCGCGAGCGGCACGGTGAGGGACCGGTCGTCGGCGACGGCGACGGGCACGCCGTCGCGCAGGACTTCGCCGGCGTGGGCGAAGTGGCGGTAGGGGTAGTCGCTGCCGGGGCGGGGGTTGGGGAGGAAGTCGGGGCGCGGGAGGGCGGAGTAGAGCTCCCAGGCGGCGCCGTCGGCGTAGGGGGTGCCGGGGTATTTCTCACCGCGCCATTCGACGGTGGCGATGGTCTGGGGTTGCGTCGTTTCGGCCGGGACGGCGGGGCGGCGTTGCTGGAGCGCTGCGGCGCGGTTGCGGCGGGACGCGAGGTCGCGGGTCATGTGCGTCTCGATTCGTCTTGCGCGGGTGCGACGGCGGGTGCGACTGCGTTGTCGTGGACCGCTGTGAGGTCCGGTGCGTCGCCGGACGGTAGTGGCTTGTCCACAGCCGGTGGTTCGACTGTCCGCCAACGTAAGCGCGGCGTGTCAGGCGCGGATGTCCGGAAAATGAAGAAGATGTTACGGCGGCAGCATTACGTGCATGCGGCAGCGGCTAGCGGGACTTCATCTGGAGCGCTGCCGCGTGTGTGCCATCCCTAGCCCCCACCCACCCGGGGATTATGCCCGCAATCCTCCCGCGCGGGTCCGCCAAGAACGGGCCTCCGCGGCGCGGATGTCACCCGATCGTGTTCCTCGCGGATCCCGGGGCCAGGGCCGGCGAGGTACGCCGCGCCTGGGTCGGCGAGAGCGGGCAGGGCGGGCGAGGTTCCGCGCCCGGACCAGGGGGCCGGGTATGCGTCGTTCTGCGCGGACCCCGGACCCCGAATCCAGGACCCCGAGAGCCCGGTGCGCGAGGTTCCGCGCGGACCCCAGGGCCGGGTGTGCGGCGGCGTGGCATCGTTGAGGCGTGTACCGATCCGAACCCGCGCCGCTGCCCGAACCGCTGCCGCATCCCGTCGCCGACAGCCACACCCACCTCGATCTCGTCGACGTCTTCGGCGCCGAGGAGGAGCTCCCGGCGCCCGCTCCCGACTCGCCCGGCGTGCAAGCCCGCCTCGATGAGGCCGAGGCCGCCGGGGTCGCGCGGGTCGTGCAGGTCGGCACGGACGTCGAGTCCTCCCGCTGGGCCGCCGCGCTCGCCGCCGCCGATCCGCGCGTGCTCGCCGCCGCCGCCCTGCACCCGAACGACGCCCCGCGCCAGGCCGACCTCGACGCGGCCCTCGCCGCGATCGACGCGGTCGCGGCGCTGCCACGCGTCGCGGCCCTCGGCGAGACCGGGCTCGACTACTTCCGCACCGACGAGACCGGCCGCGCGGCCCAGCAGCGCTCGTTCCGCGCGCACATCGAGATCGCGAAGTCGCGGAACAAGACGCTGGTGATCCACGACCGGGACGCGCACGAGGACGTCCTGTCGATCCTCGACGCCGACGGCGCGCCCGACCGTGTCGTGCTGCACTGCTTCTCAGGGGACTTCGCGTTCGCGAAGGAGTGCGCGCGGCGCGGGTTCTTCATGAGCTTCGCCGGGAACGCGACGTTCAAGAACGCCCAGAACCTGCGCGACGCCGCCTCGGTCGCCCCGGCCGAACTCGTGCTCGTGGAGACGGACGCGCCGTTCATGGCCCCGATCCCGGTGCGCGGGCACCGGAACCACCCGGCGCTCACGAACTACACGGTCCGCTTCCTCGCCGAGTACCTCGAACGCGACCTCGAGGCGTGGTGCGAACGGTTGTGGGCGAACACCGAGGCGGCGTTCGGCTCCTGGTGATCAGCTGACGTCGACGGCCGCTTCGGCGGTCGCGGTGTTCCCCGCGGCGTCGGTGAGCGTGAACGTGAAGATCCAGCGCCCTTCGGCGGGCAGGCTCACCTCGCCCGCGAGGATGCCGGTGCGCAGCTCGATGAGCCGCATCTCCTCGGCCGCTTCGCCTTCGAGCCCGTAGGTCGCGGTCCACTCCTCGGCGGGGAACGGCGCGCCTTCGAGGTCGTCGGCGAGGATCCGCACACTGTTGGGCCCGGGCCGCCCGGGTTCGAGCACGAGCTGCGCCGAGTACACGTCGGTGGTGACGAGCGTGGCCGTCTCGGTCGATTCGGCGGTGGCCGTCTCGGCCTCGAGCAGCGCGGTCTTGGCGGGCACTGCCTGCACGAGCACGGTCACGGCGGCCATGACGGCGGCGAGGAACACGAGCTCGACCCCGGCCGCGACGCGCAGCCGCCGCCCGGCTTCCGTGCGGCGCAGCAGCGCCCTCCGCGTGAACAGGCCCGCGGCGACGATGACGGCGAACAGCACCGCCTTGAGGATCACCAGGCGCCCGTAGGTCGTGTCCGTCAAGGCCGCGATCGAGTCGATGTGGAGCAGCGCGGAGGCGAGCCCGGCGACGAGGACGTTCGCGACGAGCCACGGCACCAGGGCCAGCCACGTCTCGACGGTCCTGTCCGGGATCTCGGTGTCCTTGCGGAACGCGAGGATCAGGATCGCGAGCACGCCGCCCGCCCAGGCCATCGAAGCGGCGAGGTGCACCGCGTCAGCGACGAACGCGACGACGACCGGCTCGGTCGCCATGGGGTGCCCGGCGAGCGGCCAAGTGGCGGTGAGCGCGAGTCCGACCGCGGCGAGGCCGGTCACGAGCAGCGGCTTCGGTTCCTCGGCGCTGGTGACGACGGTGCGCATGAGCGGCAGGGCGAGCAGCACCAGCAGGAGCCGCAGGAGCCCGGCGAGGCCGACGTTCGACTCCATGACGGACTGGAGTCCGACCGCGTCCAGCCCGGAGACGCTGGTCCCGGTTTCATAGGCGGCCTGGAGGGGCAGCCCGAGCACGGCGGTCATGGCGACGACCGCGAGACCGGTGGCGCACATCCTCGCGGGGACCTCGCGCGGCCGGGCCCCGAGGGCGAGGAAGCTCCCCGCGCCGAGCGCGAGCGCCAAGCCCGCGTACCCGAACCAGCGGTTGCCGTAGAGCAGCCCCTGCACGAACGGGTCGGTCCCGGCTATGAGCGCTTCGGCGCTCGGCGCTTCGGTCTCGGCGCCGACGGAGAACGTGAACGTGCCGGAGACGGGGTGCCCGTCGTGTGAGACGACCCGATAGCCGACGAGATAGGTGCCCTCCTGGTCGGCGTCGACGCTGATCGTCAGGACGGTCTCTTCGGCGTTCTGCTCGACCCCGGTGTCGGCTCGGTCACCATCGGGAGCCACCACGCCGGTGGCCGCGTCTACGGGGGTGACTGGTTCGTTGAACTCGACGACGACTTCACTCGGAGGCGCGTCGAGGAGCGCCCCGGAGGAGGGTTCGGTCTTGGTGGCCGTGGCGTGCGCCGAGGCCCCCGAGGCCCAAAGCGCGCCTAGCGCCGCGCCGACGATTCCTCCGACGAGCGCCGCCGCGAGCGACGACCAGGCGAAGCGGGTCGCTCTGGCGGCGGGTCGGCGGTCGTTCGATCGGGATCGCATCGCCGCTGAGCGTACTCGAAACCGCTTCGTGAATCGAGAGTTGGACCGGAGAAAGGCTGAGCGAGGCACATGGGCAAGTCGAACCGGAATACCGACCGCCGACAGGCCGCCGAGGCGCTGCGCAGGCAGCAGGCCGCGGAGGCGCGGCGCCGGAAGATCGTGTTCGGGGTGGCGATCGGCGCCGCCGTGGTGCTGATCGGAGGGCTCCTCGTATGGGGCATCTGGATGAACAGCAAACCCGAGTACGAGGTGAACGAGCCTTCCGCGGCGGTCACCGACACCTACGCGGTGCAGATCGGCGACGGCCCGGTCGAGATCGACCTCTACATCGACTACATGTGCCCGGCGTGCAACCAGTTCGAGTCCGCGTACGCCGAGCAGATCCAGTCGTGGGTCGACGACGGCTCGGTGACGGTGAACTACCACCCGCTCACGATCCTCGACCGCCTCAGCTCGGGCACCGAGTACTCGAGCCGCGCGGCGGCCGCCGCCGTCTGCGCCGCCGACGCCGGCGAGCAGCAGTTCCTCGACTACACGCTGGCGCTGTACGCGAACCAGCCCGCCGAGAACAGCGAAGGCCTCACCGATGAGGAGCTGATCGCGATCGGCACGGACGACGTCGGCCTCGGCGCCGACTGGCAGTCCTGTGTGGAGGACGAGACGTACCGCGGCTGGGTCCAGGAGGGCAATGCCAACGCCACCGGCGAGCAGGGCGTCTCCGGGACGCCGACCGCGAAGGTCAACGGCGAGGTCGTCGAGAACTCGGCGTTCGCCGACGAGGTCCAGGCCGCGATCGCGGGCTGACCGAAGGCTTGCGTACAAGGGGCGCAGCCGCTCGGTTCAAGGAACCGAGCGCTGCGCCCCTTCGGCGTCGGCGGCCCTGTGTGCCCGGGCGGGACCGCGAAGGCCCTACGCCCGCATCGCCGCCAGCGCCGCCTCCAGGGAGAAGCCGAACGGCAGTTCGAGCCGGTGCCGTTGCAGGAGTTCGGGATCGGCGAGGATCTCGACGGTGGGGCCGTCGGCGGCGACGCGGCCGGCGTCGAGGATCACGGCCCTTTCGCACAGTTGCAGCGCGTACGGCAGGTCGTGGGTGACGAGCAGCAGCGTCGGTGCGGTGGCCTGCAGGATGCGGGCGAGGTCGCGGCGGGCGGCCGGGTCGAGGTTCGCGCTGGGTTCGTCGCACACCACGATGTCGGGGCGCATGGCGAGCACGCCGGCGAGGGCGGCGCGGCGCTGCTGGCCGACCGAGAGGTGGTGTGGCGGCCGGTCGGCGAGGTCGCTCAGGCCGACGTCGGCGAGTGCGGCCCGGACGCGTTCGGCGAGTTCGGGTCCGCGCAGGCCGAGGTTGGCGGGGCCGAAACCGACGTCGTCGGCGACGGTGGGCATGAACAGCTGGTCGTCCGGGCTCTGGAAGACGATGCCGACGCGGCGGCGGATCTCCGCGAGGGTCTTCCGCTCGACCTTGACGTCGGCCACCGACACTTCGCCCTCGGTGGCGGTGAGGAGCCCGGCGAGGTGGAGCATGAGCGTGGTCTTCCCGGCGCCGTTGGGGCCGAGGATGGCGACGCGTTCACCTTCGCGGACTTGGAGGTCGACGCCGTCGAGGGCGCGGTGGCCG
Source organism: Glycomyces luteolus (assembly GCF_027622875.1). Lineage (GTDB taxonomy): Bacteria > Actinomycetota > Actinomycetes > Mycobacteriales > Micromonosporaceae > Glycomyces > Glycomyces luteolus. The sequence goes on along the minus strand of NZ_JAPZVP010000009.1, from coordinate 239,637 downwards.
TCCGGGTAGACGTGCTGGAGGGCTTTGATGTCCAAGGCGCTCATGCGAACACCGCCGTCCAGGTCGCGATGCCGGCCGCGATCGCGGGGGCGGCGAGCGCGGCCGTCCATTGCAGGGCGCTCGCGGGTGCGGGGCCGACTTCGAGCGGGAGCCGCCCGGTGTAGCCGCGGGCGGCCATGGCCTGCCAGACGCGTTCGCCGCGTTCGAAGGAGCGGATGAAGACGACGCCGAGGCTGCGGGCGAGCGCGCCGGCCTGCCACAGGAACCGCGGGTCGTCGCAGCGGGCGAGGCGGGCCAGTCGCATCTGGGTCACTTCTGCCACGGTCAAGTGCGCGTAGCGGATCGCGAATGCGGTGATCTGGAGCAGGATCTCGGGGCAGCGCAGCCGCGAGAGTCCGGCGAGGACCGCGGCGATCGGGGTCGTAGCGGAGAGCAGCAGGGCGGCCCAGACGCCGAGGGTGGCTTTGGCGAGCAGGTTCCATCCGGCCCACAGGCCCGGTTCGGAGACTCGGAGGAAGCCGATCTGGACCGGGTCGCCTTCGACCATGAACGGGAACGCCAAGGCCAGCAACAGGAACGGCGATTCGACGAGGCTGCGGGAGAGCACCCAGGCGAGGGGCACGCGGGCGAGCAGGAAGAGCCCGGAGAGGAGCGCGGCGTAGACCCCGAAGGCCCACACCGCCTCTCGCGGGGTGGCCGCGATGGCGCAGGTGAAGGCGACGAGCGCGACGATCTTCACCTGCGGGCGCAGCCGGTGGACCGGCGAGTCTCCGGGCCGGTGGAGCCCGTCGACGGGGTTCACGCGTGCTCCTTCTTCTTGCCGCGCGCGAGGAGCCAGAAGAACCCGGTGGCGACGGCGAGGGTGAGGATCACGCCGATGATCCCGGCGAGCGAGGCGCCGAGGATCTCGTTGTCGAGGAAGGAGATCCCGTAGTCGGCGAAGGCGCCGCCGATCTCGTGGTCGCCAGCGGCTTGCAGGACGCAGGTGCCGCCGGTGATCTCACCGTCAGTGGTCTCGCAGCCGGTGAGGAGCACCGATTCGAGCCCGTCGGGCGAGGCTGAGGCGAACAGGGACACGAATCCGGCGAGGATCAGCGTGACGACGACGCCGGTGGTCCAGAGGCGTTTGGTCTTCACACCGTCTCCTTGGCGGGCTGGGCGAGGCGGGAGCCGCGCAGGGCGTGGACGAGGTCGGGGCGGACGGCCGCGACGGCGGTCACCGCTCCGGCGGTGATGACGCCTTCGCCGATGCCGACGAGGACGTGGGTGCCGAGGATCGCGGCCGCGAGCTCGCCGAAGGACTGGCCCACTTCCTCACCGCCGAGCCAGAACTGGAGCACGAATCCGGCCGAGGCGGCGACGACGCTGACGACGGAGGCCGCGAAGACCGCGGCGCCGAGGCCCCAGCGGGTGCGCGGGAGGACTTTGAGCGCCAGCAGGATCACGCCGTAGCCGGCGAAGCTGGCGATCACGGCCATGTTGACCACGTTCAGCCCCAGGGCGGTGACGGCCCCGTCGGCGAACAGCAGCGCCTGGATGACGATGACGACGGTGACGCAGAGCGCCCCGAGCCAGGGACCGAGGAGCGCGGCGGCGAGCGCGCCGCCGAGGAGGTGCCCCGATACCACCGCGGCGATCGGGAAGTTGAGCATCTGCGCGGCGAAGATGAACGCCGTCGCGAGGCCCGCGAGCGGCACGAGCCGCTCGTCGAGATGCCTGCGCGCCTTGACGACGCAGGCGCCGACGGCGATGGCGGCGAGGAGTGCGAAGGCGAGTGAGGTGGGTCCGTTGACGACGTCCGTCGGGATGTGCAGCGCCAGGTCTGACACGGGCAGTGCCGCCTTTCGACTGGTTGTGGGCCCTGGGGCGGGGCCGGGGCGGGTGTGGCGGTCGCCTTGCCGGATGCAAGGCTTCCACGCGCGGAATCAACAGCCCGCTGTCAGGCTATTGCAATTATTTTGCAATAGCCGCTTCACTGCCGTCAACCCGGACCGGGAAGTATCGGGAAGCCGCGACCGCCGGACAGGGACCGTCAAGCGTGCTCCCAGGGGATTGTCAGGGACGCCCGGTAGGGTTGCGACCTGTGAACGTACGACTTCAGCCTGGTGAGACGGCGCCTGAATTCACGCTGACCACCGATACCGGCGACACGGTGACCCTGTCGAGCCTCCAGGGCCGAAAGGTGATCCTCTTCGCCTATCCGAAGGCCATGACGCCCGGCTGCACCAAGGAGGCCTGCGATTTCCGCGACAGCCTCGCCGGTCTGCAGGCCGCCGGCTACGCGGTGCTCGGGATCTCCCCCGACCAGCCCGAGGCGCTGGCCAAGTTCGTCGAGCGCGACGGCCTGACCTTCCCGCTCCTCTCCGACCCCGAGCACAAGGTGCTCGAGGAGTACGGCGCTTGGGGCGAGAAGAAGAACTACGGCCGCACGATCCTCGGCGTCGTCCGCTCCACGTTCGTCATCGACGAGCAGGGCGACATCGAACTCGCGCAGTACAACGTGAAAGCCACTGGCCACGTCGCGCGCCTCAAGAAGCAGCTCGGCCTTCCCGAGTAGGGTCAGGCCGCCCGCGGCAGGACCACCCGGAACGTCGCTCCGCCGCCGGGCGTCTCGCAGAGGCGCACACAGCCGCCGTGGCCCGCCACGATGGCCGCGACGATCGACAGCCCGAGCCCCGAGCCGCCTTCGGCGCCGCGGGACCGGCCCTGGTCGACCCGGTACAGCCGCTCGAACACTCCCGCGGCGTGCTCGGGCGCGACGCCGGGCCCGGTATCGGCCACCTCCAGCACGGCCGCCGGCAGTACCGGGGTCTCCCCGACCTGCGCCAGGCAGCGCGGCCCCGGGCTCGCACTCCATCCGAGGCGCACGGTGATCCGCGCGTCCGGCGGCGTGTGCCGCAGCGCGTTCGCCACGAGGTTCGTCACCACCTGGCGCAGCCGCGGCTCGTCCCCGGTGATGTCCACCGCGTCGAGCAGGTCCTCGTCGCCGCTCGCGCGCTCGTCGATTGATTCGAGCGCGATGAACCGGCTCGGGGCCCGCAGGTGCGCGTCCCCCACAGCGTCCACGACCACGCCGAGCAGGTCGACCGGCCCGCGGCTCAGCGGCCGCTCCCGGTCGAGCGCCGCGAGCAGCATGAGGTCGTCGAGCAGGAGCCCCATGCGCTTCGACTCGGCCTCGATCCGCCCGATGGTCTCGTCCAGGACCGGCCCCGGCGGCACCCCGCCGCGCCGGTACAGCTGCGCGAACCCTTTGATCGAGGTCAGCGGCGTCCGCAGTTCGTGCGAGGCGTCGGCCAGGAACTGGCGCAGGCGCGCTTCGGAGGCGGCGCTGGCGTCGAGCGCCGCCTGGATGCGGCCGAGCATCGTGTTGAGCGCCGCGCCGAGCCGCCCGGTCTCGGTGTGCGGGTCGGTGTCAGTGACGCGCGCGTCGAGGCGGCCTTCGGCGATCGCGTCGGCGGTCGCCTGCATCCGGTCGAGCGGACGCAGCCCCAGGCGCGCGACCCAGAACGCGCTCACCGCGAGCAGCAGCAGGATCGCGAGGGTCACGGCCCCGCCGATGAGCAGTAGCGACTCGGTGGCCGCGCCGACGTACTCCGAGGACAGGGCGAACACGACATGGCCGTCGGTGTCCTCGGCCGCTTCGACGAGCACGCGCCAGGAGTTCCCGTCCGCGTCCTCCACCGTGTAGGTCTCGCCCGTGCGCTCGGCGAGGTCGCCGAGGCCGACGAGTTCGGCGCCGTCCTCGCCCTCGGAGGCGTGCACCAGCGATCCGTCCGCGTCGTAGACGTAGACCTGCGGGGTGTCCGGCATCCCCGGCTGGGGCGCGGGCGGTTTGAGCTCCTCGGGCGGCTCCTCGCTGTGCGACATGGCCGCGGCGGTCGCGAGCTGCGAGTCGATCCGGTCGGTGAGCACGTTCTGGAGGAGGGCCGTGGCGGCCAGGACCGCGGCGGCCAGCGCGAGCGCGCACAGCGTCACGATCGTGAACGCCATGCGGGAGCGGACGGTCCAGTGCCGCCAGCGTCGCGGCTTGATCACTTCGGGGTCCGCTCTCGGCGAAGCTCGCGGGCCATAACTTGGTTCTGGGCTCGCGGAGGGCGTAGCCGAAGCCGCGCACGGTCTGGATGAGGGCGGGCTCGGCCTGGTCGATCTTCTTGCGCAGGTAGTAGACGTAGGACTCGACGATGCGGCCGTTGCCGCCGAAGTCGTAGTTCCAGACCCGGTCGAGGATCTGGGATTTGCTGACCACTTTCCCGGCGTTGAGCATGAGGTAGCGCAGGAGTTTGAACTCGGTGGGCGAGAGCTCGATGGGCTGCCCGGCGCGGCGGACCTCGTGGACGGCCTCGTCGAGTTCGAGGTCGGCGTAGCGGAGCACGTGGTCATCGGGCGTCGCGGGCGTCTTGGCGCGGCGCAGGATGGCTTGGACCCTGAGCACGACTTCCTCGAGGTCGAAGGGCTTGGTCACGTAGTCGTCGCCGCCGACGGTGAGGCCGGTGACGCGGTCGCGGACGGCGTCGCGGGCGGTGAGGAAGAGGACGGGCAGGTCGTGGGAGGCGCGCAGCCGCTTGGCGACGTCGAAGCCGTCCATGTCGGGGAGCATGACGTCGAGGATCACGAGGTCGGGTTCGAACCGGTCGGCGGCGCGGAGCGCTTCGGCGGCGTCGCGGGCGACTTCGACTTCGAAGCCGGTGAGGCGGAGGGTGGCGGAAAGGAGCGCGCGGATGTTCTCCTCGTCGTCGACGACGAGGACGCGGTCGCTGTGCTCGGGCGCTTCGTTCACCTGGTCTCCTTGTGTCGCGGGGTGCCAGGTATTCCTATCCGCGCGGGCCGCAGCGCCGCTGGGAGTCACCTCAGAGAAGCGTCAGAGTCGGAGGTCAGAGGCGGGTGAGCGCGGGGCGGGGTCCGGCGGCCTCGTCGATCTCGAGGAGCCGCTGGGCGGTCTCGGCGGTGCCGGTGCGCAGCACGTGCTCGCGGAGGCGCCGGTAGCGGTCGAGGAGGGCGGCCTGCTCCTCCTGCGGCAGCAGGCCGGACCGCTGCACTGCGAGGGCGAGGGCGGCGACCCGCGCGATTCCGTTGTCACCGTTGTCAGCAGCGTTCATGAATTGACCGTCCACTCTGAAGGCGTCCTGGAGGCGAACCCGAAGTGAACCGGACCGGGCGCGGTGACAACGATCGATGTCCGGTTTGCCCCCGATCGGGTTCCCGCCGGTTCGGCCCCGAACGGGGCGCGGCCCTGGGGCGATTTCTGGCATAAATAGGCATTGTGATGGTATGACCTCATGGGGAGCTCCCTCATCCGAGCACTGGGCTCCCCGACGCGTCCATGCGGAAGGATTCCCATGTCTGCCAAGCAAGAAGCCAACGACCAGGAAACCGGCGGCTGCCCGGTGCAGCACAATCGCGCGCTGCTCCCCGTCCAGGGCGGCGGCAGCCGGGGGTGGTGGCCCGACCGGCTCAACCTCAAACTGCTCGCGAAGAACCCTCCCGCCGGCAACCCCCTCGGCGCCGACTTCGACTACGGCGCCGCGTTCGAGGCCCTCGACCTCCCCGCGGTCAAGCGCGACATCGAAGCGGTCATGACCGACTCGAAGGACTGGTGGCCGGCCGATTTCGGGCACTACGGGCCGCTGTTCATCCGGATGGCCTGGCACAGCGCCGGGACGTACCGCATCAGCGACGGCCGCGGCGGCGCCGGCACCAGCCAGCAGCGGTTCGCGCCGCTCAACAGCTGGCCGGACAACATCAGTCTCGACAAGGCCCGGCGCCTGCTGTGGCCGGTCAAGCAGAAGTACGGCCGCAGCCTCTCCTGGGCCGACCTCATGATCCTCACCGGCAACGTGGCCCTGGAGTCGATGGGGTTCAAGACGTTCGGGTTCGGCGGCGGCCGCGAGGACGCCTGGGAGGCCGACGAGGACATCTACTGGGGCCCCGAGACCGACTGGCTCGACGACCAGCGCCGCGGTGAGGACCGCCGGATCGAGGACGCGTTCGCCGCGGCCCAGATGGGGCTCATCTACGTGAACCCGCAGGGCAAGGGCGGCGTGCCCGACCCGGTGGAGTCGGCTCAGGACATCCGCGACACGTTCCAGCGCATGGCGATGAACGACGAGGAGACGGTCGCGCTCATCGTCGGCGGCCACACGTTCGGCAAGACCCACGGCGCCGCACCGGAGTCGAACCTCGGCCCCGAGCCCGAGGCCGCGCCGCTCGAGGCGCAGGGCCTCGGCTGGGCCAACGCGCACGGCACCGGCAAAGGCGACGACACCATCACCAGCGGGCTCGAAGGGACCTGGACGAATACACCCACCAAGTGGGACAACAGCTTCCTGGAGATCCTGTTCAGCTACGAATGGGCGCTGACGGCGAGTCCGGCCGGCGCGCACCAGTGGCGGCCGAAGGGCGGCGCCGCCGCGGATCTCGTCCCCGACGCGCACGACCCCTCGAAGCGGCACGCGCCGACGATGCTCACGACGGACCTCTCGCTGCGCTTCGACCCGGTCTACGAGGCGATCTCGCGGCGCTTCCTCGAGCACCCGGACGAGCTCGCGGACGCGTTCGCGCGCGCGTGGTTCAAACTCACCCACCGCGACATGGGGCCGGTCGTCCGCTACCGCGGCCCGGAGGTGCCCGCCGAGCGGCTCATCTGGCAGGACCCGCTCCCGACCGCGGACTACGAGCCGATCGACCCCGACGACATCGCACTGCTCAAGGAGCGCGTCCTCGAATCGGGACCGAGCCTGCGGCAGCTCATCGCGACCGCCTGGGCCGCGGCCTCCTCGTTCCGCGGCAGCGACAAGCGCGGCGGCGCCAACGGCGCCCGCATCCGGCTCGAGCCGCAGAAGGACTGGGATTGCAATGAACCCGAGTCGCTGGCGGAGGTCCTGCGCGCCCTCGAAGGCGTCCAGGACGCGTTCAACGCGCAGTCCTCGGGCAAGCGCGTCTCGCTCGCGGACCTGATCGTCCTCGGCGGCTGCGCCGCGGTCGAACGCGCCGCGCGGCTCGCCGGGCACCAGGTCGAGGTCCCGTTCACGCCCGGCCGGGTCGACGCGACGCAGGAGCAGACCGACGTCGAATCGTTCGCGCCGCTCGAACCGACCGCCGACGGCTTCCGCAACTACCTCGGCAAGGTCCACCCGGTCCCGGCCGAGTACCTGCTCATTGACCGGTCCAACCTGCTCGGCCTCAGCGTCCCGGAGATGACCGTCCTCATCGGCGGCCTGCGCGTCCTCGGCGCGAACGTCGAGGACTCGCCCGTCGGCGTCCTCACCGACCGGCCCGGCACGCTCCACAACGATTACTACCGGAACCTGCTCTCGCTCGACATCGACTGGGCACCGGTGGCGAACGACTCGCAGACCTATGAGGCCCGCGACCGCGCCACCGGTCAGAAGAAGTGGACCGGGTCGCGCGTCGACCTCGTGTTCGGCTCCAACGCCGAACTCCGGGCCGTCGCCGAGGTCTACGCGGGCGACGACGCCGAGGAGCACTTCGTCCGCGACTTCGTCGCCGCCTGGGACAAGGTGATGAACCTCGACCGCTTCGACGTGCGGTGAACCGCAGGGCCCCGGCGGGCGATCGCCGGGGCCCGACCACCGACAACGGCCCGCGCGACGGGACTGGGCCTTAGCATCGAAGGATGGCCCGTATCGAGGACGTCAGCTCACCCGCACGCATGGCCGAGCCCGGCGAGGACATCAGCCGGGACGAACTCTCGCTCGCCACCCGCAACCACGGCCTCCCGCTCGAAGCCCTCCGCTACGACCTCACCCCGCCCGGCCTGCACTACGTGCTCACCCACTACGACATCCCCTACGTCGCCGAAGACGCGGACTGGGAACTGCGGATCGGCGGCCACGTGAACCGCCCGATCCGATTGAGCATGGACAACCTCCGCTCGTATCCGCAGGTCACGACCAGGGTCACCATAGAATGCGCCGGGAACGGACGCGCCCTGCTGACCCCCCGGCCCGTGAGCCAGCCCTGGCTCGTCGAGGCGGTCGGCACCGCCGACTGGACCGGCGTGCCGCTGCGAGCGCTGCTCGCCGAAGCCGACGTCCGCGACGGCGCGGTCGACGCGGTCTTCACCGGAGCCGACCACGGGGTCGAACGGGGCGTCGAACAGGATTACCAGCGCGCACTGCCGCTCGATACGGCCCTCGGCGACACCCCTGAAGTGCTGGTCGCCTACGCCATGAACGGCGCCCCGCTGCCGCCGCAGCACGGGCGGCCGCTGCGGCTGGTCGTCCCCGGCTGGTACGGCATGGCGCACGTCAAGTGGCTGCGCGACATCACCGTCCTCGACCGGCCGTTCACCGGATTCCAGCAGGACGTGGCCTACCGGATCCGGCAGGACCCGGACGACGAGGGGACACCGGTCTCCCGCATCGCCCCCCGCGCCCTGATGGTGCCGCCCGGCTTCCCCGACTTCATGACCCGCGCCAGGGTGGTCCGCCCCGGCACGACCGAGCTCGAAGGACGCGCCTGGTCGGGGCGGGCCCCGGTCACCGCCGTCGAAGTGAGCACCGACGGCGCACGCACCTGGAACGAGGCCGTCCTCGACGAACCGGACGAGCACCGCTGGTCCTGGCGCCGGTGGCGGTTCGACTGGAACGCCGTACCCGGAGAGCACGAGCTGTGCGCCCGCGCCACCGACGCCGAAGGCCGCACCCAGCCCCTGGACCAGCCCTGGAACAGGGGCGGCTTCGCCAACAACCTCGTGCAGCGCATCCCGGTCCTCTGCACCGAACCGTCCTGACCCGCAAAGCAGAAAAGGCCCCGAATGCTCAGGGCCTCTCAATGGTGCGCGAGGGGGGACTTGAACCCCCACGTCCTAGGACACAGGAACCTAAATCCTGCGCGTCTGCCAGTTCCGCCACTCGCGCTTGCGCGACTTGGCGGACCAGACGATCAGTCGCCACTCGCGCGCGGTGCGCGATTCGGCGGGCTGGGAAGCCGTCGCCGCTCGCGCCGGGTGCCGTGCCGGGTGGTCCGGCGATGGGCAGCAACTAGTGTTTCACACGCGTCAGGGGTCCCGTAGTCTGGAGGGGATGACTCGACCTGACAAGCGCGCCGCCGATGAGCTGCGCCCCGTGAAGTTCACCCGATCCTGGACCGATCACCCCGAAGGCTCGGTGCTCGTTGAATTCGGCCGCACCCGGGTGCTCTGCACCGCCACGGTGACGCCCGGCGTGCCGCGCTGGCGGCGCGGGTCCGGCGAGGGGTGGGTGACCGCCGAGTACTCGATGCTCCCGCGCTCGACGCACTCGCGCTCCGACCGCGAGTCCATCCGCGGCAAGATCGGCGGCCGGACGCACGAGATCTCGCGCCTCATCGGCCGGTCCCTGCGCGCCTGCATCGACTTCAAAGCCCTTGGCGAGAACACGATCACGCTCGACTGCGATGTGCTGCAGGCCGACGGCGGGACCCGCACCGCGGCGATCACCGGCGCCTACGTGGCGCTGCACGACGCCGTGGACTGGCTCAAGGAGCAGAAGATCGCCCGCAAGCCCGACAAGATCCTGACGACCTCCGTCGCAGCGATCAGCGTCGGCGTGGTCAACGGCGTGCCGGTGCTCGACCTCCCCTACGAGGAGGACGTCGCCGCGTCGGTCGACATGAACGTGGTCTGCACCGGCGAAGGCGACTTCGTCGAGGTCCAGGGCACCGGCGAGGAGGCCGTGTTCAACCGCGCCGAACTCGACACGCTGCTCGACCTGGCGCTCAAGGGCTGCAAGGAACTCGCCGGCCTCCAGGCCCGGACCCTGCTCTCGCCATGAGGGTCCTGCTCGCCACCCGCAACGCCGGGAAGATCGACGAGCTGCGCGAGATCCTCGCCGAGGCCGCCCCGCACATCGAGCTCGTCGGTCTCAACGCCGTCGCCGACTACCCCGAGACCCCCGAGACCGAGCTGACCTTCGCGGGGAACGCCCTGCTCAAGGCCCGCGACGGCGTCAAGCACACCGGGCTCGCCACGATCGCCGACGATTCCGGCCTGGCCGTGGACGCCCTCAACGGGATGCCGGGCGTGCTCTCGGCCCGCTGGGCCGGGAGCGCCAAGGACGACGCGGCGAACAACGCGCTGCTGCTCGACCAGCTCGCGGATGTGCCGGACGAGCTGCGCGGCGCGAAGTTCGTGTGCGCCGCCGCGATCGTCTGGCCCGACGGGCGCGAGCTCGTCGCGCACGGCGAGATGCACGGCACGGTCGGGCGTGAACCCAAGGGCGACAACGGATTCGGCTACGACCCGCTGTTCACCCCGGACAACTTCGACCGGACCAGCGCCGAGCTCTCCGCAGCGGAGAAGAACGCGATCTCGCACCGAGGCAAAGCGTTCAGGGAACTGGCGAAGCAGATCTAGCTCGAGGCGGCCTCCGGGCCGCCTCTTCGCTATGCGCCCTGCAGCAGTTCCAGGGCCTTGTCGGCGTGCGCGTTCATGTTGAGCTCGCTCTTGAACGCGCCCAGGATCTTCCGGTCCTGGCCGATCACGAAGGTCTTGCGCTTGGTCCCGACGATGCCCAGCCTGCGGCGCACGTCGAAGGCCTCGGCGACCTTGCCCTCCGGGTCGGACAGGAGCGGGTAGCCGAAGGAGTGCTTCTGCGCGAAGGCGGCCTGGCGGTCGACGGAGTCGTGGGAGATGCCGACCGGGGTCGCGCCGACGGCCTTGAAGTCGGCGGCGAGGTCGCGGAAGTGGCAGGCCTCGGCGGTGCAGCCCGCCGTCATCGCCTGCGGGTAGAAGAAGAGCACGACGGGGCCGGCCTCGAGGAGTTCGTCGAGACTGCGGGGATTGCCGGTCTCGTCGTCGAGGGTGAATGCGGGGGCGGTGTCTCCGGTTTCCATATGGCCGAGTCTATCCGCGGTTTTCGGGAGTGAACGGTTCCAGGTCCGGGCGCCCGGAGGCGTTGCGTTCCATCTATGGATATAGATACACTCGAATATCACGATATCGTCAGCAGCAGTCCACAAGATCGCTTTGGCTCCGTAAGGGCCAGGTTGGGAGCGCTCCATGTCCGGCAGAGGAGTAATTCCATGTCAACCACCGCCACGATGGCGCTGGGCGGCAGACGCCGCCGCATCGCCATCGTCATGTCGATGGTCCTGGCCGCCGTCGCGGCCCTGACCATCACGGGGCTATTCAGCAGAGACGAGGCGGAGGCCCACGGCGCCACCGTCTTCCCCGGCTCGCGCCAGTACTTCTGCTACTTCGACGCGCTCACCGAGAACGGCTCGCTCGACCCCTACAACGAGGCCTGCCAGGCCGCGTTCGACGAGGTCGGCCCCACCCCCTTCTACAACTGGTTCGGGAACCTCGACTCCAACGGCGCGGGCCAGACCGTCGGCTACATCCCCGACGGCCAGCTCTGCAACGGCGGCGGCAAGGGCCCGTACGACTTCTCGCCCTTCAACGACCCGGGCAACTGGCCGCGCACGCACGTGACCGCCGGCGACACCGTCGAATGGCGCTACAACAACTGGGCCCACCACCCCGGCAGGTTCGACCTCTACATCACCAAGGACGGGTGGGACCCGAGCCAGCCGCTCGCCTGGGACGACCTCGAGAAGTTCCAGACCATCTCGAACCCGCCGTCAAACGGCGGGGCCGGGAGCGACGAGCACTACTACTACGCCAACATGACGCTCCCGCAGAAGGACGGCTACCACATCGTCTTCACGCACTGGGTGCGCTCGGACTCGAACGAGAACTTCTACGCCTGCTCCGACATCGAGTTCGACGGCGGCAACGGCGAGATCACCGGGATCCGGCCCGGCGCCGAGCTCCCGGGCAACGACGGCGGCGTGGTCGACCCGCCCACCGAGACCCCCACGGAGACGCCGACCGAGACCCCGACCGGCGGCCCGACGGGCGCCTGCACCGCCACCGCCTCGGTCTACTCGTGGTCCGGCGGCGCGACGGTGAACGTCACCGTCAAGAACACCAGCGCCTCGAGCATGAGCGACTGGATGATCCACTGGCTGTGGCCGCCGAACTCCGGCATCGCCGTCAGGGACTCGTGGAACACCACGATCAGCACGATGGGCGACATGCAGATGGCCGGCCCGGCGGGCTGGAACGCAACCATCGCGTCCGGCGGGACGGCGAGCTTCGGCTTCAACGTCACGGGCAACCTGACGACGATGCCCGCGATGGAGTGCATGCCCGCGTGACAAGGCGGTGATTCGAGTGGATGACGTCTTTCAGGCCTAAAACTGAATGAGCGTTCGAAATATCGCCGCTTCGGCTCCTCCCTCCGGAGGCCTGCTGGAATACTTGAGCCAGCAGGTCTTCCGGGGGGAGGAGCCATGTCAGCATCCACAGCGCCGGCACATGCCGGCCATCAGCCGATAACGGCGTCGACACGCGCCGGTGTCGTCGTCCAGACCTATATCGCCGATCATGTCGACGCGCTCAACCGAGCCATCGAGGCCTTCGAACGCCAGGCGCCCGGCTCCGCGGGGACCGTACGCGTCACGATCCACCGGCTGCGGACCGTGATCCGCGGCTACGCGCACTTGTTCACCGAGACGCTCCCGCGCAGCCAGGAGCTCGACCATCTGCTCACGGCGCTGAAGCACACCGAGGACCTGGAACGGCTCCGCGTCCACTTCTCGGACCGCTTCGACCAGCTCGGTCTCGTGGCCCCCGAGTTCCCGAAATGGTATGGGGCCCTTGAGCACGAGATGCGCGCCTCGTACGTGGAGACCGAGGGGATCGCCTCGCAGACCTGGGTCGCGGTCCTGCTCAGCCAGGTGCGGCTGTTCACCGAGCACGCCCGGTTCACGAGGAACGGCGACAAGCCCGCGTCCTCGCTCATGGGGGTCCTCTCGCAGGCCAAGACGCATCTGCTCGACACGTACGGGAGGCTGAGCCACGCCACCGACCTCGTGCTCGCGCGGGACGAGACGCGCATCGCGGCCCGGGAGGCGCACTTCCTCGCCGAGGCCGCCGCACCCGCGCTCGGGCAGGCCGCCGAGGACATGGTCACGGCGGTGGCGAACCTCGAGCACCTGCTGAGCCAGTACCGCCAGGCCGTGATCGCCCGCAACTGGCTGCTGCGCCTGCCGGGCGCGGACCGGGCCGACCGGCTCACGGCGAGCCTCGCCGAACTGGAGAAGCAGCACCTGCGCCAGCTCGGCGAGGAGATCGACCGCGCGGCCGCCGACATGTTCGAGCGGTGGCGCTAGCTGAGCAGCGTTGTGAGCGCGACGAAGTCGCGCTTGCCAGGTAGCAGGCAGACCAACGGGCCCGAGGCTGTCGCCTTGGGCCCGTTGCCGTTCGCCTAGCCGCGCAGGACCGACGCGAGGTTGTCGAGGCCGATCGGGCCGAGGTTGAGGGCCCGGGTGTGCCAGGCCTTCAGGTCGAACGCGGCGCCGGCGGCGGCCTGCGCCTCGGCGCGGGCGTCGACCCAGGCGCGTTCGCCGAGCTTGTAGCAGATGGCCTGGCCGGGCCAGCCCGCGTAGCGGACGATCTCCGGGTACGCGCGGTGCTCGGCGATGCGGCCGCGGGTCTTGAGCACGTCGAGCGCGACGTCGAAGTTCCAGCGCTCGCCGTGGATCTTCGCTTCGGCGGCGGGCAGCGGCAGGTCCAGGTGCCAGCCGATGTCGATCACGACGCGGGCGGCGCGCAGCGCCGAGCCCTTGAGCATCCCGAGGCGGGTGCCCGGGTCGGTGAACCAGCCGAGCTCGTCCGAGAGCCGCTCGGCGTAGAGGGCCCAGCCTTCGGCGTGGCCCGAGACCGAGCCGAAGGCCTTGGCGAAGCGGGAGAGCCCGTCGCCGGTGACCTTGGTCTGGCCGATCTGGAGGTGGTGGCCGGGCACGCCCTCGTGGAAGACGGTGGTCAGCTCGCCCCAGGTGCGGAACGTCTCGCGTTCGGCGACGGGCCACCAGGTGCGGCCCGGCCGGGAGAGGTCCTCGCTGGGGCCGGTGTAGTAGGCCGAGCCGGCGGAGGAGCCGTGCACGACCTGCACGTCGAGGTTCATCAGGCGCGGGTCGATGTCGAAGTGGACGCCGTTGAGGGCTTCGAGCGCGCCCTGGTGCTTCTCGGTGAGCCAGGCCAGGTACTCCTCGTGGGTGCCCACGGTCTGGGTCGCGTCCAGGTGGGCGATGACCTCGTCGAGGCCCGCGCCGGGCACGATCTTGTCCGCCTCGGCGGCCATCTCGTCCTCGATGCGGTGCAGCTCGTCCCAGGCCCAGTCGTAGGCGTCGCGCGGGTCGAGGACCGCGCCGAGCGTGGAGCGGGCGGCGAGCAGGTACCGCTCCTCGCCCACGCCGTCGCGCTCGGTCGCGTGCGGGGCGTAGACGCGCTCCAGGTAGTCGGCGGCGGCGCTGAACGCCGCGTACGCGGCCTCGGCGGCTTCGCGCAGATCGCTGGCCTGCGGGCCGTCGCCGTACGCGGCGAGGTGCTTGTCGAAGGTGCGCGACTCGGCGTTGCGGCGGGCCTGCTTGGCGCCCTCGGTGACCTGGAGGAGCGCGACGGTCTGGCCCGCTTCGATCCCGGCGTCGAGGGTCCGGCGCCAGGTCGTGAGCATCTGGGGGATCGCGCGCATCCGGGATGCGTTGAGCCGCCAGTCGTTCTCGGTGCGGCGCGGCGTCAGGTCCACATAGCTCACCAGGCTCTGGAGCATCCCGTAGGGGACGCGCAGGGCGCGGCGCCATTCGCCGGCCTCGTGCTGGGCGACGCTCACTTCGAGGCGTTCGGCCATGTGGAGTCGGGCCAGGTCGTCGGCGGGTCCGGTCGATGCGAGGGCGTTCAGCTTCGCGAGGGTGTCGGCGTCGAGCTTCGCCCGCTCGGCGACGGCCTCAGGGCCGAAGTCGCTGGCGACGCCGAAGTCGCCCTTGATGCCGGCGGCCCCGGCGAACATCGGGTGCAGCCGGGCGTACGCCGTGATGTACTCGTCGGCCAGTGCGAATATCGGTGAGGTCATGGGCGTCAGCTTACCGCGCGGCTAGTAATCCTTCGTTACGTGATTGTTGCTCTCACGAGTGGAGACGACCACGGCCCCGACCAGCGCGGCGAGCAGCAGCAGCGACAGCACCTCGAACGGGAGCACCCAGTCGGCGAAGACCGCCTCGCCCATCACCGCCGCCCCGCCGCTCTCGCGTTCGTCGAGCCCGGCGCGGGTCCAGCCGAACGCGCCGGTCACGACCGCCGCGAGGCCGAGGCCCACGCCTCCGGCGATGAGCGCCCCGGGCAGCTTCGCCCGGTCGAGGTCGTCGGACGGGTCGGTCGGGGCCCTGGTGAGCATGGTCGCGAACAGGAGCAGGACGACGATCGCACCGACGTAGACGAGCACCAGCACCCAGGCGAGGAACTCGGCGGTGAGCACGAGCGCGGCCCCGGCGATCCCGGCGAACGCGACCGCGAGCCACAGCCCCGCGCGCACGATCCGCTTCGTGGTCACGACCGCGAGGGCCGCACCGAGGGCGAGGAGCCCGAAGGCCAGGAGCAGGACGTCGGCGAGCGTCACTCGGCGTCCTCCGCCTTCACGGCCTCGGTCTTGGCGGCTTCCGGCACATTCGCGATCCACTCCCCCAGGTGCTCCTTGTCGTGGAGCAGGTCGCGGATGTCGCCTTCGGCGTAGGCGAAGTCGGGGGCCCAGAACAGGGCGTCGAAGGGGCATACGTCGACGCAGATCCCGCAGTACATGCACAGCGAGAAGTCGATGTCGAAGCGGTCGAGGACGTTCACCTGGCGCGGGCGCGCCGCGCCTTCGACCTCGACGGTCTCCTTGTGGGAGTCGATGTAGATGCACCAGTCCGGGCATTCGCGGGCGCAGAGCATGCAGGAGGTGCAGCTCGGCTCGTGCAGGGCGATCACGCCGCGGGTGCGTTCGGGCAGTTCGGGTTCGTTCTCGGGGTACTGGCTGGTGACGGCGCGGCGCGCGGCGGTGCGCGCGGTCGCGGCGAGACCGCTGACCAGACCGCTCCCGGGAAGCCTCATGCCCTCATCGTCGCAGATGCCACCGCTGTTTTCCAGACCCGCAGCCCCGCTTCGCGCCTGAATTCCCGTCCGCTTCGCGGAGCAGGTTGAACCTCGTCGGCTCCGCGGCCTGCGCCGGCCAGCGCGACGCCACCGCCGAAGACCGCGACCGCCCCTCAACGGGCGCGACCATTGCAAGTAACGGCACAGCAGACGACCCGGTGTCGGACCCTCCGGTTATCTTCGCCCGCATGGATTTGAAAATCGCGAACGTCACCGTCAACACCGACCGGCCGAAGGAGCTCGCGCAGTGGTGGCTCGCCGCGCTGGGCGGCGAGATCACCGCCGACTGGGGCGAGTACGTCATGGTCGGCTTCGGCGACGGCACCGGACTCGCCTTCCAATACGTCGAAGGCACGAAGCCCGGCCGCATCCACCTCGACCTCGTCACCGCCGACGCCGAACAGGAGGTCGCACGCCTCATCGCCTCCGGCGCCACCCAGGTCTCCCACCACGAAGCCCCCGGCGGCGTCTTCTCCTGGACCGTCCTCAAGGACCCCGACGGCAACGAGTTCTGCGTTTCGCAAGGCCACGAGTGACCCCTGAGGCGGGGCCGAGCCATCCCCTTGCGGCCCCGCCTGGCATCGACGCAGATGAGGGCGTTCCGCAGACGACCGCGGGGGCGGGGTCGGAGTGCTTGACCCCTGCCGACCCCGCCCCCGCGGCAATCCGGGGGGCACCTCCGCGGGCGCTCCGGCATTGCCCAACCGCTGCCGGATCCGCGCCCGCGGTGCTCCTATTCCAGTACCCGCGCGAACGCGGCCCTGGTCTCTTCGAAAACCTCCGCGCCCGGGCGGGCCCAGAGGGCGTCGTTGAACAATTCGACCTCGATCGGGCCGGTGAACCCGGTCGCGTCCACTTCGGCCAGATAGCGCTTGAAGTCCACGCAGCCGTCGCCCAACTGGCCGCGGCCGGTGAGCACTCCCGCCGGGAGCGGGGTGACCCAGTCCGCGAACTGGAACGAGGCGATGCGGCCCTCGCGGCCGGCTCGGGCGATCCCTTGCCACACCTGCGGGTCCCACCAGATGTGGTACGTGTCGACCACGACGCCGACCTGCCCGGCCGGGAACGGCGCGGCCAGGTCGAGGGCTTCGTTGATCGTCGTCACGACACAGCGGTCGCTGGCGAACATCGGGTGCAGCGGCTCGATCGACAAGGTCACGCCGCGCTCACCCGCATAGGGGGCGAGCACCGACAGGGCCTCTTTGACGCCCTCACGGGCGCTGTCGATCGTGCCGCCTTCGGGGATGCCTCCCGAGACCAGCACCAGCGTCGGGGCGCCGAGCTCGGCGGCCTCGTCGATCGCCTTTCGATTGTCGTCGATCGCGGCCTGCGTCGGATCCGTGAAGAACCCGGCCCGGCACAGGCTCGTCACCTGGACGCCAGCGTCCTTCACGAGCTTCGCGCTCGCTTCGAGTCCCATCTCCTGCACCGGTTCGCGCCACAGGCCGATCCCGGAACCGGTGCGCGCGCAGGCCTCGACGGCCTCGCGCTGATCCCAGAACTTCGCTGTGGCGTGGTTGAAGGAGAACCGCCGCATGATGCTCATGCGAGGGTCCGCTTCGGCTGGCCCGCGACCTTGAGCAGTGCGTTGAAGCGGTCGATGGCGAGCGCTTCGTCCGGGAAGAGGTCCACTTCGAGGGCGAGGTCGACGATCTCGCCGAAGTGCTTGATGGAACGCGCCGATTCGAGGCCGCCGACCATCTTGAAGTGGTCCTGGTGGCCCGAGAGCCACGCCAGGAACACCACGCCGGTCTTGTAGTTGAACGTGGGGGCCTCGAAGACCTTCCGCGCCAGCGGAACCGTCGGGTCGAGGATGGCGTGGAAACCGGCGACGTCGCCTTCGTCCAAGCGCTGCACGGCCTTCGAGGCGAGCGGCGCGAGCGGGTCGAAGATGCCCAGGAGCGCGTCCGAGTAGCCGAACTCGTCGCCCGCGATGAGTCGCGGGTAGTTGAAGTCGTCGCCGGTGTAGCAGCGGACGCCTTCGGGAAGCCTGCGGCGCACCGCGATCTCCGCTTCGGCGTCGAGGAGGCTCATCTTGATGCCGTCGATCTTCGCCGCGTTCTCGGTGATGATCTCGATGAAGGTGTCGGCGGCGGCCTCGAGGTCCGAAGAGCCCCAGTAGCCTTCGAGCGCCGGGTCGAACATCGGGCCGAGCCAGTGCAGGATCGCCTTGCCGCTCACTTCACCCAGGAGCTCGGCGTAGAGCGCCTTGTAGTCGTCGGCGCTCTTGGCGCTCGCGGCGAGGGCCCTGGAGCACATGAGGATCGTGCCCGCTCCGGCGTCCTCGACCACGGCGAGCTGCTCGAGGTACGTCGCGCGGATCTCGTCCATAGTGGTCGGATTGGCGCCGAGCTGGTCGGTGCCGACACCGCACGCGAGGAGGTCGTCCGGGCCCGCGGCCTCGGCCGAGCGGCGGATGAGCTCCTTCGTGGCCTCCCAGTCGAGGCCCATGCCGCGCTGTGCGGTGTCCATGGCGTCGGCGATGCCGAGGCCGAGGTCCCACAGGTGCCTGCGGTAGCCGATCGTGGCGTCCCAGTCGACGACGGCCGGACGCCCGGGGCCGTTGTCCGCCAAGGGGTCCGCGACCACGTGGGCCGCGGAGTAGATGACGCGCGAGGTGAACTTGCGGCTCACAGCTCCAGGTCCTCCAGTTCGATGCGGCGGCCTTCGCGGGCGGACTGGTATCCGGCCTCGGCCAGCTGCACGCCGCGCGCGGCGGCGAGGAAGTCGTGGTGCCACGGCTCGTCGTCCACGACGTGCCGCAGGAACTCCTCCCACTGGATCTTGAAGCCGTTGTCGAAGACCTCGTTGTCGGGCACCTCGTGCCACTGCCCCCGGAAGGGGATCGGCTGGTCGATGTCGGGGTTCCACACCGGCTTGGGGGTGTGCACGCGGTGCTGGGCGCGGGCCTTGCGCAGGCCGGCGATCGCGGAGCCCTCGGTGCCGTCGACGTGGAACTCGACGAGCTCCTCGCGGTCGACGCGGGTCGCCCAGGAGGAGTTCATCTGGACGACGGTGCCGTCCTCGAGTTCGAAGAGCGCGTACGCGGCGTCGTCGGCGGTGGCGGCGTAGGGGTTGCCGTGCTCGTCGAAGCGCTCGGGGATGTGGGTGGTGACGTGCGCGGTGACGGACTTGACCTTGGCGAACGTCTCCTCGAAGACGTAGGACCAGTGGGGGAACATGTCGAGGACCATGCCGCCGCCGTCTTCGGCGCGGTAGTTCCACGAGGGCCGCTGGGCCGCCTGCCAGTCGCCTTCGAAGACCCAGTAGCCGAACTCGCCGCGCACGGAGAGGACCCGGCCGAAGAACCCGGAGTCGACGAGGCGCTTGAGCTTGCGCAGGCCCGGGAGGTACAGCTTGTCGGCGACCGCGCCGTTCTTGACGCCGGCGTCGCGCGCGGCGCGGGCGAGGTTCAGAGCGTCGTCGAGGTTCGTGGCGATGGGCTTCTCGGTGTACACGTGCTTGCCGGCCTTGATGGCCGAGTTGACGGCGGCGAGGCGGTGCTGGGTGGTGAGGGCGTCGAAGTAGACGTCGATCTTGTCGTCGCCGAGGGCCTCGTCCAGGCTGGTCGTGTACTTGTCCAGGCCGTGGCGGGCGGCGATCTCGGCGAGCTTGTCGGCGCTGCGGCCGACCAGGGTGAGCTCGGGCCAGATCACGCTGCCGTCGGCGCGTTCCACGCCGCCCTGCTCGCGAATGGCGAGAAGCGAGCGCACGAGGTGCTGCCGGTAGCCCATGCGCCCGGTCACCCCGTTGAGGGCGATGCCGACGGTGATTCTCTCTGCCATAGGGATGTGCTCCAGACCTTGCCGAACATGGCTACGCAAGCGTTTGCCCCACCTCTCGGCGAAGCTTGCGAGCCGTAAATTCGCAAAGCTCAGGCAAACGCTTTCTTTGTTTCCTGAACTATACCTCAAACGACACCCATGTGAAAGCGGTCTCCGGACAGTTTCGCCGAACGGTCATGTCGCGCTCGGGGCCTTGCGAATCCAGCCGTTTCCGAGCATGAATCGAGCCCCGGCGAAACGGCCGGGGCTCGCGGAAAGACGCTAGAGGTACTGCTCGCTGATGTCGGTGACCTCGGCCGCAGGCGCCCAGATCTGGTACACGCCGTTGTCGTACGGTTCGAGCCCGAGCGAGCGGGCCACGTCGCTGCGGCCGCCGCGGTACTCGAGCCGCAGCCACTCCCCCGACTCGCCGAGCACGAAGAACGGCTCGCCGCGCCAGGTCGCGATGGTCCTCACGTAGAAGAAGTCCTCGAGCTCGCCGATCGGCACGCCGCGCCGGAACCGGCCGTCGGCGACCTCGACGAAGCCGTCGCCGCCCGTGGGCGAGTAGAGCCGCACGTGGGCCCCGTCAGGGCTCGAGTCGTATTCGGCGCCCTTCCAGCGGGCGATGTAACCGTCGCGCATCAGGCGTCCTTCCATTCGCGGTTGTCGAGCACGTGCGCGGCCCGCTCTTCCGGCTTGGGACGCACCAGGTCGTAGTGCCCGTCCGCTTCGCCCCAGGCCTCGCCCAGCGCGCTGTCGTAACCGGGGGTGGCGTCATAGCCGTACGCCTCGCCCATCGGGCCGCTCGGCGCGGGCCCGGCGGGCAGCGCCGGGGTCGAGGGCGCCTCGATGGCGGCGGGTCCGCCGAACGCGCCGTCGATGGGGGTCCATTCGCGGGTGTCGGCGTCGTAGAGCGCGATGTCGTGGACTTCGCCGCGCGAGTCGATCCTGGAGATCTTCGCGCCGTGCGGGAGCCGCACCGAGTCGACCTTGTGCTCGGGGATCCGCTCGTCGCCTTCGGCGGGGGCGAACCCGTCGCCGCGGAACGGGCCGGGCTCGACGACGGTGCCGCCGCGCGCTTCGGCGGTCGCGTAGTCGTTGCCGCCCAAGGCGACCGGGTAGAGGTCGGTGCGGTAGCCGATCCAGCGGAGCACGTGGACCGAGTCGTCGGCGGGGCTGAACTCCTCGCTGGAGCGGATGAGCCCCAGCGCGAGGTACAGCTGCGCGGGCGTGCGCAGGTGGTCCACGGCCTCGGCGGGGTGCACGAAGCCGCCGACGCGGTCGTAGCCGCGTTCGAGGTAGAACGGCACCTGCTGGTGCGGGATGGTCTTCTGCCACAGGATCGGCTGGATCTTGTGCGAGGGCGAGTTGGCGCGCGCGGCCGCGGCCTGGCGGCGCTCCATCTCGGTGGCGAACGTCAGGAGGTCCTTCGCCTCGGCCCATTTGATGAGCGGCTCGATCTCGGGGCCGCTCATGTTGGCGCCCACCGAGGTGCCGGGGTTGACGTACAGCGCGTAGTCCTGTGCGGGCCAGTGCTGGATGAGCCAGCCGAAGGGCACGATCGTGTGCGGGGTGTCCTCGCCGGCGCGCTCGGCCATGCGCTCGGCGGTCGTGTAGACGGTGATGCCGATGATGCCGTCGACGATGTCGCTGGCCCACCGGAAGGCGGGGTCGCCGACGCGCAGGTGCGCGGCCTCGGGGTCGCCGATCGGGAGGATCACGCTGGCGCACAGGAGGGTCTGGAGGAACGCGGCGGTGTCGCCGGAGGAGGCGGCCTCGGCGAGCAGCGGCTCGGCCTCGTCACCGGTGAGCTCGACCGGTTGCGACTGGGCCTGCGGCTGCGCCACGGACTGCGGTTCGGACTCGGCCGGGCGGCGGCCGAAGGCGCTCGACATGGACGCGAACGATTCGGCGTTGCGCTGCGGTTCGGAGCCGAACGCCTCGTTGCCGAAGGAGCCGCCGCGGGACGGCGCGCCGAACGGGTCGTGCTGCGGTGCGAACGCTCCGGCGTTCCCGAAGGACTCGCCCGCCGGGAACGGCTCTGGCGCGGCGTTCGGCGGCGCGGGCGCGCGGGTCGGCAGCGTGGACGGGTCGGGCTGCTGCTCGCGCAGCCAGTCCGGCGCGTCGGGCCACTGGTCCTGCTGGGACGGCTGGGACGGCCACTGCGTCTCGGCCCCGAACCCCTGCGGGCTCGGCGCGGCCGGCGGCTGAGAGTAGCTCTGGGGCTGGGAGCCGAAGCCCTGCGGCTGCGAACCCGTGCCGCGCGGCTGCGAGCCGAAGCCCTGCGAGCGGGGCTGGGACTGCTCCGGCTCGGGCGGCGGCTGGGAGGCGAACGAGTGCCCGTTGAACGGGTCGGCCTCGGGCGCTTCGGGGTCGCGCGGCGGCTGGCGCAGCGGCAGGCCCGCCTGCGTGGTGCCGCCGACGCTGGACTGCTGCTGCGCGGAGCCGTTCAGGTCCGAGGAGCGCCGGGGTGCGGGCGGCACCTCGGGCACCGGCGGCGCCGGGGGCATGAAGCTCTCGCGGCGCTGCTCAGGGGCGGGCGCCATCGGGTTCGCGAACGGGTCCGACTGCGCGGCGGCGAACGGAGAGGATTGGGCGCCAGAGGAATAGGTGTCGCCGTAGGGGTCCGCGGCGGGTTCCGGTTCAGGTGCCGGGTCGGCCGGAACGGTGGTCATGCCTTGGGCGACCTGGGTGACGAACCACGCCGGGAGGTAGCCCTCGATCGGCAGGCCGGGGTTGACGGCGAGCCACCACTCCTCGTCGGGCCAGGCCTCGGCGAGCGCGGCGAACGACACGCGGCGGGACGCGCCGGCGTTGTCGCGCAGGCACACCTGGAGCGCGGTCTCGGACGTGAACGCGAGGATATGGGTGCGGTCGTCGGTGGTCCAGGTGGCCCAAGTGTCGGCCCCCGTCCCATTCGAGTCCTCATAGGACAGTGGGAGGACGAGTTCGATCTGCGCCAGGGTGCGGAAGTATCCGTCCTGGTCCTCGGCTCGCAGCGCCTCCCGGAGACGGTGCTCGATCTCGTTACTGGGTTCCCACATCGATCCCACTCAGCCCTTCCCCCCTACCGGTCTTGGATGGGGCGGTGTCGAGCGAACGCGGCGTCCCCTCGCGATCGTCACCGTAACGCGAGGGCATTGTCAAGTTTCCGTCAGTAGGGCGAGAATAACGAATTCATAAAGGAGAGCGTGTGTCATTCCCACGCTGTGGGCCTGTCGCTGTGTAACGATCCGGTTCTCATGGGGGACCGCTCTGCACGCTACGTTCTCGCCTGTCTGTGCTCGACGCTGTTGGCGCTCTTGCTCTCCGCGCAGACCGGCCGCGCCTCCGCGCCCCTCGCCTGGCATCTCACCGCGGTCAAGGCCCCCGAGGCCTGGCCGGCCGCGACCGGCGAGGGCGTCATCGTCGCCGTCGTCGACTCGGGTGTGGACGCCGACCACCCGGCGCTCGAAGGGTCGGTGCTCCCCGGCCGCAGCTACGTCGACGTCGACCCCGGCGCCGAGCCGCGCCTCCTCGCCTTCGGCTCCGATCCCGGCCCGGTCTACGAGCGGGCCTTCGGCCAGGCCGACCCGGTCGGGCACGGCACCGCCGTCGCCGGGCTCATCGCAGGGAGCGCCGACTCGCACCACCCGGGGATCGCCCCCGACGCCGTGATCCTGCCGGTCCGCGTCCTCGACGACGAGAACCGGTACCACGATTCGGCGATGGTCGGCGCGGCCGTCCAGTGGGCCGTCGACAACGGCGCGGACATCGTGAACCTCTCGCTCGGCGGCCACTACGACTCGCCGCAGTTCTCCGAGGCGATCGCCTATGCGGAGCGGCACGACGTGCTCATCGTGGCCTGCACCGGGAACCAGCAGGACGACGAGCCGGCCGAGGACGTGTGGTTCCCCGCCCGCGTCGCCGACGTGCTCGCCGTGACCGGCTCCGACGAGCACGGCGAGCGCTGGAGGACCGCCGTCACCGGCGCGGAGACCGATCTCGCGGCGCCCGGCGCGAACCTGATCGCACCCAAGCCCGGCGGCGGCTACAAGACCGTCACCGGCACGTCGTTCGCCTCGGCCGTCGTCTCGGGCGCGGCCGCGCTGGTGCGCTCGGCGCACCCGGAGTGGAGCGCCGACCAGGTGCGCCGCGCGCTCACCGGGACCGCCGCCGCCGGCGCGCCGGGTCTCGGCGAGGGCGTCCTGGACGTGGCCGCCGCGGTCGAAGCGGACGTGAGCCCGCGCCCGCCTGACCCCGCCGAGGCCGAGATCTCACCGGTCTGGCGCGCGGCGGCGACGGCCGCCGGAGGGGGCCTGCTCGGCATGTCCGCGCTGCTCCTGCGTGGCGGACGCGGCACTCGGAGAGGCGGCCGGCTGCCGAGCCGCCCGCGTACGATGGCGGGGTGACCGCCGCAGACGCCCGCTGGACGAACTTATGGCTCGCAATCCCGCACCCCGAAGCGCCAGTGCGTCGAGCCGCGACGGCGGCACCGAGAGCGAGCTGGCCAAGAAGCGCCGGGCCCGCAAGATCAACCGGCTCCTGGCCGCCGCCCATCCGGACGCCGAATGCGAGCTCGACTACGCGAACCCGCTCGAGCTGGCCGTCGCCACGATCCTCTCCGCCCAGTGCACCGACGTGCGGGTGAACCTCACGACGCCGGCGCTGTTCAAGCGCTACCGCTCCGCCGCCGACTACGCCGAGGCGAACCCCGAGGAGGTCGAGGCGATCATCCGGCCGACGGGCTTCTACCGCAACAAGACCAAGTCGATCATCGGCCTCGGCAAAGCCCTCGTCGAGCACCACGGCGGCAGGCTCCCGGAGGACATGGACGCTCTGGTGAAACTCCCGGGGATCGGCCGCAAGACCGCGAACGTCATCCGCGGCAACGCCTTCGGCGCCCCCGGCATCACCGTCGACACGCACATGATCCGCATCACGAACCGGCTCGGCCTGGTCGAGGGGACCGACCCCGTGAAGCTCGAATACCAGATCCAGAAGCTCATCGAGCCGCGCGAGTGGACCATGTTCTCGCACCGGGTCATCTTCCACGGCCGCCGCGTCTGCATCGCCCGCAAGCCCGCGTGCGGCGCGTGCACCCTCGCCGCGATCTGCCCCTCGTACGGCGAGGGCCCTACGGACCCCGCCGAGGCCGCGAAACTCCTCAAGGGCGACAACGTGGACGAGCTGATCAAGCTCGCTGGCATCGAGCACGCGGTGAGCCGGTGAAGCGACTGCTGACCGCCGCTGCCGCACTGTTCTTCTTGGCGGCCTGCACGAACGAGTCCCCTGAGCCGGGCGTCACCGCCGAGAACGCGCCCGAGCCGACCTGGTCGGTCGCGTGCGCCTCCGGTTCGACCGCGATCGAAGGGGTCGGCGACCTCGAACTCGACTGCCTCGGCGACGAAGCGGCGACCGTGGTCGGCCCCGGCGAGAAGCCGCTGGTGGTGGTCCTGTGGGCCAGCTGGTGCGGGCCGTGCCAGGACGAGGCGCCGGAGGTCGAGGCGTTCTACCAGGCCTACGGCGACCAGGTCGACGTGCTCGGCGTGGACACCGCCGACACGCGCGACGCCGGACGGTCCTTCGCCGAGGCGTTCGGCATGACCTTCCCTTCCGTGTTCGATCCCGATGAGGCCGTTCGCATCGGGCTCGGCGTGCCGGGCCTGCCGGGGATCGCGTTCGTGAAACCCGACGGCACGGTCGCAGCGCTCATCGCGGAACCGGGCGTCACCGCTGAGAGCCTCACCGAGACCGCCGAGTCCGCGTTCGGTTTGGAGCCGGCATGACCGAGTCCCGCCCCGACTGGTGGCCGCCGCTCCTCAAAGCCGCCGAAGCGGCGCGCCCGCCCGTGATCGGCCGTGTCATCGCCGACCACCTCCTCCCCTACGAGGAGGCCGACGCCCGCACCGCTTCCGTCCTCGTGCTCCTCAAGGACGACGAGCACGGACCGTCGGTGCTGCTCCAGCAGCGGGCCGCGACGCTGCGCCACCACCCGGGCGAGGTCGCGTTCCCCGGCGGCGGCGCCGAACCCGGCGACGCCGACGCCGCGGCGACCGCGCTGCGCGAAGCCGCCGAGGAACTCGCCGTCGACCCCTCCACCGTCGTCATCGGACGGTCCCTCCCGACGCTCTGGATCCCCGTGTCGGGCTTCGCGGTCACGCCGGTGCTCGCTCTTTGGGCGCGCCCGCACCAGGTCGCACCGCAGGCGGCCTCCGAAGTCGCCGCCGCCCACCAGGTGCCGCTGCCGCTTCTGGCCGACCCGGCCTCGCGGGGCACCGTCCCGTTCCCGTCGGGCCGCAGCGGCCCGGGCTTCCAGATCGCAGGCGTGCCCTTGATTTGGGGCTTCACCGCCGGGGTACTGTCGTGGCTGCTGGACCTGGGCGGCTGGGCCCGCCCCTGGGACACCGGCCGGACGATGGAGCTCGAACGGCACTGAACGGAGGGGCGGATGGAGCCGACCAGTGCGGGACTCCTCGTCGATGTCGTGATCGTGCTGCTGGCGCTCCTGTTCGCCGTCAACGGCTACCGCGAAGGCTTCATCGCCTCGGCGACCACGTTCATCGGCTTCCTCGGCGGAGCGATCCTCGGCATCCAGATCGCGCCGTTCGCGGCCGACTTCTACACCGAGGCGCTCGCGAAGCTCATCGCCTCGCTCCTCGTCGTCTTCGCACTCGCCTTGGGCGGCATGGCACTCGCCACCTCCCTCGGTTACAAGCTCCGCAGGCGACTGCGCACGGACGGCTCCAAGCGGATCGACCACCTCGCCGGGCCCGTCGTCTCGGTCGCCGCGGTCCTCCTGGTCACCTGGGTCGCGGCCGCGCCCCTAGCGAACTCCTCGATGCCCGCGGTCGCCTCGGCGGTGCGCAACTCGAGCCTCGTGAGCGGCATCGACGAGTACATGCCCGAGGCCGTCAAAGGCGTCTACGAGTCGATGCGCGAATCGCTCAACACCTCCGGGATGCCGGACGTGTTCTCCGGCCTCGACCCGACCGAGGCCCGCTCGGTCGAACCGCCCGACCCGGAGCTCGCGGCGTCCGGCGTGGTCGTGAACGCCGAGGACTCGGTCCTCAAGGTCCACGGTTCCGCGCCGTCCTGCGACCGCCAGATCGAGGGCTCGAGCTTCGTCTACGACGACGGCCTCGTCGCCACGAACGCGCACGTCGTCGCCGGGACCGAGCACGTGCAGGTCGAATCCGACGGAGACCTGTACGACGCCGAGGTGATCGTGTTCGAGCCCGAGAAGGACCTCGCGATCCTGTCCGTCCCCGATCTGGACGCCGAGCCGCTGCCGCTCCAGTCGGCGACCGCCGCCACCGGCGACGACGCGATCGTCCTCGGCTACCCCGCGGGCGGCCCCTACACGGCGACGGCCGCGCGCGTGCGCGAAGCGCGGATCGTCACCGGCCCCGACATCTACGACTCCGGCACCGTCACGCGCGAGGTCTACCAGCTGTACGCGCACATCATCGGCGGCAATTCCGGCGGTCCCCTGCTCAACCCGCAAGGCGAGGTGATCGGTGTCATCTTCGCCGCCGCCGTCGACGACCCGGAGACCGGTTACGCGCTGACCATGGGCGAGTCCGCGCCTGTCCTGGAGGCGGGACGGTCCGCTTCCGGTCCCGTCGGCACCGGATCCTGCACCTGATCTGTGGGTTCCTGTGGGATTACGCCATTGCCTGATACTGGGCGTGGCGTCACATTGCAGGTAGGCTGTACCGGTCGCTGTCGACGCTTTCCGTTATCCGGAACGAATACCCTGCTGAGACAGCGTGGTGAGTCTCTCGCGGTGACGCTCGGAACCGACGGAACGCATTCATTCGGATACGAATGTCGATTCCGGCGTCTACGTGCGCATGTGGATTTACGGGGGTCTCGCTCCCGCAATGCGGACAAGAGGCATAGACTCAGTACTTGCACTAGCGGTGCGTTGAAGAAAGGTGCGAACGGACATGGAAGATGTATTGGCCAGGGCCGCCCTGTTCAAGGGCGTAGACCCCGAAGCTGTCGAGTCGCTCATCAAAGAGATGGAGTACATCGACGTCAACAAGGGCCAGACTGTCTTCACCGAGAACGAGCCGGGTGACAGTCTGTACATCGTCATGTCCGGGAAGGTGAAGCTCGGCCGCCGCTCGGCCGACGGCCGCCAGAACCTGATCGCGGTGATGGGCCCGTCCGACATGGTCGGCGAACTCGCGCTGTTCGACCCCGGTCCCCGCACCGCCACCGCCACCGCTCTGACCGACACCCGCCTGGCCCGCCTGTCGAAGACCGCGCTGCGCCCCTGGCTCGCCAACCGGCCCGAGATCGCCGAGCAGCTGCTGCGCGTGATAGCACGCCGGCTGCGTCGCACGAACGACTCGATGGCGGACCTCATCTTCACCGACGTCCCCGGTCGCGTCGCGAAAGCCCTGCTGCACATGGCGAGCCGCTTCGGCACCCGCGACGGCGGCGTCCTGCGCGTCACCCACGACCTCACCCAGGAAGAGCTGGCCCAGCTGGTCGGCGCCTCCCGCGAGACCGTGAACAAGGCCCTGGCTGATTTCGCCGGGCGCGGCTGGCTGCGCCTGGACGGCAAGAGCGTGATCATCATGGACCCCGAGCGTTTGGCTCGCCGGGCCCGCGTGTAACCCTCACGAATGATTCTTGGGCCCTCGGCATCGCCGGGGGCCTTCATCCTTTCCCCAGCCAGTGCCGGTGATCACCCGCTCCTCCGCCCTTGGGCGATTCGACGTTCGCACCCGCGTCCGTCTAGACTTCCGGTAACCATCCCGGAGTCTGCTGAAGGAGCGTTGTGGCAGGGCAACTGAACGTCCAAGTGGTAGCAGTCGAGTCGCAGGTGTGGTCCGGTGCGGCCAAGGCCGTGTACGCGCGCACCACCGAAGGCGAACTGGGCATCCTCCCGAACCACCAGCCGCTGCTCGGCGAGCTGCGCATCGGCAGCACCGTACGGGTGCAGCCGGTCGACGGCGCCGAACTGGCCTGGCAGATCGAGGGCGGCTTCCTGTCGGTGACCACCGACGGGGTCACCATCCTCGCCGAGACCGCCGAGGCGGTCGCCCCCGCTTCGGCGTAGCCATGCTGAAGGCACTGCTCGTCGTCGCCGCGCTGGCGGCGGCCGTCGCGGTGTTCTTGGTGCTGACCTACGTCCGCCGCTCCTTCCTGTCCCGCTCGGGCTCAGTGGCCATGGCCGCCAGGCTCTCCCGGCACATGGAGGGGCGCGGCTGGGCCCCCGGCTTCGCGGTCTACGAGCGGGGCACGCTCCGCTGGTACCGGATGTTCTCCCTCGCGTTCGGGCCCCGCTATTCGCTGCTGCGCCATGACGTCCAGGTCGCTGAGCGCCGCAAGCCCGTCGGTCCCGAAGCGCAGATCTTCCCGCCCGAAGTGGCGATCCTGCGCTGCAAGAGCGCTTCGGGCGAAGTGGAGCTCGCGATGACCACCTCGGCGGTCACCGGGTTCCTCTCCTGGCTCGAAGCGGCCCCGCCCGGGGCCGAGTTCTATTCGGGCCGCAACTGAAACGACGCGCCTCCTCCGGTGACCGGAGGAGGCGCCCTCGTGCTATGCGGCCGGTTCGAGCGTCTTCAGGAACAGCGTGTTCCCGTCGAGGTCCTTGAGCGCCACGGTGAGCATCTCGGTCTCGGCGTCGATGCCGACCTCGCCGAAGAACTGGTAACCCAGCGCCGGCGGCGTGTTCGCGGCCGGAGGCGCCTGCACGAACACCGCTTCGGGGCCGAAGGTCGCATCGAGCTTGTTGGGCCCGAAGGCACCCGCGTTGAGCGGCCCGGACACGAACTCCCAGAACGGGTCGAAGTCCTGGAACACGGCCCGGTCGGGGCTGTAGTGGTGGGCCGCGGTGTAGTGCACGTCGGCGGTCAGCCACACCATGTTCTTGACGCCCCGGCTCTTCGCGTACGAGAGCAGGTCCGCGATCTCGGCCTCGCGGCCACCGGGGGCGCCGCCGGTGCCGTTCGAGACGCCTTCCTGAGCGCCTGCGCCGTCGCCCACGATGAGCCCGATCGGCAGGTCCGCCGCGATGACTTTCCACGTGGCCTTGGAGCGGCGCAGTTCGCGCTTGAGCCATTCGAGCTGGGCGGCGCCGAGGACCTCGCCGGGCGCGGTGTCGGCGTCCGGGTTGGCGCTCTTGAAGGTCCGCATGTCGAGCACGAACACGTCGAGGAGCGGGCCGTAGGCGATCTTGCGGTAGATGCGGCCGTCGGCGTCCGTGGCGCCGAAACCGCCGGGCGTGTACTCGGCGAACGCCTGGCGGGCCCGCGCGGCGAGCACGTCGACGTTCTTCTCGGTGTACTGCGGCAGGTCGAGGATCTCGCCGGGGTACCAGTTGTTGACGACTTCGTGGTCGTCCCACTGGTTCACCATGGGCACCTGCGCGAGGAACGCGCGGAGGTTCTCGTCGATGAGGTTGTACTTGAACTGGCCGCGGTACTCGTCGAGGGTCTCGGCGACCTTGGACTTCTCGGCGGTCACGGTGTTCTTCCACGTGGTGCCGTCCGGCAGCTCGACGGATTCGACGATCGGCCCGTCGGCGTACACGAAGTCGCCCGAGCAGAGGAAGAAGTCCGGCTCGGCGTCCGCCATGGCCTGGAAGATCCGGAAGCCGCCGAACTCGGGGTTGATCCCCCAGCCCTGCCCGGCGAGGTCGCCGGACCACTGGAAGCGGATGTCGGCCGGTTCGCATGCGGCCGTGGCGAACGAGCCTTCGAGCGGCTCGGAGTCGCGCTCGCCTTCGGCGGTGATCCGGTAGTGGTAACGCTGGCCCGGGCGCAGGCCATTGAGCTTCAGCTTCCCGGTGAAGTCGCTGTCCGCGGTGAGCGCGGGGCCTTCGATCGTCCTGGCGTGCTTGAAGTCCGGGCGCGTGGCGAGCTCGACCCGCATCCGGGAGCCGCGGTCGGCGCGCGTCCACAGGATCGCGCCGCGGTCGGTCACGTCACCGGACTGGACGCCGTGGGTGAGCTGGGGACGCGAGGCGGCGTACGAGATCCCGGGAGTCCCGAGAAGGATCGCGCCGCCCGCCCCGGCGGCGAGCAGCCGCCGACGGTGAATCTGCACTTGTGCTCTCCAAAAACCGTGGGGTTCGATGAACAAGCCTCACCCAACCAGCCGAGGACGACCTCGAGGTGGCGACGGCGTGAACAAAGGGGCCCCGCTCCTGGGCCGGCTTTCGCCGTGGTGTTGCCCGGGGGCGGGGCCGGAGTGCGGTCGCGGGTGTTTTCTCGGGTTCGCCGACCGGCTGGTATCAGGCGCCGATGCGCGGGAAGGGCTTCGTCGAGAAGACCACTTCCACCGGCACTTCGAAGTACTCGGCGAGTTTCAGGGCGAGATGGAGGCTCGGGCTGTATTCGCCGCGTTCGAGGTAGCCGACGGTCTGGTAGTGGACGCCGAGGGCGTCGGCCAGCTGGCGCCGCGAGACGCCCCGTTCGGCACGCAGCATCGCGATCCGGTTGTAGACCTCGTCCCCCGCCATGGCGCTAACCCCACTGCTTCTGCATCTCGGCGCGGCGCTCGGCCACCGCCGAACCGGACTCGCGGCGCGCCATGCGCCGCAGCAGCTTCGGCGCCAGCGCCAGCGACGCGACCGCCCATGCGGCGAGCACCGCGAACATCGTCACCGTGCGCCATTCGCCGCCGATCTCCACGGCCGCCATCGCATCGGGCAGCATGGCGTGGCGCATCCCCAGGCCCATCCAGTACATCGGGAAGGCCTGTCCGATCGCCTGGAGCCAGTCCGGCAGCGCGGTGATCGGGTAGAAGATCCCGGAGATCGCCACCGAGCCCATGACCGGGAGCATCACCAGCCCCATGTTCTTGGGGTTGTTGACGAGCGCACCGAGCACGGCGCCCAGCGGGAGGGTCGTCACGATGCCCATGACGACGACGGCGAGGAACAGCAGCCACCGGTCGGGGCTGTCGAAGTCGAGCTCGTCGAAGAGCACCAGGCCCGCCGCGAGCATCACCGCCACGGAGGCGAGCACGAACATCGCCGTCGAGACGACGTGCCCGATCAGGTAGCCGGTCATGCCGCCGGGCATCGACTTGGCGCGCAGCAGCGTGCCGTTGGTGCGGTCCATCGACAGTGTGCCGACGATGCCCATGATGCCGCCGAAGACGACGTTCATGCCGATGAGGCTCGGCATGTTCATGGAGCCCAAGGAGACCGGAGCGCCCTCGAATTCGGCGCCGCGCATGAAGACGAGGACGAGGACGGCGATCGCCATGGGCATCAGGTAGCCCATCAGGTCGCTGACGGAGGTCAGGGAGATGCGGGTCTCGATGAGGCCGCGCTTCCAGCCGGTCTTGTATTCGTGGAGTGCGGTGTTCACGTCGTGACCTCCTTGAAGGCGTCGACGGCCGTTTCGGCTTCGCCCGCTTCGAACTTGGCGACGAGGGTCAGGTAGGCGTCCTCGAGGCTGGCGCGGTGCACTTCGAGGTCGGTGACCGTCCCGCCGTCGGTGGCGAGGAGCTGGCGGACGAAGTCGGTGGCGTCGTCGGTGGCGTGGATCTGGAGGCGCCCGTCCTGGATCCACTTGATCTCGGCGGTCGTGGCGGCGGACCGGGCGAGCTTGTCCGGTGAGCCGTCGGCGATGATGCGTCCTCCGGCGAGGATGAGGATGCGCTCGGCGAGCTTCTCGGCTTCGTCGAGGTCGTGGGTGGTCAGCAGGATCGTGGTGCCGTCGAGGTCGGTGAGCCGGTGGATGAGCTCGTGGAACTCGCGCCGCGCGTGCGGGTCGAAGCCGGTGGTCGGCTCGTCGAGGAAGAGGAGCGCGGGGCGGCCGATGATGCCGAGGGCGACGTCGAGGCGGCGGCGCTGGCCGCCTGAGAGCGTCTGGACCCGCTGGGAGGCTTGGGCGGTGAGGCCGACCAGGTCGAGCAGTGCGTCGGCGTCCCAGGGGTCGGCGTACGGGAGGTAGTACTCGCCGAAGTGCCGGAGGAGGTCGCGGACCTTCCATTTGCCGTTGTCGCGCCATTCCTGGAGCACGATGCCGAGCCCGGCCCGCCAGGCCTCGCCGCCGTTGACGGGGTCGACGCCGAGGACGCGCACGTCGCCGCCGGAGCGGGCCCGGAAGCCTTCGAGGATCTCGATGGTGGTGGTCTTGCCGGCACCGTTGGGGCCGAGCAGGGCGGTGACGCCGCCGGGTTCGATCTCGAGGTCGAGCCCGGTGAGCACGTCCTTGTCGCCGTAGCGCATCCGCAGGTCGGATACGGCGATGGCGGGCCCGTCGCAAGCCGGGGGGTGTCCCATCTTCATCTCCGTCGCATGAGTTCATTCATTGATAGCACACATACTACATCTCGCCGCAGAACTCTGCCAATCCGTATAGCGACGAGGGCCGCCCACCATCGGTGAGCGGCCCTCGCGGTGCGGAGAGTGTTGCCTAGGTGCGCCGCTTCTCGCCCGAGCGGGCGAGCACGCGCTGCAGGAGGATGAAGGCGAGCAGGAGCACGCCCATCACGATCCGCGCCCACCACGAGGAGAGCCCCCCGTGGAAGGCGATGAGCGTGTTGAGCAGGCCCCAGACCATGACGCCGGCGACGGTGCCGAGCACGAACCCGGCGCCGCCGGTGAGCAGCGTCCCGCCGATGACCACGGCGGCGATCGCGTCGAGTTCGGCGCCGACGTTGGCGAGCGGGTTGGCGCTCTTGGTCGCGAACGCGGCCAGCACCCCCGCGAGGGAGGCGCAGAACCCGCTCACGGCGTATACGCCGATCTTGGTGCGCGCCACCGGAAGCCCCATGAGCAGCGCGGACTGCTCCGAGCCGCCGATGGCGTAGACGCCGCGCCCGAACCGGGTGTAGTGGAGGATCACGAACGCCACGATGACGACCGCGAACGCCACGAACGAGAGGTACGGCAGCCAGAAGCCGCCGTCGCGGACCTTTCCGCCGAACTCGACGTGGGTCATGCCCCACTGCCAGAAGTCGACCTCGCGCATGGAGACGTCGGTGTCGGAGATCTGGAGCGTCAGACCCCGGAAGAGGAAGAGCCCCACCAGGGTCGCGATGAACGGCTGCACGTTGAAGTAGTGGATGACCGCCCCGATGAGCAGCCCCCACAGCGTGCCGAAGGCCAGCACCAGCACCATCGCCAGCGGCGCCGAGATCCCCGCGTCCACGGTGAGCCACGCGCACGCCATCGTCGAGAAGGCCATCACCGAGCCCACGGAGAGGTCGATGCCCCCCGAGAGGATCACGAAGGTCATGCCGACGGCGATGACCAGCAGCGGCGCGTAGTCGATGAAGAGCCCGGCGATGACCTGGGCGCTGTCGAAGTTCTTGAAGTTGGCGATGCCGCCGAGGTACATCACGATCAGGAGCGCGACGGTGGCGCCGATCGGGATGTACTTGGTGAGGCCGTCGAACAGCGTCGAGCGCGCCGGGCGCTCGGTCAGTGTCTCGGTGGTCATTTGGCCGGGACCTCCTCGGCGGGCGCGGGCGCCGGCGCGGCGGCTTCCGGCTTCGGCTTGAACGGCTTCAGGATCCAGCCCCGGAACTCGGGGCTCTGCAGCAGCGCGACGGCGAAGACCACGATGGCCTTCGCGGTGAACTGCCACTGGCTCGAGAGGCCGACGTTGATGATGGTGTCCTCGAGCGTCCCGATGATCACGACGCCGATGGTGGTGCCCAGCAGGTAGAACCGGCCGCCGAGGAGCGCGGTGCCGCCGATGACCACGGCGAGGATCGCGTCGAGCTCGATCCACAGGCCGCCGTTGTTGGCGTCGGCGCTGCCGAGGTTGGCCGCGCCGATGAGCCCGGCGAGGCCGGCGCACAGCCCGCAGACGAGGTACACCAGGACGGTGATGCCCTTGGAGCGGATGCCCGCGAGGCGGCTCGCCTCGGGGTTGCCGCCGACCGATTCGAGCAGCAGGCCCAGGGCGGTCTTGCGGGTGAGCAGCGCGATCGCGACGAACACGAGCGCGGCGATCCAGATCGGCAGCGGGATCGTGAAGATCTCGCCGCGGCCGAGCTGCGTGAACGGGCTCGAGTCCTGGACCTTCGGGATCTGCCCGCCGGTGATGAGCTGGGCGATGCCGCGCCCGGCGATCATGAGGATCAGCGTGGCGACGATCGGCTGGATGCCGAAGTACGCCACCATGGTCCCGTTCCACGCGCCGATGACGGCGGTGACGACGAGCGCGAGGGCCACGGCGGAGAAGATGAGGCCCGCCGCGGACTGGTCCTCCTGGCCGATGATCATCTGGCAGGCGATGGCCGCGCCGATGGCGTACACGGCGCCGACCGAGAGGTCGATGCCCTTGGTGGCGATGACGAGCGTCATGCCGAGCGCGATCAGCATCAGCGGCGCGGAGCGGCGCAGGATGTTGACGAACGCGCCGCCGAGGCGGCCGTCGTTGACGCTCGGGATGATGAAGTCGATGCCGGTGGCGGCGATGTTGACGACGATGAGCGCCACCAGGATCAGGACCGGCCACATGAGGCGTTTCGCGTAGGAGTTCATCGCTCGCCGCCCTTCGCCACGATGGTGTCGACGATCTTCTCAGTGGTCATGTCGGCCTCGGATTCGAGCACGGCGATGAGGTCGCGGTCGCGCAGGACCGCGATCCGGTCGGACAGGCGCGTGACCTCGTCGAGTTCGGCGGAGACGAACAGGACCGCCATGCCATCGGCCGAGAGCTCGGCGACGAGCTTCTGGATGTCGGCCTTGGCGCCCACGTCGATGCCGCGCGTGGGCTCATCGAGGATGAGCAGCTTCGGTTCGATGAGCATCCAGCGGGCGAGCAGCACCTTCTGCTGGTTGCCGCCCGAGAGGTTCTTGACGGGCATGTCCGGGTTCGCGGGCCGGATGTCGAGTTTCTCGATGAACTCGGCGACGAGCTTGTCGCGGCGGGCCACCGGAATCGACCGGGCCCAGCCCCTCGAAGCCTGCATCGCCAGGATCATGTTCTCGGCGACCGTCAGATCGCCCACGAGGCCTTCGGTCTTGCGGTTCTCCGGGCAGTACGCGATGCCGCGGGCGGAGGCGGTGCGCGGGTTGTGGCCGCCCACCTTCGCGCCGTCGAAGGACAGCGACCCGGAGTCGGCGCGGTCGGCTCCGGCGATGAGCCGGATGGTCTCGGTGCGCCCGGAGCCGAGCAGACCGGCCAGGCCCACGACCTCGCCGCGGCGGACGTCGAGGTCGTACGGCGCGATCGAGCCCTTGCGGCCCAGGCCGACCGCTTGGACCAGCGGCGTCTCGTCGGCGACGTGGTGCGCGGCGGCGGCCCGCTCGATCTGCTCCAGGACGACGGCCTCGCGGCCGAGCATGTGCCCGATGAGCTCGTTCTCGGGCAGGTCCGCGGTGGCCCATTCGCCGACGAGCTTCCCGTTGCGCAGCACCGTCATCCGGTCGGAGATCTCGTAGACCTGCTCGAGGAAGTGGGAGATGAACACCATCGCGGTGCCGTTCGCGGCGAGGCGGCGCATGACGCCGAGGAGGACGGCCACCTCGTCGCGGTCGAGCGAGGAGGTCGGCTCGTCCAGGATGAGGACCTTCGCCTCGATGTCGACGGCGCGGGCGATCGCGACCAGCTGCTGCATGGCGATCGAGTAGGACGACAGCGGCGCGGCGACGTTGAGGTCGATGCCGATGTCGTCCAGGAGCGCTTTGGCCTTGCGGCGCATGGCGCGGAAGTTGATGAACGGGCCGAGCCGCGGCTCGCGCCCGGCGAAGAGGTTTTCGGCCACCGACAGGTTGTCGGTGAGGTTGACCTCTTGGTAGACGGTGGAGATGCCGGCGGCCTGGGCCGCGCCCGGGGAATGGAAGCGGACGCTCTTCCCGTCGAGCAGGATATCGCCGGCGTCCGGAGTGTGGACGCCCGTCAAAACCTTGATCAAAGTGGACTTACCGGCACCGTTCTCACCCATGACGGCGTGGATCTCTCCTGGCCTGAGGGTGAAGTCCACGCCGTCGAGGGCGCGGACACCGGTGAAGTCCTTCCTGATCCCGGTCATCTGGACGATCGGGTCGTCAGACATGGGATTCGACCTTCGCTGTGCGGTTGGAGGGTGGCTCTGGGGATGCCTGCGTCCGGGCGGACCTCGCGGCCCGCCCGGACGTGGGGAGAGTGCCGATTAGAACTGGCGGTTCGGGAGCTCGGCCTCGAACTGGGTGGCGTCGAAGACGCCCTCCTCGACCGGGGTGAACTTCTCGACCTCGTCGCCGGCCACGACCGACTCGAGGACGTCCATCAGCTGGGGACCGAACGCGGGGTTGCACTCGACGATGTAGTTGACCTTGCCGTCGACACCGGCCTGGAAGCCGGCCTTGGAGCCGTCCACGATGATGATCTGGATGTCCTTGCCCGGGACCTTGCCGGCCTCTTCGATGGCCTGGATGGCGCCGAGGCCCATCTCGTCGTTGTGGGCGTAGAGCAGGTCGATGCCGTCGAGGCCGTGGGTGGTGATGAAGGTTTCCATCACGGCCTTGCCCTCTTCAGCGGTGAAGTTGCCCGACTGGGAGTCGACGATCTCGTAGTTCAGGCCCTCGGAGTCGAGGACCTCGAAGAAGCCGGACTTGCGGTCGTTCGCGGGAGCCGAGCCGGTGGTGCCCTGCAGCTCGAGGATCCGGGTGCCGTCGGCGTCGGCGGCGAACGTCTCGGCCGCCCACGCGCCGGCCTTGCGGCCTTCCTCGGCGAAGTCCGAGCCCAGACGGGTCACGTACAGGTCCTCGTCGGCCGCTTCGACGCCGCGGTCGGCCAGGACGACGGGAATGCCGGCGTCTTCGGCCTCTTGGAGCACGTCCGTCCAGCCGGTTTCGACCACCGGTGCCAGGACGATGACGTCAACCTGCTGGTTGATGAAACCGCGGACGGCTTCGATCTGCTTCTCCTGGTCCTGCTGAGCGTCGTTGAACTTCAGTTCGTGGCCCGCGGCCTCGGCCGCGTCCTGGATCGACTTCGAGTTGGCGGTGCGCCACGCGGATTCGGCGCCGACCTGGGCGAAGCCGATGACGAGGCTGCCGTCGTCGCCGCCGTCGGAGCCGCCGTCACCGCCTCCGCAGGCGGTGAGACCGAAGAGGAGCGCACCGGCGCCGATGCCGGCAAGAGCTTTCTTGAACACGTTGGGGGTCGCCTTTCAAGCGTGTTGAATACGAGGGTTCTGGATATTTGCGTGAACGCATGTTACCGCTCATATCCTGGCTCGTGTTATCGCTATCGTCAAGCTGTAAAGGTGTTGTCAAGGGGTAACGATTTCGCAACACGGCGGAGAATCCGCAGGTTGGATAGCGGTATCAGGCCGAGCCGCGGGGCCGCCACAGTACGTCCCCGCCCGGATTCGACTTTCGGGCGAGCACGAACAGCAGGTCCGAAAGCCGGTTCAAGTAGGTGACCGGCACGGCGTGCGTAGTGTCCGGCTCGGCGTCGAGGAGCGCCCACACCGAGCGCTCGGCCCGGCGCGCCACCGTGCATGCCTGGTGCAGCAGCGCCGCCCCCGGGGTGCCGCCGCGCAGGATGAACGACCGCAGCGCCTCCAGATCGGCGTTGCACTCGTCGATCCAGCCCTCCAGACGGGTCACATAGGACTCGTCGATGCGGAGCGGCGGGTGCTTCGGGTTCTCGGACACCGGGGTCGAGAGATCCGCGCCCACATCGAACAGATCGTTCTGGACCGCGAGGAGGATCTCCTGCTCGCGATCGCCGATCGCGCCCGCGTGCAGCGCGAGCGCGGATCCGATGACCGCGTTGACTTCGTCGACGTCGCCGTAGGCCGCGAGCCTGACATGCGTCTTGGGGACGCGCGAGAAGTCGGCGAGACCGGTAGTGCCGTCATCGCCCGTCTTCGTATAAATCCTGGTTAGATTGACCGCCATGCACCGACCATATAGCCTCGCCCCATGGCAAAAACCACGGTTATCGGTTCGGGACTCATGGGTTCCGGGATCGCACAGGTCACGAGCCTGGGCGGTTGGGACGTCACGTTGATCGACACGGACCTCGGCGCGCTGGACCGCGCGCAGGCCGCGATCCGCAACTCGCTGGACCGCTTCGTCGCCAAGGAGAAGGTCTCCACCGCGGAGGCCGAGGCCGCCCAGGAGCGGATCACCGTCTCGACGGACCTCGAAGCGGCCGCCGGCTCGGCGATCGTCGTCGAGGCCGTCTTCGAGCGCCTCGCGGTCAAGCAGGAGGTCTTCCGGAAGCTCTCCGCGGTCTGCTCGCCCGAGACCGTCCTCGCGACGAACACCTCGGCCATCCCGATCACGGAGATCGCGGCCGCCGCGACCCATCCCGAACGCGTCGTCGGCACCCACTTCTTCTCGCCGGTGCCCATGATGCAGCTCTGCGAACTCGTGCGCGGCATCCACACCAGCGACGAGGCGCTCGCGACCGCCCGCCGCTTCGCCGAGTCCGCCGGGAAGACCTGCGTGGTCGTCAACCGCGACGTAGCCGGGTTCGCCACCACGCGCCTCATCTGCGCCTTCGTGAACGAAGCGGCCCGGCTCGTGGAGGACGGCGTGATCTCCCCCGAAGACCTCGACACCGCCTGCCGACTCGGCTTCGGCCACCCGATGGGCCCGCTCGCCACCGCCGACCTCACCGGCATCGACGTGATCACGCACGCGACCGAGAACATCTACGAGGACACGGCCGACCCGAAGTTCTTCCCGCCCGCACTGCTGCGCCGCCTCGTCGCGGCCGGCGAGATCGGCCGCAAGAGCGGCAAGGGATTCTTCGACTACAGCGAGTTATCCACAGGCCTGTGGATACACCAAGACGGCGCTGACCTGCTGGTCAGCGCCGATTTTTCGGTGGCTTACCCCTTCGCGACGAGTGTCGCGCGGGCCGGTGCCAGCACCTTCTCGCCGGCGCTCGTCACGGTCATCGCGAGTTCGACCGAGGTCTCGTCGAGCTTGCGGACCTTGCCTTCCACGACCACTTCGGCACCGCCGTCGGCGGGCACGACCACGGGCTTGGCGAAGCGCGCGGAGAAGTCGGTGAGGGTCGCGTCGATCCCGGCGCCGCTCGCCCACTCGCGCACCGCGCGGGAGACCAGGCCCATGGTGTACATGCCGTGGGCGATCACGTCGGGGAGCCCGGCGGCCTTGGCCGCGGCCTCGTCCTGGTGGATCGGGTTCTGGTCCCCGGAGGCGTCGGCGTAGACGACGAGGTCGGCCCGCGTGACGGGGAACGTCGCGGTGAACACGGTCTCGCCGACGGTCAGTCCGCTCAGGCTCATACGGGGTCTCCAGCCACGAACAAGGTGGTCCACACCTCGGCGGCCAGGCCCTCGGCATCGGTGACGTCGGTGCGCAGCGCGAGGAGGTCGTTCCCGGCGACGGACTTGATCGACTCGATCGTCGAGGCGCACGACACGGCGGCGCCCGCCCGCAGCTCGCGGTGGTACGCGAAACGCTGCTCGCGGTGCAGGACGCGGCTCCAGTCGAGCCCGAATTCGGGGTCGTCGATGAGCCGCTCCGCCGCGGGCAGCGTGAGCGATATCAAGAATGTAGGCGGAACCGTTCCGTCGTCGTCCAGACCGAGGGCCTGGGCGAAACGGGTCACCGAATCGGGGGTGATCACCACCGGTTCAGTGGGCGGCAAGGACCGGCCTGCATACGAAGCGTTGAGCATGTACCGGGAAGCGGGTCTAGCGGGTCTCTTTGTGAGTCCGCGAAACCTTGCACTTCGGGCAGTACTTCTTGAGCTCGAGCCGGTCGGGGTGGTTCCGCCGGTTCTTCTTCGTGACGTAGTTGCGCTCCTTGCACTCCACGCACGCCATGGTGATCTTGGGGCGGACGTCAGTAGCCTTGGCCACGATGAGTGCCTTCCTCTAACTCGACCCGCCGGAGTGCGGACCGTTCCTTGAACAAAACAAAGCGTCGACCAGCGTATCTCGGTGGTCGACGCTTTACAAAAGTAGCGATGG
Organism: Glycomyces luteolus; assembly: GCF_027622875.1. Lineage (GTDB taxonomy): Bacteria > Actinomycetota > Actinomycetes > Mycobacteriales > Micromonosporaceae > Glycomyces > Glycomyces luteolus. The sequence goes on along the minus strand of NZ_JAPZVP010000009.1, from coordinate 199,041 downwards.
GCAGGATCGAACTGCCGACACAACGATTATGAGTCGTTTGCTCTACCACTGAGCTACACCGCCGTGCGCTCACTGCCTACAGATGGCTCTGTGTGAGCAGTACAGCACTCGAATGGTTCTTGAGTGCTTCCGAGCCCCCATGCGGAATCGAACCGCAGACCTTCTCCTTACCATGGAGACGCTCTACCGACTGAGCTATAGGGGCGTTCGCAAGGCTTCCCTCGCGGCCTTGACAAGAGTACATGACGGGCCGCCCAGAACGAACGCGGGGCCTGCCTTGCGGTGCGGGCCACAGTAGTGCGGTCACACCGCCCGCAGGCGGGTCCGACCCCTGCCTCCGGGCTGGTTGTGGAGCCACGCGGCGAAGCGGTCGGCCGGCAGCGGACGCGAGAAGTAGTAGCCCTGACCGGCCTCGCAGTCGAGTTCGCGGAGCTGCTCGACGGTCTGGTGGGCCTCGATGCCCTCGGCGACGACGTCGATGGCGAAGTGCCGGGCCAGGCCCAGCACCGCCTCGACGATCGCGCGGTCGTCCGCGTCGGTGGCCATGCCCTGCACGAACCGCAGGTCGATCTTGATCTCCTGGACCGGCAGCCGCCGCAGGTACGCCAGCGAGGAGTACCCGGTGCCGAAATCGTCCACGGACAGGCGCACGCCCATCTCGTGCAGCCGGTCAAGCGCCGGCGTGAGGCGCGGCTCGCCCGAGACCACGTCGTCCTCGGTGATCTCGAACGTCAACCGGTCGGCCGGGACCCCGTGCCGATCCAGCAGCGCGGCGACCTTGTCCGGGAAGTCCGCGTCCGCGAGCGTGCGCGGCGACAGGTTCACCGCCATCGGCAGCGGCCCGTCCTCCCCGTCCCACTCGGCCGCCCGCCGCAGCGCCTCGTCGAGCACCGTCTCGGTGAGCTGCCCGAGCTGGCCCGTCGACCCTGCGATCGGGATGAACTCCTCCGGCGCGACGAGCCCGAACGTCGGGTGCGGCCAGCGCACCAGCGCCTCCGCGCCCAGGACCGCCCCGGTGTCGAGCCGGACCTTCGGCTGGAAGTGCACTTCGAGCTGGCCGCGGTCGAGGGCGCGGCGCAGGTCGGCGGCGAGGCCGATGCGGCGCAGGCTCTCGGATTCGAGGCCGGAGTGGTAGAGCTGCACGCCGTCGGCGGCGTTCTTGGCCTGCCGGGTGGCGCCGTCAGCGCGTTTCAGGAGCTCGTCGGCGTCGGCGGCGAAGTCGGGGTGGGTGACCACGCCGACGGCCGCGGACAGGCTGACGGCGACGCCGCCGACCTCGAACGGGCCCTGGACGGCGGCCCGGAGGCGCCGGGCGGTGTCGAGCGCTTCGTCGGTGGAGGCGAGGCGGGTCTGGAGGATGAACTCGTCGGAGTCGATGCGGCCGAGGAAGGACGCGGCGGGCGCGTGATCCTTGAGGCGCTTCGCGAACTCTTGCAGCGCGGTGTCGCCGGCCTCGTGGCCGAGGGCGTCGTTGATCTCGTGGAGGGAGTCCACATCGAACATGAACACCGCGACCACTTCATTCGGCACCGTGATCGACAGGGCTTCCTGGAGTGCGGCGAGGGACCGGCGGCGGCTGGGGAGGCCGGTGAGCGGGTCGTGGTAGGCGTCGTAGCGGAGCTGGTCGACCAGGCGCGAGTTGTCGACGGCGATGCTCACGTGCGCGGCGAGGGTCTCCAGGAGTTGGAGGTCGAGCGGCAGGAAGTGCGACATCTCGCCGCCGATGCGGTCGGCGACGGAGAGGCAGCCGTAGGTCTCGTCGCCGGAGCGGAGGGGCACGAGCATCGCGCCGCGCAGGCCGGCGCTCTGGAGCGCGGCCTTCTCGTCGCGGGTGCCGTGCCTCGAGCCGATGAGGATGGGCCGGCCGGTCTCGATGACCGCCTGCTGGAGTGCCTCGGGGACCGGGTCGAGGTCGGTCAGTCCCATGTCGTCGACCGCGGACGTGAGCCGGATCTCCGGGTAGCGGCCTTCGGCGGGGACCCAGACCGTGGCGGATTCGGCGGAGAGGATCTCGCGGAGCCGTCCGAGGCTGGCGTCGATGAGCCGGTTGGAGCGGACGGAGTCGGCGACGAGCTGGGTGAAGTTGTTGAGCTCGTTGAGGATGTGGCGCTGTCGGCGCAGCTTGATGTAGCTGGTGGCGAGGACCACGATGGTGAGGAGCAGGAAGGCGATGAGGATCCACGCCCACGGCGTGGCCTCGAGCAGGACGAGGAAGATCAGGCCGACGCACGCGGCCATGATCGGCCCGGCCACGGTGAGCGAGAAGCCCATCCAGGCCTGGACCATGCTGCGCCAGCCGCTGATGATCCACAGCAGCAGTGAGAGGAGCGCTGTGGTGAAGAGCCCGGCGGCCACGACCGCTGCGACGAGGACGATCCAGGTGCGCGGGTCGTTCGCGGTGCCCAGCCCGGCGAACAGGACGACGAGCGAGGCGCTGACCGCGCCCGAGGTCGACATCGCGATGTTGAACAGCGGTTTGAAGACTCCGGCGTCCTGGCTGCGGAGGTAGCGCCCGGAGTAGTAGATCAGGGAGGCCGCGATCCGGACGGCGACGACCAGGAACGGGTCGAGGTAGAACAGCGCCAGGACCAGTGGGATGTCGGCGAGGTTGAAGGAGATCCGGTGGCCTCTGACATGCTGCTGGACCAGGAGGTTCTGGGCCAGCACGAAACTGGCGACCAGGAGCAGGCACTGGGCCACCGGGTAGGACTGGGGCAGCCCGAAGTAGACGATGCCGAGGATGTCGGCACCGAAGAGCAGGACGAGCAGCGCCCATGGCAGCACCGCGAAGAGGCGTGGGTGACGTTCGCGGATCACGGGTGCGCTCGACTGCCGGCCGGTCCCCCTGCGGGGGTCAGCCGATGTCCGACGAGTTCCCGGCGAGGGAGAGGAACTCGGCGGAGCTCGAGTCGTGCGACCCGATGTCCGACGAGTTCGCCTGCGCGGCCGCGGCAGTGCCTGCGACGATGCCGAGGGCGAGAAGTCCCGTGGCGACTGCGACGCCGAGCTTCTTGAAAAGTTTGACCGGTTTCACGAGGCCTCCCGTGAGGTTCGAGTAGGTGCTGTCAAGGGGACCAGTAGAGCCCATGGTGCCACAGTCGCCTCTCCATGGGGAAGGCTTGTGACCGTGATTCTCGTGCCCTTTCTGGTTCAGCCGTACGGGTGGGCACAGCTCACATCATTCTCTCCGATGCCCGGGGAGGTCCCGCTCACGGGTCGGTCGTTCGCATGCCTACCCGTGATCGATCATGTAGGTTAGGCTCGCCTTACTCAAGAATGCGGTCGTCGATCGATAAGGAATGCGCACATGCCTGCAGACACCGCCGCCGCGAGCGGCTCCGCCGACACCGGGGCGCCCCTGTTCTCGGGCCGGATCCGCGAAGCCTCCTGGTCGCGCCACCAAGGGCTCGACCCGTCGGCCGGCACGGAGGCCGAGCAGGCTCCGGGCGTGTTCGACAGGCTTTTCGACGGTTCCCTGAGCGTCGGCGACTACACCCGTTGGCATGCCCAGCAGTACTTCGTCTACCAGGCGATCGAGGCCGCGGCCGCGCGTTTCGCCGACGACCCGGTGGCCGGTCCCTTCGTGTTCCCCGAGCTCGCCCGCGTGCCCGCGATCGAGGCCGACCTGCGCTTCCTGATGGGTCCGAAGTGGCGTTCGGGGATCGAACCGCTCCCGGCGACGAAGGCGTACGTGGACAGGATCGAGGCGGCCGCGGCCGACTGGCCCGGCGGCTATATCGCCCACGCGTACACCCGCTACCTCGGCGACCTCTCGGGCGGACAGGCCTTCGGCAAGGCCGCGCGGCGCAACTACGGCTTCGAGGACGAGGGCGCGTCATTCTATGTCTTCTCGGACATCAAGAGCCCCAAGGCGTTCAAGGACGAGTACCGCGCCCGCCTCGACGCGGTGGACCTGGCCGAAGCCGACAAACAGCGGGTCGTCGAGGAGATCCTCCTGGCCTACGACCACAACGGCGCGGTGCTCGCGGCCCTCGGTGAAGGCCTGGGCCGCAATCCGTTCGAGCCGAAGGTCATCGCCGCGATCTGCCACCACATGAACACCGACCATGCGGCCGACACGCTCGTGATCTGCCAGGGCGCGGGCGGCCGGCGCGGCGCCGAGTCGGCCCGCATGACCGGGTTCGACGGCGAGGGCGCGGATTTCGCGGCGGTCGTCGACGGGACCGAGGTGCCGATCCGTATTGCTTGGGCCGCACCGCTGTCGGAGCGTGCCGAAGTGCGCCCGGAGATCGTGCGGCTGTTCACCGAGTCCAAGGCCGCCCTGTCCTGACGAAGCTCGCGGGTCTTGCATTCGTACGGCAAAGGCCTGAGCACTCGCTTCCGGTCATGGCCTGATTGTCGCGACACGCCGCTCGGTGACGAATCTCGCGCGTCCGGCGTTCGCGGCGCTACCGTGTGGCGGTTGCCAAGCCCACGGTCGGCCCCCCAGAACTCACCCGGTTCTCCGACGCCGCCGATGGGCACCGCCACTATCTCGGAGCTCGAATGTCCGATTCCGGACCGGTAGCCGCCTCAGCTATCAGGCGTCACGCCGCCCGGCCGCACCGCACGAGGGGCCAGCACCGCGCCTCGTGGGCCGCAGAACTCTCCCCGCTCTTGGCGGGGACGCAACGCCGCTACACCGCCGTCGTCGGCTCGGCCGTCGCCGGGGCGTCGATCGTCGCCATGGCGACCGGGGCCGGTTTCTCCTCAGGTGAGGAGCAGCCCGGCACGTCGCGCGCGGTCGCCGACATCGCCGCGCTCGCCGCCGAGGCGAGCGCCCCGCCGGCGGGCTCGGACGGTGTGTCCACTGCGGACGCACCGATCGGTACCGCGACCGCCACGGAGGTCGCCTCCGCGGAGCGGACCTCGCCGGTCACGGGCCAGGACGCGCAGATCAAGTGGACGCCGATGCTCGACGAGATCACCATCACGTCCCTGTTCGGACAGCGCTGGGGCCGCAACCACAACGGGGTCGATTTCGACGCCGAGACCGGGGACCCGGTGTACGCCGCGTACCCGGGCACGGTCACGCACGCCGGCTGGGAGACGGGGTTCGGGAACCTCGTCGTCATCGACCACGGCGACGGCGTCGAGACCTACTACGCCCACAACTCGGAAGTGCTGGTGAGCGAAGGCGACTGGGTCGACGCGGGCGGCCAGATCGCGAACGCGGGCAACACCGGCCGCTCGTTCGGCTCGCACGTCCACTTCGAAGTGCATGTGAACGGCGAGCCGGTCGAGCCGTTGAGCTACCTCTCCGAGGTCGGACTCGACCTTCGGTGAGGGCGGATCCGCGGGCATACGGGTCGCCCCGGGTACCCGCCCGATCCCACCTTCACCACTACCAGTGAAAAGGACACCGCCCCATACGGGTACGACACGTGACGGGCGTCATAGCTTGCTCACCGGGGCGAGGCGGAGGATGACCCACTTCGGTTCGCCGTCACCGAAGTCGATGCGCGCCTGGGCCCTCGGGCCCGAGCCCTTGAGCTCGACGACGCGGCCGAGGCCCCACTTGTCGTGGGTGACCCTGTCCCCCACGTCGAGTGAAGGAATGTCGGCGGCGCTGCGCATGACGATCGGCGAGCCGAAGTTCGCCGCGGTCTTCGGCTTCACGACCCGCGGCGGCGGCGCCGACTCGCTCCATTCGATGAGGTCGCCGGGGATTTCGCCGAGGAACCGGCTGGCGGCGTAGTACTGCGGCTGCCCGAAGATGTTGCGGGTCCCGGCGCGGGTCAGGTGCAGGTGCTTGCGCGCCCGCGTGAGGCCCACGTAGGCGAGCCGCCGCTCCTCCTCCATGTCGCCGGGCTTGTTCATGGACCGCTCATGCGGGAAGAGGCCGTCGTCGAGGCCGGTGAGGAACACCGTGTCGAACTCCAGGCCCTTCGCGGTGTGGAGGGTCATGAGCGTGACGACGCCGCCCTCCTCCGCTTCGGGGTCGGGGATCGAATCGGCGTCAGAGACGAGGGCGACATGCTCGAGGAAGGACGGCACGTCGGCGGTGAGGTCGGCTTCGTCGTCCTCGGTCGTGCCGCGCATGACCGACTCGGTGAACTCGTGGGCGACGGCCACGAGTTCCTGCAGGTTCTCGATGCGGCCCTCGTCCTGCGGGTCCTTGGACTGCTCGAGGCCCTCGAGGTATCCGGAGTCGCCGATGAGCTTGTCGAGCACTTCTTCGGGCGGCGCGGACCCGGCGAGCGCGGTGGCCTCGTCGAGGATCTCGCAGAACCGCTTGATGCCGGTGCGGGCGCGGCCGGAGACCCCGGGAGCTTCGTCGACGCGGTGCAGCGCAGCGGGAAAGGAGATCCGCAGGCGCGCGGCGAGCGCTTCGATCTCGGCCACGGCCCGGTCGCCGACGCCGCGCTTGGGCACGTTGACGACCCGCATCGCGGAGACCGTGTCGTCCGGGTTCGCGGTGAGCTTGAGGTACGCGAGCATGTCGCGGACCTCCTTGCGCTCGTAGAAGCGCACGCCGCCGACGACCTTGTAGGGAATGCCGCGGCGCACGAACACTTCTTCGAACGCACGCGACTGCGCGTTGGTGCGGTAGAAGATCGCCGAGTCGCCGAAGCTGGTCTCGCCGGCGTCCACGAGCTCGTCGATCCGGTTGGCGACCCACGCGGCCTCGTCGTGCTCGTTGTCTCCGGTATGCCCGAGGATCGATGAGCCGGGGCCCTCGTCGCTCCACAGTCGCTTCTCGCGCCCGCGTTCGGTGTTGTTGCGGATGACCCCGTTGGCGGCGTCGAGGATCGTCTGCGTGGAGCGGTAGTTCTGCTCCAGGAGGATCGTCTTCGCGTCGGGGAAGTCCCGCTCGAACTCGATGATGTTGCGGATGGTCGCGCCGCGGAAGGCGTAGATCGACTGGTCCGCGTCGCCGACGACGCACAGCTCGGCGCGGTCGTCGCCGGTGCCGACGAGCTCGCGCACCAGCGTGTACTGGGCGTGGTTGGTGTCCTGGTACTCGTCGACCATGACGTGCCGGAAGCGCATCCGGTAGGACTTCGCGACGTCGGGGAACGCCTGGAACAGGTGCACGGTGGACCCGATGATGTCGTCGAAGTCGACGGCCTGCGCCAGGCGCAGCCGCTCGGTGTACTGCGCGTAGACGTCGGCGACGAGCTTCCCGCGGGCGTCGTCGGCCTTCGCGGCCGCCTCCTCCGGGCCGATCAGCTCGTTCTTGAGCCGCGAGATCTCGGCGGCGAACCAGCGCGGCGACTGCTTCTTCGAGTCGAGGCCGAGGTCCTTGACGATCTGGGTGAGGAGCCTGCGGGCGTCGTCGGTGTCGTAGATGGTGAAGCTGGACTTCCAGCCGAGCCGGTGCGCTTCGCGGCGGAGGATGCGCAGGCACGCGGAGTGGAAGGTGAGCACCCACATGGCGCGGGAGCGCGGGCCGACGAGGGCGTCGACGCGTTCGCGCATCTCGGCGGCGGCCTTGTTGGTGAAGGTGATGGCGAGGATCTCGCCGGGGTGGGCGCCGCGCTCGGCCAGGAGGTGGCCGATGCGGTGGGTGAGGACGCGGGTCTTGCCCGAGCCCGCGCCCGCGACGATGAGCAGCGGGGACCCGGCGTGCTCGACGGCTTGGCGTTGCGGTTCGTTGAGGCCGGTCAGAAGGTCGTTCATCGCCTTCAATTATGCCGCGCCGGGTACGACACGCTATCGGCGCGGCATCACTCTTTAGAGGGGTCCGCGGCCGGAGCGCAGGACGAGCATCGCGATCTGGATGCCGTCGTCGCCGAGGGCGGCGCGGTACTTCTCGAGGATGGCGCGTTCGCGGTCGAGGACCAGGCGGGTCCCGCCGTTGGCCATGCGGATCTCGCCGACGCGCTTGGAGACTTCGGCGCGGCGCTGCCACAGGCGGATGATCTCGGCGTCGAGCGAGTCGATCTCCGTGCGGAGCTCTTGCAATTCCTCGGTCGCGACCTCGGTGCTGGCGGTCATCAGGGCTTCTCCTTAGAGCGATCTTGAATCGAACTCCGGGCGGGTGAGCCCTGGGCGTGAAAAAAGCCCCGGGCTGTTCGCCCGGGGCCTGTAGGTCGGTGTGTCAGCGCGACGACCTACGGCTCGGACGGTTCCGGCCGTAGTAAAAGTAAAATCGCGCGCTCTGAGTCACGCGGCAAGTATGCCACACGCCCGCCGGTCTGACCAGCGGGCGTGTGGCGGTTATCGCAGTGTTCGGCTGCTGTTAAGCGTCCGATCCCCAGTCCGCGCGGGCGGCGCGGCGGCGCATGAGCACCATCGCGACGACGCCGGCGAGCAGGACCCCGCCGCCGACGGTGGCGACGGTGGTCAGGCTGGAGCCGGTGACGGGCAGCTGCGGCTTCGGCGATTCGCTCGGGACCTCTTCGACGGCGATCTCGAACTCGACCTCGGCCGTGTACTCCTCGGTGTACTCCTCGGCGAGGATGAGGCGCTGGCCCTCGACGTCGGCGCCTTCGGCGTCGACCGGGACGAAGGTGCGCCCGGCCGGGGTGGTCCAGGTGAAGGTCTCGGTGACGAGCGTGACCGAGGAGGTCTTGGCCTCGTCGAACTTCACGTAGAAGACCTGGCCGTCGGAGAGGGAGGTGATCTCCTCGCCGTTCTCGTCGACGATGGTCGCGCCCTCGGGCTGCGCGAAGCTGATCGAGTCGATGTTGGTGGTGGCGGTGAACGGACCGACGGTGCTGCCCTCGGTCTTGGCCTCGGAGTCGTCGACGTCGAAGTACGGCTCGAGGTCGGGTTCGTCGACGGGCTCGGAGTTCTCGAGCAGCCAGGCCTGGAGCTCGGGAACGATCGTGTCGGCGACGTCGTCGCCGGTCGGGTCGTCGGTGTCGAGGACCCAGCCGTCGGTCAGGGACCAGATGGCGGACTGGGTCGCGGCGTAGGCGAGCTGGTCCTGGGTCACGTCGCCGTAGTCGTCGCTCGCGAGGCCGGCCTCTTCGAGGAGCTCACCGGCATTGGTGCCGTCGTAGCCGTTGAGGAGGACGCCGAGGACCTTGGGGAGGTCTTCGACGGGGACGTCGTCCCACGGGCGCTCCTCGTGGAGGTACTGCTCTTCGAGGTTGACTTCGAGCTGGATGCAGTAGACCGTGCGGAGGTCGCCGTCGCCCGTGTCGAGGGCGATCATCGAGGCGTGGGGGCTCTTGTCCTTCCCGTTGGCATCGCCGAACAGCTGAATGCCGTCGTCCTCGATCACGACGTTGCCGGCGGCGAGGGTGCTCGCCTCGTCGTCCTGCGCCTGTGCGGCAACCGCACCGGTGAGGCCGAGCGCGACGCCCGCCGCAGCGGCCAGCGTCCCTTTCAGGGCTTTGCTCATCATTGGTAGAAGTCCCTTTGCTTTTCCGAGGGATTGACGCGTTGATTCTTCATGCGACACGTTAGCGGTCCGCTGCCGGTTGCATTACAGCGCGAGAATTCCTCAACCTGCACTTCGGCTGGGAGGCAAGGGAAATGGCGCGGCCTGGGAGAGCCGCGCCACTGTAACGATTCGGTATCGACCGCGATCTCGCGGTTGGACGGTGACGTCTGGACACTGGAGTGACCAGAGTGGCCGGGACCGGAGGGAGATCGCTGCAGAGCGCCTCTACGGCTCGCAAGCGTCGCCAAGACCCCGGTCCCGGCCGCACCATGCACCGGGCATTGTGTCGAGCCGAGGAGCGCGCCCGGCTCCGGACCGTTCGACGTGGTCCGGAACGCTCCTGCGGCAGCGGGCGCTCGCCATCGGCAAGCGGCGCCCGCATCCATCAGGTCTAAAGGTCGGCGGCAGCCTTGCGGCGCTTGCCGAGCACGATCACGGTCATGCCGCCCACCATGAGCGCCAGGCCCGCCGCGAAGGCGATGCTCAGGCTCGATCCGGTGGCCGGGAGCTGCGGCTTCGGTGCCTCGCTGCTTTCGGGGGCGTCGAGGGCGAAGCGCCACTCGGCGGGGATCTCGCCTTCGCGCGGCTGCGCGAGGATGAGCTTCTGGGAGTCGCCGACGGTCATCGGGTTGGCCGGGTCACCGGTGAGCGCTTCGTCGTCGGTGGCCATGAAGACCCGGCCCACCGGGAGGTCGTAGGCCGCGGTGCCCTCGACGGTGATCTCGTTCGTGCCCTCGTCGAGCACGATCCAGAACTGCTCGCCGTCCTTCAGGGACTGCGCCTCGTCGCCGCTTTCGGTCTCGAGGCGGCCGCCTTCGGCGCTGAGCTCGACGGGCCCGGCGTTGGAGCGGATCGTGTACGGGCCGAAGCGCTCGTCCTTGAAGCTCGCGGACTCCTCGCCTTCGAGGTCCACGGTGAACTCGGACGGGTCCGGGACGCGCCCGGGCTCCTCGGTGAGGTGCTCGTAGACCGCGAGCACGGCCTCGTCCTCGCCGTTGTTGCCGCCCTTGACCGGGTTGTCCTCCAACAGGTCCCAGCCGTCGGTGAAGTGCCAGACGGCGGCCTGCGTGCCAGCGTAGGCGACCTCGGCGGCCTCCTCGTCGGACCAGTCGGGGTTCACTTCGGCGCCGGCGGCCTCGATGAGGTCCGCGGCGCCGACGCTCGGGTAGCCGCTGAACAGGACCCAGCGGACCTCTTCGAGGTTCGCGACCTCCGACTCCTCCCAGTCGCCCTCGGCGTACGGGCTCTCGGTGTCGAGCGGGGTGTGGATGTCGATGCAGTAGACGACCAGCGTCTCCTCGCCGCCGTGCGGCTTCAGGCCGAGGACGTTGGCCCACACGTCGTAGCGCTCCTCGGCGAAGCGCCCGCGCAGCTCCAGGCCCGGGGCGGCGACGACGTCGCCGGAGACCGGCTCGGTCTCCTGGGCGTGTGCGGGGGCGCCCGCCAGTACTGCGAGGAGCGCGGCCGCCGCGGCGAGCGGAGTGCGGATCGTCTTGAGTCTCATCGTGGTTCGGTCCTCCTGGGAGTCGGACTTGAGGTGGCAGGTCGTGAGTGGAGTGCCGGGTCGGCCTGACATGAGAGGAAACGAGAGGACCGCGAGCGACGGCGCGGCCACTCGGCCGAACGATATGTAGAACCCTCCGAAAGTACGAGCCCAAATCAGGACAAGCATCGCGTCCCGGTCGCAGGCAACACGCGAGCGCGACCCGGACCCGTCAGCGCGGCGCTCTATAGTCGGAGTCATGCCGATCTCGAAAGCCGCCGCTCGCGGCATCACCGACGAATTCGCTCGCCGGAGGGGCCCCAAGACCGGCCTGGTCGTGGGCGCGGCCTGGGGGAACCCGGTGCTGACAGCCGCGCTCGAGGCGCTCATGCCCGCCGACCGGCTCACCGTCGTCGCCGATCCCGTATCCATTGAGGACCTGAAGGTTTCGCTGGCGGCCGAAGGCTCCTGGACCGCCGGGAACGTCACCGCCGTCGCCGCGCTCGCCGACGCCGAACCGGCCGAAGAGGTCATGCTCGCCTCGCCGGTCACCGTCGAGGCCGAGGCGTTCATCGCCGACATCGAACTGCTGCGCGACAAGGTCGAGCCCGGCGGCGTGCTCTCCTTCGCCGCCACCCTCACCGCGCCCGCGCGCGAGGAGATCGCCGAACTCGTGGCCGAGTACGGCATCGGGACCGACCTCATCGTGCGGTCGCTGCCGCCCGTGCGCATCCACAAGCTCCGCATCGGCTCCGCCGCGAAGCGCGACGGCGAACCGCAGGCGATCGCGCCCGCCGAAGACCTCGCCCCCGCGTGGCGCGCTTCCTCGGTCGCCGTCACGCCCTCGATGCACCTCGACTCCAACGGCGTGATCGCCGCCGGGCTGCTGCTCGGGACCGCTTGGGCCGCAAAGAAGATCCGGCCCTCATCGAAGGCCTGGATGCTGCCCGCGCTCGCCGCCGTCCCCGTCGCCGCGTTCTTCCGCGACCCGCAGCGCGAAGCGGACCTCCGCGGCGAGGACGACGAACCGGAAGCGGTGCTCGCCGCCTCCGACGGACGCATCATGGGCGTCGAGACGGTCGTCGACGAGCGCTTCGGCGCCGCGACCGGCACCGCCGGCTCCGAATGGCTGCGCATCAGCGCGTACCTCTCGGTCACCGACGTGCACATCAACCGCGCGCCCGTCGCCGGTGAAGTGGTGGACGTGTTCACCGAACGCGGCGGCTACTCCAAGGTGAGCGCGCCCGAAGCCGAGCACAACGCCGCCTGCTACACCGTCCTGTCGACGCCGCGGGGCCGCGTCGTCGTCGCCCAGCGCACCGGGGCGCTCCTGCGCCGCATCGTGAACCGCACCAAACCCGGTGCGGCCGTTGCGAAGGGTGAACGCTACGGCCTGATCAGGTTCGGCTCCCGCACCGACGTGTACCTGCCCGCGGGCGCCGCCGAAGCCGCGGTCGTCCCCGGCGAGGCGATCCGCGCCGGAGAGACCGTAGTGGCGCGTTGGCGTTAGGGGGTGCCCAGGGGCCCCTAAGCCCGCGCGGCGAGGTTTTTCAGGTCGACTACCTGGAGCGCGTCCTCGACGGCCGCCGACAGCGGCAGGTCGTCGAGGGCGTCCGCGTCCCACCAGCGGGACTCGCTGGTGGAGCCGCCCGCGGCCTCGACCACCTGCGCGGCGGACGGGTCTTCGACGGTGGCCGAGTAGATCGCGCGCACGCCGTGCCAGTCGAGCGGGTAGCCCTCGGGTCCGATCGCGCGGCGGTGCCGGAACGACGTGACGTTCAGCAGCTCCCCGACGAGGGCCTCCTGGCCGGTCTCCTCGTAGATCTCGCGGGAGACGGCCGCACGCGGCGACTCGCCGAAGTCGACGCCGCCGCCGGGCAGGTGCCAGGTGCCGCCGCCGGGGTAGCCCTCGGAGATGCGGGCGAGCAGGATGCGGCCGGCGCCGTCGGCGACGACCCCGTACGCGCCGAAGCGCTGGCCCCTTCTGCGGCGGCCCTTCTTGGCCTTCGCGGGCGGGACCGGCCGGGTCTCCTGCGGGGCCTTGTCGACGCGTCCGGCGAGCCGGTCGTCGGCGAGGCGCAGGCACGCCGATACGAACGGCGAATGGGATTCGGCGGCCGCGCGGGCCGGTTCGACCCATTCGGCGGCATCGCCGTCGAAGTCGCCGCCGGGGCTTCCGGCCACGGTGGCGGCGTAGATGATCGCGTTGGTGTGGACGCCGCGCCTGGCGACGGCGACCGCTTCGAGGGGCGCTCCGACGGCGACCTCGTAGCCGGTGTGCTCGCCGACCAGTCGCCCGGCGGCGCGCTTCGGGGGCTCGCCGTGGTCGAGCACGCCGCCCGGCAGATGCCAGGGGCCCGCTTCGCGTCCCCGGGTCCTCCTCGTCAGCAGGACCCGGCCGTTCTCGTCACGGACCTCCCCGTACGCAGCTATCCGGAATTGCATCCCTCAACTGTACGGCGTGATCACCGAACGACTATTCCCATTCGATGGTCCCCGGGGGCTTGCTGGTGACATCGAGCACCACGCGGTTGACGTCGGCGACCTCGTTGGTGATGCGCGTGGAGATCTTCGCCAGCAGCTCGTAGGGCAGGCGGGACCAGTCGGCGGTCATCGCGTCCTCGGAGGAGACCGGGCGCAGCACGATCGGGTGGCCGTAGGTGCGGCCGTCGCCCTGGACGCCCACGGAGCGGACGTCGGCGAGGAGGACCACCGGGAACTGCCACACAGAGCGGTCGAGTCCGGCGGCGGTGAGCTCGGCGCGGGCGATCGCGTCGGCGGCCTTCAGCAGGTCGAGACGCTCGCGGGTGATCTCGCCGACAATGCGGATGCCCAGGCCGGGGCCGGGGAACGGGTGGCGCCACACCATCGCCTCGGGGAGGCCCAGTTCGAGGCCGATCGCGCGGACCTCGTCCTTGAAGAGGGTCCGCAGCGGCTCGATGAGCGCGAACTGGAGGTCGTCGGGGAGGCCGCCCACGTTGTGGTGGCTCTTGATGTTCGCGGTGCCGGTGCCGCCGCCGGACTCGACCACGTCCGGGTACAGCGTGCCCTGGACGAGGAAGTCGATGCCCTGCTCTTCGGCGATCTCGCGCGCGGCGGCCTCGAAGGTGCGGATGAACTCGCGGCCGATGATCTTGCGCTTCTCCTCGGGGTCCGTGACGCCCTTGAGGGCGGTCAGGAACTGCTCCGAGACGTCCACGGCTCGCACGTCGATGCCGGTGAGCTGCGCGTAGTCCTTCTCGACCTGCTCGGCCTCACCGGCGCGAAGCAGCCCGTGGTCGACGAACACGCAGGTCAGCTGGTCCCCGATGGCGCGGTGCACGAGCGCCGCCGCCACGGAGGAGTCCACGCCGCCCGAGAGGGCGCACAGGACGCGCTTGTCGCCGACCTGCTCGCGGATCGCGGCGACCTGCTCGTCGATGATCGCCGAGTTCGTCCAGTTCGGCTTGATCCCGGCGATGTCGTGCAGGAAGTGGCGGATCACGGCCTGGCCGTGCGGGGTGTGCGCGACCTCGGGGTGGTACTGGACACCCGCGAGGCGCTTGTCGAGGTTCTCGAACGCGGCCACGGGGGCGCCGTTGGTGCGGGCCACGACCTCGAAGCCCTCCGGGGCCTCGGTTACCGAGTCGCCGTGGCTCATCCACACCGACTGGTGCTCGGGCAGGCCGTCGAGCAGCTTGGAGGCGCAGACCACGTCGAGTTCGGTGCCGCCGTACTCCGACAGCCCGGTCTTCGCCACGGTCCCGCCCAGGGCGTTCGCCATGGCCTGGAAGCCGTAGCAGATGCCGAGCACCGGCACGCCGGCCTCGAACAGGGACCGGTCCACCTGCGGGGCGCCTTCGGCGTACACGCTCGAAGGACCGCCCGAGAGGATGATCGCGGCCGGCTCCTTGGCGAGCATCTCGCTCGCGGGCATCGAGGAGGGCACGATCTCCGAGTAGACGTTGGCTTCCCGGACGCGGCGCGCGATGAGCTGCGCGTATTGGGCCCCGAAGTCGACCACCAGCACCGTTTGTCGCATGACACCAGCGTAACCGGTAGTCGGCCTCACACTGAAAGGCGCAGCTAGGCTTTTGACGTGCTCAACCCTGGGGTCCGCGAATCGCTGCGCCGGGTCGGCCGGGACCTGCGGTCATGGACCCCGGGCGAGGCCGCGCCGGTGCTGGCCGTACGCGCCGCGTTCGGCATCGCCGCCGCGATGAGCGCCGTCGCGCTCTCCGGCCAGCCATCCTGGGGCCAAGCTGCGGTGATGGGCGCCTGGCTCGGGGGCGTCGCGATGCTCACCCCCGGCACCCGCACCGGCCCGTCGCTGCCGCTGCTGGTCGGCGCGGCCGGGTCCCTCGGGGTCGTCCTCGGCTCGATCGACCAGCCGGTCGTGCTCATCGCCGCCGCGGCCGCCTATGCGTTCACGCTCACGTTCATCGGCTCGGTCACCCACGTCGCGGGCGTCACGTTCACGGTCTCCGGCATCATGTTCTTCCTCGCCGACCACCTCACCGCTCACGCCGGCGTGCTCGTCGCCGCGCTCGCGGTCGCCGCGGGCGGGGCCGTGCAGGCCCTCACCGCGCTCCTGCCGCCGTACTACCGGTGGGCCGAGGACCGGCGCGCGCTCGCCGACGCCTGGCTCGCGCTCGCGGCCGAAGCGGACGCGCTCGGCGCCGACCCCGACGCGCCGTTCCGCACCGAACCGCTCTTCGAAGCCGCGCGGGACCTCGACCGCCGCCGGGCCCTGCCCGCCGCGATCCTCGAGGCCCGCCGCCAGCTCTACGCCGTCTCGACCTCGATCGGCCGCACCGCCTCCGCCCGCGCACGGGCTGACGCGCAGGACCGCGACACCGTCGAGTTCTATTCGGAGGCTTTGGAACTCGCGGCCCGGCTGCTGAGCCACTTCGCCGAGCAGATCACCTCCCGCCCACCCGCCGAGCTCGACTGGGACGCGCTCCTCGACGGACTCTCCCAGAACCCCATGGCGACCGCCACCGGCACCATGCCCACCGAGATCGGCGGGCTCCTGCGCACCCTGCACGAGACCGGCGGCTACGCCGAGCGCATCACCGCGGGCGGCGACGACGTCATCGCCGACCCCGCCATCGCCCACGCCACCAGCACCGCCCGCCAGGCCATCGGCCAGCTCCGCACCCGCCTCCACCGCCGCGACCCGGTCATCCACCACGCGCTGCGCCGCGCGGGGGTGATCGCGCTGGCGATGACGATCGGCCTGGCCTGGCCCACCGGCCACGGCTACTGGATCCCGCTCACCGCCTGGCTGGTGCTGCAGGCGGACTTCTCGGGGACGCTGACCCGCGGCGTCACGCGGGCGGTGGGCACCACCGGCGGCGTCGTCCTCGCCTCGCTCCTGGGGCTGGTGCTCCCGCAGGACCAGTTGTGGCTCAGCCTGATCGTGCTCTCCTACGCGCTCATCGCGTACCTGACGCGACCGGTGTCGATGCTCGCGTTCGCGGCGGCCGTCTCGGGGTTCACGGTGTTCCAGATCGACCTCGCGGGCGAGAGCCCGGTGATCGCCGCCTTCGACCGGGGCGCCTGCACCCTGGTGGGCGCGGCGCTCGCGATCGGCTTCTACGTGCTCGTGCCGACCTGGCAGACCCGCCGACTCGGGGATCTCCTAGGGGACCTCGTGGACGCCTACCGCGACTACGCCCGGCTCTCCCTGGACCGGCAGGCGCACCCGGCGGACTACGACCGGAAGGTCATGCACGCCGCGATCGACCGCATCCGCGCCCGCCGCGCCGCCCTCACCAGCGCGGCCGACCAGGCGAAGGCCGAACCGGTCGCGGGCCCGGGGCCGCTCTCGGCGGACGTGCTCGGCGCGGAGGCCGCGTTGTCAAGGGCGGGAAGGGCACTCGTGGCGGTCAACGCAACGCTCGGCCGCGACGAGAAGGCGAAGGGCCTCGCGGGCGTGGACGCGTTCGCGGATTCGCTCGACACGGCGTACCTGCGGCTGGCGGCGCTGGCCCGCGGCGCGGCCCCGCCGCGCGGCATCGACCTGAGCGAGGCCGTGCAGCGGCTCGACCTCCGCCTCGCCGCGATCGAGGACCGCGATACGCGGACGCGCCGCAGCGTGCTGCGCTGGGAGTCGGACAACATGGTCGAGGCGTTGGACGACGCGGCGCTGCTCATGGCGGACTGGAACGACTAGAAGAGGATCGCGCGGGCCTTGCGGATCGCCTCGTCGGCGGCGGCGCGCTGCTCGTCGGTGAGGTCAGCTTCGAGCAGGTCGAGGCCGATGACCTGGAGCTGGTCGGGCAGCTGCATCTGGTTGGGGAGGTGCGGGACCGGCCTGCGCGGTTCGCCTTCGGCGTCGGCGGTGATGTCGGCGAGGGCCTGGACGAGGGCGTGCATCGTGTCGGCCCGGGAAGACCAGCGAGCGGGCGACCAGTGGCGCGTGCCTTCGACGACACGCCCGATCGCCCGCTCGAGTTCCGAACTCAAGGGATTACTCGCCTTGGAAGTAGGAGAGCAGTCGCAGCAGGTTCCAGTACAGGAAGATGAGGCCCGCGGTGAGGCCGAAGGCGCCGGCCCACGCGTACTTCTTCGGGGCGCCGTTGGCGGCGGAGTACTCGATCATGTCGAAGTCGAGGATGAACGAGAACGCGGCCCAGAGGGTCAGGGCGATCGCGATGATCCACTGGAGCGTGGTCGGGTCGCCGCCCGGGGTCGCGAACAGGCCGAGGTTGACACTGAAGAGGCTCGCGACGAAGTTCACGAGGAGCAGGCCGGCGATGCCGAAGCCCGCTCCGACGATGACCTTGGTGAACATCGGGGAGTTCTTGAGGATGCGGAACTTGTATAGCGCGAGCATCCCCGCGAACACGAGCACCGTGCCGAGGAGGGCGTTCACGACGATGCCCTCGAACTGCGCCTCGAAGATCGCGGAGACGCCGCCGAGGATGAAGCCCTGGCCGATCGCGTAGGCGAACGCGACGAACGGGTTGGTGATCGGCTTGAACATCGAGAAGATCATGATGCCGATGCCGACCACGGAGCCGACCATCATCAGCAGCCCGGCGAGGCCCAGCTGCGACTCGTCGCCGCTGACGAACATGCCCCAGGTGAGCATGGCGGCCACGAAGGTCGCGCCCACAAGGGCCACCGTGCGCACGATGACGTCGTCGATCCGCATGGTCTCAGCCTGCGGAGCCTGGGTCATCTGCCCGTAAGGCCCGTACGCGGCACCCATGTGCTGCTCGTTGTACTGGGTCTTCACCATATTTCGAAGGGATGAGTTCCTGCTCTGCATTGCCATGACCTGCGGTCCTCCGTTGGAATTTCAAGGGTGATTCCGAGCTTATCCGGTCGTTGCCTGAAACACGACACAGCGGCGGAGCATTCCCTGCTCCGCCGCTGTCGGCCCTGCTTGCGAGCCGTGAATGTGTCCTGTGAATGTACTCAGATACCTAAGAGATCACTGTGACCCGGCCGAGCTCCGGCGCCTCGAGCGGCGCCGCGGCGGTGCCGAACTCGGCGAGGTAGTCCTCGAACGCGTCCACATCGAGCTCGCCGAAGAGCCGGTTCGTGCCGTCCTTGAAGGCGGTGAACGAGTCGCCGCCCTCGGCGAGGAACGAGTTCATCGTGACCCGGTAGGTCTGGTCCATGACGATCGGCTCGCCGTTGAGCATGAGCGAATCGGCCACGATCTGGTCCGTGCCGGTCTTCGTCTTGTCCCATGTGTACGTGAAGCCCTCGGAGACCTGGAGCTGCAGCGTCGTGGAGCGGGCCGCGCTCGGCAGCTGCTGCTGGAGCCCGGCGAGGATCTGCGCGCCCGTCAGGTCGAGCGTGACCACGTAGTTCGCGAACGGCTGGACCTCGAACACCTCTTTGTACGTGACCTCGCCGGGGTTCCCGGCGTTGAGGAGCAGGTCCTGGCGGACGCCGCCGGGGTTCATGAGCGCGAGCTCGGCCC
Source organism: Glycomyces luteolus (assembly GCF_027622875.1). Classification (GTDB taxonomy): domain Bacteria; phylum Actinomycetota; class Actinomycetes; order Mycobacteriales; family Micromonosporaceae; genus Glycomyces; species Glycomyces luteolus. The sequence goes on along the minus strand of NZ_JAPZVP010000009.1, from coordinate 180,300 downwards.
CGCCGGTGTCGGCGCCGGAGGTGTTCCACAGCTGCGCGTCGGCGATGAGGCTGCCCAGCGGGAACTCCTCCGCGCGGGTCGCGCCGCGCTTGATGTCCTCGGCGATGTGGCAGACGAGGCGGTTGGCGACCTCGTCGTAGCCCTCGCCCATGTAGGACGCGATGATGTCCTGCTGCTCTTCGTTCGGGTCGACGTCGCGGGTGACGACCGTGTTCGAGCCCGTCACCGACGAACGCACGATGTCCTTGGTGCGCTTGTCGTACGTGGCGTCGATCTGCGTGAACACGCGGCCGTACGAAGAAGCGGAGGTGACCATGCGCGGGTTCCCGGCCGGGTCGGGCACCGAGCACACGTACTCGTTGTGGGTGTGGCCGGTGACCAGGACGTCGACGAGCGGCGTCATCGTCTCGGCGATGTCGACGATCGGGCCGGACATGCCGACCGCGGTGCCGTCCAAGGACTCGCACTCGTGGCCGGTGTCCTGCGCGACCGGGACGCCGCCCTCGTGCAGCAGCACCACGATCGCGTTGACGCCCCGGCGCTTGAGCTCCTTGGCGTACTTGTTCGCGGTCTCGACCTCGTCGGTGAACTCCAGGCCCTCGATGCCGGACTGCGAGACGATGTCGCCCGTGCCCTCGAGGGTCATGCCGATGAAGCCGACCTTGACGCCCTTCCCGAAGTCCTTGACCCAGTACGGGTCCAGGACCGGCTGACCGGTCGCCTCGTCGACGACGTTCGCGCCGAGGTAAGGGAAGTCGGCGCCCTCGAAGTCCTCGTCGCCCTCGATGATGCGGTTCAACTCGTCGATGCCGGCGTCGAACTCGTGGTTGCCGACCGAGGAGACCTCGACGCCCATCGCGTTCAGGGACTCGATCGTCGGCTCGTCGTCGTACACGGCCGACAGGAACGGGCTGGCGCCGATGAGGTCGCCCGCCGCCACCGTCGTCGAATAGCGCTCGCCCTCGCGGGCCTGCTCCAGGTGCGTCGCGAGGTACTCGGCGCCGCCCACAGGCGTGTTGACGCCGCCGATCGCCCAGGTGTTGGAGGCGCTGGCCTCGATGTAGCCGTGGAAGTCGTTGAGAGCCAACAGCTGGAGGTCGACCTCGCGGTGGCGGTCCTGCTGGCCGGCGTTGGCCGACCAGGCGCCGACGGCGAGCGTGGTCGCGGCCAGCGCGGCGGCGGCGCCGACAGCCACGGCACGGCGCTTCCTTCTGATGGTGAACATGGCACTCCGTTGGGGGTCGATGGGTAGCGGGCCGGGGTTGCCCCAAGCTGATCCAATCATGGGACGATTGCGCCCGAGTCAACGCAGCATAACGCCTTGGCAAAGCCCCCATAACAGTAAGTGCCGCTTCTCCGTAGCACACGGCGACGGTTCGCGCACCCTCACTCTCGGGATTCGGGATTCGTGTTTGCGCACGTGATCCCTTGCAGCACAGGAGCTTGTTACCGACCCGTCACAACCATGTGTCCACATTGTCGAACCTTGCCCCATCCGAAAACGGTTGCTACAGTCACTGCGAATACAACTCGCATATACAGCTCGTCACTGGTGGGGACTGCTGAGGAGCGGTCATAGGCGAGCGACACGCCCACAGGGGGTTACCCGTTGACGACCGGTTACTTCACCAATGAACAGCACGACGCCCTCAGAGCCGAGGTCCGGGCCTTCGCCGAACGCGAAGTGCGCCCGCGCGTCCCCGAGATGGAGACCAAGAAGACCGTCCACCATGAGCTCTCCCGCCTCATCGCCGCCCAAGGCTGGCTCGGAGTCACCATCCCCGTCGAATACGGCGGGATGGGCATGGGGCACTTGGCGAAGACCATCATCATCGAGGAACTGGCCCGGGTCTCCGGTGCCATGGGTGCGATGGTGCAGGCCTCCCAGCTCGGGGTCGCCAAGATCCTCCACTTCGGCTCGGACGAGCAGAAGAAGACCTGGCTGCCGAAAGTCGCCTACGGCGACTGCCTCCCCACTATCGCCGTCACCGAATCCGCCTCCGGCGGCCACGTGCTCGGCATGCGCGCCCGGGCCGTCCGCGACGGCGACGACTACATCCTCAACGGCCACAAGGTCTTCGTCGGCAACAGCCATGTCGGCGACGTCCACGGCGTGGTCGTGCGCACGGGCCTGGGCCCCAAAGGACTCACGGCGTTCCTCGTCGAGTCCGACCGGCCCGGGTTCGCGCTGGCCCCGCAGCAGTCCACGATGGGCCTGCACGGGTTCAGTTTCGGGGAGCTCCTGTTCGAGAACTGCCGCGTGCCGGCCACGAACCGGCTCGGCGACGAGGGCCAGGGCCTCTCGGTGGCCTACTCGTCCTCGATCCTGTACGGGCGCTCCAACCTGACGGCGGTGTCGCTCGGGATCCACCAGGCGATCCTCGATGAGACGGTCGCCTATGCGTCCCAGCGAGAGCTGTACGGGAGGCCGATCGCCGAACTCGACAACATCAAGCAGAAGATCGGGCAGATCACCTCACGCCTCATGACGGCCAGGATCACCGCCTACCATGCGGTGCACCTGCTCGACCGGGGCATGCCCTGCGACATCGAGCTGATGAACGCCAAGCTCGTCAACGTGGAGTCCGCATTGGACTCCGCGCGCGAGGCGATGGAGATCCACGCCGCCATCGGTCTCACCACCGAGCGGCCGATCGAGCGGTTCCTGCGGGACGCGTACCACATCTTCGCGCCCGCAGGCACTTCGGACGTGCAGCGCCTTCGCCTCGCCGAGGCGGCGATGGGACGGACCAAGGGCCAGTGGTCCGAGCGCATCGTCAACGGCGAGGCGATCGCGGTGCACTAGAGCGCGAAATCCGGAGGATCGGCCGGAGGATCGGGCTTGCGAAAACGAGGAGGCAGCGTCAGCCGCCTCCTCATTCGTTTACCCCTGCAGCGGATCGTCGGACTGGATCCCGGCATTGCGCTCCCGGATCCGGTCCATCACCTTGGCGGCCATGTTCTTGATGATCTCCAGACCCGGGCGGCCCCAGTCGTGGGTCTCCGTGTCGACCACGCACACCGTCCCCAAGGTGTTCCCCTCGTCGTCGATCAGCGGCGCCCCGAGGTAGGAGCGGATGCCGATCTTGTCGACCACCGGGTTCCCCGCGAACCGGGGGTAGTCGCAGACGTCCCCCAGGACGAGTGCCTTGCCGCGCACCACCACGTGCGGGCAGTAGCCGTGGTCGCGGTCCATCTCCCGGCCCACCTCGGGGGTGTCGGAGGCCCCCGCGATGGCCTGGCTGGCCGCGTCCGGGGTCGGGGCCGCGAGGCCCGCGAAGTACTGGTGCTCCTCGTCGATGAAGTTCACCATCGCGTAGGGCGCGCCGGTGAGCTTGGTCAGCTCTTTGGCGAGCTCGTCGAACTCGGGGTCGGGCAGGTTGCCGATCCCGAGGTCGCGCAGGCGCTTGGCCCGCTCGGTGGCCCCCGGGTCGTCGGGAGTGATCGTGAGTCGGAACTCGTTCTCGGGAATGGACATGCTGGGCTCCTTCACCGGACGCTGGAAGCAGCGGCCGATATCAGGTGCTTGGTCAACGTGACCAGCACCAAGGTCGCGGAACGTGGATCGCGTGCGTCGCAGCAGACGATCGGGATATTCGGTTTGAGATCCAGTGCGGCCCTGACTTCTTCCGGCTCGTAGTGGTAGCCGGATTCGAACTCGTTGACCGCCACGATGAACGAGGTGCCGCGCCGCTCGAAGAAGTCGAGCGCCGGGAAGCAGTCCTCCAGGCGCCGCGTGTCCGCCAGCACCACCGCGCCGAACGCCCCGTCCGAGAGCTCGTTCCACATGAACCAGAACCGGTCCTGGCCGGGCGTGCCGAACAGGTACAGGATGTGCTGCCGGTCCAGCGTGATGCGGCCGAAGTCCAACGCGACGGTCGTCGTCACCTTGTCCCCGACCCCCGTGAGGTCGTCCGTGCCGATCGAGGCCATCGTGATGGTCTCCTCGGTGCTCAGCGGCTCGATCTCAGAGACGGCCCCGACGAAGGTCGTCTTGCCGACGCCGAAGCCCCCGGCGACGAGCAGCTTGATGGCGGTGGGCAGGACTTGTTGTTGTGCGGGCGAGTGGTCAGAGTCGCCGTTGTAGGCCATTGAGGAGTGCCTCCAATACGGTTTTGTCAGTGGGGTCGACGGCCGGGTCGGGAGCGTGGGTGATGATCGCGCCGCAGTCGACGAGATCGGACAGGAGGACCTTGATGACCATCGCCGGCAACCGCATGTGCGCCGAGACCTCGGCGACCGAGATCGGCTCCTGGCACAGGAGCAGGGTCTCGGCGTGCTCCGGCTCCAACTGCGCCGGCCGCATCTGACCGGTCGACCGGACCAGCGACAGCAGATCCATCTTCTTCGTCGGCGTGGTGCGGCCGTTCGAGACGGTGTAGGGCCGCACCAGCGGCCCCGCATCGTCGTCGAGCAGCGGATGATGCTCGAAGTCGGACATCAGCCGACCATTTCACCGCTGGCGGCCGCGGTCCTGCGCACAGGCGTCTCCAGATACGGGCGCACACTCTTGACCAGAATGGACATCTCGTAGCCGAGGACCCCCGCGTCCGCTTCGCGCCCCGCCGCCACGGCCAGGACCGCGCCCTGGCCCGCGGTCGACACGAACAGGAGCGTGTCGTCCAACTCCGCCACCACCTGGCGGACGCCCGCCGACGAACCGAACTGGACGCCCGCGCTCCGCGCCAGCGAGAACATGCCCGACGCGATGGCCGAGAGCTGGTCGGCCTGGTCGACGCCCATGCCGTGGAAGGCCTTCTTGATACCGTCCGAGGACAGCAGGAGCGCGCTTCGCGTGTGCGGAACCTTCCTCACCAGCCCGGCCAGCAGCCAGCTGAGATCTGATTGCGCGCCTGCCTCATCGCCTGCCATTAGAACTCCTCATTCCTGTACGGAGAAACGGAACCATTGGATGCGGGGATCTGCGGATCGATGTCCGCGCGCTGTTGGCCCTGCTGGAACGCCTTCATCAGACCCGGGTCGTGGCCCGTCTCCGAACCCCGCGCCCCGTGCTGCGGCGCATCGCGCAACTGCGGGGCCAAGTGCGTCTGCTTGGTGCGCTTCGGAAGCTCCGGACGAGCGTCCGAATCGAAGCCGCCCGGCCGATCAGGCTCCACCTCGGGGATCTCGGCCGTCACCGGCAGGGCACCGGTGTCGACCCTCATTGCTGCGGTGCTGTGGCCGTTGACGGGGCCGTCCATGCGAGCTTGAGGCACAGAACCACCGTAGTGGCGGGTACCGGCGGTCGGCAAGGGGCGCAACTGCACCGAAGGAAGTTGCGGCGGCGTTCCGGCCCCGGGCTGGCGCACCGGCATCGCCGGCACCGGCGGGGGCGAGGGCAGCTCACGAGGTTCGGGGGCCTTCGGCGTCTCGTCGCCCAGCAGCACCTCGGGGATCACCAGGATCGCCTGGGTGCCGCCGAAGATGTTGGACTGCAACTGGACCGTCAACTCGTGGCGGTGCGCCAGCGACGAGACCACGTACAGGCCGATGCGGCCGTCCGCGAGCAGCTCGTCCAGGTCCACCTGGTCCGGCGTCGCCAGCATCTTGTTGAACCGGTCCCGTTCGTGCGCCTCCATGCCCAGGCCGCGGTCTTCGACCTCCACGGCCAGGCCCGTGCGCACCCGGGCGACCCGGATGAGGACCTGCGTGTTCGGCGCCGAGAACGTCGTCGCGTTCTCCACGAGCTCCGCCACGAGGTGGATGACGTCCGCGACGGCATGGCCCTTGAGCGTGCCGTCGATGGGGCGCACCAGCTTCACGCGGGCGTACTGCTCCACCTCCGCGACGGCGCTGCGGAGCGCTTCGTAGACGTTGACCGGACGCGACCACTGCCGGTGCGAGGTCGCACCGCCCAGGACCGCGAGGTTCTCCGCGTGGCGGCGGATGCGCGTCGCCAAGTGGTCCACCGAGAACAGGCCCTTGAGGAGATCGGGGTCCTCCACCTGGTTCTCGAGCTCGTCGAGCTGCTCGATCTCCCGGTGCACCAGCGACTGCAGGCGCCGGGCCAGGTTCACGAAGATGCCCACCCGCGAGTGCGGGCTCACCGCGTCGATCGGACCCGAGGTCGGCATCTGCCGCGGGCCGCGGGCCGGCGCTTGCGGCGGCGCGGGGCGCCCGCCTCGGGCGGCGACCGCCTCGGCGGCCGCACGGAGCTGCCGGGCCTCCGCGGCGAGGAGCCGCACCGCCTCGTCGGTGGTGGCGGCGTTGGTGGAGGGATTGGGGAGAGGGACGGACCATCGCTGGTCAGCGGGCAGATCCCGCTGCAGGTCGTCGAGGACCTGCCAGACCTTGTAGTGCGTCTCGACAGTGGCTCGACGGACCGCGAGCACCTGACGGCCCAGATCGGCGTCGACCTTGGAGGCGGCGCCGGCGGACAGGTAGGCCACGAGCGCGATGAAGACCGCGGCGAGGCCGAGCACGACCGGGGCAGTCCATGTCGGACTGTCAGCGGGCGCGTATTCGAAGAAGACCACGACGCCGACGCCCAGCAGCACGGCGGCGACGAGGGGCAGCAGCGCGATGCGCAGCAGACGGGACTTGAGATCGGCCGACGTCCCAGATCCCTCTGCGGCAATGGAACCGGAGGGAAAGGGCGGACCGGCGGGCTGGAAAGTATGGGTTGTGGACAGAGGTGTTTCGGGCATCGCCATCCTCACGACACTGGCCTTCGGCTTCCGCGATACCGGGAAGTGACAAAGTCGTTGCAGCAGAAGGGAAAGCCATGTCCCCACCGGCTGTTTCGACAGAATGGTATCAGCGCTCGCCTCCCTGGATAGCACGGCGGCCCTGGGCAGTCAACCTGTCGATGCAGTCCGTACCGAGTCCGAAACGCCCGGTTCACAGACCTAACCGGGCAGGTCACCGACGGTGCGAACACGGAGCGTGAGAACTCCTCGAAGACTTGCGGCCATCACCCGTTCGGAAGACGATGCCGGAAATGCGAGGAACGACACTCTCGGGTCGGACGGCCCCACTCCGTCCGATCCCGTTGGCCCACAGGTCCATCCCACCACCGTGCCCGAGACGGGATTTGAACCCGCAAGTCTCACGACGGCCGGTTTTAAGCCGACTGTGTCTACCAGATTCCACCACTCGGGCCCGTATGCTGCCACGCTAGCGGGAATCCGGTAGCCGTGGTCACCCCAAGTTCCGCCTTGGGCCCCTTCACCTCTGCGAACGCCAAAGTGTCGTGATCCCGACAATTGCCAGTCTGTTCGCCCACCGGTTCAGGCGGCGGCGACGGGGTAGGAGTGCTTCCATTGTCCCACTTCGACTTTCAGTGGTCTGTACACAAGGTTCAAGCGGCAGCGACAAAGAGGCAGTAAGAGCCCTCCTCGGATTCCGGCCCGCGGGCTGGAACGGGGCGGCCAGAAATCCACATTAGACTTACATTCACCCCTTCTAGTGATGACACCAATACCGAAACCTGTCATCATGGATCTATAACGGTCAGACGAACAATCGGATAACTCTCAAGGGGGTGAGCAGGATGAAAGGCACAGATCGAAACACACAGGCAGCCACCCTGCGCCCCCAGATCGACTCCCTCGCCACTCAGCTCCGCGCAGTCGAGGCCAATCTCCTGCAAGCGGTCATCACCTACACTTCCCAAGGGCTCCACAAAGAATGCGACGGCTTCTCCGGCATTCGCGACTGGATCAAAGAGTCCTTCAATCTCAACGAGGCCTGCGCCGGCCAGATCGCCTCCATTGCCCGCCTGGCTCCGAAGTTCAAGCACCTCACCGAAGCGGCCCTCTCAGGGACCGCCCGCATCGACGCCATCGCCTACGCCGTGCGCCGCCTGGAGCGAGAAGGCCTGGCCGTCTGCTCCCGGGTGCCCTACCCCACTCCGGTCGAATCCCCCTACAGTGCAGCGCTCTGCGGCACACCCGAGGAGCTGATCCGGGAGTACTGCATCCACTCCACCCGCTCCGAGCTCGCCGAGCACCTGGACCGCATCTGCGCCGCGACCAGCAGTCCCTGCTCGATGAACTGAGCCAGCAGTCCCTCGCCTGACTGGAGGTCAACCAGCGCGCTGATGGCATGTGGGACATCGAAGGCCTGCTCACCGATGACACCGGGAAGCTCATCAGCAATGCCCTGAAGACCGCCGTTCCCCCTCCCCGCCAGGACGAGGCCGACGAAGACGGTCTGCTCCCCCGCGTCTCCGGCCGCAATGCCGAAGCGCTGCACCAGATGGCGGCCGCCTACGGCACCGGCCCTTCAGCTCCCGAGCGGCACGGCCACACCGCCACTCTGAACCTCACCTGCGATGTCGAGACCCTTCGCGGCGAGAAGACCGGGCGGCTCCCGAAGCTCGACGGCAAGACGATCTCCCTCGCCAAGGCCCGCCTGCTCGCCTGCGAAGCCGGGGTCATCCCCTCGGTCTTCGACTACAGCACCGGCGAGGCGATCGAGCTGGGCCGGGCGAAGCGCCTCCCCAACGCGGCCCTCCGCCGCAAACTGGAGCTCGAGCAGACCGAGGGTTGCGCCTGGTCCGGCTGCCGGGCTCCGATCTCCTGGACCGAGGCCCACCACCTGGAGCACTGGGCGGACGGCGGCTTGACGACAGCTGAGAACCTGATCCTCCTTTGCCGATTCCACCATGGCCGGATTCACACGGGCGATTGGGACATTGCAAAGACCGGTCCCGGTCAGGTGGCCATTCGGCACAAGCGCACCGGCGCAACGGATGCCGAATGGGAAGCCGACTCCGATCTTCCGAATGGGCAGGGAGCCGAGGAGTTCTCACGGAGCCTGAAGCGCCAGCTCGATGAGTATGCGAACTGGCTCGTACATAAGCGCATGGAAGCGAGCATCGCACGGACCCGGGAGCAGTTCCGGGAATCCGATGCCGCAGAAGTCAAGGCCTGCAGGGTGATCGAACCTGCCCTTGCGGCAAAGCCGGCAACTCCGGTGGTTCACAGGGAAGACTCGGGAGGTCCTCCGTTCTTAACCTGCCCTCAGCGGGCGACTGCTGGGGGGAGCGCAGGTCAACGCCAGCGCAGCCCGATTCCCAAGGGGGACCGGGCCCCTCAGCATGTCCGGGGTCGGGAGGGAATCGGAGGAGTTCAGCGGGGAGGCACGCCGCCTCGGGAAGTCCCGCCCGCCGGCCGCAATGCGGCCTGGTCAGGAGCAGACCTCTTTGTCGCTGCCCGCCCGAAGCAGGGGCCCAGACGAGCGGGGAAGCCGCAGTCAAGGCTCGTTCCTCCCCCACCTCGTTGTCGCTGCCAGGTTGCGGCAAGACCCCCCCGAGACCCGCGTCGGGGCCCGCCCCTCCCCCACCCCTCCGTCGCTGCGAGGTTGAACCGCAGGTAAGTCCATCTCCTGAAGCCACTGTGGAGCCGACTCCGCCAAATCCGCTCTATCGTCTTTCCGATAAGCCCGGCCCCGTCGATTCCGTCCACCCGACACCCCTTCCTCTGCAAGCATGAAGCGGCATTGTCGTCCTACAACGAGGTGGTCAAATGCGACGAATTCTGGCCAGTGCGGCCGCGGCCCTGGCGATCGGGGCGGTTTGGGCCGCTCCCGCTGCGGCAGGGCCGGTCGAGTCCGAAGCGCCGGTGGTTCAGGCGGCCGAGGGCACCGAGAGCGTGTACTGCAGCGCCACGTTCAGTGCGCCGACCGTGGTGCGCGAGTACCCGAACGCGAGCGCGGCGCAGATCGGGCCGGAGATCCCGGCGGGGACCTGGGTCGACGGGTCGTGGTGCGCGCCGTTCACCGACGGCGGCAAGCACACGACCTGCGGGTCCTGGTCGAAGGTCTGGGTCGTGGTGGACTGGAACGACACGTGGGGCTTCGCGCACGTCGGCTGCATGCAGGCCTACCACATCGACTGACCCGAGTCGTTCAAGGCCGGGCCGCGGGACGCTCAGCCGCGGTCCGGTCCCTTGCTGCGGGTCGACTTGGCGTCGTAGTAGACGGCCTCGCACAGGTCGTCGATGTCGTCGTCTTCCCGCCAGTCGTCGAAGTCGGCGACGAACACCATCTTCGCCTCCAGCTGCCGGTCGCCCTTGAGCAGCTTCAGAATCTTCTTCCACTCCGCCAGGTTCGGGTGGTCGTAGGCCCTGCAGGCACCCGCCGGTTCGAGCAGGCGGATCGCCTGCTGCAGCGTCGCCGCGTTGATCTCGTACGACTTCGAGCCGCCCTCGTGGCCGAGGATCGTCGCCATCACGACCGCCGGAAGCGGATGCTCGCCGACGTTCTTCACGCCGAAGACCAGCTCGCCCGAGACGTCGTACATCCCGAGTCCGTAAGCGGCCGGGGTCTTCCAGCCGGGGAGGTCCGCGATGAGGCGCTCCTTGACGGCGGCGATCTTCTCCGGGGTCGCCCACCGGTCGCCCAGTTCGGCGAGCAGGGCGGACACGGTGGCGCTGGCAGATGCGGTCATGGCCGAAGTCTCGCACTGCGCGGCCCCGGCGTGCGAACCGATGAGGCGGAAAGAGACGGGGCCGCCCCACCCGAAGGTGGAGCGGCCCCGCGGTATTCGCTAGACGAGCTGCTTCGGCGCCGCGTAGTGGCAGGCCGCGCGGGTCTGGCCCGCGTGGTCGGAGCGCAGGAGCGGCTCGACGTCGATGCACTTGGCCTGCTCCGCCTCCGACAGCTCCTTGAACAGCGGGCAGCGGGTGCGGAACCGGCAGCCCGAAGGCGGGTTGGACGGGCTCGGCACGTCGCCCTGGAGGACGATCCGCTCGCGGGTCCGCTCCTTGCGCGGGTCCGGGAGCGGGATCGCCGACATGAGGGCCTGCGTGTACGGGTGGGCCGGACCGGCGAAGAGCTGGTCGGTGGTGCCCTCCTCGACGATCTTGCCGAGGTACATGACCGCGACCTTGTCCGCGATGTGCCGCACCACCGAAAGGTCGTGCGAGACGAACAGGTACGACAGCCCGAGCTCGTCCTGCAGGTCCTCCAGCAGGTTGATGACGCCGGCCTGGATCGACACGTCGAGGGCCGACACCGGCTCGTCGAGCATGAGGACCTTCGGCTGCAGGGCGAGCGCGCGGGCGATGCCGATGCGCTGGCGCTGGCCGCCGGAGAACTCGTGCGGGTACCGGTTCCGGTGCTCCGGGTTCAGGCCGACGATCTCGATCAGGCTGTTCACCCGGTCGCGGCCGCCGTTCTTGAACATGTTGTGCACGCGGAGCGGCTCGGCGATGATCTCGAAGACCGTCATGCGCGGGTCGAGCGAGGCCATCGGGTCCTGGAACACCAGCTGGAGGTCCCGGCGGATGGGCCGCATCTGGTTGCGCGAGAGCTTCGTCAGGTCGCGGCCCTCGTAGAGGATCTCGCCCGAGGTCGGCGGGATGAGGTTCATCATCAGCCGCGCGGTCGTGGACTTGCCGCAGCCGGACTCGCCGACGAGCGCGAGGGTCTCGGTCTGGCCGATCTCGAGGGTCACCCCGGAGACGGCGTGGACGGCGCCGACCTTGCGCCGGAGGATCCCCTTGGAGCGCACGGGGAACTCCTTGACCAGGTTCTTCCCGGCGATGACCGGGTTCGCCGCGGTCTGCGGAGTGTCGAGCATGGCGTTCACTTCTCTTCCTCCTCATGCAGGGCGGCGGCCTCGGCCTCGGCGGCTTCGACTTCCGCTTCGACCGACAGGTCGGTGGCCACGGGCGCGAACACGTCGTCGGGGGCCTTGCCCTCGAGCTGGTCCTGGAAGTGGCAGGCCGAGACGTGGCTGGACGAGTTCACCGGCAGCAGGTCCGGCTCGACCTCCGAGCAGATGTCCTGGTGCATCGGGCAGCGCGGGCGGAACGGGCAGCCCGGCGGCAGGTTGAGCATCGACGGCGGCGTGCCGTGGACGGGGGTGAGGCGGTGGCCCCGGTCCTCGTCCATGCGCGGGAGCGATCCGATCAGGCCCAGGGTGTAGGGCATGCGCGGCTCGTAGAAGATCTCGTCGACGGTGCCCTGCTCGACCGGCTTGCCCGCGTACATGACGAGGACGTCGTCGGTGTGCCCGGCGATGACCCCGAGGTCGTGGGTGATGAGGATGAGCGCGGCGTTGACCTCTTCGCGGGCCTTCTCCAGGGCCTCGAGGACCTGGGCCTGGACCGTGACGTCGAGGGCCGTGGTGGGCTCGTCGGCGATGATCACGTCCGGGTTGTTCGCCATGGCGATGGCGATGACCACGCGCTGGCGCATACCGCCGGAGAGCTCGTGCGGGTAGGCGTCGACCCGCTGCTGCGGGTTCGGGATGCCGACCGAGTCGAGCAGGTCGATGCAGCGCTTGCGGGCCTCGGACTTGTTCACGTCCGGGTAGTGGACGCGGATGGCCTCGCCGAGCTGGAAGCCGACCGTGTAGACCGGGTTGAGGCTGGTCAGCGGGTCCTGGAAGATCATGGAGATCTTCTTGCCGCGGATGCGGGAGAGCTCGGCGTCGCCGAGGCCGAGGAGCTCTTCGCCCTCGAGCTTGGCGGAGCCGGTGATCTGGGCGGTCTTGGGCAGGAGGCCCATGATCGCCATGGAGGTCACCGACTTGCCGGAGCCGGACTCGCCGACGATGCCGAGGCTCTGGCCGCGGCGCAGCTCGTAGGAGACGCCGCGGACGGCGTGGACGAGCCCGTCCTCGGTCGGGAACGCGACGTTGAGGTCGTTGACCTCGAGGACGCTGTCGCCCTTGGCGCCCGTGGAGCGCTTGGCCCCGTTGGTGCTCACTGAGATGTTCGACAACGCTATCGCCTCACCATCGTCTGCCGCGGGTCCATCGCGTCGCGCAGGCCGTCACCGATGAAGTTGATGGTGAGCGCGATGAGAATGATCATGAGACCCGGGATGTAGAACAGGAACCAGTGCTCGTTGAAAGCCGACGCGCCCGCCGCCTCGATGAGGAGGCCCAGCGACGTGTCGGGGCTCTGGATGCCCAGACCGAGGAAGGACAGGGTCGTCTCCGACAGGATGGCGAAGGCGATCTGGAGCGTCACCGAGACGATGATGACGCTCATCGTGTTCGGGATCAGGTGCTTCACGATGATGTGCCAGTCGGAGCCCCCCGCCGAGCGGGCGGCTTCGATGAACTCCTTCTCCCTCAGGGATAGCACTTCGGCGCGCACGGCGCGCGCGATCGAGGTCCATCCGAAGATCGCGAGGATGAAGGCCATGTGGTACCAGCGGACGCTGGTGTCGATGGCGCCCGCGAGCGCACCGGTGATGACCAGGAACGGGATCACGAACATGATGTCGAGGAAGCGCATCATGACCGAGTCGATCCAGCCGCGGTAGAACCCGGCGACGGCGCCGTAGAGCGCGCCGAGCACCGTGGAGCCGATCGCCACGACGAGCGCGACGTTGAGCGACTGCTTGGTCGCCTGCATCATCGCGCCGAGCATGTCGCGCCCGGCCTTGTCGGTGCCGAAGGGGTGGTCCAGGCTCGGGGCGGCCCACGAGGGGATCTCCGAGTGGATCTTGTAGTCCCACTTCCACAGGAAGGGCCCGACGTAGGCGAAAAGCACCACGAGGATGAAGACCACGAGGCTGATCACGGCCGCGCGGTGGCGGAAGAAGCGGCGGCCGACCATCTCCCACTGGCCGCGCTCCTTGCTGGTGATGGCCTCGGCGTCGAGGCGGGGCGATGCGGTGTTACTCATAGCGGATCCTCGGGTCGAGCACGCCGTACAGGATGTCGGAGATCAGGACGCCGACCAGGACGACGACGCCGGAGATGAGCACGTAGGCCATGACGGCGAAGGTGTCGCCGGCGTTGATGGCGTCCAGGGAGTACACGCCCAGGCCGCGCCAGCCGAAGATGCTCTCGGTGACCATCGCGCCGCCCATGGCCCCGGAGAGCGCGAGGGGCGCGAAGGTCGCGACGGGGATGAGCGCGGTCCGCAGCGCGTGGCGGCGCATGACGGTGCGGTTGCGCACGCCCTTGGCGCGGGCGAGCCGCACGTAGTCGGAGTTCATGACCTCGAGCATCGAGGCGCGCTGGTACCGCGAGATCGCGGCGTAGCCGCCGAGCATGAGCACCAGGGTCGGCACGATGAGGAAGGGCAGGGAGTCCATGAAGACCTCCCAGCCGTTGCCTCGGAAGCCGGTGGAGCCGGAGCCGTAGGTCTGGAAGACCGTGGAGCCGAGGATCTTGTTCAGCTGCACGGCGCCTTCCTTGAACAGCGAGCCGAGCCAGAAGATCGGCATGGCGAGGAACAGGAAGCCCAGGAAGGTCAGGGTGTAGTCGGTGCGCGAATACTGCTTGACCGCGCTGACGACACCGGCGAGAATGGCGATGCCGATGGACGCGAGCGTCGCGAACAGGACCAGCCGGAGGGTGATCCAGAAGCGGGTCGAGACCTCGTAGCCGATGTCCATGGCGGAGCCCTCGATGGAGGGGCCCCATTCGCCTTGGAGGAGGCCGATGTCGCCGTTGGTGTCACCGAAGCCGGTGAGCCAGATCCAATAGCGCTCGGGGATGGACCGGTCGTAGTACAGCGACGACTCGAGGGCGTCGATGGTCGACTGGGGAACCGGCTCGCCGGTGGACTGGGAGATCTCGAAGATCTTGTCCTGGACGGGGTCGTTCGCGACGTCGACCAGGACAAAGCACAAGATAGTGGCGCCCAGCAGCACCGGGATCATCAGCAGGATGCGCCGGATTATGAATACAACCATAATGCCTCGTTAACGGTTTCTCTGGTGTGGACCGGTTCGCCTGCCGACCGGCCCCGCCGCGTCGCGACGCGGCTTCTCCTACGGCTCACTGACTCCCCATTCTGCGGCCGGGTCCGTGAGCCCCTGGCACTTCTCCAAATACACTGCACTGTTCTTCATTGCACCGCCCGGGGGCGGGGCGCCTGCTGCTCCTCGACATCGCTCAGCGGTCACGCCCCGTTCGGCGGGGAAGCCGTCGCAGATGATCACTCACCCTCGACCCCCCACTCGGCGATGTTGTAGGCGGCTCGCTGCTGCGACGCCCAATTGTCTCGGACGTTGACCAACCTATCGGAGACCATCACGGCGACCGGTGTGTCCACGATAGGCAGCGAGTAGGCGTCCTGGACGACCTGCTGGACCGCGGCGTTGGCGCGCACGGCGGCCTCGTCGAGGTCGAGGGTGCCGTTGACCTCGGCGATGAGCGCGTCGAGCGCGGGGTCGGAGAGACCGCCGAAGTTCGAGCCGGAGCCGGTCTCCCAGTACTGGGAGGCAATGGAGACGAACACGGGATCGGAGCTCCAGCCGAAGTCGATCATGTCGAAGTCGCCCTCGCCGAGGACCGTGCCGAGGTCGGCGTCCGGGATGGACTTCAGCTCGACGTTGATGCCGAGGTCGGCGAGGTTGGCCTGGACGAGCTCGCCGGTGATGCGGCGGTTCTCCTTGGACTCGGAGTAGCGGAAGTCGAGCTCGACGGGCTCGCCGTCGGGGGTGTGGAGCACCCCGTCCTCGACCTCGTACCCGGCCTCGGTGAGCAGGTCGTAGGCGAGCTCGATGTCGCCGGTGCCCTGGCCGGTGGCCGAGAGGTAGTCCGTGTAGTACTCGGAGCCGTTGCGGAAGAGGTGGTTGCCCTTGCGCTCGATGTCGGACTGCACGTACGCGTAGGTGCGCGAGATGATGTTCTCGACGTCGATCGCGGTGAACACGGCCTGGCGCAGTACCGGGTCCGAGAGGAACTCGTTCTGGGTGTTCAGGTCGATGTGCTCCCAGGAGGGCCCGCCCGCGACCTGGTATTCGAGGCCTTCGGTGCCCTGGAGCTGGGTGATGGTCTCGGCGTTGACCGAGAACGGGGAGGCGCCGTCGATCTCGCCGTTGCGCAGGGCGGTGGTGATGTTGTCGAGCCCGTCGATGACGCGGAAGGTGATCTTGTCGAGCGTCACCTCGGTCTCGCCGGCCCAATCCTCGTTGGGCACGTAGATGACGTGCTCGCCGACCTTCGCGTCCGCGATCTTGAAGGGGCCGGTGGACCAGCTCGGGATCGTCTCCGAGAAGTAGTCCTCGGCGGCCGCCATCTCCTTCGGGTCGTTCTTCCAGTCGAAGCCCTGGTCCTCGGCCACGTGCGCGGGCTCGGAGAGCACTTCCTCGTACTGCCATTCCGCGGAGTGGTAGGTCTCCTTGTAGACCACGGTGACGGTGGAGCCGTCGCCGGTGATGGACTCGACCTGGGAGCCGCGGGTGATGTTGGCGGGGTCGCAGCCCTCGCAGAGTGACGCGTCGCCGGAGGTGGCGTACCAGTGGTAGATGAAGTCGTCGACGGTGATGTCGGTGCCGTCGCCCCAGTTCGCGCCGGTCTTGAGGGTGTACTCCACGGTCACAGGGTCCTCTTTGACGAGTTCCGGAGCGCGGGCGAAGATCCCCTCGTTGACGATGTACTCGCCGTTCGGGTCGAACTGGCCGGTGAAGGGCCACAGGCCGACGAGCGCCATGGACACGTACGCGTTGTTGCCTTCGGAGGTGTTCTGGTTCCAGGTGCCCCAGGAGCCGTCGAGCGCCCAGGTGATCTCGCCCCCGTCGGCCCGCTCGCCGCCGTTGCAGCCGGCCGGGTCGGTGAGGCACGCGTCGAGGCTGGACGAGGAGGTGTCCTCGCCCTGTCCGCATCCCGCGAGCACCAGGGCGGTGCAGGCGAGGGCGGCGACGGCCGCCTTGTGGTGTCGCTTCATGGTTCCTCTCGAAGGTTTGCGTCACCGACCGGTCGGCGGGGGCACCTTGATGGGTCGGTGGCCCCGGGCCGGGCCGCCGGGCTCGCGCGCGGGCGCGGATTCGGCGGCGGGTCGGGTGACGCGAGGTACAGCCTTCCACGGGAATCCCGGGTTTCGGACAACCGAACACGAGATGAGTTTCGTTCGTTATGTTCCCGTGACGTTCATTCCCTGAATGGCGCCGTTAAGTGGAAAATTCACCGTCTGCCAGCGCGAACTCAAGGGTGGAGGGGTTGTCGACGGTCGTTCATCAGTGAGCGACATCGGCGAAATCCGGGTCTTGAAAGCGGCAAGCGGCGAGGCCCCGGAAGGGCCCCGCCGCTCAGCTCGGTGAGCCCTTACTTGAGCTTCCACTCCGCCGCGTTGTAGAGCGGTCCGCCCTGGGTGTTGCCGTTGGCGACGACGCCATCGACGGTGTTCTTGTTCCAGACGATGCTCTGCGGCTCGTCGAAGAGCGGCAGGGTCAGCGCGTTGGCGACGGCCAGCTCGACGACCTTGTTAGCGGCCTCGGCGGCCTCGTCGATCTCGAGGGTGGCCGAGATCTTGGCGATCTCCGCGTCGATCTCGGGGTAGGAGTAGTTCCCGAAGTTCTGGTCGGTGCCGAACTGCTGGGCCACGCTCGCCGCGAAGGCGGGGTTGCCCGACCAGCCGAAGATGACCAGGTCGAAGTCGCCCTCGGAGAGCACGGGACCGAGCTCGCCGTCGGGGATGGCGACGAGTTCGAGCGTGATGCCGATGAGCGCGAGCTGGGCCTGGGCCAGTTCGGCGATCGTGGTGCGGGTGGCGTCGCTGCCGCCGTAGCGGAAGACGAGCTTCGGGACCTCGGTGCCGTCCTTGGCGAGCTTCTGCCCTTCGGCCGCACCGGTGTAGCCGGCCTCAGTGAGGATCGCGGCGGCGGCTGCCGTGTCGCCGGAGCCCTGCTTGCTCGGGGTGATGTAGTCCGTGAAGTACGGGCTGTTCACGCCGAAGAAGTGGTTCATGCGCTGCGACACTTCGGTGCTGGGGAAGACGCGGGAGATCGCGTCCGGCACGTTGATGGCGGTGAAGATCGCCTGGCGCAGGGCCACGTCCTTGAGCGGCTCGGAGTTCAGGTTGGTGTCGATGTGGAGCCAGATGGAGCCTTCGAAGACTTCCTGGCCGATGGCCGGGTCGTCCTTGACCTTGTCGAGCTCTTCCTGGCTGAACTCGCTCGGCCACGAGCCGGCGATGGTGCCCTGGCGCAGTTCGGTGATGATCGCCGGGGTGCCCTCGACGAACTTCATCGTGAGCTTCTTGATGGAGGGCTTGACCGAGCCCTGGTACTTGTCGTTGATCTCGTAGACGATGTACTCGCCCATCTTGGAGTCGACGGGCTTCCAGGGGCCGGTGCAGACGTCGCTGAGGTTCTTGTTGAACCAGTCGATGGCCTGGCCCATGACGGCGGGGTCCGTCTGCCAGTCGGCGAAGCCCTCGGCTTCGGCGACGTGGCTGGGGAGGTAGACGGTGGCGGAGTACTTCCACTCGAAGTCGAGGTGGCCCTCGACGAAGGTGACGACGATCTTGCCGGCCTCGGGGGACTCGATGCTGGCGATCTTGGAGCCGACCGAGATGGAGGCGGGGAGGGCGATGGTCTGGTCGGCGTGGGCCTCGTTGCCGGAGGTGGAGTACCACTGGAAGATGAAGTCCTCCACGCGGACCGGCTTGCCGTCAGACCACTGGGCGTTCTCCTGCAGGGTGTACTCGACCTGGAAGGGGGCTTCGCTGATGACCTGCGCGTCGGCGAAGACGGCGTCGTTGAGGTAGTAGTCGCCGTTCTCGTCGAAGTCGCCGGAGGCGCTGCCGTCCAGGCCGTAGCGCATGGGGTACATCGCCTGGTGGCCGTAGGAGTTGTTGCCGGACTCGGTGTTCTCGTTCCAGGACTCCCAGGACGAGGAAACGGCCCAGGTGAGCTCGGTCGCGCCGGAGCCGCCGTTGCCTTCGTTGCCGCCGCATGCGGCGAGGGTGAAGGCGGCCGTACCGCCGATGGTCAGGCCGCCGAGAGCTCTACGGGTCAGAGCCATGAGTGTTCTCCTCCAGGTATCGATGCCGAGGGGCCTTTGCGAAGGCGCCGATGCCTCGCGTCCGGGTGCCGGTCCTTTCGGACCGGGTGGGGGAAGGCGTCAGGTCGCCCTCGGCGGTGTTGTGACAAACACTTGCACAGACGTGAGGGGATTGGCATGGTCGCGGCCTCAACTGGAGTTTATTCGTGATGTATTCGTGACTTTGCGCCGTGAAGGCAGTGCACAGAATGGACCGTGGGGCCGATGTGGCATCGGCCCCACGGGGGAATTCAGTGAATTATCAGGACGGATGGTGCCGTATTGACTACGGCTTCATGCGCTCCGGGTATCGGCGCTTCAGCCTTCCCCGCCGGCCGTCCACTCCACGAGGTTGTAGATCGGGCCGAGCTGCGCCTGGCCGTTGGTCTGGATGTTGCCGACCATCGTGGTGTTGTAGGCGTGCGAGAGCGGGCTGCTGTAGAGCGGCAGCGTGAAGGCCGCGTCGACGACCGCCTTCGAGATCTCGTTGGCGTAGCCGGCGGCCTCGTCGAGTTCCAGGGTGGAGTTGACCTGCGCGATGAGCGCGTCGACGGCCGGGTCGTTGAACTTGCCGTAGTTCGAGGACGAGCCGGAGCCGAAGAACTGCTCCGGGGAGCTGGTGAAGGCCGGGTTGCCCACCCAGCTGAAGATGCAGGAGTCCCATTCGCCGGCCTCGATCTTCGAGAACAGCTCGTCGCCGACGACGCCGTTGAGCGTGACGTCCCAGCCGAGCTCGGCGGCGTAGGCCTGGATCAGCGAGGCGGTGTCCTTGCGGACGACGTTGTCGGCCGCGAACAGGAAGTCGGTGGTGACGACCTCGCCGTCGGGGCTGACGAGCTTGCCGTCGCCGTTCCAGGTGTATCCGGCGGTGGTGAGGGCCGCACGGGCCGCCTCGATGTCGCCGGAGCCGTAGCCGACCTCGGAGGTGTAGTCGACGTAGTAGGGGCTCTCCTCGGTGAAGAAGTGGTTGCCCTTCCACGGGATCGGGATGCCCTGGAACATCTTCTCGGTGATGTCGGCGATGTTGATGAGCGTGAACCACGCCTTGCGGAGCGCGATGTCCTTGAAGAACTTCGCGTTCATGTTGATGTCGATGTGCGACCAGGTCGCGCCCGCGTACGTCTCGTACTTCATCGCCGGGTCCTCGTCGAGCTGCGCGAGGATCTCGACGTCGAAGTCGCTGGGGGCCGAGCCCGCGACGGTGCCCTGGCGCATCTCGGTGACGATCGCCTCGAGGCCGTCGACCATCTTCATGGTGAGCTTCTTGAAGATCGGCTTCTTGTCGCCCTGGTAGTGCTCGTTGGGCTCGTAGATGACGTATTCGCCGAGCTTGGAGTCGACCGGCTTGTACGGGCCGAGGCCGACCGGGGAGAGGTCGTTGTTGAAGAACAGGATCGCGTCGCCCATGGTCTCGGGGTTGGTCGCCCAGTCGGCGAAGCCGTTCTCCTCGGCCACGTGGCTCGGAAGGTAGACGCCGCCGATGAAGGCCCACTCGGCGGAGACGTACCCGGCCTTGTAGGTGGTGACGATCGAGCCGTCCTCGGCCTGCGTGATCGACTCGACGTTGGAGCCCCAGTCGGTGTTGGTCGGGGTGGCCTTCTCCTGGTTCGCGTGCTCGGGCAGGCCCGACAGCGCGTGCCACAGGAAGATGAAGTCCTCCAGGCGGACCGGCTTGCCGTCCGACCACTTGACGCCCTCCTTCAGAAGGACCTTGGTGGCCAAGGGCTCCTCGGTGACGATCTCCGGCGGGCCGGAGAAGAGGTTGGTGTCGTAGAAGACCTTGCCCTCGGGGTCGAAGTCGTAACCGGCGTTGCCGCCGCCGCCGCCGACCGGGTTCATCGGTGCGGTCGCCTCGTTGCAGGAGCTGGTGTTGCCGAGGGCCGTGGTCTGGTTCCACGCCTCCCAGGGCCAGGAGACGGCCCACACGAGCTCGTCGTTCTGCGCGCCGCCGCCGTCGTCGTTGCCACCGCAGGCTGCCAGCAGGACAGCGGAAGAACCGCCGATGGTGAGTCCGCCGAGTGCTCTACGAGTCAAAGCCATTGCTTGTCTCCTCCATGGGTGTCCGGCCGAGGGGGTCGCCCGATGCGCCGCTGGGGCTTCGTCGCCGTCACGGGGGTCGCGGAGGGGCCAGGCGGCCGCTCGGCAGTGCTGGGTGCCACAGTGCCACGCGCCACGGCGGAAGGGAACGCATCGGTACGAATTTGGCGGATCATTGTTACCGGAGCGATACGCAACGAGGGCGGCCCGAAACGGGCCGCCCTCGATCGGAGCCGTTGCCCTACGCGGGCTTCCACTCCTGGATGTTCCACATCGGTCCCGCCTGGCTGTTGCCGTTCGCGACCAGCCCGTCGAGCGCGCCGTTCAGGTACACGACCGACTGCGGCTCATCGAAGACCGGCAGCGTGAACGCCTGCGGCATGACCATCGACTCCACATCGTTCGCGAACTGCGCGGCCTCGGCGATGTCGGTCGTCGAGCGCACCTTCGCGATCGCCTCGTCGAGCCCGTCCAGCCGGTACTTGCCGAAGTTCGAGGACGAGTCCGAGCCGAAGTACTGCGCCGGCGCGGTCGTGAACGCGGGCGTGCCCGACCAGCCGAAGATGACCATGTCGAAGTCGCCCTCGGAGAGGACCGTGCCGAGCTGGCCGTCGGGGATCGCCTCGAGCTCTACGTCGATGCCGATCTCGGCCAGATAGGACTGCACGAGTTCGCCCGCGAGCGTGCGGGTCGCGTCGCCCTCGCCGTAGCGGAAGTTCAACGTGACGGGCTGGCCGTCGGGCGTCATCAGCGTCTCTCCGGTGGTGTAGCCCGCGTCCTTGAGCAGCGCGTTGGCCGACGCGGCGTCGCCGCCGCCCTGCACCGGGGTCGTCTCGCCGAGCGCGTCCACGAAGTACTCCGACTGCTCGTTGAAGAAGTGGTTCTTGCGGGCCGTGACCTCAGTGTCCGGGTAGGCCTTGGAGATGATGTCCGCGTTGTCGATCGCCGCGAACACCGCCTGGCGCAGCACCTGGTCCGCCAGGAACGGGTTGTTCATGTTCGTGTCGATGTGGAGCCAGATCGAGCCCTCGTAGACCTCGGTCGTCACGGCGTCGTCGTTGGCGACCTTGTCGAGCTCCTCCTGGCTGAACTCCGAGGGCCAGGAGCCGTCGATCGAGCCCTGCCGCAGCTCGGTGATGATCGCCTCGGTGCCCTCGACGACCTTCATCGTCAGCTTCTCGAGGGCCGGCTCGGTCGAGCCCTGGTAGTTCTCGTTGCGCTCGAACGTGACGTACTCGCCGGCGACCGCGTCGACCGGCGTGTACGGCCCGGTCGACCACGTCGGCGGGTTCTCGGTGAACCAGGAGGCGCTGGCGCCCATCTGGGCCGGGTCGGTGGCCCAGTCGGTGAAGCCGTTCGCCTCGGCGATGTGGGCCGGGTACATCGGCGTCTGGAGGTACTGCCACTCGGGGTCGAGGTAGCCGTCCACATAGGTCATCGTGACGACGTCGCCCTCCTGGGTGATCGAGGCGACGTTCGCGCCCCAGTCGGTGGAGGCGGGAAGGCACATGGTCTGGTCGCAGTGCTCGGCCTTGCCGGACATCTGGTGCCAGAGGTAGGTGAAGTCGTCGACGCCGAAGGCCTCACCGTCGGACCACTGGGCGTTCTCGTTGAGCGTGTAGGCCACGGTCATCGGCGATTCGCTCACCAGCTCCGGGGCCTTGGCGAGGAGCGCGTCGTTGTGGACCCACTCGGCGTCCTGGTTGAAGTCGCCGAGCGCGGTGGTGGCCGGCGACAGGGCCTGGTGCAGGTACGAGGTGTTGCCGTCGGCGGTGTTCTCGTTCCACGACTCCCAGCCCGAACTGATCGCCCAGGTGACGTCGGTGTCGCCGCCGCCCGAATCGCTCCCCCCGCCACAGGCGCCGAGCGCCGCGGCGGCCAGCAGCGCCGTTCCGGCGAGGGCGAAGGCCCTCGCTTGTGCAGGTCGCATATGACCACTCCCCGTGTGTGAATCCACTGTGGGCCGCTAGAGCCCGCGACTGGATCATCGTTACACCTGGAAGCGCCGGTTTCGGGAAGTTCCGGACAAACGGCGGGGCGCGGTGGAGCCTCAGGCTCCCTCCACGCCCCGGATCCGGGGCGGGCCTCAGGCCTCCATTTCCGGCGGGAGCGCTCGGGAGTGGACGACGGTGAGGCGCGAGACTGCGCGCGTCAGGGCCACATAGAGGTGGCGGAGGCCGACGCTCTCGATGGTCGCTCCTCCACCCTCGGCGAAGCTTGTCGAGCCGTCGATTCGCGCAGTCGGCGCTGCGACGATCTCGGCGGGCTCCACCACTACGACGTGGTCGTACTCGAGGCCCTTGGCGAGGCTCGCGGCCACGACCTCCAGCCGCTCGGTGCCCTCCAGGAGGGACCGCAGCTCCTCGGCGCGCTCGTCGGCGGCGATGACGCCCACCAGGCCTTCCTCGGCGAGGGCCTTCGCGACCGCTTCCCGGACACCGTCACCGAGATCCGAGGTGGCGATCGTGTCGAGCGAGCCGTCGGAGCGGATGGAGCGGGCGGGGGCCACGTCGACGCCGAGGTGCGGCAGGACCCGGTTGGCGAGCTCGATGATGACCGCCGGGACGCGGAAGCCGGTGGTCAGCTCGGTGTGCTCGACCTGCTCCTTGCCGAGGTGGCGCATCTGGTCGGTCCAGGACGAGGCCGCCCACGGGGTGGTGCCCTGCGCGAGGTCGCCGAGCACCGTGACCGAGCCCTTGCCGGAGCGGCGCGCGATCACCCGGCACTGCATCGGCGAGAGGTCCTGGGCCTCGTCGATCACGATGTGGCCGAAGGACTCCGAGGGTTCGCGGAGCTTCATGTGGGACTCGATCTCGTCCGAGATGAGCAGGTCCCCGGCGGTGGGCTTGGCGGGCTTCCCGGCGAGGAGGGCGGCTTCGGCCTCGGTGAGGATCCCCCGGGTCGCGTCGGCGCGGAAGGCCGCGTCGCCGTAGAGCTTCTTCATCACGGTCTTGGTGTTGAGCTTGGGCCACACCGCGTCGAGGAAGGCGCGCACCGACTCGGTGCGCTTGAGCTTCGTCGCCCACTTGTTGTCCGGGGAGTGGCCCGAGCGGATCTCGGCTTGGCGGCGGGCGCCCTGCACGATCGCGTCCTCCACGGCCTTGCGCCCGGCCGTGTACGTGCGGGTGTGCTTGCGGGCGTTCGAGATGGCCTCATCGAGGTACCTGAGCCCGAGCCGCCAGCGCCAGCCGCCGTCGGTGATGAGGAGGCCTTCTTCCGCGGTGACGCCGTCGGCGGCGGTGCCGACATGCCCCCAGACGGCGCGTTCGCAGACGAGGGCCATGCGTTCGTCGTGCTTGAGGAGGGCCGCTTCGTGGGTGTCGACGGCCAGGGCGGTGTGGGCGCCGGTGAGCTGCTGGACGGTGACCTGCCAGACGGAGGATTCGCCGAGGGTGGGGAGGACGCCGGAGATGTAGGAGAGGAAGCCCTCGTTGGGGCCGACGACGAGGACGCCGGCCTTGTCGAGCTTCTCGGTGTAGTTGTAGAGGAGCCAAGCGGCGCGGTGGAGGCCGACGGCGGTCTTGCCGGTGCCGGGGGCGCCCTGGACGCAGAGGTTGACGGCGGCTTCGCGGCGGATGAGCTCGTCCTGCTCGGGCTGGATGGTGGCGACGATGTCGCGCATCGGGCCGGTGCGGGGGCGTTCGATCTCCTCGGTGAGGATGTCGGAGGCGACCTCTTCGCCGAGGAGGAGGTTCTCGTCCTCGAAGCCGGTGATGCGGGCGCCTTGGAAGCCGAAGCGGCGGCGTTTGGCGACGTCGCGGCGGTTGTGGGCGGAGGCGCGGTAGTACTGCTCGGCGAGCGGGGCGCGCCAGTCGAGGACGATCGGGTCCCCGTGCTCGTCGCGGATGTGGCGGCGTCCGATGTGGAAGTCCTCGCCGTCGTCCATCCAGATGCGGCCGAAGAAGAGGGCGATGTCGCGGTCGGAGAGGTCGGCGAGGCGCGGGACGGTGTAGTTGGCCATGGCCCAGCCGAAGAGGTGGTCGGATCGGACGTCGCCGAGGCCGAGGTTCTTGGTGGACTCGTTGAAGTCGCCGGAGTAGATGCGGTGGATGCCTTCGGTGAGGTCGCGCATGGCGGCCATCTGGGCGCGGGCGTGCTCGTGGTGGTCGAGTTCGGCTTGGAGTTCGGTTTCGGCCGAATTGGCCATAGCTTGTCTCCCGGTGGATTCGGACAGGATTGAAGCAGACGAACCGTCGAGCTTACTCAGACCTGACCTGCGGGAGCAATCGATTTAGCGGGCGGCGAGGGGTTTGACGTCGACGAGGCGGCCGTCGTCGCGGTGGAGGACCCATCCGGCGCCGGGCGGGGCGGTGTCGGGGCCCTCGAGCGGGAGGGTGAGGCCGTGGCCGGCGAGGTCGTGGCCGTCGCGGGCGGCGACGGCGACGAGGAGCGCGGCGAGCACGGGGCCTTCGGCGCAGACGACGGTGGTGCGGCGGGGGTCGGGGAGGGTGCGGATCGCCTTGGCGGCCAGCCAGGCCGCGGTGTGGGCGGGTCCGGGGAGCGGCGGGGTGGCGGCGTTGAGGTCCTCGGTGACGGTGACGTGCAGGCCGAGGCGGCTGGCGAGGGGCGCGAGGGTGTCGGCGCAGGCGCGGCCGGGGCCGCAGAGGAGTGAGGTGGGGTTGTAGAGCTGCAGGAAGTCGGCGAGCGCCCACGCGCGGCGGGACTGCTCGTCGGTCAGCGGGGCGGGTTCGGCGGCCGGGAGGGCGACGTGGCGCAGCAGGATGAGGGCGGACAGCATCAGCGGCCCCCGTTCACGCGGAGGCGGGACGAGGGCCGGGGCTCGGCAACCGGGAGACGCATATTGAAGATGCTTCATCCACAAGTGAACTGCGGATGAACCCGAAGTTGAAGCGGAGGTGAACAGTCCGCAGCAGTGGTGCCGCGCTTGGCAACACGGGTGCGCGGCAGCGCTGTCAGGCTTGGTAGCGCAGGTCCTCGTACTCGTCGTGGCGCTGCATCCAGCGGTCCACGAAGGGACAGGTCGGATAGGCCTTAGCGTTCTTGGCCCGCAGATCGTCGAGGGCGTGGCGCACGAGCCGGTCGCCCCAGCCCTGGCCGCGCAGCGAGCGGTCCACTTCGGTGTGGGGCAGCACGACGAAGTCCTCCCGGTTGAGGTACTCCAGGTAACCGAGCACGGCTCCGGCGTCGTCACGCAGCTCGTACCGGTTCTCGTCGACATTCTCGATCACAGAAAGATCCGCCATGCGGCCAACACTATCCAGGCCCGGCACCGGTCAGCGAGGATCTGCGGGCTCGCACACGTCCGGGAATAGCCAGCGACACCACCGCGGCGGCGGCGCAGATGGCGGCCGCCGCGGTGAACACCTCGGCGTATTGGGTGGCGAGTGCCGCGTTGAGCGCTTTGAGATAGTCGGCTTGGAGGGCAAGGTATTCGGCTTCGGGGATGCCGAAGGGCAGGGGCGTGTCGAGGTCGGCGGTGGCGTTCTGGAAGCGGTGGAGGCTCCAGGAGGTGAGGGCGGCGACGCCGACGAGCATCCCCATCATGCGGGCGACGACGACCGCGGCCGAGGCGGTGCCGTGACTGTGCTCGGGGGTCGTTCGCAGGGCGGCGGAGGAGAGCGGGGCGATCGTGATGCCGAGGGCGGCTCCGGCGAGGGCGAGGCCGGGTTCGATGTCGGGCACTGACCGGCCGATCCAGAAGTAGGCGGCGGCAGCGGCGGCGAACCCGATCACGGCGGGGAGTCGCTCGCCGAAGCGCGAGGCGATGAACCCGCCGAAGAGCGCGCCGACCGGGAGGCCGATGAGGAACCAGAGCAGGAGCAGCGCTCCGCCGGCTGAGTCGAGGCCGCGGAGGGTCTGGGCGAGGAGCTGCACGTCGACGAGGGTGACCATGAGGACCGCCCCGGCGCCGAGGCTCGCGGCCAGCCCGGCCGAGAAGGGCCGCCAGGCGACCCCGGCCGGGTCGAGGAGGCGCGTGGAGGACCGCCACTGCTGGAGCCCGAAGGCGACCAGGACGACGGTGCCGATGAGCACTGTCGGCAGGCCCCAGGACGGCAGGACGGCGGCCTCCGGGTCGGGGTTGTAGAGCCCGATCGTGAAGAGCCCCAAGGCGGTGGCGAGGAGCAGGCCGCCGAGGACGTCGACGCGTCCGGCGCCGCGCCGCGCCGGGGCCCTCGGCAGCGCGAAGTGGATCGCCAGCGCCGCGAGCAGCGCCAGCGGGACGTTGATCCAGAAGATGCCGCGCCAGCCTACGAGGGCGGCGACGGCGGCGCCGAAGAGCGGGCCGAGGACGGCCCCGAGTTCCTGTGCGGCGCCGACCCAGCCGAGCACGGCGGGCCGCCGCCGGGCGGCGAAGAGGTCGGCGGCGAGGGCCATCGTGACGGGCAGGAGCGCGCCTCCGGCGAGGCCCTGGAGGGACCGTCCGGCGACGAGCGGCCACAGTTCGGTGGCGGTGGCGCTGACGACGGAGCCGACGGCGAACGCGGCGAGGCAGGCGTAGATGATCGGCTTGCGGCCGAAGCGGTCCGAGAGCCGCCCGAGGAGCGGCATCCCGGCGGTGTAGCCGAGGAGGTAGCCGGTGACCAGGGGCGTGGCCCGTTCGAGGTGGTTGACGGGGATGTGGAACTCGTCGATCATGTCGACCAGGACCGAGACGAGCACGTAGGCGTCGATCGAGCCGATGAGGACGGCGGCCCCGGCCGCGCTGACCGCGAGTCTTCGGCGGGTGGCGTCAGGGGGCGTCAATCGTCACCGGTTCGTCGTAGTCGGAGAGCAGCAGCGTCACGATCGCGTCCCCTTGGGAGAACTCGGCTTTGACCACGCGCGAGGTCTCCTGGTCGAACCAGACGGTGGCGGCGTTCCAGTCGCCTTCGGCGGGGATGAGGGTGGCGAAGGCGGCCGGGTCGAATTCGACGGCGTAGCGGTAGGTCTCGACGCCGTCGATCTTCTCGGTGTCCTCGGGTTCGGCCGACTCGACGGCCTCGAGCAGGGTGGCGACGCCCGCGTCGGGGTCGAGGAGGAGGGTCGGGTCGTAGGGCAGCAGGTCGTCCCCGACGGGGATCTGCTGGAATCCGCCGGTGGGGCCCTTGACCCAGGCGTCCTCGCCGATGATCACGTACTCGGCTTCGATGTCCATGCCGAACGCGGTCAGGGTGCCGGTGCCTTCGGCGGAGCCGTCCGCGGTGACGACGCCGTCGGCGGCCTTGACGTCGAGTCCGGGGACCTCGCCGTCGACGGCGAGGTCGAAGCGGACGCTCTCGACCTCGCGCATCGCGGTCGCGGCTTCGGGGATGAATTCGTCGGCGGCGGGCAGGTCGCCGCCGTTCGAGCAGGCGGCGGCCGCGACGAGGGCGAGACCGGCGGTGACCACGAGGGGTATCGATCGCATGGCCCGATCCTATGCCGTCGTCGGCTCCCGCAGGAGGCACCGAGACCACGTGGCCCTGCCGTTATGGGCGGCGCGCGGGAGCCGGACGTGACGGGGCCCGGGCCGCCGAAGACCTCAGCGGCCGTTCGATATCCCGGTGTTAGTGTCGGCCGCAGGAAACCCCATGTGACACCCCGTGGAACGCCGTCGAAAGGACACCCTGCCGTGCTCGCGAACCCCGTCTTCCGCTACCGCATGCTCACCCTGGCAGAGGGGTGGTCGTTCGTGCTGCTCCTCGTCTTCGGCTCCCTGCTGAGCCGCGTCTCGGACATCGACCTGGTCATGCCCCTCGGCATGCTGCACGGCGTCCTGTTCGTGCTCCTGGTCCTCGCGACCCTCCTGATCCGCCGCCGCCTCGACTGGGGCTTCGGCACCACCCTCGTCGCACTCGTCTGCTCGGTGATCCCGTTGGCGCCGTTCTTCTTCCACCACGCGAAGAAGGACGAGTTCCTGGAGGCCGAGCGCGCCTCGCAGCCCGCTTAGCGGCAGCGAAAACGGCGCGGCGGCCCGATGCCGCCGCGCCGTCCCGGGGTGTCGGAGGACGGGTCCTAGGCGCAGCCGACCGTCGGCCAGTTCCAGTTGCCGTTGGCCTGGATGGTGAGGCCGAACGTGTTGCCGCTGCCGTTGGGGGTGGCCACGAGCTGCTGCGCCGTCGGGTACGAGGCGTTGCAGTTCCAGGTGGCGATCACCTTCGCGGGCGAAGGGATGTTCAGCGTGGTCCGCCAGTCGCTCTTTCCGGAGACCGTGACGTTGAGGTTGTAGCGGTCGCTCCAGCGCTGGCCGGCCGAGAGCGTCGCGGTGCAGGCGCCGCCGCCACCGCCGCCGCCGCCTCCGGTGCTGCCGACGGTGATGTTGGAGCTGCCGGTGGACTGGTAGCCCTCGGTCGCCATGATCATGTAGTAGCTGAAGGCACCCAGGTTCATGCCGGCCCGGGCCCACGCGTCGAAGTGAGCGCCGGTGTCGATGGTGCCGGAGGTGCGGGCGCCCTGGCGGACGCTCCAGTACTGGTTGAAGGTCTTGGTGCCCTCCACCGACGGGGCGTTGTAGCGGGTGGACTGGCCGAGCCAGTACGTGCCGCCGTTGATGTTGGCGGTGCCGCGGTTCGAGGCCCCGCTGCTGGGGTTGTACGGGCCGTGCGATTCGACGATGTAGTACTCCACCAGCGGGTTCGAGGTCCAGCCGTAGAGCGCCAGGTAGCCGTTGCTGCCGTGGTTGACGGTGCCGTTGTAGTCGACGATCCGGCGCCCGCCGTTGGCCCAGCCCTTGCCGCCGACCCAGTTGTTGGCGCCGTTCCACTGGGAGCTGTAGTTCCCTCCCGAGCCGAGGGTCATCGAGGCCCGGCCCTGGGAGTCGGTCCAGAACGAGTAGTAGTACCCGTTGTGGGTGCCCTCCTGGTTGGTGGTGATGACCTGCTGCGCCTGCGCCGCACTGGGAAGGAACATCCCGGTGGCTCCGAGCGCGAGCGCGCCCGTGCCGCCGAGCAACAGGTTCCGGCGGCTGAAGATGCTGGGGGGAGGGTTGAAGGTGGACATCCTGACTCCTTGGAAGGGTGCCGTCCGGTCTGCGATTCGCGCAAACCGAATCGAAAGCTATCTATCTTTCGATAGAGACCATCGTGGACTGAGACCACCGGCATGTCAATGACTTCCGGAAAACTATCGGAAGATTTTCGACCCGAAACTCGTTACTGAACAAGCATCAGTAGTGCTGAAAGCCCATACCTGTTCGGAATCCTTCGAAACACACCATCATCGATCGCGCCAGGCACGCTCAAGCATCACTGAAACTTTCGGAAACTATCAGCCCCTCAAAGGCAACAAAAAACCGCCGCGCTTTCGCGCGACGGTTTCTGAACGTGCCCCCGGCAGGATTCGAACCTGCGACACCTGGTCCCGGAAACCAGTGCTCTATCCACTGAGCTACGGAGGCGTTGTCCGACGTGTCGGACCGGGACGATGCTACCAGTTGCCGGACTTGGGGTCGCAGCCGGTTTCGCCGGCGAGGATCACACCCGGGCGAGTGCGGCGGTTTAGCGGGAGGAATGTCGAACGGCGGGTCTAGGCTGACCCCGCGGAAACCCCCGAGCCTAGCTGACACGCTGGGGGTTCGGTGTCCGAAACACCGGAAAACCGCAACATCTTGGGGCGACCCCAAGTGCCGACCACTACATGTATGATTCTGCTCTGTCAGGTCGGTGCTGTCAGCTCCCGTTCCCACTGCGAGGGGAGGGCGGCGCCGCCGCGCCGCCGCAGCAGATCGCCACGTCTTCCAGACGCACAGCACCGAGGGGATGCAGAGATGACCGGGCTCGCCACCACGCCATCCGCCACCACCACCGCACCGCAGCAGCGGGAACCCGAACCGGGCCCCGCCGCCCTCATCGCCGAGCGCCTCCGCGTCCACGCCGCGGGCCTGCCCGATGTGGACGCCGAGAAGGTCATCGCCCAGATCGAAGCCGGCCTCTGGCCCGGCGCGACCGAGCAGGCCCTGCGCGAGCGGGCCATCGAGATCACCTCGGCCACCGTCGCCTCCGAGCCCACCTACTCGAAGCTCGCGGCGCGGCTCCTCGCCGAGCACATCGCGGACGAGACCGCGGGCGAGGGCGTCACCTCGTTCACGACCTCCATCGCGGCCTCCAACGCCAACGGCCTGCTCGCCGACGACCTCGTGGCCTTCGTGAACGCCAATGCCGCAGCGCTCGACGCCGTGATCGACGAGTCCGCCGACGACCGCTTCGAATACTTCGGCCTGCGCACGGTCTACGACCGCTACCTGCTGCGCCACCCCGAGCACCGCACCGTGCTCGAGCGCCCCCAGTACTTCATGCTCCGCGTCGCATGCGGGCTGAGCCAGTCGGTCGAGGAGGCCGCCGAACTCTACCGCCTGCTGTCGACGCTCTCGTACCTGCCGTCGTCGCCGACCCTCTTCAACTCGGGCACCCGCCGCGCGCAGCTCTCCTCGTGCTTCCTCCTGGACTCGCCGAAGGACGAGCTCGACTCGATCTACGAGCGGTACAGCCAGGTCGCGCGCCTCTCGAAGTACGCCGGCGGCATCGGCATCGCCTGGTCGCGGGTCCGCTCGCGCGGTTCCCTGATCCGGGGCACGAACGGCCACTCGAACGGCATCGTGCCGTGGCTGCGGACCCTCGACTCGTCCGTCGCCGCCGTGAACCAGGGCGGTCGCCGCAAGGGCGCCGCGTGCGTCTACCTCGCCTCCTGGCACGCCGACATCGAGGAGTTCCTCGAGCTGCGCGACAACACCGGCGACAACGAGCGCCGCACCCACAACCTGAACCTCGCCAACTGGATCCCCGACGAGTTCATGCGCCGCGTCGAGAACGACGCCCCGTGGTCCCTGTTCGACCCGAAGGAGACCCCCGAGCTGGTCGACCTGTGGGGCGACGACTTCGACCAGGCCTACCGGGCCGCCGAGGCCGCGGGCAAGGCCCGCAAGACCGTCCCGGCGCGCGAGCTCTACGGGCGCATGATGCGCACGCTCGCCCAGACCGGCAACGGCTGGATGACCTTCTCCGACACCGCGAACCGCACCTCGAACCAGACGGCGCGCAAAGAGAACGTCATCCACCTCTCGAACCTGTGCACCGAGATCCTCGAGGTCACGAACGACTCCGAGACGGCCGTGTGCAACCTCGGCTCGGTGAACCTGGCCGAGCACACCACGCCGGCGGGCTTCGACTTCGAGCGCCTCGAGGAGACCGTGCGCACCGCGGTCAAGTTCCTCGACCGCACCATCGACCTCGGCTTCTACCCGACCGCCGAAGCCGAGAAGGCCAACCGCAAGTGGCGCCCGATCGGCCTGGGCTGCATGGGCCTCGCCGACGTGTTCTTCAAGCTGAAGCTGGCCTTCGACTCCGAGGAGGCGCTGGCGCTCTCCACGGCGATCGCCGAGCGCATCGCGATCGTGGCGTACGAGACCTCCGCGAAGCTCGCCGCCGAGCTCGGGGCGCACCCGAACTTCGACGAGACCCGCGCCGCCGAAGGCGTGCTGCACACCGACCACTTCGCGGACGCCCGGATCACCTTGGGCGAGCGCTGGGACGCGGTGCGCGCGCAGATCGGCGAGCACGGCCTGCGCAACTCGCTGATGATCGCGATCGCGCCGACCGCGACCATCGCCTCGATCGCCGGCTGCGCCGAGTGCATCGAGCCGGTCGTCTCGAACGTCTTCAAGCGCGAGACCCTCTCGGGCGAGTTCCTGCAGGTCAACCGCCACCTGATCACCGAGCTCAAGGAGCGCGGGATCTGGAGCGAGCAGGTGCGCCAGGCGATCATCGTCGCCGAAGGCTCCGTGCAGGGCATCGACGCGATCCCCGCGGACCTCCAGGAGCGGTACCGCACCGCTTGGGAGCTGCCGCAGCGGGCGCTCATCGACCTGGCCGCGGCCCGCACGCCGTTCATCGACCAGGCCCAGTCGCTCAACCTGTTCCAGGCCGCGCCGACCATCGGCAAGCTCTCGTCGATGTACCGGTACGCCTGGAAGTCGGGCCTGAAGACCACGTACTACCTGCGCAGCCGCCCGGCCACGCGGATCAACCAGACGACCGTGAGCGCCGCGGGCGCCGCCGAGAAGCCGACCGAGGCCGCGGTCGTCCCGACCGAGCTCGAGGTCATCCCCGCCGACATCGCGTGCTCCCTGGAGAACCCGGAGACCTGCGAGGCCTGCCAGTAAGGATCCGCCGAGCCGATTGGCGGCTCGCACGATTCACCGTCGGTGCGGGGCCTTCCGAGGCCCCGCACGCACGCCACCCCGCCCACCGCAACGAGAGAGGACCCGAGAATGCTGCTCGACCCGGGCATGAACCTGACCCTGCGACCGATGAAGTACCCGGACTTCTACGACCAGTACCGGGCCGCCATCAAGAACACCTGGACCGTCGAAGAGGTCGACCTCGCGTCCGACCTGACCGACCTGGCCGGGTTCACGCCCCAGGAGCAGCACCTCATCCACCGCCTCGTGGCGTTCTTCGCCACCGGCGACACGATCGTCGCGAACAACCTGGTGCTCAACCTGTACCAGCACATCAACTCCCCCGAGGGCCGGCTGTACCTGTCGCGGCAGCTGTTCGAGGAGGCCGTGCACGTCCAGTTCTATCTGACGCTGCTCGACACCTACCTGCCCGACCCGGAGGAGCGCGCGAAGGCCTTCGACGCGGTCAACAACATCCCGTCGATCAAGCGCAAGGCCGACTTCTGCTTCAAGTGGATCGACTCGGCCTTCGACATGACCGAGCTGAAGACCGCCTCGGACCGCCGCACGTTCCTGCTCAACCTCATCTGCTTCGCCGCGTGCATCGAGGGCCTGTTCTTCTACGGCGCCTTCGCGTACGTGTACTGGCTGCGCAGCCGCGGCCTGCTCGACGGGCTCGCCACCGGCACGAACTGGGTGTTCCGCGACGAGTCCTGCCACATGAACTTCGCGTTCAGCGTGGTCGACCAGGTGCGCCAGGAAGAACCGGAGCTGTTCGACGAGCAGATGCACCAGGAGGTCGTCGCGATGATGGAGGAGGCCGTCGAGGCCGAGCTCCAGTTCGCCGAGGACCTCATCGGCGAGGGCATGCCCGGCATGACCGTCAAGGACATGAAGTCGTACCTGGAGTACGCCGCCGACCAGCGCCTCGTGCGCCTCGGCATGCCCAAGAAGTGGGGCTCGGAGAACCCGTTCCCGTTCATGGCGCTCCAGGACGTGCAAGAGCTGACGAACTTCTTCGAACGTCGCCCGACCGCCTACCAAGTGGCCGTGGAAGGCAAGGTCGACCTCGACGAGGAGTTCTGATCTGAAGCCGCGCAACTCTCCCTGCGCGGCGACCGCTTGCGGAGCCGTCAATCGGCTCAGAGCGGTGAAGGGCCCGACGCCATCGGCGTCGGGCCCTTTTTCGCGGCTTCGCTAACCCGCTTCGCGGGCGAAGGTGGCGCCCGTCGCCTGGGAGCCGTCCTGCAGCTGGGCGACGCACTGGAACGTGCCGTCGCCGGAGACGTAGACGTCAGTGGTCCAGTCGAACGAGTCGCCGCCGATGAGCTGCGAGAGCGGGCCGCCTTCGAGCTGGCCGTCGACGCACGCGGCCGCGACCGTGGGGTCGGCGAGGGCACCGTCGGCGTCGGAGACGCCCTCGGGGAGCGGGCCGGTCGCGTAGGCCTCCCACTGGTGGGCGGTGTCGCAGTTGATGGCGGCGAACTTGTCGTCGAAGCAGGCCGGCTTCGTGACGCAGCCGACGCCCTCGATCTCGAGGGTGCACGTGGCCACGTAGTCGCCGGCGTTGGACTGCTCCTCGAGGCCCGGGGCCTCCTCGCCGCCGAAGAGCCAGATGCCGCCGAAGATCAGGAGGCCGAGGACGACGAGGCCGCCCAAGCCCATGCCGATGAGGCGGCCGACGCTGGAGCCGGTGTCGCCCTCCTTGAGGCGGCGCTCCCGGCGGGTCAGGCCGGTCTCGTTGCGGGGCACGGGAACCGGGAGGCGCGAGTCGTTGTCGTCGCGGTTCCCGCCGGAGGCGAAGGACTTCCAGGCGGTGGTCTCGGCGGCCATGTCGCGTTCGGGGGCCGCGGGGCTGATGGGGGGGCTGACCGGCGGGCTCGGGATGCGCGCGTTCGGGTCGGGGACGACCGGTGAAATGAACGGCGCTTCGGGTCCGGCCGAGAATGCCTGCGGCGCTTGCGGTTCGCGGCGGCGCTTGCTCGGGGCGAGCCGGAGCGTGGAGGGCGCGTCGGGGAACGCGCTCGGGTCGAGCTGGGCGTAGCCGGGAGGCGAAGCGGAGCGGACGTCCTCCTGCGGCGGCGAGGAGTACGCACCGAAGACGCCGACGCCTTGGGGCGCAGGGGAACTCGGCGGCGGGTCGTCGGTGACGCGCGGGAGGAGGCCGGTCGAGGCCTCGGGGATGCTCGCCAGGAACTCCCGGAACTCGACCGCGGTCGGGCGACCGCCGGGGTTGTTGATGAGCGCCGTGCGCAGCATCTCCAGCAGGAGCGGCGATATACCGGGGATCGCCGGGATCGGCTGATCGAACAGGGCCGCCACGTCGTTGATGTCGAGCACCCCGTCCACGGGGAAGCGCGGGGGCGTGCCGGAGAGCATCGTGTAGAGCGTCGCCGCGAGCGAGTAGACGTCGGCGCTGGGGCCGACCTCGCGCATCTGGAAGACCTCCAGGGGCGCGTACGCGGGCGTGGCCATGGTCGACACGGGCTCGCCGGGACGCGGCGCGGCGATGAGGCTGGAGAGGCCGAAGTCGCCGAGCACGGCGTGGCCGTGGTGGTCGACGAGGAGGTTCGCGGGCTTGACGTCGCGGTGGACGATGCCGGCCTCGTGGGCGGCGGCGAGGGCGTCGGCGATGCGGATGCCGATCTCGATGGTCCGGTGCGGCGGGATCGTCGTGTGCCGGTCGAGGAGGTCGGCCACGGTGCCGCGGCAGCGCTCCATGACGACGTACGGGTTCGCCTGGTGGGTGAGGCCGGCGGAGAGCATTTTGACCACGCACGGGTGGTCGGAGAGGCGCCCGGCGGTCTGGACCTCGCGGCGGAAGCGCTCGCGGGCGGCGTCGTCGGTGAGCGGCCTGGCCTCGACCTTGACGGCGACTTCGGAGCCGTCGTCGTAGCGGGTGGCGCTGTAGACGATGGAGAAGGCGCCGCGGTCGATCTCGCGGAAGCCGGTGAGGCGCTCGATGCCCTGGAAGAGGGATTCAGGGTCGGCCTCGGCGCGGGGGCCCGGAGGGGTGAGAGGAGTGGATGGGGCGAGGTGGGGATCGGTTGGAGCACCGTAGGACGAGATGGTGTCCACTGTGATACAGCCTCCGTTCTCGGCGACGCGCGCGGCGGGAACCGCGCTGGCGTCTTGCCTGGTGCAGGTCGGTGCGCCGACCGAGTTGATCGGCGCGTGGGGTTGTTCCGGACCTTAGGTCGCGGCGCTCGGGCCTGGGGGAACCGAGTCATGGGACCTTTGACGCATAACGTTACGGCAACGCGCCCACGATTCTGTATACCCCTGGACGAAGAGCCAGCGATAACTGGCCGAACGGTTGATATGTCGCTTCCGCTGGGCGAACTGCCGGTAGCCCATAGTGAATGCATCCCCCGTGTGGCGCGCGGGAGGACGGGCGGTCCGACTGGAACGGGCCCCGTGCCGCAAGGCCTCGGCCCGCAGGGGCCGCCCGTCCACCCGCTGCGTCTCCCCCACCGCGGCAAGCATCGCAGCTTCCTGAGCAGGTTCGGCGTACACGGTGTGCGTCCCTCAGGAGACCTTGGCGGCTTCGAGATAGCCCTCGGCCCAGGCCGTCGCCGCCGGGTCTTCCCCGAAGGACTTCAGCGTCGTCTGCGCCCACTGGCGGGCCGCTTCGACCTGGCCGTCCTCGTCCAGGAGTCGCGCGTAGCGGGCCACGATCTCCCGGCGCGGACGGCCCAGTGCGGGCTCGTCATGGTGCGCCGCAAGGGGTTCGAGCATCCGGAGGGCTTCGGCGCGGTCGCCCTTGGCGGCGCGCACGTCGGCCAGGAGCGCGGTATTGGCCGCGCGGCCCGGCTCGAGCACGTCGTCGGTGACGAGCGCCAGCGCCTCTTCCGCGGCGGCCTCGGCGGTGGCCGTGTCGCCGAGTTCGAGGGCGCATTGGCCTCTCAGATGGTGCGCCAGGGAGATCAGGAGCGGGTGGCCGGTCTTGGTGCCGTACTCCTCCGCGCCTTGGGCGAGGTCGAGGGCGTGGTCGAGCGCGCCGATCGAGCGGGCGGCGAGGGCCCGCACGTATTTCGCGAAGCCGCGGCCCCAGTCGTCGTCGATGCGCTCGAAGTCGCGGAAGGACGCCCGCGCGGCGATGTCGGCGCCTTCCGGATGCCCAAGGGCCACTTGGGCGGCGGCGCCGATGGCGCGCAGGAGCCCGACGGCGAACACGTCGCCCGAGCGCTCGCCGATCGGCATGAACACGTCGGACAGTCGCTTCGCCTCGGTGAAGCGCCCGGCCATGAGCAGCGCGAACGCGGAGACGCCGCGCACCCAGGCCCGGCCGACCAGGTCCATTTGGCGCGCGAAGGCTTTCGCCGCTTCGCGGAGCACGTCGTCGGCGCCGTCGAAGTCGCCGCGGGCGACGAGGACCCACGCGCGGTGCTGGAGGGCCCAGGCGAGCCGCTTGTCGTCGCCGACGCCGAACGCGGTGTCGTAGGCGTCGAGGAAGCGGGCCTCCGCTTCGGACAGGTGCCCGGCGAGGAAGTCGAGCAGGCCGATGCGGCACTGCGCGTCGCAGCGCGGCCCGGCGAGCCCTTCGCGCCTCGAGAGCGCGAGGGCCGCGGTCCAGGCGGTGCGCGCGTCCTGGAGCTCGCCCTTGTACCGGTGGAGGCGCCCGCGCAGGAGCAGCAGCTGGGCGACGAGTTCGGCCTCGTCCTCGGCGAAGTCGTCGCCGAAGAGCCGGCCGGACGGGTGCTCCTCGTGGTCGTCGCTGGGGACGATGAGGCCGATGTCGATGGCGAGGCCCTCGATCTCGGACTCGGCTTCCATGGTGCGGCCCAGACGGGTCAGGGCCCGGCCTCGCAGGAGGCGGTCGTCGAACGACAGGGGCGCAAGGCGTTCCACGTCGTTGAGAAGCGCGACGGCGCGCTCGGGCTCGGAGGCGTCCATGGCGCGGGCGGCCTGCTTGCGGACGGCCTCGACCGCGAGCGGGAGGACGTTCCAGACCTCGTCGATCGCCTCGATCTCGACTTCCTTGGCGAGGGTGACGGCCTGCTCGGCGTGGAAGACCACGAGGTCGTCGGCGCTCTGGCCTTCGAGTTCGGTGTCGGCGGCCCAGCGGGCGATCTCGGCGTGCGCGTGCGCGGCGTCGGCTTTGCCGATGGGCGCGTAGGCGGCCTGCCGCAGCAGCGGGGTGACGAAGCGGTAGCCGCCGTAGGAGCGTCGGCGCAGCATGCGGCGGTCGAGGAGTTCCTGGAGGGCGGTGTCGAACTCGCCGGGGACCTCTTTTTCGAGCAGCTGCGCGGCCTCGGGGGGCACGGCGTCGCCGAAGATCGAGGCGGCGCGCAGGAGCGCGCGGGCCGCGGGGGTGAGCGCGTCGATGCGGGCGCCGAGGACCTGCGCGAGGTCGCGGGAGAGCACGCGCCCGGTCAGCGATCCGGCGGCGAGGCGCCAGTGCTCGCCGTCGCCGGAGAGCAGTCGCTGCTCGGTGAGCAGGGTGACCAGTTCGGCGAGGTAGTACGGGTTGCCTTGCGCGAAGCCGAGCAGGCGGTCCTCGTCGGGCTTGGGCATGCGCCCGCCGCCGAGGAACTCGCGGAGCAGACGCGCGGCGTCGGCGCCGGCGAGCGGCGGGAGCGGGTGGACTTCGGCCTCGGAGATGCGGGTGAGGACACCGGAGGACCGGGTCAGTTCGGGCCGCCCGTACAGCAGCACGAGCACGGGCCCGTGGATCTTGGAGAGAGCGACGCCGAGCGCATCGATACCGGCCGCTGAAGCAGTGTGCAGGTCGTCGATGTTCAGGACCAGCGGGCCCTGGGTGGCCATGTGCGTGATGAGCTCCGCGACCGCCTCGGGGATCGTGTAGGCGTCGGACTGCTGGCCGGTGAAACCGCCGACGCGGTCGGCGGCCCCGGGTCGTCCATGTCCGAGCAGCCCGAGGAGCAGCGTGATGTTGAGACGGCATTCGCCGTGATCGGCGTGCCCGTCGGCGATCCGCCGAAGCTTCGCTTCAGCGGTGGCGCGGTCGTCATCGAATCGAAGACCGGCGGCCTTGCGGACCAGATCAGCCAGCGGCCCGAACCGACGGCCCTCGCCGTAAGGAGCGACGCGAACGGTCAGGACACGCGCGCCGCGCTCGGTGGCGACGGTCCGCACTTCCCGTGCGAACCGGGTCTTCCCCATGCCCGCTTCAGCGGTGTGGATGAGTACCAGGGGTTCGCCGCGGTCGATGACGGCCTCGAGGCGCCCGTTGACACGGCCGATCTCGGCATC
The DNA here is from genome assembly GCF_027622875.1 of Glycomyces luteolus. Taxonomy (GTDB): domain Bacteria; phylum Actinomycetota; class Actinomycetes; order Mycobacteriales; family Micromonosporaceae; genus Glycomyces; species Glycomyces luteolus. Next base: position 141,271 of record NZ_JAPZVP010000009.1, on the reverse strand, counting down.
GCGTCCGATGAACGGGGCGGTGTCCCCGAGGCTGGCCCGCGTCCCGGGCTCGTCCTCGAGACCCAGGAGCTGGAACACCTCGACCGGCTCACGCTTTCCCTTGAGGCGCACGGGAGTGAGGCGGCGCCAGGCGGCGGCGTGCTTGGTGGAGCGCATGGTCTCCTCGCCGGCCCAGATGGTGCCGACGGAGGCGATCGCGCAGATGCGAGAAGCGGTGTTCACGGTGTCGCCGATGACCGTGTACTCGAGGTTCGCCTGCATGCCCGCGACGACGAGGCCGGAGCGCAGCCCAATGCGAAGTCCGATGGGAAGGCCACCACCGGACTCGGCTTTGAGGAGACGACGCACCCGTTTCTGCATGGCCTGAGCGGCGCGGACGGCGCGTTCGGCGTCGTCTTCGTGCGACAGCGGAGCGCCGAACACGGCCATGAGGCCGTCGCCCATGAGCTTGTCCACGTGCCCGCCGAACTCGTTGACGGCAGTAACGCATTCCGCCAGCAAACGGTCGGTAACGGATGAAACCCGCTCAGGGTCGAGACTTTCAGACCAGGTGGTGAAGTCGGAGAGGTCGGCGAAGAGCACCGTGACATAGCGGCGCTCCGTCTGCGGGGAGGTCGCCTCCGGGGAGAGGGGTGCTCCGCAGTTATGGCAGTAGCGCGCGCCGGGCACGGTGGGCACGGAGCAGAATGGGCAGGTCACAGCAGCACCAACGCCGGGGGCAGGGTGTGTTGTTCCCCACTCCTTGTGGGAATGGGGTGGTTCTTGCGCTTCACGCTCGCAAGGATACGTGGCCTAGCTGACAGATCCCTGTGTGCAGGGGCACAAATGCCCTAGAGACCGACCACCCGATCAGCCAAAAGGCCCACCCCGCCAAGCCCGAACCGGACGCCCCAGCAGAACCCACCAATGCGCCCACCCCGATAAAATCCGCTGGCACGAGCCGAACCCTCAAGGCTCCGAACCCGAAAGCCCCGCATATGGCGTCGCCCCTCGAACCCCAGAACCCTGAGCCGCCGCCCGAACCGTCCGGCATCGCATCACCCACTGCGGCGACGTTCACGATCCGGTACCACCGGGCGCGGCTGCTGGCCGTCGCCGTCGGCTGCTTCCTACTGTGGTGCGCGCTGACGTTTGCGGTGAAGGCGCTGCCGTTCCATTGGGCGAACCTGCTCACCATGTTCTCGGCAGTGTTCCTGCTCTTCTCGATGCTGTGCGCATTCGCGCCCTACCAGCAGCCCTACCTCACCTTCGACTCGACCAGACTGGCGCTTCGCGGCCCGGGCGGCTGGTGGTGGGCCCGGTCCTATCCGAGACTCGGACATTCGGACGTCACGTTCTCGATGAGGGACGGCCGGATTCACGCGAACGCTGATGGCCGCTCCCCCCGCCTGCCGTTCCCCAGCTGGTGGGCTCACCCCGGCGACTGGGCCGAACTGGCAGGCCTGTTCGCCGACGGCGAGCACCTGGCGTCCCCGGACTGGATCCGGATGAGCAGCACCGGACACACGAGCCTTCGGGTCGCTCCTGCCGCGATTCGCATCGGGTTCAAGCGGAAGCCGTTCTTCGGGATGTTCCTCGCCGGCCTTGCCTTGTACCTCGCGGAATGCGCGGGAGTGGCGCTGCTGCCCGTCGTGCGAGAGCACTCCAGCATGCTGACCCTGCTGCCGACCATGCTGATCGTTGGCGGTGGGCTTCCCCTGCTGTTCAACCCGGTGACGGTCTACTATCCGCAAACCGCGACGGTCATCGCCACCAGCCGCATGAGCAGAGGCCGGATGTACCCGCGCCGCGGATACGACCACCTCGAATACTCGGTGCGCCTCGACGCGATCCACGAAGTCCGCCCCGACGGCAAACGCCGACTCGTAGCCGCCGCGTGGCACAGGGACCGCAAATCCTGGAAGCTCCTCACCGACCTCCTGCAGGAGTCTCGGCTTTGACGGCCGAAGCCGCCGCGGTGCTGACCCACTCGGATATCCCGCGTTTCGATCACTTCAAGTTCCGCGTTTGATCACTTAGAGCACCTCACGTGGCTGCGGGACAAGCTCGGGGACCGCTCCAAGCTGGGCTTGGTCGTCCGCACCGGCGACAACACGCTGCCGCTCGACGAGCGCATCTGGGCGGTGCATGTGTCAGCGATTTGGCGGAGCGATTGACCGCTGAGACGAGCCGAGGCCCGGTCCCGCTGTTGCGGGACCGGGCCTCGATTGGTTTGTCGTCTACGCGGTTACCAGGCTGGCCTTCTGGAATTCCTTGACCGTGGTGTAGCCGGTCTTGGCCATGGCCCGGCGAAGGCCTCCGAAGAGGTTCTGGCTGCCGTCGGAGGAGTTGGAGGGCCCGTAGAGAATGGCCTCCAGGTCGGGAACCTCGACGTCGCCGGAGTCGCCCGGGCGGAAGCGGCCGCGCGGGAGCTTCGGGTGCGAGGCGGCGGAGTGCCACCAGGCGCCGGCGGCCGGGGACTCGGCCGCGTCCGCGAGGATCGAGCCGAGCATGACCGAGTCGGCGCCGCAGGCGATGGCCTTGGCGATGGCGCCGGAGTTGGTCATCTCGCCGTCGGCGATGAGGTGCACGTAGCGCCCGCCGGTCTCGTCGAGGTAGTCGCGGCGCGCGGCCGCGGCTTCGACAACAGCGGAGGCCATCGGGACGTCGATGCCGAGGACCGTGTCCGTGGTGGACCAGTCGTCGGAGCCGACGCCGACGATGACGCCGGCCGCGCCGGTGCGCATCAGGTGCATCGCGGTCTTGTAGTTGGTGGCCCCGCCCACGACGACCGGGACGTCCAGGTCGGCGATGAACTGCTTCAGGTTCAGGACGTCGCCGTTGGAGGAGACGTGCTCCGCCGAGACGATGGTGCCCTGGATGACCAGCAGGTCGACCCCGGCCTCGACCGCGAGCGGCGCGAGTTCGGCGGTGTGCTGCGGGCTGAAGCGGATGGCGGTGGTGATGCCGCCGGCGCGCAGTTCGGCGATCCGCTCCGCGATGAGCTCAGGCTTCACCGGTTCCGCGTAGATCTCCTGGAGCCGCTCGATGGCGTTCTCGGCGGGCGTGTCCGCGAGTTCCTTCAGCAGCGAGCTCGGGTCGACGTAGCGGCACCAGAGCCCTTCGCCGTTGAGGACGCCGAGGCCGCCGAGGCGGCCCATCTCGATCACGGAGGCCGGGCTCATCGTCGCGTCGGACGGGTGCGCCATGGCCGGGATCTCGAACCGGTAGGCGTCGAGCTGCCATTCGGTGGAGACGTCGTCGATGTCCCGGGTACGCCGGGTCGGCACGAGCGCCACTTCGGACAGCCGCCAGCCCCGCGCCACGATCTTGCCGGGGCCGATCTCGACCAATTCCCGCACAGTCACTCCTCCTACAGGGCCCGACTACCGTGTGTGGTAGTTGGGCGCTTCAACAGTCATCTGGATGTCGTGCGGGTGGCTCTCTTTGAGGCCCGCAGCGGTGATCCGGACCAAACGGCCGCGCTCATGCATCGCTTCGATGGTACCGGCCCCGGTGTAGCCCATCGCGATGCGCAGACCACCGACCAGCTGGTAGACCACCTGTGCGAGTGTGCCGCGATACGGAACCTGGCCTTCGACGCCCTCAGGGACGAGTTTGTCGTTGGTGTCGACGGTGTCCTGGAAGTAGCGGTCCTTGGAGTAGGACTTCGCCTGGCCACGGGTTTGCATGGCCCCGAGGGAACCCATGCCGCGGTAGGACTTGAACTGCTTGCCGTTCATGTAGATCAGGTCGCCGGGGCTCTCGGCGCAGCCCGCGAACAGCTGTCCCATCATGACGGTGGAGGCACCGGCGACGATGGCCTTTGCGATGTCGCCGGAGTACTGGATGCCGCCGTCGGCGATGACCGGGACGCCGCGGGTGCGGGCGACCTTGACGGTGTCCATGATCGCCGAGACCTGCGGGGCTCCGACGCCCGCGACGACGCGGGTGGTGCAGATGGCGCCGGGGCCGACGCCGACCTTGATGCCGTCGACACCGGCGTCGATCAGCGCGGCGGCCGCTTCGGCGGTGACGATGTTGCCGCCGATGATGTCGACGCGGTCGCCGAAGTCCTTGGAGATCGAGGAGATCATGTCGAGCACGCCGCGGGAGTGGCCGTGGGAGGAGTCGACCACGAGGAGGTCGACGCCCGCCTCGACGAGCTGCCCGGCGCGCGCGTACTGGTCTTCGCCGACGCCGATCGCGCCACCGACGCGGAGGCGACCGGAGTCGTCCTTCGACGCGTTCGGGAACTCCTCGCGCTTGGCGAAGTCCTTGACGGTGATGAGGCCGCGGAGGAAGCCGTCGCCGTCGACGATCGGAAGCTTCTCGATCTTGTGCTGCTTGAGCAGCTGGAGGGCCTCGTCCTGGGAGACGCCCTCAGCGGCGGTAACGAGGTTGCGCGAGGTCATGACGTTCGCGACCTTGACGGACTGGTCGTTCTCGAAGCGCATGTCGCGGTTGGTGATGATGCCGACGAGCTTGCCGTCCTCATCAGTGACGGGGAGGCCGGAGATGCGGTACTTGCCGCAGAGCTTGTCGACCTGCTCAAGGGTGTCCTCGGGCGAACACGTGACCGGATCGGCGACCATGCCGGACTCGGAGCGCTTGACGAGGTCGACCTGCTGGGCCTGCTCCTCCGCGGGGAGGTTGCGGTGGAGGATGCCGAGGCCGCCGAGGCGGGCCATGGCGATCGCCATGCGGGCCTCGGTGACGGTGTCCATCGGCGCGGTCAAGAGCGGCACCGAGATGCGAATGTTGCGGGTGAGCTGGGACGAGGTGTCGACCTCGGCCGGGACCACCTCGGATTCACCGGGCAGTAGCAGCACGTCGTCGTAGGTCAGGCCGAGCGGGATGGCACCGATCGCGCCCACCGGCACCGTGGTGCCCCCGACACGCTCACCGGTGGCACCCTCGTGCCCCTGAATTCCGAAATCCCCTGAGAACGCCATGCTCCAATCCTAGAGCCGTAACCTGCGTCGCTCCGAAGCGCACACGTCCTCTGAGGGTGTGATTCGCAGCGGAGACACCGCGCATTGAGGGGATGACCGGACGGGCCTGTCGGCTTCGCCTCCAGGCCCGTTACGGCTATGACCGGTATGTCCTAGAGAATGTCTTCGACTTCCTCGGAGACGGTCTCGAACGTGTCGGACTCCGACACGGACTCCCAGGCGTCGGAAGCGCCGTCGCTGACGTCCTCCCAGACCTCGGTGGCGTCGATGTCGGTCACCGCGTCCGCGATGCCGTCCACCACGTCGTCGAAGATCTCTTCTACGTTCTCGCCCAAGCCGTCCATGGCCGTCTCCTCAGTGTTAGCGGGTTGACTTGCGGCCCATGCTAACGAGCCCGCCGCGCGGTGTCAGCACGCGGAGCCGAGGCTGGCACGCATCCGGGAGTCACCGCCCGCGCACTGCGCTCACTCGGCAAGTCGTTGCCAAGGGTTAGGCTGGTAATTGTGTATGAGGAGCCACGCGACCCGTTCGCCGACGATCCCGACCACGCGGAGGCGCTCGCCCCGTTCGACCCAGAACTGGACGACGACGACCGCGCGGACCTCCTCGAAGACCTCCACGAACTGGAGCTGTTCGAGAAGGTCCTGCATCCGCAGGGCTACCGCGGCGTCGTCGTCGACTGCGAGGACTGCGACGAACCCCACTACTTCACCTGGGGCCTGCTCATGGCGAACCTGCGCGGCCTCCTGGAGGCCAACTGCGCGCAGGTCCACGAGCCCGCCTTCGACCCCGATCCGGCCCACTACGTGACCTGGGACTACGCCCGGGGCTTCTCGGACTGCTGGATCAAGACGAACGGCCAGGAACCGGACTAGGCGACCGGCTGCGCCTCCTTCACCGGCTCATCAGCGCGGGGCTTCGGGGCTTTTCCGGCCGCCTTCGCCTTCGCCTCCCGCTCCTCCAGGACGTCGAGCCGCTCGGCCGCGAGGATCGCCCGCGCGAGCCCGGCCCGCACGTACGGCGCGTCGGAGCCGGTGTTCTTGAACGTCTGGATGCCGATGTTGATCAGTGCGATCGCGATCGCGTACATGAGCTCGTCCTGCAGTCGGTCGTTGTAGAGGAAGATCCCGATGACGACCACCGTGAGGGCGTAGAGCCACGCGGTGGGCTGCCAGGACACCAGGCGCTGCAACGTCATGATCTCTCCCTTGGGGACGGTCGAGAGGCCCTTGCCGCCGTCCCAGGCGCGGGCGCGGGCGTTCGAGTCGAGCGCGAACCACAGGCACGCCGTGATCAGCGTCGCCACCGTGATGACTCCCAAGGGGGAGAACAGGAACCACCACTTCCGCTGCACCAGCGTAGGCAGCAGGATGTACACGCTCGGGTAGACCGCCGAGCCCCGCATCATGAACGAGGCCGCGGCCGTGCGAACACCCTTCCAGCCGCGCCTGCGGATCGCCGAACGCGGGGTCATGTCGGCGAAGATGTTCATGTACAGCCGCAGACCCGGAATCGCATAGGAGAGGGCCACGATCCGCACCGGCAGGTTGCCCCATGCGTCCGGGATCGGGTAGTCCGAGGCCCGGAAGTCGTCGAGGAACGGGACGCTCTGGTCCCCCGAGCGGTTGAGGAGGCCGTTGGCGTACTCCACCCACTTCGCCTGCCAGAAGAAGTCGAGGTCCCGTGACCACCAGGTCAGGATGAGCGCCAGAGTCGCCCACGATATCAACGCGCAGGCGACGGCCCAGCGTTTGAGTCCCCGAGCCTGCCGCAGGTGGTGCGCCCGCATCGGATGCTTCCGCTTGTCGATCCGCTTGGCCTGTCTGCGGCGGACCTTCCAGATCTCGCGCTGGCGATTGACCGCGTTCACTCCCGGCAGCAGGTTCTTCAACCGCTGGTAGGGGGTCTTCGGCTTGTTCTTCTCGGCCGCTTCCAGCACTTCGATCTCGCACTCGAAGAGGTCGCGGATCTCGGCGAAGCGGCCGCGGCCGGGGTCGATGCCGGAGACGGCCAGGCGCTGCTTCGGGTCGGCGTCGACCAGGTCCTCGAGGAGTCGCGCGAGACCGACTGAGGCGACGTAGAACTGGTCGGGAACCGTGCCCGGCGCACTATGGGGGATCCCGCCGATCGCGATGAGCACCATGCCGACCGAGTACAGGTCCGCCAGATCGCCGCCCTTGCCAGTGGCCTTGACTTCCGGTGCGATGTATACGGATTCGCGGGATTCGGCTCCGACGAGCGTCCTTGTGTGGAGGAAGTTCACGCCGAGGTCGATGAGTTTGATTCTGACCGGGGCGCCGTTCTCCTTCTGAACGATGATGTTCGACGGCGTGAGGTCGTTGTGGTGCCCGACCTCCTCCGCGAGCGCGGTCATCGCGTTGAGCAGCAGGGTGCCGAGGGCGCGCAGCTGCTCGATGTCGACGGGCCGCAGGAGCTCGGACCTCGGGTCCTTGCGGCCGTTCGCGATCTCCCGGAGCTTGTCGGCGAGCGTGTCCCCTTCGAGGAACTCCATCATGATCCAGCTGTCGTGGCTGGCCCAGACTGCGACGAGGGGCGAGTCGCCGCCGCGCTCGCCGCCGAATACTTTGTCGTAGTCGTTGGTGGCCTTGACGATCGCCGGATTGCGCAGATAGGGGTAGATGAGGCACTTGAGGGCGTACTTCGACGTGCGGACACCGGGCTGGGGGACGGTGTCCACGGTGAGGATGAACGAGGTCGTGCCGCCCCGGTGAAAGGCCACGGTGTTGAAGTCGACCCGACCCCAGACCGTCGCCGCCTTCCTGCCCTTCTGCGGTGAAGGCGCATAGAGCCGCTTGATGGCGCCCTGCACACGGGGATCGGCGACGAGCACCGTGCACAGCGCGTCCGTCGACTGGCCTGAGATCGCAACGGCCTCATAGGCCTCGCCGTGGTACCGCATCCGGTCCGAGCGGTGCATCGAGATCAGGGTAAGCAGGAACAGCCCAAGGAAGCCGGCGGTTTCGGGGGTGACGCGGTCGTCGGGCTCAGGAGCGGACCACCAGGTCCACAGCCGGTTGATCTCGACGACCCGATCGACCAGGAAGCGGTCGGCGTAGGCGCGCTCGTCGAGCGGCACGTCGAGGAGCGCGCTCCGCCAGTCCCTGATGCTCCAGCCGTTGAGTTTCCGTTCGGCGTCCCGCTCATCGGTGCGTCCGGTGAGGCGCGCGCATGCGGCGGCGAGGAGGTCAACCGATCCGTTCGCCATTGGCGGTCCTCACGGTGACGATGCGGGGCACGGACCGGAACGAACCGTCGCGGATCTCCGAGACCGGGATGCCCTGGATGGCAGCGGCCATGACGGCGTGCGCGTGGCGTGCCGCGTTAATGAGGACGTCGCGGTCCCTGGTCTGGTTCCCGACCTCCTTCATCCACGGCAGCGGCGCGAGGTCGAGCACCTTCGCGCCGGGGTCGGGCTCGGTCATCCAGCGCTGCAACTGCTTCCGCTGCGTGCAGTACTGGAGCTGCGAGGCCACATAGGCCTGGCCGAGTCCCTTCTGGATCCGTTCGAGGTAGGCGACGGAGAAGCGGCGGCCCTTCGAGAGCCGCGTGGGCGGGGGCTTGATCGGCTTGGTGCTGAGGGAGAGCACGTGGGTGCAGCCGTCTTCGATCGCCAGGAGGGAGGGGTGGGCGGTGAGCACGCCGCCGTCGAGGGCGCGCTGGCCGCGGAACATGCCGGTGCCGGGGACGGCGACGGGCATCCAGCAGCTCGCCTTCAACGCGGACTTCAAGTCCTCCCGGGACTCGAACTCATGCGGCCCAATGGGAGTCAGGCTGTCCACCAGGCTAATCGTGATATGGAACTCTGCCGGGTTCTTCAAGATCTTCTCGAAATCGAGGGGCTTGATCGTCTCCAGGACCTCGTCGAAGGCGTAGTCGAGGTTGAGCATGGGTCGCTTGTTGAACATGTTCCGCATGTCAACGAACTTGCGGGTGCAGAGGTCGTCGAAGTAGATGGTCAGCGGATACCAGCAATCACCGCCCGCCATGAAATAGGCGGCGTTGATCGAACCCGACGACGTGCTGTACACGGCGTCGAACACGCCGCGCAGGCCCAGGTCGTCGAGGGCGACGAGCATTGCGGCGGAAGTGACTCCGCGCATCCCGCCGCCCTCGACGGCCAGGCCGAGCTTGAACCCGTCGACCCGCGATCCGGGCTTGGAGTCAGCGGATTGACGGGATCGGATCAGTTCGAGGACAGGATGATCGTCGGCCCAGTACCGGTCGGCGTCGAAGGCATATGCATCGGACAATTCGGCCTCGCTCAGGGGTGCGGTGGAGCGGCGGAATCGGATTGTCCCCAGGATAACCCGAATGGCCACAATGCGCAGTCCCCATGAGCGCCTGCTGACCCGAGGCGATTCTGCCCACCGCGCACCGCTGAGGCGTTTCGCGCCGTCTCCGTCAAGCTTCAGTCGCGCAACGACAACGAGGCAGGCGGCTCCTCAGCCTGTCCTTCGGTTTCCCGCTCGATTCGTCTCGGCGTTCAACCTGGCAGCGACAAAGAGGGCTGAGCTACCTCGGTCGGATTGCAACCTTCGCCTCTATCTGCCCCGGGGCGCTGGCCGACACGCCCGACCGCGGGTGACGGTGCCACTGACCTGCGAAAAGATCGAATATTCACCCGTTTGGGCGATGACATCCACCCCCTGACTAACCTATGCTTGATATAGCACAAGCAAGCGAAATCAACCGGATTGTTCGAGGAGGTGTCAGATGGCTGCCACTACCCCCGCACAGGACCGCCACACCCAAGCCCAAGCCATCCGCTCCACCCTCGACCAAGCCGCCGATCTCATCAACACCCAGCACGCGGCCGTCCTGTCCGCGGTCATCGAGATGAAGGCCTCCGGATTGCACCGCTCGGAGTTCGGGTTCTCCGCTCTCCGGGACCTGCTGCTCTCCCAGTTCGACTTCACGTTCAACACGGCAGGCTCCATCGCGGCCATCGCCCGCCTCTCAGGCAAGTTCCGTCTCCTGGCAGAGGCGGCAACGACAGGGAAGGCCCGGATCGACCAGGTCGCCTACGCCGTCCGGCAGCTGGATCAGACCACTGCGATGCGCCTGTTCGCCCGCACCCCCTTCAGGACCCCCGTCCCCTCCCCCTTCGACGCCACGGTCGAATGCACGACGCCTGAAGCGATGGTGGCCGAGTACTGCGCGCATGCCTCCTTCAATGACCTCCGCCGCCACCTCGACGAGCTCTGGGCCTCGATCGCTGAAGAGGTCGAGTTGTTCGATGATCTTGGCGCGCAGTCGTTGCAGCGTCTGGAACTGGTCCCGCAGGACAACGGCATGTGGAGCCTCTCAGCCGAACTCAGCGATGCGACCGGGCGACTCCTGGACAAGTACCTTCAGACGGCGTGCCCGCCCCCGCGCCAAGAAGAGCAGGACGCAGACGGGCTCCTGCCACCGGCTGAGAACCGGCACGCAGAAGCCCTCCACCAGCTCCTCGCCGGGTACGGTTCCTCTCCCCAGGCAGCGACCCGGCACGGCCACACCGCCACCCTCGACCTCACCGTCGACATCGAGACCCTGCAGGGCAAAGACACCGGCCGCCTGCCCCTCCTGGAGGGCCAGCCGATCTCAGTAGCCCGAGCCCGGCTCCTCGCCTGCGAAGGCGTCATCATCCCCTCAGTCTTCAACTTCCAGAGCGGTGAAGCGGTCGAACTCGGTCGGGCCCTGCGCCTCCCCAACGCCGCGCTGCGCCGGAAGCTGGAGCTCGAGCAGCCAGGGGGTTGCACCTGGCAGGGCTGTGACCGGCCGGTCGCCTGGACTGAGGCGCACCACATCGAGCATTGGGCCGATGGCGGGGCGACGGTCGCGGAGAACCTGATCCTGCTGTGCCGGTTCCACCACGGCCGCATCCACACTGCGGGCTGGTCGGTGGAGAAGACCGGTCCGGGCCACGCGATCATCACCCACCACGACGGCCACGACATCGAGAGCGCCACCACCGACACGTCGGCTGGGTGTGGCTGCTCCGACTGGCGCACCGATGCGGACATGGACACCGAACACCACGGCACCGACTGGGATGTGTTCCCCACCGGCCTCTACCGCTCTGAGTGGTCCGAAGCATTGAAGCCCGACCTCGATGCGCTTGCTGAGGCCATCGACCGCGACCGGGCGCTGAAAGGCATCAAGGCCGCAAGAGCGAAGTGCCGAGAGAGGTTCGGTGAACCGAGCCAGGCGACACCACCGAGCCCGGCGCGGATCATCCAGGCCCCCATGCCTTCCGAACCAATCGAAGCGCCTAGGGCCTCGAAGGTGATGGCTGGTGCGACCAGTGAGGCCGACTACGGGGAACCACCATTCTTACCCTGCCCTCAGCGGGCGACTGCTGAGGGGAAGCGTCGCCGCAACACCAGCAGCGCAGCCCGAACCCACACGGGCTCGGGCCCCTCACCATGCCCAGAGAAGAGCCCGCCCCGAGAGAGCCCGCTTTCGTACCCCGGAATGCCGAAGAGGAAGCCCAGCCCCCACCCACCCCTAGGTCGCTGCCCGCCCTAATCGCAAGCACCCGTGCCATCGAAGCCGAGAACCAGGCCCGGGAGGAAGCGACCAATTTGTCGCTGATTGCTTGAACCGCAACACATCGAGGGCTCGAAGCCAGAGACCGAGCCCGACCATCCACTGCCGCATCGTCGTTGCTCTCCGCCCTGCCTGCCCTGTCCGCCGTGAGCAACCGAAACGGGCGAGCCCTTCGCGGACCCGCCCGTTTTCACGTCCTACGCGATCAAGGTGCCAGGCGGTCGGCGAGTTGCTTGCGGTACAGCGACGCCGGTTCCACGTTCTTGTTGGTGTGCTCCACGAACCCGATCGGCTCCGTCACAATCCAGCTTTCCCCGGAGACGACCCTGACCACGCCATCGGTGTCTTTGACACCGGTGCCTTTGGTGCCGATGGCGAAGTTCTGCGAGGTCGGCGGCTGCTGGACGCACGCCTGCCTGCCAAATCCATCCTTGCCGTCGCCGACCGTGCAGTTCCACAGGACGCTGTAGACCGACGACCAACCATGGGCGTCGGCCGACTCGTCGGCACCCCCATCCTCGCGGTTGTGCAGGTTCAACACCTCGTCGCGATCGCTTTCACTCGTCTCCTCCCGGACGTTGTCGAACAGGAGGCCCTGGCTCCAATGCGCGTGCCCGCCCGACTCCTTGAGTCCGTTGTTGGAGCGGCTGTCGAGCCACACGACGCCTGAGGTCGAAGCGCCGCCGCCCGCGACGAAGGCATGCCTGGCCTGCGAGGCCCATACGTTCGTGAACAGGACCTGCTGGGCCATGTACCCGGCGCAGAAGTTGTAGCGCATCCCGCCCACCGGTCGCGACCGCGGATCCCGGGCCCAGACGTCGTCCACGGTGACCCGGTGGCTGCGGCGGACCATGACGCCGGACCGCTTGAAGTGAAGAGTGGACACGTTGCGCACCCAGGTGTCCCGGCTGCGCGACACGACGATGCAGCTGTCCGCGTGCTTCTCGTTCTCCTGTTCCTCCTTGGTCTCCTCAGCGAGAAGACCCATGTCCACACGCAGGTTCTCGACGCCCGCGTTGACTACCTCGTTCGGATTGGACCACTTGTAGACGTAGCTCTTCGAGAGATCGAAGTTGAGGTCGTTGAAGACGGGGGCGTCGATGAGGATCTCGTTCTCAGTCGGAATCGCCTTGATGAACCGGTTGTACATGATGGGGTGCTTGTCGGGCTCCCACGGCGGCCTCGCTGTCACGCCGCCGCCGTCGATCGCGTCGATCCAGTCCGACGTGCACGGGTGCCAGATGATGATGTTGTCGCCGACCGCCAGACCAGCAGTGGATTCGATCGCGAACCTTCGTGAACCGGCGGTCACCAGCTCGGACGTGATGGGGATGGGGACGGGGGCGGTGCCGTCGGGCATGGTCTCCCACTTGACGCCCATGTCATCGGATCCGATCTTGATCGGGCACTCGACCCCGGTCAGCTCGTTCTCGGTGCCCGCCTTCGCGGTCGACCTGATGATCGTGCTCACGGCGGGATCGCCGGTGCGGCCCGAACCGCGCAGGATCACGCCGCTGTACTTGAGCTCGATGGTCTCGGCGACCGGGTACAGGCCGGGATGGAGCAGCAGCGCGCCCTTGAAGCCGTTCGCGTCCTTGGGCTTCGCGGCGACCTCTGCCAGCGCGGCGTTGATGCGGACGGTGGCGTCGGTCTCGCCCGGGATCGGTTCGAGCTCCACGGCGGCCGGCACGGTCTCCGCCGTTGGAATGGGAGCTTCGCCGTTGCGGTACCCGGCCCAGCTGAAGTTGGGGATCTTCCTGTCGCTCTGTTCTTCGAGAGCGTAGTTGAGTTTGCCGTCCGCGCCGGGGTAGACGAGGCTGGAATGCAAGGCCTGGGCGGGTTCGACGTCCTGCGCGTGCGCGGTAAAGGCGACGGAGGCACCGACTCCCGCGACGGCTACGCCGCCGCCGATCTTGAACAGGTTGCGGCGTGAGACCGATCGGGTCATGGGGGTGTGTTCCCTTCTCATGTCAGAACGACATGAGCGTACCGACGACCGACCACTCATTCAGGTTGAGGATGGCTCAGCGCCCTAACCTCATCAGACCAAAGCGGATTCTCGACTACCGGCACAGACTTTCCGGCGGCATCGATGAGTCCGGCTATCTTGGATGCCTTTGTCGATCCGATATTCACCGACCATTTCCCGACGAGGCCGGCGACATATCGCGGATATGGGCCCGTCGAGCGCCGATCGTTCGGTCTGACAAGTGGATACCTGTCGTAGTTGTCGGGCTCACGCTTCACTCGAGGCAGGATACCGACCATTGTGGACTTGTCGCCATTGGTGCGCTGATACCAGATCACCACCTCCTGGATATCCTCCCATTTGTAAAAAAGATATCCGCCCTGGGAAGCGGGCCGCAGGATGAGGCCGGCCTCAGTGGTCTCCACTACCGGAATGAGCAGGATTCTGCGATGGAACCCCACTGCCAGACCCGCCAACATCAGCGCCCCAACCACCAGGCCGATTGGATTGTCCGGGTTCACTCGGAAGAGTCCCGCGATGAAAATCGCCGATGCGATGCCGGCCAGTAGCCATACATACCAACTCACGCCGGCAAGCATCTTACCGAAATGCGCCTGCTTGACGCTCATTCCGCAGGACCTCTCCTCGATCTATCGCCGCACCCCACCCCGATGTCAGGTGAAGTAGAGGTTCTTCGAAACATAGTATCTTCCATCTGAAGACTGTGAGGTACCCCCACCGGATGACCCAGAGCCGGAGGAGCTGGAGGAGCTGGAGTTTCCGCCTCCACTGCTACCGGATCCGGAATCGTCATCACCCCAACCGAAGTACGTCTCATCGCGCGAGGTGCACTCCTTCGCTGCCTCGCACGCGCCGTACCCTACATTCTCAGTGAACATCGCAGCGTCAAATAGATTCCAGCCCAGTTCCCTCGGATTGAGCGTGAACGCACCCTACGACTTCACTGTCAGATCCCTGGGCCGACGGGTGCGGTAGTCGATTTCGGTGACCCTGACCCCTTTTCGGGCCGCATTCACAAGCGCCGCAACAGGTCGCGCCTTCGTGGGACCCGCGGAGACCGACCACTTGTGAAGCGTCTCGTCGACCCCCCGCGGAGCCTTGATATATCCCCACTCGCCGACCACATTCGGGGTGATGGCGGGATACTCCCCGTAATTGTCATAGGCGAACTCAGGATCGCAGCCTGCCCGCCGGTGTCCCGTACCTGAAGTTCTCCTACTCAGTATCCGATTCCGCACCTGTCACCGTCAGCCCGCGGCAGCGCCGTTGACATAGAGGGTCATGTCGCCGGTGGCCTCGCTCCAGACGCCGGCCAGGTGGACCCACTCGTCCTGGTTACCGGTCGTGACCTGGCCGCCGAGGACCTCCCAGGAAGTGAACGCGCCCATGGCCATGTCCGGCATCGAGAGCACCCATCGGCCGCTCGTGGCCGATGTGGAGCGGTAGCCCAGGATCATGCCGGCTTCGCCGAGACCGCCGTCGATCGACGCGACCGTCCCGTTCTTGGCGAGGTTGTCGACCCTGACCCAGGCGGCGATCGACACGCTCTTGCCGGTCGGCGCCACTGCGTACTTCTTCGTGTCGATGTAGGCGTTCGCGGTGCCGTTGAAGACCGCGGCGGTCGCGGTGCCCGGACCGGCGGACCCGAAGGTCACACCCGTCCCGGGTGTCCCAGGGTTCGTGCCGCTGATATCAACGGCTTTGGTGCTGCCCGCGGCGTCGCCCAGGGTCCATACACCGGCTGGGTCGGCGGTCGAGACCATGAAGGCGTACGTGTACTCCGATGAACTCCCGGCCGCGTTGATCGCGCTGACGGTGAGCGTTTCCGCTCCCGGCAGCATCGGGAGGTAGTTGACCGTGGCGGGCCCGCTGACCTCATCCGGTGTCACGGTCTGCGGGCCGGCGCCGTCCTTGGAGAAGTCGTAGGTGTACTTGACTACGTTGGCGCTGTCGGTGTCGAAGGTCAGCGTCCCGTTCTTGCCGACCATGGGGACGACCGTCTCGGAGGTGTCGGTGAGCTCGGGGAAGCTCGTGCTGGTCACCTGTGGCGGGTTCGGTGCGGTGGTGTCGTAGATGAACCGGCACCGCGAGGGCGAACCCGCGGACGACCACGGCGAATACGAGACGCCGTCGTAGGCGCGGGCTTCCCAGCGGACCTCCGTCCCGGAGGCGATTGCAGGCAGGCCTGCAGCAGTCGCGAGGTTGAGTTGGAACACGCTTCCCGCCTCATTCCAGCCGGACGTGGCCGTGTAGATGACCACATCGCTGGTGTTGGGCAGCTGCCACTGGACCTTGATCTCCTCGGAGAGCGGGTCGGACGGACCCCATTCGTTGCCGACGTTGTTGTCGTCGTCGTAGGCCCGCGTGTAGAGGATCGGCAGTTTGTTCGTGTACGAGACGTTCACGTCGAGCGTCCACTGGCAGGTGCCGCCGGGCTTGGTCCACATGTTTCCCATCAGCGGCTGGTCCGGCGGCGTGTTGCACTTGACGCGCAGCTGCGCGTTGTTGCACACCCGGATCCACCGCTGCTCTTCGGTCTCGGAGTAGTTGCGGACCTGGAAAGACAAGGACGAGGTGCCCGCGTTCGCGGCCGATTGGACGGTGGAGGTGATCCCCCACTCCATCGCCGAGACCTCAGTGGAACACGATTGCGCTTGGGCGGTGCCGGGAACCACCAGGAGCAGTCCCGCGAGCAGGGCAGGGACGGCGAGTCGGCGCAGCCAGCGGCCGCCCGAGAGGGTTTCGGGTATGGAGGGATCTCCAGGGGTCAAGGCTCAGGGGTGAGCAGGGCGTTTGCAACCAGCGGAACCAGGATGGGGAAGACTCCACTGTGCACGGTCCGGAATGGGGCTACGGACCGTGTTGGACCAGAACCTATCCGACCCCAGCACACCCCGTCAATACCTTGCTCACGTTCTGAAACTGGTCATATTGGTCAGTCACGCATCGTGATACAGAAATTGACAAACCGCTATGACCCCAAGCACGGGCGGATCCAGCCCGCTTCCCGAACTCGGATTCCCAGTTCAGCGGTCAGGCGAGGCACACCTGACAGAGAGAGATCCTAAAGAATGAATGTTGCGCACATCCAGGTGCTCCAGTTTGGGCAATGGCGCTGCGAGGCAACGCAGTTCGGCCTTCGCGCCGAGTTAGCGGGCTCGGAGGCGTTTGGAGGCCGCACATGAGCATCAGTCTCGGCCGTCGGTCGTTCAGGATCGGAGGTCCTCATGCCAGCAGAGGCAGAACGGGTGTCCCGCGGGGTCCGCGTAGACCTGGAAGCCCTCTGCCGCATGGAGGTCGTCGGCGGCTTTCAGGAGTTTGGCGCCGTACGAGAGCACTTCCTCGTGGGCAGCGGCGAAGTCGCGCACCCACAAGTCGAGATGGATCTGCTGCGGCGTCCCGTCGGGCCACTCGGGCGGGCGGTGGTCGGGGGCGAGCTGGACTCCGACGCGGGGCGTGCCGTCGACCGACACCATGTGCCAGTCGTCTTCCGGGTCGACGGTCCCGCCGAGAACCGCGGCCCAGAAGGTGCTTTCTTCGGCGAGGTCTGCGGCGTCGAAGACGACGACGTTGAATGCGATCTCCATATCGACATCATCCACCGCGGGTATGACGATCGCGGTGTCAGCGTGGCTGTCAGGTCGGTGTCAGGCGGGTGCAAGGCGGGCGGCCGATAGTTGCTTCATCAACGAGGGACACCTCACCGAAACGAAGCTGGAGCACGACATGAACGTCAACCTCACCGCCCAGGACCAGACCACCATCCGCACCGCCGCCT
Source organism: Glycomyces luteolus (assembly GCF_027622875.1). Taxonomy (GTDB): domain Bacteria; phylum Actinomycetota; class Actinomycetes; order Mycobacteriales; family Micromonosporaceae; genus Glycomyces; species Glycomyces luteolus. The sequence continues at coordinate 124,017 of NZ_JAPZVP010000009.1, read as the reverse complement.
TCGGGGCCGTCACGCTCCTGTCCTACGCCGGCCTCGCCGGGTCGGCGCACAAGGTCGCGACCGACGGGAGCCTGGCTTACGCTGCCGCGACCGGCGCCGTCGGCCACGTGCTGGCGTCGAAGAAGAACGACTTCAAGCTCGAAGCGAAGTCCGCTGCGGCCCTGGCCGACCAGGTGCTGCCCGCGCTGACCGACTCGGTGCGGCTGCTCGAGGCGCAGGACGCGGGCGAGGCGGAGAACTTCCGGACTACGGTCATGGTCGCCGTCGAGGCGGCGAACCGCGCGCACAAGGGCGAGCCGAGCCCGAGCATGGCCGAGATGACCCGCAAGATCACCGAGGCGCTCAACGCTTAAGAGCCGCAAGTACTCACGCCGCCGTGCCTCCGGGCACGGCGGCGTAACCGTTGGGGCCGTGGACGGCTCAGTACCACTCCCAGCAGACCGTGTAGCCGTGCTCGGGGAAATCGGGGTTCTGCCAAGTCGACCAGCCGTAGCCCTCGCAGAAGCCCGAGGCTTCGTAGTCGCTGGTGCGGCCCACGACACGGACGTTCGCGGTCTCGCAGCTGTCCGCGTACTCGAACGAATCGTCCTCGTAGAGGACCATGCAGGTGTACTGCTCGGCGTAGCCCAGGTCGTCGGGGTAGATGATCCGGAGGCACAGCGTCACATCGAAGTAGGAGTCCGTGGCCGCATAGGTCCGTGCGCGGTCCCCGTACGAGTCATTGGCGCACGCGTCCGCATCCGATTCGCCCTCATAGCGTTCGATCACCTCGAACGCGCCGGTGTCGCAGTCGGAGATGGTCCATGCCGAGCTGTAGTCGTTCGGCCCGTAGACGCATTCGCCGAGTTGGGCGCGGTAGGCGGTGTCGCCGTCGATGGGGATATAGGCCAGGCACAGCACCCGGGCGGTGACCGTGGAGGTGACCGACTGGTCGTTGTCCTCTTCCGCATCGCAGGCGCTGAGGTCGTTCGTGCCCTCGACGATGTCGATCACTTCGAACGCTCCGGCGCCGCAGTACGTCGATTCGATGCCCACCTCGACGTCGGCGATGTCGCCGGAGACGTCGAAGCAGTCGCCGATGGCGGCTTCGGCCACCGGGTCGGATTCGACGTACTCGGCCGTCTCCTCACCGCCCCAGACGTCGGTCGTATCGCCGCCGAAGCCGGTCGTTTCGCTTGTGGGATCGGGGGACGGGCCCGGTCCGGTGTCGTCTTCGGCGTTCGCGACGCTGATCCCGACGGCTCCCGCGATGAGGATGCCGCCGATCGCGGCCCAGCCTTTCAGCGTCAGGCCGAGCACGGCCTTCACCGGGACGACCTGGTCGCCCACCGGGATCTGGAACTGCGCGTCGGCGATCGGGATGTTGCTCGAGACGCCGTGGTCGGGGTCGAGGCCGATACTGGCGGCCTCGCCGGAGGGGACGTTCACGTCGGGACCGGCCCCGGCCGGGTCGGCCGGTTGCGGTGCGCCGACCCCGAAGCTCAGTCCGAGTCCCGCCGCGCCGTTCTCGTCCTCGGCATCGGCGGGCCGCCCGGACGGACGGGGCTTCTTGTCGTCCTTTTCGGGCTTGCGGGAGGTGTCGTCGTCGCGGTTCGGGCCGTTCGCGTCCATGGGTGCTCCTGATCGAAGGGGGGTTCTCGATCAAGAGCTTGCGGCGACCGGTCATGTGTCCGTCCCGGTCCCGTCACGGTCTCGCCCCGACGGGCACCGGCCGACGAGGACTCTTCGCGGATCGCGGCCGCGACCTGGACCGGCTGCGGGTGCCGCCGCAACTCACCGCGCACTCCGACACGCCGACTCGCGGCGGCCCTCGACGGGCCTTTCGCCGAGACTGCGGAACACTGGATCACGACCGGGCTCGACCTCGTGAAGGGCGTCCGCCGCACACTGCCGAAGGAGCTGGACCTTGACCGATCCGTTCATCAGGACCATCGAGGACGCCGGACGCGAAGGGCCCCTTGCGGGTCTGCGGCTGGCGGTGAAGGACCTGTTCGACCTCGCGGGCGTGCCGACGGGCGCGGGGAACCCGCGCTGGCTCGAGACGCACGAGGTGCCGACCGAGGACGCGGCGGCGGTGGCGCTGCTGCGCGAAGCGGGCGCGAAGGTCGTTGGGAAGACGATCACGGACGAGTTGGCGTGGAGCCTCAACGGCACCAACGCGCACTACGGGACCCCCGAGAATCCGGCCGCGCCGGGGCGGGTGCCGGGCGGGTCGTCGTCGGGTTCGGCTTCGGCGGTCGCGTTGGGGCGGGCGGATATCGGGCTCGGGACGGACACGGGCGGTTCGATCCGCGTCCCGGCGTCCTACTGCGGCCTGTACGGGCTGCGGCCGACGCACGGGCGGGTGAGCCTGCAGGGCGCGGTGCCGCTGGCACCGTCGTTCGACACGGCCGGGGTGCTCACCCGGGAGGCGGCGACGCTGCGGCTGGCGATGGGCGTCCTCCTTGAGGGCGCGGCGGAGGCCGGGCCGATCACGAGGCTGCTGGCGCCGCAGGACATCTGGGACGAGATCCCGGAGGCCACGCGGGCGGCCGTGATGCCGAAGGTCGAGGAGCTGGGGCTGGCGATCGACCGCGAGCCGCTGTTCGCGGCGAACGGGGACGCGGCGCCGCTGGAGACCGCCCGGGTCGCGTACGCGACCCTGCAGGCGTGGGAGGCGTGGCGGACGCACGGCGCGTGGATCGAAGCGAACGACCCGGAGTTCGGACCGGGCGTGGCGATGCGGTTCGCGAACGCGGCGAAGCTGGACCAGGCGGAGATCGCCGCGGCGCAACGGGTCCGCAGCGGTGTGGTGGCGCTCGTGCGGGACCGCCTGCCGGAGGGCACCGCACTGGCGACCCCGGCCGCGCCGGGACCGGCGTTCATGATCGGCGGTTCGCCCGACCGCGAGGCGATCGTCCGCTTGACGTGCATCGCTGGGCTCTCGGGCGCACCAGGTCTGGCCGTGCCGGCCGGCACGGTTGAAGGTCTGCCGGTAGGCCTCCAACTCGTGGCCGCGCCGGGCGGCGACGAACGGCTGCTCGAACTGGCCTGAGCCCGGTCCGGCAGCCGGTCCGCGACGATGGGTGCCGCGGACTGCCAGCGGCCCGAGCGGATCGGGCCGCCGACGACGCCGTCGCCGATGCACTCGCGTCCGGCCGGGACGATGGGTGTCCCGACCGCTGCGTCAGTCCGACCGGGCCGTGCCGCGGGGCCCCCTCCCCCCGCGGAACCCTCGGTCCTGACCAGTCACCGCTTGCTGCTTCTCGCTGCTGCTGCAGGCAAAGCGAGCGCTGCACTCGCCCGCTTCGCTGCGCGTATCGGCGAACCGCCGTGCGTAACCCTGCCGGTCACCGCCGTCGCCTAGCGCGCGTGTAGTTCCGGGGGACGGGCGCGCCCGTTCCTGCCAGTCGGGACGCGTACGTCAGTGGATGATCAGCAGACGAGGCCCGAACGGAAGGCCTCGGCCACCGCGTGGGCCCGGTCGCGGGCGCCGAGCTTGCGGAACATGCGCCGCGCGTGGGTCTTGACGGTGTCCTCGGAGACGAACAGGTCGCGCCCGATCTCCGCGTTGGATTTCCCTTCGCTCATGCCCCGCAGGACCTGGAGTTCGCGTTCCGTGAGCTTCATGCCCTGCAGCGTCGAGCGCTGCCGCGGCACGGTCTCGGTGACGCGCTGGAGCGTCGGCGAGGCGAACATGATCGCCTGCGCCAGCGCGACCAGGAGGTCGTCGGAGTTGTTGGACGGGGTGCGGATGACACCCCGGGCGCCGGCCGCGACCACCATGGCCGCCGTGCGAGGATCGGCCGCGCCGGACAGGAGGACTCCTGTCCGGGGCGAGCGGGCGCGGACGGTCTTCACGAACTTGACCGGGTCGGGCGCGGCCAAGGCCACGTCGACCAGCACCACGTCCACCTGGCGGCGTCCGAGTTCGAGGAAGAGCTCGGGCGAGCCCTCAACCGACTTGACCGCCTGCGCCAACCCCATGCGGGTCGCGCAGGCCGAGATCTTCTGTCCGGCTTGAGGAGTCTTAACACAGACCAGTACGGTTCTCACTTTGTTCTACCTTTCGCTGCGGTAGGCCGTGCGTGTCGCTGTTACCAGCACGCAGGCGTTCCGCCGCCGTGACGCGAGTTCGCGCGAATTGTTCGAGTGACTTATCGAGGTTTCCGGGGCGGGGCGCAGACGCATGGTGTTCGGGTTCGCTTGACGCGAGTTCCTCGTCCCGGATGGGAAACTGGGGGCATGACACAGCGAAGAGGCGGACGACCGTATCGAGCCGAGTCCCGCGATATTGGTGATCATCGTTCACATCCACCTCGCCATGACTTGTCTAACGAACTAACGGCCCTGGAAGGTACGAGTTACGGCCGATATAAATCCTTGCGTGGCAAATGGTGGGCAGGCCCGGCGATTCTGGACATATCGCGGGTCCAGTCGGACCCGTACGCGCCGCCGAGCCGCGTGGCGCTCGAATTCGACGCCGAGGCCGCCGACCTGATCGCGGACTGGTACGCGACCGAGGAGCGGCGGCGGGCGCTGGCGGTGCTGCTCGCCAAGCGCTTCAAGCGGGCGTGCCCCACAAGGGACCTGCGGATCGACGCTGGCGGGCAGGAGATCCTGCGGCGGGCCTCGTGCACCGTGGGTTCGGACGGGTCGGTGGTGTTCCGGCTCGGCGCGCAGTTCCCCGGGCACGGGCGGCGGATCGCGGGGCGGCAGGCCGCGCGGCTGCTGTGCGAGGTCCTGCCCGACGCGGCCGACGAGGCGCTCTCGGTGAGCGAGGAGGACGTGCTGGTGTGGACGCGCCACGCCGACGACGTGCGGGCGCTCAGGGAGGCCGTGGGGGCGGCAGGACTGGTCGCGTTCGTGGCGGACGGGGCGATGCTCGCGCGGCGCTCGGGTGTCGACGATCGGCCGATGGAGTCGGGCGTGCCGTTCGCGAGCCCCGAGTCGATGGCGGTCGAGTTCGACCTGCCGCACGCGGGGACGGTGCGGGGCATGGGGATCGGGCCGGGCGTGACCCTGATCGTCGGCGGCGGGTTCCACGGGAAGTCGACCCTGTTGCGGGCCTTGGAGTCCGGGGTGTGGGATCACGTGCCCGGGGACGGACGGGACCTCGTGGTCGCGGACCGGTCGGCGGTGAAGATCCGGGCCGAGGACGGGCGCGCGGTGACGGGCGTCGACGTGCACGCGTTCGTCGACCACCTGCCGAGCGGCGACGACACGAGGCATTTCACGACCGAGAACGCGTCGGGTTCGACCTCGCAGGCGGCAGGCATAGTCGAGGCCCTTGAGGCGGGCGCGAAGGCGCTGCTCATCGACGAGGACACGGCCGCGACGAACTTGATGATCCGCGACGCGCGTATGCAGGAGCTGGTGGCGAAGGAGCGGGAGCCGCTGACGCCGCTGGTGGACCTCGTGCGGTCGATGGCCGACGAGCACGGGGTGGCGACGATCCTCGTGATGGGCGGCTCGGGCGACTACATGGACGTCGCCGATCGGGTGATCCTGATGGACGCGTATCGGCCCGAGGACGTGACGGAGCGAGCGAAGGCCCTGGCGGCCAAGCCGACCGGGCGGCGGGTCGAGGCCGAGGGCTTCCGGCTGCCGCGGGCGCGCGTGATCGACCCGCGGTCGGTGTCGTCGGAGTCGCGCGGGAAGCAGAAGATCAAGGCCGGGGGCACGGACGGGCTGCGCTTCGGCGAGTCCGATGTCGACGTCCGCTCGGTGGAGCAGATCACCGACCCGGCGATGACCACCGGGATCGGCCTGGCGATCGAGGCGGCCGTGCGGCACGGATGGATCGACGGCGAGGCCACTGTCGAGGCGGTCTTGGATCGCCTGGACGAAGCGTTGGACACCGGGGGCGAGGCGGAGCTGCTGCGGATCAGGGATATCGATCTGGCGGTGCCGAGGCGGCACGAGGTGGCGGCGACGCTCAACCGGATGCGGGAGCTGCGAGTGCGCCAGAGCGGCGGATGAGGTTGGGGCCCTGGCGGATCGGTTCGTGGGTGTGAGAGCCGGTGGGCCCTGCGCGCCCGGTGGTCGAACCATCGGTTTCTAGGCAAAAAAGCGCCTTCGCGGCTCCGATCCCCAAAGGCCGCGAAGGCACTTGAACTCTATCGGTTTCCCGACAGTAGTGCGACTAACTGTCGGGATGTTGACACTTGCGGTTCCGACCCCCTGTTCGACCTGGGGTTAAACCAGAGCCCGAGAACGGAGCAAGGCCGCCGACGAGGTCGGCGGCCTTGCTGATCGTTCCCGTCGCCGGTCAGACCGGCCCGGCGCTAGTGCGAGTGGCTGTGCCCGCCGTGGGAGTGCGAGTGGCCGTGACCGGCCTGCTCTTCCTCTTCCTCGGGCTTGTCCACGATCGTCACCTCGGTCGTCAGCAGCATGCCGACGATCGAACCGGCGTTGAGCAGCGCGTTGCGGGTGACCTTCACCGGGTCGAGGATGCCGGCCGAGACCAGGTCCTCGTACTCGCCGGTGGCGGCGTTCCAGCCCTCGCGCCAGCCCTTGCCCTCGACCGTGTTCACGATCACGTCGCCGGACTCGCCGGCGTTGATCGCGATGCGGCGCAGGGGCTCGGAGAGCGACTCAGCGACGATCTTGAGACCCACGCGGGCCTCCGGGTCGTCCAGCTCGACCTTCTCGAGAATCGCGATCGCGTGCACCAGAGCCGCGCCGCCGCCGGCGACGATGCCCTCCTCGACCGCGGCCTTGGTCGCGTTGACCGCGTCCTCGATACGGTGCTTGCGCTCCTTCAGCTCGACCTCGGTGGCCGCGCCGACCTGGATGACGGCCACGCCGCCCGAGAGCTTCGCGAGGCGCTCCTCGAGCTTCTCGCGGTCCCAGGACGACTCGGTCGTGGAGGCCTGCTGCTTGATCTGCGCGATGCGGGCGTCGACGGTCTCCCGCTCCCCGCCGCCGTCCACGATCGTGGTGGCGTCCTTGGAGACGGTGACGCGGCGGGCCCGGCCCAGGTGCGACAGGTCGGCCTGCTTGAGCTCGAGGCCCACCTCCGAAGAGATGACCTCGGCGCCCGTGAGGGCAGCGATGTCGCCCAGGATCGCCTTGCGGCGGTCGCCGAAGGCCGGGGCCTTGACGGCGCACACGCGCAGCGTGCCGCGCAGGGCGTTCACCGTCAGGGTCGCGAGGGCCTGGCCCTCGACGTCCTCGGCGATGATCAGCAGCGGCTTCGAGGTCTCGACGACCCTCTCCAGCACCGGCAGCAGCTCCTCGATGGAGCCGACCTTGGAGTTGGTGATGAGGATGTAGGGGTCCTCGAAGACCGTCTGGCGCGAATCCTGGTCGGTGATGAAGTTCGGCGAGATGAAGCCCTTGTCGAACTGCATACCCTCGGTGACCTCGAGCACGGTCTCCAGGCTGGAGCCGTCCTCGACCGAGATGACGCCCTCGGCGCCGACCGCGTCCATCGCCTTCGCGATGAGCTCGCCGATCTCCGGGTCCTGCGCCGAGACCGCCGCGACCTGCGAGATGTGCTCGTGGTCGGAGATCTGGATGGCCTGGCGCAGCAGCTCCTCGGACACGGCGTTCGCCGCGGCCTCGATGCCCTTGCGGATCGCGATCGGGTTCGCCCCGGCCGTGACCGCCTTGATGCCCGCGCGGGACATCTTCTGCGCCAGCACGGTCGCGGTGGTGGTGCCGTCGCCCGCGACGTCGTTCGTCTTGGTCGCGACCTCCTTCACCAGCTGCGCGCCGAGGTTGGCGTACGGGTCGGCGAGCTCGATCTCCTTGGCGATGGTCACGCCGTCGTTGGTGATCAGCGGCGCGCCGAACGAGCGCTGGAGGACCACGTTGCGGCCCTTCGGGCCGAGCGTGACCTTGACGGTGTCGGCGAGCTGGTCGATGCCGTGCAGCAGGTTGTGCCGCGCGTCCTCGGCGAAGTTGAGAATCTTCGGCATGGTTTCCCTTCCTAAGACACGAAAGGGCCCTTCAGCTGAAGGGCCCGAAGCGTGCTAGTTCTCGACGACCGCGAGGACGTCGCGCGAGGACAGGACGAGGTATTCCTCGCCGTTGTACTTGACCTCGGTGCCGCCGTACTTGGAGTAGATGACCACGTCGCCGACCTTCACGTCGATCGGGAGGCGGTTGCCCTTGTCGTCGAAGGCGCCCGGGCCCACGGCCAGAACGGTGCCCTCCTGGGGCTTCTCCTTGGCGGTGTCGGGGATGACGATGCCCGAGGCGGTGGTGGTCTCGGCCTCGTTCGCCTGAACAACGATGCGGTCGCCCAGCGGCTTGATGGCAGCCTTGCTCACTTGGTTTCTCCAAACCTGCGTGTTCAAAAACGGATATCGCCACGACGGCTCGGGTCTCGTCGTCGCGGGTGCCGAGGCACCGGCCCGTGGCTGTTGGCACTCTCGAGGCGAGAGTGCCAAGCCGATCATAGCGCTTAGCAATCTCGGTCTGCGAGTGCTAAGACGTAAGATAATTCGCCCAGGTGGGGAGCGTCAACGCGGGGTCTCGAACGTCATACGATGAGGCACGTGGACACCAGCCTGCTCGCCGCCCTGAGGGCCCGCCTCGAGCTCCAGACACAAGCCGCCGACGCCCTACGGCGCGATGGCGAGAGGGCGCCGCTGACGCTCCGGAAGGCAGGGGTCAAACCCGACCTCGCGGCGGCCGCGCTGACCCTGGCCGAGCTGCGGGAGAAGGCCCGGGGAAAGTTCGGCGATCGTGCGGCCAAGCTCTACTTCACGCGGGCGGGCCTGGAGCAGGCCACGCGATGGGTCGTCGCTGAGCGCAGAGCGGCGCGGTTCGCGCGACACGCGGCAGCGGTGACGGACTTGTGCTGCGGGCTGGGCACGGAGGCACTGGCGTTCGCGGAAGCGGGCCTGCGGGTCGAGGCCGTGGACATGAGCGAGGAGACGGCCGCGTACGCGAAGGCGAATGCCGAGGCGATGGGTCTGCCGATCGGAATCGAAGTGGGCGACGCCTTGACGACCCCGCTGCTGGAATCGGCCTTCGCGGACCCGGCGCGCCGGTCGGGAGCGGGCAGGAACTTCAACCCGGCCGAGTACTCACCGCCGCTGAACGACCTCCTGACCCACATGTCGAAGACCAGGTACGCCGCGCTGAAGCTCGGCCCGGGCATCAGCCACGAGTGGATTCCGGAAGGGGCCGAAGCGGAATGGGTCTCGGTTGACCGGGACGTCGTAGAGGCTTGCCTGTGGCTGGGCGAGGCGGCGGAGGTGCCGCGCCGAGCGAGCTTGTGCAAGGCGGGCGAGTGGCACGAGCTGACGGGCAGCGGAGATGCACTCGCTGCGGTGGGCGAGGTAGCCGAGTACCTGTACGAGCCGGACGGAGCGGTCATCCGAGCGGGTCTGGTGGCCGAGCTGGCGGAGCGGTTGGAAGCCCATACGGCGCATGAGGCCATCGCGTATCTCTACAGCGATCGGTTGGTCGAAACCCCGTTCGCGAGGGCCTGGAAGGTGGAGGAGGTCTGGCCCCTCCACCCCAAGAAACTCAAGGCGCTGCTGGCGGAGCGTGGCATCGGCCGCCTGACGATCAAGCAGAGGGGAACGGGTATCGACCCGGCAGCCCTGCGAAGACAATTGAAGCTGAAGGGGAACAACGAGGCGACCCTAGTGCTGACGAGACTAGGAGAAGCCCACGCGGCGATCCTCTGCCAGGAGGCCTGAGCTCCGTGCCGTATGCGGTCGAAGATTCCGGGCGGACGGATTGTCAGCCGCAGGGCGGCGTCCGCGCTGATGCGCCGCTTGCCGAGCACGATCTCGTTGATCCGCCGAGACGGTACCCCGATCGACTTAGCGAGCCGGTACTGCGTGACGCCCAGTGGCTTCAGGAATTCCTCGTCCAGGATCTCTCCCGGGCGAATTGAGTTCAAAGCCTTCCGGCTTCTGCCCGACGACCTTTAGCGAGTCGTGGTGACCGATGGAAGCTTTGATGCCTGCGCGAGCGGCTTCGCGGCTTCCTTGATGATCGCGAGGTCTTCCTTGTCCGCGCAGACCATGGTGCGCTTCTTTGCCATGTTCAAATGCTGCCACCGGCATACGTTCCCGAAGTGGAACCGAGGACAGCGTCGGGCACCGCCGCGAGCGGGCGCCACACGCGAGGAAGGCCGGGAACCGCTGCGAACGGTGCCCGGACTTCGCCGCGTCTTGGGAAGGTGCGGTCAGGGAAGTCGTGCGGTGAGGTCGACTTCGACGAGTTGGCCCGCGTAGCCGAGGGCCGTGACGCCGACGACGGTGCTCGCTGCCTTGAACGCGGGCCCGAGGTCGGTCTGCTCGGAGAACCGGTGCCAGGCGGCGCCGACGATCGCGCTGTCGGCGCTCACGACGTAGACGACGGAGCGGACCACGTCGTCGGGCGCCGCGCCGACCGAGGCCAGTGCGGCGAGGCAGTTCGCGGCGGTCTTGTCGATCTGGGCGTCGAGGTCGCCGATGCCGACGACCTGCTGGTCGGCGTCGACGGGACATTGCCCGGCGAGCATCGCCAGCCGCCCGGCCTCGACCACGGTCACATGCTCGTATCCCCCGGTGGGGTGCAGCTCAGTGTCAGACACACCGCGAGTCTATGGCCGTTGCCGTTGCGCCGGAACCGGTTTTCGCAGGGTCACTCGGGGTGGGCGATCCGGTAGCGGAGGTTCGCGTCCTTCTCCGTGACCATGCGTTCGAGGTCGACCTGGTAGTTGGCGAGCTTGTCGCGCAGGGGGTCGTCGCTCGCGCCGAGGATGCGGAGGGCGAGGAGGCCCGCGTTCTTGGCTCCGGCGATCGAGACGGTGGCGACGGGGATGCCCGCGGGCATCTGGACGATCGACATGAGCGAGTCCATGCCGTCGAGGTACTTGAGCGGGACGGGCACGCCGATCACCGGCAGCGGGGTCGCGGAGGCGACCATGCCGGGGAGGTGGGCGGCGCCGCCGGCTCCGGCGATGATGACCCGGAGGCCGCGGGAGGCGGCGGAGTCGGCGTAGCTGAGCATGCCGTGGGGGGTGCGGTGGGCGGAGACGACTCGGACCTCATAGGGGACGCCGAACTCCTTGAGGACCTCGGTGGCCGGTTCCATTGTGGGCCAATCCGAGTCGGAGCCCATGATGACGCCGACGCGGGGTTTCTGCTCAGCCATTACTCGCCTTCCTGGAGCCGTTTGGCGGCCCGCAGGGCGCGGCGCCGCAGCACGTCGGGATCGTCGCCGCAGACGGTGACGTGGCCGATCTTGCGGCCGGGGCGCACGGCCTTGCCGTAGAGGTGGACGTGGGCGCCGGGGTCGTCGGCGAGAAGGTGCTGGAGGCGCTCGTCGAGGCGCGGGCCGCCTGGTGCGCCGCCGAGGACGTTGGCCATCACCGTGTAGGGTGCGGCGGTCTCGGTGGAGCCGAGGGGGTAGTCGAGGACGGCGCGGAGGTGCTGCTCGAACTGGCTGGTGCGGGCGCCTTCGATGGTCCAGTGGCCGGAGTTGTGGGCGCGCATGGCGAGCTCGTTGACGAAGAGGCCTTTGCTGGTCTGGAAGAGTTCGACGGCGAGCATGCCGCAGACGCCGAGCTCGGCCGCGATGATCTCGATGATGCGGCGGGCTTCGGCGGCGGTGTCGTCGTTCAGGTGCGGCGCGGGGGCGATGACCTCGGTGCAGATGCCGCCGGTCTGGACGGTCTCGACGACGGGGTAGACGGCGGTCTCGCCGCGCGGGGAGCGGGCGATCTGGATCGCGAGTTCGCGCTGGAGCGCCATGCGCTCTTCGGCGATGAGGCGGATGCCGGAGGCGAGCACGGCCTGCGCGTCGGCGGGCGTGTCGATCATCCACACGCCCTTGCCGTCGTAGCCGCCCGTGGCGGCTTTGAGGACGCAGGGGAGGCCGAACGCTTCGACGTCGGAGATCGAGTCGACGGGCGCCCAGCGGGGCTGGGGCAGGCCGAGTTCGGTGAGTCGGGTGCGCATGGCCTGCTTGTCCTGGGCGTACAGCAGCGCCTCGGGGCGGGGCTGGATTTCGACGCCTTCGTCGACGAGGGCGCGGAGCGCTTCCTGGGGGACGTGCTCGTGGTCGAAGGTGAGCACGGTGCAGCCCTTGGCGAAGGCGCGGAGGTCGTCGACGTTCCGGTAGTCGCCGAGCGTGGTCGCCGGGGTGACGACGGCGGCGCTCTCGGCCGGGTCGCCCGCGAGCACTCGGAGGCTCTGGCCGAGGGCGATGGCGGCCTGGTGGGTCATGCGGGCGAGCTGACCGGCGCCGATCATGCCCACCGTCGGAAGTTGCGTCGCGGCGTCCACGGCCAGAGCCTAACCCGGGCCCCGACCTCGGGCTCGGCGTTCGGGACGTGGCGTGACCTGGGCCCTTACAGGATGATGGGATGTCTCGGCGGTCGCAGTTTGCGGGGGCTCGCGGCGGCGGTGCGCGGGAGCGGTGATGATGGAGGGGACACCGCTTAGCCGAGTTCCGAAGGGCCGCCATGATCGAGTACTACTCCCCCGCCGAGATCGAGGCGATGCGCCCGGCCGGACGCTTCGTGGCCGGCATCCTCTCCGAGCTGGAGCGGACCGCCGAGGTCGGCATGAACCTGCTCGAGCTCGACGACCTGGTCGCGCGGCGCATCAAGGAGGCCGGGGCGGTCTCCTGCTATGTGGACTACCACCCGTCGTTCGGCGGGAGCCCGTTCGGGAAGGTGCTGTGCACCTCGGTGAACGACGCGGTGCTGCACGGGCTGCCGTTCGACTACAAGCTCAAGGACGGCGACCTGGTGAGCTTCGACTTCGCGGCCGAAGTGGACGGCTGGGTCGCCGACTCGGCCCTGTCGATCGTGGTCGGGAACGCGAGCGAGCACGACCTGCACCTCATCGACACGACGGCACGCGCGCTCGAGGCGGGCATCGGGGCGGCGCGGGTCGGGAACAAGCTGGGCGACATCGGGCACGCGATCGCCACGGTGGCGCGCGGCGACGGCCTCAGCGTGAACACGCAGTTCGGCGGGCACGGGGTGGGCCGGACCATGCACGGCGACCCGCACGTGCCGAACGACGGACGGCCGGGCCGGGGCATGAAGTTGAAGCCGGGCCTGGTGATCGCGATCGAGCCGTGGTTCCTGCAGACCACCGACGAGATCGTCTACGACCCGGACGGATGGACCCTGCGCAGCGCCGACGGTTCGCGCGGCGCGCACATGGAGCACACGATCGCGATCACGGAGGACGGGCCGATCATCCTGACCGAAAGAGGCTCGGCATCCTGACGGCGCGGGGCTGGACGAGTGGTTCGGTTCCGGCGCCGAGCGGTATCGGCGGGCACCCCGGACACGCGATCCGCGGCTAGGGAAGGGACCCCGGTTTCAAAGCTGGGCCGGGGAACCTGAAGCGCAGCTGAAGTGTGGAGTTCCGCACCGAGCAGTGGCGTTTCACGCCGCCGGCGCTCCGCTTCAATGCTCGGCTTCGGTCCGGGCGAGGCGGGCCATGCGGTCGATCATGCGCTCGGTGGCGATCTCCTCGGCGGTGACGGCGTAACCGTAGTGGTCGCGCCAGTCGCCGTCGATGTAGAGGTAGCGCTTGTGCAGGCCCTCGCGGCGGAGGCCGAGCTTCTCGGCGACCCGGTTCGACGGGCCGTTCTCGGGCCGGATGTTGACCTCGATGCGGTGGAGGCGGCCGACGGTGAGCGCGTGGTCGATGACGAGCGCCAGCGCGGTCGCGGTGATGCCCTTCCCTGCGTGTCCGCGGTCGATCCAGTAGCCCGCGTACGCGGAGCCGAAGGCGCGCCGCACGATGTTGCCGACGGTGAGGCCGCCCGCGAGCTGGCCTTGCCAGCAGACGGCGAGGGGCCAGCTCGTGCCGTCCTTGATGGAGCGTTTGAGGCCGCGGAGCATGGCGCGGAACGCGGCGGGCGAGTGGGCTTCGTACCAGGTGGTGCCGGTGCCGGGTTCCCAAGGGGCGAGCCAGGCCTCGTTGGCGCGGCGCAGTTCGGACCAGCGCGCGGCGTCGGAGCGGCGGAAAGGGCGGACGCTGACGTCGCCGTGGTTCAGGTGCACGGGCCAACCGGGGTTGGAGAGGGTCATTCGTTGTCCAGCTGCGGATTGTGGGTCATCGGTTCCGGTCCAGGAGCAGCACGTCTACGGTCGATCCGGCGGGCACCCGGGTCGCGTTCTCGCCGATCGTCATGAGGCCTGTCGCCTCGGCGAGTCCGGAGAGCGTGTAGGACGTGGCTCCCAGCGGGGCGACGGTGTAGCCGCCGCCGCGCCTCTCGGCGACGCGGACGGGCCGGAATTCGCGCAGCCCGCTCGGTGAGGATACGGGCTCGGTCAGGTTGGCGCGCACGCTGGGCCGGAAAACGGGTTCGGCTCCGGCGAGGCGCTGGATGAGCGGTCGGGCGATGACCTCGAAGGCGATGGTGGCCGCGACGGGGTCGCCGGGGAGGCAGACGACGGGGACTTCCTCGGGGCCGATGGTGCCGAAGCCCATGGTCTCGCAGAGGTAGACGGCGACGGGGTTGAAGTCGACGGCGCCGTCGCGGGAGAAGGTGCGGCGGACCATGTCGCCGGGGCCGAGGCCGGTGCCGCCGGTGGTGATGACGAGGTCGGCGCGGAGGATCTGGTCGTCGAGGACGGAGCGGAGCGCGTCGGGCTCGTCGTCGCAGATGCCGACGCGGTACGCGTGCGCTCCGGCTTCGGAGGCGGCGGCGGTGACGAGGTGGGAGTTGACGTCGATGAGCTGGCCGGGCTGCGAGGGGCGGCCGGTGTCGACGAGTTCGTCGCCGGTGGCGATCACGACGACGCGGGGCGTGGGGCGGACGACGACGTCGGCGATGCCGGCGGCGGCGAGGAGCCCGATGAGGTTGGGGGTGACGCGGCGGCCCTCGTGGGCGAGGATCTCGCCTGAGGGCCGCTCGGATCCCATGCGGCGCACGCCGTGTCCGCGGCGCGGCACCTGGCGGACGTCGACGGTGGCCATGCCCTCGTCGGTCCAGGCGAGGGGCACGACCATGTCGGCGCCGACCGGGAGGGCCGCGCCGGCGGCCACGGAGAAGCAGGTGCCGGAGACGAGGCGCACCGGGCGCCAGGAGGAGGCGGCGAGGTCGCCGAGGACCTTGAGGCCGACACCGCGTTCGGGGCTGGCTCCGGCGATGTCGTCGCCGTTGCACGCGTAGCCGTCGATCGCGGCGTAGTCGAAGGCGGGGAGCGGGCCGGGGTTGACCGCGTTCTCGGCCAGGACCGACCCGGTCGACTGGGTCATGTCGATGTCGACCGGGGGCAGGGGTCGCACCAAGGCCAGCGCCTTCGCCAGGAAGTCGGCCAATGGTGTCGCCTCGCCGGTCCCCTTCACTCCTCATCCCCCCGTCGGTCAAGTTCCTCTCAGCGCCGCCTCGCGGTCGCCGGGTCAGTCAAGTGTCGCACTGAATTCGCGCAGCCAGGCGTTGAAGCCGGGCAAGTCGTCCCGCTGGCTTGCGAGCTCGACCAGGGTCTGGAGGTACGCGACGGGTTCGCCGGTGTCGTAGCGGCGGCCGCGGAAGACGACGGCGTGGACGGGGGTTCCATTGGCGCGCATGGCCTCCATGGCGTCGGTGAGTTGGATCTCGCCGCCGCTGCCGGGCTCGGTCTGCTCGAGCACGGGGAAGATCGATCCGGGGAGGACGTAGCGTCCGATGAGGATCAGGTTCGATGGCGCGTCTTCGATGGCGGGTTTCTCGACGAGGCCGGTGACTTCGACGATGTCGTCGGCGTCGGTGCCCCGGACGGCGGCGACGCCGTAGCGGCTCACCTGGTCGTCGGGGACCTCGATGAGGGCGAGGACGATGCCGCCGGTTTCGGACTGGAGGTCGATCATGCGCGGGAGGAGCTTGTCGTCGAGGTGGCACCACTCGTCGCCGAGGAGGACCGCGAAGGGCTCGTCGCCGACGTGGGAGGCGGCTCGGCCGACGGCGTGGCCGAGGCCCTTGGCGCCGCCTTGGCGGATGGCGGTCATCTCGGCGATGGTCTCGGGGGCCTTGACCTTGGCGAGCATCTCGTTCTTGCCCTTGGCTTTGAGGGCGTTGTCGAGGTCGGCGCGCGCGTCGAAGTAGTCGATCATGGCGTCTTTGCCGGGGGCGGTCACGAGGGTGACGTCGTCGGCGCCTGCGGCTGCGGCCTCCTCCACGATGTACTGGAGGACGGGCTTGTCGACGATCGGCAGGAGCTCCTTGGGAATGGCCTTGGTGACCGGCAGGAAGCGGGTGGCGAAACCTGCCGCGGGGATGACGGCTTTGGTGGCGCGGGGCGCGGTTGCTGACATATTGCGAGGGTAGCGTGCACACGCTGCGTCGGCGGTCAGCCACCCGGTCGAACAGCGGGTGAACGTTCGTGTCGGGTGGTCCGCGCTCGGGTCGTTCGGCGCAGGGTGCCGCTTGGCTTGGCGCCGACGGCGAGCCGAAGCGTTCGCCGCGGTGGCGGGTCGCCTTCGGATCGCTTGGGCCGCTCGCGGTCAGACCACCGCGACCCTCCAGGTGTCGCGGCCGGCGGCCTTGGCGGCGTAGAGGGCCTCGTCGGCGGCGGCGAGGACGCCGGTGGCCGTCTCGGCGTGCTCGCCGAGGACGGCGATGCCGATGGAGACGGTGATGTTGAGTTCGCGGCCGCCGGAGGCGTCGTTGACCTTGAATTTGCGGGCGTTGACGGCTTTGCCGAGGCGGTCGGCGACGACGGACGCGCCGGCCGCGTCGGTCTCGGGCAGCAGGACCATGAACTCCTCGCCGCCGTGGCGGAACGCGAGGTCGACTTCGCGGATCTGGCCGGTGATGCGGCGGGCGAGCTCGGAGAGGACCTGGTCGCCGACGGGGTGGCCGTAGGTGTCGTTGACGTCCTTGAAGCGGTCGAGGTCGATCGCGAGGAGCGCGGAGGGGCGCTGGTAGCGGCGGGAGCGCTCTGCCTCTCGGCGCAGGGAGGTCTGCATGAACCGGTAGTTCCAGAGTCCGGTGAGCGGGTCGGTGACGCTGAGGCGCTCGGCGTGGCGGTGCAGGAGCACGTTCTCGACCGCGACGGAGGCCTGCCCGGCGAAGGTCTTCAGGGTGTCGACGTCGCCCGGTTCGAAGTCGTCCCCGGCGATCCGGTTGTAGAGGACGAGCACGCCGAGGACCCCCGCGTCGGTGCGGGGCGCGCCGCCGTACTCGCCGTCGGCGGGGCGGGCGCGGTCGTGTTCGGCGGGATGGCTTCCGGTGCTGGGGTCTTGGTCTGCGGGATTGAGGCCGGTGCTGCGGTCTTGGTCTGCGGGCTGACGCCCGCTACTGCGCTCATGGTCAACGGGCTGACGCCCGCTACTGCGCTCATGGTCAACGGGCTGACGCCCGCTACTGCGCTCATGATCAACGGGCTGACGCCCGCTGAAAGGCACCGCGACGATCGTGTGCGCGTCGGGCTCGGTGTCGGCGCGGCGGCGGTCCCCGAAGTGGCCGTCGATGATCCGGCCGTGGGCGGGGACGCCCGCGGCGGCGATCGCGCCGATGATCCCTTCGCCGATGCGGATGGTCGCGGGCTCGGTGATGCCGAGGTCGCCTTCGCCGGCGCGTTCGCGGAGCTGGTCGGCGTCGTCCACGTCGACGAGCATGATGACCCCGGCTTCGGCTCCGGCCGTGACCATCGCCGTGTCGAGGATGACCTCCAGGATGCGGTCGAGGTCGAGGGTCGCGGTGAGGGTCTGGCCCAGGCGGCCGAGCTGGCCGCGCATCTGGTCGCGGGAGGCGGTGAGGGCGTTGACGTACGACTGGGTCTGGGCGGTCATGCGGTTGAACGCGAACGCGAGGTGCGCCACTTCGTCGCGGCCGTGCACCGGAACCCGCACGGTGAGGTCGCCCCGGGCGACGCGTTCGGCGGCGGCCGACAGCTCGGCCAGGGGTCTCGTCGTCGAGCGGGCGAGCCAGGAGGCGAGGCCGACCGCGCACAGGGCCGACGCGAAGACCATCGCGGCGAGCGTCCAGTACATGGGGGTGACGTCGGTGGCGACCGTGCCGATGCTCAAGGGCAGGAACGAATCCGTGAAGTCCCAGCGACCGGCGTCGGCGCTGCCGACCTCGATCGGGGTGGGGCGGGTGTCCTGGAGGATGAGGTCCGCGTCGGCGACGCGGGAGAGTCGCGCCAGGAACTCCTGGTCGACCTCGCGGAAGGCGCTGAACACGGCCGTAGAGCCGTCGGCGTTCTGGACCTCGGCCTGCGCGCCGAGCGCCACGATCGGCTCGGTGCCCGCGTAGGCGACGGTCTCCCCGCAGTCGACCCAGGAGCCGTCGGGGGCCTCGGCGCCGATGTCAATGCCGGGATCGGTGCTGACGGAGGCCAGGCTCGAGAAGACCACGCCGTCGACCACCTCCCGGTCGACCAGGAGTTGCGCCATTTCGACCGCGTTCTCCTGATCGCCGTTACGGTAGTTCAATGCCACCGCAGCGGCCGAAGCCTGAATGCGCTCGCAGATGGTGCCGAGCGTCGAGTCGACCATCGTCACCGCCGAGTCGGCCAGCGCTTCCCCGCGGGAGTCCGCCAGATGGGACATGACGGCAGCGACGAAGACGGCCCCCACCAGGACCGGCCCGAGCACGACGACGAGGAACGCCGTGGTGAGCCGTGAGCGCAGCGACACCGAATCCCCCTCAAGTTCACTACTTAGAAGACTACCTAGAGCTACCGACTCGACACGACATGGCAGGCATGTGTAAACGGGACTAACCGAATGGGTGAGTAGAGGTGTCCGTTCAGTGGAATCCTCCCAGGCACCGGTCATCGAAGGAAGGAAACGGCATGCAAGAGGCGAAGACTGCGGCCCGTCGCCAGCTGCTCGCGGCGCGGAACGCGATGCCCGGGGAGCAGCGCGGATACGCCGATCTGGCTACATGGAAGGCCTTGCGGGACTTCCTTATCGAAGTCGTGGACGAAGGGGCCGTCGTGGCGGCGTACCGGCCGTTCGGATCGGAACCGGGCGCGGCACTCGAACCCGAACTGCCCGAACGGCTTGCGGTGGTCTACAAGGTCCTCGAACCGGTCCTCCTGCCGGACAAGGACCTCGCCTGGCGGGAGGTCGGAGGCCCTGGGGGGCAAGAGGAACCGGACGCGAACTCGCGGGGCGGCGACGGCCCGAACCCGGGCGGGGAGGTGCTCGGACCGGAGGGGATCGAGCAGGCGGCGGCGGTCATCGTCCCCGGCCTCGCCGTCTCGGATGATGGGATCAGACTCGGCAGGGGCGGCGGTTCGTACGACCGGGCGCTGGCCCGGGTGGGCCCGGACGTGCCGGTGGTGGCGCTGCTGCGCGACGGCGAGTTGGGCTACATGGTCCCGGCCGAGCCGCACGATCAGCCGGTGACGGGTGCGATCACCCCGGCCAGGGGGTTCGTCTCGTTGAGATAGGCCACACCCCTCGTCTCGGCGGGCTTGTGAGCTGTCGATCGTCTCGGGATGGGATTAGCACTCTTCAGCGTTGACTGCTAATGTCGATCGGGATCTGTGTTGACTGCTGGAGGTCTGGGACGTGCCTGTCTACGAATACCGCTGCAAGGAGTGCGGTTACGAGTTCGACAAACACCAGTCGTTCTCTGAAGCGCGCCTGTCCGACTGCCCGAGCTGCGAGGCCAAGGGCGCGCTGCGGAAGGTCTTCGGAAACGTCGGGGTCACCTTCAAGGGAAGCGGCTTCTACCGCACCGACTCCAGGTCCACCGACTCCAGCTCCCTCAGCTCGAACGGCTCCAAGAACGGGTCGAAGAAGAGCGAGGGCAAGAGCGAGGCGAAGCCCGCCGCCACCGCCGCGAAGTCCGATTCCGGCAGCGCCGCGAAGGCCGCCTGAGCCTCGGACGCCTGAAGCCCCGCGAGGCTCGCTCGCGGACCATGAACATGCAGTGCCCGGCCGCTCGGCGGCCGGGCACTCGTTCGTTCAGTCGCCGCCGCCCCCGAGCCACCCGAGGTCCGTCTCCTCCTCGCTCGGGGACGCGGACTCCTCGGTGACCGGTGACTCGGTCGCCTGGCCGGGTTCCTCCTCCGACTCGGTGCCGTCCTGACTCTCCTCGGGGGCGACCGGTTCGTCCTCGGGCGGCCACTGCTCCGCTTCTGCTTCCTCTTCCTTGGCCTGCTGCTCCTCCAGGAGGGCCGCTTCCTGTTCGGGGTCCCAGCGGTACTTGTCGGGGCGGCCCTGCATAACCTGCCACCAGATGCGCTCGGCGACGGTGCCCTCGTGGGAGGAGCCGTCGCCCTCCTTCTTCTCGTCCCCGGCCCAGACCGCGAGCGAGAGGCCCGTGGAGAAGCCGGTGTGCCAGGTCGAGGAGGCGTTCACGGCGACGTCGAAGTCGCCGCGGTCGTTGGGATCCGCGAAGATGCCCGCTTCGGCGGTGTTCGAGTACATGGGGGCGGTGGCTTCGGCGGCGGCACCAGGGTCGAACGCGCCCTCCTCGACCTGGGGATCGGCTTTGTAGAGCCTGCCGTCGGCGCCATTGACGTGGTCGACGAAATAGGGCTCGGCCACGGTCCCGACCGCGGCGAGGGTCCCGTGCATGACAGCGGCGTCGAGGGTGGTGATCGGGTAGGCGCCGATGCCGATGTCGGGGTGGAACTCGGCGTTCCCGCCCGGGTCGATCTCGGCGGCCACGCCGTGCTCGTCGACGTCGTGCGGGTCCCACATGCGGTCGATGCCGAGACCGGCGGCGGTCTGCGCGATGGCGTTGCCGCCTAGAGCCTCCGAGATGTCGTAGACGGGCGTGTCGAGTTTCTGGGCCACCGCGTCGGCCAGGCTGACCTCGTGGTCCTGGGCGCCGCCGATGTTGACGAGGTCGATCGGTTCGCCGTGCTCGTCGAGGTAGGTCTCGAACTGCCGGGGCGAGGAGCCGTCGAGGTCGGGCGACCAGGGGTCGATGCCGGATTCCACCGCGGCGGCGAGGACCACGGTGTTGAACGAGGTGCCGGGCCGGTGGCCGACGTCGGCGGCGAGGTCGAGGCCGGCGCCGTTCTCGCCGCCGTAGTAGGCGAGGACGCGGCCGGTGCCGGGTTCGAGGGCGGTGAGCGCGGCGGCCATGTTCTCGTCCTCGGCGGCGACCTCGCGGATGCCGGTCTGCTCGACGGCGAGTTCCTGCAGGTCGGCGTCGAGGGTGGTCACGATCTCGAATCCGCCGCGCAGCACCTCCTCGGTGCCGATCCCGGCGGCGGCGAGCTCCTGGAGCACGAAGCCGTTGGTGATGAAGCCTTCCGGGCCGAGGCCCTCGGGGTCGTTCGTCGGGTCGAGGGTCTCGGGGAGCTCGGTGATCGCGTCGCGCTTGACCTGCTCGAGCCTGCCGGTGGCGACCATCTGGTCGAGCACGTACTCCCAGCGCTCGGTCGCCTCCTCGACGTTGCCGCCCTTGCCGTAGGGGTCGCGCGGGTCGTAGGGGCCGTCCGGGGACTTGATCTGGGCGACGAGCAGCGCGGACTGGGAGGTGGAGAGCTCGGCGGCCGAGCGGCCGAAGAAGGCCTGGGCGGCGGCCTCGGCTCCGTACGCGCCGCGTCCGAAGTAGACGATGTTGAGGTAGTGGTTGAGGATCTCGTCCTTCGTGAACTCCTCCTCCATCTTCATCGCCATGGCCGCCTCGCGGGCCTTGCGGAAGTAGGAGCCGTCGCCGCGGATGTCGGCCACGAGGCCCACGTACTGCTGGGTGAGCGTGGAGGCGCCCTGCTGGTCGCCGCCTTTGACGTTGTTGACGATGGCGCGGAGCACGCCTTTGGCGTCGACCCCGGGATGCTCGTAGAAGTTGGCGTCCTCGGCCGCGACCACCGCGTTCTCGAGGTCGTCGGCGATCTCGTCGAGGTCGACGGAGGTGCGCTGCTCGGCGGCGAGCTCGCCCATGACGGTGGTGCCGTCGCTGTAGTAGACGGTGGAGCCCTGGCTGAGGTCGTCGTCGAGGGACTCGGGGAGGTCGACGGTGGCGTAGAAGACCGACCCGACCACGGAGACCGAGGTGGCGAGGACCAGGACCGCGAGTCCGAGCGCGGCGATCTTGCGCTTCTTGCGGCGGTGCTTCGGCTTCGACCGAGGGGGCCGCTCGCCGGGGGGTTCACCGGGAGCGGCCTTGGGCCGTCTCCTGAAGGGCCGCAAGTTGATCGTGCGGCCGGGATCTTCGGTCTCGGTAACGTCTCGACCTGATTCCATAATGAGGAATACGCCCGAAACTCGCCAATCGGTTGCGCCGCTACTAAGGACGCCTAATGGGACAGATGTGACTCAGATGGCCAATGCGACGGATGTGGTCAGCACGAGTTGCGCGAGCGCGATCGGCACCAGCGCCTTCCAGCAGAGGGCCTGGATCTGGTCGACCCGCAGGCGCGGCCAGGCCACGCGGAGCCAGATGACGACCGCCGCGAGCGCCCCGGTCTTGAGGAGCGTCCACAGCCAGCCGAGCGATTCGGGGCCGGGGCCCTTCCAGCCGCCGAGGAAGAGCACGGTGGTGAGGGCCGAGATGACGACGATGCCCACGTACTCGGCGAGGAGCAGCAGTGCGAAGCGAAGCCCGGCGTACTCGGTGAGGTAGCCGAAGACGAGCTCGGAGTCCGCGACGGGCGCGTCGAACGGCGGGCGGCGGATCTCGGCGAGCCCGGCCGTGAAGAACACGAGCGCGGCCGGGGCCTGCCAC
Organism: Glycomyces luteolus; assembly: GCF_027622875.1. Lineage (GTDB taxonomy): Bacteria > Actinomycetota > Actinomycetes > Mycobacteriales > Micromonosporaceae > Glycomyces > Glycomyces luteolus. The sequence continues at coordinate 101,490 of NZ_JAPZVP010000009.1, read as the reverse complement.
AGCAGCCACCAGGGGTTCCAGGCCTCGATGATCTCGGGGAGGCTGAGCGTTCCGGCCGCCACGGCGACGGACGCGGCGGAGAGCACCAGCGGCAGTTCGTAGGCCATGAGCTGCGCGGCCCCGCGCAGAGCGCCCACCAGCGTGTACTTGTTCGCCGAGGACCACCCGGCCATGAGGACCGCGAGCACGCCGACGCCGACGAGCGCGACGACGATGAACAGGCCCATGTCGAGGTTCGATCCGACGAGGTCGCCGGGGCCGAGCGGGATGAAGAGGATGACCAGCAGGTACGGCAGAAGCGCGACGGCGGGCGCGAGCTTGAAGACCGGCTTGTCCGCGGCGTCGGGGACGAGGTCCTCCTTCTGCGCGAACTTGACGCCGTCGGCGATGAGCTGGGCCCAGCCGTGGAAGCGCCCGGCGTGCATCGGGCCGAGGCGGCCCTGCATGTGGGCCATGAGCTTGTGCTCGGTCTGGCCGACCAGCAAGGGCAGCACCAGGAACGCGGCGAGCACGGCGGCGAGCTTGACCGCGGCCTCAAGAAGCATCGGGCCGCCCCTCCGGTGGCGCTTGCGAGCCGTCACTCGGCGCGGTGCGGGGGTCGGGTTCGATCCAGTCCTCGGGGACCCCCGGCGGGCGTTTGGGGGCTCGTTTGCGGACGGTGCCGTGCCCTTCGCCGGGTTCCTTCGCGCCCGGCCAGGGCTTGACGACGCGGGAGGCGAGGATGAAGTCCTTGCGGAGCGGGTGGCCCTCGAACTCGGGGGCGAGGAGGAGCGGTTGCAGGTCGGGGTGGCCGGGGAAGTCGACGCCGAACATCTCGTGGGTCTCGCGCTCGTGCCAGTCCGCGCCGGGATAGAGGTCGACCACCGAGGCGACGGCCCCTTCGGTGAGGAGGGCGCGCAGGAGCACGCCGCGGCGTTCGCTCACCGACCAGAGGTGGGCGATGACGCGGAAGCGGATCGGGCCGGGCGGTCCGTCCTCGGTCTCGGGTTCGGCCGGGCCCTCGTCCACGGCCGAGAGCCAGTCGAAGAAGTCGCAGCCGACCTCGTCGCGGCAGGCGCGCACGGCCTCGTGCCAGTCCTTGGGGTCGACGTCGACGACGGAGCGGGGACCGTCGGCGCCGATTGCGTCGACGTGGAGGGCGGCGCGGACGCGCTCCTCCCAGAAATCAGGCATCGGGCCTCCTCACGGGCGCGCGCAGGCTCGGTCTACGGAGCGGCTCGGCGGCGATCTTCTTCTGGAGTTCGCCGATGCCGTAGAGGAGGGCCTCCGGGCGGGGCGGGCAGCCGGGGATGTAGACGTCGACGGGGATGATCTGGTCGACCCCTTTGGTGACGCAGTACGAGTCCCAATAGGGCCCACCGGAATTGGAGCAGGCGCCGAAGGAGATCACGTACTTCGGCTCGGGCATCTGCTCGTAGAGGCGCTTGATCGCGGGTGCCATCTTGTCCGTCACGGTGCCCGAGACGACCATGAGGTCCGCTTGGCGCGGCGAATGCGCGAAGGGGATGACGCCGAGGCGCATGAAGTCGTGGCGGCTCATCGAGGCGGCGATGAATTCGATGGCGCAGCAGGCGAGTCCGAAGTTGAAGACCCACAGGGAATAGCGGCGGCCCCAGTTCAGGACGAACCGGATCGGGTCGCCGACATTGCTGGCTTCCTTTGGGCGGGAAGGGAACGGGAGATTCACCGCCATCGCAGTACCCCTTTCCTCCAGGCGTAGGCGAGGCCGAGCGCGAGCACGCCCACGAAGACGCCCATCTCGACCGCGGCGGCGGGGCCGAAGGCCCGGAACACCGCCGCCCACGGGAACAGGAACACCGCTTCGACCGCGAAGAGCACGAACAGGAACGCGTAGACGTAGTACCGGATCTGGACCTGCGCCCAGTCCTTCCCGACGGGGTCCACGCCGCATTCGTAGGTCTGGCCCTTCTCCTTTGAAGGCGCGCTCGGGCGCAGGAGGCGGTTGGCGGTCATCGCGGCGGCGACGAACGCGAATCCGGCGAGCAGGAGCACCCCGAATACGGCGTAATCACTCAACCGGGTCGTGTGCATAAGGACACCTTAATGCCGCACAGCGCCCCGCGATACCCGTGCGCGCGGCCGAATCGACGCGTTTCCGGGCCGATTCCGGGGAACTTCGGCGCACCGGGCGCAACCGCCCGGCACGCAGGGGCGTGTTGTTGTACGAAGAGGATTCACTCCGAACGCGGCGAAGTCCCCCAATGCGGGACCGAGCGCGCGTACGCACAGGTAACAGGAAAAGGGATCACCGCACATGACCGCCGCCGGCGCACCGACGCTGACCCGGGGCCGTGCCGAGTCGGGCACGATGCTGCTCGACCGGCCCGTGGACTTCGGCGACGTCTTCGACGTCCCGGCCGGTCCGGTCGTTGAGAGGATTGTCGACATAACGACCCCGCCTCGCATCTCCGCCTTCGCGAACGCGACAATAGTTGCCGCCGGGCACGAAGGCGATGACCCGGAAGATTCCCTTGTCCCACCTACCTGCGCTGGAGCGGATGTGCGAACGGAGGCGGAGTTCACCGACCTCTACGAGAAGCATTTCTCGGAGCTCGCGGCCCAGGTCTGCGCCTACCTCGGCGACGCCACCGAAGCCCAGGACCTCGTGCAGGAGGCGTTCCTGCGGGCGTGGCAGCGATGGGACAAGGTCGGCGCCTACGAGGAGCCGGTCGCGTGGGTGCGCCGCGTCGCGTGGAACCTCGCCACGAGTCGGCACCGCCGCAACCAGGTGGCGCGCAAGTTCCTCCAGAAGTCCTCCGCGCCGGAGCTGTCTCCGGCCGCGAGCCCCGACCACGTCGCGCTCGTCGCCGCACTGAAGCTGGTGCCCGCCAAACGGCGCCAGGCGCTCGTCATGCACTACATGGCCGACATGACGGTGAACGCGATCGCGGCGGCGACCGGCGCGAAAGAGGGCACCGTCAAGTCCTGGCTGCACCGCGGGCGCAAGGAGCTCGCCGCGCTGCTCACCGATGAAGCCGCCGACGCGAAACCGGCCAAGGCCGTGAAGACCGCCGAGGCCGACCCCGACACCATGCCGATCCGCATCAAGCGCGCCATCCCCGGTGCCCGATCCGCGAACCGCCGAGCTTCCGTGAAGGAGGACCGCTCATGACCGTCGACCCTGAGAACGACAAGGTCGCAGCGGCGTTCGCGAGCTTGAAGGCGGACGCCTCCGCGCAGTTCCCGCCGCCGCCGGTCAACGAGCTGCTCGGGCGCGCCCCGGCCGCGCAGCGCCGCCGCCGGCTCGTGTCGCTGGCCGCGATCGCGGGCGCGTGCACCGCTGTGACCGCGGGCGGTTTCGCCGTGGCCCAGACCATCGGCCCGATCGCGTTCGGCCCGGAGCCCTCCGGCACCGAGAACACCTCGGCCGAGGTCTCGACCTCGGACGACTCGCCGAGCTACAGCCTCGGCGACCCGGTGAGCCCGCACTCCTCCGGCGGCGAGGACCCGACCGAAGAGGTCACGATCCCCGCCGAGACGACGCTGGTCATCACCGACCCCGGCGCCATGGGCGAGGCCTGCGGGGCCGGGGCCTTCGGCCTGCAGGAGGACTGGACGTTCGCCGACGAGACGGCCTGGACGATCGCGTTCGACGCCGAAGCGGGCGTCGGGCCGGTGCGCGGCGACGTGAACGGCGACGGCGACGGCGACGTGACGGCCGTGCTCGAATGCCGGCAGGACCCCTCCGACGCCGTGTACTTCGCGGGCGTCGCCTCGTTCGCCTGGAACGAGGACGGCACCGCGCTCGAGCAGCTCGGCTGGGTGTGGGAGCCGTACTCGATCGAGGGCACCGTCTCGCTGGTGTCGGTCGCGGAAGGCGTCGTCACCGTCGACGCGAGCGACGCGAACTCCCCCGAGTACACCGGCGAGTTCAAGTACGTGTGGGACCCCGAGACCGAGGCGTTCGCCCGTGTCGTGGAGGACGAGACCACCGAGCCGACGCCCACCGAGAGCACCAGCAGCCCGGCCCCGGCCGAGACGCCGACGGCGGACCCGTCCGCCGAGACGACGGCCTCCAGCGGGTCCTGATAGGAGACACGAACCGGGGTCGGATTGCCGACTCCGGCGTGTCGTCCGACGCGTTCGGCGTCCACGATCCGGGACGGCGGTCGGCCGTGAAAGCGGTCTGAGGAAAGCCGAAACAAGAGGTCCAGGTCACTGCGGACCCCGGCTCGTCTCAGCATGTGAGTCAGATCGCGCAAAGTGGTGTCGCCTACATCGCGCCCGCGTCGCAGGGTTGGCACCGCGACGTGACGCCCGCGTAGCATCGCAAGTAGCAGACACGGCGGAGCCCCCGCTCCCCGATCCGAAACGCCGCAGTCCTTGCGTGCCCCAGAACTCGCATGAGGAGATCTAGGTGAATACCGTCCGGCAGCTCGACCGGGTCGTCATCCGCTTCGCAGGGGACTCCGGCGACGGGATGCAGCTCACGGGTGACCGCTTCACTGCGGAGACCGCCAAACTCGGCAACGACCTGTCGACCCTCCCCAACTACCCCGCCGAGATCCGGGCCCCCGCCGGCACCCTCCCCGGCGTGTCGAGCTTCCAGATCCACTTCGCGGACACCGACATCCTCACGCCGGGCGACCAGCCCGAGGTGCTCATCGCGATGAACCCCGCGGCGCTCAAGGCGAACCTGCGCGACCTCAAGCCGGGCGGCACCATCGTCGTCAACACCGACGAGTTCACCAAGCGCAACCTCACCAAGGTCGGCTACGACGCGAACCCGCTCGAAGACGACACGCTCGAGGACTACCAGGTGCACGCCGTGGCCCTCGCGTCCCTCACCATCGAGGCGCTCAAGGACTTCGACGTCTCGAAGAAGGACGCCGAGCGCTCGAAGAACATGTTCGCGCTCGGGCTCGTCTCATGGATGTACTCGCGCCCGACCGAGGCCACCGAAGAGTTCCTGCGCGGCAAGTTCAAGGCCAAGCCCACGATCGCGGAGGCGAACATCGCCGCGCTCAAGGCCGGGTGGAACTACGGCGACACCACCGAGGCGTTCGCCGTGCGCTTCGAGATCCCGCCGGCCAAGCTCAACGCCGGCACCTACCGCAACATCACCGGCAACCAGGCCCTGGCCTGGGGCATCACCGCCGCCGGTGTCGCGAGCGGCCTCCCGGTGTTCCTCGGCGCGTACCCGATCACCCCGGCCAGCGACATCCTGCACGAGCTCTCGAAGCACAAGCGCTTCGGCGTGACCACCGTGCAGGCCGAAGACGAGATCGCGGCCGTCGGCGCGGCCCTCGGCGCCTCGTGGGGCGGGGCGCTCGGCGTCACCACCTCCTCGGGCCCGGGCATCGCGCTCAAGTCGGAGACCATCTCGCTCGCCGTCTCCCTGGAGCTGCCGCTCCTGGTCGTCGACGTGCAGCGCGCCGGGCCCTCGACGGGCCTGCCGACCAAGACCGAGCAGGCCGACCTCGTGATGGCCATGTTCGGCCGCCACGGCGAGGCCCCGATCGCGGTCCTCGCACCGCAGTCCCCTTCGGACTGCTACGACATCATGCTCGAAGCCGCGCGCATCGCGCTCCACTACCGGACCCCGGTCATGGTCCTCTCGGACGGCTACATCGCCAACGGCGCCGAGCCGTGGCGCCTCCCCGAGACCGCCGAGCTGCCCGACATCTCCGTCGAGTTCGCGACCGAGCCGAACGGCGTCGACAAGGCCGGCGAGCCGGTCTTCCTGCCGTACCAGCGCGACCCCGAGACGCTCGCGCGCCCGTGGGCCGTCCCCGGCACGCCCGGCCTCCAGCACCGCATCGGCGGCATCGAGAAGGCCGACAAGACCGGTGACATCTCGTACGACCCGGAGAACCACGACTTCATGGTGCGCACCCGCGCGGCGAAGATCGCCGGCGTCGACGTGCCGGACCTGGAACTGGACGACCCGCATTCAGGCGAGGCGACCACGCTCGTGCTCGGCTGGGGCTCCACTTGGGGCCCGATCGGCGCGGCCGTGCGCGGCCTGCGGGACAAGGGCGTCCCGATCGCCCGCGCGCACCTGCGCTACCTCAACCCGATGCCGAAGAACACGGCCGAGGTCCTCGCGCGCTACGACCGCGTCGTCGTGCCCGAGATGAACCTGGGGCAGCTCACGATGCTGCTGCGCCACAACTTCCCCGGCACGGACGTGGTCGGCTACAACAAGGTGCGCGGGCTGCCGTTCACCTCCAACGAACTGCAGGACGCCCTGGAGGAGGTCATCAAGAATGGCTGACGTCAAGCTCGACGCCCCCAAGCTGAAGGCCAAGGACTTCAAGTCGAGCCAGGAGGTGCGCTGGTGCCCCGGCTGCGGCGACTACGCCATCCTGGCCGCCGTCCAGTCCTTCCTGCCCGAGCTGGGCCTCGAACGCGAGAAGATCGCGTTCATCTCCGGCATCGGCTGCTCCTCGCGGTTCCCGTACTACCTCAACACGTACGGGCTGCACTCGATCCACGGCCGCGCCCCGGCCATCGCCACGGGCCTGGCGGTCTCCCGCCCGGACCTGTCGGTGTGGGTCGTCACCGGCGACGGCGACGCCCTGTCGATCGGCGGCAACCACCTCATCCACGCGCTGCGCCGCAACGTGAACCTGAAGATCCTGCTGTTCAACAACCGGATCTACGGCCTCACCAAGGGCCAGTACTCCCCCACCTCCGGGCCGGGCACGCTCACCAAGTCGAGCCCGATGGGCTCGGTCGACTCGCCGTTCAACCCGCTGTCGCTGGCGCTGGGCTCCGAGGCCACGTTCGTGGCCCGCACCCTCGACTCCGACCGGGCGCACCTGCAGGAAGTCCTGCGGGCCGCGGCCGAGCACGAGGGCAGCGCGTTCGTCGAGATCTACCAGAACTGCCCGATCTTCAACGACGGCGCGTTCGAGGTCCTGAAGAACCCGGAGACCCGCGACGAGTCGATCATCCGGCTCCAGGACGGCGAGCCGATCGCCTTCGGCGACAAGGTCGTCGTGCAGTCCGGTTACGGACTCCAGGTCAAGGACGCCTCCGAAGTGGACGAGGCCGACGTGGTCGTGCACAAGGCCGACGTCGACGACCCGGCCTACGCGTTCGCGCTGTCGCGGCTCTCGGGCATCGCGCTCGACCACACCCCGATCGGCGTGTTCCGCAACGTCAAGCGGCCCACGTACGACGCGGGCGTGCGCACCCAGGTCGACGAGGCCGCGACGGGCGTCGACCGCAAGGAGGCCCTCGAGCGGCTCCTGCACTCGGGCGACACCTGGACCGTGCTCTAGAACCGCAACGACGAGCGGGCCGGGCCTTTCGAGGTCCGGCCCGCTGTCGTTGGGGTCGCTTCGGGTTGCGCCGCTTAGCTTTGGAGCGCTTCCTGGGCCTTGGTCAGGATCGCGCGGACCCCCTCCTGCCAGGCGTACGTCGCGGTCTCGATCGACACGTAGAACGCCTCCTGGGAGTCGGCCCACGCCTGCTCGGCGGTCTCCCGGAAGCCGGTCTCGTCCCCGCATTCGGCGAGCTCGACGGCGAACGCGATCTCGAAGGCCTTCTTGCCTTCGAAATCGGTCGGGGCGTCATCGGGCAGGTTCGGGTGGTCGTGGACGTCGGCCGTGCCCTCGTAGAGCTCGTAGAAGTAGTCGCTGATCGGCAGCGAGCCCTCCTCGTCGAACTCCCAGCCGTGGAGTCCGTGCTCGGCGAGGCAGTCGACCAGTTCGACCTGGACCGGGGCGATCGCCTCGTCGTACATGATCTGGGAGTCCTCCGCGTTCGCGAAGTCGTCGACGGGGTTCACGGGGCGGTAGTGCCAGTACGCGCCGCGGACCTTGCTGCCTTCGGGGTCCTCGACCAGTCGCAGGTCGTCGTAGAGCGCGTCGATCATCTCGCGCAGGCATCCGCCCGGTTCGGGCTGCACGTAGGCGAATTCGTCGCCGGTGTAGATCTCGTCGTCGTCGCTCGCCACTTCGCCCTCCTCGCCGATCAGGTAGCCGTGCTCGTCCAGCGCGGCCGCCTCGCCCTGGTAGGCCACGTACCAGTCGTACTGCTCCTGGGGGTCGAGGGCCTCGAATGCGCTGTTGTCGGGCATGCCGGCGCCCTCCGGGCCTTCCCCCGTCAGGCCGGACTCGAGCTCGTAGCCCTTGTAGTCCGCGTATTCGTCGACCTCATCGGGGTCGGCGCCTTCGGCGTGCATCCACGCGCCGAGACCGTACTTGGAGGCCTCCTCGACAGACGGAAGCCAGCTCCCCCAGTCGTCGGCGCCGTACAGTTCGTCCTGCTCTTCGGGTTCGGAGATCCAGAACTGCCACTGGTCGTGGACGGTGAACCCGCCGTCCTCCAAGCAGGCCTGGACGATCCGGCCTTCCGCGGACTCCAGTTCGTACAGCAGCCGGTTGCTCTCGTTGACCATGTCGACCAGCCGCGGCGCTTCGAACTCCGCGCTCTCGCCATCGGAGGCGGCGTCCCCGCCGCCGCCTTTCGCGTCGTCCGAGCAGGCGGCAGCGGCCGCCAGGGCCAGTGCGGCGACGAGGGCGCCTGCGGCCCGGGTCTTGCGTAGCATCGATCCGCGTTCCTCTCAGGTGAAGTCGAAGCGTCTTCGACTCCCTGAGTACGCGTGCCTTCCCAGGCGGGGTTGTCTACAGGAGCGGTTCGAGTTCGGCGGCGGCGTCGCGCAGGCGCTGCGTGAGGATCGGCCAGGAGGTGCGGATCTCCTCGAGCGGGAGGGCGACGGCGAAGACGATGCGCTCGTTCGGCGAAGCCCCTTCGCGGACGACGACGCCCGCGCATCCGACGCCTTCGCGGAACTGGCCCATCTCGGCGTACACCCCGGACTCGCCGTAGACGGCGAGGTCGTATTCGAGGGCGTCCGGTTCGATGAGGGTGCGGCGGGTGAACGGGCGCATCCCGGCGGTCTTGAGGAAGCGTGCCCGGTCGTGCGGCTGGAGGGTGGCGAGGAGCGCTTTGCCGAGCGCGGTGGCGTGGGCGCCGTCGTCGAAGCCGACGATGAGCTCTTCCACGTGCGGGCTGCGGTGGCCTTCGATGACGTCGGTGACGGCCGGGCGGCCTTCCACGAAGCGGGCGATGAACGTCGAGTAGCCGGTCTCGGTCGACATGCGGCGCATGAACTCGCCGCAGGTGCGCGGCCCGGCCATGGCGCGGGTGAGCTCGGAGTAGCGGTCGGAGACCTCGAGGCCGAGCGTGTACCGGCCGTTCTCGTCGCGGCGCAGATAGTTCTCGTAGACGAGCGTGCGCAGCAGGTTGTAGGCGGTGGCCCGGTTGAGGCCGCACTCGAAGGCGATGCGCGGGGCGGTGACACCGCCGGGATGGTTGCCCACGAGCTCCATGATGCGCAGTGCCCTCTGGACGCTCTGGATCATCTTGGTCGGCTCGCTCGGCGAGCTCGGGAAGGCGCTCGCCGCCGAGGCGCCCTTGGCGGGCTTGTGGTCCGGGGGCGCGGGCCGGTTCCTGGACGCCCGCTGCCTGGGCGCGCTCTTGTAGTTCGGGACGCCGCTCTGCGGTTCGTCCCCTGGTCGCCGCTGCTCCACCATGCCGCCGCTCCAATTTGCACCAGTTGATCCGACCTGGGGCGCCGGGTCCGGCGCCGGTCGGACCGGCCGTGTTCTAACTATATAAACAAGAGCCGGTTGCGTCACCGTCGAGTACAAGGCAGTATCTATGTGTCAGCACCGTTCGCGGTCCGGCTCGCGCCGGTCGCGGACAAACCGCGGCGACGGCGTCGAGTCCCCACCAAACTTCCTCGTCGCTGCCGCGGACATTCGAATAAACGAAACGCGGCGGCTCCCTCCCACCAGGGCCGCCGCGTTTCGCCTACCCCCGAAGCCCTTGGGAGCCAAGACGTTGCGGCGGTTCCAAGGGGAACCGCGGGGTGACGCGCGACCGGTGGGGCCGAAGTCGACTGTCGTAAAGCTCTGCAGTTGGGAAGGCCGTCGTTCAGAGGCAACAGTCGCACACGTTGTGTGGGCGGGTCAAGACGGATCCCGCGAATGGGGGACACGCACGAGTGCAATCCTCACTTGTGAGCATGCGATCGGCTATCAGATAAGCGGGTACGGTTGCCATCGTGTCCATCTCCGCGCCCACCCGACCCCGACCCCGGACCGCGACCACCGTCACCGCCGCCATGACCGTCCAGGTCGCCGCCGTCCTCCCGCTCTTCCTCTTCGGAGGACTCGCCGTGCAGATCACCGGCGAACTCGGCATGGGCCTCAGCGCGATCGGCTGGATCTCCGGCATCTACTTCGCCGTCACCGCCATGACGACCGTGCCGTCCGGGCGGCTCGTCGACCGGTTCGGCGCCCTCGTGACCGCGCGGGTCGCGATCGCGATGTCCGCCGCCGGGCTCCTCGGCGTCGCCGCCTTCGCCCACGACCCGATCGTGCTCACCGTGTTCATGGTGCTGTGCGCGCCCGCGAACGGTCTCGGGCAGCTCGCCTCGAACACGGTCCTCAGCGAATGGGCGCCGCAAGGCCGCCGCGGACTCCTGTTCGGCGCCAAACAGGCCTCGGTGCCGTTGTGCACCATGCTCGGCGGGCTCAGCGTCCCGCTCGTCGCACTGACGCTCGGATGGCGCTGGGCGTTCGTCATCGGCGCCGGACTGGTGCTGCTCGCGCTGATCCCGCTCGCCGGACTCGGCCGGCCCTCCGTGCGGCCCAAGGTCCAAGGCGCGCGGTCCTTCGACCCGCAGCTGCTGCTGTTCGCCGTCGCGACCTTCCTCGGCTCGCTCGCCGCGACGCCCATCGGCTCGTTCGCCACCACCTTCACCGTCGACATCGGCGGCTCGGAGAGCTACGCGGGCCTGGTCCTCATGGTCGGCGGCATCGCGGGCGTCATCGGCCGCACCGGCTTCGGCGCCCTCGCCGACGTGCGCAAAGGCGGCGAGTTCCAGATCATCGCGCTCATGCTCGCCGCCGGCGCCGCCGGACTCGCCACGTACCTGTTCGAGCTGCCGTGGCTGCTGCCGATCGGCACCGCCGCCGCGTACGGGCTCGGGTGGGCCTGGCCGGGGCTGATGAACCACGCCGTCGTCCAGCGCTACGCGGACGCACCGGCGCTGGCGACCTCGGTGACGCAGACCGGGATCTTCCTCGGCGGAGCGGTGGGGCCGATCTGCTTCGGGCTCATCGTCGACAACTTCGGATGGGGCGTCGGGTGGACGGCCACGGTCGCGTCGATGGCGGCGTCGGCCCTGTTCATCGTGGCGGGCAGTATGGTCGGCAAACGCCTCGCGCATTGACGTTCCTCGTTGCGGCGCGCGCGACTACCTCTTCCCGTGCCGAGCAGTCCGGGCGGTGTACAAGATAAGGTGAGGCTGTGGTGACCACCCGACGCGCCCAGACCGCGCTGACCTTCTCCGACGAGGCCTTCGCCGAAGAGATCCGAGCTTCGCTCGATCTCGTCGAGGAACGACTGCTCAAAGCCGTCGACACCGACCAGCCGCTGCTGCGTCAGTCCGGGTCCCACCTCATCCGCGCCGGGGGGAAGCGCTTCCGCCCGATGCTCACCCTCGCGTGCGCGCACTTCGGCGATCCGTCCCGGCCGGGCATCCTCGACGCCGCCGTCGCGCTCGAGCTCACGCACCTCGCGACGCTGTACCACGACGACGTGATGGACGAGGCGCTCGTTCGCCGCGGGGCCCCGAGCGCGAACGCCCGCTGGGACAACTCGGTCGCGATCCTCACCGGCGACTACCTGTTCAGCCAGGCCGCGCAGATGATGGCCGACCTCGGCATCGAGGCGGTGCGCCTCCAGGCCGCCACGTTCGCGCGGCTCGTGCGGGGCCAGATCAACGAGACCATGCCGCAGCCCGAAGGCATCGACGCGGTCGAATGGCACCTCGAGATCCTCTCCGAGAAGACCGGGTCGCTCATCGCCACGTGCGCCAAGTTCGGCGCGTGGTTCGCGGGGGCCGCTGAGGAGACCATCGCGACGGCCGAGGAGTTCGGCGAGGTCATCGGCGTGGCGTTCCAGATCGCCGACGACATCATCGACATCGCCTCGGACTCGTCCGGCAAGACTCCGGGCACGGACCTCCTCGAAGGCGTGCCGACGCTGCCGGTCTTCTACGCCCTCGCCGACGACGACCCGGCGGACGCCCGCCTGCGCGAACTCGTCGCGAACCCGGTCTCCGAAGCCGACCTCCCCGAAGCCCTGGAGCTCCTGCGGAACTCGAAGGCCCTGGAGAAGGCGCGGGCGACCCTCCTGCAGTACCAGGAACGGGCCCGCGCTCTCGCGAAGGCGCTCCCCGACGGCCCGGCCCAGAAGGCCCTGGTCGACATCTGCGACTACATGATCGAACGCGACGCCTAATTCAGCGGCCCCGGCCCGGGACCCGCGCTCACCGGCGGTCTCACGAGCTTTCGGTCTGCTCTGCATTCTCGATGCCGATGACGTCGATCCTGTAGAGCACCCTCCACGCGGGCGCGCCGGTAGTCCGGCCCCCATGCGACCGAGCCCGTCGGCCGCGGGTCCTCCTCCAGCAGGTCAAGGAACGCCAAGAGCTCTTCGAGCTCGCTGGCGTGCGTTGCCGTGAACCGTGAGACCTGCGCGACCACGACCGGTTCCCACTGGACGACGTAACTCACTGCGCGGCCTTCGCCGCCGCTTCACGCAGCGGCCGCTTCGCTTCCCCGTGCTGAATCGGCTGTCAGAGCGGGGCACCCGCTTCGAGGTGGGCGAGGCATTTGTCGAGGTTGGCGGCGAGGTCGTCTTTCGAGCCTTCGGTTTCGGCCCAGGCGCTGATGGCCACGGTCCATGAAGCGACGACGAGCGCGGTGAAGTGCCGGACTTCCAGCTCATCAGGCGAGCGGCCCGAACGCTCGGCGACCATCTCGGCCAGCAGCCGCTCGGTGGCGTCGGACTGCCCGACCTGGCGGGCGCGCAGGGCCGGGACCGCGAAGATCATCCGCACGCGGCGTCGCACGCGTTCGATGTCCTCCTCAGTGAACTCCGCGAAGAGCGCGGCGAGGACCGCGCGCAGCGCTTCGAGCGGCGCGGTCCCCTCCTGCTGGCTCTCGAAGACGTTCACGATGAGCGGGTCGAACTCGTCCTGGACGACCACGTCCTCTTTCACCGGGAAGTAGCGGTAGAAGGTCGAGGGGGAGACGCCCGCGGCCGCGGCGATCTGCTCGATCGTCGTCTCGTCGTAGCCCTGCTCGTCGAAGAGCCGCAGGGCCTCCTCCTGCAACCGGTGCAGGGTCTCGATCTTCTTGCGCTCACGCAGCCCGGGACGGTTCATGCTGCGATTGTGCCTCGCTCGCTTCGGGCCGCTTCGGGAACCTCGGGCCCGCCGCGAACGCGACCACGACGGCGAGCACGGCGCAGACCAGGAACACCGCGCCCATCCCGTCGGTGAACGCGTTGAAGGCGCTCTGCGCGGCCTCCGGCGAGCCGAGCGCCTCGGCGACCGCGGCGGCACCGGCCACGGAATCCTCGGCTGCGGCCGCGGCCTCGGCCGGGAGCGGCGGCAGGTCGAGTTCCGACCGGTAGACGCTGGAGGCGATCGACCCGAGCACGGCCACGCCGATCGCGCCGCCCGTCTGGCGCAGCGTCTGCATCAGGGCCGAGCCGATCGCGGCGCGGTCGGGCGGGAGCGCCGCGAGGACCGCGTCCGTCGCGGGCACGAGGGACATGCCGAAGCCCGCGCCGAGGACGCCGAGCCACAGGCCGACCAGGCCGAAACCCGTGCCGGGGTCGGTGGCAGTGGCGGCGAGGCATCCAGCAGCACTGAGGATCAGACCGCTGATCACAGTGGCGCGGTAGCCGAACCGGGCGGCCAGCCGTTCGGCGCCGAGGCCGCCGACCATGAGGCCGCCGATCATCGGCAGCAACCGCAGGCCGGTCCCGAAGGCACTGTGCCCCTCGACGATCTGCAGATATTGCGGCACTAGGAAGAGCGTGCCCATCATGAGCATCGAGGCGGCGGTGGCGATGACCGAGCCCCAGAGGAAGGCCCGGTCTCGGAACAGTCCGAGGTCGACCATGGGCGCGGCGGATCGGGCCTGCGAGACCACGAACAGCACGATCAGGGCGAGCCCGCCGATGCCGCCGATGAGCGTGGCCGGGGAGAGCCAGCCGTCGACGGGCGCCTCGATGAGGCCGTACACGAGCGCGGCCAAGCCGAGCACAGCTGCGAAGGTGGCGAACGGCTGGAGGCGCGGGGCGCTGCGGTCGGTGGATTCGGGGAGCAGGAAGGCGATGGCGAAGAAGCCGATCACGATGAGCGGCAGGTTGATGAGGAACACCGAGCCCCACCAGTAGTGCTCGAGGAGCCAGCCGCCGAGGAGCGGGCCGAGCGGCAGGCCGATCGCCATGCCGGCGGTCAGGAGCGCGACGGCGCGGGTGCGTTCGGCGCCGCTGAACATGCTGGGCACCACGGCGATCGACACGGGCATGACCACGGCCGCGCCGACGCCCATGAGGGCGCGGGCGGCGATGAGCACGCCCACCGAGTCGGCTGCGGTGGCGAGGGCGCAGGCCGCGCCGAAGATCGCGAGTCCGGCGAGGAGGACCTTCTTGCGGCCGAGCCGGTCGCCGAGGAGTCCGGCGGGTAGCAGCAGGGCGGCGAGCGCCACGATGAAGGCGTCGACGATCCACTGGAGTTCGGCGGTGGAGGCGTCGAGGTCGACGGCGAGGGTCGGCAGGGCGACGTTGAGGATCGTGACGTCGAGCCCGACGACGAGCAGGCCGAACAGGAGCGAGAGGAGGGCCCACCAGCGGCGGCGGGTGGATGCGGGTGCCATGGCGCCTCAATTCTGGAAGTAACTGTCATTTGACAGTAGCTATCAGAATTATGACTGTCAAGGTGAAACGATACGAACACGCAACGTGTTCTGGCTCGCACCGGGTCCCCGCGGGTGGCCGGCGTTCGCTATCGTTCAAAGGTCGCTTTCCCCAGGAAGCGGCGCCCCCAGCCGCGGCGAAGCATGCGAGCCGTGCCTTTAGCTCAGCCGACCCGGCGTCGACTTCGCAGTCCGCCGGGCGATCCTTCGGACCGCGTTCGCGGCCGAGAAGGGAGCGCAGTGCGACCCAGAAACCACGGGCCCTCTGCCAAGCCGAAGTCCGTCCTCGCCGCGCAAGGCGTCATCTGGCTCCAGTTCGCCGCGATCCTGCTGATCTACTCGATCGGTGTGCGCTTCCTCTTCGACGCGACCAACTCCTCCTCCAGCCACGACACGATGCTGGACGTCATCGGCTCGATCGACCTCGAACGGCTGGTCACGATCCTGCTCAGCGTCGCGGTCACGGTCTCGATGCCCTTCATCGCCACCCGCCTCGGCAAGCGCCGGGCCCACGCGGTCAAGGCCGCCTGGTGGGCCCTCGCGATCGTCCCGGCCGCGATGTACCTGTGGATCCTCGGGCGCGCGTACTTCGCCACGTTCCCCGATGAAGCGCCCTTCTTCATCAGCGCCGCCGCGATGCTCGTCGTCTGCGGCTCGTTCCCGACGGTGGCCCTGCTCCTCCTGCGCACCCGGGCCTCCAGGGCCTGGTTCGCCGCCGAAGAGCTCTTCGAAGAGATCGACCGCGAACTCACCAGCACCGCCGAGCACGAAGCGGTCAAGGTCAGCTAGCCCTCGTACGACAAAGCCGCGGGGAGCGAATGCTCCCCGCGGCTTTTTGCCTGTAACCAGGCGACGGGGCCGAGGCGGTCGATGAAGATGCCGGTGGGGCCGTCGGCGTCGATGGTGGCGAGTTCGATGAAGGGGTCGGTGCCTTCGGTGACGGTGAGCTGGCCGCGGTGGCCGTTCATGTCGGTGGCGGCGAACTTGCGGTTGGCGACCTCGCCGGGGGTGACGACGTTGAACTTGATACCGGGGAGCGCCTGGGCGTAGCGGACGGTGACCATGTTGAGGGCGGCTTTCGAAGAGCTGTAGGCGAGTTCGTGCATGCTGGCGACGGGCTGGGTCGGGTCGGTGATGACCGCGAACGAGCCGCCGCCGCTCGACACCATGATCACCCGCGGGTTCTCGGCGGCTTGGAGCAGCGGCAGGAACGCGTGCGTGACCCGGACCGGGCCGTACACGTTGGTGTCGTAGACGCCGTGGAGTTCTTCGGCGGTCGCGAGTTCGGGGGCGACGAAGTGGCCGGGGTTGCCGGCGTTGTTGATGAGGACGTCGAGGGATTCGGTGTGCTCGCGGACGATCGTGAGGGCGGCGGCCACCGATTCGTCCGAGGCCACGTCGAGCGGGACGAGGATCGCGTCCACTCCTTCGGCGGCCAGTTTCGCGACGGCTTCGCGGCCGCGTTCCTCGTCGCGTGACCCGAGGAAGACCTTCCAGCCCATGTGTCCGAGGCGGCGGGCGGCTTCGAGGCCGAGGCCCTTGTTGGCGCCGGTGATGAGGACCGAGGTCTGTGACGGCTGCGTCATGTTGGCTCCCATGGTTGATTTCCTTCTCGCTCCGTGTCGGAATTGGCCTTGCATCTCTTTGACGGACCTCGACGGAAGAACCAGACGGATGACCGAAGAAAATTCTGCGGCGGAGGCTTTCGAGGCCCACCGGACGCATCTCCGCGCGGTCGCCTACCGGATCCTCGGGTCGCTGAGCGAGGCCGAGGACGCCGTCCAGGAGGCCTGGATCAAGGCTTCTCGGGCGGACGCCACCGGGATCGAGAACCCGGCCGGGTGGCTGACCACCGTGGTGAGCCGGGTGTGCCTGGACATGCTGCGGTCCCGCAAGGCCCGCCGGGAGGAGGCCCTCGACGATGCGGAGGTTCGCCTGCGGCCTCGAGTCGATCCTGAAGAGGAGGCGCAGCTCGCGGATTCGGTGGGTCTGGCGATGCTCGTCGTCCTCGACGCGCTATCGCCGGTCGAGCGCCTGGCGTTCGTCCTCCACGACATGTTCGCGGTGCCGTTCGCGGAGATCGCCCCGATCGTGGAACGCAGCCCCGAGACCACGCAGCGCCTCGCCAGCCGCGCCCGCCAGCGAGTGCGCGGGACGTCAACTGTGGATGGGAACCGGAAGCGGCGCTTCCAAGCCGTTGAGGCGTTCCTTCAGGCCTCGCGGGACGGCGAGTTCGCAACGCTCCTGTCGCTGCTGGACCCGAATGTGACCATGCGCCTTGACGACGCGGCCAGTCTCCTGAGCGCCAGGACCGGTCTCACCGGCGCGGTCGCCGTGGCCGAGGCCTTCAAGGGCCAGGCCGTGCTGGCCCGCCCGGTGCTCCTCAACGGCGAACCGGGCATCGTCTTCGCCCCGCGCGGCAAGGTCATCATGCTGTTCACCGTGCGCTTCGAGGGCGACCGCATCGCCGAGATCCACGCCGTGGCCGACGAGTCGGCCCTTGCCGAGATCGACTTGACGGTCCTTTGAGAACCGGAAAGCCGCGGGGAGCATCGGCTCCCCGCGGCTTTCCGCTCGGCTCGCTAGGTGTTCAGGAAGGTGCTGGCCTGGTCGACGATGTCGAGGAGGAAGCCGGGCGCCACACCGAGGATGATCGTGGCGGCGACGCCCGCGGCGACGACGGTGCCTGCCATGGGGCTCGGCAGGTTGACCGTGGGGGCGTCGGGCGCGGGCTCGTTGAGCCAGAGCAGGACGACCACCTTCAAGTACGGGAACGCCAGGATCGCCGAGGAGATCACGCCGACGATCACGAGGCCGAGTTCGTCCGCTTGGAGCGCGGCGGTGAACAGGCTGAACTTGGCGGTGAACCCGCTCGTGAACGGCAGGCCCGCCAAGGCGAGCATGAGGACCGTGACGACCACGGCGGTGCCCGGGGACTTCTTGCCGAGCCCGGCCCAGCGGGCCAGGTGGGTCGCCTCTTCGTCGCCGTCGCGCACGAGCGAGACCACCGCGAAGGCGGCGATCACGGTGAAGCCGTAGGCGGCCAGGTAGAACATGGTCTGGCCGACCGCCTCGCCGAGGGCGATCACTCCGATGAGGAGGTAGCCCGCGTTGGCGATCGAGCTGTACGCCAAGAGCCGCTTGATGTTCCGCTGCGTCACGGCGAAGATCGCGCCGCCCAGCATCGTCGCCACGGCGATCACCGTGAGGATCAGGTGCCAGTCCCAGGCCGAGGACGCGAGGCCCACGTTGAACACCCGCAGCAGCCCGCCGAAGGCCGCGACCTTCACACAGGCCGCCATCAGGGCGGTGACCGGGGTCGGCGCGCCCGTGTAGACATCGGGCGTCCACATGTGGAACGGGACCGCCGCGGCCTTGAAGAGCATCGCCACCGCGATCATCGCCACGCCGATGTACAGGAACATGCGCGGCTGGCCCGAGTCGGTGCCCGCCTGGTTGATGCCCGCGAGATCGACCGTGCCCGCGAAGCCGTAGAGCATGGCCATGCCGTACACGTAGAACGCGGAAGCGAAGGCGCCCAACAGGAAGTACTTGAGCGCGGCCTCCTGGCTGATGAGGCGGCGGCGCTTGGCGAGGCCGCACAGCAGGTACAGCGGGAGGCTGAGCATCTCGAGGGCGACGAACATCGTGAGCAGGTCGCCCGCGGTCACGAACATCATCATGCCGCCGACGGCGAAGAGCGTCAGCGGGAAGATCTCCGTCGCGCCGTCCTCGCGCCGCTGGGCCTTGTCCGCGGCCGAGTCGGCGACCACGGCGGCCTCGGCGACGAAGTCGCCGCCGCGCGTGGTGCGGCGCTCGGCGAGGAGCAGGACCGCGATGATCGCGAGCATCGCCAAGGTGCCTTGGAGGAACAGGCCGGGGCCGTCGAGGACGACCGAGCCGATCCCGACCCCTTCGATCTCGAAGGCGGCACTGTTCTTGCCCGCGTTCAGGACCACTGCGGCGAACGCCGCGGCGAGGGCGAGCACCGCGAGGGACACCTGCACGACCAGCCTGCGGCCCTTCGGGACCGCGGCCTCGACGAGGAGTCCGAGGAAGGCCGCGACGAACACGATGATCATGGGGGCCAGGCCGGCCCAGTCGATCTGGAGCCCCGCTTGCTGGGCCTCATTCATTGGTGACTCCTTCGGCGGCGGGCAGGTCCTCAGGCGAACCCGAGATGAAGAGGAGCGTGTTGTCCACGGCCGGCTCGACCGCGTCGATCAGCGGCTGCGGGAAGAGCCCGAAGCCGAGGATCGCGATCACCAGCGGCGCGACGAGCGCCTTCTCGCGCACGGTGAGGTCGCGCTTCATCGCGGGCACCTTGTCGAGCGCGGGGTTCCGGTCGCCCTGCATGGTGCGCTGGTACATCCAGATCACGTACGCGGCGGCCAGGATGATGCCCAGGGTCGCGACGACCGCGACCGGCTCGTTGCCGGTGAAGGCGCCGAACAGGACCAGGAACTCCGAGATGAACGGTGCCGTACCCGGCAGCGAGAGCGAGGCGAGCCCGGCGAACAGGAAGATCCCGGCGAGCACCGGCAGGGTCTTGGCGGCCCCGCCGTAGTCGGCGATCTGCGCGGACCCGCGGCGGATCGCGAGGA
This sequence comes from Glycomyces luteolus, assembly GCF_027622875.1. Lineage (GTDB taxonomy): Bacteria > Actinomycetota > Actinomycetes > Mycobacteriales > Micromonosporaceae > Glycomyces > Glycomyces luteolus. The sequence goes on along the minus strand of NZ_JAPZVP010000009.1, from coordinate 82,127 downwards.
AGCCGACCACGATGAACAGCAGGCCCGTCGCCAGGCCGTGGTTGAACATGTAGAGGACGGCGCCCGTCGCAGAGGCCTGCGTGAACGCGAAGATCCCGAGGCCGATGAATCCGAAGTGGGCGATCGAGGTGTAGGCGACGAGCCGCTTCAGATCCGTCTGCCCGATCGCGACGAACGCGGCGTAGACGACGCCGATGACGCTCATGCCGATGATCCAGGGCGCGAAGGTCTGCGTCGCATCGGGGAACAGCGGCAGGCAGTAGCGCAGGATCGCGAACGTCCCGATCTTGTCCATCACGCCGACCAGCAGCGCGGCGACCGCGGCAGGCGCCGCACCGCCCGCGTCCGGGAGCCACGTGTGGAACGGGAAGAACGGGGCCTTGATCGCGAACGCGATGAAGAAGCCGAGGAACAGCCAGTTCTGCAGCGTCCCGGCCGCCATCGGCTCAGTGTCCACAAGGGTCTGCCAGTCGAAGACGCCGCCGTTGTTCACCCACAGGCTGATGACGGCCACGAGCATGAACAGGCCGCCCAGCAGCGAGTACAGGAAGAACTTCACCGCCGCGTACTGCTTCTTCGGGCCGGTCCCGTACGAGCCGATGAGGAAGTACATCGGCACGAGCATCGCTTCGAAGAAGAAGTAGAACAGCAGCACGTTCGAGGCGAGGAAGGTCGCGAGCATCGCCGCTTCGAGCGCGAGGATGAGCGCGAAGAACGCCGGGACCGAGCGCTTCACCGCGTCCAGGTCCCGCCAGGCCGCGAGCATCGCGATCGGCGTCAGCCCCACCGTGAGCAGGACCATGAGCAGCGCGATGCCGTCGACCCCCCACGACAGGTTCAGATCCCAGGCCTCGACCCACGCATAGGACTCCGTGAACTGGAGCCACGGCGCGCCCTCGGCGTAGTCGAAGCCGATCGCCACGAGCGCGGCGATCACGGCGACCAGTCCGGAGAAGCCGAGTGCGGTCCACCGGGCCACATCGGCTCTCTCACGGCGGATCGACGCGACCACCACCGCCCCGATCAGGGGCACGGCGACCAGCGCCGACAGCAACGGGAGTTCGTTCACTGGATAACCACCACCATGAGCGCGGCCACCACGATGACGGCGCCGGACAGAATGGACAGGGCATAGGAGCGCACGAAACCGGTCTGCATCACGAGCAGTCGGCGCGACGTGCCGCCGATCGCCGCGGACAGGCCGTTCACGGCGCCGTCGACGACCCGGCCGTCCATGGCGACCGAAGCGCTGGCTGCCAGGCGGCTCGGGCGTTCGAAGAGGCCGCGGTTGACGGCCTCGCCGCCGAGGTCGGCGCGCGCGGCGCGCACCGGCCAGGCGGCGGCGTGCGGCACTTCGTCGGTGCCGCCCCGGAAGAGGAACCAGCCGAGGCCGGCGCCGAGGACCACCACGATGGTGGTGGCGACGGTGACCTGGGCGTGGCTCAGGTGGCCGTGGACCTCATGGGACTCACCGAAGACGGGGGTGAGCCAGGTGGTGACGGAGGAGGCCATGAGGCCGCCGGCGCCGAGCGAGCCGAGACCCAGCAGGATCAGGGGCACGGTCATGATCGCCGGGGACTCGTGCGGGTGGACATCTGGGGTCCAGCGCTTGGGGCCGTGGAAGGTGAGCACGAAGACGCGGGTCATGTAGAACGCGGTCAGAGCGGCGCCCAGGAGCGCCGCGCCGCCGACGACCCAGCCCTGCCAGCCTTCGCGGGCGAACGCGGAGGCGATGATCGGGTCCTTGGTCCAGAAGCCCGAGAACGGGAACAGGCCGATGATCGCGAGCCATCCGGCCGCGAACGTCGCGTAGGTGAGCGGCATCTTCCGCCAGAGGCCGCCGAAGCGGCGGATGTCGGTCTGGTCGTTCATGGCGTGCATGACCGAGCCGGAGCCGAGGAACAGCCCGGCCTTGAAGAAGCCGTGCGCGAGCAGGTGGATGATGCCGAGCGCGAACGCCCCGCCGCCGAGGCCGACCGCGAGGAACATGTAGCCGATCTGCGAGACCGTGGACCAGGCGAGGACGCGCTTGATGTCGTCCTTGGCGCAGCCCACGATCGCTCCGAAGAGGAGGGTGAGGGCGCCGACGATGACGACGGCCGTCTGCACGTCGGGGTTGAGGCTGAAGATGACGTGCGAGCGGGCGATGAGGTACACGCCCGCGGTCACCATGGTGGCCGCGTGGATGAGGGCCGAGACCGGGGTCGGGCCCTCCATCGCGTCCGGGAGCCAGGTCTGGAACGGGAACTGGCCGGACTTGCCGCAGGCCGCCGCGAGGAGCAGCAGCCCGATGGCGAGGCTCATGCCGGTGGAGAGCGAGGCGGCGCCGTTGAAGACCTCCGCGAAGTCCACGGTGCCCAGTGCGCCGATCATCGTGAACATCGCCAGGAGGAACCCGACGTCGGCCACGCGGTTGGTGAGGAAGGCCTTCTTGCCGGCGGTCGCGGCGGCGGGCTTGAGCTGCCAGAACGCGATGAGGAGGTAGGAGGCGAGGCCCACGCCCTCCCAGCCGATGAAGGTCATGAAGTAGTTGCCGCCGAGCACGAGGACGAGCATCGCGGCGGCGAACAGGTTGAAGTAGGCGAAGAACTTCCGGCGCCCGGGGTCGTGCGACATGTAGCCGACCGCGTAGACGTGGATGAGGAAGCCGACTCCGGTGATGAGCAGGCAGAACACCGCGCTCAACGGGTCGAAGAGCAGGTTCGCCTCGATGTCCAGGTCCCCTACCGAGAGGATCGTGAACAGGTCGAGGTTCGCGCTCTTGTTGTCAAGGCCCGCAAGTGAGCTGAACATCGCAAGGGCGAGCGCGAAGGCGCCGCCGATGGTGGCGACGCCGAGCCAGTGGCCCCATTTGTCGGCTCTGCGGCCGGCGAGCAGCAGGACCGCGGCGCCGAACGCGGGCAGGGCGATGAGCAGCCACGCCAGCGAGAGGAGCCCTTCGGCCGGTGCGTACGAGATTTCGTCCACTGTGTCCCCTCTAGGCCTTCAGCAGGTTGGCGTCGTCGACGGAGGCGGAGCGCCGGGACCGGTAGATCGCCATGATGATCGCCAGGCCCACCACGACTTCGGCGGCGGCCACGGCCATCACGAAGAACGCCATCACCTGCCCGTCGATGCTGCCGTTGGTGCGGGAGAAGGTGACCAGCGTCAGGTTCCCGGCGTTGAGCATCAGCTCCACGCACATGAACACGACGATCGAGTTGCGCCGCACCAGGACGCCGACCGCGCCGATCGTGAACAGCGCGGCGGCCAGGATCAGGTAGTACTCGGGGCTCATGACTCCCGCCCTTCGGTGTGCTTCGGGGCCGACTCGGCGGCCGTGAGCTGGCGCGGCGGCACGTAGGCCGAGAGCGACGCGGGCTCGATCGAGCCGTCCGGCCGCAGCGCGGGCGTCGCGGTCGAGTCGGAGGTCGCGAACACGCCGGGGCCGGGCTTGGGGCCCGGGTAGACGCCGGGGGCGAACCGCTCGCGGGAGTGCGCCTTCTGTCCGCGCAGGCCGCCCTTCTTGGCGACGTGCGCGAACATCAAAGCGCCGACCGCGGCCACGGTGAGCACGCCCGAGACGACCTCGAACGGGAACAGGTAGGTCGAGAAGAGCGCCTCGGCGATCGCCTCGACGTTCGACTGGGCGCCGGTGGCCCAGCGCGGGTCCGCGGCGATCGTCATGCCGGAGACCGCGCGGGCGAGGCCCGAGGCCAGGAGCGCCGCCAGGCCGATGCCGAGGACCACGGCGAAGAGGCGCTGACCGCGCAGCGTCTCGAACATGGAGTCCTTCGAGTCGCGCCCGAAGAACATGAGCACGAAGAGGAACAGCATCATGATCGCGCCGGTGTAGACCATGATCTGCACGAACCCGAGGAACGGCGCGGCCTGCATGATGTAGAAGACCGCCAGGCACATCATGGTGATCGCCAGCATCAGCGCCGCGTGGATCGCCGAGCGGGCCAGGACGAGGCCGATGGCCCCACCCAGCGCGATCGGCGCGAGGATCCAGAAGAAGACCGATTCACCCATCGACGCGTTCTGGGCGACGGTCTGCGCGAGGTCGATCACTGCGCGCCCCCGTTCTTCTGCGCCAGCATCTCCGTGAGCGAGAACTCCGCGCCCTCGCTCGCGCCGGGATTGTCCGGGCCCGAGGCGTAGTACGCCTTCTCGTTGTCGCCCAGGCGCATCGGGTGCGGCGGCTGCTCCATGCCCTCGATGAGCGGGGCGAGCAGCTCCTCCTTGGTGAAGATGAGGTCGCGCCGGTCGTCGCGGGCCAGCTCGTACTCGTTGCTCATGGTGAGCGAACGGGTCGGGCAGGCCTCGATGCACAGGCCGCAGAAGATGCAGCGCGCGTAGTTGATCTGATAGGTCTTGGCGTACCGCTCGCCGGGCGAGAACCGCTCGGCCTCGGTGTTCTCCGCGCCTTCGACATAGATCGCGTCGGCCGGGCAGGCCCAGGCGCACAGCTCGCAGCCGATGCACTTCTCGAGCCCGTCCGGGTGGCGGTTGAGCACGTGCCGGCCGTGGAACCGCGGCTGGAGCTTCGAAGGCTCCTCCGGGTAGTCCACGGTGACCTTCGGCTTGAACATGTGTGAGAAGGTGACGCCGAAGCCTTTTGCGAAACCGGACATTACTCCTCCTCTCCCTTGTCAGTAGGGCGCGAGCCGTTGATGGGCGCGGCTGATGTATTCGCGGGTTCGAGTTCCTTGAGGGCCCGCGGGTTCGGCGGGACCGCGAGGTCCAGCGGCGGGACGGGGAAGCCGCCCAGGCCGGTGTCGGGCTCGGCGGGCTCCTCGTACTGCTTGCGGTTGGGCCAGAAGAAGATCAGGGCCATGACCACGATCGCCGCACCGCCCGCGAAGGCGATCCGGGTGGGCAGCTCGTTCTCGGTGTCGAGGCCGATGTTCATGGCCGCCAGGACCATGAGCCAGACGAGGGAGACCGGGACGAGGACCTTCCAGCCCAGTCGCATGAACTGGTCGTAGCGCAGACGCGGCAGCGTGCCGCGCAGCCACACGTAGAAGAACAGGAACGCCAGGACCTTCCCGAAGAACCAGACGAGCGGCATGAAGCCCTCGTTCGCGCCCGGCCACCACGAGTTCGGGAACGGCGCGGCCCAGCCGCCCAGGAAGAGCGTCACGCACAGGGCCGACATCGTGACCATGTTGACGTACTCCGCCAGGAAGAACGACGCGTACTTCAGGCTCGAGTACTCGGTCGCGAAGCCCGCCACCAGCTCCGACTCCGCTTCCGGGAGGTCGAAGGGGGCGCGGTTCGTCTCGCCGACCATCGAGATCACGAAGATCACGAAGCTCGGCGCGAGGATGATGAAGTACCAGCCCGGGAGCGTGACTTCAGCGCCGCCGAAGCTCATCGGCAGGCCCTGCGCCTGCGCCTCGACGATCGCTCCGGTCGACATCAGCTGCGACTGGAAGAACACCGTCAGCACCGCCAGGCCCAGCGCGATCTCGTACGAGATCACCTGCGCCGCGGCGCGAAGCGCACCCAGCAGCGAGTACGTGGAACCGGAGGACCACCCCGCGAGCACGATGCCGTAGACGCCGACCGCCGAGCACGCCAGGATCAGCAGCACGCTCACCTCGAAGTCGGTGAGCTGCAGCTCCGTCTCGATCCCGAAGACGTTCACCTCGGGCCCGAACGGGATCACCGCGAACGCCGTGAACGCGCAGGCCACCGCGATGACCGGGGCCGCGATGAACACGACCTTGTCGGCCGTCCGCGGCATCACGTCCTCTTTGAACGCCAGCTTCAGGCCGTCCGCGAGCGACTGCAGCAGGCCGAAGGGCCCGTTGCGGTTCGGTCCCGGCCGCACCTGCATGATCGCCACCACGCGCCGCTCGTACCAGATGGTGAAGAGCACCAGCAGCACGAGCACCACGAAGACGAGCACGCCCTTGACGAGCATGAGCCAGATCGGATCGTTCATCACTTGACCGCCTCCACGGCTTCTCCCGCCTCGGCGGGGCGAGGGACGTTCGGGTAGGCGCGGATCGTGACCACATCGCCCGAACCGGCGCCGAGGTGGCGGAAGATCCCGCGACCCGGCGCGTTCTGCGGCAGCCAGACCACGCCCTCGGGCATGTCGGTGACCTTGAGCGGCAGGGTGATCCCGCCGATCGCGGTGGCCACGGTGACACCGTTGCCCTCGCTCGCGCCGATCGCCTTCGCTGTCGCGGCGCTCAACCGCACCACCGGGTCGGGCGCGCAACCGGCGAGATGCGGGTTGTTCTCCTGGAGGGAACCGCCGTCGAGGAGCTGACGCCAGGTCGCGAGGATGGCCTTGCCGTCCTCATGCGAGTGGGCCGGGCGGTCGGCGCTCCAGTCCGGCGCGGGCTGGCGTGTGATCGGGTCCGGGAGGCCCGCGAGTTCCCCGCGCACCGTGCGGGTCTCGGCCGTCCCGAGCTCGACGCCCATCGCGGCCGCGAGCGCGTCGAGCACCGCGTGGTCCGACATGAGATCCGAGGGGATCACCGTGTCGAAGGTCCGCAGGCGACCTTCCCAGTCGAAGTACGCGCCGGGCTTGCCGGTCACCGGCGCCACCGGCAGGATCACGTCAGCGACGCGGGTGACGGCCGAGTGCCGGATCTCCAGGGAGACCACGAAGCGGGCCGCGATGAGGGCCGCCTCAACGGCGGGCCCGTCCGCGAAGTCGTACGGGTCGACGCCGCCGATGAGCAGGGCATCGAGCTCGCCGTCCGCGGCGGCCTGCAGGATGTCCCAGGCGCCGCGGCCGTCATTGCCCGGCAGTTCCTCGACACCCCAGTACTCGGCCAGCTGCTCGCGGTCCGCCGCATACGAGGCGAGGCCGCCGCCGGGCAGCAGCCCGGGGAGGCAACCGGACTCGACCGCGCCGCGGTCGCCCGCGCGCCGGGGAATCCATGCGAGGCGCGCGCCCGTGGCCTTGGCCAGCCGGACCGCCGCTGAGAACGCGCCCTCCACAGTGGCGAGACGCTCGCCGAGCAGGATGACCGCGCCGTCCTCGCCCAGGGCGTCGCGCACGAAGCCGCCGCGCACCCAGCCGTCGAGGAGTTCGGCCTCCTCACCGGGCAGGGCCTCGATGAGGTTCCCGTTGAGCTTGGCGGTGCCGCGCGTCGCGAACGGCGCGACCACGTGCACGCGCTGGCCGTGCTGGCGAACCGCCTTGCGCAGGCGCAGGAACGCGATCGGGCATTCCTCTTCGACCTCGAGGCCCACGGTGACGACCACGGGGGCTTTCTCCAGGTCCTCGTAGGTGACCGCGCCGCTCGACGGGTAGACCCCCGCGACGGCGTGCGCCAGGAACTCCGACTCCTCAGTGGAGTGCGGACGGGAGCGGAAGTCGATGTCGTTGGTGCCGAGGACGACCCGCGCGAACTTCGCGTACGCGTAGGAGTCCTCGACGGTGAGCCGCCCGCCCGGCAGGACGCCGACCCCGCCGGCCGCGTCCTTGAGTCCGGCGGCCGCGCGGCGCAGGGCCTCGGGCCAGGACGCCTCGCGGAGCGAGCCGTCCTCGTCGCGGATCAGCGGCTTCGTGATGCGGTCGGCGGCCTCGATGTAGGAGGAGCCCCAGCGGCCCTTGTCGCAGTTCCACTCCTCGTTCACCGCCGGGTCCTCGCCCGCGAGGCGGCGCAGGACCTTGCCGCGGCGGTGGTCCGAGCGCTGCGCGCAACCGGCCGAGCAGTGCTCGCACACGCTCGGGCTCGAAACGAGGTCGAAAGGCCTTGAGCGGAAGCGGTACTGGGTGCCGGTGAGCGCGCCGACCGGGCAGATCTGGACGGTGTTGCCCGAGAAGTAGGACTCGAACGGCTCGTCCTCGTAGACGCCCACCTGCTCCAGCGCGGAGCGCTCCATCAGCTCGATGAACGGGTCGCCCGCGACCTGGTCGGAGAAGCGGGTGCAGCGCGCGCACAGCACGCAGCGCTCGCGGTCGAGCAGCACCTGGGAGGAGATCGGCAGCGCCTTCTTGTAGGTGCGCTTGTCCGCCGCCTCCATGCGGGTCTCGGTGCGGCCGGTGCTCATGGCCTGGTTCTGGAGCGGACATTCGCCGCCCTTGTCGCAGACGGGGCAGTCCAGCGGGTGGTTGATCAGGAGGAACTCCATGATCCCCTCCTGCGCCTCCTTGGCGACCTCGCTGGTGTGCTGGGTCTTGACGACCATGCCCTCCATGGCGGTGGTCGTGCAGGAGGCGGCGGGCTTGGGCATCCCGCGGCCGTTGCCCATGTCCGGAACGTCGACGAGGCACTGGCGGCAGGCCCCGGCGGGTTCGAGCAGCGGGTGGTCGCAGAACCGGGGGATCTCGATGCCGAGCTGCTCGGCGGCCCGGATGATCAAGGTGCCCTTCGGGACCGTGACTTCGACGCCGTCGATGGTGAACGTGACTTGATCGGTCATGTCAGTGCGCTCCGATCTTTGCAGCGTCGAAGAGGGCGGGCTTGTGGCCCTCGATGTAGTCGAGGTAGTCCTGCCGGAAGTACTTCAGCGACGAGGTGACGCACGAGGTGGCGCCGTCGCCGAGACCGCAGAAGGAGCGGCCGAGGAGGTTCTTGCACGCGCTCTCGAGGAGCTTCAGGTCGCCGAGGGAGCCCTGGCCGGAGAGGATGCGCTCGTAGACGCGCACCATCCAGTAGTTGCCCTCGCGGCACGGCGTGCACTTGCCGCAGGATTCGTGGGCGTAGAACTTGATCCAGCGCCAGCAGGCGACGACCGGGTCGTCCTGGTCGGAGAAGATCATGACCGCGGTGGTGCCGAGGATCGAACCGGCCTTGGCGACGTTGTCGAAGTCGAGCGGCACGTCGATCGAGTCGGCCGAGAGCATCGGGGTGGAGGAGCCGCCGGGGGTGAAGAACTTCAGCTCGTGGCCCTCCTCCATGCCTCCGGCGAGTTCGATGAGCTCGCGGAGCGTGGTGCCCATCGAGCACTCGTACTGGCCGGGGCGCTTGACGCGGCCCGACAGCGAGTAGATCATCGTGCCCGCGGCGTTCTCGGAGCCGAGGTCTTTCCACCACTGCGCGCCGCCGAGCACGATGTGCGGGACGGCGGCGATGGAGCCGACGTTGTTGATGCAGGTGGGCTTGTTGTAGAGCCCGTGCGTCGCGGGGAAGGGCGGGCGCAGCCGCGGCTGGCCCCGCTTGCCCTCCAAGGAGTCCAGCAGCGCGGTCTCTTCGCCGCAGATGTAAGCGCCTGCGCCGGAGTGGATCACGACTTCGAGGTCGAAACCGGAGCCGAGGATGTCCTTGCCGAGGTATCCGGCTTCCTTGGCTTCGCGCACGGCGTTGCGGAGGCGACGGGCGGCGTGGACGGCCTCGCCGCGCACGTACACGAACGCCCGAGAAGCCTTGATGGCGTATGAGGCGATGACGATGCCCTCGATGAGCGAGTGCGGGTCGTTCATCATGAGCGGCAGGTCCTTGCAAGTGCCCGGCTCGCCTTCGTCGGCGTTGACGACCAGGTAGTGGTCCTGGCCGTCGTCGGGCACGAACTGCCACTTCATGCCGACGGGGAACCCGGCGCCGCCGCGTCCCCGGTGGCCGGACTCCTTCATGAAGGCGATCAGGTCGCCCTCGGAGTACTTGAGGGCCTTGCGAAGCGCCTTGTAGCCGTCGAGCTGCTCGTAGACGTCGAGCTTCCACGCGCCCGGGGACATCCAGCGCTTGGTGACGACGGGCTTGAGCTTGTTGAGGGCGTCCTCGCGGGGCCGCCTGGGACCGGGCACGGTAACGCTCACTTCGCTTCCTCGGGTTCTTTGGCCAGCAGGGGCGCGGTGGGATCGAACGCGGGGGCCGTGACGCCGGCCTCCGCGGCGAGGCGGGCCCCGGCGAGCGTGGCGTCGCCCTGGGCGTTGCCTTCGAGCCCGGCGGTGCGCTCCTCGTCGAACCCGGCCAGCTGCACCGAGATCTCACGAAGCGTGCACAGTGGAGCACCGCGGCTGGGGATCGGGCGGCGGCCCTCTTTGAGCTCGCGCACGAGCTCGAGGGACTTCGCCTCGTCCATGTCGTCGAAGAACTCGTAGTTGACGGTGACGACGGGCGCATAGTCGCACGCGGCGAGGCACTCGGCGTGCTCCAGCGTGATCTTGCCGTCCACAGTGGTCTCATCGTGGTCGACGTCGAGTTCGTCGCTGAGCGCGTCGAAGACCTTCTGGCCGCCCTTGGCCTGGCACAAGGTGTTGGTGCACACCGAGACCAGCCAGTCGCCGGCCGGTTCGCGCTTGTACATCGTGTAGAAGGTCGAGACCGCCTGCACTTGGGCCTTGGTGAGGTTCAGGACGTCGGCGCAGAACGCGATGCCGTCGTCCGAGATGTAGCCGTCGTGCGACTGCACCAGGTGCAGCAGCGGCAGGAGCGCCGAGCGCTCGTGGCCCTCGGGGTAGCGGACGAGGATCGCCTCGGCCTGCTCGCGGATCTTCTCCGGGTAGTTCATCTGTCGCAACCTCCCATGACCGGGTCGAGCGAGGCTCCACCAGCGATGACGTCCGCCAGCAGGCCGCCTTCGGCGAGCGCGGGGAGCGACTGCAGGTTGATGAAGGAGGGGTCTCGCATGTGGATGCGGAACGGCCTCGTCCCGCCGTCGGAGACGGCGTGGATGCCGAGTTCGCCGCGTGGGGCCTCGATGGCGGTGTACACCTGCCCGGCCGGGACCCGGAAGCCCTCGGTGACGAGCTTGAAGTGGTGGATCAGCGCTTCCATCGACTGGCTCATGATGTGCCGGATATGGTTGAGGCTGTTGCCCATGCCGTCGCTGCCGAGGGCGAGCTGGGCGGGCCAGGCGATCTTCTTGTCCTCGACCATGACCGGGCCGGGCTCGAGCTTGTCGAGGCCCTGGCTGATGATCTTGAGGCTCTCGCGGATCTCGTCGAGGCGGACCACGTAGCGGGCCCAGGCGTCGGCGCCGTTGTGCGTCGGCACCTCGAAGTCGTACTCCTCGTAGCCGCAGTACGGCATGGTCTTGCGCAGGTCCCAGGCGAGGCCGGCGGAGCGGAGCACGGGGCCGGTGACGCCGAGGGCGAGGCACCCGGAGACGTCGAGGTAGCCGACGCCCTGGGTGCGCTCCTGCCAGATGGCGTTGCCGGTGAGGAGGCCCTCGTAGTCGTCGAGGCCCTGCGGCATGTAGTCCACGAAGTCGCGGATCATCTTGAGGCCGTCGCGCGGGAGGTCCTGGGCGACGCCGCCGGGGCGCACGTACGCCATGTTCATGCGCAGGCCGCAGACGGCTTCGAAGATGTCCAGGATCTTCTCGCGGTCGCGGAAGCCGTAGATCATCATCGATAGAGCGCCCAGTTCCATGCCGGTGGTCGCGAGGGCGACCAGGTGGGAGCTGATGCGGTTGAGCTCCATCATGATCACGCGGATCACGTCGGCGCGCCTGGGCACGGTGATGCCGAGCAGCTTCTCCACCGCTAGGCAGTAGGCGGTCTCGTTGAAGATCGGCGCGAGGTAGTCGGCGCGGGTGACGAAGGTCGTCCCCTGTGTCCAGTTGCGGTATTCGAGGTTCTTCTCGATCCCGGTGTGGAGGTAGCCGACGATGGGGCGCACCGAGCGGACGGTCTCGCCTTCAAGCTCGCAGACCAGGCGGAGCACGCCGTGCGTGGACGGGTGCTGCGGGCCGAGGTTGACGATGAGGCGCTCTTCGCTGACCGGGTCGACCGACGCGACGAGCTCGTCCCAGTCGCCGCCGGTGACGGTGTAGACGCGGCCTTCGGTGGTGTCGCGCTCTGCGGCGTAGGCGTCTTGGGCGTTATCAGTGGCGGTCACTTGCAGGCCCTCCTCTCGTCAGGCGGCGACTGTGCTTTCCTTCTGCGGGGGCTTCGCCACCACGCACCCCCCACGGGGCGTTCCGGGTCACTTGTAAGCCCGCCTTTCGTCCGGCGGAGGGATATGCGCGCCCTTGTACTCGACGGCGATGCCCCCGAGCGGGTAGTCCTTCCGCTGCGGGAAGCCCTCCCAGTCGTCGGGCATGAGGATGCGGGTGAGGTGGGGGTGGCCCTCGAACACGACGCCGAACATGTCGTACGTCTCCCGCTCCTGCCAGTCGGCGGTCGGGTACACCTCGGTCGCCGACTGGACGACCGGGTGCTCAAGTCCCACCGCCGTTTCGAGCCGCACGCGGCGCCGGTAGGTCATCGAGGTCAGGTGGTACGTGACGTGGAGCCGGTTGCGCTGGTCCGGGTAGTCCACGCCGGACACCGAGTTGCAGAGCTCGAACCGCAGGCTCTCGTCGTCGCGCATGGTCTTGCAGACCTCGGCGACGCGGTCGGGCGCGATGTGGATGGTGAGCTCGCCGCGGTCGACGACCACCGCGCGGGTGATCTCGTCGCCGTGCGCTTCGCGCAGGGCCGCAACGATCTCGTCGAAGTAGCCGCCGAGCGGTTCGGGCGTGGAGACGAGCTCCCCCGCGCTCGGCGTCGCCTGCACGAGGCCGCCGAAGCCGGAGGTGTCACCGGTGTCGCTGACACCGAAGAGCCCCTTCGGTTTCTGCATGCCGACGGGCTGGACGTCGTCCGGTCCCGCGCTGCCCGTTCCCGTTGGATCGGAGGTCATCGCTTCGCCACCGCCTTCCGGATGCGCAGCTGCTCTTCCGTCCCGGCTTCCGCGGCCTCGATCCACTCCTTCTTGCGCTGCTTGTCGAAGCGGTAGGAGGAGGGCATCGCACCGGGCTTGACCACGGGCTCGGGGAGGTCGGCGAGAGCCTGGCGGCGCTTCTCGCCGAGCGGCTCGTGCTGGACCTTCTCGTGGAGCTTGAGGATCGCGTCGAGCAGCATCTCCGGGCGCGGGGGGCAGCCGGGGAGGTACATGTCGACGGGCACGACGTGGTCGACGCCCTGCACGATCGCGTAGTTGTTGAACATGCCGCCCGAGGTGGCGCACACGCCCATCGAGAGGACCCATTTCGGTTCCGGCATCTGGTCGTAGATCTGGCGCAGGACGGGGGCCATCTTCTGGCTCACGCGTCCGGCCACGATCATCAGGTCCGCCTGACGCGGGGAGGCGCGGAAGACCTCCATGCCGAAGCGGCCGGTGTCGTAGCGGGCGGCGCCGGTGGCCATCATCTCGATGGCGCAGCAGGCGAGCCCGAACGTGGCGGGCCACATCGAGGCCTTGCGGGTCCAGTTCACCAGGGCCTCAACGGAGGTGAGGATGATGCCCTGCGGGAGTTTCTCTTCTACACCCATATCGGAACCTCAGTCCCAGTCCAGTCCGCCGCGACGCCATTCATAGGCGTAGGCGACGAACAGCGCGGCGATGAACATGAAGACGGCCCAGAACCCGAAGATCCCGAGGACGTCGTGGTGGACCGCCCACGGCACGAGGAAGATGATCTCGATGTCGAAGACGATGAACAGCATCGCGGTGAGGTAGAACTTCACCGGGAACTTCGTGGGCCCCGAGCTCGTGGGGGCCGGCTCGATGCCGCATTCGTAAGGGTCGTACTTGGCGCGGTTCTTCCGATGGGGGCCGGTGATGCGCGAGGCGACCACCGAGACGATGCCGAACCCCGCGCCGATCGCGAACATGATGACGACGGGCACATAGACTTCCACGTTCCTAGACCCTCCTTCCCAAACTCGGCGTGACGATCCGCATCCCGTTGACGATCCGGTCGGCGGTGTCGCGCCCGGGTCGGTCGGTGAGGTTCGCCAGCAGTTTCAACACGACGCGCATGAGCGCGGGACGTTTCAGGCCGTGCTCGGTGCACAGCTTCATGACGGCGGGCTTGCCGATGAGGTGCGAGAAGATGCCGCCCATGCGGTAGTACGAGCCCCAGAGGTCGTCCATCTTGTCGGCGTAGGTGCGCAGGACCGCTTCGCGGCGGGGCACGGAGCGGGCCTTGAACGCTTCGGCGACAACGGATGCGGCGACTTCGCCCGCCTCGACGGCGTAGGCGATGCCCTCGCCGTTGAAGGGGTTGACCATGCCGCCGGAGTCGCCGACGAGCATGAGGCCGCGGCTGTAGTGCGGGGTCCGGTTGAAGCCCATGGGAAGCGCCGCGCCGCGGACGGGTCCGTCGGCGTTCGCCTCGTCGGCGAGGCCCCACTCCTCGGGAGTGTTGGCGAGCCAGTCGCGAAGCAGCGCGCGGTAATCGGTCTTGCCGTAGCCCTCGGAGGAGTTCAGCACGCCGAGACCCACGTTCACCCGGCCGTCCCCCAGCCCGAAGATCCAGCCGTATCCGGGCTGCAGGACGTCAGGCTCAGCGGCGGTCCGCAGCGCCAGCCACGACTCGAGGTAGTCGTCGTCGTGCTTGGCCTCGGACTTGTAGTACTGGCGGACCGCGACGCCCATGGGGCGCTTCTCGTCGCGCTTGAGGCCCAGGGCGAGTGCGAGGCGGCCGGAGACGCCGTCGGCGGCGATCACGAGCGGCGCGCGGTAGGCGACCTGCTCGCCATCGCTGACGGCGGTGACCCCGCAGACGCGCCCGGCGAGGTCGAAGATCGGCGCGGTGACCTTGACGCCGCAGCGGAGTTCGGCCCCGGCGGCGACGGCCCGGTCGGCGAGGATCTGGTCGAAGTCGAGGCGGGTGCGGGTGAGGCCGTAGTTCGGGAAGTCCTGGAGGGTGGGCCAGTCCAGCTCGATGGCGATGTCGTCGGCGACGACGCGGAGGCCGCGGTTGCGGATCCATCCGGCGGCTTCGGAGGTGTCGACGCCCATCTTGAGCAGCTGCGCGACGGCGCGGGGCGTGAGGCCGTCGCCGCAGACCTTCTCGCGCGGGAAACGGGTCTTCTCCAGCAGCAGAACGTCGAGGCCCCGGGAGGCCAGGTGGTAGGCCGCGGCCGAACCACCAGGTCCCGCGCCGACGACGATGACGTCGGCCTCCGGGGTTGCGTGAGTGGTCACGGGCGTCCTCTCAGGCGAACAGGGCGGTGATCCTTTTAACGACCATCCGGCTTGTGAAGATCTTCACAAGCGTTTGCCGCAAGTCTAGAACTCCGCTATCTACGCCCTGTCACTTAGGTCCGCCTAAGTTGTCATTATTCGAGGTCACGATGCATACAGGCGTGCCTGAACCAGAGTTGCGCGAGCGAGTGGAGCGCCTCAGGTGACTCGTACCAGGCAGGTGATAAAGCCGACAGTCGAACACCCTTTCCACAGAGAGCACGCTGAAACACTCTCGTAACAAGCGCCTGGGCCGCAAGCCCCGCCCCCTATAAGGCAAATCGATCCGCGAGGCAACGTGGCCAGCGACACATCGTTCAAATTTGAAACTTCCCCGCGAGACCCGTATGGTCGATGGGTAATTCAAATCTGAACTACTTATTGACCGTTCTCCTGGAAGAGGTAGGAACATGTCCGAGCCTGTCAAGGTCACCGTCGTCTACTACTCGCAGACCGGCAACGTCACCCAGCTCGCCCGCCAGATCGCCGCAGGTGCGGAGAAGGCCGGAGCCGAGGTCCGGCTGCGCCGGGTCGCCGAACTGGCGCCGCAGGAGGCCATCGACTCGAACGAGCAGTGGGCCGCGAACATCCAGGCCAGCGCCGATATCGCCGAGGCCACCCCCGACGACGTCGACTGGGCCGACGCCGTGATCATGGGCAGCCCCACCCGCTTCGGCAACGTCTCCTCGCAGCTCAAGCAGTACATCGACACCCTCGGCGGCCTGTGGTTCCAGGGCAAGCTGGCCGACAAGGTCTACTCGGGCTTCGCCGCCGCCTCCGGCAAGCACGGCGGCAACGAGTCGACGCTGCTGGCGCTCTACAACTCGTTCCACCACTTCGGCGGCATCATCGTGGCCCCCGGCTACGCAGGCGAGGTCGCCTTCGCGAACGCCTCGCCGTACGGCGTCTCGCACTTCGGCTGGGGCACGCCGGTCGACGAGGGCGTGCTCGCCGCCGCCACCGCGCAGGCCGAGCGTGTGGTGAACACCGCCGCCGCCCTCAAGGCCGGCCGCACCGCCCTCACCGCCTAAGCACCACGACACCGAAGCGCCCGTCCGGCCCTCCTACGGCATCAGGAGGATCCGGCGGGCGCTTTGTCGTACGCAATCGCGGCTGGTCTTCGGTCGGGTTCAAGCGGTCAGCGACGAAGAGGCGGCGTGAGGGCGGGGCTCGGTGGCGGGACGCGGGTTCGTGTCGGGCGGGCGGCGGCACTCCCGAGATCGGGAAGCGCGCCTGTATTTTCCTTGCGGCGCAGCGGCTCCGGGGTGGAAGGTGAGCATCTTGTACTCCTGTGGGTGATGACGGTGGGGGGCGTATTGAGGATACTTGAGATACGTACAGGGACAGGGAATTCGTACAGGTGTCGAGTAGGTGTACGCAGACTACGACAAGCCTCTGGCTGAATCGACAAACCGACTTGTTTCGAGGCACTCAGCCCCCACCGGGGGTTCCAGACCTCATCCCCGTGCTATCGCCCGCAGCTGTCCGCGCCCCGATGGGCCGTGACTGGGTGGACGATTTCCTAGTTGGGATCACCCCAACCAGAAGGCAGTGCCTTGCAAGAAGGCACCTGCGACCCAAGCCAGACCCGCCGGCGCGAGCGACATAGCGAGACCGGGCAACAGAGGACCCGGCTCGGCTGCGGCTCATGTCAATGGCGATCCCACCATCGATAGCGGGTGCTTGTCGACCGAATCTCGTTGACGCTGGCACTGCCTGCTCACCGCCGCCTGTTCAGCGTGTGCCGACCTGGCACCAGCGCCGGGACTGCGGCAGCAGGAGGAACGGCATCGTCAACACCGCTGGAACGACCATGCACGCCGCATACGCCCATACCGCTCCCAGGTTCACGGCCTGGGCGAGGATCAGCGACGGGATGACAAGGCCGTGTCCGACTACCGTGACCCACCACAGGATCCGCGAACCCAGCCAGACGCCTACCGAAAGCAGCAGCTCGACCAAGCCGATCACCAGCAGGGGCCTCCCGACCTCGGCCATGTCGCCGAAGTCCTGCACGTCCCCCATCGAGATCAGCAACCCGGCGATGACGAAGCAGTAGAGCGGCGGAACGATCCCCGCGACGATCGCGGTCCACGGCGTCCGTCGCGGTGTGTCCTGCATCGGCCTCATGTCATCCGCCATCGTCGTGTCCGCCTTCCGGAACGCTGTCGTGGTCGGGTTCTACGCCTCCGAGGGGTTCGGGGGCAGAGAAGTCGGGGTCCGCTTCGACGCATTCCGGGCCGCCGCCGAGTGAGGCGTCGATGACGACCTGGCCCAGGACCCGGTAGTAGAGGCCGACGCCGTCCTCGCGGACGGCGCTCACGCGCGAGACGGCGCCCGAATCGTCGCGATCGATCTCGACCTCGTGGCCCTGCGCCTCCCAGAACTCGGCCAGCGCCTCGGGGTAGGCCTCCCGTACGAGCGGGTCCTCCCAGCTCGCTTCAGGGAAGACGTATTGGAGGTGAACGGTGTCGTGGCCCTCGAGTACCTCGTTGCGGTCCACGCCGTGTCGGCAGTCCTCGAGCGAGATGCTCCGCGACTGGAACCCGGGAAAATCCTCCAGCTCCGCGATCGACTCCGCCAGGAACTCCTCCATCGCGGCCAGCGCCTCAGTGTCGTTGAACTCCTCGTTCACTTGCGGGCCAGTGCAAGCCGAGGCTGCCAGTCCGAGCGCGAGCACTGCCGCGATCGCACCGGCGAGTCTTGTGCGCCTCACAGCACGTCCTCGTAGGAGTCGGGCGAGTCGAAGGGATCCACCGCGCCGTCGGCCGGGATGCCGTCGGGGAAGTACTTGCCGACCTTGTCGAACCGGCCGCCCGGTCGCACGCCGCCCGTAGGCGGGACGTGCTCGATCGCCTCGTGGTCGCTGGCCGTGACCGGCCCTGACTGCACCCGTAGCACCGTGTAGCCGGACACCCAGTACCACAGGGAGATCCCGTCCGGCCGGGTCGCGACGAGGCTGCGGTCGGTGCGGTCGGGCTTCTCCTTCACGGCGTCGCGGAAGATCGTGTAGCCCAAGGAGCTCCAGTGCTCGCGGAGGACGTCGACGTAGGTCTCGCGGACCAGCGGTGTGCCGGAGTCGGGCAGCGAGAAGACATAGGTGATCTCGACGATCGTGAAGCCCGGGACGTCGATGCCGCCGCTCGTCGCGGGCATCTCCGTCCAGATGCGCTCCTTGAAACCCGGGAAGTCGGGCAGCGCGGTGACCGCGTCCGCCGCGGCGGCTTCCATCGGCGCGTAGGCCTCGGCCTGCGTGTACCGCGGTTCAGGCGGGTTGTCCATGAGCTTCTCCACGATCGAACGGACTGGCGGCAGGGCGGCGAGGGCCGCGAGGCCCCTGCGCCACCGCGAGCCGGGGGATGGTCTGCGCGGCATGCGTCATCGCTGCCCAGTGGCGATGTCCGCGAGCGTCTCGCGTCCGGCCATGTTGGTGTCGTCCCAGTACGTGCTGTGGTTGTTGGCGTTCCACGCGCCGGTGTCGCTGTGGAAGGTGTTCCCGCCGAAGTCCTCTCCGGCCGGGTTGGCGCCGTGGAGGAAGTCCGGTGAAAGCTGGATCGGGTCGAGGGAGTTCGTGGTGGACCACACGTTGTCCTCGTCCACACCGAGGGCGCTGGCGGTGTCGGTGCCGACGCCCGGGGAGGCGACGAAGACTATGTTGTCCGCGTTGACGCCGTCCTGGGAGGCGGCGTGTCCGATCACGGTGGTGCCGTAGGAGTGGCCGGTGAGCGTGTGGTTGGTGTTCGGCTGCCCGGTGGCGTCCAGTCCCTTGGTGAACCGCTCGAGGTCGTTGCTGGCGCCGTCGGCCCAGCGCTCCTGCATGGCCTCGGGCACGATCGTGTCAGGGGCGTCGTAGCCGAGCCACATCACCGTGGCGTTCGACGCTCCGGGGGCGGCGAGTTGGGCGTCGCTCTGCATGGTCTCGGCTCGGTTGATGAGGCCGTCGACGTCGGTGAGGTTCGAGGTGGTGCCGGGGACCAGCGTGTTCACGTTGTCGGCGGTGTCGGGGTTGCCGACCGAGACGATCGCGCGGCCGCTGTCCTGGGTGCCGAAGCCGAGCAGGTAGTAGGGCTGCTTCGGTTCGGGCCCTTCGGCGAGGGCCGGGGTGCCGTCGTCGTTGGTGATGCGGTCCTGGAGGTTGGCGAGGTCGTCGCGGTCGCCTTTGAGGCCGTCGAGTTCTTCCTTCGCCTGCTCGTACTCCTCGGATTCCGGGTCCATGCCTTGGAGCGCTTGCTCTTTGGCGGCGATCTGGGTGCCGAGCCTGTCGATGTCGTTGTCGAGGAGGGTGCGGTTGGCGGTGTCGCGGGACTCGGTGGGGATGCCGTCGACCGGGCCGACCCATTCCGGGTGCTCCTCGATGAGGGCCTGCCGCTCGGATTCGCTGAGGCCCTCCCACCACTGGTTGACCTGTTCGGGCGACATGCCGGAGGTGCCTTCGGCGATCGCCTTGGCCTCGCCCGCGACCTCTTCGGTGACGCCTTCCTTGTAGTCGTCGACAAGATCGTCATAGGTGGCGCCGAGTCGCGGCGGGAGTTCGGTCGGGTTCTCGCGCATCTCGGAGAGGGCGGCGGCCGCTTCGTCGTCGGCGTCGTGGGCGCGGGACATGACGGCGCGGAGCCAGTCCTGGTACTGCCCGGCGAGGCCGATGGCGGTGCCGTAGAGGTCGACGCCGTTGAAGAGGACCTTGATGGTGTCGAGGTCCCAGAAGCCGTCGGGTTTCTGCACGCCGCACATGTCGCAGAGCCACTGCGGCGGGTTCAGGGTGAGGATCGCCTGGTGGAGGTCGCCGGAGAGGTTGACGTCGTATTCGCTGCGGGGGCCTTCGATCTCGAAGTCGTGCTGCTCGATGAGCGGGACGAGCTCCTTGAGCTCGTTCTGCTCCTTCTCGAACGCGTCGGCGACTTCGAAGAGGGTGGTGGCGATGCGGGTGCTGGCGTAGTCGGAGAGGTCGTCCTCGTAGCGGTCGGCGGTCATGCCGATCTGCTCGCGCACTTGGGTGGCGGTGTCGGACTCGAAGTGCTCGGCGCTGAGGTGGCCTTCGATCACCTCGGTGCGGAGGCGTTCGGTGTGGGCGAGCTGCTGCTCCACATAGGCTTTCCAGGTGTCGCCGAGGGTGCGGATCGCTCCGCAGTCGAGGTCGCGGAGGTGCTCCCAGGTCAGTTCGCTCATGGTCCCTACCAGTCCGGCCGGGCGTCGGCGTTCGCGTTGGCGCGTTCGGGGTAGAGGTCGCCGGCGACGGACGCGAAGGTGCCCGCGTTGTAGTCGTCGACC
Source organism: Glycomyces luteolus (assembly GCF_027622875.1). Lineage (GTDB taxonomy): Bacteria > Actinomycetota > Actinomycetes > Mycobacteriales > Micromonosporaceae > Glycomyces > Glycomyces luteolus. Next base: position 62,007 of record NZ_JAPZVP010000009.1, on the reverse strand, counting down.
TCGACGGCCTCCTCGGCGCAGACGGCGAGGTACTCGCCGGTGTTGCCGAGGAGGCTGCCGAATCCGAACGCGCGCTCGCCCTGCCACCATTCGCCGGCGGCTTCCAGGGCGGGGCCGAGCGCGGTTTCGGCCTCCTTCAGGGGGCCGGCAGTCTCGGCGTTCGAGGTGGCGATGGCGCTGGCCTGCTCATCGACCTCCGACTCGATCTCGAAGAGGATCTCGACGGATTTGCGGACCTCGTCGGGGTCCATCGCGAAGACGTCAGCGCCTGCCATGGGCGGCCTTCGGGTAGGGAGGAGTTACATGGGACGCAAGGGGCATGGTTCGAGTCCTCGGGGAATAGGAACGAATCTTTCGCTCACTATATCGGCCCGAAACCACACGGAGCGTGGATGAAACCGCCGATTTTCACGGCGTGTCGCCGCGTCAGGACTGGATGCGGGCGAGGATGCGCTTGGCGAGCTCGCCCATCTGGCGTGTCTCGTCGTCGTCGAGCTCGTCGAAGACGAGGTCGCGGACGAGCCGGACGTGGCCGGGGGCGGCCTGCGCGAGGCGTTCGCGGCCGGGGGCGGTGAGGCGCGCGAGGGTCGAGCGGCCGTCGTCGGGGCAGGCGAAGCGCTCGATGAGCCCTTCGTTCTCGAGTCGGCGGGCGACGTGCGAGAGGCGGGAGAGCGAGCCGTTGCAGAGGAAGGCGAGGTCGCTCATGCGCATCGTTCCGCCCTCGGCGTGCTCGAGGCCGACGAGGACGCTGTATTCGAAGTGGTTGAGGTCGGCGTCGCGGCGCAGCTGCACTTCCAGTGCTCCGGGGAGCCGCATGACCACGCCGATGAGCGCCAGCCAGGTCGTCATCTCCGCTTCGTCGAGCCAGGGCGCTTCATCTCTCATGCAACAAGCTTAACTGGACTACTTGATACATCAAGGATCCCGCGCTAGGTTGGTTGAAGGTTCAATGAAGCAGGAGTACTCATGTCCGGCCGACCCGGCGCCGCGTTCGACGCCTTCCTCGAGACCACCGCGCCCGCCGCGGCCGAGCGGCGCGACTGGGCGCCCGAAGACGGCGCCCTGCCCTCGCTGTATCTCAGCCACGGCGCGCCGCCGCTGTTCGACGAGGCCGCGTGGATGGGCGAGCTCTTCGCCTGGGCGCAGGGCCTGCCGCGCCCCAAGGGCATCCTCATCGTCTCGGCCCACTGGGAGGCCGCGCCGCTCATGATCTCCAGCTCCGCGCCCGGGACCCCGCTCGTGTACGACTTCGGCGGCTTCCCCCAGCGCTACTTCCAGATGCGGTACGAGACGCCGGACGCGAGCGCGATGGCGCGGCGGGTCGCCGCGGCGATGCCGGACACCGAACCGCTGCACCAGCACGCGAGCCGCGGCCTCGACCACGGCGCGTGGGTGCCGCTCAAGGTCATGTACCCGGACGGGGACGTGCCGGTGCTCCAGATGTCGATCCCGACACACGATCCGCACCGGCTCATGGCGATCGGCGCGCGGCTGCGGCCGCTGCGCGAGGAGGGCTACCTCGTGGTCGGCTCGGGGTTCATGACGCACGGGCTGCCGTTCATCGACTTCCGCCGCCCCGAGGACGTGCCGGGCTGGTCGGCGGACTTCGACGACTGGGTCTCGGACGCCTTGGCGCGCGGGGACATCGAGGAGCTGGCGCGCTACCGCTCGCAGGCGCCGGGGATGCCGTACGCGCACCCGACGGTGGACCACTACGTGCCGCTGTTCGTGACCTACGGGGCCGCGAGCGAGCAGGAGCAGGCGGCGGCCACCGTCATCGAAGGCTACTGGATGGGCCTCTCGAAGCGCTCGTTCCAGCTCAACTGAATACGTGCCGGGCCCGACCACGGGGCGGGCTCGAAAGCCGCGGGCAGGTGATCGTCTCATCCCAGCCCGCAACGCGCCGCCCGCGCCGCACCCACCACCGCGGCCGGGCGGCGCACCTATGCGGTGCTGCCGCCGATCTCGCGGTGCTCCCTACTTGAACCCGCGGTGCATGGCGACCGCGCCGCCGGCGAGGTTTCGCCAGGCGACCTTCCGGAAGCCGGCCTTGACGATGCGGTCGGCGAACGCGGCCTGGTCGGGCCAGGCCATCGTCGTCTCGGAGAGGTACTTGTAGGCCTCCGGGTCGGAGGCGACGCGGGAGGCCACCTTCGGCAGCACGTGCTTGACGAAGACGCCGTGGGCCTTGCGGTAGGGCTTCCAGACCGGCTGCGAGACCTCGCACAGCACCATCCGGCCGCCGGGGGCGAGGACGCGGCGGATCTCGGCGAGGCAGGCGTCGAGGTCGACGACGTTGCGGATGAAGAAGGAGCCGGTGACGGCGTTGAAGGCGTCGTCGGCGAACGGCAGGTGCAGCGCGTCGGCGTTCACCAGCGGCACCTGGCGGTCCTTGTGGTGCTTCAGCATCTCGAGTGAGAAGTCGACGCCCACGACGTCGGCGCCCGACTTCGCGAGCTCGGCAGTGGATACGCCGGTGCCCGCGCCGAGGTCGAGGCAGCGCTCGCCCGGCTGGAGGCTCAGGGCCTCGCGGGTCGCCTTGCGCCAGCGCTTGTCCTGCCCGGCGACCATCACGGTGTTGGTGCGGTCGTAGCCCGGCGCGACCCGGTCGAACATCGCCGCGACGCGGCCGGGTTCCTTACGCGGGGTATTCGCTTCGTTCGCCTCGATCACTCGCACAGCCTTGCACACGGGAAACAGAAAATCCGCCGGAGCCCTGTCGGTGTGGGCCCCGGCGGATCAAGGGGTTATATCGGGCGCGCGCGGGGTAACGCGACGCTTGCGGCCTTGAGGGAGCAGGGTACGGCCGCGCGCTCGCCCGGTAGGGAGGCTGAGGATTGAACCTTGGGGTGGGACGGGAGCGCCTGGGGCGCACCGGAAGGCGCTGCGGTGTGCGCGGGTGAGCGGTGCATCGTCGCCTCCTGGTCGTCTTCGGTTCGCCGGTGCGCGGACCGGTATCCGTCCCGGCTGGGATGACGCTGAGAGATCCCCCGAGTGCGGTCTGCGCTACACGACCACATTGACGCATGGAGGCTGTGATGTCGATCTATGAAGCCGAACCGTTATCGCGTGTAACCCTTCCGATAGCAATGGAGTGCCGGTTGTCACAGGCTGCGACGTGCTCGTATGCCTTCGTCGGATAACCGCTGGTTCCGCCGTTTTGCGGGCCGGTGTCCAGCTTGAAAAAGGCGGAGTGAAAAAACGGCGGGGCGCGCATGCGCGCCCCGCCTTCTCCAGGGGATACACAGAGAGGCGAGCCTCTCCGGTGAAGGAAGTCCTGTACCGCCGTGATGCGGCGTTCCAAGCATGTCGAACGACGAGCGCATCGACAAGCCTCGAGATCGAAGCGTTATCCGCGGTCTACCGCTGGATGAGATCGCCTTTGAGCACGGTGGCGGTGCAGTTCCCGGCGGCGCCGTTCACCAGGGCGGCGTACGGGTCGCCTTCGGTGTCGACGTCGAAGACCGCGAGGTCGGCGCGGTTGCCGACCTTGATCGCGCCGATGTCGTCGCGGCCGAGGGCCTTCGCGCCGCCTTCGGTGGCGGCGCGGACGAGCCATTCGTTGAGGCCTTCGCCGCCGTCGCCCTGGGCGAGCGCGAGTTTTCGCAGCAGCGGCCATTCGGCGGCGACGTCGAGGTCGGGGCTGGAGGCGCGCGAGTCGGTGCCGATCGCGACGGTGTTGCCTTCGGCGCGGTAGGCCGCGACGGGCGGCTCGCCCGCTTCGAGGCGGGCGTTCGAGCGGACGCAGAGGGCGACGGCGGTGCCGAGGTTGCGGAGCAGTTCCCGGTCGGCCTTGTCGAGGTGGACGCCGTGCGCCACATGGGAATCGGCGCCGAGCCAGCCGACCTTCTCCATCTGCGCGGCCGGGGAGTGCCCCGCGCCGCCGTCGGCGAGTTCGAGCTCGAGGCCGGCGCGGCGGTTCATGAACGCGAACGGGCCGGAGCCGCGGCGCACGTACATGTCCTCGTGCATGGTCTCGGCCAGGTGCGGGTGGAGGCGGATGTCGAGGGTCCGCGCGAGCTCGGCAAGGCTCTTGCCGACCTCGGTGCCCAGCGTGTACAGCGTGTGGGGGCTGATGCCGACGGCGATGTCGGAGTTGTTGACCGCGCGGCTGTCGGTGACGATCTCGCGCCAGGCGCTGCGGTTGCCCTCCCAGCGGGCGCCGTCGATGAAGCAGGCCTCCCAGTAGGCGACGCCCGCGAGGCTTGAGGCGAAGAGCGGCTCGAAACCGGCTGCGGGCGTGACGATGTCGGCGACGGCGGTGACGCCGTGGCCGATCGACTCGTCGATGCCGAGCTGCACGGAGGCCTTCCAGGCGTCATCGGCGGTCTCGGGGTTGCGGCGCGCGAAGTCCTGGATCCACTCGAAGAACTCCTTCTCGTTGCCGTACATGTCGGCGAACGCGGAGTAGCACAAATGGGTGTGGGCGTTGACGAGTCCGGGGGTGAGCACGCCCTCGAAGGCGGTGGTCGCTTCGGCTTCGGGGGCGTCGGCGGCGGGGCCGACGTAGGCGATCCGCCCGTCGTCGACCCCGACCGCGCCCTCGCGAATCGGCTCGTCCGCGACGGGGACGACGACAGGAGCGGTGTAAACGTGCATGGAGCCGAGCTTACTCAGCGTCGGCGGACTCCAGCGCGGCGTACGCGGGGCGAATCACCTCTTCGAGGACGCGGCGGCGCTCCGGGTGGTGCAGGAACGAGGCTTTCATCGCGTTCTCGGTGCAGCGCTTGACTTCTGCCCAGCCCCAGCCGAAGGTCTCGGAGAGGATATGGAACTCGCGGGAGACGCTGGTGCGGCTCTGGAGGCGGTTGTCGTTGTTGACGGTGACGCGGAAGCCGAGGTTGTAGAGCACGCTGATCGGGTGCGTCTCAATGGATTCGGCGGCCCCGGTCTGCAGGTTGGAGGAGGGCGCGACTTCGAGGGCGATGCGCCGGTCGCGGATGTAGTGGGCGAGGTTCGAGAGCTTCACCTCGTCGCCGGTGAGGTCGATGTCCTCGATGAGCCGGACGCCGTGGCCGATGCGGTTGGCGCCGCAGACGTCGACCGCGCCCCAGATCGACTCGGGGCCGCAGGATTCCCCCGCGTGGATGGTGAACGGCATCGATTCGCGGCGCAGGTAGTCGAAGGCCTCGACGTGTCGCTCGGCCGGGTTGCCGATCTCGCCGCCGGCGATGTCGAAGCCGACGACGCCCTTGTCGCGGTAAGCGACCGCGAGCTGGGCGATCTCCTTGGTGCGGTCGGCGTGCCGCATCCCGCACAGGAGGGTGCGGACGGTGATGTCGTGGCCGGCGTCGGCGGCGAGGTTCTGGCCCGCTTCGAATCCGGCGAGTGTGGCCTCGACGACCTCCTCGAGGCTGAGCCCGGCGAGGAGCTGCTGCTCGGGGGCGTAGCGCAGTTCGGCGTAGACGACGCCGTCGCTCGCGAGGTCCTGGGCCGCTTCGGAGGCGACGCGGAAGCAGTCCTCGGGGCGCTGCATGACGGCGACGGTGTGCGCGAAGGTCTCGAGGTAGCGCTCCAGGGTGCCGGAGTCGGCGGCCTCGAAGAACCAGTTCTTCAGTGCCTCGGGTTCGTGCTCGGGCAGGGTGTGGCCGATCTCGTCGGCGATCTCGATGATCGTCTCCGGGCGGAGGCCGCCGTCGAGGTGCTCGTGGAGCACGACCTTAGGGGCTCGGCGGATCGCGTCGATGTCGAGCGCGGAGTTCACAAAAGCAGGCGGATTCATCCCATGAATATAGTCAGCCGCTTACGCGAGCCTGCCTCACAGCCGGACTTCGTCCCAGTGGACGGGCCGCTCGTCGGCGAAGACCACGGCCCATTCGAGGGCCCAGCGCCGGTGCCACACCAGGTTGTCGTCGACGCCGCGCGGCGGGGCCTGCCCGGCGCGGCGGGCCTGGTCGCAGACCCAGTCGAGGCAGTAGTAGAGGTCGAGCATCTCGGCGATCACGGCGGGGTCGCGCGTGGGCGTGAGCTGGCGGTCCCTCCAGGCCCCGAAGGACTCCGGCCGCCGCAGGTCCGGCAGGAGCTCGGGGAGCTCTTCACTGCAGGGCACGGCCGGGTCGAGGTGGTCGACGAGGCCGAGCAGCCAGGAGACCGTGTAGAGGCTCTCGAGCTGGTCGGCGTAGCGCGAGCGTTCGCCTCGGCCGCAGGCGATGAAGCCCCATTCGTCCGGGGAGAGGTGGTCGAGGACGTGCGCGTCGAGGAGCCAGCGCATCGCCAGTTCCTCGGGCATGTCGAAGACGCGGGCCTGGACGATGTTGAGGATCGCGGCGCGGGCCTCGACGTGGCCGCGGGGCCGCATGCGGGGCAGCTGGCCGGCGGGGAACGGGAGCGGGAACTGCGCGGGGGGCGCGGGGATGCCGAGTGCACTGAGTCCGTCCACTGTGCGCAGTCGAACGCTTCGCTGGTCTGAGATCGCCGTCGGCATATGGCTCCCTACCACTTGGGGGTTCACCGGTGGGGGTGAATGCGCGTTCACTAGGAAGGGTGATTGTGAAGAACTGTAGCGTCCGACACAGGCCCGAGTCAACGCGGGCAGAGGAAATCTTTAAGGTTCTATCTACGTGTTACGCAGGTGTTTCACTCCTACCGCGCGTGAGTCGCAAGTGTCCCGAGGGGTAAACGAACCGACCGGTAACCCGGCCTGTTCGACACTGTTCGACAGCGAACGGACGGCCCGGGCACGATCCGGCGAAGTGCGGGCAACCCGGGTCACATCGGGCCGCGTACTGGAGGGCATCGGGCCATCCGGGCCCGGCGAAATCGACGAAAGGACCCTCCGTGTCTTTCTCGCACGAGCACGACGTCGACCCCCGACCCACTCGAGACCTCAAGCGCCGCAGTGTTTTTGCGGCAGGCGGCGTGTTCCTCGCCGCCGCCGCGGCCGCGGTCGTCCCCTTCCAGGGCGCGAGCGCGGCCCCCGCGGGCGAGGACGCGTGCGTCCTCCAGGAGCTGCCGATGCCGGAAGGCCGGTACTTCAGCCTCGTCACCGCCATGAGCGGCGACGGCGACGTCATCGCCTACCGGGTCTATCCGGCCCTGCTGGAAGGGCAGGAGCGCGCGACGTACCTCTATGAGGACGGCGAGGCCGTCGAACTGCCGCTGCCGGGCACCGAGCAGACCCTGACCGGGGTGAACTCCGACGGCGTCGCGGTCGGCGCGTCCTGGGTCGACGGCCTCCTCGTCCCCTACGTCTTCCGCGACGGGGAGCTGTGGGAGCTCGGCGTCGAAGGCGGCGGCACGCCGACCGACGTCAACGAGGACGGCGACATCGTCGGCTACTCGGACCAGGAGTACACGCAGCCGGTCGCCTGGCGGGACGGGAGCCTCAAGGCCGAGACGCTGCAGCTGCCGAAGGGCGCGGTCTCGGGCACCGCCTCGTCGATCGACGAGGACGGCACGATCGTCGGCACCTATCACACTGAGGACGGGTTCTCCCGGCCGTACGTGTGGCACCCGGACGGGACCGGCGAGGAACTGCCGATGCCCGAGGGCGCCGACCCGGCCGAGCTCTTCCTGACCGCGTCCGTCATCGCCGACGGATGGGTCGGCGGCAACGTGTACTCGCCAGGCCTCGAAACCGGTGTCCGCTGGAACCTGGAGGACGGCACCGTCGAGCTCACCGACGTGCCCATGGCCCTCGCGATCAACGAGGAGGGCACCGTCGCCGGCGCCGCGGAGCCGCTCGCCGTCTTCCAGGAGGAGGACGGGAAGGTCGTCGAGCTGCCCGGCCTCGTCGACCCCGCCGACAACTGGTTCGGCGACTACGCCACCGAGATCAGCGACGACGGCGAACTCGTCGCCGGGCAGGTCTACGCGGGTCAGGACGAAGCCGACAACCACATCCTGAAGGCCGTCACCTGGACGTGCGACTAGGCACAGTGGACACCGGCCGGGCCCGCGTCGCGGCGGGCCCGGCCACTCCTCGTACGCGAAGGGTTCTTTCGAGTTCCGTTGCGACGCAAGGAAAGTAACCCAGATCACTGCAATGCTGAGGCAACCGGTAGCCGACAGCCGGCGTCTTCCAGTCACGATCCCCTTCGGACCCTTCGATCGCACGAGGAGCACGGACCATGTTCAAGAAGTGGCTCGCCAGGACCGCCGTCACCGCAGCGGTCGGCGCCGCCCTGGTCGCGGGCATCACCAGCCCCGCCTACGCCGCCGACACCAACATCGACCTCGTCTACGACTCGATGCTCGTCGGCGAGATGCGCCACGTCGACGACGGCGACGACTTCCGCGTCTACGACTGGTACCGGGACGGCCACGGCGTCAAGGGCACACTCCAGGCCCAGCACCCCGTGACCCGCCAGTGGTCCACCATCGAATCGAAGTACAACAACACCGGCGGCGGCACCTACGTCGAATTCCAGTACGACGTCCTCTCGGTCGAGCGCTACCGCCTCGTCGTCTGCCTCCAGGACGGCGCGAGCGACCCCACCCCGATCAAGTGCGACAACAAGACCTTCACCGAATAGCAGCCGGACCGAGAGGAGCGATCATGACGACCAAGCAGTGGGCCGTACGGGCCATGGTGACCGCCGCCGCCGGAGCGGCACTCGTCGCGGGCATCACCAGCCCCGCCTACGCCGCCAACACCAACATCGACCTCGTCTACCAGGACATGCTGGTCGGCGAGATGATGCACGTCGACGACGGCGACGACTTCCGCGTCTACGACTGGTACCGGGACGGCCACGGCATCGAAGGCACCCTCCAGATGTACAACCCGACCATCCTCAGATGGGTCGACCAGGAGAGCAAGTACAACAACGTCGGCGCCGGGAACTACGTCACCTTCAACTACAACGTGCTCGAGAGCCTGAGCTACCGGATGAAGGTGTGCGTCCAGGACGGCGCGAACGACAGCACCCCGATCAAGTGCTCCTACAAGGAATTCAACGAATAACCCCACGACCGCGAAGGCCGGACCCCCGCCTCCCCGAGGGTCCGGCCTTCGCCTCCCGCGCCTCGCCGGGCATGCTTGTACCGTGAGCACTCCCCAGGTCTTCGGCGGCCGGTACCGGCTCGTCCGGCCGGTCGGCGCCGGCGGCATGGGCCGCGTCTGGCAAGGCCTCGACCTGCACCTCGAACGCGAAGTCGCCGTCAAAGTCGTCAAACCCGACCTCCTCGAGGGACCCCAGAAACACGAAGCCGCCGCCCGCTTCCGCCGCGAAGCCCGCGTCACCGCCCAGATCCAGCACCCCGGCGTCCCCGCGATCTTCGACGCCGGACTCGACGAGGACTCCGGCGAGCTCTACCTCGTCATGGCCTACCTCCCCGGCCTCAACCTCCGCGACCTCCTCGACGAGACCGGCGCCCTCCCCGGCGACTGGACCCTCGCCATCGGCGCGCAACTCGCCTCCGTCCTCGCCGCCGCCCACGCGAAGCAGGTCGTGCACCGCGACCTCAAGCCCGCCAACATCATCGTCGGCCCCGAAGGACTCGTCCACGTCGTCGACTTCGGCATCGCCGCCGTCCTCGAACCCGACGTCTCACGCCTCACCATGACCGGCGACAAACCCGGCACCCTCAACTACATGGCCCCCGAGCAGATCCGCGCCCAACCCGCCGGACCCGCCGCCGACCTCTACGCCCTCGGCGCCCTCCTCTACGAGATGGCCACCGGCGAACGGCTCTTCGCCGACCGCGGCTCCGCCTACGAAGTCCAGACCGCGCACCTCAAAGAACTCCCCGACCCCGTCCGCCGCCACCGCCCCGACCTGCCCGCCGAACTCGACGGACTCGTCTCGCGCCTCCTCTCCAAAGAACCCGCCGAACGCGGCTCCGACGCCGCCCACGTCCACCTGCGACTCGCCGCGCTCCTCGCCGCCGCACCCGCCTCCAAAGCCACCGCACCCGACTGCGGCGACCCCACCTGGCCGTTCCGCGCCCCCCTCGCCCCCGCGCGCGTCGCAGCGGCCGCCGCCGCACAAGGACCCGTCACCGCCGCCCCCGACCGGCGCGAACGCATCGCCGCAGCCGACCGCGCCTTCGGCATGGGCGACTACAACGGCGCCCTCAGCGCCTTCCGCTCGCTCGCCAAGGACTTCGAGAGCCCCGACCCCGCACTCGCCCTCCACTGCCAGATGCGCGCCGCCCAATGCCTTGCGGCCCTTGGCAACGCCGCCAGCGCACTCACCGGCCTCACCAGCGTCATCGAACGCCAGCGCCGCCTCGAAGGCGAACGCGCCCGCTCCACCCTCCGCTCCCGCCGCGTCGCCGCCGACCTCCTCGCCGTCGTCGGCCGAGGCCCCGAAGCCCACCGCGAACTGACCACTGTGGTTCACGAGATGGCCGCGGCGCTCGGCCCCGCCGATGCCGATACCATCGAAGCCGAACGGCTGCTGCGGACCTGGACCGCGTCGCCCCAGGCGGGTCCCGCATGGCCGGTAGCGCCCCACACCTCGCCTGGGAGTCCTCCTCGATGACCGCCCTCGGTCCCTACATCCCGCCCGTCGACGAAGTGAAGACCCGCAACCGGCGCCGCCTCGCCACCATCGGCACCTACCTCTGGGCCCTGATGCCTTTGCTCACTTGCGGTTTCGGTGCGCCGATCGCGTTCGCCACCGCGCTGGCGCGGCGGCGCGACACCTGGACGATCCTCGCGCTCGTGGTGCATTCCTCGCTCTTGATCGCCGCGTGCTCGGTGATCGGCTCGTTCGGGGAGTACCCGCCGCTGTGGGTCGACGTGATCTTCACGGTCTCGCTGAGCGTCACGTCGCTGGCCTCGACCGTGCAACTGCTGCTGATCCGCTCGGCGGTGTGGGCGCCGCCCGCGCGGCTGCAGGTGCCGGTGGCGCGCTTGTCGAGCGCCGAGGTCGTGGACCGGGCGCGGAAGCTCCGCGACCAGGCCCGGCGCACGGCGGAGGCGGATCCGATGCTGGCCAAGCGGCTCGGCATCGGGCGGCCGGACCTGCCGCGCCAGTTCGACGACGGCGGCCTCGTCGACCTCAACCACGCGCCGCTGCCGGTGCTGATGTCGCTGCCGGGGGTGACCGAGCGCAGCGCCCGGCAGATCCAGGACTGGGTGGCGCAGTCGGGGCCGTTCGGCAGTCTCGGCGAGGTGATGCTGGTGATCGAGATCAGCCCGACCTTCGAGCATCATCTGCGCGAGTACTGCGTCTTCATTCCCTAGCAGGGCAAGGTGAAAGGCCCCGAGACGGCGTCTCGGGGCCTTCAAAGCAGTGCGCGCCGGGCCGGGGGGCCCGGTGGTGTCCTACTCGAGGCAGAAGACCGCAGCGGTGCGGGCGAACTGGTCTTCGGCGCCGAAGTACGAGGAGCCGGTGCACTCTTCCGTGGCGAGGGCGTCGACGTCGACGGTCTCCCACTCGGCCTGGGGCACTTCGATGACGCTGGTGATCGCGGCGTCGCCGGCGGCGCAGTCGATGGTGCCGTAGTTCCACTGGGTGGTGGCGGTGAGGGTGCACTCGCCCTCGTTCGCGGGCACCGTCGGCGTGACGCCTTCGGTGCTCGGGTTGCCGTTCGCCTCGACGCAGAAGATGTAGTTGACCTCGAGGGTGGTCTGGTCGTAGACCATGCTCCAGTCGGTCCAGGTCGCGCCCGGGATCTGGGCGCCGACTTCCTCGCCGCACATGTCGAAGATCGGCTGCGGGTCGGTGAGGCTGGAGCCGTCGGACGCGGCGGTGAGGCCCGGGTCGGCCTCGAACGCGGTGATGGTCCAGAACGCGGTCGGGTCGGAACAGTCGACGGCGAAGACCGACGGGTCGGCGCTGATCATTTCTTCAGGCAGGCAGTCGCCCACCTTGGCGTCCGCGACGGCGTCGACCTGCTCGTCGCTGACCTCGTTGTCGGTCGCGCTGTCGGAGGCGGCGTCCTCGAGGATGCCGCAGCCGGAGAGGGCGACGCTGCCCGCGAGAGCAATGCCGCCGACGGCGAGGAGTCGGCGGATGGGGCCGAAGGTCTCGGTGTTGAGGTTCATGAGCTGCTTTCTGTGGGTCACCGCCGATCGGGTGAGGCGGTGTATGGGAATTCAGCGTGACGATATGGGAGAGACTCAACTACTGAGGCGTCAGGGATCGTTACCCCAGCGGTCGTCCCGGTCGTGACCTGGGAGTTCTCGACGGCCGTGAAACCGCGTCGCGGCATTCATGGCGAGGATCACAATGGTTGCAATTCGGTCAAGCCGGAAGGAACCCCAAATGGTTCGTCGTTCGCCTTGGGGTGCAAAGGAGGACGCGGGTTCCGCCCAATGGTCGCCGCGCCCTCCGGTCCGTGGGTACTCAGCCGATCTCGACGAAGTACTGGGTGCCGTCCATGCTCAGGACGTCCTCGAAGTAGAGGAGGTAGGACTCGGCATCCGCGGGGACCTCGACGCAGGCCGAGCCCGTGGAGGTGGCGCCGCTGGAGACGTCCGGGACGAGGGTGATCTCGTTCTCGACGGTGTTCATGCAGTCGATGCTGTCGTAGAAGGTGCCGTCGGCCCAGACGCCGAAGGTCACGTCGAGCCACAGGGAGCCGGTCTCGGTGCCGTTGTAGGTGCCCTCGAGGGTGATGAGGCTCTGCTGGAAGCCGTCGGCCGGGGCCGCGTTGAACTCGTCGGCCGCGAGGATCGCGTCGGTCGCGTCGAGGGTGGCCTCGGGGGCGGTGACGCTCCAGTCGGCGACCTCGATGGTGGAGCCCGCGGCGAGCGGGGCGTCGGGGCTGGTGCCATCGCCGGTGGAGGCGGCTTCTTCTTCAGCGGCCGCTTCAGTGGCGGCCTCGTCGGCGGTGTTCGAGGTGTCGCCCGAGCCCGTGTCTTCAGCGCCGCAAGCGGAGAGGGCCGCGAGGGCGATGAGGCCGGCGCCGGAGGCGGCGAGGAGCCGCTTGGAGATCTCGGGGAATTCGAGGTTCATGATCTACCTTCTGTGGAGTGGTGTTCGTCGTTCAGGTCTTGTGAACTCACTTCACGAGACTAATAGACTGTGTCGAGCCTCCGCAACGCGGGGTGGGTTACGATTCGATAAATCCAGACAGGGGAGCCGCATGACCACCCGTGACGCCAGCTCAGGCGAGACCATCACGCTGACCGACCTCGCCCGCCTCTCGGGCGTCGGCCGCAACGCCGTCAGCAACTGGCGCCGACGCGAGCCCGACTTCCCCTCCCCCGTAGACGAATCGGCCCGGCGCCCCCGCTTCGCACTCCACGAACTCGAGCAATGGGCCGAACGGCACGGCCGGGCACTGCACATCACCGGCGCCGACCGCCTCTGGTTCGCACTCGCGGGAACCCACCCGACCGCCGAAGCCGCCCTCGGCGCGGTCGCGGCGGCCTTCGACGGCAGCGGCGAACCCGCGATCGCCAAGGAGCTCAAGGACTTGCGCCGCGAGACGCCCGCTTCAGCGCTCTTCGAGTTCTTCATCGAACGCGCCCGCGAAGCCGCCGGCACCGGCGTCCCGCCGGGCATCGCACCACTGGCCGACATCGCCGCCGTCGTCACCGCGGGCACCCCGACCCCCGCGGTCCACGACCCGGCCTGCGACGAAGGGGACCTCCTCGCCGAAGTCGCACGGCGCACCGGCCCCTGCCGCGTCCTCAGCGGACACGACCTCTCCGCGTCCCGCGCCGCGATCGCCGAACAGCGCCTGCGGCTCCTCGACGAAGGCGCCGAAGTGACTGCGCGCGTCGGCGACTCACTCCTGCAGCCCGTCCCGGCCGAACGCTACGACCTGGTCGTGTGCGACCCGCCCTTCAACGTCAAGGACGGCGGCGCGAACCAGTACGCGGTCGGCGACGACCCGCGCCTCGCCTACGGCACCCCGCCCCGCACCGAACCCGAACTCGCCTGGGCCCTGCACTGCGTCGCGCTCCTCGCCCCCGGCGGCCACGCCGTCGTACGCATGCCCGCCCAGGTCGCGCACCGCCGCACCGGGCGGCGCATCCGCTCCGAGCTACTGCGCTGGGGCGCGCTGCGCGCCGTCGTCGACTCCCCTGAGGCCAAGGCGCACATCTGGATCCTCGCCCCCTGCGGCGAGACCACCCAGCTCCTCGTCTCCGGCGGCGGCGACTTCGCCGAGGCCTGGCAGTCGTTCACGGCCGCCCCCGACGCGCCGCTCGCCACCGCCGACTCGACCACGGTGCCGCTCATGCGCCTGTGGGACGAGGACGTCGACATCTCCCCCGCCGTCTACCTCGCCAGCGCCGCCGCCGACGCCGCCAGCCTCGCCGAATCGGTCGCCGGCCTCGGCGGGCGCCTGAACGAACTCGCACGGCACCCGTTGCCGCGCTTCGGCACCGGCACCGAGGAGAGCGCCCCGGAGACGAGCCTCGCCGACCTCGAACGCGACGGCCACCTGATCATCGCCCCGGGAGGCGGTGCCGAACCCGCGTCCGGCAAGGCCGGCGACGTCAAGTGCGTCATCGTCGACCCCGTCGGCGAACCGCAGGTGCGCCTCGGCTGGCGCGGCGAGGCCACCGAGACCCAATGGACCGTGAGCTGCGAACCGACGGTCGACCTCGGCTGGATCGCCGCCGCCCTCGCGGCCCGCCTCCCGACCGCGGCCAAGCGCACCGCCACCGGCGCGAAGCGGCGCCTGCTCTCGGTCAAGATCCCGAGACTCACGCTCGCCGACCAGCAGCGACGCGGCGCGGCCTACGCCGCGCTCGAAGACCTGCGTGCGGCCCTCGCCCAAGCGGAGGCTGAGGCGGAAGCCCTCGCGGCAGAAGCCGCAGCGGGCCTGGTCGCGGGCACGGCGACGGTGGAGGACTGAGAGGCGGACAGCGCGCCTGGTGGCTGAAACGCCGGGGCGCTGGCGGCGCTCGGCCGCGAACCGGCGCCGCACCGTCTTGCCCCTCGGGGCGGTCCCGCTCGGCGTGCCGAGCGGGACATAGGGCATGCCCCTTCCCACCCGCATCCACCTCCGACCAACCGAAGAAATGGGACGACTCTCCCACACGGGTCCGACACTCGACACAACACGAGCCACACCCGCGTCCCGACCGGCGTCGACCGCTCGTGCAGGTGGTGCCGGCGGGCCGAATGCCCTAACGTCAGAAGGGATCCCATCGCCAATCGCCCACAGCCCAGGGAAAGCCGCAACATGGACCGAGCCGAACCACCCGAACCGCCCGGATCCGAGTCGCCGTCACCGACCGAGCCGCCCGCGACGCCGCCCGAACCGCCCGAGCCTCCGGCGGCAGCAGCGCCGAAGCCGCGCACCCCCGCGACCGTCCTCATCGCGATCGCACTCCTCTGGCTGCTCGCGACCCTGACCGCCTGGGTCGCCACCGTGTCGGCAGTGGCCACCTCCTTCGAAGTCAGCGTGCGCTACGCAGGCGCCTGGAGCCCACTCGAATTCATCGAACCGGCCCTCATCGCGGCCGTCGCCGTCCTCTTCGGACTCCTCGCGATCAAAGTCCGCAGCGGCCGCGGCTGGGCACGACACATCGTCCTCATCACGACCGCGATCGCCCTCGCCGCCGCACTCCTCACCGGAGTCGGGCTGAACCCGGGAACCGGCACCGCCGGCACCCTCCTGTTCGCCCTGCTCCTCGTGCTCCTGCTCCTGCGCCCCGCACGCGACTGGTGCGACTGCGACGCACCCCGCCACAGCCCCAAGATCGGCACCGCCGCCCAGCCGCCCCACCAGGTCGTGGCCTCACTGCTCATCCTCTGGGCCGCCACCGGCATCGCCCTCTACGTCGGCGCGACCGTGATCCTCGCGCTGGCGGCCGACGAAGCGAACCTCGCCGAGGAGCGCGCGGCCTGGGCGGCGGGGGCGGTCATCGTTCTCGCAATCGTCCACGGCGCCTTGAACATCGCCTTCTCATACCACCGGAACTGGGCCCGCTGGGGCACCCTCGCCCTCGCAGCGGCGTACGCGGCCTGCCTCATCATCACCGCGATCCTGAACCTCATCGAAGAAGGCACCAACCGCTGGCTGGTCCTGGCTCTGCTCTGCCTGGTCCCGCTCGCCCTCATCGCCTCGTTGGCGACCGCTGACGCCCGAACCTGGTGCCGCCGGCCCACACCCCACGATTCCGAAAGCTGAACTTGGACGAGAAAAATGCCCGACCAAAGGTCGGGCGATGGAGCCGGTGACAGGACTCGAACCCGCAACCTGCTGATTACAAATCAGCTGCTCTGCCAATTAAAGCTACACCGGCTGGTCAGCGCCGGTATCCCGGCGAGCCGAGGCAATCTTACTCGACCGGCCCTCGGCACGTGCAGTGACCGAGGTCAGGCCGTGGAACACGCTTCCAGGCCGCCCTTCCGGGGGCCTGGGTCGTATGAGCCGCGTTGCGAAGGTCCCGACATCGGGGCGGGAACGCCCTCGAGCCGAGCGCGGCCAACGAGCCTGCAAGGTCGGCGTCACCTCAGTCGAGGCTGCCCTGGGATAGGCCCGGTATCCCTGACCGGCCGGGCATTCCATGCTCTTCTGGAGTCACTGGGCGCTACCTGCTGACCGAATCTCTCGGAGGTGCATCATGACCCAGGTACCCAACCCGCCCCCGTCTTCCGGCCCGCCCTACTACGGCCCTCCCGCGCAATCGGGGCGGCCCAGAACCATTTCGCTGCTCGCCGTCGTCTTCGGCGGCGCCGCACTGCTGTTCGGACTCATTCCGCTGGTCGGCCTCGTCGTCGGCGGTCTGTTCGCGGCCGCCGCGATCGTGCTCGGCATCATCGGCATCCTTAAGTCGCACAAGGTCATGGCGATCATCGGCATCTCACTCGCCGCGCTGGGAATGATCATTTCCGGGGCGATCACGGGCGCGACGTTCGATGCCGCGGACTACGAAGACAGCGCTGATGCGCCATCGCGAACGATTGAGCCGACGACCAGGCCGGAACCGACCGAGGAGCCCACCACCAGCGAAGAACCGACCGAGGAGCCGACGACCAGGCCGGAACCGACCGAGGAGGCTACAACCAGCGAAGAACCGACCGAAGAGGCCACCACCAGCGCAGAACCGAACGAGGAACCCACCACCAGCGCAGAACCCACCGAGGAACCCACCACAAGTCCCGAAGCGGAGGAAGACTCCGGCGGAGCGTCGGATGGCTCGTTCGGCGATGGGATTTGGACGGTGGGTGAGGACATCGAGCCCGGGACCTACTCGACAACGGTCCCCGATGAATCATTCGGCTGCTACTGGGAGCGGCTCAGCGGCTTCAGCGGCGAACTCGACGACATCATCGCCAACGGCAACGTCGAACCGGGACTGCAAGCCACCGTCACCATCGATTCGTCGGACCAAGGCTTCAATTCGCAAGACTGCGGCACATGGTTGCCGGCCGAATCCGAACCGCAGGAGGACTCCGGCGGCGCCTCGGATGGCTCGTTCGGCGATGGGATTTGGACGGTGGGTGAGGACATCGAGCCCGGGACCTACTCGACAACGGTCCCCGATGAATCATTCGGCTGCTACTGGGAGCGGCTCAGCGGCTTCAGCGGCGAACTCGACGACATCATCGCCAACGGCAACGTCGAACCGGGACTGCAAGCCACCGTCACCATCGATTCGTCGGACCAAGGCTTCAATTCGCAAGACTGCGGCACATGGGAACTGCAGGATTGAGCGACTCGGCAGCGGCAGGTTCGGATCGCAACGGACCTCGACTCTGACATCGTTTGGCGGAAACCTAGAAAAAAGGCGGCGATAAGCGGGCAACGGGTGGGGCTTTGCTGTGGGGACCCTACAACGATGGCACGAATTTGGTAGCGGAGCGCTTGCTCAGGGTTGCAAGACTGGTCCCATGAACGCTGCATCGAACACCGTCGACCGCACTGGTCGCGTCAAGTCCGTCGTGGCCTGGGCGGTTGCGCCTGTGGTCTGGTTCCTGGCCTTCTTGGCCATGCTCTTCCTGGGGAACGGGGGGACGCCGGGCATGGTCGCGCACAGCGTCATCCTGGCGCTGCCCGCGCCGTGGCTCCTCTGGGTGTCGTGGCGGATGCCGCGGCCGCGCGTCGACACGTACGTCGCCGAAGGCGGCGCGCTGCTGTCCGGGGCCGTCGCGCTCTACATCACCGTGCTGGCCTTCATGATCAGCAGGGAAGGCCCCGCGCCGGTCGGGTTCACGGTCATCTATCTGGCCGCCGCCGCGGTGTTCATCGCCGCCGCCGTGCCGCTGCCGGGGCGGCGGATCGCGTACGGCGCGGCCGCGCTCGCCTGCGTGGTCATCGGGATCGGCCTGCGGGTGCTGCACTCGGAGACCTCGTACTACCCGGGCATCGACTGGGTGACGAAGGACGAGCTGTTCGCCTGGGCGTTCCTCGGCCTGCCCGCGCTCGGCGCGCTGCTCCAGATCCTGTGGTGGGCGCGAGTCAGACGCGGCCGCACCGTCTGACCGATTCGACTCCCGGAGGCCGCTCCCTGCGGCCTCCCGACACCGGTGTGGACCCGCTCGCGGCGTGCCGGGAGTCGCTGCGTGGCGAGGGCGCGTTCGCGCCCTGGGAGCGAGCGTCGGGGCCGCGCAGTCGGACTGCGCGGCCGGTCCGCTAGGCGTCTCTGAACGAGAAGACCTGCATCCCTTCGAGGGTCAGGCAGGCGAGGCGGGTGTCGCTGGCGTCGCAGGAGTAGACCTCGAGGTCGGTGCGCAGGGAGGTGCGGGTCCCGTCGCGGCCGAGACCGACCACGTTGCCGGTGTTGGCGCTGAAGCCGGAGGCCGCGGGCCAGGTGAGGGCGCTGCCGCCGTCGATCGCTTCGAAATCGTCGTCGTCGGTGCTGTTCCCGACCGTGTCGAAGCCCTTGTCGTAGATCTGGGTGCGCACGTCGTCGCCTTCGTAGTGCTCGACCATCAGGCGGTCGCCCAGCGGGGAGATGTAGCGGTACTCCCGTTCGTCGAAGACGTGTACGATCTCCTGCTTCTCCGGGTGGTAGACCTGCCAGGTGTAGACGTCCGTGACGCCTTCGACCGGTTCGCGCACGCACACCAGCTCCTCGCCGCAGGCCTTGACCTGGTCGGGCGCGGGTGTTTCCGAGGTGATGGTCTCCTCGTCCACACGGGACAGGCCCTCGTCGATGTCGTAGACGTTGAGGTCGTAGCCGGTCTCCTTGTCGACGGCCACGTAGAGCAGGTTGTCCCAGGCGAAGTACAGGTCGTCGACGGTCTGGACCTCCTTCTCGGCCACGGACTCGCCGGATTCGAGGTCGTAGACGTGCGCGACGTTGTCGCTCGTGACGGCCCAGACCCGGCCGTTGCCGTTGGCGCGCGTCGACGGCGTCTTGAGGTCTTCGGGCGTGCCCACGAGGTCCCAATTGGACACGGTGACGCTCTCCTCGGCGTTGCCGAGGTCCCAGGTCGAGACCTTCTCGCCGTCGCCGTCGTAGACGGTGAAGGTGTTGCCGCCCAAGGGGGCGATCACGAGGTGGTCGCCCGAGCGGGCGGCCGTGCGGTCCGAGCTGTCGATCGTGTTGCGTGTGTCGCCGTTCTTCCAGTCGAGGAAGTAGAAGCGGTACGGAGTCTCGCTGCTGGAGTCGGCCTCCTGCGAGAAGGCCAGGAGGTCGTCGGACACGTAGTAGCTCGCGTCCCAGCCCGTGCCCTGGATGACCACGTCGCTCTCCCAGAGCGGGTACCCGGAGGCGGTGTCGACGGCGCGCAGGTGGAGCTCTTCGCCGCTGGGGTCGGCGGAGGCGGTCGTGTACGCGAACAGGGTCTTGTCCTCCCAGACGCGCACCTCGTAGATGCCGTCGTTGGGCTCCGCCGCGAAGGCGGTGACGTCGCCGACCGGGGCGAGCTCCTCGTCGAAGGGCTTTTGCTTGTACGGGTTCGTCAGCCAGAACCAGCCGATCGGCAGCACGATCGCGAGGACTACTACGACCGCGGCGATCGCGATCCACTTCGGAGGGATCTTGCGCTTGGCCTTCTCAGGCCCGCTGCGGCGCAGCGTGACCGTCTCGTCAGTGCCCGGCGTGACCGGCGGCAGGCTGCCCGACCGCATCGGCGGGGAGAACTGCGGGGCCGTCGGGGACTGCGGCGGCGTCGACGGCACCTGCGCCGGAGGCGTCACCGGCGCGGGGGCCGCGAAGGCGAGGGCCGCGCCCTCGCTGACGGGCAGTTCGGGCTGCTCGAGGACCGTCGGCGCGATGCCGAGTCCTTCATGGAGCATCTTGGACACCATGGGCATCCGGCTGGAGCCGCCCACGAGGAACAGTCCGGCGAGCTGGTCGGGGCGGCGGCCGGTGAGGCCGAAGACCCGCTGGGTCTCGGCGACGGCGCGCGCGAGCAGCGGGCGGGAGATCTGGTCGAGCTCGCCGCGCGTGAGGTGCAGGGACTGGGCCATGTCGGGGACCGTGACGGGTGCGACGGACGAGCGCGACAGCATCTCCTTGGCGGCGCGCACCTCTTCCCAGAGTTCACGGCGGTTGCGCAGTTCGCTGGCGCCGCTGGGGTTCTCGAGGCGCTTCCAGATGTCGGGCTCGCGCTGCTTCACCGTCTCGCCGATGTGGGCGACGAGGGCGGCGTCGAAGTCGAGGCCGCCGAGATCGGGCAGGCCGCCGTCGGCGAGGACGCCGAAGGAGCCGTCCTGGCGGCGTTCGAGGACGGCGATGTCGAGGGTGCCGCCGCCGAAGTCGAAGACGGCGAGGGCCTGGCCCGGGCGCATCGGGTGGGACAGGCGGGAGGTGTAGTAGTGCGCTGCCGCAACGGGTTCGGTGAGGATCTTGACCGGCCGGTACCCGGCTTTGGCGGCCGCGTCGTGCAGGGTGGCGCGGCGCTGCTCGCTCCAGGCGGCCGGGCAGGTGAGGACGGTGTTCGGCAGGTGGCCGATGGATTCGACGGCGGTGCGGGCGACGCGGCCGAGGATCGCGGCGAGCGCACCGGCGACGGGGACCTCGCGGTCGCCGAGGAGCAGCGTGCCGTCGGCGATGCGCTGCTTCGGGTTCGGCTCGAACCGCTCGGGGGCGGTGAGGGCCAGCCGCTCGGCGTCGCGTCCGGTGTGGATGGTGCCGCCGGGGTCGAGGAACACGGCCGAGGGCATCACCGGGGAGCCGTCGAACAGCAGCGGCCGGGTACGGCCGTCGGGCCACACCAGCACCGCCACGGTGTGGGAGGTGCCGAGGTCGACGCTCAGGAGGTATTCAGCCGGCATGTGGTTGCAGCTCCGGGGGCGCTAGGGCGTGCAGGGTCGTTCCAGGTTAGTCCGATGCGGCGAATCGCGCGGTCACGGGATGACCGTTTGTGGTCGGTCGCGGGCGGCCCCCGCCTGGGCGCCAATGGTCTTCCGGTTCGCCGGCCAGGCTTCGGCGGCTTCGCCGGACGGGCTTCAGCGGCGCTGGCGCTGGACTTCGGCGAGGGCGATCGAAGCGGCGACGGAGGCGTTCAGCGACTCCACTTCGCTCGCGATCGGGATGCTCGCGATGTGGTCGCAGGTCTCGGCGACGAGCCGCGAGACGCCCTTGCCCTCGTCGCCGACGACGATGAGGAGCGGGTCGGTGGCGACGGGCAGGTCGAAGACGTCGACGTCGCCGCCGCCGTCGAGGGCGACCGTCATGAACCCGGCCTGCTGGCAGGCCTGGATGGTGCGGGTGAGGTTCACGACCTTGGCGACGGGCAGGCGGGCGGCGGCGCCGGCGCTGGTGCGCCAGGCCACGGCCGTCACGGACGCGGCGCGCTTCGACGGGATGATCAGGCCGTGACCGCCGAAGGCGGCGGCGGAGCGGATGATCGCGCCGAGGTTGCGGGGGTCGGTGACGCCGTCGAGGGCGACGAGCAGCGGTGCGGTGCCGGAGGTCTTGCTGATGTGGAGCAGGTCCTCGAACTCGCTGTACTGGTACGGCTCGATCTGGAGGCCGATGCCCTGGTGGAGCGCGTTGTTCGTGCGGCGGTCGAGGTCGCGGCGGGCGAGCTCCTTGATGGGGAGGTCGCGGTTGCCGGCCAGGCGCACGGACTCGGCGACGCGGTCGTCGAGCTCGGTGCCGAAGGCCACGTAGAGGGCGGTGGCGGGGACCTTGGCGCGCAGGGCCTCGAGGACGGGGTTGCGGCCGAGGATCAGCTCAGGCTCGTCGTCGCGGCGGCGTCGGGCGGGACCGGAGGGCCTGGGCTTGCCGATGTTGGTGCTGCGGCCCTCGGCGGCGGCCTTGGCGCGCTCCTTGGACTGCTTCCACTGGGTCTTGCGGGGCTTGTCGTCGCCCTGGTACTCCTTGTGCCAGGGGCGGTCCTCGGCTTTGAGGGTGCGCCCCTTGCCGGCCAGGCCCTTCTTGCCGCCGCCGGAACCGATCTTCGGTCCGGCTTTGGAGGTCTTGCGGCGGTTCGGGTGTCCACCCTTGGTGCTCATCGGTCTCGGTTCCCCAGGTCTCGGTCGTTGCTGGCGGCGGCTTCGCCTGAAGTCTCAGGCATGCGGGCGCCACCGCCGGTCACACTTACACGCTCGCAGGCTTCGCCCTTGATCACAAGATCGCGCTCAAGGCCCGCAGGCTTCGCTAGTCCACTGTCCACACGGGACCGCGAGGGGTGTCCTTGACGGTGATGCCGGCGTGCGCGAGTTCATCGCGGATGCGATCGGCAGCCGCGTAGTCCTTGCGGGCCCTGGCCTCGGCGCGCTGTTCGAGCGCGAGCTTCACCAGCGCGTCGACAGCGCCGTGGAGCTTCGCGTCCCCCGGGTCGTCCCAGTGCGGGTCGAGCGGGTCGAGGCCGAGCTGGTCGAGCATAGCTCGCACACCGGCCGCGATGCTGCTCGCGGCGGTGTCGTTGCCCGCATCGAGGGCCGCGTTGCCGTCGCGGGCCATGTCGTGGATCGCGGCGATGGCGGCGGGTGTGTTCAGGTCGTCATCCATGGCGTTGACGAAGTCGCCGCTCATCGTGCCGCCGATGGTGGCCTCGGTGCCGAGCGCCTCGGCCGCGCGGTGCACGAAGTTGGAGAGCCGCTCCCAGGCCGACTGGGCCTCGCCGAGGGAGTCCTCGGAGAAGTCGACGGCGGAGCGGTAGTGGACGCTGGAGAGGTAGTAGCGGATGGCGGCCTTGCTGAAGCCCTTCTCGCCCAGCGCGCCGATCGAGAGCGTGTTGCCGAGGGACTTGGACATCTTGGTGCCCGCGAGGTTGAGCATCCCGCCGTGCACCCAGTACTTGGTGAACGGCAGCCCGGCGGCGCTCGACTGGGCGAGCTCGTTCTCGTGGTGGGGGAACATGATGTCGGTGCCGCCGCCGTGGATGTCGAAGGCGTCGCCGAGGTAGCGGCGGGCCATCGCGGAGCACTCGATGTGCCAGCCGGGGCGGCCGGGGCCCCACGGGGAGGTCCAGGCGGCGTCGGCGGGTTCGCCGGGTTTGTGGGCCTTCCAGAGGCCGAAGTCGCGGGAGTCGCGTTTCGCGCCGGGCTCGGGGCTGGAGAGCATGTCCTCGGGTCGGCGGTGGGAGAGCTGGCCGTAGTCGGGCCAGGAGGAGACGTCGAACCAGACGTCGCCCGCGCCGGTGACGTAGGCGTGGCCGCGGTCGATGAGCTCCGAGATGAGGTCGATCATCTGGGTCATGTGGCCGGTGGCGCGGGGCTCGTACGTGGGCGGCTCGGCGCCGAGGGCGGCGTAGGCGTCGGCGAGCAGGCATTCGTTCGCGTAGGCGATGGACCACCAGGGGCGGCCCTGCTCTTCGCCGCGCACGAGGATCTTGTCGTCGATGTCGGTGACGTTGCGCACGTAAGTGACCTTGTAGCCGCTGCGGCGCAGCCAGCGGATGAGCAGGTCGTAGGAGATGCCCGAGCGGAGGTGCCCGATGTGGGGCGGTCCCTGGACGGTGAGGCCACACAGGTACACGCCGACTTCGCCGGGCTTCCGGGGCTGGAAGTCGAGGACGGATCGGGTGCCGGTGTCGTACAGTCGCAGGCTCACCCGACAAGTCTAAACAACCTGGCCACACCCGGCCCCGCCCCGGCCAGCGTGTCCGAGGCCCGTGGCCGTGTCGTCGCTCACCGGCGCTGGCTTTCGGCCCCGGGACTGTCGTACCCCCATGTCAGGGTTTTGACCGGGGGCCCGAAATTCGCGCGACGACCGGTGTTCGTCGTGCCCGCCCCCAGCGGGTCTCACCCCCGCACGTAGTACCCCGGTACTGCCCGCCCGCGTGGTCTCCTCCCTGGGCACGAGGTCGAAATCCGTCGGCGAGCCGGTGTGGACGGGGCCCCGATCCTCATAGACTGACGGCGTCCGCGGGACCTTTCCCGCCTCGGCACATGCCCTACCCCTCAGTCCGATTGGAGCCTGATGATCACTGCGAAGGGCTTGTACAAGCGATACCGGAAGACCGTCGCGGTCAACCACCTGTCGTTCGACGTCCGGCCCGGCGTCGTCACCGGATTCCTGGGGCCCAACGGCTCCGGCAAGTCCACCACCATGCGGCTGATGCTCGGCCTCGACCACGGCGAGGGCCAGACCCTCTTCGACGGCGAGGCCTTCACCGACATCCGCCGCCCGATGAACAAGGTCGGCACCCTCCTCGAGGCGAAGCCGTTCCACCCCACCCGCTCCGCCCGCAACCACCTGCGGATGCTCGCCAGCGCCAACGGCGTCGGCGACAAGCGGGTCGACGAGGTCATGGAGCTCGTCGGCCTCGGCTCCGTGAAGCGGAAGAAGCCGAAGGGCTACTCGCTGGGCATGGCGCAGCGGCTCGGTCTCGCGCAGGCGCTGCTGGGCGACCCGCGCATTCTGCTGCTCGACGAGCCGACGAACGGCCTCGACCCGCACGGCATCCATTGGATGCGGGACATGCTCAAGCACCTCGCGTCCGAGGGACGCACCATCTTCGTCTCGAGCCACCTGCTGTCGGAGATGCAGCTGATGGCCGACGAGCTCGTGGTCATCGGCCGCGGCCACATGATCTTCAACGGCGACGTCGACCAGTTCGTGCGTGACTTCACGCAGTCCACGGTGATCGTGCGCAGTCCCAGCGCGGAAGGGTTCACGGCCGCGCTCGAGGGCGCGGGCGCGGAGGTCGCGAAGGGCAAGGACGGCGAGCTGATCGTGTCCGGCATGGAGATCGGCGCGGTCGGGCACCTCGCGTTCACCGAGAACGTCGAGCTGTCCGAGCTGTCCACCCGCAGCGCCTCGCTCGAAGAGGCGTTCATGTCCGCGACGGGCTCCTCCGAGGAGTTCATCGCGGCCGAGCCGATCGCCCCTGCTACCAAGACCGGTGGTTCCGCCAATGCTTGACGCCCTTCGTTTCGAGTGGATGCGGCTGACGACGCTGCGTTCGACCTACTGGCTCGTCGGCATCGGTCTGCTCGCCGCGGCCGCGATCCCGGTGATCTTCGGGCTCACCGCGACCGACGAGGACCTGATCCCGGAGTTCGTGGCGCTCGCCGTCAACGGCGGTGCGTCGTTCGGCATCCCGTTCCTCGCCGTGTTCATGGCGGTCATCGGGATCTTCGCGACCGGCCACGAGTACCGGCACGGCACGATCCAGCCGACGCTCACGGCGCTGCCGCAGCGGTCGCGCCTGATCCTGGCGAAGATCCTGGTCGTCTCCGCGGCCACGATCGCGGTCACGGCGGTGTCCATGGCGATCAACGCCGGGGTGGTCCTGGTCTTCTTCGGCGAGGTCCCGGGCCTGTTCGACGACCCGGTGCGGTCGGCGCTGCTCGGGTACATGATCTACACGCTGATCTACACGCTGGTGGGTCTCGGCCTGGGGCTGCTGTTCCGGGGAGTGCCGTCGGCGCTGGTGGTGATCTTCCTGATGCCGCTGATCATCGAGAACGTCATCGTCGGCCTGTCGTCGATCCCGACGCTCGACTGGCTGGTGCCGTTGGTCAAGTTCCTGCCGTTCACGGCTGGAACGCTGCTGATGTCGGTGGGGCCGGCTGACATGGGCATGGGCACCGACTTCGACTTCTTCGACCGCTGGGGTTCGGGCGCGGTGTTCGCGGGCTTCGCGGCGGTCATCATCGCGGCGGCGTGGACGCTGTTCAAGAAGCGGGACGCGTAAGAGCGAGCCAATAACGGCGGGGGGGGGGGGGGGGGGGGGGGGGCCGGGGGGGGGGGGTGTAGTCGCAGAGAGG
>NZ_JAPZVP010000009.1:29848-36080 GCF_027622875.1 Glycomyces luteolus | reverse complement strand
TGTCCGGGGGCTTCGCGGCGGTCATCAGCGCGGCGGGGGGGCGGCTGTTCAAGAAGCGGGACGCGTAAGAGCGAGCCAATACCGGCGGCCCGGAGCTTTCGCTCCGGGCCGCCGTTATTGGCTTTCGAACACCGGATTGTCGTACCCCTCGGGCAGGGTTGTTGCCCGGGGGGCCCGATTTCGTACGACGACCGGTGTTGATGCCTACGCTTCCGCTTCGAGTTCGCGGCGCACGAGGTCCGCGGTCTCGATCGAGTTGAGGGCCGCGCCCTTCATGAGGTTGTCGCCGACGACGAAGAACTCCAGCGAGTTCGGGAAGTCGAGCGACTGCCGGATGCGGCCGACCTGCGTGCCACCCTTGCCGGCCGAGTCGATCGGCATCGGGAACACCATGTTCGCCGGGTCGTCGACCAGGTCCACGCCCTCGGCCGCCGCGAGCACGCGGTGCGCCTCGGCGACGGTCACTTCGCGTTCGAACGTGGCGTGCACGACCTGCGAGTGGCCCACGGCCACCGGCACGCGCACGCACGTCGACGCGACCTTGAGGTCGGGCAGGCCCAGGATCTTGCGGGACTCGTTGCGGACCTTGAGCTCCTCGGAGGTCCAGCCGTCGTCCTTCCAGCCGCCGATCTTCGGCACCACGTTGAGCGCCAGCGGCGCCCCGAACGGCGCGTTGAACTCCTCGCCGAGCACCATGCGCACGTCGTTGCCCGCGGTCCCGAGCCCGTCGATCCCGGCGATCTTCTGGAGCTGCGCGTACAGCGCCTCCAGTCCTTCCTTGCCCGAGCCGGACGCGGCCTGGTAGGAGGCCACCGACATCGACACGAGCCCGAACTCCGCGTTCAGCGCCGCGAGCGTCGGGATGAGCGCCAGCGTGGTGCAGTTGGCGTTCGCGATGATGCCCTTGGGCCGCACCGCGGCCGCCTCCGGGTTGGCCTCGCGGCACACCAGGGGCACGTCAGGGTCCATCCGGTAGTGCGCGGACTTGTCGATGACGACGACGCCCTTCGCGGCGGCGACCGGGACCCACTCGGCGCTCACTTCGTCCGGCAGGTCGAAGTGGGCGATGTCGATGCCGTCGAAGGCCTCGGCGCTGATGGCCTGCACTTCGAGGTGCTCATCCCCCACCGACAAGATCTTGCCCGCCGACCGCGCCGAGGCGATGAGCCGTACCTCGCCCCAGTTGCCGCGTTCTTCGGCGATGAGCCGCCGCATGATCGATCCGACGACGCCCGTGGCGCCGACGATGGCAACGTTCAGCTTGCGCGCCATACCTATCGCCCCGTTCCGGCGTAGACGACGGCCTCTTCGGCGCCGCCGAGCTCGAACTTGTCGTGGACCGCGCGCACCGCCGCGTCGAGGTCGGTGTCGCGGCAGACCACGGAGATGCGGATCTCCGAGGTCGAGATGATCTCGATGTTCACGCCCGCGTCGGCCAGCGCCTGGCAGAAGTTCGCGGTGACGCCCGGGTGCGAGCGCATCCCGGCGCCGATGAGGGAGATCTTGCCGATGTTCTCGTCGTAGATGAGTTTCTCGAAGCCGATCGCGGTCTGGTGCTTCTTCAGCGCCTCGGTCGCCTTCGGCCCGGCCTCCTTCGGCAGGGTGAAGGAGATGTCGGTGTGGCCGTTCCCGGCGGTCGACACGTTCTGCACGATCATGTCGATGTCGATCTCGGCGTCGGCGATCACCTGGAAGATCGAGGCCGCGGCGCCGGGCTTGTCCGGGACGCTGGTGACGGTGATCTTGGCCTCGGAGCGGTCGTGCGCGACGCCGCTGATGAGTGCTTGCTCCACGGGCAGCTCCTCCATGTAACCCGACACCATCGTGCCGGTCTTGGTCGAGTACGACGAACGGACGTGCAGCGGGAGACCGTAGCGCCGGGCGTACTCCACGGCGCGCAGGTGCAGGATCTTGGCGCCTGAGGCGGCCATCTCCAGCATCTCCTCGAAGGTGATCGCGTCGAGCTTCTGCGCGTTCGGCACGATCCGCGGGTCGGCGGTGAAGACGCCGTCGACGTCGGAGTAGATCTCGCATACGTCCGCTTCCAGCGCTGCGGCGAGTGCGACGGCGGTCGTGTCCGAGCCGCCGCGGCCGAGCGTGGTGATGTCCTTGGTGTCCTGGCTGACGCCCTGGAACCCGGCGACGATCGTGATGAACCCCTCGTCGAGCGAGGAGCGGATGCGTCCGGGCGTGACGTCGATGATGCGGGCGACGCCGTGGGCGGCGGTCGTGATCATCCCGGCCTGCGAGCCGGTGAAGGACCGGGCCTGGAAGCCGAGGTTGTTGATCGCCATCGCCAGGAGCGCCATGGAGATGCGCTCGCCGGCGGTGAGCAGCATGTCGAGTTCCCGAGGTTCCGGCACCGGCGAGACCTGGGCCGCGAGGTCCAGCAGCTCGTCGGTGGTGTCACCCATGGCGGAGACGACGACGACCACGTCGTCGCCGCGCTTTCGCGTCGCGACCACTCGTTCGGCGACGCGCTTGACGCGTTCGGCATTCTCAACCGATGAACCGCCGTACTTCTGCACGACTAGCGCCACGGATTTCACCTCACTCGCTCGTGTCTCAGGTCACTCCAAACCGCCCTTGCGGGGGCGGCCACCTCACCTTAGCTGCGCATACCGGTGTGTCGCCAGGTCGTTCTGGGTGGTGAGACAGAGAATCGGGCGGTGGCATGGACATGGACCGGCAAGACAGTGGCAGCGCTCACGCTCACGGCGCTCCTGGCAGGCTGCGGGACGGCGACCGCCGTCGACGCGCCCGAGGAGGCGCCGACGCGCGCCAGCGCGCACGCGACCCTGATCGGCCGCGTCAGCAAAGCCCTCGACGCGACCTTCACGGCGGAGTACGAGTGGTCCGAGGGCGGCACGGTCACCGTGTGGGCCGCCGCCGACGGCACCTGGCGCGTCGACGTGCCCAGCTGGGCGCTCGGCGGCACCGTCGACGTCACCGTGGCCTGGACGACCGGCGGGTTCTTCCAGTGCGCGGCGGGCCGCTGCGTGAAGCTCGCCGGGATCACCGGCGAGATCCCGAAGGACTACGACCCGAAGGTGCAGCTGCCGTTCATCGAATGGCTGCCGCAGCTCCTCGACCGCCACCTGCCGTTCGCGATCTCGCAGGAAGGCGACTGCTTCACCCTCACCCGCAGCACTGTCGTCGTCGACCCGCCGATCCCCGTCGGCGAATGGTGCCTCGATCGGGACGGGCGGATCCTGTCCGTGGAGAGCGGCGCGTTCGGCACCCTGACACTCGTCGGCGCTCCGGCCGAGGCTGTCGCCACGGTCGAGCTCCCCGGTGAACTCAGCGACGCCGAACCCTTGGGACGCAAGGCGCCCGTTGAACCCAGCCCGTCGGTCGACCCGTCCGCGACCCCCGCGCCGGACCCGGGCGGGACGCCGGCACCCGCGCCGACTCCGGCCCCGGAACCGTCGCCCTCGGCCGAAGGAGAGTAAGGAAGGCGACACGAGCAGGCGCTCCGGCTCCTGTTCGTGGCACCATGAACGATGGCGAGCGACGACGCCGCTACGCGACGGCCCCCAGTGCCGCGACCGGACCGCAGACGCGCCCCAGCCGGGAACACCGGCCCCGGCAGCGCCGTGCGAGACCCGCAACCGAAGGAACGCGCATGACCGCTTCGATCGACCGCCACGCCCAGACCGCGGTCCCGATCCACCCGCTGCTCGCCGCCCGCCACTCCACGCGCGCCTTCGCGCCCGGCGTCGACCTCACCGACGCCCAGGTCGCGGCTCTCCTCGAAGCCGCCCGCTGGGCTCCCAGCGCCGGCAACACGCAGCCGTGGCGGTTCCTCCTCGCCCGGCGCGACACCCGCGAGTTCAAGCGCGTCCTCGAGACCCTCAAGCCCGGCAACCGCGACTGGGCCGCCCAGGCCTCCGCGCTGCTCGTGGCCGTACGCACCGACGCCAACGAGCGCGGCCCGCTCTCCCACGCCATGTACGACCTCGGCCAGGCCATGGCGCACCTGACGTTCCAGGCCGCCGCCGAAGGGCTCACCGTCCGCCAGATGGGCGGCTTCGACGCCGACGCGCTGGCCGCCGAGTTCGAGCTCGCCGAGCCGCTCGTGCCGACCACCGTGGTCGCGATCGGCCTGCCGGGCGACCCGGCGGATCTGGACGAGTCGGTGGCGGGCCCCGACCGCGCGCCGCGCGCCCGGATCGCGATCGACGACCTGCTCATCCATCCGTGAGGCTGCGGGGACGGTGCCGCGAAGCAGCCGTGCCGTCCCACTATCCGGGCGTCGAAGTCGACCTGGGTCACGCCACCGGTGTAGGCTCTCGGGGTCATGCGGTTCACGATGCTCCTTAGCTGCCGCGGCGGGGCCAACTAGGTCGGCTCCTCGTCGCGGGTTTTCGCATGCCGGCTGGATCAGTCAGAAGCGACTCAGACCACCAGCGACCTCCACAGGAGCATCCGTGACTACGCCTTCCAAGAACACCGTTTCTTTCGCAGACCGCGCCAAGCGCTACCAGCCGTACCACTCCCAGTTCAAGGTCGACCTGCCCGATCGCACGTGGCCGGACAAGATCACCGACACCGCCCCGATCTGGTGCGCGGTGGACCTGCGCGACGGCAACCAGGCCCTCATCGACCCCATGACCCCCGACCGCAAGAAGAAGATGTTCCAGCTGCTGGTCGACATGGGCTACAAGGAGATCGAGGTCGGCTTCCCCTCCGCCTCGCAGACCGACTTCGACTTCGTACGGCAGCTGATCGAGCAGGACCTCATCCCCGACGACGTCACCATCCAGGTCCTGACCCAGTGCCGCGAGCACCTGATCGAGCGGACCTTCGAGAGCCTGCGCGGCGCCAAGCAGGCCATCGTCCACTTCTACAACTCGACCTCGACGCTGCAGCGCCGCGTCGTGTTCGGCCTGGACAAGGACGGCATCACCGACATCGCCACCCAGGGCGCGCGGCTGTGCCTGAAGTACCGGGAGATCCACACCCCCGACACGGCGATCCGCTACGAGTACTCCCCCGAGTCGTACACCGGCACCGAACTGGACTACGCGGTCGAGGTGTGCGCCAAGGTCGCCGAGGTCATCCAGCCGACCCCCGACTGGCCGCTGATCGTGAACCTGCCCGCCACCGTCGAGATGGCCACCCCGAACGTGTACGCCGACTCGATCGAGTGGATGCACCGCAACCTGCCGAACCGCGACTCGCTGATCCTCTCCGTGCACCCCCACAACGACCGGGGCACCGGCGTCGCGGCCGCCGAACTGGCCGTGCAGGCCGGCGCCGACCGCGTCGAGGGCTGCCTGTTCGGCAACGGCGAGCGCACCGGCAACGTCTGCCTGGTCACGCTGGGCCTGAACCTGTTCAGCCAGGGCGTGGACCCGGGCATCGACTTCTCCAACATCGACGAGATCAAGCGCGCCGTCGAGTACTGCAACCAGCTGCCGGTGCCCGAGCGGCACCCGTACGCCGGGGACCTGGTGTACACGGCGTTCTCCGGTTCGCACCAGGACGCCATCAAGAAGGGCTTCGCCCACCTGGAGGCCGACGCCGAGGCCGCGGGCGTCCCTGTCGACGAGTTCACTTGGGGCGTACCGTACCTGCCGATCGACCCGAAGGACGTCGGCCGCACCTACGAGGCCGTCATCCGCGTCAACTCCCAGTCCGGCAAGGGCGGCGTCGCCTACGTCATGCAGAGCGAGTACGGCTTCGACCTGCCGCGGCGCATGCAGATCGAGTTCAGCGGCGCGATCCAGCGGCACACCGACGCCTCCGGCAAGGAGGTCTCGACGCAGGAGATCCACGAGATCTTCCGCCGCGAGTACCACCCGGAGTACCAGCCCACGCCGCGCCTGGTCGTCGAGGACCACACCACCGTCTACACCGGAGAGACGCTGACGCTGGACGCCCACATCGTCCTGAACGGCGTCGAGCAGAAGGTCTCCGGCACCGGCAACGGCCCGCTCTCGGCCTTCACGGACGCCCTGTCCTCCGTCGGCGTTGACGTCGAGGTCCTGGACTACGCCGAACACGCCCTGTCCGCCGGACAGCACGCCCAGGCCGCCTCCTATGTCGAAACCGCCATCGACGGCCGGACCGTATGGGGCGCAGGCGTGCACCCCAACATCGTCCTGGCGACGATGCGCGCGGTCGCGAGCGCCTACAACCGCGCGTAGCGAACATCCGAAAGGTGGGGGGCGCGGTGGGGGGGCCGCCCCATTGCGGGCGCCCCGCGGGGGGGGGGGGGGGGGGCCGG
>NZ_JAPZVP010000009.1:0-29838 GCF_027622875.1 Glycomyces luteolus | reverse complement strand
CCCCCCCCCAACACCCGCGGGTCTCAACCACCCGACGGGGGCGGGCGTCTTGCGCGCCCCCCACCTTTCCGTACAGCACGCGGGACTGGGTTGTCGCTCTCCGGAAGTACGATGCGCGCACCGTGTTCCTCCGCAGATTGCAGGGCCGATGACCCGTACGACACCCCCGCGCCCCCATGGCATCGCCGAGCGGTTCCCCGAACTCGAGCAGTACGCCAAGCCGGCCGTCCGGCTCCACCCGCGCCAGGGCGAGCCCGGCGCCGGCGACAGCTCCATCGGCGGCCCGCTGCTGTGGCCCGCCGACGAGCCCTGGCCGACTTGCGACCTCGCGCACGACGACTTCCAGGACGAGACACTCGACTACACGTTCGCGATGCGCGACTACTTCGCGGATCGCGACCGGCGCCAGAAGCAGGGCGACACGCTCGACTGGGACGCCGAGCGCGAGCGCATGGCCGGACTGGAGGCCGAGCACGCCGTCGGCAAGCACCCCGAGTACGACGAGGATGCACCGCCGCCGTTGATCCCGGTGGCGCAGCTGTACTACCGGGACGCGCCGGAACTCCCGTGGGCCGACCGGTTCGACCTGCTCCAGATCCTGTGGTGCCCGCGCGACCACCCCGACGCCGACACCCCGTACAACCCGGTCTTCCAACTCCGTTGGCGCAGCAGCGAAGACGTCAAGGAACGCCTCGCCGATCCTCCGCGGCCGGTCGTCGGCAACGGCGACTACGTGCCGAACCCGTGCGTCCTCCACCCCGAGGTGGTGACGGAGTACCCGGTGTACCGGGAACTGCCCGAGCCGCTGCGCCAGTCGATCGAGGGCTGGGAGGAGCTGATCGACGAGGAGGACGCATACCTCTTGGACCTGTCGGTCGCGCCCGGTTGGAAGGCCGTGGGCCACGGCGGCAACTGGGCGATCATCGACCCGCACCCGATCGTCTGCGAATGCGGCGAACGCCAGCTGCCGCTGTTCACCGCTGACAGCGGCGAATCCGGCGGCGGCAGCGGGAGCTGGGACGCGGTGGAGGACGCCGACGGGCGGTACGCCAATCCGGTCGAGGTCGTCATCGGCCGGGCCTACATCCTCCAGCTCTACTACTGCCCGGTCTCTGAGGAGCACGTGAACCGCACCGAGATGTTCTGACCCTCCATCCGGCACCGCGATCCCTCGATCTCGGCGAAAGACACCCGCATCGCTGGTGGTGAAGGCATGGCCGATCGCAGGGGGCTCCGCGCGGGCCTCGCGAGTCGGGCGCGAACACGGTCGAGGAGACTGGCGGCAACGCAATCGGCGCGGGTCCGCCGCGGAACCGGGAGGTCATCCATGTCCGTCGCTTTCGTCTCCGGCGCTTCGCGTGGTCTGGGGGCCGTCATTGCTCGGCGGCTTGCCGCCGATGGGTTCGCCGTTGCGGTCAACTACGCGAGGGGCCGCGAAGGAGCCGAGAAGGTCGTCGCCGACATCCTCGAGGCGGGCGGCACCGCCGCGGCGTTCGGCGGCGATGTGACCGACGAGGTTGCGGTGCACGACATGATGGAACGTGTCCGCGCCGAGCTCGGGCCGGTGACCGTGCTGGTGGCCAACGCGACCGGCCCGCAGCCGGAGGTGCCGGTCGATCGGCTCGAATGGCAGGACCACCTGAACCAACTGGAGTTCTTCGTCAAGAGCCCGACCCTGCTGCTCCGCGCGGTCCTGGCTGACATGCGCGCGGCGGGCCGCGGTCGCGTGATCCAGATCGGGTCGGACATGTTCGAGCGCGCGCTGCCGGGTTTCTCGGCGTACAACGCGGCGAAGGGTGCGCAGTGGAGGCTCACCCGCACGTGGGCGAGGGAACTGGGCGCCGACGGCATCACGGTCAACCTGGTGGCGCCGGGATGGGTGCCGGTCGAGCGGCACGGCGAGCTCACGGACGCCGACCTCGCGGGATATGTGGCCGAGGTTCCCATGGGCCGCATCGGCAAGCCGGAAGACGTTGCCGCGGCGGTGTCGTACCTCGCGTCCGAGGCCGCAGGCTTCGTCACCGGGCAGCGGATCACCGTCAACGGCGGCCACAACATGGACTAGCGGTCTAGCGGTCTTCCGCGTCCAGCTCAGCGCCAAGCGGCGATGAGGTCCTCCGGTGTCAGGGCCTCGATTCCTTCGGCGATGCAGCCTGAACGCGAGACGGCAAGCAGCGGCGTCGATTCGGTCGCTCCCGGCAGTTGCGCGCGATGCGCCTCGAGTGCGGCGAGGTCGCGGCGGTCGAACGGCTTGCGATCCAGCCATTTGACGGAGCCGACGAAGGTGATCCGCTTGGCCACGGGCCCGCGGTCGGCGCCGACGAGGTCGATTTCGGGATCGTTCGTGCGAGTCCAATACCCGCCGATCACCTCGGAACCGGCGGGAAGCCGGTCGTCTGCCAAGCGCCACAGCGCATCACGGACCACCGGTTCGATCGCGCGCCCGCGCCAACTCGTCCAGGCTCCGCGGACGCCCTCGAGCACCCGCGAGCCGCCGCCCCGCTCGACTGCGGCGATGTTCGCCCCGACGAACGAGAGCCAGAACCGGAGGTAGGGATCGGCGACGCGGTATCGCGTCAAGCGGCTCGACTTCGTTGAGATCGGCAGTTCGGCGACGACGACGCCCCGCTCCGTCAGCAGGTCGAGGGAGCGTTTGAGCGAAGTTGGTTGCAGGTCACCGGCTTCCCTACCGATGTTGGAGAAGGTGCGCTCGCCGTGCCCGATCGCGCTGAGCACTCTCCGGGCCTGGGCCTCCGAGGGGAATTCGGCCGCCAGCGCCCGTTCACCGCTGACGAGCAGCGCCGAGGTCGGATCTTGCAGTGCGCCTTCGAGATAGGTCCACATGTCGGCGCCGTCCGGCCATTCCTCCAGGATCAGCGGCAGCCCGCCTGAGACGAGGAAGGCGTCGAAGGCCTCGGGTGCGTCGAGACCGGTCAGCTCGGCGACGTCCGCCGGGCTGAGCGGCGGCACCACCATTTCGGTCCCGCGCTGGTAGAACGGGCGCCCATAGGTGTTCAGGCGCTCCATCATCGCGATGTCGGAGCCGACCAGGATCAGGAGCACCGGCAGCTCCGACAGGTGGCGGTCGAAGGCTTTCTGGAGGGCGCCTTCGAAACTGGGGTCTTCGCGCACGAGGTACGGCATCTCGTCGAGGACGACGACTGTCGGTGCGTCCCGGGGCAGGTTGTCGGCGAGCATCGTGAACGCCTCATCCCAAGAGGCGGGCGGCCGGTAGCGCGCGTACCGGTCCCGGTCCGGGAGCGTCGAACGGCTGAGCTCGGTGAGGAAGCCCGTGAGGTCGTCGTCCTTCGACCCGCCGATCGCGGTGAAGAACAGATGCGGGGTTTCGGACCGGTTGAGGAATTCGGCTATCAGGCGTGACTTGCCGACCCGGCGGCGACCGCGCACCAGGAGGGCCTTGCCGGGCCGACCGGTGCGACCGCCCTTTTCGACGCCGGTGAGCAGGCGGTTGAGCGAGCGCAGCTCTTGCTGCCGTCCGATGAATCCGTCCACGGCCCGCCTCCGGAACAACCGAGTTAACTACCACGAATGATACTATCATCCATGATAGCTTTCGCTTCGAATTCGGCTTCCAAGCTACGCTGCCTGTGGCTTGAGCACCTTCTGGACGGATGGCGGCAGTTCACGCAGGGAGGCGCATTCGGAGCGGGGAGGGAGCACCTTCAGTGCGTAGGCCGCGGAGAAGGCCCAGTAGACCGCCAGCGCCACCGCTATGAACGACACCGGACCGCCCAGCCACATGCCGATCGCCACCGTGAACGCGTAACCGGCGAAAGCCCCGACGTAGAGACGCATCGATGCGCGGTGAAAGCGCTTCGAACGGACATTGATCTCCCGGAAGCTCAGCATGTTGAGCATCGCGAACAGCAACATCAAGACGAGCGGCATCGCCTCGACCCCGTCGGCAGCCGCTCTCCGGGATGACAGGACCGCCATCATCACGAGCAGCGTCAAGAGGTACGCCACGAGCAGGGCCGTGTTGGCTATCGCCACCGCCTGATAGCGCACTCGGAGATCTCCGAACTCGAACCGGTGCGGACAGTCGGCGACACGGCACCGGACCGGCTCAGGCATGACCGCGAGCGGCCCGGGGTCGTTTCGAAGGAGCGCGCGGAACGCCGGTGAGAAACCGGGATGGGTCTGGCAAGTACCGCGCTTGTACAGCGTGTCCCGAAACGAGAGGAGCTGGCGAAGGACGAAGGCGAAGGACATCGCAGCCAAAGCGCAGGGGACCAAGGCGGAGCCGAAGGACCTTGTGGACACCAGCATCATCGCGACAGCGGCGAGGAACACCAGGAATCCGATGGCGGCGAGCCCGATCACGATGTCGCTCGGGCGATGCAGCCGCTTCCAGGCCAAGGCGAGCCCGATCGCGCCGACCGCTTGCAGCACCCCACTGCCAACCAGGAGCAGGCCGGCCACCGCGGGAAATAGATCACTGTTCTCGAATCCGACAGCGAGACCGGCAAGACCGAAGAACGTGCCGAACATGATGCCCAGCCAACTCGACCAGATCGCGACGACGTTCCCGGCAAACGCGAAGCGGCCCTTCGCATTGAAGTTGCCAAAACGCACCCGATGAGGGCAGTGGTGTCGTTCCGTCTCGGTCAGGACCGGTTCGGTCCATGCCGCCGTGGAGTCGTCGGTCGGAGCGGGCTCGACCGTGATCGGCGGGTCGGAACGCGGTGGTTCAAGGGGTTCGTATGACATTGTGGGGCTTTCGATCAGGCAAAGGACGAGGTCCCCGCCTTGTGCGGCGGGGACCTCGCGAATTCTAGGGAATGCGCTCGGCAGGGTCAGCGGTAGGCGGAGCTCTGCAGGGAGTAAAGCTCGGCGTAGGCGCCGCCCCGGGCCATGAGTTCGTCGTGCGTGCCCGACTCGGCGACCCGGCCCTGCTCCAGGACGATGATGAGGTCGGCCATGGAGACCGTCGAGAAACGGTGGGAGACAAGGACGGTGACGGTGCCGCGCTGGCGGCCGGCGTGGACCTCTTCGGCGAAGCGCTCGAAGAGGGCGTGCTCGGTCTGGGGGTCGAGGGCGGCGGTGGGTTCGTCGAAGAGGACGAGGAGCGGGTCTTTTCGCATGCGGCCGCGGCCGATCGCGAGTTTCTGCCATTGGCCGCCGGAGAGGTCGGTGCCGTCGTCCCAGCGGGCGCCGAGTCGAGTGTCGAGCCCGTTGGGGAGGTCGTCGATGACGTCGTCGGCTCCGGCGTGTTCCATTGCGGCGCGGACGGTCTCGTCGTCGTAGCCGCCCTTGAGGTCGCCGATGCCGATGGTCTCGCGGGCGGTGAACTCGAAGCGGGTGAAGTCCTGGAACGTCGCGCCGATGCGTTCGCGCCAGGCGTCCACCTCGAAATCGGTCAGGTCGTTGCCGTCGACCTTGATCTGACCGGAGGTCGGCTGGTAGAAACCGGACAGGAGCTTGACGAGGGTGGTCTTGCCCGCGCCGTTCTCTCCGACGAGGGCGACGACCTTCCCGGCGGGGAGGGTGAGCGTGACGTCGTCGAGCGAGCGGCGCTCCGATTCGGGGTAGGCGAAGGAGACGCCTTGGAGGGCGATGCCTTCGGTGAGGCGCTCGGGGACCTCGAAGGGCACGGCCGGACCGCTGGACTGCGCGGCGTACTCGCGCAGCCAGTTGAGGCGTTCGCCCAGTTTGGCGAGGCGCGCGACCAGCATGCCCTGGAGGGCGACGTTCGCGGCGGCGCCCGCGACCATGCCGATCAGGCCGACGAGGAGGACCACGTCGCCCGCGGTGGCCTGGCCGCGGATCGCGAGGTAGAGGACGATGCCGATCCCGGCGGCCATGCCGATCGCGGCGAGGAGGCCTTCACCGGTGACGATCCGGGCGGCCTTCCACTGGCCCCGGTTGCGCTCGGCGACGACGGCCGCGCCGATCTCGTGGTGGCGCTCGGCGACCGCCGCCGCGGAGCCGAAGATGCGCAGCTCCTTGCCGGATTCGCCGAGCGTCGCGACCTCGAAGAGGTGGCGGCGCTTGCGTTCGGGTTCGCTCGTGGCCGCGATGACCTTGTCCTCGATCGTCCCGGCCTGGTTGGCGATCGCCATGGCGGCCAAGGAGAACAGCGGGAACACCAGCAGCAGCGGGTGGACCTGGAAGAGGAGCACGCCGCCGACCGCGATGGTGACCACGCCGCGCAGCAGCTGGGCCGCCCAGTTGACGCCGCCGGAGAGGAGCCAGCGCTCCTCGCGGATGCGCTGGACCTCGTCGAGGTGGTCGGGCCGCTCGTGGTGGTCGAGGCCGGGCGGGTTGCCCATGAGCGCCATGATCTCCCGGTCGGAGGCGCGAGCGGTGTGGTCGAGCACGAGGAACACGAGTTTGACGTAGAGGAAGACGATCGTCCAGATCAGGGCGACGCCGAGACCGAGTCCCGCTGCGGCGAGCCAGGCTTCGCGCTCGTGTCCGGTTTGGACGGCGTCGATGAGGACCTTCGTCAGGTAGACGAGGAGCGGCATGAGCGTCGCCTGGGCCACACCCAGGGCGATCTGCGCGGTGATCGCCTTCGGGTGGGCCTGGTAGCCGACTGCGAGGGCGTTCTTCAAGCCGCGCAGGCGTTTCGAGATCTTGTCTCTCATGATGAGTTCCTAAGCGAGGGGGGTGCGGGCGAGGCGGTTGGCTTGGAGGGTGAAGGCTTCGGCGTAGCGTCCGCCGAGGGCCATGAGGTCGGCGTGGGAGCCGTCTTCGACGACCTTGCCGCCGTCGAGGACGACGATGCGGTCGGCGCGGCGCACGGTGGAGAACCGGTGGGAGATGACGATCGTGGTGAGACCGGCCGTGATGTCGAGGAACTGCTCGTAGAGTTCGGCTTCGGCGCGCACGTCGAGCGCGGCGGCGGGCTCGTCGAGGATGAGGATCTTCGCGCCGGCCTGGACGGCGAAGAGCGCTCGGGCCAGGGCGATTCGCTGCCACTGCCCGCCGGAGAGGTCGGTGCCGCCTTCGTACTCGCTCGACAGGACCGTGTCGAGTCCATTGGGGAGCGAGTCGATGAGGTCGCGGATGCCCATGGGCTCGCAGGCCTTCCAGATCCGGTCGGTGTCGTCGGCGAGGTGCGGGGCGCCGAGGGTGATGTTGTCGCGCACGGTGAGCTGGTAGCGGGTGAAGTCCTGGAACAGGGCCGAGAGGCGCGTGCGCCAGACCGCCGGGTCGACGCCCGCGAGGTCGACGCCGTCCACGGTGATCTTGCCGCCGGTCGGTTCGTAGAGACCGGCGAGGAGCTTGACGAGGCTGGTCTTCCCGGCCCCGTTGTGGCCGACCACGGCGAGGGAGGTCCCGGCTTCGATCTCCAGGTCGAGCCCTTCGATCACGGGCCGCTCGGACCCGGGGTAGGCGAAGGCGACGTTCGCGAACGTCACCGTGCGTTCCGGTGCGGCACTGGGGAGTTCGGCGGTGACGGGCCGTTCGTCGACGGTCAGCGTCGATTCGAGGGCGAGGACCTTCGGCACGGGGAGCGCGCCGAGCGCGAGGAACGCGGCCGTGTCGTCGAACGCGGAGAAGTTGAACATCGTGGTCAAGGCGACCAGGTAGACCGAGAGCGCCGCGAAGCCGACGGCCCCGTCGAGCCCGGACTGCGCGAGCAGCAGTGCGGTGGCCCCGGTGAGCGCGAGCAGGGCGCCGACGACGCCGACGGCGGTGCGGGCGCGCAGCCGCTGGAAGCGGTTCGTGTAGGCCATCCGCTCGTTCCACTGGCGATCGTAGCGGTCGAGGAGCCAGCCCATGAGGCCCCAGACGCGGATCTCCTTGGCGGGCTCGGCGCTGATGGCGAGGTCGCGCATGTACTCGCTCTCGCGCATCTCGGTGGAGCGCATGTAGGCGGTCTTGCCGACGCGCGTGTACTCGTTCTGCATCGCGATGAAGATCAGCGGCCAGGCGACGAGCCAGGCGAGGCCGATCCAGATGTTGAAGAGGCACAGCACGATCGAGGCGCCGGCGGCCGAGAGGAACTCGGGGGCGATGGCGGCGAGGCCGCGGATGGCGCGCTCGGGGCGGATGAAGTCGCCGCCGAGCTGGCGGGCGATGCGCAGGAGCGCGAGGACCTCGTCGTCTTCGAGGTGGGTGATGCCGGCGGGGCGGGCGACGGCGGCGACGAGTCGGTCCTGGAGGAGCAGTTCGAGTTCGCGGCCGAGGTTGAAGGCGTTGGCGTTGTGCACGTTGTTGACAAGGCGGCCGAGGAGGAGCGCGGCGACGCCCACGCCGAGGAGGACGTAGGTGTGGCGGGCCTCGGGCGAGCCGGGCCCGGCCTCGGCGGCGTCCGGGACGGCGCCGATGAGGAGGCCCGTCGCGATGGTCATGGCCAGCGGGAGCGCCGCGACCAGAACGGTGGTGGCGGCGAAGAGGGCGGTGCGGGGGCGGCTGATCTGCGGCAGCAGCCGCACGACCGCGAGCACGGCTCGGCCGGCCTCGAAGCGCACCGGTTTGGCATCTTGGGGTGTCATTGCTATCCGATCATGACGTCATGATGACTGTGCTTCGACACCATAGCGAACCTTGAAACCGCTCGCAAGCCCCGTTCCACACCGCGGACCAGCGATTGGGGCTCCGTCGCCGAACGCGGGTAGTGTTGAGCCTCGTGTCAGCGCCCAATCTCGTCAATCTCGAAACCGTCTCCAAGGCCTACCCCGACCAGGTGGTCCTCGACGCGGTCTCCCTCGGCATCGCCGCAGGCCAGCGCGTCGGCGTCGTCGGCCGCAACGGCGACGGGAAGTCGACGCTGCTGCGCCTCATCGCCCGCGCCGACGTGCCCGATTCCGGGCGGGTCGTGCACACCGGCGGCACCCGCATCGCCGTGCTCGGCCAGACCGACGGCCTCCGTGATGTCGCGACCGTGCGCGACGAGCTGTTCGGCGACGCGGACGCCCACGAGTGGGCGCGCGACTCGCGCGTCCGCGAGATCTTGACGGGCCTGTTCGGCGGTCTCGACGCACCAGTGCTTCCCGAGGGTCTCGACTCAAAGGTCGGCGTGCTCTCCGGCGGGGAGCGCCGCCGCGTCGACCTCGCGCGGGTCCTCTCGGAGGACGCGGACCTGCTGCTGCTCGACGAGCCCACGAACCACCTCGACATCGAGGGGATCGCCTGGCTCGCTTCGTATCTGAACTCCACGCGGGCGGCGATCATCGTCGTCACGCACGACCGGTGGTTCCTCGACGAGATCTGCGACCGCATCTGGGATGTGCAGCGCGGCAACGTGTTCGAGTACGACGGCGGGTACACCGCGTATGTCCTGGCCCGGGCCGAGCGCGAGCGCCAGGCGAGCGTCGCGGAGGAGAAGCGCCAGAACCTCATGCGCAAGGAGCTCGCGTGGCTCCGCCGGGGTGCGAAGGCGCGCACCGGGAAGGCGAAGTACCGGGTCGACGCGGCGAACGAGCTGATCGCGAACGAGCCGCCGCCGCGCGACACCGCCGAGCTGGTGAGCTTCGCGACCGGGCGGCTGGGCAAGACCGTGTTCGAGGCGAAGGGCGTCACGGTGCAGGCCGGCGACCAGATCCTCCTCGAGGACCTGGACTGGATCCTGGGTCCGGGCAAGCGGGTCGGGCTCCTCGGCGTGAACGGCGCGGGCAAGACCTCGCTGCTGCGCACGCTCGCGAACGCATTGAACGACGAGCAGCCCGCGGCGGGCCGCGTCAAGGTGGGCCGCACGGTGAAGCTCGCGTGGCTGACGCAGCACATGGAGGACCTGGACGGGTCCTGGCGGGTGCTCGAGGCGATCGAGAACGTGGCGAAGCGGGTCCA
This sequence comes from Glycomyces luteolus, assembly GCF_027622875.1. Lineage (GTDB taxonomy): Bacteria > Actinomycetota > Actinomycetes > Mycobacteriales > Micromonosporaceae > Glycomyces > Glycomyces luteolus. The sequence continues at coordinate 20,076 of NZ_JAPZVP010000009.1, read as the reverse complement.
GTTGGGCAAGAAGGAGATGTCGGCGGGGCAGCTAGCCGAGCGCCTCGGCTTCCTCGGCGGGAAGCAGCGCACGTTCGTGCGCGACCTCTCGGGCGGGCAGCGCCGCCGCCTGCAGCTCGCGCGGCTGCTCATGGCCGAGCCGAACGTGCTGTTCCTCGACGAGCCGACGAACGACCTCGACATCGAGACGCTGACGCAGCTGGAGGACCTGCTCGACGACTGGGCGGGGACGATGGTCGTGGTGAGCCACGACCGGTACTTCACCGAGCGGGTCGCGGACGAGTCGTGGGCGCTGCTGGGCGACCGGCGGCTGCGGCACCTGCCGCGCGGGATCGAGGAGTACCTGGAGCGGCGTGCGGACAAGTCGGCTGCGCCGCAGGCGAAGAGCAAGGGTCCGGGCAACGCGCCGGGCGCCGGGAAGGCACCGTCCTCCGCGGCGGAGGACCGGGCGACGCAGAAGGAGCTGTCGAAGCTCGAGCGTCGCCTGGCGAAGGTCGAGGAGAAGATCGCGGGGCTGTACGCCGACATGGCCGAGCACGCGACGGACCCGGCCAAGCTCGGGGAGCTGCAGGATCAGGTGACCGCGTTGGAGACGGAGCGGGACGAGATCGAAGAGCGCTGGATGGCGCTCGCGGACTGATCGGCCGACTTCGGCGTTGCGCCGCTTGGGTTCGCGGGTGCGGCGCGGTCCTATCGAGAAGTCTCGGTTCCATAACGGAGCCGTATATTGTAGCGGGTCCGAACGCTCCCATACCGGTTGGTAACCGACTCTTCATTCAGTGATTTATGGGTCTCTTCCAGGGACTTCACAATTCACTGTGATTTCCCTAACCTCAGGTTGAAAGCCCGAAAGGGACCGGTTCCACCGAACCGCCCCCTACGAGGCGGTGCGCCCCCATCGATCCCTTGCGCACCAACCCGTCTGAACCGAGAGGGAGTACCCCCCTATGACCGTCTCGCACGCTTCTGTTCGAAGAGGCAGCACCCTTCGCCGCATCGCGGCCGCGTCCCTGGCGGGCGCGGCTGCGATCGGCTCGATCACCTTCGGCGGCCTTGCCGCGCAAGCCGAACCGGCCCAGATCTTCGGCGCCGACTCCCCCACCGCCATCGACGGCGAGTACCTCGTCGTCATGGAGGGCAACGCCGCTTATCGGGAGGCCGACGAGATCGCGAGCGACGCAGGCGCTTCGGTCATCGACGACTTCGCCGCGGTGGACACGGTCCTCGTCGGGGCCTCCGAGTCCGAGGCGCGCGAGCTCGCGGCCGCCGACGGCGTGGCCTTCGTCGAGCAGAACGCGGTCGTCTCGATCGACGCCGTGCAGTCGCCCGCGACCTGGGGCATCGACCGCATCGACCAGCCGAACCTGCCGCTGAGCGGGAGCTACGAGTACCTCGGGACCGGTTCGGGCGTGCACGCGTACATCGTGGACACCGGCATCAACGCCTCGCACACCGAGTTCACCGGGCGCGTGGGCAACGGCTACGACTTCATCCAGAACGACTCGACCCCGCAGGACGGCAACGGCCACGGCACCCACGTCGCCGGCACCGTCGGCGGCACCACCTACGGCGTGGCCAAGAACGTGACCCTGCACGGCGTCCGCGTCCTCGACAACGCCGGTTCCGGCACCACCGCCGGCGTCGTCAACGGCATCAACTGGGTCACCGCCAACGCCATCAAGCCCGCCGTCGCGAACATGAGCCTCGGCGGCGGCTACTCCGCGTCCCTCAACAACGCCGTCACCTCGGCGGTGAACTCGGGCGTGACCTTCGCGGTCGCCGCCGGCAACGAGGACCAGGACGCCTGCAACGTCTCGCCCGCCTCCGCGCCCGCCGCGATCACCGTGGCCGCCAGCGACGACGCGGACACCCGCGCCTACTTCTCCAACTTCGGGTCCTGTGTAGACGTCTTCGCGCCCGGCGTGGACATCACCTCCGCGTGGCACTCCTCGAACACCGCCACCAACACCATCTCGGGCACCTCGATGGCCTCCCCGCACGTCGCCGGGGCCGTCGCGGTCTACCTGGGTCTCAACCCGTCCGCGACCACCAGCGCCGTCGCCTCCTGGGTGACCGGCAACGCCGGGACCGGCAAGATCTCCGACGTCCAGGGCAGCCCGAACCGGCTGCTGTACACGGGCACCGGCGGCGGCACCGACCCCGACCCGAGCGACTGCGCCGCCACCAAGTCGACCGCCACCGCGATCGCCGACCGCGCCACCGTCAACTCGACCCTGGCTCTCACCTGCGACGGCAACGCCCGCAGCAACAGCAGCGTCGCCGTGAACATCACCCACACCTGGCGCGGGGACCTCGCGATCTACCTGATCGCCCCCGACGGCACGAGCTACACCCTGAAGACCTCCTCGAGCAGCGACTCCGCCGACAACGTCATCGCCACCTACCCGGTGAACCTCTCCAGTGAGACCGCCACGGGCACTTGGACACTGCGCATCGTGGACGCCTACGCGGGCGACTCCGGGACGCTCAACTCCTGGACCCTCGAGCTGTGACTCCCCCGAACAACTGAATAGCGGGTGACCGCGGGCGGGCCCTCCCCGTCGCACGGCAGTCCGGCAGCGCGACCTGGAGCCGTCGCCCGCCGGGCGCCGCGGCAGGGTCCGCACCGCGGCCCCGCACCATCCCCCCCGACGTCGGCGCGAGCCGATCCGGTCCCCAACGGCGCCAGCCGTTTCGATTTCCATCACCCACATCCCGTCCGGGCCCTGGACCGGCCCGGACCACCCGAAGGGACCCAATGTCCATGTCACGCAAGCAGAGAACCGTCGCGGCGGCCGCCATCGGCGTCGCCGCCTTCACCGCCCTCGCCTTCACCGCGACCGCCGCCGAGGCGAAGCCCGCGCAGGGCCAGATCGTCGGCGAGGATGCCGCGGGCGCCATCGCGGGCGAGTACATCGTCGTCCTGGAGGATGACAAGTCGGTCTCGTCCGCTCTGAAGAGCATCGAGGGCGAGGAGCTCGTCGAGACCTACTCCGGGATCGACTCGTTCCTCATGGAGTCCAGCGAATCCGAAGCGAAGGAACTCGCCGCCGAGGACGGCGTGGCCTTCGTCGAACAGAACGCGGTCGTCTCGATCGATGCGACACAGTCACCCGCGACGTGGGGCATCGACCGCATCGACCAGCGCAACCGGCCGCTCTCGGGCAGTTACACGTACAACTACACCGGTCGCGGCGTCCACGCGTACATCGTGGACACCGGTATCAACGCCACCCACACGGAGTTCACCGGCAGCATCGGCAACGGGTACGACTTCGTCTCGAACGACTCGACCCCGCAGGACGGCAACGGCCACGGCACCCATGTCGCCGGGACCATCGGCGGCACGATCTACGGTGTGGCCAAGGACGTCACGCTCCATGGCGTGCGAGTGCTGAACAACTCCGGCTCCGGTACCACGGCCGGGGTCATCAACGGCATCAACTGGGTCCGGACCAATGCCATCAAGCCCGCCGTGGCGAACATGAGCCTCGGCGGCGGCTACTCGGCAGCGCTGAACAACGCGGTCGCCGCGGCGGTCTCGTCCGGCGTCTCGTTCGCGGTGGCGGCGGGCAACGAGAACCAGAACGCCTGCAACGTCTCCCCGGCGTCGACGCCGTCGGCGATCACCGTCGGCGCGACGACCTCCACCGACGCGCGGGCCAGCTACTCCAACTACGGCTCCTGCCTCGACGTGTTCGCGCCGGGCTCGAGCATCACCTCGGCGTGGCGCACCAGCAACACGTCGACCAACACCATCTCGGGCACCTCGATGGCCACCCCGCACGTCGCGGGTGCCATCGCGCTCTACCTGCAGGCCAACCCGAGTGCGTCGACCTCGGCCGTCGCGAGCTGGGTGACCGGCAACGCGACCACGGGCCTGGTCACCGGAGCGGGCACCGGCAGCCCCAACCGACTGCTCTACACCCTGTAAACCACTCGAGCACCAACGAGGCCTTGCGCTCTGTGAGCGCAAGGCCTCGTTCTGTTTATCCCTTTTGGAGCTTTCACAGCTTTTGCTCATTCACTGATCTATTGATGTGATTCGGGGGGTTTACACAGTTTGTTCTACGCCTTAGGCTCACAGCCAGGGTCTGACGGCCCGTCGCAGAGCCGCTGGGCCCGGACGGGTGAAGCGGACCGGGCTCCGTCCCGGTCCGCGCCGCCTGGCCACACCACCCTCCCCCCGGGGACGGCCGCCCCCAAGCAGGCGGACGCCCCGCACAACCGAAGGAGTTCCTATGTCCTCGGCGAAGTTTGCGAGCCGTAGATCTGTAGGGCCAACGGCAGGAACGAAACGGCGCATGAAGACCGCCGCCGCGATCGGCATCGCGGTAGCGGCGGCCGGAGGCTCGCTCGTCGCGGCCTCCGCATTCGCCAACGCAGAGACCCCGGCACCGGACGCCAGTGACCTCATCATCGGCGCCGACTCCCCCGACGCCATCGCAGGCGAGTACATCGTCGTCCTCGAAGACCAGGGCGCCAAGGCCACCGGCGGCCTGGACGCGCTCGCCGACGACCTCGGCGTGAGCGTCGACGTCGAGGACACCCTCAGCCTCGTCGACGGCTACGTCGCCGAGATGAGCGAGGCCGAAGCGGTCGAGCTGGCCTCCGACGACTCGGTCGCCTACGTCGAGCAGAACCAGATGGCCTACGCCTCCGAGGTGCAGGCCGACCCGCCGTCATGGGGCCTCGACCGGGTCGACCAGGACGCGCTCCCGCTCGACCAGTCCTATGAGTACACCCAATCCGGCGCGGGTGTCGAGGCGTTCGTGCTCGACACCGGGCTGAACACCACGCACCAGGAGTTCGAGGGCCGCGTCGGCGAAGGCTTCGACTTCATCGACGACGACGCCGACCCGAGTGACTGCCACGGCCACGGCACGCACGTCGCCGGGACCATCGGCGGCTCCACGTACGGCCTCGCCAAGGATGTCACGATCCGCCCCGTCCGCGTCCTCGACTGCGAGGGCTCCGGCTCGTACGCCGCCATCATCGGCGGCATCGAGTGGGTCGCCGCGAACGCCGGCGAGTCCGCCGTCGCCAACATGAGCCTCGGCGGCTCCTTCAGCCAGGCCCTCAACGACGCGATCGCCGCGGCGGTCGAGACCGGCGTGACCTTCGCGATCGCCGCGGGCAACGAGGGCCAGGACGCGTGCGACGTGTCCCCGGGCTCGGAGCCGACCGCGATCACCGTGGGCGCCACCGATGAAGACGACGCCGCCGCCTCGTTCTCGAACTTCGGCGAGTGCGTCGACCTCCTCGCCCCCGGTGTGGGCATCACCTCCGCCTGGATCGACGGCGACGACGCCGAGAACACCATCTCGGGCACCTCGATGGCCACCCCGCACGTCGCGGGCGTCGCCGCGCTCTTCCTCGAGTCCAACCCCGGCGCCACGCCGGACGAGGTCGCGACCGCCCTCACCGAAGGCGCGCTCGCGGACGTCGTGGCCGACCCGAACGGCAGCCCGAACCTGCTGCTGAACACCGCGTTCCTGGGTTAGCGCACTACTGGGAAGGGCCGGAGCCTAGCGGCTCCGGCCCTTTCGCGTGCCCGCGTTCAACCCAGCGCTTCGAGCAGGTCGCGGCAGGCTTTCAGGCAGGAGCGGCACTCCGCGGCGCACTTGGCGCAGTGCTCCATCGACGAGTGCTGCTCGCAGACGTCGAGGCTCGACTTGCAGGCCCTGGCGCAGGCCTCGAGCATCGCGCGGGTGAGGTTGGCGTCGTACCCGGTGTGGCGCGAGAGCATCTTGCCGGTGGCCAGCGCGATGTCGGCGGTGTCCAGGTTCGTGCGGATGCACTTGACCAGCATGGCCACGTGGTCCTCACTGAGACAGGCGTCGGCGCAGGCGGTGCAGGCCTGTGCGCAGGCGAAGCACTCCTTGATGCAGTCGGCGAGCTTCTGGCGGTCGATGCCGCCGAGATCGGCCGGGTACGTGCGGAGCATGTCCTCGACGAGTGTCATGGTCGGTCCCTTCCAGTCGGCGCGGCGCCGCCGCCTGCGGCGCGCATCGGACTCCCCGGATACCCGGGGCTCCCGCCGGTAAGCGAACTCGCGGTGATCCGGCGCACTTCCAATGGCCGCTACCAACCAACCGGTAGGTAAAGTAAATCCATGAGTTCTCGAGAACAGATCCTCGAAGCCGCCCTCGAGCGGCTCCGCGCCGGCGCGAGCGTCTCCCTCGCCTCGGTCGCCGACCAAGTGGGCCTCAGCAAACCGGGTCTCATGTACCACTTCCCGACCAAGGAAGCGCTCATGGTCGCCCTCATCGACCACGTCCTCGACACCTGGGAACGCGAACTCACCGGGCTCCTCGACGTCCCCCTCGAACAGGCCGACGCCCGCCAGCGCCACCGCGCCTACCTGCACTGGCCCTTCGAAGCCGAGTTCGACCAAGGCGACCTCGTGATCTTCGCCGACCCGCGGCTGCGCCCGATCCTGACCGAGCACTGGGCCCGTCGGATGCGCCCCTGGATCGAGATCCCGGCCGACCTCCCGATCGAGCGACGGGCCCGCCTCACCGCGGCGCGGCTCATCGCCGACGGCCTCTGGGTCGACGACGCCCTCTCCCTGCACTCCGTCGAAGCCGAAGAGCGCCAGGCACTCCTGGCCCTCGCCGACGAACTCCTGGAGGAAGCGTGAAAGCCTGGCTCCTCCTGGCCGGAGCGATCCTCACCGAAGTGACCGCCTCGCTCTCGCTCAAAGCCGCGGCCGAGCAGCCGCTCTGGTACGTCCTCGTCGCGGTCGGCTTCACCAGTGCCTTCGTGTTCCTCACCGCGGTCCTGAAGGAGGGCATGAACCTCGGCGTCGCCTACGGCGTCTGGGGCGCCCTCGGTGTCGCGCTCACCGCGATCATGGGCGCGGTCCTCTACGGCGAACCGCTCACCGGGCTCATGCTCGTCGGCATCGCCCTGGTCATCGGCGGCGTCCTCACGGTCGAACTCGGCTCGCAGCACGCCGCCGGGGCCAAGCCCGACACCGCTTCCCGTCCGCTCGAAACCGAAGGGGCCCGATGATGGCCTTGATCTACCTCGCCGCCGCGATCCTCGCCGAGGTCTCCGCCGCGCTGGCCCTCAAGGCCGCCACCGGCGGCAAGCGCATCTGGTACACAGTGGTCGCCGGGGGCTACCTGCTCGCGTTCGCCGGGTTGACGCTCGCGCTCGGCGAGGGGCTCGGCATCGGCGTCGCCTACGGCATCTGGGCCGCCACGGGCGTCGCGCTCACCGCGATCGGCAGCCGCGTCCTCTTCAAAGAGCCGCTGACCCTCGTCATGGGCGCGGGGATCGTCCTCATCGCAGGAGGCGTCCTCCTCATCGAACTCGGCGGCGCCCACTAGCAGCATCGAACTTGATCGATCGGCTGGTTTTCCGGTAATAATGGCTCAGACCACATGGACCGAACCCGACCCGATGCGGAGGCCCCCGGCGATGACGGTGCTACTCGTGCCTTACCACCTCGACGAACGCCTGCCCGACGACGAGTTCCCGGTCGCCGCCGACCGCATCGTCGCCAAGGACTTGCACGGCGGGGACTTCTGGTCCCGCGTCGCCGGCCTCTACGACCTGGTCGGCGACGCGGTCGCCACCGCCAAGCGGCCGACCACGGTCGTCACCGCCGACTGCACCGTGGCCCTCGGGGTCGTGACCGGTCTCCAGCGGCTCGGCCTCGAACCCTCGGTCATGTGGTTCGACGCCCACGGCGACCTCCACACGCCTGCCAGCAGCGCCTCCGGCTACCCGGGCGGCATGGTCCTGCGGATGCTCCTCGGCGAAGGCGACGGCACCGTGGCCGAGACCACCGGCCTGACCCCGATCCCGCCCGAGCGGGTGGTCCTGGTCGACGCCCGCGATCTCGATGCGCCGGAAGCCGAATACCTGTCCCACAGTGCCGTCGAGCGCGTCCCGGTCGAGGCCGCGACCGCCCCGGACGGACCCGTCTACCTCCACATCGACCTCGACGTGCTCGACGCCGATCTGGTTCCGGGCCTGCGATACCCGGTCACCCCCGGCCCCACCCCGGACCAGATCCGCGATGCCGCGCAGCGCATCCTCGCCACGGGCCGAGTCGCCGCGATGACCATCGCGTGCACCTGGCGTCCAGGCGAAGGCGCCCCGGCGGCGGCGAAGAAGCTCGTGGACGAACTGCTCGCCGCCGCGCGCGGCATCGCCGAAGGCGCGGATCGATGAGGCGGGGCTGTTGCCAGATTTAGACCGCGGACCGCTGCGCACCGTGCGCGCTATGGTTCTTCCAGCGTTCAGGAGGTCCGCCATGTCAGCAGAGCCGTCGATTCCATCGGTGTGGGCTCGCGAGGCCGCTCGCCGAGAGCCGCAGGGGCTCAGTCGTGACCGGATCGTGGCTGCGGCGCTGCAACTGCTCGACGAGGAGGGCCTGGACGCGCTGAGCATGCGGTCCCTCGGCAAGCGCCTCAATGCGGGAGCCACCTCGCTGTACCGGCATGTGGCCAATAAGGACGAACTGATCGAGTTGGTCGTTGACGAGGTGTACGCCGAGGTCGAGGTGCCCGGCCCGGTCGGTCATGAGGGGTGGCGCGACAGCATGTCGGCGGCGGCGGGCAGTCTGCGCGACATGATCCTTCGCCACCCGTGGGTCGCCGGGGTGCTCGGTCAGGTCGGCCTGGCCTATCTCGGACCGAACCTCTCGCACGCCTCCAAGCGGATGCTCGACATCCTGACCGCGGCCGGTCTCGATCCGGCCGAGGCCGACCAGACGATGAGCGCGGTGATGGCCTATGTGATCGGCATGGTCACCAGCGAGACCGCTTGGCTGGCAATGGTCGTGCGCAGCGGCAGGACCGAGCAGGAACTGGTCGAAGGGCTCCAAGAGGTGCAGGGGCATCTGTCGGAGACACCCGCGGCACAGGAGCACAACGATGCGGCCCGCTACCGGGATGACAGCTTCGCCTTCGGACTCGACCTGATCCTCGACGGCCTCGGTACCCGGTTGAGCCGCAGGGCATAACCTCCCCTTCAAACCCGTCTTCAAGCCGGGCGATGCCTCCGCATCGCCCGGCTTCGTTTGTGCTGCATGGACAAGGGCGACGGGGGGAGTTGCGGCCAGTTTGAACTTCAGGGTACGGTGTTCGCATTACGAGTACAGTGTTCGCAACGATGAAGGAGCCCCCGTGAACGCCGCCCCCGACACCTCGACACAAGCCAGCGAAGGCCCTGCCCCGCAACAGCAGTCCCTGCCCCGGCGAATCCTCGCCCGCCTCGGGCGCGGCGCGGCCTGGGCGGTCTTCGCACTCATCGTCGTGATGGGCCTGGCCTTCTTCGGCGGCCCGATCCCGCTCGGCCCCGCCGAAGACGCGGTCAGCGTCATCGCCATGCTGGTGCCGTGGATGACGGTTCCACTGATCGCGTTCGGCGCGATCGCGATCGCGGCCGCCGTCCTCGCCTGGCGGGCCAAACGGCACGCACTGCTGACGGCGGGCGTGCTCGCCGGACTGCTCGCGGCCCTCATGATCGCGGTGCCCTTCGCAGCCGCTTCCACTGCGGCCGAAGACCACGGCGCAGCACTGTCGTGGGGTGAGTACTTCGCCGCCCCCGACACGGTGACTCCCGACCAGACCGAGACCTACGCCGTCATCGACGACGAGAAGCTCTACGTCGACGTGTACCTGCCCGAGCAGCCCGCCGCGACGGTGCCCGCGATCGTGTACGTCCACGGCGGCGGCTGGTCGGGCGGCACCCGCGACGAAAGCGCCGCCGCACAGCAGTGGCTGGCCGACCAGGGCCTCGCGGTCTTCTCGATCGACTACCGGCTCGCCTCCCCGCCGCGCTGGCAGGACGCCGTCGGCGACGTCAAATGCGCCCTCGGCTGGGTCCGGGCCAACGCGGGCGACTACGGCGTGGACCCGTCCAATGTCTCCATCGCAGGCGACTCGGCGGGCGGCCAGCTCGCCATGATGGCCGCCTACACCGTCGACGACGCGCAGTTCCCGCCCTCCTGCGAAACCGAAGAGGCCCCGGTGACCTCCGTGATGGGCTGGTACGCCCCGACCGACCTCACCACCCTGACGGCCGACTCCGACATGCCCGCCAGCGCAGAGGGATACCTGAGCGACTACCTGGGCGGGACGCTCGAAGCCGAAACCGAACGCTACGAGGCCAGTTCGCCGCTTACCCACGTCACTGCGGGACTGCCGCCGACCATGATCGTGCAGGGCGAGGCCGACCGCCTGGTGTCCACGGCGCAGGGCGCTGCACTGGCGGACGCGTTGGAGTCCGCCGGCGTCCCGGTCACCGAGCTGGACCTGCCGTGGACCCACCACGGGTTCACCGGCCAATGGGGAGGTTGGGGCTCGCAGGTGCTGCGGCCGGCGGTCGCGGCCTTCCTGGAAGAGCACGTCGCGCGCTGATCGGGCTGGGCCATGCGGCGCAGAGCCGGTCTTGGCACAGACTCCTTGGGACGCTTGAAAGGCCGGTCGACCCCACCATGTCGACCGGCCTTCACGGCTCCGCGATCCTCCTGGGCAGGTTGACCGGATCGCGGAGCGGTACTTGTGCCGCTGCTTGAGCGGCTGTTATCTGCTGGCGGCCTTGGCGATCAGAGCCTTGGCCTGCTTCAGGATCGCCGGGCACCACGGGTCGCCGCGCCAGGAGCCGTTCCACTCCGGGACGTCGTCGGGCTCGTCGGTGAAGCGGCAGCACTCGCGGGCGCCCACGCCGTCATCCACGTCGATCAGGTAGAAGCCGGGCACGTTCGGGTAGCAGCCCTGGTCCGGCGGGATCTTGTAGACCGCGAACAGCGCTGGGCCCCTGGCGAAGTCACCCAGGTAGCCGTGGGTGCTGGAGCTGCCGTCCGAGCGCAGGCCGTGGCGACGGTCGGCTGGAGGTTCGGCGGGGCCGGCCGGGGTCGCGGTCTTAGCCATTGCAGAACCTCACCGAGGGCGGGGCCGAACCGACCGGCGTCTGGGCGCGATGGAAGACCCGGAAGGCCGACTCCTCCACCCAGATCTTCCACGTGGGCTTGAAGGACCGCCAGAACGGACCCCAAGTTGCCTTCAGCTCTTGGGAATTGAGCCCGGAGACGATCAGCACGATGTCTTCACGGTCCCCGGTGAGCACCTGGAACGAGTCCGGCGCATCGGCGCTTGAGACGCGGACTTTGTAGGTGCGGTAGTAGTCATCGCGGAACGACCCACGCACAAGGGCCGCAGGATCATTCGCTCCCGGCTGATTCGGACTGCTCATCGTCTCTCCTCCACTTTCGGGTATCGGATTTCCGACAGAAGTAGCGCCCGGAGCTGCGGCTAGCGGGAGGCGCACAACGGCCCCGGGACTTCCACCGAGTCGCGACCCGTATGGCGAGGTTCGCGACATCCATGAATCTAATCTGAGTTTCCGCAGGTCACAAGATGAGAATCGCTGTGTGACAAGGGTTTCGTGAGAATCTGGCCGTGACTTTTTAGCCAGGAGTTTCCCGCACAGAGTCACTCACACCGCGTTTCTCACGGTCGCGATTTTGCTGTGGACTGTGCGATAGTGAGGATTCGTTTGCCCGATCTTGAAGCCTGGGGGCAGGTATGGCGGAGAAGGAACTCGGCTCGTGGTTCAACCGGATGATGCTACGGAAGGGGCGTCTCGCACAAGGTAAAACTCAGCGACAAGTCGCAGACGAAGTGCTCATCTCGACAGACTCCTACCGGGACTACGAAGCTGGGCGTACCGGGGCACCCGGCAAGAACATCAAGGCGCTTGCCGAGGCCTGCGGCCTCAGCAAGGAAGAGGCCAACTTCATGCTGATTGCGGCACTCGCCCATAAGAGCAGTGCGGCGGTCGAGGCCGACATGCGGTTCAACGCCTTGTACCTGGCTCTGGCCGAGGAATACTACGGCACCTTCTTCAAGTTCGACGCCAACCTCATCCCGGGTCCACTCCAACTCCAGGAGTATCAGTACATAGTTTTGCGACTGGCTGAGGGAGCCACCGAAGAGCAGCTCGATCGCGGTTGGCTGTTCAAGGACGGCCGAGCCGAAACCATCTGGAACCGGTTGGACCGCCCAACCATTCAGTTCCTTATCGGCGAGACTGCGCTCCATCAGCTCCGAGAAATCTCAGCGGAGCTCTATCAGGCCCAGATGGCATATCTCCGCCGGTGGTCTCGAAAGCCAGGCGTGTCGATCCGAATCCAACGCGGTCCGATCCCCGCCCGCCTAAGCAGCTTCGACGTCTACATGCAGGGCGAGAGCGAGCTTTCGGGCCCGCCTTTCGTATACACCGAGATCGCCGACTCAAGCTGGCTCATCGATGATCCCGCTCGCATCGCGAGTTACGATGGCATCCGCAAGAACCTGTGGAAAAAGGCGATCCGGATCGAGGTCTACAACGATGACGACTGGCGTGACCGTTTGGCGTAAGAGCACTCGCAGCGGCGCCGACAACAACACCAACTGTGTCGAGATCCGCCGCGTCTGGCGCAAGAGCGCCCGCAGCGGCGGCGGGAACAACACCGACTGCGTCGAAGTCGCCTTCTGCTCCGACGACGATGGCTTCCACCTGCGGGACTCGAAGCTGGACACCGCATCCCCGGTGTTCGACCTGTCCCCCAAGGACTTCACTGCCCTGATCAGCGCCGCAGGCTGACAACACAGACTCCAGAACACCAAGGGGCGCCGTCCATGTGGACGGCGCCCCTTGGTTTCTCAGAGGTGTTAGAGCGAGGTGTAGCCGAGGGAGATGGCGATGATGCCGATGACCGTGGCCAGGGCCGCCGAACCGGGGTGCATGCCGATCGAGATGCGGATGTCCTGCTTCTTGTAGGCGAGCCAGATGCCGGGGAAGAGGAAGATCAGCTTCGACACGACCGTCCAGGGCGCCCAGAAGTGGTAGACCGAGAACAGGAACATGTTGAAGATCGGCGCCCAGTTGCCGAGCTGCGGCAGGCGGGGCAGCAGGAAGCCGCGGAAGTAGTACTCCTCGATGAGCGGCAGGATGAAGCCGGTGAACGGCCCGCAGATCAGGAGGGTCGTGAGCAGCATCTGCTGGGAGAACCCGTCGAGGTAGCCGACGCCCGAGGGGTCGGCGCCTTCGTACTGGACCCAGGTGAAGAACGCGTTGTAGATCGGCGTGTCCAGGACGGGCAGCAGCGCGAGCGACACGATGAACATCCACAGGAGACAGAAGATGATCATCCCGGTGACCTTGCCGCGGGTGACGGGCCGGTCCATGTAGCCGAGGGCACCGCGCAGCGAGTACTTCCCGGTGCGGTACTTGCCCAGCCACAGCAGGCCGAACTGGATCGGGAAGAGGATCACGCACAGGGCAATGGCCCAGGCGAGGAACGGCGGGTATTCGATCGCGCGGACCAGGGGCGCGGCGACGAACGCGTACACGGCGACGATCAGGGCGCCGGGGACGAGGTGGAGGGCGATGGACAGCGGGATCGAGTGCTTCTCGGCGAGAAGCAGTTCGGCGAATCGGTTAGGACGGCGGTTCGGGTGGGCGGCTTTCCCAGCGGCCAAGGGGTTCTGCGTCGTGTTCATGTGGGAAAGCATCGTCGGGTGCGCTGTCGCGGGCCTGTCGTCGCGCTGACGCTGCTCCTGACATGTGAAAGGGGCCGACGCTTGCGGCGTCGACCCTGTCGGATCTCGTTGTGCGGTCTTACATGTCGCGGTAGCGCTTGGCGGCTTTGAGCAGCGGTTCGATGTCGGCGGCGGTGGCCTGGCGGCCGGGGACGTCGAAGCCGCCGTCGGTCGGCTTCTCGGCGAAGTACACGCCGCCGTACGCCGGGGTGTCGCGCTGGAAGCGCCAGCCTTCGGCGAGCGGGCCGACATCGTAGGCGTCCCAGCCGATCGAGTCGATGAAATCCGCGACGGTCTTCTTCGCCGCCTCGTCGTCACCGGCGATTGCGAGGACCGAGCGTTGGGCGTCGCCGCTCGGGCGGGCCAACTCGGCGATGTGCTTGAAGTAGATGTTGTTGAAGCCCTTGACGACCGACGACTCCGGGAGGTGCGCCTGGAGGAGTTCGCTCGTGGTGGTGGACTCGTCGTCGAGCTCGGCGATCTTGCCGTCGCGCTGCGGGTAGTAGTTGTTGGTGTCGATGACGACCTTGCCGCGCAGCTCCTCGACCGGGACGGACTTGTAGGCGTGGAGCGGAACGGTGACGATGACGAAGTCGCCAGCGGCGGCGGCCTCGGCGGGCGTCGCGGCGCGGGCTTTCGGCCCGAGTTCGGCGACGAGGCCGGCGAGCGAGTCGGGCCCGCGACGGTTGCTGAGGACGACTTCATGGCCCGCCGCGACCGCGAGACGCGCGATCGTGCCGCCGATGTTGCCACTGCCGATGAATCCGATGATGCTCATGCCAGTAGACAACGAGCCGTTCATACCGGCAATTCCCCCAGTTTGCGGTGATAAGCGCCATCTCCGCAGTTCGGGGGGGGAGCCGGCCGGTCCACGGGGGCGGAGACCAGCCGGCTCGGCTCGGGTGCGGTCGTCACAGACCGCGCTTGTACTGCTCCCACCAGGTGAAGCTGCCCTTGTAGGCGTCCGGGGTGTTGTCGGCGGCGTGGCTCGCGAGGCCGTTCTTGCCGTAGAAGTAGTCGTGCACCTGCCGCTGCGCGGGAGCCGACATGTCGGTGTCGCCGACCGCGTTGGCGTGGATGTGGTAGCTGAAGCCCTGCTCGGGGGTGCGCAGCCAGGCCGCGAAGCCGACGTCGCGCATCGCCTTCACCGTCTGCCAGCGCTGCGTGGTGCTCATGCTGCTGACGTTGACGTCGACGACGCCGCCGCCGTCGTGCGTCCCGGCGGAGTCGGGGTTCCCGGTGGTGTACGAGCCCTGGGTGAGCGTGATGCTCCAGGAGAGCTTGGCGTCGGCCGCCGCGAGCATGTTCTTGGTGCGGGTGTTGACCCGCCTGCCGCCGTAGGTGTCCGTGCTCGACCCGACGCTCACGGCGCGGGTGACGGTGAACAGCCCGGTGTCGGTGCCGAGCTTCGTGAGCGAGGTCGGGCCGGGGATGCCGTTGGCGTCGAGTCCGGTGTAGCCCAGGGACTTCTGGTAGGCCGAGTAGGCGCTGATGGTGGTGGTGCCGTAGTGGCCGTCCACTGAACTCGCGGCGAGGAAGTTCTTGGCGTCGAGGGCCTGCTCGACGACCTTGACGTGCGGTCCGGCGGCGAGTGTGGTCCCGGTGCCGGTCTTGGGCGGGTCGACCATGGCGGCGACGAGGACGAGTTCCATGTCGACGGCAGTGGCGGCCTCGGCCGCTCCTCCCATGAGCACGGCGGGAACGGTGGCGGCGCCAATGCCTCCGGCGGCCATGATGGCGCGGCGGAGGAGCCAGCGCCGGGAGCGGGTGTCGGGTGTGTCTTGGGAGGTCATCTGTGGGTCCCTTCCAGGAGTTACGCACCGAGGGGTGGTCGACGCGACGTATGTCGTGTAACGGAACCATATCGAAGAAATCTTTCGTTGAGAAGTCCCCCAGTGAAACAAAACTTCACAGAGTCCGATCGGGTCCCGACCTCGCCAGCGGGCCGCCGCATTGAGCGCCCGGCAAATATCATTGAGCGACACTCGCCTGAGAGGTGGACATGTCCTCGACCGTCGACGTCGCGATCTCCACGGAGACCGCCAAATACGCCCCCGACAGCCCCCAATGGCGACGCGAGGTCGCCGCCTTCGCCACCGACCTGAGCCGCGAAACCGGCAGCGTCACAACGCGGTCGACCAACGTGCCCGGAACCAAGGGCGGCATCGCCGAAGTGATCCTCGCACTCGGCACCTCAGGGGCACTGGTGTCGGCGGTCCAGGTCTTCCGCGCCTGGCTCGGACGCGACAAGACCCGCACGATCACCGCCACCTGGACCGACGAAGACGGCAAGGAACAGCGGTTCACCTTGACGGGAGAGAACATCGACCAGCAATCCCTGACGACGCTGAGCGAATCGATCGGCCGGATGATCGAAGGCCGCTGATGCCCGAACCCCGGTACCGCGCCCTCCTCATCGGCAACGCCGTCTTCCGCCGCGACCCGCAGAACCTCCCGAAGCTGTATGGACCGCGAGCGGATGTGGACGCACTCTGCGAGGCGCTGGCCGACCCCGAGTCCGGCATGTTCGCCGCCGAGGACGTCGAACCGCTCATCGACCGCAATCTCCAGAACCTTCGCGAGGAGCTGCACCGCTTCTTCATCGAAGACGCGACCCGCGACGACGTCCTGCTCCTCTACTACAGCGGCCACGGCAAACTCGATATCCAGGGCCGTCTCCACCTGTGCACCAACGACACCCGAGTGAGCTCGCTGAGGGTCACCGCCCTGCAGTACAAGGAGGACGTCGACGCCCTCATCAAGGAGTCCCCGGCGGCCGCGGCGGTGACGATCCTCGACTGCTGCCACAGCGGCGCCTTCCGAGGCGGCGAGCTGAAGGTCAAGGCGACCGGCAAGGGCCGGTGCGTCATCACCAGCGCCGGCTCCGGTGAGCTCGCCCTGGACGCGCTCGGCCCCAAGGGCACCAGCCCGTTCACGACCGCCCTAGTCGCCGGTCTGCGCTTCGCCCGGGCCGAGAGCCAGTTGACGGCCCAGGACCTGTACCGCTACCTCGAAACCGAGCTGAGCCCGGCAGGCAATTCGAGGCCCCAGTTCTACTTCGACGGCGAAGGGCAGATCGCCCTCGCCCGGCGGCAGACAGTCGCCGTGACCGCGGGCCGGGATCTCTTCAACGAGTACCGAGTCCCCCTGACGCAAGCCGCCAGCGCGGCCGCTGTCGAGCCCGCCGCCAAGTCGCCTTCGCAGCGCCCAGCAAACCAGGGCCCGATTGACGTTGATCTAGCGGATTCCCTTGCGGTGCAACCGTTCGATTCGCCGCTCCCGGAGCCCCGAACCCATCTCTGGAACATTCTCAACGAAGCGGCGGCCTCGACTCTGCCTGACAGCGATCAGGATCTGGAGAAGACGGAGGCGCTGTGCGGCATCGTTCGAGTGGCGGCGAAGCTGGACCCGAAGTGGCCCTTGGCCGTGGTGCGACGTCTCAGCCCAGGCGAGACCCTGCAGTCGGTCGTCGAGGCGATGATCACGGGTCTCGCCGAAGTCGATGAAGGCTTCGCGCGCGAATACCTGGACAACTTGGGCCTGAGCAATCCGGAACACGCGGGAGAAGCGTCCCTCGCCTTGATCGACACGTACCCCGAGCTCGAATTCCTGAACAGCTTGGACCTAAGCAGCCCGGTACACGTGGGAGCTTCCCTCGCCTTGATCGACTCGCTCGCCGAGCACAAGCAAGACGAGGCCAAAGACCTAATGCGCGAGGCCATCGCCATGTCGCTGGAGCTGAGGGAGGGTTCGCAGGCGGCTCGGGCCCTGGTCAGGGTCATGAGAATGCTCGCCGAATCATCTCGCGGCCCGCACCTCGGTGGAAGGCCGAGGAGCGTGCTCCACTCCGCGGCCCGCGCGATCGCAGTGCCGAAGCAGGATATCGGGGGCCGCCTGGAGCGGGCGCTCGGCGACCTGGTGGCGCGAGAAAAGGACCCGGCGAGGAGGGCTTCACTGCTGGCCGACATCGCGATTCGGCTCTCACAGTTCAATCCCGAACTCGCCCACGGCTACTTCAGAGTCAACGGCCGTTTCCTTCCCAGGACCGCCTTCGATGCCGTTCCAACGGCGGAGATTGTCGTCGTCGCCGCCGCGATGCTCGGCACCGATCCGAAATCCACCTATCGGCTGTTCGAGATCGCAGAACTCCGCTGCCGCACCGAAGAGGACTGGACCGAGTACTTCCACGCTCTGATCCAGCTGCTGCAGACTTCGCCCGATCCCTCACCCACGATGGCCGATCATCTGGTCACCGCGGTCGAACGGACCATCGACAGCATCCCGGCCGACGAATGCCGACACCTGCGGTCGGCGGCCGCGAACCTTGTCGCCACCGCCCCGGCGTCCGCTGGTCGCCTCCTGCGACTCGACCCGGACGAAGACCGCATGCGCATGGGTCTCATCGAGACGGCGAAGGAGGCCGCCGGCGTGGATGCGGTTGCGGCCCGGAACATGGCCGTCGCGGCTGAGCGGCTGGTGCTCTCGATCCTCAATGAATCCAAGCAGGCCGATGGACTCGTTGACCTCGTGGAAGCCTTCGCCGCGGTCGACCCCGAACATGCTCTGCGGCTGCTGAGGTCCTTGCTGGAGGGCTCCTTCCCCCAATCCTTGGCGCTCAAAAGGGTCTCAAGGGTGTTCACGAAGGTGTTCCCGGATCGGATCGAACCGCTCATCAGCGAGTTCGCCTCGCGATCCGATAGCAGCATGAGCTATCTCTATGGCGGGATCGCCGAAATCGATCCCGCCCGTGCGATACAGCTGGCGGCGCCGATGCCGGATTCGTCCTACAAGGAATCGGTCTTCGCCCAGGCCGCCGCGAGCATGGCTTTGAGCGCGCCCGGCGAGGCTGCCCAGATCGCTCTCGGAATCGGCGACTCGTTCACGCGCGCCCATACGCTGAAGAAGCTCGTTGACATCATCGCAACGAACGACCCTGATGAGGCCGCCGTGCTCGCACGACGCATTCCGACCGAACCGAATTGCGAGTCTGCTCCTATCCGGGCGGAGAGGCTGGCATTCGAAATGGCTCCTGGACCGGAACGGACTCAGGCGCTGCTCGCCGTAGCGAAGGCGACGATGCAACGGCAGTCCTGATAAGAGAAGGATAAGAGGGGAACTGCTGTGGATCTCCGGTGCGATCCGCGGCTTGGTCCACGACGCCTCGGCTATGAACTGGTGATCACGCCCCGAATCACGATCAACGACTTTCTTGGGAGTTGACGGTGTTCCAGGTCAAACATCGCAGCGACAAAGAGGTGGCGGATTGGGCCGGGCCTCCGTTCTGCTGCGGGTTCTGATTCGTGTGGGGTTCAAGCAGGCGGCGACAAAGAGGTGGCGGGCCGGGCGGGGACCCTGTTCGGCTGCGAGGTCCGTTCCGTGCGAGGTTCAGGCGGGCAGCGACAAAAGGGTGTCATTGCGTGGAGGTCCCATTACGGCCCTGAGGCCGTTTCCCCATGCGGCCGAGGCGGTCCCGGCGCGGACTGTGAATGTCCCTCATGGAATGTTCACTCCATTGGGTGATGACGCCAAGCAGCCGACCTGTCATCATTGAACTACGAACAAGAAAGCGAAAACCGGTAGGACATTCGAGAACAGGAAGGGAGGCGAAAGGACCCATGAGCCACTGCACCACCACCCCGAACCCCGTCCCTCCCCTGGCCTCCGACCGGCCCGCCCAGGCAGCGGCTATCCGCTCCACCCTCGACGCAGCCGCCGCCGCCATCAACACCCAGCACGCCCAAGTGCTCTCGGCAGTGATCGCGATGAAAGAGCAGAACCTGCACCGCTCCGAGTTCGGCTTCTCCGCCCTCCGCGACCTGCTCCTGTCCCAGTTCGACTTCACGTTCAACACCGCAGGCGCCATCGCGGCCATCGCCCGCCTTTCAGGGAAGTTCCGTGTGCTCGCCGAGGCGGCGACGACCGGGAAAGCCAGAATCGACCAGGTCGCCTTCGCGGTCCGCCAGCTCGACCAGACCACGGCCATCCGCCACTTCGCCCGCACCCCCTTCACCACCCCGGTCCCCTCCCCCTTCGACCCCCAGACTCTGTGCGCGACGCCGGAAGCGATGGTCGCCCAGTACTGCGCGCATGCCACTTTCAAGGACCTGCGCCGCCACCTCGACGAACTGTGGGCCTCCATCGCCGAGGAGACCGAGCTGCTCGACGAACTCGGGCAGCAGTCCATGCAGCGCCTCGACCTGACCCCGCAGCACAACGGCATGTGGGCGTTGGAAGGGCAACTCTCGGACGCGACCGGGCGGCTGCTGGAGAAGTACCTCAAGACCGCCTGCCCCCCGCCCCGCCAGGACGAGACCGACACCGACGGCATCCTGCCCCCGCAAGCCAACCGCCACGCCGAAGCCCTCCACCAGCTCCTGGCCGGCTACGGCTCCTCCCCGCAGGCATCGACCCGGCACGGCCACACCGCCACCCTCAACCTGGTGGCGGACATCGAGACGCTGCAAGGCCACGACACCGGCCGCACCCCGCTCCTGGAAGGCGAGCCGATCAGTCCCGCCCGCGCCCGGCTCCT
>NZ_JAPZVP010000008.1:250492-257560 GCF_027622875.1 Glycomyces luteolus | reverse complement strand
AGCTGGTCGAGCGCCGACGGTGCCGCCATCCACCAGTGGACCGACCACGGCGGCACCAACCAGCAGTTCCGGCTGGCCGACTCCGGCAGCGGCTACGTGCGCCTGATCAACCGCAACAGCAACAAGGCGGTCGAGGTCCAGAACGCGGCCACCAACGACGGCGCAGCCGTCGTGCAGTACAGCGACTGGGGCGGCAGCAACCAGCAGTGGCAGCTCGCCCGCGTCGACAGCGGCAGCGGCGCCTGCGCTCTTCCGTCCACGTACCACTGGACATCGACCGGCCCGCTCGCGGAACCGAAGGCGGGGTGGGCATCGCTCAAGGACTTCACCGCAGTCCGCCACAACGGCCAGTACCTCGTCTACGCCACGACCCACGGCGCGTTGCCCTATCCCGACGGCAACTGGGGACTGATGTCCTTCAGCCCCTTCACGAACTGGTCCGACATGGCCACCGCCACCCAGAACACGATGCCCTTCAATGCCATCGCACCGACGCTGTTCTACTTCGCCCCGAAGAACATCTGGGTGCTCGCCTACAACGGGGGCGGGCAAGGCACCTTCTCCTACCGCACCTCGAGCGACCCCACCAACCTCAACGGCTGGTCCGCGCAGCAGGAGCTGTTCACCGCGTCCCTTCCCCCCACAGGCGACGGGAGACCCCGGGGCGGGTACGACGTGACCCTCATCGGCGACGACACGAACATGTACATGTTCTTCGTCGACGGCGAAGGCAGTGCCTACCGGGCCAGCATGCCCCTCGGGAACTTCCCGGGCAGCTTCGGTTCGTCGTACACGGAGATCATGAGCGACACGGCGCTCAACCTGTTCGAGGCGGTCGAGGTCTACAAGGTCCAGGGGCAGAACCAGTACCTCATGATCGTCGAGGCCCAGAACTACACAGGATTTGGTCGCTACTTCCGCTCGTTCACGGCCACCAGCCTGGACGGCACGTGGACACCCCAGGCCGGGGCCGAGACCGTGAACAGCCCCTTCGCCGGGAGCGTCAACAGCGGTGCGACCTGGACCCGGGACATCAGCCACGGCGATGTGGTGCGCACCAACCCCGACCAGACCAAAACCATCGACCCCTGCAACCTGCAGTTCCTCTACCAGGGACGCAACCCCAGCACCGACGGCGGGGAGTACGGCACGCTGCCTTATCGGCCGGGTCTGCTGACCCTGCAGCACTAGCGGCACGACGCAGGTCCGGCTCGGGTGTTCCTGAGGTAGCGGGCGGGCTCGGCGCGAGACCGAGCCCGCCCGGATCCCTACGGCCACCTGGAACGGAAACGATCCTATGAATTCCAGGAACAAGGGATGTCCGGCCTGTGCCTGGACGCCTCGGGCTGGGGCACCAGTACCGGCACGAAGGTCACTCTCTGTACCTGCGGCGGCGGACAGGTCAACCAGCGACGGACCAGACGGTAACTACGGCGTGCCGGCTCGCAGATGGTTAAGCACGCGACAAGGACGACGGGGGTCGAGACCGAGTGGACCGCCGTTGGCGGGTTGAACGTCGGCTGGATCGAGAACGAGGACTCGATCAAGGTCGAGGGCGCGACCTTCGGCACCGGTGCGCGAACCTTCAGCGCAAGGGCGGGCTCGGCGACCAGCGGCGGCACGATCGAGCTGCGGGTCACCGTCTCGGGCACCGGCGGCAGGCAGACCTGGGCGGACGTCTCCTGCCCGGTCAGCGGCGCGACCGGGACCCGCGACCTGTACTGAAAGCACAGCGATCGCGTCGCATCTCCCAATTGGCGGTCGAGTCGTCGCAGGGTCCCGGGCGGTTAAGTCTCCTGAACCATCAACGGCTTCACCATGACAGCCATACCCGAAACCCCGAGTGTCCCGATCCTACGAATGACCAGAAACCAGCTCTTCTCGAAAGGTAAGACCAATATGGCCTGGATGGAAACCCCAAGAGCCGCAGGCGGATGCTCATCGGCGGAGTCGGCGTGCTCGCCGGGTCCGCCGCCGCGACCGCACTCGACCCGTTCACCGCAGCCCAAGCCCAGCAGATGAGTGTCGACGTGTTCGCATCGACGGGCGCCGCCCAGGCCGCCGAAGAATGGAATCCCGATTCGCGAAGCCGAGTCCCGCTATGCGGTCGAGCGTTCCCGGCAGGTCGGCGGCGAGCGCGTCGCGCACGCTGTAGAGCTGCACCGAAAGCGCGGCGGTCATGTTGATCTCCTTCTTGTCGGGGGGTCAGTATCGGTCGGAGCCGGATCGTAATAGGACGATCCGCTGGAGCCTCGCCACGAGCTCGCGGTTTCGGTGCGGCTCGGCCCAGGCGGGAACCGCATACGGTCCCCAGTGGATGACGAAGTCGAGGCTCCCTCACCCGGTCGCGGAGGCCCTCGCGGTGCGTTCCGGTGATCGGGATTCCTTTCGCGGTGTCACTTCGGTGATGGCCGCCCCGCCTTCCGCGGGGCGGCTTCCGTGCATCAGTCGGTGATGTCGCCGTAGATGATGCCGCGGCCGTTGGTGGTGAGGTAGACGCGGCCGTAGATCTGCGGGTCGCCGGTGATGGCGGATCCCGACCAGGCCCACTGGTGGTCGTCGTCGTTGATGCGGCGCCAGCGGGTGCCGCCGTCGATCGAGCGGTAGATCGCCGCCTTGCCGTCGATCACCGCGGAGGTGTAGACGGCCGGGTAACCGGAGCTCTTGGCGGCCTTGCCGAAGCCGACGGATTCCGCCGTCTCGAACTTGGTGATCTGCTTCCAGGTCACGCCGCCGTCCTTGGAGCGCCACATGCCGCCTCCGATGCCCTCCTTCTCGTCCCCGCGCCCGGCGAGCCAGACGTGGTTCTTCCTGCCGGGGACGGCCCGGAAGTCCTCGACGGCCGCGGCGGGCAGGCCGGTCGCTCCCGTGTCGGTGAACGTCTTGCCTCCGTCGGTGCTGCGGTAGAACGTGCCGCCCGAGAACGAGTACAGGACCGAGGCCTTGACGCGGTCGGACCGGATCTTCGCACCGGCCGGAAGCCCTTGGACCGGATTCCAGGTCTCGCCCAGGTCGGTGCTGTACACCGGGGTGACCTCGGTGCCGCTGGGAGACCACAGGATCGTGGACCCGTCGGCGGTGATCGCGACGGTACCGCCGTGGCCGTCGCCGGGGACGCCCTCCAGACGCGCGGCGTTCTTCCAGGTCTTGCCTCGGTCGGTGGAGACGCCGACGTGGCCCTTCTCGTTGCCGTGCACGTTGCCCGTGCCGACGACGATGTCCGGCTTCGCCTGGGCGAAGTCGACGCTGGTGCCCGTGGACCAGCCGGTGTCGATCATCGGTTCGGCCCGGTCGAGGTCGGTGTGCACGAAGCCGCCGACATCGCCGACCGCGGAGACGAGCGTCCCGCCGAGGGCGGCGAGGTCGAGGGTCGCGCATTCCTCCACGCCTTCGGCACGGACGCCGACAGTGAACTTCTCGACCGGGAGCGCGACCCGCTGGCCGTTCTCTTCGCCGATGAGCTCGCCCTGCGAGTCCCACTGCGTCAGGTCCTCAGTGCCCCAGATGGTGGCGCCGGTGCCCCACATGATGCGGCCCGAGTCGTGCGGGTCGATGGCGAGGGCGTCGATCATCCACCCGTGCTTGACCGCGTACGCCGGCCCCTGGTCCTCGCCGTTCCACGACAGCCACGGGCTGCCCGAGGAGTCCATGTCGAACCGGTCGTGGCGGTCCTGGCCTTCGGCGTAGTCCCAGCTGAGCGACCAGGTGGCACCGGAATCCGTTGAGCGGTAGAGGATCTCGTCAGGCCACCAGTTGTTGCGCGTGGCCGCCATGAGAGTGCCGGGATTCTGGCGGTCGACGGTGATCCCGCCGAAGCCGGGGATCACCCCGCGGGGGTTGTAGGCGGGGGTGATGTCGGTCCACTCGCCTGTCTGGGTGGCGAGCCGCACGATCTTCCCGCCGTTGCCCGAGGCGGGGGCGCCGTTGTAGGGGCCCGGGTCGTAGCTGGTCACCATGTACAGGTACCCGTTGGTGTTGTCCACAGCGGACTGACTGGGGAAGGTGCGGTTGCCGTCGGCGTTGCCGAGCGCTTCGGCGGCTCCGGGGACCGCGGTCCAGGTCGCGCCGCCGTCTTCGGAGACGTACAGCGGGTCGGCCGGGTCGGCCACGCCCACATAGATCTTGCCGCCGATCTGGTCGAAGTCGATCCAGATGACGCCCTGGTTGTCGGCCAGGGTGGGGTTGTTCGGGTCGACGACGAAGTTCCCGGGGTTGGGGAAGTTCTCCACCGCGGCCCAGGTGCGGCCGTAGTCCTTCGAGCGCCACAGGCCGTTCCCGGAAGGGGCTCCCAGGTACAGCTCGGCGTTGTCGGCGGGGTTGACGGCGAGGCGTTCGCCCATGCCGCGGCCGGGCATGTTGCCGCCCTGCTTGAACGGCAGCTCGGCGATACCCCAGGTCTCGCCCTTGTCGTCGGAGTAGAGGACCGCGCCGTTGTTGGGGTCCCAGTCGATGGTGTAGGTGCCGACCGCGGCGTAGACCCGGTCGGTCTCGACCGGGTCGGCGGCCATGGAGACCACACCGGACCAGCCCCACTTGTCGCGGCCGACCCAGTCCAGGAGCGGCTTCCAGGTCCGGGAGTCCTCCTGCCAGCGGTAGCAGCCGCCGATGTCGGTGCGGGCGTAGATCAGGTTCGGCTCGGTCTCGTTGAAGACGATGCCGGGCACGAAACCGCCGCCGTTGATGACGGCGTTCTTCCAGGCGTAGGTGTCGGCGCCGCTCGGGCCTTCGTTGTCGCGGGCCCAGGCGGGCAGGGTGCCGGCCGCGACCGCGGCGGCGGCCGCCGCCGCTCCGATGGATGCGGTGGCGGTGAATGTGCGTCGTCGCACGGTGCTCTCCTTTTGCGTTGGTTGTGAGAGGTCAAGTCCTGTCGGAGGACCGCTAGCGCGGTCCTGACTGGACAGTTGGGGTGGATGAGCTGTGTGGGCGGTCGCCGGCACGGGCGAGCCGCGGAGGGAGCGGGGATCACGGGCGCCCGGGCCCGGCAAGATCCGGGCGCCCTCCCCTCGCGGACCCTCACAGACCGCGGGTCAGCCTTTCACGGCGCCGGTGATGACGGCCTTCGTGAAGTGTCTCTGGATGAACGGGTACATGATGACGATCGGGATGATGGTGCACACGACGACGGCCATCTTGAGGGCGGCGGTCGGTGCTGCCTCACCGGTGGCCTGGTACTGGGCGGCGGCCTGCGCGCCCTCTGGAAGGCCCTGTGTGGACATGAGCATCCGCTGGAGCACGACCTGGATCGGCTGGGTCTCCAGGCCTGGCGTGTACAGGACGGCCTGGAAGTACATGTTCCAGTAGCCGACGGCGTAGAACAGGGCGATGACGGCGAGGATGGCCTTCGACATCGGCAGCACGATCCGAAACAGGGTCCGGAACTCGCCGGCGCCGTCGATCTTGGCGGCGTCGATGAGCTCGCCGGGGATCGAGTTCATGAAGAAGGCGCGCAGGATGATGATGTTGAAGGTGCCCACGGCCCCGGGCAGGATGAGCGACCAGTAGCTGTTGAACAGCCCGAGCTTCTGCACCACCAGGAAGCTGGGGAACATGCCCGGTCCGAACAGGAACGTGAGCAGGATGATCCACAGGATCGGGCGGTGCAGCAGCGAGCCGGTGCGCGAGAGCGCGTAGGCACCGCAGATGGTGAGGGCCAGGCTGATGGCGGTGCCGACGACGGTGAGGGTCAGCGTCAGGATCAGCGAGTCGGTGAGGGCGCCGCCGGAGAAGATCTCGCGGTAGGCCTGCGGGCTGACGTCGGTGGGCAGGATCAGCAGGCTCCCGCCGGCGCGGTTGAGCGCCTCCTCGCTGGCGAAGCTGGTGGCGACGACCGCCCAGATCGGGAGGACGATCGCGGCGGCGTAGCAGATCAGGAACAGGGCCTTGACCGCCTTGCCGGCGAGCGAGGGCTCCTCGTCCCAGACGGGCCGGTTCTTGGTGCGGCGCTTGGGTTTCATGGCGATGGCGGTCATGACTTCTGGTAGATCCCTTGCTCTCCGAGGCGGTGCGCGATGTTGTTGGCGACGAGGATGAGGATCAAGCCGATGACGCCTTTGAACAGGCCCGCGGCGGTGCCGAACGACTCGCCCTGGTTGCCGACGATCGACTGGTAGTACACGTAGGTGTCGAGCACTTCGGTGGCCTGGTAGCCGACGGCCTGGCGCTGGAGCTGGTACTGCTCGAAGCCGACGGAGAGGATGCCGCCGATCTGGAGGATGAGGAGGAGGATGATGACCGGCCGGATGCCCGGGAGGGTGATGTGCCACAGGCGCCGCCACCGGCCCGCGCCGTCGGAGGCGGCCGCCTCGTACAGGCTGGGGTTGATCGAGGCGAGGGCCGCGAGGAAGATGATCATGCCCCAGCCGGCGTCCTTCCAGGCCCATTGCAGCCAGACCAGGAACAGGAAGCTGTCGGGATTCGAGGTGAAGTTGAGCCGCTCGCCGCCCCCGTCCATGATCCAGTTGGAGACGAGGCCGTCGGCGCCGAGGACCTGCACGAAGACGGTGACGACCAGGACCCACGAGAAGAAGTGGGGAAGGTACACGATGGACTGGAACGTGCTGCGCACCTTGATGGAGATGATGCTGTTCATGGCCAGGGCCAGCAGGACCGAGAGCGGGAACATGCACAGCAGGTTGAGCGCGGCGAACTTCAGCGTGTTGAGCAGCGCCGGCGTGAAGTACGGGTCGTTGAACAGCCGCTCGAACCACGCGAAGCCCACGAACGGGTTCTCCCAGAACGGCCGGTAGGGGCTGTAGTCCATGAACGCGATGATGTTCCAGGCCGAGGGCCAGTAGTGGAACACCGCGAGGTGGGCGACCACCGGGAATGCCAGCAGCAGCAGGGGCCAGTCGTGGCGGAAACGCTGCGCCACAGTGCGTTTGCGTCTGACGACGGGCGGGCGGGGGACCTCGTCCGCTTCTGGTGGTGCCGTGCTCTGGAGTGTTGCCATCGCTTGAGATTCCAGTCGTGTAGATCCGGTGCATGGGCGGGGGGGGGGGGGGGGGGGGGGGGGGGGGGGGCGCGGGGGGGGGCGGGCGGGCGGGGGGGGGGGGGGCCGCCGCGGGGGGG
>NZ_JAPZVP010000008.1:178160-250482 GCF_027622875.1 Glycomyces luteolus | reverse complement strand
TGAGGGGTTGTGCCCAATCGGTCGTTTTGCCCGGGGGTCAACTGCGGGGGGGGGGGGGGGGGGGCGCCGGGGGGGGCCCCCCCGACCAGTGCGCTACTCGTCGCCGTAGACGGCCAGGTACGCGTCGGTGTAGTGCTGGCGCGCCTCTTCGCCGCCGTTCTTGAAGTACGTCTCGACCATCTCGGGGATGGAGGAGAGCTCGGCGCGCCCGAAGGCGATGTCCGACTGCTGGTCCCACAGGGTGGTCCCGGCGGCCTTCGCCGCGGCGGGGGCCTCGATGCGGATGCCCTTGAAGGGGGGCTCCACGATGTACTGCTGGATCGAGGCGTTGTACTCGAAGCGCGCTGCGACCATGTCGGGGTCGCCGGTGAGGAACGTGTCGACCTGGGCGAACGCCTTGTAGTTCACCGGGTTCTGGACGACCTCGCTGCCGACCGCGGTGAACGCGGGGTTGCCGTCGGCGCCGATGTCGAAGTGCTCGCCTTCGACGCCGTAGTTGAGCAGTTCGTGCTCCTTGGTGCCGTACGGTGCGGCGGCCCAGTTGGCGACGTCCAGGATCTCCTCGACCTGCTCCTTGGAGAGGTTCTTGTTGAGGAAGGTCCAGCCGCTGATACCGGCGGACACCGTCACGATGGGGGTGCGGCCCTTCGCGGCCAGCGGCGGGAGCGGCGCGACCGCGCCCTCGGCCTCGCCCTTCTTGACCAGCAGGTTGTAGTCGTTCCACCGGACGAGGTTGTCCTGGGTGAACATGACCTGTCCGGCCTGCTGCATCGCGGCGGCGTCGAGGGTCCCGGTCGGTGCGTCGGGGTGGATGAGCCCTTCGTCCCACAGGGTGCGGCGGAACTCCATGAGTTCGGTGAACTCGGGCCGCTCGATGTTGTTGATCATCTTCTTCTGCTCGGGGTCCCAGTTCCAGCCGTCGATGCCGCCGAGATTGAACCATTGGCCGATGAACCAGTCGAGGCCGACGGTGGCCCACCGACCGGCCGAGTCGTCGGTCCAGGCGCGGGCGACCTCGAGGAACTCTTCGACCGTGGTCGGCATCGCCAGGCCCTCGGCCTCCAGGAGGTCGGTGCGGGCGAGGATGCCGTTGCCCTGGCCGCCGCTGTAGGTCATGGGGATGGCGTAGATGCCCGCGGTCTCGGGGTCGTCGGGGTCCTTGGACCACACGGCCTGCCCCCACGATTCGGACGGGAGGGCGGCGAGGAGCGGCCAGCGCTCGGCGATGTCGCCCTGCACGATCTCGGTGAGGTCGTAGAAGGAGTTGACGACCGTTTCCTGGAAGCTGCTGAAGGAGCCGGTCATGTAGTTGAACAGCTGGATGCCGTCGCCGTACTCGTCGGCCTTGACCCACTGGACCGCCGTGTCGCCGTAGGTCATGCCGTCGCCCTGGCGGAGCTTGACCACGGTGCCGCCCCAGGCTGCGGCGACCGCCGCGAAGTAGGGGTCGTCCTGCGAGGGGGCGGCGCCCCAGCACGGCACGGTGATCTCGTACGTGCCCTTGCCGGAGGGCAGGTCGGTGATGGCCTGGACCGGCTCGGGATACGAGGTGAAGGCGGAGGGGTGGTGCGGCGGCTCGCCGACCAGGTCGGGCTGGACCGGCAGCGGCCAGTCCTCGTGGGTGGGCAGGAAGTCGAATCCGTCGCTCGTCTGGGTGGAGCCGCCGTTGGACTCGATGTCTGAGCAGGCGGCGATGACCGGCAGGCCCGCGGCCCCCGCGGCCCCGAGCCCAGCGGCCTTGAACAGTGAGCGGCGCTTGAAGGGCGCCCGGTCGGAGGGATTAGCCATTTTCGCTGACCTCGTTGTTGCGAAGGGATAGGGAGGGACGCAGATCAGGGGAATTGAGGTATGTGGATCCCTGACCTGGTGCGATGTACGGTACGCAGATGTCGCTTAGTTTGTCAACTAGCCGTACCAAGTATGCGCCGCGAATTCGGTAGGAAAATAGTTATGAACTAGACATATAAGGGCATAGATCGGTGATTGAGCGCCCCGATAACGTTGGCTGAGTACAAACCGAGGAGAACCCCATGCAGACGACGTCGCCACCGCAAGCCGAGGGCCGCCCGCCCGGGCCCTCCCTCAGCGGCCTGGAGCGCAGCGCCCTCCGCGAACTGCTGATCCACGGTCCGAAGTCCCGCGCGGAGATAGCGCGGACCATCGGCATCTCGCGGACGAGCCTCACGGTGGTCATGCGCGCCCTCATCGAGCAGGGCCTGGTCACGAGCGGCGCGATCGAGCTGCGGGGGGCGACCGGCAGGCCCAGCGAGGTCCTCCACATCCGCCCCGACGGCAGGAGCTTCCTCGGCGTCAAGTTGACCAGCGACAGGCTCTTCGCCGTCGTCACCGACCTCAAAGCGCAGGCCCTCGCCGAGTTCGACGAGCCCCTGGCGTCGCGGAAGGTCGAGGACGTCGTCGAGCAGATCGGCGGCGCCTACGAGCGCCTCTCGGGCGAGTATCCCGGCATCGCCGCAGCGGGGATCGGTCTCGCCGGGGACGTCGCCTCCGCGGGCGGGAGCCAGATCGTGCTGGAATCGCCGTTCCTCGGCTGGCGCGAGGTGCCGCTGGCCGACCTCGTGAGCGAGCGCCTGGGCGTGCGCGCCGCCGCGGAGAACGACGTCCGCGCCCTGACGGTGGCCGAGCACTGGTTCGGCATCGGCGTGGGGTACGAGTCCATGGTGCTCATCACCGTGGGTACCGGGATCGGGGTCGGCATCGTCGTGGACGGGAAGGTCGTGACCGGCGCCAACGGCAGGGCCGGCAGCCTCGAGCACCTGCCGGTCGACCCGAGCGGACCGCGGTGCGAACGCGGGCACCGCGGCTGCCTGGCCTCGTACCTCTCGAACGCGGCGATCGTCGGCGCCCTGCGCACCCCCGGCCTGGACTACGCGAGCGTCGTGGACCTCGCGCGAAGCGGCGACCCCGCCGCCAAGCAGGCGTTCCGCGACGCAGGGCACGCGCTCGGCGTCCTGGTTGCGACGCTGGCGAACACCGTGGACCCCCAGAAGATCATCATCACCGGCGACGGTATCGCGGTGACCGAGCTCGCGCGGGCCGAACTCGACGCCGCGGTCGAGGCGGGCCGCCACCCCGACAGCGCACCGATCACCCTCGACATCCAGCCGTTCGAGTTCGACGAGTGGGCCCGGGCCGGGGCCGTGCTCGCGATCCGGGACTTCCTGGGCCACGATCAAGAGTTAGTGTTCTATATTGACAAAGTCATGCGGCTTGTCGATACTTGGACGGCCCCGAACACGTCCATCGAGGAGTCCGCATGACTGAACCGCGAGCCGTCGTCGAAGTCCCCCACTTCAGGCAGGCCGCCCCGGCGCCGAGCGAGGTCGCCGCGAGCGTCCCCGATGGCCTAGACGACAACGGGAAGACCCGGATGCTCTGGGCCGGAGGCGTATCCGTGGTCGTGCATCTGCCCGAGCACGGACTCCCCGAGGTCCTGCACTGGGGCCGGGACCTCGGCGACCTGAGCCACGGGGACTTCGAACAGCTGCGCCAGGCCCGAACCCGCTCGGTCTCGCCCAGCGCGCTCGACGCTCCCTGGCCCCTCACCCTGGTGCCGGGCGAGCAGGACGGTTGGGAGGGACGCCCCGGCCTCGCCGCGCACCGTGCGGGCCAGGCCCAATACCCCCGATGGACCGTCGCCGACTCGGGATTCGAAACCGATGTGGACACAGGGACGCTGCACCTCCGAGCCGAAGCCCCCGGCCTCCTCCTCCGCAGCGAACTCCATCTTGACGACGCCGGAGTCCTGCGCATCGCGCATGAAGTCGTCAACACCGGAGATCGGCCCTTGTCGCTCGCGGCGCTCGAAGCCGTGATGCCCGTCGACGACCGCGCCGCGGAAGTCCTCGACTTCACCGGCCGCTGGACGCGCGAGCGCGTCCCCCAGCGCGGCCCACTCGCGCAGGGCAGCCGCGTGCGCGAAACGCGGCGCGGCCGCACCGGCCACGACTCCCCGTTCGCCCTCATCCTGGGCACCCCCGGTTTCGACGCCACCGCAGGCGAACTGTGGGCGGTGCACCTCGCCTGGAGCGGCGACGCCGTCTACCGCCACGACGCCCTCCCCGAAGCGCGGACTGTCCTCGGCGCGGGGCCGCTCCTGCGGCCCGGCGAGATCGAGCTCGCGCCAGGGGAGTCCTTCCGCACTCCCGACGCCGTGTTCGTCTGGAGCGACCGGGGTCTCGACGGCCTCGGCGACCGGTTCCACCGCTCGCTGCGGGCCCGGCCCTCGCACCCGCGCGAGGCCCGCCCGGTCGTCCTGAACACCTGGGAGGCCGTCTACTTCAAGCACGACCTCGACCGCCTGGAAACGCTGGCGCGCACGGCCGCCGGCATCGGCGTCGAGCGGTTCGTGCTCGACGACGGCTGGTTCCTCGGCAGGCGCGACGACTCCGCCGGGCTCGGCGACTGGACCGTCGACCCCGAGGTGTGGCCCGAGGGCCTGCACCCCATCGTGCGCACCGTCCGCTCCCTCGGCATGCAGTTCGGCCTGTGGTTCGAGCCCGAGATGGTCAACCCCGACTCCGACCTCGCGCGCGAGCACCCCGAATGGCTGCTCCAGCCCCCGTCGACGCGAGCGTGGCGCGGCCAGTACGCGCTCGACCTGACCAACCCCGAGGCGTTCGACCACCTCCTCGGCTCGATCTCGGCGCTCGTCGGCGAATACGAGCTCGACTACATCAAATGGGACCAGAACCGCGACCTCATCGAGGCCGTCCATGATGGACGCTCGAACGTCCACCGGCACACCGAATCCGTCTACCGGCTCCTTGACCGGCTCCGCGAGCGCCACCCGATGCTGGAGATCGAATCCTGCGCCTCCGGCGGCGCCCGCGTCGATCTCGGCATCCTCGACCGTACCGACCGAGTGTGGGCCTCCGACACCAACGACCCGTTGGAGCGCTTGGCGATCCAACGGTGGACGGAACTGCTGCTGCCCCACGAACTCATCGGATCGCACATCGGCCCGCCGACCGCCCACACCACCCACCGGGCGTCGACCCTCGACTTCCGCATCGCGACCGCCCTGTTCGGCTCCTTCGGCATCGAATGGGACATCACCGCCTGCACGCCGGACGAACTCGACCGGCTGCGCCACGCGGTCAGCTGCTACCGCCGCCTCCGCGGCCTTCTCCACACTGGGACGCTCAGCCATCCCGACACCGGCGACGACGGATGCACCGCGACTGCCGTCGTCAGCGACGACCAGAGCCATGCGGTCATGCGCATCGCCCGCCACGCCACCGGGAACCGCGCACTCGCCACGGCACTCCGCGTCCCGGGACTCGATCCGGGGCGCCGCTACCGGGTCGCGCCCGTGCCCGAGTTGCCGGTGCCGAGCGGCCTCGACGAAATCCCCCCGCCCTGGCTCTCGCAAGGCGGCCTCCGGCTGCCCGGTTCGGTGATCTCCGAAGTGGGACTGCAACTCCCGCTGCTCGCCCCCGGCGAGGCGCTCGTCCTCGAGATCATGGATCAGGACGCGTAACTCAGTCAGTCTGAGAAGGCCCAAGGCTGCGAAGTCGACTACGAGTCACCAGCCAGTGGTCGGCGACTTCAACCGAGCCTCGAAAAAGGATCGCCTGTGACCGGGAACTGCCGGTCACAGGCGATCACATGGGCCCCGTGAGGGGGGCCTGCAGCCGTTTTGCCATCCGCGCGGATTGGGGGATAAGCCCAGGGGATGGGCGTCAGATAGCGGGCGACGCACAAGAAATCACAATATTTCCTGCGCGTCGCGATCTTCTTCCCGCCCGACGCGGTCTCCTTCGCGGCTCGGTGCCCGATCGCCGCGGTGACGAGAACGCCGCCCACGGGACCGAACCTACCGGCCCCGCTGCACCGCCGAATTATCGGTAAGGTCACGAACTCGGCCATCAACTTGTCGAGGATGTCGACCCGCTGATTTGGAACTGGTTTCAAGTTCTGCGACGATCGGACTGGTTGGCTGACTGAGGGTTTCGGATTGGTTCGTTGAACGGGCATGGCGAAACCCTGGGAGATTGACGATGAACTATGGATCCGTATCGAGGCGTTGTTCCCGGTCCGCCGGTTTGGGAAGCGCGGCTCGATTTCCCCTGACGGCCGAGGATGCTTGCAGGGTGTCCTGTTCGTGCTCTACACCGGTATCACCTGGAAGCATCTGCCGCCCGAACTCGGGTTCGTCACAGCCTCCCGTCGGGACCGACCTCGACCGCACAATCCGCGGGACAGACACTGAGGTATTTGCCCTAAATGCGACGCGACCTTGCCCAGATGACGAAGAGGCCAGCGAGCGCGCCACCAGCGATGAGGAGTCCGAGAGCGAGCGCTTCGATGCTCCAACCGTGCTGCTCCGTGTGCGGAGTTGCGACTTCTTCGCAACGTACCTCGGTTGCGCCGCCCTGCTGGAAGCCTTCCTCCGAGTGAACGATGTATTCAGTCCTGCAGGTATCGGTTGCGAGCACCTCCTGACCCTCCCACGTCCACGTGGTGGTCTCATGCGGGAACGCGCTATGCGTCTGTATCAGGCCGAGCCCGAGGACTATCAGGAGTCCGATCACTACCCTGCGAGTCATCATCTGGACCTCCGATCTCATTGCACATGGTCTCGTCGAAGGATATGAACGAGCCGGGGGACCGGTCCCGACCGACCACCCGGTTCTGCACGACCGACCCCTCGCTGCCTTCCCCGGCGGGCGAGATCCGACATCACGTCATCGGTCACATACAAGCGCCACCCATGCTCTGCAGCGAATCGGGCGGCGGTGGTCGATTTCCCGGGGCCACTGGTCCCCCCGATCCAGTAGACATCCCGCAGCCGCTCCTGCAGCTCACTGGTCTCATTCGAGATGGATCCGACATGGCCTACCCAGCTGCGCAGACATGGCCTCAAGTTGCTCGGGAAAGGCGACCAGGTCCTGGGCGGCCTTGATGCCGGGCACGTTCCCTGCGAGCTGGTTTCAAGATTCTTCTGAGTGTTCGCGTTCGGCTAGGAATTCGTCGATGAGGACGAACAGCAGCTTGAGCGCCTGCCGATCCTGCTCCGCGGTGAGGGCATCGAAGACTTGATCTTGACCGGGGAACGCGAGTTGTAGAACGATCGAGGTCCAGATCAGCGGGGAGGAATGCCCGAGCCGGGCCAAGAGCCAGTCACGGATTCCGTCGAGCCCGCGGCCGCCGGCGCGCTGCGATCCGAGATCGTAGCCATGGAGAAACTGGGCCATGCGCTCGTAGGTGACTCGGCCCGTGAACATGCCGGGTCGTTGCGCGATGAGGGCGAGGTATTCGCGATCGGTCAGTGCGGCAGGGTCGAACATTGGCGTCCTCGAAAGCATTGAGGGTCAGGGGGGAGGCGGTCAGGATATCCGCCGAAGTTTGGCGCTCGGTCCGCAAGAAGGGCGACACCAAGAACGAGAAAAGCCGCCGCACGATCGCCCTCCCGTCCCACGTGGTCGCGATCCTCCTCGACTACTCGGTGAAGCAAGTCGAGTCGCACAAGCGCAATGGCCATGAACACGAGGGCGTCGTCTACATCGTCGGCACTCGGCACGACACCGTGAAGGACGCGCGCATTGTGCGCCGCTTCGTCCAAGCAATCGTGAGAGAGGCCGAGATCGAAGGGGCGTGGGTCCCTCGGGAACTGCGACACACCTTCGTGTCGGGGATGTCGATCCAGGGCGCGAGGGAGCAGCTCATCGCTGACCTGGTGGGACACAAGAAGACCTCGACCACGAGGACCGTTTACCGGCACCAGCTCCGGCCGGTCATCACGGCGGGCGCGAACCTGCTCGATGTGGTCTTTGAGGAGGAGTTCGGAGAGGCCGAATAACACCGGCAATGGCCCCGGATTTGGCGACAAAGAAGGCCCGGCGGATATCCGCCGGGCCTTCTTTCTGCTGGTGGTCGATACTGGGATCGAACCAGTGACCCCTCGCGTGTGAAGCGAGTGCTCTCCCGCTGAGCTAATCGACCGGGACGAGGTAGAACTGTACCGGAGTCCGTTGCGGGGGAGTCATGTGGGGGGCCTGGCGTACCTGCCGTCACAGGCGGGTGGTTGGGAAGCGCTTGACAGGCGGGGATGAGGTCGATAGTCTTCGATGCGTTAAATCGTTTCAATTGAGGTCTGAGCGCGTCCCCTCCAAGACTTCGACGCGTTTTCGCAGGCCTCGTGCGCTTTCGAGGAGCCCCTTCCATGAGTCCTCCCTCCATGTTCCGCAAGGTCGTCGCAGTGTCGCTGGTCGGCGCGCTGGCCGGGGTCGGGATCACCGCCTCGGCGCAGTCGCACGGCGGCGGCCGGCATGACGACGTCCAGCTCGAGCGGCTCGACCGCGGCCTGATCGCGGCCGTGACCGGCGACGGCGTCTTCCTCAGCTGGCGGCTGCTCGCCGACGAGGTGACCGGTTATAACGATTCAGGTCTGACCGGCGCGACCTTCAAGGTCTACCGGGACGGCCGCAAGATCGCCACCGTCACCGACTCCACCAACTTCCTCGACGAAGCCGGCGACGCCGACTCGGAGTACAAGGTCGTCGCTGTCAAGCGCGGCTGGCCCATCGACGTCTCCGACACCGTGACGCCCTGGTCCGAGGGCTACCTCGACATCCCGCTGCAGAAGCCCGCCGACGGCGTCACCCCAGCCGGGGAGGCCTACCGCTACAAGGCCAACGACATCAGCCCCGGCGATCTCGACGGCGACGGCGACTACGAGTACGTCGTCAAGTGGGACCCCTCGAACTCGAAGGACGTCTCGCAGGTCGGCTACACCGGGCCCGTCTACATCGACGCCTACACCCAGGAGGGCGAGCTGCTCTGGCGCATCGAGCCCGGGGTGAACATCCGGGCCGGCGCCCACTACACCCAGTTCGACGTGTACGACTTCGACGGCGACGGCATCTCCGAGGTCATGCTCAAGACCGCGCCGGGAACCAAGTCGACCTCGTATGTGGAAGACGGCGAGGAGCGCTACATCACGCTCCCCGAGGACGACGTGGAAGCGGGAGTCACCCACCAGGACGACTACCGGCTCTCCGCCGCCGGCTACTACGACCACCTCGTGCAGATGTTCATGGACTGGCACGAGCACCCCGAGGTCGTCAAGGGCGACTGGCCCGCGACCATCGAGGCCGCGCTCGGCGCCGACGCGCAGTTCGACTTCGCCTACCCGCTCTCGCAGGCCGACGCCGAGACGCTCGCGGACCACTTCATCGACGTCTACGCGCCCTCGCGCTCCACCCGGAACCAGCTGCGGAACTTCGCCGGGTTCGTCCTCTCCGGACCGGAATACCTGACGGTCTTCAACGGGCGTACCGGCCTGGAGATGGACACCATCGACTTCCCGGTCCAGCGCGGCGACGACGGGCTCGAATGGGGCGACTACGCCATGGCCCGCATCGAACCGGGCAACCGCGTCGACCGGTTCCTCTCGGGCGTCGCCTACCTCGACGGCGAGCACCCCTCGGCGATCTTCGCCCGCGGCTACTACACGCGCACGACCATCACCGCGATCGACTGGGACGGCGAGCACCTGGAGCAGCGCTGGCAGGCCGATTCCGGCCACGCCCCGATGTCCAACCCGTTCAACGGCTCCCCGCACGGCGTCGAGGGACCCGACCCCGAGTGGGGCACCCTCACCACGCAGGGCGACCACTCGCTGAGCGTGGCCGATGTGGACGGCGACGGCAAGCAGGAGATCGTCTACGGGGCCGCGACCCTCGACGACGACGGCTCGCTGCTCTACTCGTCTTACGCGACCATGCCGGAGAACGCCAACAACCCGGGCACGCTCGCGAAGCTCGGCCACGGCGACGCGCTCCACGTGGGCGACTTCGACCCGAACCGCGAAGGGCTGGAGATCTTCTCGGTCTTCGAGGGCGGCGCCTGGGCGCCGTACGGGTACGCGATGCGCGACGCCGAGACCGGCGAGGTCCTGTGGGGCGGCTATTCCGGCCGCGACACCGGGCGCGGCATGGTCGGCGACATCGACCCGTCGATCCCGGGCTACGAGGCGTGGGCTTCGCTCCCGCCCGACCAGGCCGGGAACCCCGAGGGCCTGTTCACCGTGACCGGCGAGCCGATCGAGGCGCCGACGCCGGGCACCAACATGAACATCCGCTGGGACGCCGATCTGACGACCCAGCTCGTGCACGGCGCGGACGCCGCCACCGTCGAGGAGACGACGATCCGCGACTACCAGGACGGCGTGGTCCTCGACGCCGCCGGGACGCTCACCAACAACTACACGAAGGGCAACCCGGGCCTGGTGGCCGACGTGCTCGGCGACTGGCGCGAGGAGCTGCTGGTCCGCACCGCCGACTCCAGCGCGATTCGCGTCTTCACCTCCACCGAGGTGACCGGCCACAAGCTGTTCACGCTCATGCACGACCCGCAGTACCGGGTCGGCGTGGCGAACCAGCAGACCACCTACAACCAGCCGCAGTACCCGAGCTTCTACCTCGGCTCCGACATGGATTTCGCCGAAGTCGAAGTGCCGGACTACTACACGCCCCGCTACTGGGGCTGATCCGACGGATCGGGACAGGGGGCGGGCCGCGAACAGCGGTCCGCCCCCGTCCCGTGCGGCCCGTGCCGGGTCTACTCCGGAAATAGACATGGGATGATACGAGGAATTCACTCTGAAGCCTTGCTTTCGACCCGCTGTTGCGGTTGAGTGAAGATCGCCCCCATCATCATTCGCCTCCGGCGCGCCCTCGCGCCGAGGTCCCGTACGACAGCATTGGAGTCTTCCTGTGCGTTCCCTCAGACGACGAGCCCGGCTCGCGGCGGCCGCCGCAGGCGCGGTCATCGTCGGCGCCGCCGGATTCGTCTTCGCCTCATCCGCCTACGCGGACGTCGACATCGTCAACATCGGCGAGGTCCAGGGCTCGATCGCCAACGGCGACACCGACTTCACCTCGCCCCTGGCCGGACAGACCGTGTACGTGCAGGGCGTGGTCACCCAGGAGACCCTCGACCCCTCCGGCAACAAGGGCTTCTTCCTGCAGGAGAAGGCCGACGCCACGGACGGCGACCCGCTCTCCTCCGACGGCATCTTCGTCTTCAACAACAAGTTCTCCACGGTGCGCACCCTCAACGGCTCGCCCGCGCAGACCGAGCTCGGCGCCAACTGGACCGTCAAGGTCGGCGACGAGATCGTCGTGCGCGGCGTGGTCGGCAACTACTTCGGGAACATCCAGTTCAGCGGCGGCTCCACGTTCGTCTACGACGTGGTCGCCTCCGGGCTGGACCCGCTCGCCGAGATCGAGACGGTCGAGGTCGACCCGCCGGACGACGCGAAGGCCTCCACCGAGTACTTCCGCCGCCACCTCGGCATGCAGCTCACGGTGCCCGCCGACTCGGTGGTCACCGCCGGTCGCGACGTGTACTCCAGCGGCGGCGAGGTCTGGGCGATGCGCGGCGACAGCGAAGCGGCCCAGCAGGACGGCTACGCCGCTCGCGCCTACCGCGACGCGCACCCGCTCGACACCGTCGAAGGCAGCTTCGACGACGGGAACGGCTACCTGTTCGTCATGGGCGACATGGGCATCCGCGCCACCGAAGGCACGAACGAGACGATCATCGCCCCGGCCAAGACCTACGACGTCATCACCGGGGCCAACACCGGCGGCGTGTACCTCTCGTTCGCCAAGTACGGCATCCAGGTCGCGAACGACCTCGCGCTCGAAGGCGGCCTCGAGCCGGCTGAGAACGAGCCGGTCGAGCCCGCGGGCCGGAACGAGGCCACGATCGCCTCGTACAACATCGAGAACCTCTACGACTTCCGCGACAACCCGAACTCGGGCTGCGACTACACCGGGAACGCCGGCTGCACCGACGCCGAGGACCCCGAAGGGAACGTCAAGCCGCCGTTCAACTACGTCCCGGCCTCCTATGAGGAGTACGAGGAGCAGCTGCTGCGCCAGGCCGGCCAGATCGTGGACGATCTGCACAGCCCCGCGATCCTGATGACGCAGGAGGGCGAGGCCCAGGACGTCTGCTCGGTCAACCCCGAGTGGACCGAGGACTCCGACCTCGGCGCGGACCGCCTGGTGTGCGACCTGGTGAACGCGAGCGACGCCAACACCGGCGGCGACGGCGCGCCGGACTCGATCCAGGAGCTCGCGCTCGTCATCGCCGAGTACGGCGGCCCCGACTACACGGCCGTGGGCGACCTGGACTCGGCCGACACGCGCGGCATCATGACCGGCTTCCTGTACCAGCCCAAGCTGGCCGGGCTGTCGAAGGTGAAGGACTGGGACCCGGTCTTCGGCGCCGAGCCGGAGGTCGAGTACCCGACCGAGGCCGACGCGATCAACGCCGACGTGCAGAACCCGAAGGCCCTCAACGCGGCGCTGCCGCAGGAGGTCATCGACCAGTGCAAGAGCTCGGGTGTTTACGCCTGCAACGGCTTCGACGTGTTCAGCCGTCCCGCCCAGGTCGCGAAGTTCTACCTCAAGGACAACCACGGCTTCAAGGCCTCGGAGATCTTCCTGATCAACAACCACTTCTCCTCGAGCCCGAACACCCGCGTGCTGCACCGCACCGAGCAGGCGAACTACCTTGCCGCGATCAGCTCCGCGATCCTGGACAACGACCGCCGGGCGAAGGTCCTCGCAGGTGGCGACCTCAACGTCTTCCCGCGTCCGGACGACCCGTTCGCCGAGGGCCAGACCATCGCGGGCGACTGGGTCGGCCCGTCCGACCAGCTCGCGGGCCTGTACGAGCACTCGGGGCTCTCCAGCATGTACGACTACATGGTGGAGGAGCACCCCGAGGCCGCCTACTCCTACACCTACATGGGGCAGACGCAGACGCTCGACCAGATGTTCGTCTCGCCGCGGCTGCTGCGCGAGGTCGAGTCCGCGGTGTCCGCGCACATCAACTCGGACTACCCGGCCGACGCCCACGAGTTCGGCGAAGCGCCGGCTTACGGCAACTACGGTGTCTCCGACCACGACCCGTCGGTGATCACCATCGAGATCAGGTAGCGCAGTGAAAGGGGCGGGTCCGGCAGGACCCGCCCCTTTCGCATTGGCTCTAGACCAGCTTCTTGGCGTTCTGGATCGCGGTGGCCAGGGCCTCGATGGAGGCGGCGGCGAGGCCGTAGGCGTACATCGGCTCGGCCTCCCAGCCCACGATCTGTCCTTCCTGCACGGCCGGGAGGGCGGTCCAGGTCGGGAACTCGGTGAGCGCGTCGGGCTGGAGGGCCTGCACGCGGTTGTCGAGCAGCAGCACGTCGGCCTGGTACTTGTCGGCGTTCTCCCACGAGAGGAGCTCGTAGTAGTTCCCGGTGGCCTCGTCCAGCGCGTCGGGCACGATCAGGTCGACGCCGAGCTCGACGAAGAAGCGCAGGTCGTTGCCGGTGGCCGGGTTCGAGGCGTAGAAGGTCTCGGCGGCGGCCGAGCACGCGAGGACCTTGACCGGGTTGGCCGCGGCGGCGGCCTTCAGGGCCTCCACGGCGGCGTCGTAGCGTTCCTTGTTGGCGGCGTTGGACTCCGAGTCGAGGTCGGCGCCGAGGGATTCGGCGAGCTCGGCGTGGCGGGCGATGATCTGGTCCTGCGTGTTCGCGCCGTCGTCCACGTTGAGGGCGGTGACTTCGGCGAGGCTCGTGATCTCGTCGTGGCTCTCCTCGGGCACGTACCAGAGGGTCGCGGGGTCGTAGTAGAAGTGCGTCATGAGCACTTCGGGCCCGTAGGCGGCGAAGGCCTCGACGTCGAACTCGCCGTAGACGTTGCCGAAGACCTCGAGTTCGGCGACGGGCAGGTTCCCGGCCTGGGTGGTGGCCGAGCCGTCCTCGTTGGTGGTGGGGCCGAAGACGGCCGGGACCTCGATGCCGAAGTCGTACAGCGCGGCGGCCATGCCGGTGAAGGCGACGATCTTGGCCGGGGTCTGGTCGAGCTTCACGGTGGCGGGCTGGTCGTCCGTGAACTCCCAGGGCTGCGATTCGGCAGCGTCGTCCCCGGATTCGTCGTCGCCCGCGCCGCACGCGGCGAGGACGCCGGTGAGTCCGAGGGCGCCGCCGCCCGCGAGCAGGCCGCGTCGGCCGAACTTGACGCTGTCGGCATCGAAAGCCATGTGAGTGTCTCCTTCTTGAAGGGGGTTTGAGGGGCCGGACTGGGAACGGCTCGCGGACGCAGCCCGGCCGATCTGAGGTTAGGCTAACCTCATCAGATTCTGGCGTGCTGCATCGGGGTCCTCACGTGGCGTCAGCCACTGGCCCCGCGGCTAGGCGAATCGCTAGCCGAGCGGCTGCGCGGCGCCGAGGCCTTCGGTGATCCGTTCCAGCTCAACGGCACCGCCGATGTGCGAGTACACGGGCTCGCCGTTCCAGCCGTACACCTGCCCGGCCTCCACGGCCGGGAGCGCCGCCCAGGTCGGGTAGTCGGCGAGCAGCGTCTCCGCGGTGATGTTCCCGGTGCGCACGTCCAGGAAGAGCGCGTCGGCCTCGTACTTGTCGATGTTCTCCCAGGACAGAAGCTCCCAGTAGCCGTTCTGGTCCGCGTTGTCGGGGACGACGAAGTCGACGCCGAGCTCGACGCATTTCGCGAGCACGTTGAACGTCGGCGGATTGGCGATGTACAGCCCGTCCGGCCACGCGCCCACGGCCATCGCCTTGAGCGGCTTGTCCGCGACCGCGGCGGCCACACCGCCCGCGGCGTTCCCGAACTGCTCGACCCCGGCCGCGTTGTCCGCCGAGTCCAGGTCCGCGCC
This sequence comes from Glycomyces luteolus, assembly GCF_027622875.1. Taxonomy (GTDB): domain Bacteria; phylum Actinomycetota; class Actinomycetes; order Mycobacteriales; family Micromonosporaceae; genus Glycomyces; species Glycomyces luteolus. The sequence continues at coordinate 235,782 of NZ_JAPZVP010000008.1, read as the reverse complement.
GAGTGCTTCGGCAAGGGCCGCATGGCGATCGATGATCTCGTCGATGGTCGGCCTGGAGACCTCGATGCCGATGCCCGGCGCGAGGGACTCGACCTCCTTAAGGCGCTCCTCGGGCACGAACCACAGGTCGAACCCCTCGTAGTAGTGGGAGACGAGCAGCTCGGGGTTCAGCTCCGCGCACTTCTCGACGTCGAACTCGCCCCAGGCGTTGCCGAGGACCGTGAGGTTCTCGACGGGCATGCGCCCGGCCTGGATGTCGGGGGAGCCGTCGGCGAGCGTGGTCGGACCGAACACGGCCGCGACCTCGACGCCGTAGTCGTACAGGGCCGCGGCGAGACCGGTGAACGCGACGACGGTGCCGGGCGCGGACTCCAGTTCCACGTGCTTCTGGTCGCGCTCGTCGAGGAACGAGAACGATCCGCCGCCGGTGCCTTCGGCCGAGTCCTCATCGGAGCCGCAGGCCGCGAGCAGCGAGGCGGCACCGAGGCCGCCGCCGGCGGCGAAGAGGCCGCGCCGGGTGAGTCCGGAACGGGAGGGGACCAGCAGCGGAGGGGTGCGGAGTGGCACGGGGAACTCCTTCGGAGGGAGAGCGATCCTGGCGGGGATTTCGCGGTTAGGTTAGCCTAAACAAAACCGCAGACACTATCCCTCCGGAGTTCGCACTTGTCAACCGCCCAAAGCGCCAGGGAGCAGGCTCCGGTGCTCGATACGCCAAGGGCCGCAACGGAACCCGTGGCCCGATCGCGCACCGCCCGCCGGGTCCTCGGCCTCCTCGCCCTGGTCGCCGTCCTGGCCGTCCTCGCGGTTCTCAGCGTCGCCGTCGGCTCCCGCGCGATGGACCTCGGCCAGGTCTGGGCCGGACTCACCGACGCCGGATCCGACTCGTACCCCGTGGTCACCGAACTGCGCCTGCCCCGCACCGTGCTCGGCCTCGCCGCCGGCGCCGCCCTCGGCCTCGCCGGGGCCCTCATGCAGGCCATGACCCGCAACCCCCTCGCCGACCCCGGCCTCCTCGGCGTCAACACCGGCGCGGCCGCCGCGGTCGTGACCGCCTCCTTCTTCATGGGCTCCTTCGGTTTCACCGGGACCGTCGTCTTCGCGTTCACCGGCGCGGCCGTCGCCTCCGTGGCGGTCTACCTCATCGCCGGGGCCGCGACCGCGACCCCCGCGCGGCTCGCGCTGGCCGGTGCCGCGGTGACCGCCGCCGGGTACGCGTACGTCTCGGCGATCCAGCTCATGGACGCGGCCACACTCGACCAGATGCGGTTCTGGTCGGTCGGGTCGCTCGTGAACGCGCACGTCGCGCCGATGCTCCCGGTCGTGCTCCTCATCGGCGGCGCGGCCGCCGTCGGCGTCCTGCTCGCCCGCCCGCTCAACGCCCTCGCGCTCGGGGACGCGACCGCGACCGGACTCGGCGTCGACCCCCGCGTCCTGCGGGTCGCCGGGATCGCCGCGATCACCGTGCTCGCCGGGACCGCGACCGCCGTGTGCGGCCCGATCGTCTTCGTCGGCCTGGTCGTGCCGCATGTCGTACGGGCCTTCACCGGGCCCGACCAGAACTGGGTCCTGCCGTACTCGATGCTCTCGGGCGCGGCGTTCCTCATCGCCGCCGACGTGCTCGGCCGCGTCATCGCCCGCCCGGCCGAAGTGCAGGTCGGCATCGTCTGCGCCGTCGCCGGCGGCCCGTTCTTCCTCTACCTGGTGAGCCGCAGGAAGGTGGCCCGGCTGTGAGCACCCTGACCTCCGGATCCACCGTGCTTCGCCTGGGCGGCAATTCGATCCGCCTGCGCCACCGCACGATCGCCGCGATCCTCGGTGCGCTCGCCGTCCTCGTCGCGGTCGCGCTGTGGTCCGCCGCGACCGGCTCGACCGCGCTCGGCCTCGACCGGACCTGGGCGGCCCTGCTCGGCCAGGGCACCAAGGGCGACGAGTTCATCCTCTGGGACCTGCGCCTCCCGCGCCTCGCCACCGGCCTCGCCGTCGGCGCGTGCATGGGCCTCTCGGGCGCGCTGTTCCAGAACCTCACCCGCAACGCCCTGGGCAGCCCCGACATCCTCGGCCTGACCCAGGGCGCGACCTCCGGCGCGCTCGTCGCGATCATCCTCACCGACGCCACCCTCCAGCTCACGGCCGGGTTCGCGGCGCTCGGGGCGCTCGCCACCGGCCTCGTGATCTGGGCGCTCACCCGCGGCGGCGACCCGTCCGGGTACCGGCTCGTCCTGGTGGGCATCGGGGTCGCGGCGATCCTCGCGGGCGTCAACGGCTACCTGCTCACCCGCACCACCATCGTGGACGCGTTCCGGGCGGTCTACTGGCTCACCGGCGACCTCTCGGGCCGCGACTGGGGCCAGGCCCGGACCGTCGCGATCGTGCTCGGAGCCGGCCTCATCGTCGTGGCCCTCCTCTCGCGCGGACTCGACGCCCTGCGCCTCGGCGAAGCGAGCGCGACCGGCCTCGGCGTGCACGTGACCGGCACCCGCGTCACCGCGCTCGTCACCGCCTCGGTGCTCACCGCCGGGGCAGTGGCGGTCGCCGGGCCGCTCGCCTTCGTCGCCCTCGCTGCCCCGCACATCGCCGCCCGCCTCACCGGCTCCACCAGGAGCTTCATGCTCTCCGCGATCATCGGCGCCCTCATCGTCACCGGCGCCGACATGATCGCCGTCGTCGGCGTCGGCGACCGCCAACTGCCCACAGGGGTCGTCACCGGCGTGGTCGGCGGGCTCTACCTCGTCTGGCTGCTCATCGCTCAACGCAAGAAGGGGGTCATGTCGTGACCGCAGGTCCACTCGTAGTCGAAGACGCCACCATCGGCTACGGCCGCGTCGCCATCAGCGAAGGCCTCAGCGTCGACATCCCCGAAGGGGAGTTCACGGTGATCCTGGGCCCCAACGCATGCGGCAAGTCCACGCTGCTGAAAGCCTTGGCGCGCATGCTGAAGCCCTCGGCCGGGCGCGTCCTGCTCGACGGCAAGGACATCCACTCCCAGCCCACCCGCGCCGTCGCGCGCCGCCTCGGCCTGCTCCCGCAGTCGCCGATCGCGCCCGACGGCATCACGGTGGCCGACCTCGTCGCGCGCGGCCGCTACCCGCACCAGGGCATCCTCAAGCAGTGGTCGGCGGAGGACGAACGCGTGGTCGCCGAGGCCATGGCCGCCACCGACATCAGCGAACTCGCCTCGCGCGGCGTAGACGAGCTCTCGGGCGGCCAGCGCCAGCGCGTGTGGATCGCGATGGTCCTCGCCCAGCAGACGCCGCTGCTCCTGCTCGACGAGCCGACCACGTTCCTCGACATCACGCACCAGATCGAGGTCCTCGACCTGTGCGCGAAGCTCCACCGCGAGGGCCGCACCCTCGTGGCGGTGCTCCACGACCTCAACCAGGCCGCCCGCTACGCGACCCACCTCATCGCGATGCGCGACGGCGAGGTCGTGGCCGAGGGCGCCCCGGCCGACATCGTGACCGCCGATACCGTGCAGCAGGTCTTCGACCTGCCGTGCCGGATCATCGACGACCCCGAGACCGGGACGCCGCTGGTCATTCCGAAAGCGCTGGCTTCAGCGCGGATCTAGCGACCCTTCGCTCGATCTCGAGCCCCGCGACCAGGACGATCACGATGGCGCCCAACTGGAGCGCGGTGTTGACGAGGCCGAGCGGGGCGGCCACGAGCACCGCCGCCGCGAGGGCCACGCGCTGCCAGGGCCCGGGCAGCGGCATCGAGAACCGCAGTCCGGCCGTGCCGAGCAGGAACAGCGCCACACCGCCGGAGAGCAGCAGCGACGCGGGGAGGTCGAGCGGCTCGGTGGCGTGCCCGACCGCCTTCTTCAGGCCCGCCGCGGTGACCAGGATGCCGATGAGTACCGGAATGAACGCGTAGGACAGACCCGCCAGGACCTTCCGCACGCGCTTCACCGCGTCCATTGTGGTGGTGAGTGCGTGCTCGGTCGCGGGCAGGTCGTGCACGAACAGCGACCACCACATGCACGCGCCGATCGCGAGTCCGAGGACCGCGGCGACGAGCAGATCCGCGTCGATCGGCAGTCCGGCCGCACCGATCCCGATGGCCACCACCGATTCGCCGAGGGCGACGATCACGACGAGGCCGTGCCGCTCGGTGATGTGAGCGGGGTGGAGGCGCAGGCCGCGCTGGCCGTGCCAGATCGGGACCGACCACACGATCGCCGAGGCCAGGCCCCAGAACACGTAGCGCCACAGGCCTTCAGGCCCGATCTCGGCGGCGAAGACGGACGCGACCGCGGCGAGGTTGGCGATGAAGACGGCACCGAACGCGCGGGCGGCCTGGAGGTACATGAGGCCGTGGACGAGCACGACCACGAGCAGGCCGACGGCGATCCAGATGCCGCCGCCGCCGTGGAACGCGGCAGGGATGGTCAGGGCGATGACGAGCCATCCGGCCATGGCGATCAGGAGGAGGATCCGGCGGGCGGGGCGCTCGGGCGGGATCACGTTGGTCAGCCAGGAGTAGCCGGCGTACATCCACCACAGGAACCCGAACATGAGCACGGTCTGGAGCAGGCCGATGAGCGGGTCGTGGGCGATGATCGCGGTGAACTGGGCGACGGTGAAGACGAAGATCAGGTCGAAGAACAGCTCCAGCGTGGAGACCGGGAGGTCGTCCTCGTCGGGCACGGGGTTGATGCGTTCGACGAACCATTCGGGGAGGAGGCGTGTCACGACCGCTGACGTTAGCACGCGCCGGCGTCCTCCCCGATCGGCTCACGCTCCGTAATGCGGCAGGTCGATCGCGTTGGCGGCCTTGTGGATGGCCTTCACGACCGGGCCCATGAGGCGTTCCTTCCCCGGCAGGCGCGACACGAGCGCGAGGAACGCCATGCTGGCGCCGATGCGCGCTTTGGTGGGGATGACCATGCCCTTGACGTTCGACGGGCCGAGGGCCTGGTTCGCCTTCGCGAACGGCCGCATCAGCCCCTCGTACGCGGCGAAGGCCGCCGGGTCGCCCTTCGCCTTCGCGAGTTCCCCGGCGAGGACGTAGCCGCCGACGAGCGCGAGGCTCGTACCCTGCCCGGAAGCGGCGGAAGCGCAGTGCGCGGCGTCGCCGATGAGGGCGGCGCGGCCCTGCGACCACCGGTCCATGTGGATCTGGCTGAGCGAGTCGAAGTAGAAGTCGGGTGCGGTCTCGGCCGCGGCGAGCAGCTTCGGGACCTCCCAGCCCTCGTTCGCGTAGGCCTCGCGCAGGAGCGCGACCTGCGAGGCGCGATCGGACCGGTCGTAGTCGAGTGCCGCGGCGGCCCAGAGGAACAGCGCGGTGGCGTGCTCGTTCCCGGCGGCGTTGTAGACCAGCGCGGTGCGGCCCGGCCCGACGTAGGTCAGCTCGCACCGGTCGAGGCCGAGATCGTTGGGGACGCTGTAGGACGCGACGCCGTAGCCCAGGTCGCGCACGTAGTCGGCTTCGGGGCCGAACGCGAGGCCGCGGGTGCGCGAGTGGAGGCCGTCGGCGCCCACGACCAGGTCGAAGTGCTCCTGCGCGCCGTGCTCGAACGCGACGTCGACGCCGTCGCCGGTCGGCTCGAGGGCCTTGACGGAGTCGCCGAAGCGGTAGTCGACGGCGGATTCGGTGAGCCCGTAGAGGAGGTGCCCGAGCTCGCCGCGGTGGATCTCGGCGTCGCCGTGCTCGCGGCCGCCGAAGGTGTCGCCGTCGAGGCCGGCCACCTTCCGGCCCTTCGCGTTGACGATCGAGGCGCTCCGGATATCGGTGCGGGCCTGGCGGATCGGATCCATTAGGCCCATCCGCTCGACGACCTCGAGCGCGGCCCCGCGGATGTCGATCTTGTACCCGCCGGGGCGCAATGCGGGGGCGCGTTCGACCACCACCGGCTCGAAACCGTTGCGGTGCAGCCAATAGGCGAGGGTGGTGCCGGCGATGCCGGCACCGGAGACGAGGACGCGTACAGCAGGCACGGCGAGGGACTCCGATCGAGGAAGCGGGGCGCGGCCCGGGGCGGCCGCAACGCCGATCCTATGCGGACCGAGCGCCGAAGGCACTGGTCAGCGCTGGCAGGAACCTGTTCCGGCCGTGCAGCTTCCTGCCGGGGCCGATAGCATCGCGCTGTGACGCTCCAGAGTTTCGGGTTGTCGGCGCGGGACGAGCAGGTCTGGCGGCGCCTCCTCCGCGCGCCCGGTGTGCGGGCCGACGAGCTCGACAGGGAGCTCGGCGACGGTGCCGCCGCGAGCGTCGTCCGCTTGGCCGACAAGGGCATCGTGCACGTGGACGTGGAGGGCCGCTGCCTCCCGGCGGATCCGGGGGCCGCGTTCGACCGGCTCGTGTCGCGGCGGCTGTCCGAGGTCGGCGAGGAGCTGCGGGGGATCGCGTCCGCCGGGGCGGTGCTGCCGGGTCTGCTGACCGAGCACCGCGAGGCGGCCGCGATCGAGTCCGTGGAGCGGCTCGACGGGGTCGAGGCCACGCAGCTGCGGGTCCTGGAGATCAGCGCGAGCGCACGCGAAGTGCTGGCGATGCACGGCCCCGAGCCGTTCGCGGAGCGCGCGGAGGTCACCGCGCACACCTTGCGCCGCTTGCGTTCCGACGTGGTCTACCGGACGATCGTGCACCGCTCGGTGCTCGACTCCGAGCCGTATTCGGCCCGCGTGCACCGCCTGCACGAGGCCGGGGACCGCCACCGCGTCAGCGACGCGGTGCTGCGGAACGTGCTGATCTACGACCGGGCGGTCGCGTTCGTGCGGATCGACCCGGCCGACCATCGCGCGGGCGCGTACATGGTCCGCCAGCCGGGCATGGTCGCGAGCCTGGTCGACCACTTCGAACTGGCGTGGAATGCCGCGGCCGACCTCGTGCCGGTGCCGGACGGGCCCGACGCGACGGAGCGGCGCGTGCTCGAACTGCTCACCGCGCACGGCAAGGACGAGACCGCGGCGCGGGCCATGGGCGTCTCGGTGCGGACGTTCCGGCGCCACGTCGCGGACCTGATGGCCCGCCTCGGCGCGGCCAACCGGTTCCACCTGGGCATGCTGGCCGCGCGGCGCGGCTGGCTCTGATGCGCGCTCGGCGCGCTATTCGAGACGCGCGACCGGCAGGCGCACTTCGATGACGGTGCCCTCACCGGGCTCGCTCTCGAGGCGGATCTCGCCGCCGTGGGCGGCCACGATGGACGAGACGATGGAGAGTCCGAGTCCGGAGCCGCCGGTGGCGCGCGACCGCGACGGGTCGGCCCGGTAGAACCGGTCGAAGACCTTCTGGCGGTGCTCGGCCGGGATGCCCGGGCCGTGGTCGGCGACGCGGAGGACCGCCCAGCCGGCGTTCTCGGCGACCGAGACCTCGATTGCGGTGCCGCGCGGGGTGTGGACGCGGGCGTTGGTCAGGAGGTTCACGAGCACCTGCCGGAGCTGGCCCTCGTTCGCCACCACGGTGAGTGGCCGACGCGCGGTGAGGCTGATCGGGTGCGTCGAGGCGGCGACCTCGGCGTCGTCCACGGCGTCCTGCGCGAGCTGGGTGAGTTCGACCAGTTCGCGGTCGCCGCCCACCTCCTCGTCGAGGCGGGAGAGGACCATGAGGTCGTCCACGAGCTTCGCCAGCCGGGCGTTCTCGCTGCCGATGCGGCTCATTGCCCGGTCGAGCTTCTCGCCCTGCGGGGTCGCCCCGGACTCGTAGAGCTGCACGTAGCCGCCGATCGCGGTGAGCGGGGTGCGCAGTTCGTGCCCGGCGTCGGCCACGAACTGGCGCAGGCGCTCGTGCTGGCGGTCGCGTTGGGTGATCGCGTCCGTGAGGCGCGAGACCATCCGGTTGAGCGCCAAGGACAACCGGCCCATTTCGGTGCGCGGATCGGCGGCGGTGATCCGGTGGTCGAGGCTCCCGGAGGCGACGGTCTCGGCGTCGGCCACCATGTGGTCGACCACGCGCAGGCCCCGCCGGGTGATGATCCAGGCGGCGAGGATGCCGAGCCCGGCCACCACGAGCCCGGTGACGAGCACCGTGCGGGTCAGGGTCGCGATCGTGGCCTCGACGCCTTCCATGGAGGTGGCGACGACGATCGTGTAGGTCCCCGGGACGCCGTTGAACGCGACCTCGACATCGGCCGCGGTCACCGCCCGGTACGTCATCTCGCCGTCGACGCTGGCAACGGTGAAGAAGCCGCTCTCGTCCGGGGGCGAGGTGATCTCGGGCATCGAATACGGGTCGCCCTTGTAGCCGGCGGCGGCGCGGCCGACGACGTCACCGGATTCGTCGAAGATCAAGATCGCGAACTCGTTGTACGGGGCTTCGCCGGTCACAACGCTCGGGCCCGAGCGGATTCCCCCCTGGTCCAGGACGCCGTGCAACTTCTGGTCGAGCTGGTTGATCAGGTGACTGGAGACGGCCTGCACCGTGACGAAGCCGATGATGCTCACCGCGACGATGAGCAGGACCGCCATCGCCGCGGCGATCTTCGTTCTGATGGCCATGTCGCGCTATGCCTGCGGCGGGCGCAGCATGTAACCGACGCCCCGGACGGTGTGGATGAGCCGCGGGCCGAGCTTGTCGAGCTTGCGGCGCAGGTAGAACACGTACGTCTCGGCGAGGCTCGACTCGGTCTCGAAGTCGTAGCCCCAGACCTGCCGCAGCAGCTCCGATTTGGACACCACCCGGCCGGTGTTCGCCGCGAGGTAGCGAAGCAACCGGAACTCGGTGGGGGACAAGTCGATCGTCTTGCCGTCCCGGGTCACCTGGTGGGCCGCGAGGTCGAGGATGAGGTCGGCGACGGCTACCGTCTCGCCGCCGCGCTTCGAAGCCGACTCCTTGCCGAGCGTGCGGCGCAGGACCGCCGAGACGCGCAGGGACAGCTCTTCGAGACGGAAGGGCTTCATGAGGTAGTCGTCGCCGCCGGAGCCGAAACCGTCGCGCAGGTCGCTCGGGGCGGTGCGGGCGGTGAGGAAGATGATCGGCGTCTCGTCGCCCGAGGCGCGCATCCGGTCGGCCACGCCGAAGCCGTCGAGGCCGGGCATGTTGACGTCGAGGATCACGAGGTCCGGGCGGACCTTCTCGAGCGAAGCCAGCGCCTCGGTGCCCGAGCGGGCGGCGGTGACCTCGTAGCCCTGGAAGGACAGGGCTTCGACCAGCAGGTCGGCCAGGCTCTCCTCGTCATCCACTACGAGGAGCCGTGCCGGGGACCCGTCGCCCCGGAGCGGCACCGCAGGCGGTGTTGCCCCGGCTGGCCCGCTGGTCGAAGTCATCCACCGCTCCTCAGTACTCGTGCCGGGTCTTCGTCGGTTGCCCGGTTCGTCGTTTTGTTCGGCCAGCCTATTGCAGCCTCAGCGGGGCTGAAAGGGTTCGAGAGCGTTTCCAGGGGACTTCTGGACGCGCTCTCAGCTGGCATTCAGCATTCGATCGGAGTGTCGTCCCCGGCGGTCTTCCGCCAGAAGTTACTGACTAGTAGTATTCGGGTGACACCGAACACTTGGAGGCAGAGCAATGGAGCCAGCCATCAACACGTCGAACCTGAACGGCAGGGCCGCGTTCGTCACCGGCGCCAGCCGCGGCATCGGCGCGGCCATCGCCGTCGCACTCGGCGCGGCCGGGGCCAAAGTGGCGCTGTTCGCCAAGACCGGCGAACCCCACCCGAAGCTCCCCGGGACCCTCTACGAGACCGCGAAGCTCATCGAGGACGCGGGCGGGCAGGCGCTCCCCATCGTGGGCGACCTCCGCGACGCCGAGTCGGTGGGGGAGGCGGTGGACACCGCCGCCGCCGCGTTCGGCGGGCTCGACATCTGCGTCAACAACGCCTCCGCGCTCGACCTCACCGGCATCGGCGAGCTCAGCCTGAAGAAGTTCGACCTCATCTCGAGCGTCAACCTGCGCGGCACCTTCGCGACCATCAGCGCCGCCCTCCCGTACCTGCGCGGCTCCGACCACGCCCACGTGCTCACCATCAGCCCGCCGCTGAACACCGACCCCAAGTGGTTCGCGGGCGGGCCGTACACGGCCACGAAGTACGGCATGACGATCATGACCCTCGGCACCTCCGAGACCGAACCGGGCGTGGCCGCGAACTGCCTGTGGCCCAGGACCACCATCGCCACGGCCGCCGTCGCGTTCGCCCTCGGCGGGCAGCCGATGATCGACCGCAGCCGCAAGCCCGAGATCGTGGCGGATGCGGCGCTGGCGATCCTCGCGAAGAACCCGAAGGACTACACCGGCAATGCGGTGATGGTCGAGGACTTGCTCGCCGCCGAGGGCGTCACGGACCTGTCGGGGTACGCGGTCGTGCCGGGCCAGGAGGACTTCCAGCCGGACATCTACGTCGACTAGCCCTTGAAGTCCTCGTCGGTGAGCCGCTCCAGGCGGGCGAGCTCTTCTTGCCGGCGTTCGCGCAGCTGCTTCGGCACACCGGCGAGGACCACGACGGCGGCGGCCGCCAGGACCCCGGCGATCACGGCCGGGACGACGCTCCAGCCGGTCGGGCGGGTCTCGAATTCTCCGACTTCGGCGCATGCGGTCAGGAGGGTCTCGCCGTCGGGGCCGGTGGTCTGGCAGATTTCCGAGGGGCTGACCTGTTGGCCCTCGAAGTAGAGCACCCGTTCCTCACCCGGCATCGCCGAGATGAACAGGACCACTGCGAGCGCGAGCGTGATGACGGCCGTGACGACGGCGACTACGGGCGAATCGGGGATCGCGAACCGCGTCCGCCGCCTCGGCCCGATGCCGAAGGGGCCGCCATGCTGCTCGATCGGATTGCTCACCCCTCGATCGTACTGCCGAGAGGCGGTGTTCTCGCTGCACGGGTTCGATCCCGGCTCGGGTTTGACCCCGTACGGCCTTCGGGTCGTGGTGGCTCTTGGTCAAAGCGGCGGCGACGAAGGGGTGGGTTGGGGCGGGCCTTTTGCCTGCGGGTTCGGTGAGGGGCTGGGCGGGGCCGGCGCGGGGCTGGGCCGGGCGGAACGTGAATGCTTTACCTGCGTGTGGGTGATGCGGGAGTGGTTGGGGGCGTGGATAATTGAGGTACGTACAGGGATACGGAATCCGTGTAGGTGAACGATATGGTGGTAAGCAGACTACGACATAAGCCTCTGGCCATATGCCTGCATTGCACGGACGTTGAGACCGGTGTCGGAGCCATGAGGAGCTCCGGCGTCACTCGGCCACGGCCCTTTGCGATGAGCTGTTGAACTGTCCTGGCAGGGACGGGGACACGGCATGCACCCCCGGACCGGGGCGAGACCCGGGACGGACAGCGGCGAGCACCCACATGGTGCCTGCCGGCAGGCCCAGGCCCGATCGGAGGATCAGGAGCCAAGGGCCAAGAATGAAGAGGCCAGCGCCCCCGATATGCAAGTGGGAGTGAGGGTCTGGAGGCCAGTGCCCTGAACTGCGAGAGGGGCAAAGGCTCAGAGGCCGGTGCCCCGAAGTATGCGGAGGCAGGGGTCTAGCGGCTGGTGCCTGAGAAGGTCAGGGCCGCGAATCGCAGGCTCAGGCGAAAGCCCGAAGCCTGAATCGCAAGCCTAGGCCAGGGAGGCCGAGGCGGGGGAAGCGCGAGGAGTAGCGGGAAGGAGGCGAGAGGACATGACGACCACGACCGTGCGCACGGCCCGCACCGCAGCCGCGACCGAGGCGACGCCCGCCGCTGACTGCTCCGGCATCGCCGCCCGCTTTGTCGCTCCGCAGTCTGGCCCGATTCATCGGGCTTCGAGCCGGACTCGCCAGGTCGCTTCGGCACCGGCTCGAATCCGCCCGGCCCGGCCCGGCCGGCAGCGGCAACCGGCCCCGCCCGGCCCGCTTCGCCTGCCGGGTGGCGACGACCGGCCCCGCCCGGCCCGCTTCGCCTGCCGGGTGGCGACGACCGGCCCCGCCCCGGCGACGCACCCCCGAGCAGCCGCTCACCTCTTCATCGCTGCCCGTTTGAAGCCGGGCCGAAGAGGACCCGGCCCCGGCCAGCCACCCCGAGCGAACGCCCACCCCTCCATCGCCGCCTGCCTGAACCGCACGCCGAAGACGACCCGGCCTCGGCGACGCACCCCCGAGCAACCGCTCACCTCTTCATCGCCGCCCGTTTGAAGCCGTGCCGAAGAGGACCCGGCCCCGGCCAGCCGCCCCGAGCGACCTTTCGCCGCTCCGTCGCTGGCCAGTTGGACCGCGGTGAGCGCGGCGGTCCAACCGACCTGGAAGACGCGGAGCGCGACGCTGATCTGAGCTTCCAGAACGCCGCCGAGAGGCAAGCCGTGGCCGACCACAAGCAGCGCACCTCTCGGTCGCAAGCGGGCGGCGCCTCAAGCGATCAGGTGAACGTCGCCGAACTCGTGCCAGAGATACCTGGATTCGATTGCCGCACTGTACGACTCGCGTAGGAGGTCGGTGTCGCACAGGGCCTCCAGCATGGCCAGGTGGGTGGACCGCGGCTCGTGGAAGCCGGTGAGCAGACCGTCGACGACCTGGGCCGGGTGCTCGGGGGAGATGATCCGCTCGGTGTGGCCCGAGGCCGCGACCACCTTGCCGCCGACCACGGTGCTCTCCAGCGCGCGGACCGCCGTCGTCCCGACGGCGATCACGCGGCTGCCCGAATCCTTGGCGGCGTTGACCATCCGAGCCGTGTACTCGCCGACCTCCATCCACTCCGGGTACGGGTCCTCGTCACTCTCGAGGGAGGCGACTCCCGTGTGGAGGGTCACGGGAGCGATCCCTACTCCTGCCGACACCAGGCGGGTCACCATCTCCGGAGTGAACGGCCTTGCCGCACTGGGCATCTCGGCTGATCCGGGAACGGTCGCGAACGCGGTCTGGTAGTCGCTGATCGGCCAGTCGCGGTCGATGTACGAGTACCTGATCGGCCCGCCGTAGCGGGCCAGGTACTCGGGCACCGACTCGATCGGCGGTCGGGTCACCCACAGGCGCTTGCCGAAACGCCGCTCCAGCCGCAAGGGCACTTTGCCGGGGAGGTCCACGATTCCGCCTGGCACCTCGCCCAGGAACGGGCGGTCCCGGTCGCGGAGCTCCACCAGCCAGGACCCGTCAGGCCGCGTCGAAGAGAAGTGGACCCGCAGGCCCTGCCGGGTCGGCACGGCCGCCGGGAGGGTCGCCGAGTTGTTGACCACGAGCAGGTCGCCGGGGCGCACCAGGACCGGGAGGTCCTCGAAGCGGTGGTGCCGGATCGCGCCGGTTGCCTTGTCCGACACCAGGAGACGCACGTCGGATCGCCCCGTCCCGCGCACTTCGGCGGGCTGGACGGCCTCCAAAGCGGCGTCCAGCGCGAACTCGAACGAGGAAGTCAAGGTCGCGCTCACGCCCGCGCCTCCTCATGGGTGTGATTGTGCAGCTTGTCGAAATCGCGGGCCGCGTACCGGCCGCTCTCGGGCGCCTGCCACTCGCAGGTGCACCAGCGGGCGCCGACGAGCGAGTAGATCGACGCCGCGGCCAGCGAAGGCGGGTCGGCCTCCGCCGCGTCGGCTTCGCCCACCGCCGCCGCGAGCATCGCGGTGGACATCTCACCGGGGTCGATCGCCCAGACCGCGACGGCGGGCTCCTCGGCGGCGAGCACGTTCGAGAGCTGGTCGAGCGCGGCCTTCGTCGACCCGTACGGGCCCCACGTGGCATACGGCCCCGTCGCGGCGTCGGAGGAGATGTTCACGATCGCCCCGCCCCGCTCGCGCAGGACCGGAAGCGCCAACTGCGCCAAGGCGATCGGGGCCCACACGTTCATCTCGAACAGGCGCGGCCAGACGGTCAGGTCGGCGTCGGCGAGGCGCGGCAGCGGCACCTCGCCCAGGGTCGAGGCGTTGTTCACCAGCAGGTCGAGCCGGTTCCCGGCCAGCGCGACCAGTTCCCGGCGGTGGGCGTCGTCGGTGACGTCCCCGGCCAGGTAGCGGACGCCGAGCCGTTCGGCGACGCGCGCCAGGCGCTCCTCGCCGCGGGCGGTCAGGATCAGGTCCCAGCCGGAGGCGGCCAGGCGCTCGGCCAGCGCCTCGCCGAGGCCCGCGGAGGCCCCGGTGACGATGGCGGTGCGGTCGTCCACTTGCGGCAGCTGTGCTTCACTCATGGCCCCACGCTATTTCCGGCGCGGCCCGGGCGCATCGGGCCGAGGTCGCGGTGGTGCCTCCGGCGCAGGTCCTAAGACCAGCGACCGAGGCCCGGAAGGTGCCGCGTGGACTAGATTGGCAGCGTGACCGCCTCCGATTCGACCGGGCATTCCCGAGAAGCGACCTCGCTGCTGCACGAGGTGTCGGCGGCCGTCGGCGCGATCACCCGGCACCTGTCCGTGCACCAGGTGCTCGAAGTGATCGTCTCCTCGGCCCGGCGCCTCGTCGGCGCCGACTACGCCGCCATCGGCATCCCCGACGACGAAGGCGGGTTCGCCGAGTTCATCACCGACGGCATCGGCGAAGCGCAGCGCCTCGAGATCGGGCCGCTCCCGCGCCAGCACGGGATGCTCGCCGCGATCCTCGCCGAGAGCGAACCCATCCGCCTCGACGACTTGCGCCGCGACCCGCGTTTCCAGTGGTGGCCGAAGGCCCACCCGACCATGGCCGCGCTGCTCGGCGTCCCGATCCGCGACTGCGGTCCGGACCTCGGCGGCGGCTCCGACTGCATCCGCACCATCGGCATCGTCGTGCTGACCAACGACCTCGGCAAGCCCGGGTTCAGCGAGTCCGACACGGAGCTGATCGAACTGCTCGCCTCCCACGCGGCCATCGCGATCACCAACGCCCGCCTCTACGAGCGCAGCCGTGAGCTCACCGTCGTCGAGGAGCGGAACCGGCTCGCCCGCGAACTCCACGACGCGGTCATGCAGCGCCTGTTCTCCCTGCGGCTCTCCGCCCGCGCCGCCCGCAAGCTCGCCCCCACCGACCCCGAGGCCGCCGCGCGCCGACTCGGCGAGGTAGAGACCCTCGCGGCCGAGGCCATCGCCGAGCTGCGCGCGGTGATCGTCGAGCTCCGGCCCGCCGACCTCGACGCCCACGGCCTGGTCGAGACCCTCCGGAGGCACGTCACCCTCCTGGACCGCCTGCACGACACCGAGGTCACGTTCGAACTCCGCTCCCCGGTGGACCTCTCCCGGGACGGCGAGGTCGAAGTGCTCCGGCTCGTGCAGGAAGCCCTCAGCAACGCCTTCCGGCACGCCCGCGCCCGCCACGTCGCCGTCACCGTCGAATCCGAGCGCATCACCATCGCCGACGACGGCGAGGGCTTCGACGCGGCCGAGGCCGCGACCCGCGGGCTCGGGCTCCTCTCAATGCGCGAGCGGGCCAAGGCACTCGGCGGCGACCTCGACCTGAAGACCGCCCCGGGCGAAGGCACGACCGTGACCCTCGAACTCGAAGGCTTCACCGATCCCGAAGAGGCCGAACGTGACTGAGATCCGACTCCTCCTCGTCGACGACCACCCCGTGGTCCGCCGCGGCCTCCGCGGCTACCTCGAACTCGAACCCGATTTCACCGTCGTCGGCGAAGCGGGCGACGGCGAGGAAGCCCTGCGCGCCATCGAAGAACACCACCCCGACGTGGTCCTCCTCGACCTCAAGATGCCCGGCCTCGACGGCCAAGGCGTGCTCGAACGCCTCGGCGCGACCGGCGGCGCGCCCCGCGTCCTGGTCCTCACCTCGGCCACCGACGCCGAACGCGTCCCGAACGCCATCACCGCCGGAGCGGCCGGGTTCGTGTACAAGGACATCGACCCGGACGCGCTGGCCAGCGCGATCCGCACCGTCCACGCCGGGCAGCTGCTGCTCTCGCCGGTCGCCATGCGCGGCTTGATGAGCGGCAACATCAGCGCCCCTTCGGCACCGTCCTTGACGCCGCGCGAGAGCCAGGTCCTCGGCCTCATCGCGAAGGGCCAGACCAATCGCCAGATCGCCCGCGCCCTCGGCGTCTCGGAGAAGACCGTCAAGACCCACGTCACGAACCTCCTCCGCCGCATCGGCGCCGCCGACCGCACCCAGGCCGCATTGTGGGCGGTTCGCCACGGTATCGGCTGAATCGCAGAGCGTGACCGTCTGCTGAGCCATCACCGAAGGTGATTCTCTAGGATCCCGTCGTGCCCCGAAATCACAATAGAATCCTGCGTTCGCTCGTGCCCTTGATCGCTCTTGCCCTGAGCGGTACGGCCTGCGGATACATACCCATCGGTGAGAAGACCGAGTCCTACGAGATCTATCACGACAATGACGCCGAACCTTGGTGCGCCGAAGGCGAAAGCGGCTATGTCCTGAAGCAGGACTCGATCCTCCAAGGCCCGCATTTCTCGGTGGGGATCCAGTGCCGGTACACCGGCGAAACGCTGCCGCACGAGGTCGCCGAGCGCGCTTCGACGATCGCCCTCCTGCCCCGCGCCGAAAAAGGCAGCGAGTTCATCGCCAACCACCTCACGACCGACCCGGAGTCGGACTTCCTCGACATCGCGGGTTGGGAGGTCCGGTCCTGGGTACAGATCGGCGACCGGGAGTTCGACCTCGACGCTCCTCCGCAGCGAGGCGACTGGATCGTCGTGACGGCACCGACCGACGTCCCCGCCGTGCTCTGGGTCGAGGACGACGGCCGCGCCCAAGGTCTCGACCTGCGCACCGGAGAACGAATCGAGCCGGTGTTCTCGTACTACACGAACCTTGCGGCGTATTCCGATCTCTTCAGCGGCTTCAGTTACGAAGAGGTCCACATCGACAACGGAGACGAGTGGAGCTGGCTCTCATGCCAGTACGACGGAGGCAACGCCTGGAGGAGCCCCTGGACAGAGGAACTCGGGTGGGCTCCAGAGGGCAGCGTGTACCTCGGCGTTTTCACCTACTGGTGCCGCGACTACGACGAATTCACCTGGAACCTCGATCAGCAGCGTTCGATAACGCTCGCCAGCGGCGAAGCCGATGCGCCGATCGCCTGGTATGAGCGCGAAGTCGAGGGGTACGGCATCGAGGTTCAGGCGTTTTTCCTGATCCCGGACATCGATTCCGAGGTCACGATCGAATTCGAGCCCGTAGGCGAGATCGTCGACGGCGAAGGCGACCAGTGGCAGATCCGAGAGCCGCTGCAAGCGGCCGAATGGGTCGCGTCGTTCTGACCTCGCGGGTGCAGCACGTCAGAGGCGTTCGACGGTCAGCTCGAGGATGCGGTCGACGACCGGGCGCGGATCAGTGAGGATCGTCAGGTGGTCGCCGTCGAAGCGGCGCACCGGCCAGCCGCGCTGGGCCGCTGCCGCAGCCTCGGCATCGTAGGTATCGCTCAGTTGCAGGTAGGCGCCCCACGTCGGCAGCGGCCGCGGGTCGGGCGCGACCTCGGCGAAGTAGTCGAGCGGCACGTGCCGGAGCGCCTCGGTGAAGGCCTCGCGCTGCGCCCGGTCGGGCAGGAGGCCTTCGATGGCCTCCGGCGGACATTGTGCCCGTTCCGCGAGCGGTCGTCCGGTACCCTACGCGGTGAATTTGCGATGGTATCTGATGAATCGCAGATCGTTACCGTCTACTGAGTCATTACCGAAGGTGATCGCTTAGGGTCCCGTTGTGCCCCCATCGCAAACCAACACAATCAAACCCCTCTTCGCTTTGGCCGCAGTGGCCCTCACCGCCACCGGCTGCTCGTCGATTCCCTTCCTCGATCGGACCGAGGCCCACGAGCTCATCACCGGCGCCACCGACACCGCTTGGTGCGCGAACGGCGACGGCTCCTGGTTCCTCGGCAACGACGCCGACATCGCCGGCCCCCATTTCGGTCTCTCGATCCTCTGCCACTTCGAAGGCACCGAGATGCCGGAGGATGCCGCCGATCACGCGACCGCGCTCGCGGACCTGCCGAAGCTCGCCGACGGCACCGAGGTCCTGATCAACCAGATCGCCTTGGGCCCCGACTACGCCGCCGAGTTCGAAGACGACCCGTCCAAGGTGACCGCCTGGATCGATTCCGGCGACGAGCGCTTCGACTTGGACGCGATCCCCGCGCCAGGCGACTTCCTCGCGCTCACCGTGCCCACCGGCGACGACGCCGTCCTGTGGATCGAGGACGACGGCCGCGCCCAGGGCCTGAACCTGCGCACCGGCGAGCAGGTCGAGCCGATCATGGCTTACTACAACGGGCTCAGCACGGATGTGGTCCAGGGCGACAGCTTCTCTGCCGAGGTCACGGTGCTCAACGACGAGAAGGCCTGGGACCTGAGCTGCCACAGCGACTTCCTCGAAGCCGACCGCAGCGTCTGGCGCGAGGACCTGGGCTGGGCTGCCGAGGAATCGGTCTTTCTGCAGGTGACGTTCAACTGGTGCACCTACGAGGACAACCTCGTCTGGCACCTGGACCCGGAGGCATCGCTTGCCGCGAAGCCGGGAAGCGAGCCCCTCCCGCCGCTTTCGATGAGCGCCGAGGAACTTCCCGATACGGGCGGCACGCTCCGGTACACCGCCCTTTTCAGCATTCCCGAGAACAGCGAAGCCTTCCCCATGGTCCTGACACCGGTCGGCGACCTCGAGAACATCGCTGAAGGCGACGACTACGCCTTCCTCGACACCCCCGCGCCCAGCGAACGGGGCTTGGTCTTCATCTAGTCGGCGACGGCCCGCTCGAACTGCGCACGGCGTCGGGGGGGGCGCCGCGGGGGGGCGCCGGCCGGGGGGGGGGGGGGGGGGTGGGGGGGGGGGGGGGGCGGGGCCGGGCGCGCCCCCCCCCCCCCGCCCGCCCCCGGGGCGGGGCCCCCCCGGGCCGCCCCCCCCCCCGCCGGTTCGGTTGCGCTAGTTGACTTCGAGAGGGTCGCCGCCCTGGCGGACGCCGGTGTCGAGCACGTCGATTTCGGCGAGGTCCTTTTCGGTGAGGACGAAGTCGAGGACCGCCCAGTTCTCGCGGATGCGCTCGGGGGTGACGGACTTGGGGATGACGACGTTGCCGCGCTGGAGGTTCCAGCGGAGCACCACCTGGGCGGGGGTGCGGCCGTGGGCTTCGGCGACGGCCTTGACGGCGGGTTCGTCGAAGAGGCCGCCCGCGCGCAGGCCGAGCGGGCCCCAGGATTCGGTGACGACGCCGTGCTCGTCGTGCCAGGCGCGCAGTTCGGGCTGGCTGAAGTAGGGGTGCAGCTCGACCTGGTTGATCTCGGGGGCGCTGCCGGTCTCGGCCTCGCAGCGGGCGAGGTGGTCGATGGTGAAGTTGGAGACGCCGGCGGAGCGGAGGAGGCCTTCGGCGCGGGCGTCGAGGAGCGCCTGCCAGGACTCGACGTAGCGGTCGACCTGCGGGCGCGGCCAGTGGAGCAGGTACAGGTCGAGGTAGTCGGTCCCGAGCCGCTCCAGGGACTCGGTGAGATTGCGCCGGACCTCGTCGTAGCCGTGGTCCCAGGTCTTGCTGGTGAGGAAGATGTCGCCGCGGGCGACGCCGGAGGCCTTGATGGCCCGGCCGACGCCGGCCTCGTTGTGGTAGCCGACCGCGGTGTCGACCAGGCGGTAGCCCGTCTCGAGCGCGGTCTCGACGGCGGTCTGCACGTCGCTGCCGTCTTCGATCCTGAAGGTGCCGTAGCCGTAGCGGGGGATTTCGGCACCGCCGGACATGGTGATCGCTGTGCTCAGTTCGCTCATGCGCGAGAGCCTACCCACTTGGCGAGCGGTTGCGCATCGAGGCAGATCGAGAAACTTGCCGTTATGGAAAGTCTCGACTTGACGCCATGGAAAGTCGCGATTAGGCTTTCCGGCATGGAAAGTCGACTCACCCCCGAAGAAGCCCAGGCCGCCCTCGCGTCCGTGGAGCAGTCCCGTTCCGACATCGCCGACCGCCTCTACACCCCGTGGTGGTACCACCCCGCGCTCGGCCTCCTGGTCGGCGGACTCATCACCGTCACTTTCGCGGACCTGCACTCCTCGATCCTCATCGGTGTGCTCATCGCCTACGGCGCCGGCCTCGGCGCACTCGTGACCGCCTACCGCCGCAAATCCGGCGTGTGGCTCAACGGGACCGAAGGCGGGCCCAAAGCGCGTCGCAGCATCTTCCGGTTCTTCGGGAGCCTGCTCGTCGTGGTCATCATCGGCGCGGCCTTCGCGATCGGGATGGAGATCCGCTGGACCGCCCCGATCGTCGGGTTCGTCGTCGCGGTGGCCATCGCAGTGTGGGGCCGCCACTTCGACAAGGTGCTCCGGGCCGAGCTTCGCGAGACCTCATGACCGAGCCGCGTTTCGACGAGATCATCCACGCGCCCAACCGGTTGCGGATCTGCTCCATGCTCTCGGCGATGAACGAGGTCGAGTTCGCCGCCCTGCGCGAAGCGCTTGGTGTCAGCGACTCGGTTCTCAGCAAACAGCTCAAGGCCCTTGAAGACGCCGGATACCTCAGCGTCAGAAAGTCCCCTCTGGACGGCCGCACCCGCACCTGGGCCGCCCTCACCCCCGTGGGGAAGGACGCTTTCAACGGGCATGTCGCCGAGCTGCGGCGGCTCGCGGCGGGCGTCCCGATCGAGTAGCGCCACCGAGAATCGCAGCGGGGCGGGCGGCCAGACCGCCCGCCCCGCTCGCGTCAGTGTCAGCGCTCGTTCGAGCCGGGGTCGATGCCCTGGCGCCGGCCGGTCTCCAGCGCGTCGATCGCCGCCATCTCGTCGTCCGAGAGCGCGAAGTCGAACACGTCGAAGTTCTCGGCGATGCGGCTCGGCTTGGAGGACTTGGGGATCACGATGCAGCCGTTCTGCAGGTGCCAGCGGATCACGACCTGGCCCGGGCTCTTCCCGTGCGCCGCGGCGGCGGCGGTGACGGCCGGTTCGGCGAGGACCGAGCCGGTGCGCTGGCCCAGCGGACCCCACGACTCGGTGGCGATGCCGCGCTCGGCGTGCCAGGCCCGCAGCTCGGGCTGGTTGAAGTACGGGTGCAGCTCGACCTGGTTCACCGAGGGGTACACGCCGGTGGCCTCGTGGACCTTCTCGAGGTGCTCCGGCAGGAAGTTCGAGACGCCAGCAGAGCGGATCAGGCCCTCGTCCCGGGCCTTGAGCAGGGCCTGGAAGGTCTCGGGGTACAGGCCCTGCTTCGGGGAGGGCCAGTGGATCAGGTACAGGTCGAGGTAGTCGGTGCCGAGGCGCTCCAGCGAGGCCTCGAGCGCGGCGCGGGCCGGCCCTACGCCGTGGTGGTCGTTCCAGACCTTCGTGGTGAGGAAGACCTCTTCGCGCGGGACCCCGGAGGCGGCCACCGCGCGGCCGACGCCGACCTCGTTGCCGTACATCTCGGCGGTGTCGATGAGCCGGTAGCCCGCGGCGAGCGCGGACTCGACGGCCTGCTGGGCCTCGTCGTCGCCGACCTTGTAGGTGCCGTAGCCGATGCGGGGCATCGCGATGCCGTCGTTGAGCTCGATCGGAGCGCTGAGATCAGTCATGCCCCGAGGGTAACCATCTCAGAGGGCCTTCCGGTCCGCGTCGACCATGATCCGGGCCAGCTCGTCCCAGTGGACCTTCGCGGTCCAGCCGATCTCGCGGGCGATCTTGGCCGGGTTCCCGATGAGCTCGGGGACCTCGGCGGGGCGCTCGTAGCGCTCGTCGTGCTCGACGTGGTCGCGCCAGTCGAGGCCCGCGTGGCCGAACGCGGCCTCGGCGAAGTCGCGCACGGTGGCGGGCCGGCCGGTGGCGAGCACGTAGTCGACGGGCTCGTCCTGCTGGAGCATCAGCCACATGGCCTCGACGTACTCGGGCGCGTAGCCCCAGTCGCGCACCGCGTCCATGTTGCCGAGGAAGACCTTCTGCTCGAGCCCCGCCTCGATCCGGGCCACGGCGCGGGTGATCTTGCGGGTCACGAACGTCTCGCCGCGCCTCGGGCTCTCGTGGTTGAAGCAGATCCCGCTGACGGCGAACATGCCGTAGGACTCCCGGTAGTTCACCGTCGCCCAGTGCGCGTAGACCTTCGCGACCCCGTAGGGGCTGCGCGGGTGGAACGGCGTGGTCTCGTCCTGCGGCGGTGCGGCCAGACCGAACATCTCCGAAGTGGACGCCTGGTAGATCCGGGTGTCGATCCCGCTGGCGCGCACGGCCTCCAGGAGCCGGATCACGCCGAGCGCGGTCACGTTCGCGGTGTACTCGGGCAGGTCGAAGCTGACGCGCACGTGGCTCTGCGCGGCGAGGTTGTAGATCTCGTCGGGCTGCACGTCCCGGATCAGGTTCACCAGCATCCCCGCGTCGGTCACGTCGCCCTTGTGCAGGAAGAGCTTCCGCCCCGACTCGTGCGGGTCCTGGTAGACCGCGTCGAGACGGGAGGTGTTGGCGATGACCGACGAGGCGTGCCGGACGATCCCGTGGACCGTGTAGCCCTTCGCGAGCAGCAGCTCGGTCAGGTACGAGCCGTCCTGACCGGTGATGCCGGTGATAAGCGCGGTCTTGCCGGGGGCCATCGTCATGCGCGGTCCTTTGCCGTCGTCGTGCTCGGGAGGTGCTCGGAGCGGTCGATCCAGTCGGCGCACAGCCGCAGGCCCTGGAGGCGCGCGGCGGCGAGGTCGCCGCATTCGGCGAGGCGCAGCACGCCGTCGGCGACGCCGGCCGAATACGTGGCCGGGTCGGCGACCGGGGCGTTCTCGAGGCGGGCGAGGATCACGCCTTCGACCAGGCCGAAGACGAGGTGCGCGCGCTGGGCGAGGGCGCCGGGCGGGTAATCGCGGGCCGCGCCGGTGCGGCCGAGCAGCTCGCGGTAGGACACGCGCAGGCGCTCCCGCATCTCGCGGAACGGCGCGAAGACCTCCTGGCGCACCTCGGGCAGCAGGTAGAGCGCGCCGAGATTGTGGCTGGCCCCGGCGAGCTGCGCGGCGTCGATGCGGGCCAGCGCCCACAGCCGCGCCTCGGCGGAGGCGTCCTGCTCGGCCAGCGCCCATTCGGCGAATTCGAGCGAGGGGGCCACGGTGGTCTCGAGCAGGCTGCTGAGCAGGGCTTCCTTGCTGGGGAAGTGGTAGTACATGCTGGCCTGGCGCATCCCGGCCCTGGCGGCGATCGCGCGCGTGGAGGTGGCGGTGTAGCCCTGGACGGTGAAGAGCTCGGCCGCGGCGGCGAGGAGCTGGTCGCGTGGGTCGGCGTCCCCGGCGGTGCCGCCGCCGGGCTCCGGGGCGACCCTGGGGCGGCCGACCCGCCGCTTGGGCCGGTCCGCGGGGGACTCCTTCGCTGCGGTGGGCATCGGTACGCCTTCCTGTCCTGGGTGCGCGCACCAGTCTAGTTCGCGGGCTTCTGATCCGGTCGGCGAGCGCGGTCCGGGACACCGGGCCCGCATTGGCGTGTTGCCGCTGTGCGGGGGTGTTCATGCCGGTGAAATAAATTCTGTCAGTTGATCGAAATCCCCGGGCGGTTGATTTCTATCGACTGATAGAAATCAACCCCGGAAGGTGCCCGATGATACTCCTCGGTGTAGGGCTCTCAATCGTCGTCGTCCTGGTCATCGGCCTCGTCGTCTCCAAGAAAGTGGACGGGGACTCCGGCCGCTACCTCGTCGCGGGCCGCACGCTCGGCGTCCCGCTCGTCACCGCCGGGCTCATGGCCCAGGCGGTCGACTCCAACGCCACCCTCGGCAACACCGACCTCGCCTACGGCTTCGGCTTCTGGGCCGGTGCCACCCTCCCCATCGGGCTCGCCCTGTGCCTGCTCCTCACCGGCCTGTTCTTCGCCCGCCGCATGAACGCCGCCAGACTCCTCACCCTCCCCGACTGGTACGCCCGCCGGTACGGCCGCCGCATCGAACTGATCGCCTCGGTCGCGATGATCGGCGCGTACGTGCTGCTCCTCGCCGGGAACCTCGTGGCGGGCGGCTTCCTGTTCGAGCACTTCCTCGGCATCGACTACACCCTCGGCGTGCTGCTCATCGTCGCCGTGGTCATGACCTACACCGTCGCCGGAGGCATGTTCTCCGACTCGTACACCGCCGCCGCCCAGATGATCATCACCATCATCGGCACCGCCGCCCTGTTCACCTGGGTGGCTTTGACGCACGGGATCACCGTCCCGGAAGGCATGGGCGCCTTCGACCTCGGCCAGTTGACCGACCCCGCCCAAGGCGCACCGGTCAACTGGGCGACCTTGATCGCCCTCGGCGTCGGCGACATCGTGGCCATCGACTTCATGCAGCGGATCTTCTCCGCCAAGAGCCCCTCCGTCGCCCGACGGGCCTGCTTCCTCGGTGCGGCGGGGACCCTCCTCATCGGCATCCCGTTCAGCTACGTGGCCCTCTCCGCGGTCGACATCGTCGGCCCCGACGCGGGCTCCGCGGTCCTCTTCACGCTCCTCGAAGACCACGCACCGGCCTGGCTCGCCATGCTGGTGCTCGCCGCCATCGTCGCCGCCTCGTGCTCGACCGCGAACGGCGCGATCCTCGGCACCGGCGCCGTCGCCGCACGCAACATCGCGGGCATCCGCGAAACCGACGCCGGCAAGCTCCCCGAACTGAAGATCTTCGGCGCGGGCAAGGACCCGCTGCTGCGGGCCAGCCGCATCGCGATGTTCCCGATCGTGGGCCTCGCCGTCCTCGTGGCGGTGCGAGTGCCGCAGACCGGCATCCTGCTCACCCTCGCCTTCGACCTCATGCTCGCCGGGCTCGTCGTGCCGTTCGCCCTGGGGCTCTGGTGGAAGCGCGGCGGCGCGGCCTCCGCGGCGGCCGCGATCGCCGTCGGCTTCACCGTCCGCCTCGTGCTGTTCGCCCTCACCCCGACGGTGTACGGCGCCCCGAACGACCTGCTGTACTTCGAGAACGACGCGATCACCGCGTCCTTCGACGGCTGGCCCACCTTCATCGCGTTCCTCGCGGGCACCGCCGCCTACGTCACGGTCGCACTGATGCGCCCGGCCAAGGCCTACCGAGCGCCCGTGCGGACCCCCGCGGTGGTCCTCGAACCGGCGGCCGCGAAAGCCTAAGCGCCGCAGCCAGGCTCCCGCGTACGGCCACTTCGCCGCCCGCGGGAGCCTTTGCCGCTCACCGAGCCCGCACGCGCCGAGCGGTTGTGCGCGCCACGCAACGAAGCCGAAACCCGGAAGTCACGGCCGCGAACACTCGCGGAGTTAATTTCTGTCAATCGATAGAAATTAGATCGGAGCGGAGGCCGCCATGACCGAAACCCCTGAACCCCAAGCCGAACCATCGGCCACCGGCAGCACCTACGCCGCCCGCGACCACGCCCGCGCCCAAGAGGCCGCCGCCGCGGCAACCGAACGCGCCTGGGTCCCCGCCGCCGACTACCCCCGCACCCCCCAATACCTCGACCCCGAGCAGCTCCTCTGGGCCGAGACCGTCGGCGGCGGCGGATACGCCCACCAGGTGATCGCCCCCGGCACCGTCCTCGAGATCACCGACCTCCACGGCGACGCCTGCGTCCACCTCGCCCTCGCCTGGGCCACAGCCCCCTGGGAGCGCCTCTGCGTCCCCGACACCGTCAAAGTCCAGTGGAACGCCTACCTCGGCCAGGGCAGCCTCCTGCTCTCCGACCAGGGCCGCGCGCTGGCGAGCCTGGTGCTCGACGAGTCCGGACGCCACGACGCGTTCTGCGGCGCCCCCTCCGCCGCCCAGCACAAGGAGCGCTACGGCGACGGCACGCCGTGGGGCCCGACCCCGGCCGCCCGCGAACTGCTCAAGCTCGCCGCCGCCAAGCACGACCTCACCGCCCGCGACCTCCCGCAGACCATCGCGCTTTTCAAGGGCCTCAAAGCGGACGGCGAGGGCCGCCTCCACTGGCTCGGCGGCGCCGGGCCCGGCCGGAGGGTGCGCCTCCTCGCCGAGGCCCCGCTCCTGGTCATGCTCGCCAACGCCCCGCACGCGCTCGACCCGCGCGAGGACTACACCGCCACCCCGGTCCGCGTCCTCGCCTGGCGCGAGCGTCCCACCGGCCCCGGCGACGCCCGCTGGGACGCCACCCCGGAGGGCCGCCGCGCCCTCGCCAACACCGCCGCCCGGATCGGAGCCGCCGCATGACCATCAAGACGCCCACCGAACAGGTCGTTCAAGAGCAGAGGGTCGCCGCCCGCGCCCCCTGGTCCGGTCTCGTCGCCGCCGGGCAGACCCTGCGGATCACCGACCTCGAAGGCAACCAGGCCGTCGACTTCCTCCTCTTCGACGCCGCCGACACCGCGCTGCGCTACAGCGCCCAGCACACGATCGCGGCTGCCGGGGCGCTGTTCCTCACCACCGGGTCGATCCTCCGCGACGTCGAACACCGTCCACTGGCGACGGTGACCGCCGACAACTGCGGCCGCCACGACACCATCGGCGGCGCGTGCTCGAAGGAGTCCAACACCCTCCGCTACGGCCACCAGACCTGGGCCCAGCACGCGTGCGTCGAGAACTTCCTCCACGAAGGCGCGAAATGGGGCCTGGGCAAGCGCGACATGACCGGCAATATCAACTGGTTCATGAACGTGCCCGTCGAGGACGACGGCTGCCTCGGCATCGTGGACGGCATCTCCGCGCCTGGCCTCGAAGTCGCGCTGCGCGCCGAGCGGGACGTCATCGCCCTCATCTCCAACTGCCCCCAGATCAACAACCCGTGCAACGCGTTCAACCCCACCGCCATCCGCGTCGCCGTCACCGCGCCGAGCCCCTCGCAAGCTTCGGCGAGAGCGGAGTCCTGATTTGTCCCTCGACACCCTCCTCATCGCCAACCGCGGCGAGATCGCCGTGCGCGTCATCGCCACGGCCAAGCGCATGGGACTGCGCACCGTGGCCGTCTACTCCGACGCCGACCGGGGCGCGGCGCACGTGGACGCCGCCGACACGGCGGTGCGCATCGGCGGCCCGGCCCCCGCCGATTCCTACCTGCGGCCCGAAAGGATCCTCGAGGCCGCCGCCGCGACCGGCGCGGGCGCGATCCACCCCGGGTACGGGTTCCTCTCCGAGAACGCCGGGTTCGCGCGCACGGTCGAAGGCGCCGGGATCGCGTTCGTCGGCCCCGCCCCCGAACACCTGGAACTCTTCGGCGCCAAGCACACCGCGCGGGCCGCCGCCGAGGCCGCCGGAGTCCCGCTGCTCGCCGGGACCGGGCTCCTCGACGGCGTGGCGCACGCCCTCGCCGAAGCTGAACGGATCGGCTATCCCGTGATGCTCAAGGCGACCGGAGGCGGCGGGGGCATCGGGATGCGCCCCGCCGCGAACCCCGCAGAGCTCCGCGAGGCCTGGGACAGCGTCAAGCGCCTCGCCGAGACCGGCTTCGGCGACGCCGGGCTCTTCCTCGAACGACTCGTGCGCCGCGCCCGCCACCTCGAGGCGCAGGTCTTCGGCGACGGCCTCGGCGCGGTCACCATCCTCGGCGACCGCGACTGCACCCTCCAGCGCCGCAACCAGAAGGTGATCGAGGAGGCCCCCGCCCCCGCCGTCCCCGACCACCTGCGCGAGCGCTACCAGCAAGCGGCGCAGCGGCTCTGCGCGGACGTGCGCTACCGCTCCGCGGGCACCGTCGAGTTCCTCTACGACACCGAACGCGAGGAGGTCGCGTTCCTCGAGGTGAACACCCGCCTCCAGGTCGAGCATCCCGTCACCGAAGCGGTCTTCGGCGTGGACCTGGTGGAGTGGATGCTCCGCCTCGCCCAAGGCGACGCGGCCCCGATGCGCCGGCCGCTGCGCGCGAGCGGCCACGCCGTGCAGACCCGCCTGTACGCCGAGGATCCCGCCCAGGGCCACCGGCCCTCCACCGGCACCGTCACCCACCTCACCCTCCCCGAACGCGTCCGCGTCGACACGTGGATCGAAGCCGGTGCCGAGGTCGGCCCCCACTACGACCCGATGATCGCGAAGCTCATCAGCCACGGCCCCACCCGGGCGGACGCCATCGCCACCGCCGCGAACGCCTTGGGGGAGTTGCGTATCGCCGGGGTCGAGACCAACCAGGGCCAGCTCGCCGCCGCCCTCGCCCACCCCGAGTTCGCGGCCGCCCGCCACACCACCGCCACCCTCGCCGACGTGTGCGACCCGCGCCCCCGCATCGACGTGCTCGCCGCCGGGACGCAGACCACGATCCAGGACTGGCCCGGCCGCACCGGCTACTGGCAAGTGGGCCTGCCGCCCTCGGGCCCGATGGACGACCTGTCGTTCCGGCTCGGCAACCGCGCTCTCGGCAACCCCGAAGGCGCCCCGGGCCTCGAATGCGTCGCGCAGGGGCCGACGCTGCGGTTCAGCCACGACACCACCGTGTGCGTCACGGGCGCGCCCGCCCCGCTGACCCTGGCCGGAGCGCCCGCGCCGCAATGGGAGCCGTTCACCGTCCCCGCAGGGGCCGAGCTCGCGATCGGCGCGCCCGAGACCACCGGCATCCGCACCTACCTGCTCGTGCGCGGCGGCCTCGACGTACCGCGCTACCTCGGCTCGGCCGCCACCTTCACCCTCGGCGAGATCGGCGGCCTCACCGGAGGCGCGCTCAAACCGGGCGACGTGCTCCGCGCCGCTCACGCCGGACCCACCGCCACCGCCCCCGTGCCCGAAACGGACCGGCCCCGCTTCACGAACACGTGGGAGCTGCCCGTGGTGGAGGGCCCGCACGCCGCGCCGGAGTTCTTCACCCGCGAGGACATGGACGACTTCTACAGCGCCCGTTGGGAAGTCCATTTCAACTCCGCCCGCACCGGGGTGCGCCTCACCGGCCCCAAACCGCGCTGGGCCCGACCGGACGGCGGCGAGGCCGGGCTCCACCCCTCGAACATCCACGACAACGCGTACGCGATCGGCGCCGTCGACTTCACCGGCGACATGCCCGTCCTCCTCGGCCCCGACGGGCCGAGTCTCGGCGGCTTCGTCTGCCCCGCAACGGTGATCGCGGCACACCGCTGGCGGCTCGGGCAGCTGCGGCCCGGCGACGCCGTCCGCTTCGTCCCCGTCAGCGACGCGAGCGTCCCAGCCGCCCGGCGCCGCCCCGCGCTCGCCCCGGCCCCCGACCGCCCCGCGGTCGCTGACGGCGGCGTGCTCGAGGGCATCGCGGCCCGCCCGGACGCCCCGGCGGTCGCCTATCGCCGCTCCGGCGACGATAACGTGCTGGTCGAATACGGGCCCAACCTGCTCGACCTCGCCCTGCGGATGCGCGTGCACGCCCTGGCCGAGGCCGTCGCCGAGCGGCTCGGCGACGGCGTGCTGCTCGACCTCACCCCAGGGGTGCGCAGCCTCCAGGTCCACTTCGACCCGGCTCGGCTGCGCCAGTCCGCGCTCGTCGATCAACTGGCGGCAATCGAATCGACGCTGCCGTCCACGGCGGAGCTCGCCGTGCCGAGCCGCGAGGTCTGGCTGCCGCTGTCCTGGGACGACCCGGCCACCCGCGAGGCCATCGACCGGTACATGAACGGCGTGCGCGACGACGCGCCCTGGTGCCCTTGGAACATCGAGTTCATCCGCCGCATGAACGGACTGGACACTGTGGACGATGTATACCGCACGGTGTTCGACGCCGAGTACATGGTGCTCGGCCTCGGCGACGTCTACCTCGGTGCGCCCGTTGCGACCCCGCTCGATCCGCGGCACCGGCTCGTGACCACCAAGTACAACCCGGCGCGCACCTGGACGCCGCAGAACGCGGTCGGCATCGGCGGCGCCTACCTGTGCGTCTACGGCATGGAGGGGCCCGGCGGCTACCAGTTCGTCGGCCGCACCGTGCAGGTCTGGAACACCCACCGCCAGCGCGGGCCGTTCACCGGGGGCAAGCCCTGGCTGCTGCGCTTCTTCGACCGCATCCGCTGGTACCCGGTCGGCACCGAGGAGCTGGGGGAGCTGCGGGCCGAGATGGACGCGGGCCGCTTCGTCCCGCGGACCGCCGAGGGCGAGTTCCGCTACGCCGACTACCGCCGCTTCCTCGATGCGAACGCCGATGGCATCGACGCTTTCAAAGCGCGCCACGCGGAGGCGTTCGGTGCCGAACGCGCCGCCTGGGAGGCATCGGGCGAGTTCGACCGCCAGCAGGCCGAACCGCCCCTCGCCCCCCGCCGCTATCCGCCCGCGCCCTCCGGCGGGTCGCGCCCCCCCCCCCGCCGCCTGGGAGGCATCGGGCGAGTTCGACCGCCAGCAGGCCGAACCGCCCGCCGCCCCGACCGAGGACGTGGCCGCCCCGCCGGGCGGGGCCGTGGTGGCCGCACCGCTTGCGGCCGCGGTGTGGAAGGCCCTGGTCGAACCGGGGCAGGAGGTCGCGGCGGGCGACACGCTGTTCGTCCTGGAGGCGATGAAGATGGAGACGCCGGTCCTCGCACCGCAGTCCGGCCGGGTCCTGAAGCTCCTGGCCGGCCCGGGTGATCTTGTCGCCCAAGGGAACCCGCTGGCGGTTCTGGAACCGAGCTGAGGCCGCACGCGGCGGGGACGGCGTTGTGCGCGAACGACGTTCACGTCGCGGTCACCGAGTCATCACCGACCCGTCCCGCCGAGTTGCCACGCGGAGCGCCGTCGATTCCTTACGGTATGTGGGCCAAGCGATCCCCATCATCGCCCGCAAAGGAACCGCCTCATGCAACGTCGTAACGTCCTGCGAGCAGCCGTGGTCGGCACCGGCTCCGTCGCCTTCGGCTTCACCATGACCCGCCCGTCCTTCGCCGCCTACCCCGCCCAGACCGGGCCGAGCCCGTACGGCTCCCTGCGGTCCGCCGACGCCAACGGCGTCATGCTCCCGCAGGGCTTCACCTCCCGCATCGTCGCCCGCTCCTCCCAGACCGTGTCCGGCACCTCCTACACGTGGCACAACGCCCCGGACGGCGGCGCCTGCTTCGCCGACGGCACCGGCTGGGTCTACACCTCCAACTCCGAGATCAGCCCCGGCGGCGGGGCCAGCGCCCTGCGCTTCAACTCCTCGGGGACCATCACCGCCGCCTACCGCACGCTCTCCAACACGCGCCAGAACTGCGCCGGGGGCGCGACCCCGTGGAACAGCTGGCTGTCCTGCGAGGAGGTCGACCTCGGCTACGTCTACGAGACCTACCCGCTCACCGGTGCCGCCGCGGTGCAGCGCCCCGCGATGGGCCGCTTCAAGCACGAGGCCGCCGCGGCCGACCCCGACCTGCGGGTGATCTACCTGACCGAGG
Source organism: Glycomyces luteolus (assembly GCF_027622875.1). GTDB lineage: Bacteria > Actinomycetota > Actinomycetes > Mycobacteriales > Micromonosporaceae > Glycomyces > Glycomyces luteolus. The sequence goes on along the minus strand of NZ_JAPZVP010000008.1, from coordinate 204,908 downwards.
ACGTGTCGGACGGCGCGTTCTACCGCTTCAAGCCCACCACCTGGGGGAACCTCTCCTCCGGTCAGCTCCAGGTGCTCACCGAGTCGGGCGGGAACCTCGCCTGGGCGAACGTGCCCGACCCGGACGGCTCCCCGACCGCCACCCGCAACCAGGTCGCGAACACCAAGCGCTTCAATGGCGGCGAGGGCTGCTACTACGCCGACGGCGTCTGCTTCTTCACCACCAAGGGCGACAACCGGGTGTGGGCCTACGACACTGCCGCGAACTCCATCCAGATCGCCTACGACGACTCGCTCACCCCCAACCCGCCGCTCACCGGCATCGACAACATCACCGGCTCCACCGCCAGCGGCGACCTGTTCGTCGCCGAGGACGGCGGCAACCAGGAGATCTGCATCATCACGCCCGACGACATCGTGGCGCCGTTCCTGCGGCTCTCCGGCCACGGCTCCTCCGAGATCACCGGCCCCGCGTTCAACCCGGCCGGGAACCGCCTCTACTTCTCGTCCCAGCGCGGCACCACCGGCTCCGGCTCGGGCGGCATGACGTTCGAAGTGTCCGGACCGTTCCGCACGCTCTAGATCCGAAGGGGGCTTCGCGGAGGCGCGTCTCCGCGAAGCCCCATCGGGGCCGCTCGATCGCTAGGATGTCGAGACGTGTCCCTACAACGGAGTCGGTGATCGTCCATGCCAGTCCTCACCGTCGACCTCGCGATCGTCGGCGCCGGGCCCACCGGTCTCTTCGCGGCCTACTACGCGGGCTTCCGCGGCCTGAAGACCGCCGTCCTCGACGCGCTTCCCGAAGCGGGAGGCCAGATCACGGCCATGTATCCCGAGAAGCAGATCCTCGACGTGGCCGGATTCCCCTCGATCAAGGGCCGCGACCTCGTGGACAACCTGCTGCGCCAGGCCGCCCCGTTCGAGCCCGAGTACCTCCTCGGCCGCCAGGCGAGCAAGCTCGAGCACCACGACGGCAAGCCCGTGCTGGAACTGGCCGACGGCCAGGTCATCGAGGCCGAAGCCGTGCTCATCACCGGCGGCCTCGGCAGTTTCGCGCCCCGGCCACTGCCCGCGGCCGAGGACTTCCACGGCGCGGGCATCGTCTACTTCGTCCCCGAACTCGCCGCCCACGCCGGGCAGGACGTGGTGATCGTAGGCGGCGGCGACTCCGCGTTCGACTGGGCGATCGCCCTCCACGGCATCGCCCGCAGCACCGTGATCGTGCACCGCCGCGAGAAGTTCAGGGCCCATCAGGCCACCGTCGACCAGGTGCGGGACCTCGGCGTCCCGGTGCGCGTCAACGCCCAGGTCACCGCCATCCACGGCACCGAGCAGGTGAGCGGCGTGACCATCGACGTGAAAGACGAAGGCTCCCAGGAACTCCCGGCCGACGCGATCGTGGCGGCGCTCGGCTTCACCGCCGACCTCGGGCCGCTGGGGGAGTGGGGCCTCGACCTCGACCGGCGCAGCATCGCCGTCGACTCCACGATGGCCACCAGCCTGCCGCGCGTCTACGCCGCGGGCGACATCGCCTCCTACCCGGGCAAGGTCAAACTCATCGCCACCGGCTTCGGCGAGGCCGCCACGGCGGTGAACAACGCCGCGGTCGCGATCGACCCCGAAGCGCACCTCTTCCCTGGACACTCGAGTGAAAACCCCTGATGCTTTGCAGCACAATAGATCTCGCAAATCCAGACGGGACTAACGTGACGATCTGACGGGTATCGCGCCGGGGACTCCGACCGGAGTCATACTATGCGGAGATGCTTGCCATGACCGTCGCCGACGGCCGCCTCACCGCCGCCCAGGTCCCCGAACCCGCGCCCGGCCCCGAAGAAGTCCTCATCGAGGTCGCCGCGGCCGGCGTCAACCGCGCCGACCTCCTCCAAGTCGCCGGGCACTACCCGAGCCCGCCCGGCGCCCCCGCCTGGCCCGGCCTCGAGGTCTCCGGCACGATCGTCAACGTCGGCAGCGACGACAACGCGTCCTTCCTCGGCGCCGAGGTCTGCGCCCTCCTCCCCGGCGGCGGCTACGCCCAGTACGCCACCGTGGACGCCGGACTCGTGCTCCCCAAGCCCGAGAAGGTGTCGCTGATCGACGCGGCCGGACTGCCCGAAGTCGCCGCGACCGTGTACTCGAACCTGGGTTACCTGCTGGACTCGGAGGCCGACCGCAAGCGGCGCGTGCTCGTGCACGGCGGCGCGGGCGGCATCGGGACGTTCGCGATCCAGTTCGCGAAGAAGCTCGCCGACGCCGAGACCTGGACGACCGCCCGCGCCGAATGGACCCAGAAGCTCCAAGCCCTCGGCGCCGACCGCGTCATCGACTACCGCAGCGAGGACTTCGCCGCGCTCGCCATGGAAGCGGGCGGCGCGGACGCGATCCTCGACGTGATCGGCGCGGCCTACTTCGAGCCGAACCTCAAGGCCCTGGCGCAGGACGGACGCCTCGCGATCATCGGCCTCCAGCAGGGCGCCGCCGCGCAGATCCACCTCGGCGGCCTCCTTGCCAAGCGCGCCACCATCACCGGCACCACCCTCCGGGCCCGCCCGCTCGAGCAGCGCCGCCAGATCCTCGCCGAAGCCTTCGAACGCATCTGGCCCGCACTCGACTCAGGCGAGATCGAACCGGTCGTCACGACCCGCATCCCGTTGGCGGAGGCGGCCGAAGCCCACCGCATCATGGGCGCGGGAGGCCACTTCGGCAAGATCGTCCTCACCGCCGAGTAGGCGGCCGAGGGGTTCCGACCGAGCGAACCTGTCGGACCCGCCGGACAAGCCGAAAACCGGGGGCGCTTCGCAACGCCCGATTTGCGAAGCCACTCCGCGACACGCCAAGACGCGCCCGCCACCGTCCCGATGGGACGGTGGCGGGCGCGTCTCGTTCGCCTACTTCTCGCAGCAGCCGTGGCAGCATTCCTGTCCACCGCAGTCGCACGCGGTGTCATTGCAGCAGTTGCAGCACTCGTCAGTCATCATCACTTGCACTCACCTCCAACGACGAACTCAGCGGATTCACCACTCGCAGGTTTCTCCGGGACCGGGGGACACCAGTTCTCAGGCAGCGGCGGTTCGCAGGAGCCCGCGTCGACCGCCCGCAGCATGTCCGTCAGCTGGCTCCGCAACCCCTCCAACCGCACGATCTCGGCCGTGATCTCGCCGATCCGCCGCTCGAGATGCTGCCCGGCCGGCTCGCACGGGCACGTGCCGGTGTCGCGCACCGCCAGCAGGTCCGCGATGTCGGCCAGGCGCAGCCCCGCGCGCTGGCACGCCCGGATGAACCGCGCCCGGTCGAGCTCGGCCGTCCCGTACCGGCGGTAACCGGACGGACTGCGCTCGGGCGCGGGGAACAGGCCCTCGCGCTCCCAGTGGCGGATGGCATCGGACGAGACGCCCACCTCCTCGGCGAGCTTCCCGACGGTCAGGGTGACGGTTGCTGCGGTCATACGACGACCGTAAACCTTGGTGTCAGGACCAAGGTCAAGTCCCGACCCGAAGAAATCTCCGACGCGCTCACCACGGGACTAATGCGATGGAGTCCACCGCCTCGCGGCTACTACCATGGACCCGTTATCCGACATCGGAAACTCCGATGACCAGCACCGAACGAGGAGAACCGTGGCACCCGCAGCGCCGAACCACAGCAGCCCAGCCGTCATCGAACCGCTGTGGGTCACTGCTGGCACCACGTGCGCTGAAGCGGTGGCCGAGGCCGGCCTCCCCGGCAACGGGCCGAACGCGATCGTCGTCGTCCGCGACGCCGACGGGCAGCTGCGCGACCTCTCCTGGGCCCCCGAAGCCGACACCAAGGTCGAGCCCGTACCGCTGGGCAGCCCCGACGGGCTCAACGTGATGCGCCACTCCGCCGCGCACGTCATGGCGCAGGCGGTGCAGGAGCTGCACCAGGCCAAGCTGGGCATCGGCCCGCCGATCACCGACGGCTTCTACTACGACTTCGACGTCGAGGAGCCGTTCAACCCGGACGACCTCAAGGCCGTCGAGAAGCGGATGCTCCAGATCATCAAGCAGGGGCAGACCTTCCACCGACGCAAGTACGCGTCTCTCGACGAGGCCCGCGCCGAACTCGCGAACGAGCCGTACAAGCTCGAGCTCATCGAGACCAAGGGCGAGGGCACCGACGCCGACGAGGTCATGGAGGTCGGCGGCGGCGAGCTCACCGCGTACGACAACCACGACCGCAACGGCGAACGCGTCTGGGGCGACCTCTGCCGCGGCCCGCACCTGCCCTCGACCAAGCTCATCGGGGCCGTCAAGATCATGCGGTCGGCCGCCGCGTACTGGATGGGCTCGGAGAAGAACCCGCAGCTCCAGCGCATCTACGGCACCGCCTGGCCGACCATCCAGGACCAGAAGGACTACCTGGCGCGCCTCGCTGAGGCCGAGAAGCGCGACCACCGCAAGCTGGGGCAGCAGCTCGACCTCTTCTCGTTCCCCGACGAGCTCGGCTCCGGGCTCCCGGTGTTCCACCCCAAGGGCGGGATCATCCGGCACGAGATGGAGTCCTACCTGCGCGAACGCCAGCGCGAGGCCGGGTACGAGCTGGTGAACACCCCGCACATCACCAAGGAGCAGCTGTTCCACACCTCGGGGCACCTGCCGTACTACGCGGACACCATGTTCCCGCCGATGGAGCTCGAGGGCGCGAACTACTACCTCAAGGCCATGAACTGCCCGATGCACAACCTGATCTTCCGCTCGCGCGGGCGCTCGTACCGCGAGCTGCCGCTGCGCCTGTCGGAGTTCGGGACCGTGTACCGCTACGAGAAGTCGGGCGTGGTCCACGGCCTGACCCGCGTGCGCGGCCTGACCCAGGACGACGCGCACATCTACTGCACCCAGGAGCAGGCGCCGGGCGAGATCAAGAGCCTGCTCGAGTTCGTGCTGCAGCTGCTGCGCGACTACGGGCTCAACGACTTCTACCTGGAGCTCTCCACCAAGGGCGAGTCGGAGAAGTTCATCGGCGACGACGAGCTGTGGAACTCCGCGACCGCCACCTTGCGCCAGGTCGCCGAGGAGTCCGGGCTCGACCTGGTCCCGGACCCGGGCGGCGCGGCCTTCTACGGCCCGAAGATCTCGGTGCAGGCGCGGGACGCGATCGGCCGGACCTGGCAGATGTCGACCATCCAGCTCGACTTCAACCAGCCCGGGCGCTTCAACCTCGAGTACTCGGCGGCGGACGGCACCCGCAAGCAGCCGGTCATGATCCACCGCGCGCTCTTCGGCTCGATCGAGCGGTTCTTCGGCGTGCTCACCGAGCACTACGCGGGCGCGTTCCCGGCGTGGCTGGCACCGGTCCAGGCCGTCGGCATCCCCGTCCGCGACGAGAACGCCGACTACCTCGAGGCGTTCTTCGGCAAGCTCCGCGCGGCGGGCATCCGCGGCGAGGTCGACCACTCGGACGACCGGATGCAGAAGAAGGTCCGCAACGCCCAGCTCCAGAAGACCCCGTTCATGATCATCGCCGGAGACGACGACCAGAACGCGGGCACCGTCTCGTTCCGCTACCGCGACGGCTCCCAGCGCAACGGCGTCCCCGCCGACGAGGCCATCGCCCACGTCGCCGAGATCGTCAAGTCCCGAGTGAACGAAGGCCCCAGCGCCGCAACCGAAGAGGCCTAACGCGAGACGAACGCCGGTGGGGGGGGGGGGGGGGGTGGGGGCCCCCCCCCCCCCCACTCTTTTGGTGACATGACAGCGTGTCGATGCTACTTGAATGCGCAATCGATCAGCTGGCTGCCAACGGTCCGGCTTTGGGCCGTCCTTTGGTGGATCGGATAAATGGAAGTAGCTTCCAGAATATGAAGGAACTGAGGCCACCTTCGTCAGGGAATACGGAAGTGAGGATTCTGTTCGCGTTTGATCGGGGGCGCGCGGCGATATTCCTGGTTGCAGGAGCAAATCCGGAAGATGGAAGAGTTGGTATGACGATGCGATCCCGCTAGCGGATGCACGGTTTGCCGAGCACCAAGAATCCTTGAGAGATGGAGGCCAAAGGTGACTAAGAGCGTGTCTCAGTTGGCGAGTTTCTTATAGCAGGTGAGTGCGGCGGCGAGGGCGAGGAATGCGGCGAACAGGTGGCCGTGGCGCTCGTACCGGATGGTGAGGCGGCGGTAGCCGCCGAGCCAGGCGATGGTCCGTTCGATGACCCAGCGGTGGCGGCCGAGCCGGGCCGAGGACTCGATGCCGCGGCGGGCGATCCTGTCGCCGATGTGCCGCTCGCGCAGCGCACGGTGGCAGTCGGGGATGTCGTAGGCCTTGTCGGCGTGGACCTTCGCGGGTTTCCTGCGACGCGGGCCGCGTCGCGATCGGATCTTCGGGATGCCTTGGACCAGCGGCTCGAAGGCTTGCGAATCGTGCATGTTCGCGGCTGAGACCCCGAGTGCTAGTGGCAGTCCGGCGCGGTCGGACAGGACATGGATCTTCGAGCCGGACTTGCCACGATCGACCGGATTTGGACCGGTCAGTGATCCCCCTTTTTGGCGCGCAGGCTCGCGCCGTCGACGATCGCCCGCGACCAGTCGATCTCGCCGGCGGCGCCGAGCCGGTCGAGCACGGTGCGGTGGAGCTTGGCCCACAGCGCTGCCTCGGACCATTCGGTGAAGCGTCGGTGCGCGGTCTGGTGCGAGACGCCGAAGACCGGCGGCAGGAGCCGCCAAGCGCAACCGGTGGTCAGGACGAACACGACCGCCGCGAACACCTGCCGGTCATCAGCCCGAGGGATACCACCGCCCTGTGCCCGCTTCGGCGAGGCCGGAATCAGCGGCTCGACAATCTCCCACAACCCATCGGGCACAAGGCGCCTGGTGAACTCGTCCATGCACGATCTATACCAGATGCCTTGCACGCCAACTGAGACACGCTCTAAGTACTCGAAATGGGAAGAAGTCAAGGCTCGTAGGCAGAAGGCTGACGCCCGCGACGATGCTTCGCAGATTGATGCCAAGGAAGCATCTAGGGCGCGTCTTGATGCATACGTGCGTGGGCACCAGCTCGCCGAGATGCGCAAGGCTGCCCTCCTCAAGCAGGATGAGGTCGCTGAGAAACTCGGTGTGAGCCAGGCGCGGGTATCCAAGATCGAATCAGGAGAGGTCTCCGGCATTGACGTTGTCAGAGATTATGTTGCGGCGGTTGGCGGGCACGTCGAATTGACTGCCACTGTCGGCGACCGTTCTTGGAAGATGGCTTAACCACGTTTCAGTTCTTGCCGGTTTCTCCGAGCCAGCGGGCGAGCCTTCCGGCCCTGGCCAGGGCGGTGAGGCGCTGCTCGGTCGCTTCGCGGAGCTTCGGGGTCGTCACGACGATGAGCTGGTCGCCGCTGCGGAGGCGGTCAGCCATTGCGGGGACGAAGAGGCGGTCGCCCCGCACCACTCCGGCGATGGCGCTGCCCTCGGGGAGCCGCAGTTCGAAGATCCTGATGCCGGCCAGGCCCGAGGCCTTCTGGACCGTGATCGTCAGGACCTCACCGTCCACCGCGTCGAGCGGCGCCGTCTCGATGTCGATCTCCTGCACGACCCCCTCCTGCGCGAGACCGAGCTTGCGCGCCACCCACGGCAGCGTCGGGCCCTGCAGGAGCGTGAAGACCACCACGAGGACGAACACGATATCCCAGAGATTCTGCGCGCCAGGCAGATGCGCCGCGTGGGGGATCGTCGCCAAGACAATCGGGATCGCCCCGCGCAGGCCCGCCCACGACATGAGCACCTGCTCCTTGAACGTGAACTTGAACGGCAGCAACGACACCCACACCGCCATGGGCCGGGCCACCAGTGTGAGCACCACCCCGAGCACCAGGCCCGGCACGATCGCCTGCAGCAGGCTCGACGGCGAGGCGAGCAGCCCCAGCATGACGAACATGCCGAGCTGCGCCATCCAGCCCAGGCCCGTCGCGAACGACTGGGTCGCCGCCCGGTGCGGCAGGTGCGAGTTGCCGAGGACGAGCGCCGCCAGGTAGGCCGCGATGAACCCCGAGGCGTGCAGCATCCCGGCCGCCGCGAACGCGGCCATGCCGAGGCTGAAGACCGCCAGCGGGTACAGGCCCGAGACCGGCAGCGCCAGGCGCCGCAGCAGCCAGGCGCCCCCGAATCCGATCGCGACGCCGGTCAGCGAGCCGACCGCGAGCTCCCACACCAGGACACCGAGCAGGTGAGCCGGGTCGGGGATGCCCGCCGCGGCCGAGAACGCGAGCACCAGGATCACCGCGGGCGCGTCGTTGAAACCCGACTCGGCCTCCAGCGTGCCGCTGAGCCGCTTGGGCAGTCCGATGCCGCGCAGCACGGAGAACACCGCCGCCGCGTCGGTCGATGCCACGACCGCGCCGAGGGTGAGCGAGAGCTGCCAGCCGAAACCGAGCACGTAATGCGCGCCGAGCGCGGTCACCACGACCGAGACGCCGATGCCGATCGTCGCCAGCATCCCCGCCGGGGCGAGCTGCTTGGAGATCGCCGTCCACCGGGTCGAGAGGCCGCCCTCGATGAGGATGAGCGCCAGCGCGAACGTGCCGAGCGCCTGGGCGAGCTCGAAATCCTCGAACGGGATGCCCACGCCGTCCTCGCCGAGCACCAGGCCCGCCCCGAGGAACACCAGCAGCGCCGGAAGCCCGAGCCGCTGCGTCGCGCGCAGCGCCGCGATGGAGAGGAGCACCGTGACGCAGCCGATCAGCACTACGAGGTACAGCTGGGGCAACGTCACGTCCGGAGCTTAACCGACACCGCGTGTCACGGTGTTTTCGTCGGGTTTCCAGCTCGGGTCCCGCGTGGCCTAGGATCGTTCCGTGGAAGAGCGCGAAGGCGTCGGCGTCCCCGACGGGTACGAGCGGCTGTGGACCCCGCACCGCATGTCCTACATCCAAGGCGAAGGCAAGCCCACAGGCGACGACGAGGACGTCGAGGGCTGCCCGTTCTGCGAGATCCCCAAGCTCGACGACGAGGACGGCAACATCGTCGCGCGCGCCGCGGCCATGTACGTGGTCATGAACAAGTACCCGTACAACAACGGCCACCTCATGGTGGTGCCCTTCCGGCACGTCCCCGACTACACCGACCTCGACGCCGACGAGATCGCGGAGATGGGCTCGCTCACGCAGCGCTCCATGACCGTCCTGCGCGCCGTGATGGGCGCGCACGGGTTCAACATCGGCATGAACCAGGGCCAGGTCGCGGGCGCCGGGATCGCCGGGCACCTGCACCAGCACATCGTCCCGCGCTGGGGCGGCGACGCGAACTTCATGCCGATCATCGGGCGCACCAAGACCCTCCCTCAACTGCTGAAGGACACCCGGGCGGAGCTCGCGGCCGCATGGGAGCGGGTGTGACGGGCCGGACCCCGTTAGAGTCAAGGCGGGACTCCTCCCCGGCCCGGTCCGGGGGCGAGGACCGACCCACTTGCCCGAACACCCATCTGGGCCAGTCTGAGAAAAACAGGAGACCATGGCGAAGTTCCTTCGGACCTCCGGCCGAGCGGGCGTGCGCCGTTACGTCGACGCCGCCGCGAAGGTCCTCATCCGCGTCGGCGTGTCCGCCAACGCCGTCACCGTGGCCGGGACCGCAGTGGTCGTCGGCGCGTCCGTGCTGCTCCTCGCGCCCGGCCACCTGCTCGCGGGACTCATCGTGGTCGCCGCGTCCGTGCTCACCGACATGCTCGACGGCGCGATCGCCCGCGTCAAGGGCACCAGCAGCCGCTACGGCGCGCTCCTCGACTCCACTTGCGACCGCCTCGCGGACGGTGCGATCTTCGCCGGCCTCGCCTACTTCCTCCTCGCGGAGGACCGGGGCCTGGGCAGCGCGCTGGCGCTCTGGGCGCTCATCGCCTCGCAGATGGTCTCGTACGTGAAGGCCCGCGCCGAATCGCTCGGCGCCGAGTGCAATGTGGGCATCGCCGAGCGCCCCGAGCGGCTCATCATCGCGGCCGTCGCGGTCTTCGTCGAGGTCCTGGGCGTGCCCTGGGCGCTGGAGGTCGGCATGGGCGTGCTGGCCGTGCTCGCCTCGATCACCGTGGTGCAGCGCCTGGTGTTCGCCCGCGCCGTGCTGGCCGCGAGCGAGGAGCGCCTCGATGTCTGAGCGCCTCACCGAGCTGGCCTACCTGGCCGCCTGGCGCGGCGTGCGGCTCCTTCCCGAGCGCGCCGCGGGCGCCCTGGGGAACCGCTTCGCGGACCGGGCCCTGAAGCAGGACGGCCGTGGCGTGCGCCAGCTGCGCCGAAACCTCGCCCGCGTCGTCGGCGGTGAACCCGACGAGGCGCTCATGCGCCAGGCGATGCGCTCGTACGCGCGGTACTGGCTGGAGGCGTTCCGGCTGCCGTCGATGAGTACCGCCCAACTGCAGCGCAGGTTCGAGATGAACGGCTACGAGCCCGTCCACGAACGCGCCCAGCGGGGCCTCGGCTCGATCGTGGCGCTGCCGCACTCCGGCAACTGGGACTTCGCGGGCGCCTGGGTCGGCGCGGTCGCCAAGGACCGGCTCACCACCGTCGCCGAGCGGCTCAAGCCCGAAGGGGTCTACCGGCGCTTCCTCGAATACCGCGAATCGCTCGGCATGCACATCATCCCGACCTCCGGCGGCGACCGCAACCCGCAAGCGGCCCTTGGCGAAGCGCTCGACAACGGGCACGTGGTCGCGCTCGTCGCCGACCGCGACCTCGGCCGCGGCGGCACCGACGTGAAGTTCTTCGGCGAGGCCACCACGTTCCCCACCGGCCCCGCGCTGCTGGCGATCCGCAACAAGGTCGAGCTGTTCACCGCCGCGATCCACTACGAGGACGACCGCGCCGTCTGCCACATCACCGGCCCGGTCGACACCGGCACCGGGTCGTTCCGCGAGCGCGTCGCGGGCACGACCCAGCGGATGGCCGAGGCCTTCGAGGAGGGCATCCGCGCCCACCCCGCCGACTGGCACATGCTGCAGCGCTTCTGGTCCGCCGATTTCGACGCACCGCGGGAAAGCGCGGGCTGACATGGGCGACCTGCGTATCGGGATCGTCAGCCCGTACTCCTTCGACGTGCCCGGCGGGGTCCAGTTCCACATCCGCGACCTCGCCGAGACCCTGATCGCCGCCGGACACGACGTGTCGGTCCTGGCCCCCGCCACCGAGACCGCCGGCCTCCCTGACTTCGTGGTCCCCGGCGGCAAGGCCGTCGCCGTGCCCTACAACGGGTCGATCGCACGGCTCGCGTTCGGGCCCCGCTCGGCCGCGCGCGTGCGCAAGTGGTGCGCAGAAGGGGACTTCGACGTCATCCACGTGCACGAACCGCTCACCCCGAGCCTGTCGTGCCTCGCGGTCCTCAACGCCCGCTGCCCCGTCGTCGCCACCTTCCACACGGCGATGACCCGCTCGCGCATCCTCGCGGCCGGGAAGCACATGGCGCAGCTCGTGCTCGAGAGCCTCTCCGCGCGCATCGCCGTGAGCCCCTACGCCCGCAAAGTCCAGGTCGAACACCTCGGCGGCGGCGCGGTCGAGATCCCCAACGGCGTCTCGGTCGCCTTCTACCGCAAGGCCGCCCCGCTCCTGGACCGGCCCGACGGCCCCACCATCGGCTTCATGGGCCGCTACACCGAGCCCCGCAAGGGCTTCCCGATCCTCCGCGACGCCTTCGCGCGCCTCGCCGCCGAACGCCCCGACCTGCACCTGCTCGTGGTCGGCCGCGGCGACCCCGAAGCGGCCGTCGCCGGGCTCGATCCCGACATCGCCCGCCGCATCCGCTTCCTCGGCGCCGTCCCCGACGAGGAGAAGGCCTCGATGCTCGCCGGCGTCGACCTCTACGTCGCCCCCAACACCGGCGGCGAGTCGTTCGGCATGATCCTCACCGAGGCCATGGCCGCCGGGACCTGCGTCCTCGCCTCCGACATCGAGGCGTTCAGCTCCGTCCTCGACGACGGGAACGCGGGGGAGCTGTTCGCCGTCGGCGACGCCGACGACCTCGCCGCCAAAGCCGCCAGACTCCTCGACGACGAACCACTCCGTACGGCGTACGTCGAACGCGCCAACGAGTGGGTCAGGCGCTACGACTGGCCTGAAGTCGCCGCCCGCCTCCTCGAGGTCTACCGCGCCGCGATCGAAGCGGGCACCGAGCGCCGCTGAACAAAAGCAGTGATCGCCTCTTTACTCTGCGTGCGAAATGGGTACATAATGAGGCGAAGGGGCCGCGTAATCCCGTGCCGGAACCGCACGCGCGCGGACCCGACGGAGGGCAGATCGATGGCCGATATCTCTCACCGGGGCGAACCTATGACGACGCACCCGGACGTCCACGAGATGCGGGCCAGATACGACAAGATGCTCGGCCGGAGGGACGTGGCGATGATCGACGCCCCGATCTTCCTCCTCGGCCTGTACTGCATCATCTCCCCCTGGGTGGTCGGATTCTCGGCTACGCAGGCGGACTTCGCGACGCACAACCTGATCGTGGGCATCGCCGTCGGGCTGCTCGCGCTCGGGTTCACAGTGACCCCCCAGCGCATGTACGGCATGAGCTGGGCATTGTGCGCCGTCGGTATCTGGCTGGCGGTCTCGCCGTGGGTGCTCATCACCGATCCGCCGGTGAGCCTCGCATGGAACAACATCATCGTCGGGGCGCTGGCCTTCCTGCTCGGCCTCATGGCCGCCTGGCAGGTCCGCAGCTTCCGCGACGAAGCCGGATCTGAGACCTAGACGCAGACCCGGACCCGCACAAGCGTCCACCACCGGGAAACCGGAGGTGGGCGCGCCACCGTAAGATCAGCCCGATGTGGTGGTTGGCTGTGCTCGTGACGATCGTGGCCGTCGTCGGCGCGTACGCGACGTGGACGGTCACCCGAGTCGAACGCCTGCACCGCCGCGCCCGAGCCGCCGAAGACGCCCTCCTCGCCAAACTCGACGACCGCGCCGAAACCGTCCTCAAATTCGTCGGCAACCCCGGCTTCGAAGAGGTGGTCGCCCTCGCCCTCTCCGTCGTCGCCGTCCCCGCCGACACCCAGCGCCAGCGCGAACTGCGCGAGTACGCCGAGAACGACCTCACCCGCGCCCTGCGCGACCTCGCCGGCAACCCCCTCTGGTCCGACGACCTCGACGCCGCCAACCGCCGCGTCGCCCTCGCCCGCCAGATCCACAGCGACTTCGTGCGCGACGCCGTCGCCTCCCGCTCCCTCCCCATGTCCGTCGTGCTCCGCCTGCACTACCGCCTGCCCCGCCCCGAGTACTGGGACATCGAGGACCCGGTGCACTGAAGTCCCGTCCGCCCGCTTTGTATCAGGGGGCCTGTGAGGCGGGTCGCGGCGTAGAATCGTCGAGGTCAGATCACCCCTGCATATCGGGAGGACTTGCGATCCGCGAGTCGACCCTGCCCGCGACGTACTACCTCAGATGGAGCCGGTGACCGTGTCAGAGACCCAGAAGCCCGAGGCCGAGATCGGGACCGCCCGCGTCAAGCGCGGCATGGCCGACATGCTGAAGGGGGGCGTCATCATGGACGTCGTCACCCCCGAGCAGGCCAGGATCGCCGAGGACGCCGGGGCCGTCGCGGTCATGGCCCTCGAACGCGTCCCCGCCGACATCCGCCGCGAAGGCGGCGTCTCGCGCATGAGCGACCCCGACATGATCGACGGCATCATCGAGGCCGTCTCGATCCCCGTCATGGCCAAGGCCCGCATCGGCCACTTCACCGAAGCCGCCGTCCTGGAGTCCCTCGGCGTCGACTACGTGGACGAGTCCGAGGTCCTCACCCCGGCCGACGAAGCCAACCACATCGACAAGTGGCAGTACAACGTGCCGTTCGTGTGCGGCGCGACCAACCTCGGCGAGGCCCTGCGCCGCATCAGCGAGGGCGCGGCCATGATCCGCTCCAAGGGCGAGGCCGGCACCGGCAACGTCGTCGAGGCCACCCGCCACATGCGGCAGATCCGCCAGGACATCGGCAAGCTCACCACCCTCGACTCCACCGAGCTGTACGCCGCCGCCAAAGAACTGCGCGCGCCCTACGAGCTCGTCGCCGAGGTCGCCAAGCTCGGCAAACTCCCGGTGGTGCTCTTCACCGCCGGCGGCATCGCCACCCCCGCCGACGCGGCCATGATGATGCAGCTCGGCGCCGAAGGCGTCTTCGTCGGCTCCGGCATCTTCAAGTCCGGCGACCCGGCCAAGCGCGCCGCCGCCATCGTCAAGGCCACCGCCTTCCACGACGACCCGAAGGTCATCGCCGAAGTCTCCCGCGGCCTGGGCGAGGCCATGGTCGGCATCAACGTCGACACCCTCCCCGAGGAGCAGAAACTCGCCAAGCGCGGCTGGTAGACCCGAACGCGAAGGGGCCCGGGCGGTTTGGCCCGGGCCCCTTCGCGCTCGACATAGCGCTCAGAAGTCGAGCAGGCTCCCGCCGGTGGCGAGGACCGCCTCGCACCGGTTGCCGTACGTCTTCATGAAGACGTGCCCCGTCTCGTGCCAGTGGCCGGCCACCAGCACCCGGACAGGCGCGTACTCCTTGGTGCACATGCCGTCGGCGGGCGCGACCCCCTCGACGTACCCGTTCGCCTGCTCGAGCTGCCCGCACGCGGTTTCAGCGTTCGGATGCTCGCTCCATTCCTGCGGGCACGCCAGCGTGATCGAGGCCGAGCCGCCGCCGCGGACCGAGGCGATGCTGATGTGGAACTCACTGTGCGGGCCGGAACCGTCGCCGATGCCGGGGTCGACCGGGACCGGATCGGTGTACCGGAACCAGTTCGCCTGGGCCGGAGCCGCGGTCGCGGCGAGGATGGCGGCGGCCGCTAGGGCGCCGACGACGAGCTTTCTCATGGGGCTGATCCTAAGGAGCCGACGGCGTCCGAACCCGCTTTGACACGCTTTAGGCTAGGAACCATGGACGAAAACAACCTCGATCGGCTCCCCACCTCCGAACTCCAGCAACGCGCGTTCGCGCTGGCGCGCGAGCGCCGCGACTGGCGGTTCTTCATCGACCTGTTCCGGCACACCCCGACCGCACTCGAAGCCGAGGACCTCGACCCGGACGTGTCCGAGATCGGGGTGGCGATCGACGATCTGCTGAGCATGTGGCGGGAGGGCACCAAGGGCGACTGGGGCTCGGCCGAGCCGCTCGCGCGGGCGGCCTTCATCGACTACATCCAGCGGCACGGCGCCGATGAGGAACCGAACGGCTAGCTTTCGGCGCGGCTCTTGGCGGACTCGCTGAGCCAGTACCGGATGTCGCTGGCGAAGAGCCACCACAGGGCCAGCACCGAGGCGAACACCCACGGGGCCACCAGGAGTCCGAACTGCGTGGACATGTACATGCCGATCACGAAGAGGACCGCGGTGGCGCCGACGGCCCACCAGCGCACGGCCTTCAGGCGGGACTTGAGGCGGATCGCGCACAGCGCGGCGACGATGGCGCCGATGATCGCGAAGCCCGCGATGGCGAGGACCATGACGAGGAACCCGGTGCTCTGGAACGTCTCGTAGGCGGTCTTCGCCATCTCCTCGGGCGTGACGCCCTCCGCGGGCGGGTTGTCCTGGTAGTGCTTCAGGATGTCGGCCTGGCTGACGTTCCGCGCGCCGATCGAGTTGAACGCGAAGAGGTTGCCGAGCACCACGGCGAACACCACCTGCACCCACATCGCGATCTGCAGCCGGAAGAGCTTCTTGCGAGGCATCGCGTCCTCACCGGTCTCATCCTTGTCGGGCTCTATCGGGCCCTTGTCGCGGCCGAAGTTCGGTTGCGGAAGCATTATGTGGCCTTTCAGCGGTGGCGGCTCGGTCGCTGCCGGAGGATCGCCCTAGTGGTTGAACCAGCGGCGGGCGAAACGTTCGGTAAGCGTTCCCAAGATCGTAATCGGCACGATGACGAGGCCGATGCAGAGCGCCCAGTAGAGTCCGCCGGTGAACAGCAGCCAGCCGAGGCCGAGAATGGCGGCGACCTGGACGAGCAGGATGAGGACCCACAGGATGCGCCACTGGAAGCGCAGCAGGGCGATGGCGAGGAGCAGGAACAGCGCGAGGCCGCCGAGGCCCACCGCGGCGCGGTAGACGTCGTGGACGGCGGCCGGGGGCACGAAGTCGTTCGCCTTGTGGTGGAGCAGCACGATGAGCCCGCCGGCGGCGAGGGCGATCGCCGCTTCGATCCACATCGTGTTGCGTCCGGCCCGGACGGCACGGGGCATCGGGTTGCGCTTCGAGGTCTTGGCCATCTTGTTCTTACTCCCGGGCATGAAGGGGTGCGTCACGTTCGATGGCAGACTTTAACGGATCGCTGCCTGTCGACCGGGTTCAGGCCGCTTTCGGTCACAGCCGCGATCTTCCAGGTAGGCACTGGAGCGAACCCGAATTACGCTTGTGGCGCCCGATGCTTCGCGACTTTTGGAGTTCTCTGATGACCCGTGTGCCCACGATCGGCGTGCTCGCCCTGCAAGGCGACGTGGTCGACCACATGCGCGCGCTCGAGGCCGCCGGGGCCCGGGCCGTGCCGGTGCGCCGCGCCTCGGAGCTCGACGCCGTGGAGGGCCTGGTCATCCCCGGCGGCGAGTCGACGACGATGAGCAAGCTCCTGGAGATCTTCGACCTGTTCGAGCCCGTCAAGAAGCGGCTGGACGCCGGGCTGCCGGTGTTCGGCTCGTGCGCGGGCATGATCATGCTCGCCGACGAGGTGCTCGACGGCCGCCCCGACCAGCGCTCGTTCGGCGCGATCCCGATGACGGTGCGCCGCAACGCTTTCGGCCGCCAGGTGGATTCGTTCGAGACCGAGATCGCGATCGACGGCGTCGCGGGCGAGCCGTTCCGGGCGGTGTTCATCCGCGCGCCCTGGGTCGAGCGGATCGGCGAGGGCGTCGAGGTCCTGGCGAGGGTCCACAACGGTGACGGGGCGGGCGAAGCGCAGGGCGGTAGGATCGTCGCCGTACGTGCGGGCGCTTGCCTGGCCACCTCCTTCCACCCGGAGGTGACCCCTGACGCGCGGGTGCACGAGTACTTCGTGGATATGGTCCGAGGCGCAGACGCCGGACCGGTCGAGTAGTAGGAACGAGGAACGCCGGTATGAGTGGCCACTCCAAGTGGGCGACGACCAAGCACAAGAAGGCCGCGATCGACGCCAAGCGGGGCAAGATCTTCGCGAAGCTCATCAAGAACATCGAGGTCGCGGCGCGCACCGGTGGTCCTGACCCGACGGGCAACCCGACGCTCTTCGACGCGATCCAGAAGGCCAAGAAGAGCTCGGTCCCCAACGACAACATCGACCGCGCGGTCAAGCGCGGCGGCGGCCTCGACGGCGGCGGCGTCGACTACGAGACCCTGATGTACGAAGGCTATGCGCCGGGCGGCGTGGCGGTGCTCATCGAGTGCCTGACCGACAACCGCAACCGGGCCGCCGCCGAGGTCCGCGTGGCGCTGACGCGCAACGGCGGCTCGCTCGGCGAGGCCGGCTCGGTCGGCTACATGTTCTCCCGCAAGGGCACGATCATCGTCTCGCCCGACGAGAAGCTCACCGAGGACGACATCCTCATGGCGGTCCTCGACGCGGGCGCCGAAGAGGTCAACGACCTCGGCGAGGGCGGCTTCGAGGTGCTGTGCGAGCCCACCGACCTGGTCGCGGTCCGCACCGCGCTGCAGGAGGCCGGGATCGACTACGACTCCGCTGAGGCGGGCTTCGTGCCCTCCATGCACATCGCGGTCGACGTCGATGGCGCCCGCAAGGTCATCCGCGTGGTCGACGCGCTCGAAGACTCGGACGAGGTCCAGAACGTGTGGACCAACGCCGACATCTCCGACGAGGTCCTCGCGGAACTCGACGCCGAGTAGACGGCAGGAGCAGGCCCGGAACCGCTGGTTCCGGGCCTGCTTGCCTGTTCGGGAAGGGTTTGGCCGCGCGTAGAGCGGGCACTTCAGCCCTATGAGGGATCAGGTGTTCGCCGACCGGCGCGACGCCGGGCGCGCGTTGGCGCGAGAACTCGGGGACTACCGGGAACGCGAGGACGTGGTGGTCCTGGGGCTGGCGCGCGGCGGCGTGCCCGTGGCCTTCGAGGTGGCGCGGGCGCTCGACGCCCCGCTGGAGGTGTTCACGGTCCGCAAGATCGGCGTGCCGGGCCAGGAGGAGCTCGCGATGGGCGCGATCGCCACCGGCGGCGCGGTCGTCATGAACTACGAGGTCGTGGACCAGCTCGGTATCGCGCCCGCGCGCTTCGACCTGGCCGCCGAGCGCGCCACGGTCGAACTCGAGCGCCGCGAGCAGGCCTACCGCGGGGACCGGTCGCCGATCGACCTGGACGGCAAGACGGCGATGCTGGTCGACGACGGCCTGGCCACCGGCATGACCATGCGGGCCTCGGTGCGGGCCGTGCGCGAGCTCGGCCCCGAGCATGTCGTCGTGGCGGTCCCGACCGCCCCGGCGTCGGTCTGCCGCGAACTGGGCGCGATCGTCGACGACGTGGTGTGCGTGACCCAGCCGACGCATCTGATGGCGGTCGGCCAGAGCTACCGGGACTTCTCGCAGACGTCGGACGACGAGGTGCACGCGCTGCTGGCCGCCGCCGAAGCCGGCCAGGACGATCCGGCGTTCTGAAGCAGCGCGGTCAAGGCCCCTGCGGCGCCAGGTGATCGGTGAACCACTCGCGCGCCAGATCGGCCGCGGCCTCCAGCGTGCCCGGCTCCTCGAAGAGGTGGGTCGCGCCGGGAATGACCGCGAGCTGGCTGGGGCCGCCGAGCAGGCGCTCGGCTCGCTGGTTCAGATCGAGCACGACCTCGTCGTGGCCGCCCACGATGAACAGCGTCGGCGCGGTCACCTCGGTGAGCCGCTCACCGGCGAGATCCGGCCTGCCGCCGCGCGAGACGACGGCCCCGATCCGCAGTTCCGGGGCGGCGGCCGCCCACAGTGCGGCGGCCGCGCCGGTGCTCGCCCCGAAGTACCCGATCCGCAGGCGCTCATGGCGCCCGTGCATCCACTGGGTGGCCCTGACCAGCCGCTCGGCGAGCAGGAAGATGTCGAACACGTTCGCGCGGTCGTCGGCCTCGATCGGCGTGAGCAGGTCGAACAGGAGCGTGCCGAGACCGGCCTGCTGGAGCCGTTCGGCGACGAAGCGATTGCGGGGGCTGCGGCGGCTCGAACCGGACCCGTGCGCGAACAGCACCACCGCCTCCGCCTCCTCGGGCAGGACCAGGTCGCCGTCCAGCTCGGCGGGGCCGACCGGGATCGTCACCGTTGCCTCCATGAGGGCCGGATACCCGGCCCTACCGCGCTTACGCGTCGGCGGCGGCCTCGGCGGGCTTCTTGCGGTACACCGCGATCGTCCACACGACCGCGGCCGCCGTGGCGACCGCGTACACCGCGAGGCCGATCGTCATGTTCGCGAGCGTCACGCCGCCGATCGTCGCCAGTGCGGGCATCGCGCCGCCCGCGCCCATCTGCATCGAGCCCATGAACGCCGAGGCGGTGCCGGCGATCTGCGGCGGCTGCGAGGACATGGCGGCCGCACCCGCGTTCGGGAAGAGCACGCCGCAGCCGAACATCATGAGCACGATCCCGGCCGGGACCGTCCACACGTTCGCGGCGCCCGCGATCTGGACGGCGGCGATCCAGGCGACGCCCGCGAGCGAGATCGCCATGCCGGCGACCATGCGCTGGTGGGATTCGCTGCGGTCGATCATGAGCATGTTGGTCTGGTTCCCGGCGAGGAGCGCCAGCGTGCCCGCGGCGAACAGCAGCGAGTAGAAGCCCGCCGTGGCCCCGAGCTCGTTCTGCGAGATGAAGCTGAACGTCGAGACGTACGTGAACAGCATCGAGAAGTTCATGATGACCACGAGGGTGGGCGCGATGAAGCGCGCGTCCCGGACGAGCGTGAAGAGGGACGCGGCGAACTCGCGCCCGCCCATCGCGCGGCGCTCCTGCGCCGGAAGGCTTTCGGGAAGGAACTTCCACACCAGGAAGGTGGTCAGGATCGACAGGGCCGCCATGAACACGAACACGGTCTGCCACGGGCCGAAGCGGATGAGTTGCGCGCCGACGATCGGGCCGAGCATCGGCGCGAGCATCGTGACGAACATCATTTTGGCCGTGAAGCGGGTCATGTCGTCGCCCGCGAAGTGGTCGCGGATGACCGCGCGGGCGACCACGACCCCGGCGGCCCCGCTGAGGCCCTGGAGGAAGCGCATGGCGATGAGCAGGTCGGCGCTCTGGGCGACGGTGCACACCAGCGAGGTCAGCGTGAAGACCATCATGCCGACGAGCAGCGGCTTGCGGCGGCCGATGCGGTCGGAGAGCGGGCCGATGAAGGCCTGCCCCAGGCCCATGCCGATCATCATCGAGGTGAGGGTGAGCTGGATGCGGCTCTCGGGGGAGCCGAGGGCGTCGGCCATGGCGGGGAACGCGGGGAGGTAGAGGTCGATCGCGATCGGCGCGGTCGCCGAGAGCGCGCCGAGCACGAACACCATCGTGGCGATGAAGCGTCGCGAGTGTCCGGGCGCGGCGACGGGCGGCATGAAGGCAGCAGCAGACACAGTGATCCCAACAGGTTCGCGGAGCGGAGAAGGACAGCGGGGGCCGGACTCGCACCTCGCGCTGCTCGCCGATGGGAGGCGGGCGCGACAGGTCCGGCCGATACCAGCGAAGCACGTTACTAGCCGACCGGCAAGTGGTTTATGGGCAAGGCCACCGGTCCGATTCCCGACCGATCACGATCGGTCGGCGTCGCCGCGGCCGCTCCCTCCGACGTGCTTCGGGCCGAACGTCGGACCGGCCGGATAAGCTGACGCGAATCGAGCGACAGGAGGAACGCGTGCGCGTCATGGGGATCGACCCGGGCCTGACCCGGTGCGGCGTCGGCGTCGTCGACGGCCGCCCCGGAGCACCGGGCACCATGATCGCGGTCGGGGTGGTCCGCACCGATCCCGAAGCGCCCCTTGCCGACCGGCTCCTCTCCCTCGACGACGGCCTCCGCGCCTACCTCGAGGAGTACGAGCCCGAGGCCGTGGCCGTCGAACGCGTCTTCAGTCAGCACAATGTGGCCAGTGTCATCGGCACCGCGCAAGCCTCCGGCATCGCGATCCTCTCCGGCGCCCGCCTCGGCCTGCCCACCGCGACCTACACACCGTCCGAAGTGAAGTCCGCCGTGTGCGGCAACGGCACCGCGGACAAGCGCCAGGTCACCGCCATGGTCACCCGCATCCTCCGACTCAAGGAGGCGCCCAAGCCCGCCGACGCGGCCGACGCCCTCGCCATCGCCATCTGCCACCTGTGGCGCGGCGGCGTCAAAGCCAGGATCGCCGCGGCCGTGAACAAGGAGAGCTCCCGATGATCGCCCAGCTCACCGGCACCATCTCGTCGGTCCGCGAGACCTACGCGGTCGTCGACGTCCAAGGCGTCGGCTACGCCGTCCACGCCGGCGCCCACACCCTCGCCAACCTCAAGGTCGGCTCCCAAGCCGTCCTCGCCATCTCCACCATCGTGCGCGAGGACTCGATCACCTTGCACGGCTTCAACACCGCTGAAGAGCGCGACCTGTTCGAACTGCTGCAGAACGCCCAGAAGATCGGCCCGCGCATCGCCCGCGACGCCGTCGAAGTGCTCCGGCCCGAAGCGATCCGCCGCGCGATCGCCACCGGCGACACCGCGACGCTCACCCGCATCCCCGGCGTCGGCCAGAAGAGCGCCGAGCGCATCGTCCTCGACCTCGCCGACAAGATCGGCCCCGTCGACCTCGGCGGCGTCCCCAAACAGGCCGGAGGCCGCCCCGGCGGCTGGAGGACCCAGGTCAGCCAGGGCCTGCAAGCCCTCGGCTGGACCGCCAAGGAGGCCGAGACCGCCATCGAGAAGCTCGACGCCGAAGGCGCCGACGGCACCGACGTGCCCTCGCTCCTCAAGCAGGCCATCCGACTCCTCGGGAAGCGATAAGCGATGGAACGACCCGACGACTACTCCGCCGAAGAGTGGAACGCGGCCCTCACCGCCGCCGAGGCCACCGAACTCGACCGCCTCGCCGAGGAGGGCATCCGCCCCGGCAAGCTCGACGACGTCATCGGCCAGACCCGCGTCCGCGAGCAGATCAGCCTCCTCCTCGAAGGCGCCCGCCGGCGCGGCGCCTCCCCGGACCACCTCCTGCTCTCCGGCCCGCCCGGCCTCGGCAAGACCACCCTCGCCATGATCGTCGCCGCCGAACTCGGCGTCGGCCTGCGCCAGACCTCCGGCCCCGCCATCGAGCGCTCCGGCGACCTCGCCGCGATCCTCACCAGCCTCGGGCCGAACGAAGTCCTCTTCATCGACGAGATCCACCGCATCGCCCGCCCCGCCGAGGAACTCCTCTACACCGCCATGGAGGACTTCCGCGTCGACGTCATCGTCGGCAAGGGCCCCGGCGCCACCGCCATCCCCCTCGAGCTCGAACCGTTCACCCTCGTCGGCGCCACCACCCGCGCCGGACTCCTCACCGGGCCCCTGCGCGACCGCTTCGGCTTCCTCGGCCAGCTCGAGTTCTACGACGACGCCGAACTCGAGGCCATCGTCACCCGCTCCGCCGGGATCCTCGACGTCGCCATCGCCCCCGCCGGGGCCGCCGAGATCGCCGGCCGCTCCCGCGGCACACCCCGCATCGCCAACCGGCTCCTGCGTCGCGTCCGCGACTTCGCGCAGGTCCGCGCCGACGGCGTCATCACCGCGAAGGTCGCCTCCGAAGCGCTCGCCCTCTACGACGTGGACGCGCTCGGCCTCGACCGCCTCGACCGCGCCGTCCTCCGCGCCCTCACCGGCACCTTCAACGGCGGCCCCGTCGGCGTCGCCACCCTGGCCGTCGCCGTGGGGGAGCAGCGCGACACCGTCGAAGAGGTCTGCGAACCCTTCCTCGTGCGCGCCGGACTCCTCGCCCGCACCCCCCGCGGCCGCGTCGCCACCGCCGCCGCGTGGCACCACCTGGGACTCAACCCCCCGAACGCCGAAGGGCTCTTCGGAACCGGAGACGCGTAGGGTGGGACCTAGGGGGGACGGAGCGTCACGCCCGGCGGGATAGACTCCGCCAACGTCACCACCGACGATATCGACATTCTGTACGGCAACGACGAAAGGCACTATCGTGCTCGCATCCGCAGACGTCCTCGCGCAGGACAGCGCCGGCGGCTCCTCGAACATCATGTTCCTCATCATGATCGTGGGCTTCATCGCCCTCATGTACTTCGTGATGATCCGTCCGCAGCGCAAGCGGCAGAAGGAACAGCAGGACATGCAGAGCAACGTCGCCCCCGGTGCCCGCGTCATGACCATCGGCGGCCTCTACGGCACCGTCGTCGACTCCGACGAGGAGACCGTCACCCTCGAGGCCAGCGACGACAACTTCCTGGTCTTCGCCCGCCAGGCCATCGCCAAGGTCGTCACCCCGGCCGAGACCGAGACCGCTGAAGAAGCCCCCGCCGAGGAGATCGCCGAAGCGGACGCCACCCTCTCCGACGAGGACCTCGACAAGCTCCGCGCGAGCGACGAGACCACCGACGGAGACGACAAGGGCAAGCACGCGGGCAACCCGGACCGCAAGGAGTACTAGGCCACCCCCTGGGCCCTGCACCGCCTTTGAGGCACCCGTCCTAGAATGAGCCCCGCCGAGGGTACGTGTGCGAGAGCACAGCCGCGGCGCGCCACCCGCGCGCGGCGGCGTCCTCGCGCCCGCCCCTATTCGAGTTCTGAGGAAGAGACCGACCATTGGCTTCAGTAACGGGCGCTGACCGCCCACGGAAGAAGATCCAGCGCAAGCGCCTGCCAGTCGCCCCCTACTTCGTGGGGCTGATCCTGGTGCTCGCGCTCCTCTGGGTCGCCGCGATCGCGGGCTCCGGATGGAAGTTCCCCACGCCGAAGCTCGGTCTCGACCTGCAAGGCGGCCTGTCCATGACGCTCTCGGCGTACCAGCAGGGGACCGAAGAGCCCCCTGCCCCCGAGACCATGGAGCAGGCCCGCCAGATCATCGAGAACCGCGTCAACTCCACGGGCGTCTCCGAGCCCGAGGTCTACGTCGAGGGCAGCGAGAACATCGTCGTCAATGTCGCCGGCAACGACATCGACGAGGAAGCCCTCCGCGCCGTCGGCGCCCCCGCCGAACTCCGGTTCCGCATCGTCACCAACTCCGTCGCCGACACCTCCGCGCTCGAAGAGCAGCTCGCCGAGCAGGAGACGCCGACCGAGGAGCCCACCGACGGCGCGTCCGAGACGCCGACCGCGGAGTCCACCGAGACCCCCGCGGGGGACGCCTCCGAGGCGCCGACCGACGAAGCGGCCGAGGAGACCTCCGAAGGCTCCGGCCAGGCGCCCACCACTGAGGACACGGCCGCCACCCTCGACGAGGTGTGGGCCAAGGTCGGCCCGGACGCCGCCGCCGCGGCGCAGGCGCTCACCGCCGCTCCCGACGAGGCCACCAGCGCCCTCCTGGAGCCCTTCGGCGCGCTCAAGCCCGAAGAGGTCGCGCTCCTGCCGGCCACCGTCCAGTTCTACCTCCCGCAGATCACCTGCGAGACCCTCGACTCGCGCCCCCCGGGCGCCGTCCAGCAGCCCGACATCGAGGTCACCGCGTGCTCGGCCCCCGAGGCCGCCGCGGCCGACGACCCGTCGCTGACCTTCCAGTACAAGTACCTCCTGCAGCCGGCCACCGTGCTCGGCTCGGACGTCACCTCCGCCGACGTCGGCACCGACCAGGCGAACCTCAACCAGTTCGTGGTCAACGTGCAGTTCTCCACCGAAGGCGCCGAGAAGTGGAGCGCCCTCACCACCGAGAACCTGCAGTCGCAGGTCGCGATCGTCCTCGACAACGAGGTCGTCAGCGCCCCGACCATCCAGGAGGTCTCGTCGAACTCGACGCAGATCTCCGGTGAGTTCACCGCGGCCGAGGCCAACCAGCTGGCCGACCAGCTCAACTTCGGCTCGCTGCCCACGAACTTCGTGGTCGAGACCGTCAACGAGGTCACCGCGACCCTCGGCGTCGACCAGCTCAAGGCCGGCATGATCGCCATGGTCCTCGGCCTGATCCTGGTGTTCCTCTACTGCATGGTCTACTACCGCTTCATGGGCTTCGTGGTCCTCGGCAGCCTCATCGTCGCCACCGCGGTGCTCTACCCGACCGTGGCGCTTCTGGGCTCCCAGATCGGCCTGACGCTGACCCTCGCGGGCATCGCGGGCTTCGTGGTCTCCATCGGTATCACCGCCGACTCCTTCATCGTCTACTTCGAACGCATCAAGGAGGAGATGGCCGGGGGCAGATCCGCCCGCTCGGCCGTCCCCCGGGCCTGGGTCCGGGCGCGGAGGACCGTCCTGTCGGCCGCGGCCGTCTCGATGCTCTCCGCGGTCGTCCTGTACATCCTGGCCATCGGACCCGTGCGCGCCTTCGCGTTCTCGCTGGGCCTGTCCACTCTGGTGGACATCATGGTGGTCTTCCTGTTCACCCACCCGATCGCCGAGTTCCTCTCGCGCGGGAACCTCCTCAACAAGCCCAGCCTCTCGGGGCTGCACACCAAGACCGCCCCGGCGGCCGCCGGCGAAGCCGCCGCGAAGGGCTAGGGAACGCACATGAGCACCAAGCAGAACGAGAAGCGGCCGGGCATCCTCAGCCAGCTCTACCGCGGCGAGACGGACTTCCAGTTCGTCGCCGCACGCAAGAAGTTCTACATCGCCTCCGCGGTGATCCTCGGCGCGCTCGTCGTCGTCATGCTCGTCAAGGGCTTCGTCCTGGGCATCGACTTCGCGGGCGGCGTCCAGTACAGCGTGCCGGCCACCGACTCGTCGGTGAGCCTCGATGACGTCGAGAACGCCGCCGCCGACGCCGGGGCCGAGGTCGCCTCCGGCCAGATCGCCGGCTCGGGCGACGGCCGCGCCTTCATCATCCGCGTCGGCGAGCTCGACTCGGACGAGCAGACGGCCGTGCGCACCGCCATCGCCGAGGAGGCGGGGGTCGGGGTCGACTCGATCTCGGTCTCCGAGGTCTCGGCGACCTGGGGCGCCTCGGTGTCCAAGCAGGCGCTGATCGCCCTCATCGTCTTCATGGTCCTGGTGTCGCTGTTCATCTGGATCAGGTTCGAGCGGCGCATGGCCGTGGCCGCGTTCGGGGCGCTCATGCACGACCTCGTGCTGACCGCGGGCATCTACTCGCTCGTCGGCTTCGAGATCACGCCCTCGACCATCGTCGGCATGCTCACCATCCTGGGCTACTCGCTGTACGACACGGTCGTGGTCTTCGACAAGGTCCAGGAGAACACGGCGCAGCTGCTGCAGACCCGCAGCAAGACCTTCGCCGAGGGCGTCAACGACGCGATCAACCAGACGCTCATGCGCTCGATCAACACCACCATCATCGGCGTGCTGCCGGTGGCGGCGCTGCTGTTCGTCGGCGTCGGCATCCTCGGGGTCGGCACGCTGAAGGACCTCGCGCTGGTGCTGTTCGTCGGCATGATCGTGGGTGCCTACTCCTCGATCTTCCTGGCGGCCCCCTGGGTGGTCGACATGGCCGAGCGCAGCGCGGTCTACAAGCGCCACAACCAGAAGATCGCCAACAAGCGCGCCGGGACCGACGCGGAGGACGAGGGCGCGAAGCCCGCCCGCAAGAGCGCCAAGGCCGAAGACGAGGACGACGACCGCCTCGTGCTCGCCAAGAGCGACGACCTCCCGCTGGAACTGCTGGAGGAGCCCGAGAAGGCCGCCAGCGGCTCGGGCGGTGCCCGCTCCGGCGGGCCGAAGAAGCGCAAGCGGCGCTAAAGCACCGCAGACACGAAGCGGCGGGGGGGCCGGTGGGGGCGCCCCCCCCGTCGCCGTGGTGGGGGCGCCGGGACCGTCGGG
>NZ_JAPZVP010000008.1:42517-178150 GCF_027622875.1 Glycomyces luteolus | reverse complement strand
CCCCCGCCCCCCCGCCCCCCCCCCGGCGCCCGCCCCCCCCCCCCCCCCCGGGGGGGGGGGGGGCGGGGGGGCCCCCCCCCCCGCTTCGCGCTGGTGGCTCCTCGTGAACCTGCGGCGCGAGGCCGCCGTACTGCTAGGCGCGCTTGTCGCCCTTCATCCTGCCGATGGCGTCTTGTGCCATCTCCTTCGCCTTGTCGGCGTATTCGTCCATCTTATCGCCTACCGGCGACTCTTTGGCCTTGTTGTACAGTTCCTCCGCCTTGTCCTTGACGCCGTCCGCGTTGTCAGACATCTTGTTCTTGGCGTTGTTGAACCTGTCCTGCATGCCCACGATGAAACCCCTCCCTGCGTGAGTCGGCTTCACTATATGAGCGGCCGTACCGGCTCGGGGCCGGTTTCCCCGTACATCCCCGGTCGAATCCCGAACGCTACCGGAGGATGACGCGCGAAGGGCCGGTTGCGCCGTACGGTCGCGCCATGAACGACTTGCGATCCAACGAGCGGGCCCGCACCGCGATCGTCATCGGCGGCGGCGTGGCGGGCCCCGTGGCCGCCCTGGCCCTTCAGAAGGCCGGTATCCAGGCCCATGTCTTCGAGGCCTACCGGCCCGGCACCGGCTCCAGGGGCGGGCCGCTGACGCTCGCCTCCAACGGCCTGAACGCGCTGCGGGTGGTCGGCGCGGACCAGGTCCCGGCCGGGGCGGGCATCGCGACCCCCCGGATGATGATCCACTCCGGTTCCGGAAAGGTCCTCGGCACCGTCGAGTCGGCGACCGAACTGCCGGTGAACATGACCCTCCCGCGCGGCCGCCTGGCCGAGCTGCTCCAGGAGCACGCGGCGGCGGCCGGGATCCCGATCGTGTACGGCAAGCGCTTCGTGGACGCCGTCGACACCGGACACAGTGTCATCGCCCAGTTCGACGACCACACCACCCACGAGGCGGACCTGCTGATCGGCTGCGACGGCATCCGCTCCACCGTGCGAGGCCTCATCGACCCGGCCGCGCCGAATCCGCGCTACACGGGCCTCGTCGGCCTCGGCGGCTTCAGCGACGACGCGCTCGGGGTCGGCGACACCGGCGGGGTCTTCCACATGGTCTTCGGCCGCGAAGCCTTCTTCGGACACGTCTCGGACGGCCGGCGCACCGGCTGGTTCGCGAACCTCCCGTTCAAGCGCTTCACCCGCGAGCAGATGCGGGCCACCACGTACGAGCAGTGGATCGCGTTGATGCGCAAGCTGTTCGCGAACGACGAGAGCGCGGCGCTCCGCATCCTCGACCACGTGACGCCCGAGTCGTTCATCCCGCCGTCGCCGCTCGAGGACCTGCCGCACGTGCCCGTCTGGTCAAAAGGCCGCATCGCCCTCATCGGCGACGCCGCGCACGCCACCTCGCCCTCCTCGGGCCAGGGCGCGAGCCTCGCGGCCGAATCGGCGGTCGAACTCGCCCGATGCCTGCGCGATCTCCCCGTGCCGCAGGCGTTCAAAGCCTACGAGCAGGCCCGCCGCGACCGCGTCGAGCGCATCATCGCCGTCGCGGCGCGCACCAACCAGTCAAAGGCCGCAGGCCCCATCGCCGCCCGCTTCAGGGACGCGCTCATGCCGTTCTTCATGGAGCGCTTCACGACCCCTGAGAAAATGTCCTGGCAGTACGCCCACACGATCGACTGGGACGAGCCCGCGGCCAGCCGGGTCTAGCGTCCGACCGCCTGCTCCAGGAGTTCGAGGAAGACCCGCTCTCCGTCGGAGATCGCGACCTTCTTGCTGAAGAAGCCGCCTTCTCTGGTCTTGACGGATTCGGCGATCACGGTGGCGATCCGGAGGATCCAGGCGGCGTACGCGTCGGCGTCGGCGGCGTCGGCGCGTTCCCGCAGGAAGGCCGTGGCGGCTTCGGCCTGCTTGAGCGCGTGGGCCATCGCCGTGTCGTCGAAGGGCAGTTCGCGGTCGTCCTCGGCGGCGTCGGTGCCGCGTTCGCGCAGGCGGGTGGCGACGGCCTTCACGAAGGCGTTCTCGTGCCGCTGGGCGGCCCGGAACTCCTTGGCTCCGGCGGTCACCTCCTTGAGGAACACGAGCGCGTTCTTCTGGCCGTCGGCGACGATCGCGCCCTTCATGACCACGCCGGGGGTGTCGAGGATCAGGTCGAGGTCGTCACCGGTGAAGGCGGAGAGCTCCGTCATGTCAACGCTTTCCGTTGGGCGGGTAAGTGCTCGTCCAAACCTACCCGCGGCCGGCGAACGCCCGCTAGGAGCGTTCGGCGCCGGTGAGGCGGTACGCGTCGTACACGCCGTCGACCTTGCGGATCACCTTGATGATGTGGTCGAGGTGCTCCGGGTTGGCCATCTCGAACGTGAAGCGGGACAAGGCGACCCGGTCGCGGGTCGTGGTCACGGTGGCCGAGAGGATCGAGACCCGCTCGCCCGAGAGGACCTGCGTGACGTCGGCGAGCAGCCGGTGCCGGTCGAGGGCCTCGACCTGCACTGTGGCGACGAACGTCGCCTGGTCGTCCTCATGGGACCAGTGCACCTCGAGCACCCGGTCGGGCTGGAGCTCGATGCGCTCCTCGGCGTTCTCGCAGTCCCTGCGGTGCACCGAGATCACGTGGTAGCGCGTGGCGAAGCCGATGATCGCGTCGCCCGGGATCGGGTTGCAGCAGTGGGCGAGGCGCACCGGCATCTCGCCCTCCTCCATGCCCGCCACGGTGACGGCGGCGTGGATGTCGCCGTGCGCCTCGGGCACGATCCGGGCCGGCTGCGTGGGCGCGGTGGCCTCGGCCATGTCCTCGGCGGCGCCCTCGGCCCCGCCCTGGACGTCCAGGAGCCGCTGCACGACCTGCGTGGGGGAGACGTGGTGCTCGCCCAGGGCCGCGTACAGCGCCTCGACGTCCTTGAGGTTGAGGTCCTTCGCGAGGGACGTCAGGTTGTCGTGGGTGAGCATGCGCTGCAGCGGGAGCCGCCGCTTGCGCATGGCCCTCGTGAGCTCGTCCTTGCCGACCTCGATGGCCTCTTCGCGGCGCTCGCGCTTGAAGTGCTGCTTGATCTTGGTGCGGGCGCGCGGGCTCTTGACGAAGCCCAGCCAGTCCTCGCTCGGGGAGGCGTCCTGGGAGTTCGAGGTGAAGACCTCGACCACGTCGCCGTTCGACAGCGTCGACTCCAGCGGCACGATCTTGCCGTTGACCTGCGCGCCGATGCAGCGGTTGCCGACCTCGGTGTGCACGGCGTAGGCGAAGTCCACGGGGGTCGAGCCCGCAGGGAGGGCGACCACGTCGCCCTTCGGCGTGAACACGTAGGCCTCGGAGGAGGCCAGGTCGAACCGGAGCGCGTCGAGGAACTCCGACGGGTCGGCGGCCTCGCGCTGCCAGTCGAGCAGCTGGCGCAGCCACGCCATGTCGTCGATGTGCGCCGGGGGACCGGCCACAGTGGAGTTCTTGGTCTCCTTGTACTTCCAGTGCGCGGCGATGCCGTACTCGGCGGTGCGGTGCATCGCCCACGTGCGGATCTGGATCTCGACCGGCTTGCCGTTCGGACCGATCACCGTGGTGTGCAGCGACTGGTACATGTTGAACTTCGGCATCGCGATGTAGTCCTTGAAGCGCCCCGGCACCGGCTGCCAGTTCGCGTGGATCACACCGAGGGCCGCGTAGCAGTCCCGTTCGGTCTCGACATGGATGCGCAGGCCCACCAGGTCGTAGATGTCGTTGAAGTCGCGCCCGCGCACGATCATCTTCTGGTAGATCGAGTACAGGTGCTTCGGCCGACCCGAGACCTCGGCCTTGATGCGCGAGTTCTTCAGGTGGTCCTTGACCTGGGTGATGACCTGCTGCAGCAGCATCTCCCGCTGCGGGGAGTGCTCCGAGACCAGGCGCGCGATCTCCGAGTACCGCTTCTTGTACAGCGTCGCGAAGGAGAGGTCCTCCAGCTCCCACTTGATGGTGTTCATGCCCAGGCGGTGGGCGAGCGGGGCGAGGATCTCGAGGGTCTCGCGGGCCTTCTGCTCCTGCTTCTCGGGCGGCAGGAACGTCAGGGTCCGCATGTTGTGGAGGCGGTCGGCGAGCTTGATGACGAGCACCCGCGGGTCCTTGGCCATCGCCACGACCATCTTGCGGATCGTCTCGGCCTTCGCGGCGTCGCCGAGCTTCACCTTGTCGAGCTTGGTGACGCCGTCGACGAGCAGGGCGACCTCGCCGCCGAACTCCTCGGAGAGCTCCTCGAGCCGGTAGTCGGTGTCCTCGACCGTGTCGTGCAGGAGCGCGGCCACGAGCGTGTTCGTGTCCATGCCCAGCTCGGCCAGGATCGAGGCGACCGCGAGCGGGTGCGTGATGTACGGGTCGCCGGACTTGCGGAACTGCCCGTTGTGCAGCTCCTCCGCCCGCGTGTACGCCTGCTGGAGCAGCCGCACGTCGGCGCGCGGGTGCGCGGCCCGGTGGGCGGCCACCAGCGGCTCGAGGACCTCGGGGAGCTGCGAGGACTGCCAGGGCGCATTGAAGCGCGCCAGGCGCGCCCGCATCCGCCGGCCGGTCGGGGGCCCGATGGGTCCGCCCGAGGTCGGCGCGGCGTCAGGCGACTTGCCGGACGCGGCTCGCTCGGTCACCACGCACGCCTCCTCGGTGTCAGCACGGCTGGGCAGCTTCACAAATGTTCAACAAAGCCTCAGCACCCATCCTAACCGCGCGGGGCGGTGTGATCGGCCACCGATGCCCGGAGACGTGACGGTCCGGCGTGCTACATGCCGCCCGCGGGGGCCACCTGCATCGCCCCGGCCGCGGCGACCTGCTCGACGATGTCGAGTCCGGCGGTCACCTGGCCCAGGATCGTGTAATCGGCCGGGAGCTGGGTGTCCTTGTACACGATGAAGAACTGGCTGCCCGTGGTGCCCGGACCGGCGTTCGCCATCGCGATGGTCCCGGCCGGGTAGTTGCCCGCGGCCTCGACCGGCAGGTTCTCCTCGCCGTACGAGTAGCCCGGAGAGCCCGCACCCGCCATCTCGGGGGTGCCGGCCTCGATCGCGGCGCGCGCGTCGGGGTCGCCGCACTGGAGGACCCAGATGCCCTCGATGACCAGGCGGTGGCACTGCTGGGCGTCGAAGTAGCCCTCCTGCGCGAGGTGCGTGAAGGAGCCGGCGGTGCACGGGGCGCCCGCGGTGTCGATGTCCGCGGTGATCGTGCCCAGGTTGGTCACGATCGTCATCTCCTGCGTGCCCGCGGCGGGCTCGGTGGCCGCCGGGGTCGGGGAGGTGCCGTCGGCCGAGGTGTACATGCAGTCCTCGGTGGCGGAGGCGTCGGGCGTGCTCATCTGGACGCATTCGAGGTAGACGTCCTGGGCGGGCTGGCCGTCCGTGACGCCCTCGGTGGCGGTGCCCAAAGCGCCCTCGCCGCTCGGCTCGATGCCGTCGCAGCGGGTCGAGGCGGCCTTGGCGTCCTCGACGAGCGCGGCGAGGTCGGCGTCGAGCGCTCCGGCGTCGTCACCGCCGGACTTCGAGACGTTCACGCTGATGACGATCGCGGCGGCCACCAGAACGACGGCACCGCCGACGGCGCCGATGATCCAGCCGTTCTTGCGCTTGTGCTGCTCCTGCTGGGCCTTGGCGGCCATCCGCTCCTGCAGCTGCTGCCGGGCGGCCTGGCGCTGGGCTTGTTTCGACGCCACCGTCGATCTCCTTCGTCGCGCGTTCAGAGGGTACTTACTCGGTCGTTTCGGAGGGGGACTCGGAAGGGGCTTCGGAGGGCTCCGTGCTGGCGGTGGGGTCGACCGTGGCACTCGGGTCGACGGGGGCGGTCTCGGTGACCTCGGAGGTGGGGGTCTCCTCGGCGGGGGGCGCCTCGTCCTCGAAGAACCCCGACTGCCACAGGTAGGCGAGGGTCAGCACCGCGGCGATCGCGAGGAGTCCGCCCAGCGCCTGAAGCTGCCGGCGGCGGCGCAGCTTGCCCGCGAGGCGCGCGTTCTTCTTCGCGGTCGCGATGCGCTGCTTGCGCTGCTCCATGTGCTTGGACTTGGCGGGCACCTGGCCTCCTACGTATGACCGGTCTCGGCGATGCCAGCGAACCGTAAGTGCGACATCGCCCGTTTCAGGGGTTACGAGTTCCGCAGTTTAGCCGGGACAAGTCAGACGCGTCACCGCAGGATGCCCGGTGTATCCTGACCCGGCGAAGGGAGGGGGAGCGGTTGCTCATCGAGACGCTGGTGGCGGATGCGTTCGGCACGAACTGCTATGTGCTGTCGGCAGGTCCCGGCTCCGAGTGCGTGGTCGTCGACCCCGGCATCGGCATCGCGCCCCGCCTGGAGGACCTCCTGGCCGACAAGGGCCTCAAGCCCGTCGCCGTGGTCCTCACCCACGGCCACCTCGACCACATCTTCTCCGTGACCCCGGTGTGCGGCGCGAGCGACATCCCCGCGTACATCCACACCGATGACCGGCACCTCCTCGAAGACCCCGCCCGGGGCTTCAGCGCCAACATGATGTCCCTCGTGGGCACCGGCCTCGAATGGACCGAACCCGACGATGTGCATGCGCTCGCCGACGGCGGGACCCTCGACCTGGCCGGGATGCGCTTCACCGTCGACCACGCGCCCGGCCACACCGCCGGCTCGGCCATGTTCCACACCGCCGACGACGACGGCCTGTACACGCTCACCGGCGACGTCCTCTTCCGCGGCGCGATCGGCCGCACCGACCTGCCCGGCGGCAGCGACGCGGCCATGCAGGACACCTTGCGCGACAAGGTCCTCCCGCTCGACGACGCGACGATCGTCCTCCCCGGGCACGGCCCCGGCACCACCATCGCGGCCGAACGCGCCCGCAACCCGTACCTCAAGCGCGCGGCGCAGCGCGCCCATTAGCCGCGCCCCGCCGCGCAGCACGCCTTTCATCGAACAACGCTAGGAGATACCGCCATGTCACGACCCCAGCCGCTCTCGGGGTTCCCCGAACTGCTGCCCCGGCAGCGGATCGTCGAGCAGCAGGTCGTCGACCATCTCCGCCGCGCCTTCGAACTCCACGGCTTCGCGAACCTGCAGACCCGCGCCGTCGAGCCGATGGACCAGCTGCTGCGCAAGGGCGAGACCTCCAAAGAGGTCTACGTGCTGCGCCGCCTCCAGGCCGACGTCGAGGGCAGCGACTCGGGGCTGGGCCTCCACTTCGACCTCACGGTGCCCTTCGCGCGCTATGTGCTCGAGAACGCCGGGAAGCTCAACTTCCCGTTCCGCCGGTACCAGATCCAGCCGTGCTGGCGCGGCGAGCGCCCGCAGGAGGGCCGCTACCGCGAGTTCATGCAGGCCGACATCGACATCGTGGACCTCGGGGAGCTCCCGGCCCACTACGAGGTCGAGGTCGCGCTGGTCATCGCCGACGCGCTGAAGGACCTGCCGCTGCCGAAGATGACCATGCACGTCAACAACCGCAAGCTCTCCCAGGGCTTCTACCAGGGCCTCGGCATCCGCGACACCGACGAGGCGCTGCGGATCATCGACAAGCTCGACAAGATCGGCCCTGACGCGGTGACGAAACTCCTGGTCGAAGAGGTCGACGCGACCGTGGAGCAGGCCGAAGCCTGCCTCAAGCTCGCCGCGATCACCGCCGCCGACACGTCGTTCGTGGACGAGGTCCACGCGCTCGGCGTCACGAACCCGCTGCTGGAAGAGGGCCTGACCGAGCTCGCGGCCGTCGTGGACGCCGCGGCGAAGGTCGCCCCCGGCTTCGTCGTCGCGGACATGAAGATCGCCCGCGGCCTCGACTACTACACCGGCACGGTCTACGAGACCGTCATGGAGGGCTACGAGAGTCTCGGCTCGGTCTGCTCGGGCGGGCGCTACGACAAGCTCGCCTCCGACGGCAAGAACACCTATCCCGGTGTGGGCCTTTCGATCGGCGTCTCTCGCATTCTCGTGCCACTGCTGAACTCCGGTGCGCTCAACGCGACTCGCGAAGTGCCCACCTGCGTGCTCGTCGCGCTCGCCAACGAGGACGAGCGGACCACTGCCAACGTCCTCGCCCAGCGACTCCGCAAGCGCGGCATCCCGACCCAGGTCTCACCCTCGGCCGCGAAGTTCGGCAAGCAGATCAAGTTCGCCGACAAGCGCGGCATCCCGTTCGTGCTCTTCGCGAACGAGGAGGGCACCCAGATCAAGGACATCCGCTCCGGCGACCAGACCACCATCGACATCGACGCCTGGAACCCCCCGGCCGAAGACCTCCACCCGACCATCGTCACCGCCGAATAACGCCAGAAGCGGGCGCCCGAAGGGCGCCCGCTGACTTTCGGTTCTCAGCCGATGATGTCGGCGACGGACGGTGCGGTGACGGATTTCTTCGCCTCGGGCTTCGCGTTCGACGAGGAGCTTGCTTTTGGACGGGTACCTTTCGTGCGGCATGAAGGCCTCACTCGAAGATGTCAGCTACGGACGGCGCCATGATCGCCCTCTTCACCCACGCTTGGAGCTGGGCCGGGTCTTCGCACGACTCGATTCGGCGGCGCTGGTTCTCGCTGATGAAGAGCGCACGCACCTCGATGATGTTGAGGAGCGTCTCAGCGACCCCCTCCGCCTTCCCTTCAGCTCTGCCTTCGGCCTTGAGCTCGGCGACGAACTTGCTCTGGTACGGGTACGTCTCTTGCTTCATGAGAGCCTCCAGGATCGTGCGGGGGTGCTCGCTGAGCTGCCCCAACATGTATTCAGGGTATAGTCTGGCCTTTTCGTCCGAGAGCGGTGCGAGCTCTGCGGACGCGGCGGTGAGCAGTCGCTCGATGTCATCGGCGCGTTCGTGGATGAGAGTTCCGAGCACCATTTGCTCGGCACGTTCGCCGGTTTCCGTGTTCTCGAAGACCGAGGATCTCGCCCGCGAGTTCGACAGCGAACCCGGGCTTGCTTCTGCAGAGCTTCAATGGAGTGTCGTGGACATTTGTGGTCACTCGATCGAGGCTACGAATCATTCCTACGGGGACGAAATGCGTAACCTTTGTCATCTTCTCGTTAGAGATGGACTTCACCTCCACCGCATTGACGCGGTGGAGGTGACGCCGTTGGGCCCTATGCGAGGGCTTTGATCGCCGTGCCGTTGGCGGGCTCGGTTGCGGCGAGGTGCTTGCGGCGCACCGGGAGGCCGACCGTGGGGTGGGCGGTGCCCCAGGCCGCGCCCTTGCAGATGAACTCCTTGTAGAGGGCGGCGGTGCGTCCGCGCAGTGTGGCGTTCTTGGCCTGGTCGTCGGTGGTCACGAACTGGATCAGGCCCTCCTTGCGGCCGAGGGAGATGCACTGCTGGGCGTACGCGAGCGGCACCTTGCCGCGCTTGCCGCCGGTGAGGCGCGCGGCGATCGCGTCGGCGGCGATCCAGGCCATCGGGATGCCCGAGGCGCACGACATGCGCAGGGGCTTGCCGGTGTCGCCCATCGCGAAGCCCGCGTCGCCGACGGCGTACACGTCGGGGTGCGAGACCGAGCGCATGTCGCCGTCGACGACGATCTGGCCGCGGTCGGTGACCTCCATGGTGGTCGCGGCGGCGATCGGGTGGACCGCGAAGCCGGTGGTCCACACGGCCACGGTCGCTGGAATGGTCCCGGTCTCGGTCTCGACCGCGCCGGCGCGGACCGCCGTCACTGCCGCGTGCTCGTGGACGGTGATGCCGAGCTTCGCGGCGACCTTGCGCAGGTGGTCGCGGCCCTTGGGCGAGAGCCAGTCGCCGAAGCCGCTGCGGACGGCGATCGACACGTCCAGGTCGGGCCGGGCCTCGGCGATCTCGGTGACCGCCTCGACGCCGGTGAGGCCGCCGCCGACGACCACGACGGGCAGCCCGGCGTCCATGCGGGCCAAGCGCTCCCGGAGCTTCAGGGCGCCGGGGCGGCTCGCGATCTCGTAGGCGTGCTCGGCGGTGCCGGGGACGCCCATGTCGTTCCAGCGGCTGCCGAGGGCGTAGACGAGCGTGTCGTAGGCGAGCTCGTCGGCGCCGTCCGCGTCGAGGACGGCCACGGTCTTGCGGTCGGCGTCCACCGCCGTCACCTTGGCCAGCCGAAGTTCGACGCCGGTGCCCTTCAGCATGTCCGCGAGCGGACGCACCTTCAGGTCTTGGCCGGTGGCCACCTGGTGCATCCGGACCCGCTCCACGAAGTCCGGCTCGGCGTTGACCAGGGTGATGCTGACGTCCTCGGGGCGCAGCTTCCGCGCGAGGCGGCCGGCGGCGCTGGCACCGGTGTAGCCGGCGCCGAGGACGATGATGCGGTGCTGCATGGTCTTGCTCCTGTCTGATTCGGGTTCGCCACTTGAACCGGGCGGCCCTCGGATTCCTGACAGGTCTTGACCATGAAGCGGATCACATGGGGTTAGAAGGCGGCGACCAGGAGCGGTTCGCCGTGATCGACCGCGGCCCACTGCGCGTTAGCGCGTGCGAGCTTGTCGGGGTTGACCTGGTTGCGGAAGGCGATGATGCCGTCCTCGCCGACCTCCAGGCACATGACGCCGATGACGCGGCCGTCGAGGACGGCGACCGCCGCGGGCTCGCCATTGGCGGTCCAGGCGTAGACCTCGGGCGAGCCGCCGACGATGGCGCGCTTGGCCTGGGCGGGCCGGAACAGGCCCCACAGGAACTTCGCGACCGCGGTCGCGCCTTGGAACGGCTTGGTTCGGGCCGGGACCTTGCCGCCGCCGTCGCCGATCGAGACGGCGTTCTCGGTGAGCAGCTGCACCAGCGGCGCGACCGAGCCGCCGGTGGCGGCGGCCAGGAACTCCTCGACGATGCGGCGGGCGTCGGCCTCGTCGATCTCCTTGCGGGCCTTGCCGTCCGCGAGGTGCTTCTTCGCGCGGTGGTAGATCTGCTGGCTCGAGGCCTCAGTGAGGTCGAGGAACTCGGCGATCTCGCGGTGCGGGTAGTCGAAGGCCTCGCGCAGCACGTACACGCCGCGCTCGGCAGGGGTCAGCCGCTCCATGAGGGTGAGCATCGCGAAGGACACGGATTCGCGCTGCTCGGCGGTGTCGGCCGGGCCGAGCATCGGGTCGCCCGCGAACAGCGGCTCCGGCAGCCATTCGCCCACATAGGTCTCGCGTCGGGCCCGCGCGGAGGTGAGCTGGTTGAGGCACAGGTTGGTGAGCACCTTCGTCAGCCACGCCTCGGGCACCTCGATGCGGTCGCGGTCGGTCGCCTGCCAGCGCAGGAAGACCTCCTGGACGGCGTCCTCGGCTTCGCCCGCCGAGCCGAGGAGGCGGTAGGCGATGGCCTCCAGGCGGGGCCTGGAGGCCTCGAACCGGTCGAGTTCGATCGTGGTGACGGGCATGGCCCGATCCTAGCCCGCGGAGGTGCGCGCCCGTCGGGTCCGAATGCGGCGCAGCGCCTTCCGCGGGTCTTCCTAGACTTCCTTCACGCAGTAGACCGCGGTGATCGAGTCGATCTCGGGGTCCCAGTCGCGGCCGGCCGCGATCGCGGTGTCCGTGTAGTAGTAGTTGGTGTTGCCGGTACCGGCGCAGGCGTCGGCGGCCGCGACCGAGTGGGCCGGGTCGGTCGGCTCGGGGTCGGCGGGGCTCTGCACGACCTTGAGGACTTCCCAGTAGGCGGTCTCGGCGGCGCAGTCGACGACGTAGAAGCCCGCCTGGTTGTTCTCGAGGCACTCGCCTTCGGCGGGAACGCGGTAGACCGATTCGCCCTCGGCCGTCGTCTCCTCCTCGCCGGTGGGCGCGGCCTCGCTGGTCTCCTCGGCGGCCTCGGTCGTCTCAGCGGCGGCGCTGGTCTTCTCCGGTTCGGGGTCGTCGCCGCCGCTCATGCTGATGCCGACCATGATCCCGCCGCCGATGACGGCGATGGCGATGACGACGAGGGTGATGAGGAGCGGCGTGTTCGAGTTCCCGCGGGGCGGCGGGGGCGCGGCCTGCCCGGGCTGGAAGGCGCCGCCGGGAGGCCCGGCCGGGGGCTGGTAGCCGCCGGTCTGCGCGTACGCGGGTCCAGGGGAGTAGGGCTGCCCGGGCGGGGCGCTGCTCGGGTGGCTCGGGGCGGTCTGGTAGCCGGCGCCGGGGCTGTACGGGTCAGGGCGGGAGTACGGGTCGGCGTCGGTCGTGTAGTGCTGAGGTGCGGAGGGCTGGCCGTATCCAGGCGACTGGTTGGGGTCGTAGGGGTTCGGCGGGGGATAGGTCATGGGGTTCTCCGTCGCGTGGCCGGGCTCGAGGGCGTCAAGGATGCGCTTGGGTTCCATCATATTGCTCCCGCGCGACGTCCTCCTCCCACATGTCTCCGCAAGCGTTCGAATCACCACTGTTCACAGTGCGGGTGTGCGACAAATCGGTGCCGCAGCACCGAAAAAGGGCCGCCCCCGGACGGGGACGGCCCTCAATGGTCGGTCTCGCGGCTACAGGGTGGTGTAGCAGTAGATCGCGGTGACCGGGTTGTCGCTGGTGTCGATGTCGATCGTGTCGGTGGACTTCTGGTTCAACCACGTGTACGAGTCGCCGCCGGTGCACTCGGTGGTGCGGTTGTAGACCTCGTTCTCGGTCATGACCGCGGGCGGGTCGACCAGGAGGACGTCGGTGACCTCGTAGTACGCGTCGGCCGCGCCGCAGTCGACGGTGTACCAGTCGTCGGCGTCGTTGAAGCACTGGCCGACGTCCGGGGTGCGCGGCGTCTGCCCGTTGGCGTCGGCCTTGTCGATCGCCTCCAGGCAGAAGGCGTAGTCGATGTAGTAGTCGCCCATCGTGTAGATGTAGTAGAAGTCCTTCCACAGCTGGCCGGGGGTGCGGGTGAGGATCTCCTCGCCGCACATCGTGGTGAACTCGGTGAAGTCGGCCACGTCGCCCAGGGCGTCGGTCTCGGTGTCGATCGAGTCGTCGACCGCGGTGATGGTCCAGAACGCCGTGGGGTCGTCGCAGGGGACGATCAAGCTGTCGGTCGGGTCGTCGAGCGTGGTGTCGCTGGACTCCCAGTCCTGGATCATGCAATCGCCCTCGGCGGCGCTGGGCTTGAGCTTCGAGTCGTCGAGCTCGTCGAGCGCCTCGCTGGCGCTGTCGCCGCCGAGCATCTTCACGACCACGACGATGCCGCCGATGAGGAGGACCGCGACCGCGGCGAGGACGCGCCAGAGGATGCCCTTGCCGGTCTCCTTGGCGAAGTTGCCGAAGCCGCCTCCGCCACCGCCGCCCGGGGGCATGGGGGGCGGGCCGTACGGGTTTCCCGGCTGCTGGGGCGGGTAGCCGGGCTGCTGGGGTGCGGCGCCGTAGCCGGGCTGCTGCGGGGCGCCGTAACCGGGCTGGGACGGCTGGCCGTAGGGCTGCTGCGGCGGCTGGGGCGCGTACCCGCCCTGCTGCGGCGGGAAGCCCGGCTGCTGCGGCTGCTGTCCGTAGCCAGGGGGCGGGGGATAGCTCATTGGTGCATTGCTCCTTGCGAACGTACTGTGGAGGGGGAGTCCCTGCACGGGGGGGTGGGCACCGTGCGAAATATGGGTTCACTCTAACCACCGGCCGCCACCGGCTCGCGCCGACTGTCCCACCCGTACGGATGCGTTACGCGGCCATTACGAAGCGATTGCGCGATTTCCGTCGCACACGTGAGAAAAACCGCTCCACCTGCTCGGATCGTAGGACGATGGTGTCCATCAGATGAGCGATGCATTACACTCGTCTGACACTTTGCATTCTCTCGGGCCGACGTCGTCCCGTATGAAACACCGTAGTGCTCCGCGCCCCCACCTGCTGCTGGAGCCCTCGACGACGAAGGAGGCCACGGTTGCGTTCTGCCCTGAACTCAGAGCCCGGTCTTTACCGCCCCGCTTGGGAACACGACGCCTGCGGTGTCGCGTTCGTCGCGGACATGCAAGGCAGGGCGGCCCATAGCGTCATCGAGCACGGACTCTCCGCGCTCGTGCGCATGGAGCACCGCGGCGCCACCGCCCCCGATCCCGACTCGGGCGACGGCGCGGGCATCATGCTGCAGATCCCCGACGCCTACTACCGCGACACGGTCGAATTCAGCCTGCCCGACGCCGGGCACTACGCCGCCGGCCTCGTCTTCACCCCCGAAGACGACGACGCGACCGCGCGCGCCCGCGCGATCGTCGAGAAGTACGCCGTCGCCGAGGGCTGCACCGTCCTCGGCTGGCGCGACGTCCCCACCGACGCCTCCGGCCTCGGCGCCGCCGCGCTGGCCTCCAAGCCCCGCGTCTCCCAGGTCTTCCTCGCCGCCGAAGGCGGCCTCGCCGCCGGGCTCGACCTCGACCGGCTCGCCTACGCCGTGCGCAAGCAGGCCGAGCGCGAACTGCGCGAGCGCCACCTCGACGGCTCCGCGATCGTGGGCCTCTCGGCCCGCACCATCGTGTACAAGGGCATGCTCACGCCCGCGCAGGTGCCGCAGTTCTACCCCGAGCTGGCCGACCCGCGCTTCAAGAGCGCCATCGCCCTCGTCCACTCGCGGTTCTCGACCAACACCTTCCCGTCGTGGCCGCTCGCCCACCCGTTCCGGATGGTCGCGCACAACGGCGAGATCAACACCATCCGCGGCAACCGCAACTGGATGACCGCCCGCCAGGCCGAGCTCGCCACCGAGGCGCTGCCCGGCCGCCTGCGCCGCCTCTTCCCGATCAACACCCCGGGCGGATCGGACTCCCTGAACTTCGACGAGGTCGTCGAGCTCCTGCACCTGGGCGGGCGCAGCCTGCCCCACGCGATGCTCATGATGATGCCGGAGGCCTGGGAGCACAACGCGACCATGGACCCCAAGCGCCGCGACTTCTACCGCTACCACGCCTCGATCATGGAGCCCTGGGACGGCCCCGCCGCGGTCTGCTTCACCGACGGCGTCCAGATCGGCGCGGTCCTCGACCGCAACGGCCTGCGCCCCGCCCGCTGGTGGCGCACCACCGACGACCTCGTCGTGCTCGCCTCCGAGTCCGGCGTGGTCGACATCGAGCCCTCCAAGGTCGCCCAGAAGGGCCGCCTCGAGCCGGGCCGCATGTTCCTCGTCGACACCGAGGCCGGCCGCATCCTCGACGACGAAGAGGTGAAGGACGCCCTCGCCAAGGAGCACCCCTACGGGGACTGGCTCCACGCCGGGCTCATCCGCCTCGAAGAGCTCCCCGAGCGCGAGCACATCGCGTACGACCCCGAGTCCGTGCGCCGCCGCCAGTTCACCTTCGGCTACACCGACGAGGAGCTGCGACTCATCCTGGCGCCCATGGCGTCCAAGGGCGAGGAGCCGCTCGTCTCCATGGGCTCCGACACGCCCATCGCCGGCCTCTCCAAGCGGCCCAAACTCCTGTTCGACTACTTCACGCAGCTGTTCGCGCAGGTCACCAACCCGCCGCTCGACGCCATCCGCGAGAAGCTCGTCACCGCGCTCGGCACCACCGTCGGCCCCGAGGGCAACCTGCTCGAACCCGGCCCGCACTCGTGTCGCCAGATCGAGCTCGCCCGCCCGATCCTCACCGACGAAGAGCTCGCGAAGATCCTCCACATCGACGAGGACGGCGACATGCCCGGCTTCAAAGCCGTGCGCGTCTCCGGCGTCTACAAGGCCCGCCACGGCTCGAGGGGCCTCAAGGACCGCCTGGTCGAGATCTGCCGCCACGTCTCCGAGGCCATCGAGGACGGCGTGCGCATCCTCGTGCTCTCCGACCGCGACTCCACCGCCGACCTCGCGCCGATCCCGTCGCTCCTGCTCACCGCCGCCGTGCACCAGCACCTCGTGCGCGAGCAGACCCGTACCAAGGTCGCGCTCCTGGTCGAGACCGGCGACTGCCGCACCGTGCACCACGCCGCGGTCCTCCTCGGCTACGGCGCCGCCGCCATCAACCCGTACCTCGCCTTCGACTCCATCGAAGAGCTCTGCGACGAGGGCGTCATCGACCTCGACCCGGCCCAGGCCGTCGAGAACTACATCAAGGGCCTGTGCACCGGCGTCCTCAAGGTGATGTCGAAGATCGGCATCTCCACGGTCGCCTCCTACACCGGCGCGCAGATCTTCGAGGCCGTCGGCCTCGACGCCGACTTCGTCGACCGGTACTTCACCGGCACCGACTCCTCGATCGGCGGCATCGGCCTGCAGACCCTCGCCAAAGAGGTCGCCGAACGCCACCGCGCCGCCTACGAGCGCAAGATCGAGACCTCGGAGCCCCTGCCCCCGGGCGGCGACTTCCAGTGGCGCCGCGAAGGCGAAGTGCACCTGTTCAACCCCGAGACGGTGTTCCTGCTCCAGCACGCCACCCGCTCGGGCCAGTACGACGTGTTCAAGCGCTACACGGAGAAAGTGAACGCCATCGCCGCCGACTCCGGTCTGCTGCGCGGCATGCTCGGCTTCGACGACACGCGCGAAGCCGTGCCGCTCGACGAGGTCGAACCCGTCGAGTCGATCGTCAAGCGCTTCCACACCGGCGCGATGTCCTACGGCGCGCTCTCCGCGGAGTCCCACGAGACCCTCGCGATCGCCATGAACCGCCTCGGCGGCCGCTCCAACTCCGGTGAAGGCGGCGAAGACGTCGACCGCCTCTACGACCCGCTGCGGCGCAGCGCCATCAAGCAGGTCGCCTCCGGCCGCTTCGGCGTCACCTCCGAATACCTCGCCACCGCCGACGCCATCCAGATCAAGATGGCCCAAGGCGCCAAGCCCGGCGAGGGCGGCCAGCTGCCCGGCTACAAGGTCCACCCGTGGATCGCCGAGACCCGCAACGCCACGCCCGGCGTCGGCCTCATCAGCCCGCCTCCGCACCACGACATCTACTCGATCGAGGACCTCGCTCAGCTCATCCACGACCTCAAGCACGCCGGAGGCGGCGACGCCGAGGTCCACGTGAAGCTCGTCTCGGAGACCGGCGTCGGCACCGTCGCCGCCGGCGTCTCCAAGGCCAAGGCCGACACGATCCTCATCTCCGGCTACGACGGCGGCACCGGCGCCTCCCCGTCGAACTCGATCAAGCACGCGGGCACCCCGTGGGAGATCGGGCTCGCCGAAGCCCAGCAGACCCTCATCCGCAACGGCCTTCGCGACCGCGTCAAGCTCGAGGTGGACGGCGCCATGAAGACCGGCCGCGACGTCGTCGTCGCCGCCCTCCTCGGCGCCGAAGGCTTCGGCTTCGCCACGGCCCCGCTCGTCGTCACCGGCTGCGTCATGATGCGCGTCTGCCACCTCGACACCTGTCCCGTCGGCGTCGCCACCCAGGACCCGCGCCTGCGCGAGCGCTACACCGGCGAACCCGAGTTCGTCGAGAACTTCTTCCGCTACATCGCCGAAGAGGTCCGCGAGCTGCTCGCCGAACTCGGCTACCGGTCCCTCGACGAGGCGATCGGCGCGGTCGAGCGCCTCAAGCAGATCTCCGGACCCGGCCGCAAGGCCGCCCGCGTGGACCTCTCGAACGTCATCGCCGCCCCGGTCGAAGGCCCGCGCACGCAGGCCACCGTCCAAGACCACGGCGTCGAGGACACCATGGGCGCCCGCATCGTCGAGCTCGCCCGCCCCGCCATCGAGCAGGGCGAGCGGGTCACCGCCGAACTCGAGATCCGCAACACCGACCGCTCCGTCGGCGCCCTCCTCGGGGCCGCGGTCTCCCGCGCCCACCGCGAAGGGCTCACCGAGG
Source organism: Glycomyces luteolus (assembly GCF_027622875.1). Taxonomy (GTDB): domain Bacteria; phylum Actinomycetota; class Actinomycetes; order Mycobacteriales; family Micromonosporaceae; genus Glycomyces; species Glycomyces luteolus. The sequence continues at coordinate 160,632 of NZ_JAPZVP010000008.1, read as the reverse complement.
ACACCGTGAACCTCACGTTCCGCGGCACCGCCGGGCAGTCCTTCGGCGCGTTCCTCACCCGTGGCGCGAGCTTCAAGCTCATCGGCGACGCCAACGACTACGTCGGCAAGGGCCTCTCGGGCGGGCGCCTCGTGCTCACCCCCGACGCCGGAGCCCCGTTCAAGGCCGAAGAGAACGTCATCGCCGGCAACACGCTCCTCTACGGAGCGACCTCCGGCGAGGTCTTCATCCGCGGCAAGGTCGGCGAGCGCTTCGCCGTCCGCAACTCGGGCGCGGTCGCCGTCGTCGAAGGCGTGGGCGACCACGGCTGCGAGTACATGACCGGCGGCACCGTCCTCGTCCTCGGCCCCACCGGCCGCAACTTCGCCGCGGGCATGTCCGGTGGCGTCGCCTACGTGTGGCGCCTCGACGAGTCCCGCACCAACACCGCGCTGGCGGACCTGGACCCGCTGTCGGCCTCCGACATCGACCTCGTCCACTCGCTGCTGCTGCGCCACGGCCGGGCCACCGGTTCCACGGTCGCGGCCGACCTGCTGGCCGAGTGGCCGCGGGCCGCGAGCGGCTTCACGAAGGTCATCCCCCGCGAGTACAAGGCCGTCCTCGCCCGTCAAGCCATTGACACGATCACGACCCGCACGCTCGTCCTGACCGAGAAGGAGGCCGCCAATGCCTGATCCGAGCGGATTCCTCGAGCACGGCCGCGCGGTGCCGAAGAAGCGCCCCGTGCCGGTGCGCATCCTCGACAACCGCGAGGTCTACACCCGCACCTCCAAGGACCTCGTCACGGCGCAGGCCTCGCGGTGCATGGACTGCGGTATCCCGTTCTGCCACAACGGCTGCCCGCTGGGGAACCGGATTCCCGAGTGGAACGACCTGGCCCGCACGGGCCGGTGGGGCGCGGCGATCGAGCAGCTGCACGCGACGAACAACTTCCCGGAGTTCACCGGGCGGCTGTGCCCGGCCCCGTGCGAGGCGGCGTGCGTGCTGGGCATCGGGGACGACCCGGTGACCATCAAGAACATCGAGGTCGAGATCATCGACCGCGCGTTCGACGACGCGAACGTCCGGCCGCAGCCGGCCGAGCTGTCCAGCGGCAAGTCCGTCGCGGTGGTCGGCTCGGGCCCGGCGGGCCTGGCGGCGGCGCAGCAGCTGGCCCGCGCGGGCCACGCGGTCACGGTCTACGAGCGCGACGACGCGCCCGGCGGCCTGCTGCGCTACGGCATCCCGGACTTCAAGCTGGAGAAGCACCAGATCGACCGCCGCATCGAGCAGATGGAGGCGGAGGGCGTCGAGTTCGCGTGCAACGTGAACGTGGGGGTGGACCTCACCGCCGAGGACCTGCGCGAACGCCATGACGCGGTGATCCTGGCCGTGGGCGCGCTCGAAGGGCGCGAGACGGAGCAGCCGGGCCGCGAGCTCGCGGGCATCCACCAGGCGATGGAGCACCTCGTGGGCGCCAACCAGGTGGTCGCGGGCAAGGCCCCGTTCGCGCCGATCGACGCCAAGGGCAAGCACGTCGTCATCATCGGCGGCGGCGACACCGGCGCGGACTGCCTGGGCGTGGCCCACCGGCAGGGCGCGGCCTCGGTGCGCCAGCTCGACCTGTACCCGACCCCGCCGGAGGCCCGCGACGCGGGCAAGGACCCGTGGCCGACCTGGCCCGTCATCGTGCGCAACTACCCGGCGCACGAGGAGGGCGGGGAGCGCAACTACGCGTCCGCGGCCGCCGAGTTCATCGGCGACGAGCACGGGCACGTGCGCCAGATGCGCTTCAGCGAGGTCCGGGTCGACAAGTCCCAGGGCCGCCGCGACATCATCCCCGTCGAGGGCACCGAGCAGATCGTTCCCGCGGACCTCGTGCTGCTGGCGATCGGCTTCGCGGGCACCGAGGACCAGCCGCTGCTGCGGCAGTTCGGGATCGAGCGCTCGCGGCGCAACGTGATCGACTGCGGCGAGGACTGGCAGACGGACGCGCCGGGCGTGTTCGTCGCGGGCGACGCCCATCGTGGAGCGTCCCTCATCGTGTGGGCGATCGCCGAAGGCCGCGCCGCGGCCGCCGCGGCGCACCGCTTCCTCGGGGGCCAGACGGCGCTTCCGGCGCCGGTCGAATCGAACGCACAGGCGCTCGTCGCGTAAGTGCAATAGGCGGAATTGAGCGCGGTAAATATTTACTCGCGCTCAATTCCGCCTACGTTTGTTTTGCATTCCGGCACCGGTGAATTCCACCTCTCAACTGCGGAGACCCTGCGAGTGCGAGCAGGCGTCCGATATAAGCTCGCAGGGTGACTCGTAGAGCAAAAATCGTCTGCACCATCGGGCCTGCCACGGCCACGCCCGAGCGTATGGCCGGCCTGATCGACGCCGGCATGAACGTCGCCCGCATGAACTTCTCCCATGGCGCCCAGTCCGACCACGAGGCCGTCTACCAGATGGTCCGCGAGGCCGCCGATGCCGCCGGGAAGCCCGTCGCCATCCTGGCCGACATGCAGGGCCCCAAGATCCGCCTGGGCACCTTCGCCAACGGCACCGAGCAGTGGGACGCGGGCGACCGCATCAAGATCACCTCGGACGACGTCGACGGCACCCACGACCGCGTCTCCTGCACCTACAAGAAGCTGCCGGCCGAGGTCTCCAAGGGCGACCGCCTCCTGGTGGACGACGGCAAGCTGGCGCTCGAAGTGCTCAGCGCCGACGACACCGACGTCGAGTGCCTCGTGGTCGAGGGCGGCCCGGTCTCGAACAACAAGGGCCTGTCGCTGCCGAACGTGAACATCTCCGTGCCGGCGCTGTCCGAGAAGGACATCTCCGACATGAAGTTCGCGCTGAACCTCGGCGTGGACCTCATCGCGATGTCGTTCGTGCGCACCCCCGACGACGTCCGCTTGGGCCACAAGGTGATGGACGAGGTCGGCGTGCGCCGCCCGATCATCGCGAAGGTCGAGAAGCCCGAGGCCGTCGCGCGCCTCGAGGAGATCGTCCGGGCCTTCGACGGCGTCATGGTCGCCCGCGGCGACCTGGGAGTCGAGATGCCCCTCGACGAGGTCCCGATCGTGCAGAAGGAGATCGTGCGCCTCTGCCGCGAGAACGCGAAGCCCGTCATCGTGGCGACCCAGATGCTCGACTCGATGATCGAGAACGCCCGGCCCACCCGCGCCGAGGTCTCCGACGTCGCCAACGCCGTCCTCGACGGCACCGACGCCGTGATGCTCTCCGGTGAGACCTCGGTCGGCAAGTACCCGATCGGGACCGTGCGCACCATGGCCAAGATCGTGGAGACCACCGAGGGCGGCCCGATCCCGCTGCGCGCGATGGAGCACGACCCGAAGACGAAGTCCGGCGCGGTGACCCACGCGGCCGCCGAGATCGCCGACGCGATCGGCGCGAAGGCCCTCGTCGCGTTCACCCAGACCGGTGACACCGTGAAGCGCCTCGCCCGCCTCAAGCCGGACCGCCCGATCTACGGGCTCACCCCGATCGAGAGCGTCCGCAACCAGATGGCGCTGTCCTGGGGCACCGACTCCTACCTGGTCGAGCACGTGGACCACACCGACGCGATGTTCAAACTGGTCGACAAGACCCTGCAGGAGCACCACCTGGCGCAGCCGGGCGACCTCGTCGTCATCGTGGCCGGCACGCCGGCCGGGACCCCCGGTTCGACGAACACCGTCCGGGTCCACCAGATCGGCTCCTGACCGTTGCACAGCTCAGGGCGTGAAGTCCTCGTAGGCCAGGACGCCGTGGACTCGCTCCTCGGCGTCCTCGACCTCGAGGAGATCGACAAGGGCCTGTACCGGGGCCCGCGCGCCGAAGGGGCCCACCAGCGGGTCTTCGGCGGCCAGGTCGCCGGTCAGGCCCTGGTCGCCGCCGGGCGCACCGTCCCGGGCGACCGGCGGGTGCACTCGCTGCACGGCTACTTCGTGCGCCCCGGCGACTCGACGAAGCCGATCGTCTACCAGGTCGAGAACATCCGCGACGGCCGCTCCTTCTCCGTACGCCGTACGGTAGCGCTGCAGAACGGGCAGACGATCTTCTTCATGTCCGCCTCGTTCCACACCGGCGAGCGCGGCCTCGAGCACTCGGACCCGGCCCCGAACGGCCTGGCCCGGCCCGAGGACATCCCGCCGCTGAGCGAGCAGCTCAAGTCCCACCCGGACCGCCTCGGCATCTGGTCGCGCGTCCCGCGCCCGATCGACGTGCGCTACGCCGGTGGCGGCTCGGGCTTCTCGGCCTCGGGCCAGCGCCCGGCGCAGGAGCACCAGCGGGTGTGGATGAAGGCCGACGGCCGACTGCCCGACGACCCGCTCATCCACGTGTGCGTGCTCACCTACGCCTCCGATCTGACCCTGCTGGACTCGGTCCTGTCCCGCCACGGCGAGGTCTGGGGCCCCGGCGGCTACCTCGGGACGAGCCTCGACCACGCCCTGTGGTTCCACCGGCCGTTCCGCTTCGACGACTGGATCCTCTACGACTCGATGTCGCCGACCGCCGCCGACGGCCGCGGCCTGGCCCAGGGCCGGTTCTTCGACGCGGACGGGGTGCACCTCGCCTCGGCCACGCAGGAAGGCCTGCTCCGCCAGACCCCGGAACCCCCCGGAGTCCCCTAGGGCCAAGCGGTCACTGAAACGGACGACAACGCACGACGAGGGCGCTCCCGAACACCGGGGCGCCCTCGTCGTTTCGCGTGGCGTAGCAACCCCGATACGCTGCAGCTGAGGGATACATCACCGTTTCGGAGGGGGTGGATCCCATGCGGCGGGCGATGTTAGGGTCGGCGTTCGTCCCCGGTAAGACCCCGATCCCCAGTCAGCCCAGCCCTGCCCGGCTGGGAGTCCGATGCCCGGTGAACCGTTCGGAGACCGATCACTTATGCGTCTGACCAACGCAACAGAACCGGCGAAGACGTCTGCGGACGCCGCCGCCCGCATATCAGCAGAGCGGGATCCCGAGACCGTCCAGATCCAGCGGATCGGCCGGCGGGACCAGGAGAACAACCAGAGCCCGACCAGTGCGCGCCCCAGCCACTGGCGGCCCGACATCGAAGGCCTCAGGGCCCTGGCCGTGGGCGCCGTCATCGCCGCCCACATCGGCTTCCCTTACATGGCAGGGGGATTCGTCGGCGTCGACGTCTTCTTCGTCATCTCGGGCTTCCTCATCACGTCGCTGCTCCTGCGCGAGATCGACAAGACGGGCACCGTGTCCATCGCCGGGTTCTACGCCCGCCGCGCCGTGCGGCTCCTGCCCGCCGCCGCCACGGTCCTGCTCGCAACGCTCGTCGCATCCTGGATCTGGCTGCCCCGCACCAGGCTCGGCGAGATCGCCGCCGACGCGGCCACCGCCGCGCTCAACGTCATCAACATCCGGCTGGCGCGCGAAGGCACCGACTACCTCAACGCCGCGGTCGATCCCTCACCGCTGCAGCACTTCTGGTCGCTCGCGGTCGAAGAGCAGTTCTACATCGTCTGGCCGCTCGTCCTGCTGGCCATCGCGTTCCTCGGCGCCAAGCTCGGCAAGCCCGGAAGGTTCACCACCACTCGCCACCGCCACCGGGGACCGGGCCGCACCGCGGCCATCACGGCGTTCCTCGTCATCGCCGCGGGCGTCTCGTTCTGGATGAGCTCCAACTGGACGCAGTCGGACCCGATCTGGTCTTACTTCGGCATCCACACGCGCGCATGGGAACTCGCCGTAGGCGCGCTCATCGCCGTCGCCGCCGGGGGCATCCGGGCCTTCGCTCCCAAGTGGGCCGCCGCGCTCGCCTCCTGGGCCGGGCTCGCGCTCATCACCGCGTCCGTGTTCGTCCTCGACGAGCGCACCGTCTTCCCCGGCACCGCGGCGCTGCTCCCCGTCGCAGGCACCGCGCTCGTCATCGCCGCCGGATGCGCTCCGCACCGCTTCGGCGCGACCGTGCTCCTGGGCATCAGTCCCGCCCAGTTCGTCGGCAAGATCTCGTACGGCCTCTACCTCTGGCACTGGCCGCTCATCATGATCGGCCCCACCGTATGGGGACTCGACGACGTGCGCGTGCGCCACTACCTCGTTCTCATGGGCGTCGCGTTCCTGCTCACCATCGCCACGTTCTACCTCATCGAGAACCCGATCCGCACCCGGCGCCCGCTCGTCCAGGTGCCGTCCCGGGCGCTCGCCATGGGCGGCGGCCTCATCGCCACCGCCCTCGCCGCCTCGCTGTTCATGGCCGCGCAGCCCATGCCGACCCAGGAGAACGACGAGGCCGCCGAGATCACCGGCAACGACACCACCGTCTGGGAGCAGCTCGGCGAATCATCCGATGTGGACACAGTGCCGGCGAACCTCACCCCCGCATTGGAAGAGGCCGTCGACGACGAGCCCACCCTCTACGACGACGGCTGCGTCACCGAACGCGACAGCACCGAGCTCGACGAGGACGGCTGCTGGTACGGCGACCCCGACGGCGGGAAGACCATCGTCCTGTTCGGCGACTCCCATGCCGCCCAATGGTTCCCCGCACTCAACCAGATGGCCGAGGCCGCCGGCTGGAAACTCAAGACCTTGACCAAGGCCAACTGCTCCGTCGCCGACGTCGTCGAGATCGACCCGAAGCTCGGACGCGAGTACACCGAATGCGAGGAATGGAAGGAGAAGGCCTTCGACCTCCTCGACGAACTCCAGCCCGACGCCGTCCTCGCCACCGCCTACGACGCGAAGGAGGTCGTCGCCGACGACCCGGACCAGGCCTGGATCGACGGCTGGGTCGACACCGTCGAACGGCTCCAGCGATCCGCCGACGACGTGTACTACATGGCCGGCTCGCCCCGCCTCCCGGAAGACCCGCCGAGCTGCCTCGCCGAGAACCCCGAGCACGCCAGCGTCTGCGTCGGCGACCTCGACGAATCCATCGTCGAACCCGAACGCCGCGAGGAACTCATCGAGGCCGTGGACGGCACCGGCGCCAACGTGGTCGACCCTGTGCCGTGGCTGTGCGACATCGACCAGGGCACCTGCCCCGTCGTCGTCGGCAACCTCCTCGTCTACCGCGACACCAACCACCTGTCAGCGCGCTTCGTCGCCGAACTCGCACCGCAAGTCGCCGCGGCGGTCCCGCTGGAGGCGCAGCCGGCCGAGACCCGGTAGCTTCACGACACACCGCAGAGGTGGGCCCGCGTTCGATCCTGAATGCAGGCTCACCTCGTCTTCGCGCGGAGGGCGCCCGTCACATCACGGTGCGAAACCATTCCGCGACGCTGAGACTGAATGATCGATCACCTGATGAGAGAGTGGCTCCCGTTCGGAGGGCAGTGTTAAGGTCGTCATTCGCCCCGGTGAGACCCCGCCCCGGTGAGACCCTGCCCCCCAGTCAGCCCAGCCCTGCCCGGCTGGGAGTCCGATGCCCGGTGAACCGTTCGGAGACCGATCACTTATGCGTCTGACCAGCGCAACAGACTCAGCGTTGACGTCGAAGGACCCCGCCGTCCCCAACCCCGCAGGACAGGACCACGAAACCGTCCAGATCCAGCGGATCGCCCAGCGCGACCCGGCGGCCGTGAGCCGGTCCGGCGCTCGCCCCGGCCACTGGCGGCCCGACATCGAGGGCCTCAGGGCCTTGGCCGTGGGCGTCGTCATCGCCGCCCACATCGGCTTCCCGTACACGGCCGGAGGTTTCATCGGGGTCGACGTCTTCTTCGTCATCTCGGGCTTCCTCATCACCTCGCTGCTCCTGCGCGAGATCGACAAGACCGGGACCGTCTCGATCGCCGGGTTCTATGCCCGCCGCGCCGTGCGGCTCCTCCCGGCCGCCGCCACGGTCCTCCTCGCGACGCTGCTCGCCGCTTGGATCTGGCTGCCCCGCACCAGGCTGGGTGAGACCGCCGTCGACGCGGCCACCGCCGCGCTCAACGTCATCAACATCCGCTTGGCGCAGGAGGGCACCGACTACCTCAACGCCGAAACCGTGCCCTCGCCGCTGCAGCACTTCTGGTCGCTCGCGGTCGAGGAGCAGTTCTATCTCGCCTGGCCGCTGATCCTCCTCGCGATCGCCGTCCTCGGCGCCAAGCTCAGCAAGCCCGGCAAGTTCACCACCGCGCGCCACCGCCATCGCGGGCCCGGCCGAACCATCGCCATCGCCGTATTCCTCGTCATCGCCGCGGGCGTCTCGTTCTGGATGAGCGCCAACTGGACGCAGTCGGACCCGGTCTGGTCCTACTTCGGCATCCACACCCGCGCCTGGGAACTCGCCGTCGGCGCCCTCATCGCCGTCGGAGCGGGCCTGCTCCGGTCCGTCCCCAGATGGGCCGCCGCCCTCGGCTCCTGGACAGGTCTGGCCGCTATCACCGCGTCCGTGTTCGTCCTCGACGAGCGCACCGTCTTCCCGGGGACCGCGGCGCTGCTCCCCGTCGCCGGCACCGCGCTCGTCATCGCCGCCGGCTGCGTCCCGCACCGCTTCGGCGCCCAGACGCTGCTCGGGATCAGACCGGCGCAGTTCGTCGGCAAGATCTCCTACGGGCTCTACCTCTGGCACTGGCCGTTCATCATGATCGGTCCGACGGTGATGGGTCTCGAAGACGTGCGCCTGCGCCACTACCTGGTCCTCATGGCCGGGGCGCTCCTCGTCACCGTAGCCACCTTCTACCTGGTCGAGAACCCGATCAGGACGCGCAAGCCCCTGGTCCAGGTGCCCTCCCGGGCACTGGCGATGGGCGGCGGCCTGATCGCCACCGCCCTCGCCGCATCGCTGTTCATGTACGCGCAGCCCCTGCCGAACCAGTCCAGTGACGAGGCCGTCGAGATCACCGGCAACGAGACCACCGTCTGGGAGCTCCTCGGCGAATCCTCGGACACCGACATCGTCCCGGCCAACCTCACGCCCTCATTGGACGACGCGGTGGCGGACGTCCCGGCCCTCTACGAGGACGGGTGCCAGGTCGACCGGAACGACCCCGAGGTCAACGAGGACTGCTGGTACGGCGACCCCGACGGCGACAAGACCATCGTCATCTACGGCGACTCCCATGCCGGCCAATGGTTCCCGGCGTTCAACCAGTCCGCCACGGCCTCCGGCTGGCGGCTGCTGACGATGACGAAGGCCAACTGCACGGTCGCGGACATCCAGGAGCACGATCCGATACTCGAACGCGAGTACACCGAATGCGAGGACTGGAAGGAGGACGTGCTCGACTACCTTGCCGAGATCAAACCCGACGTGGTCGTCGCGACCGCATACGACCGCAAGGACGTCATCGCCGACGACCCCGACCAGGCCTGGACCGACGGGTGGGTCGAGACCGTCGACCGACTCCAGGAAGTGGCGGGCGAGGTCTACTACCTGGCCGACAATCCCGAAATCGGCCTGAACGTGCCCGGCTGCCTCGCCGAGAACCCCCAGAACGCCAGCGTCTGCATCGGCCACGTCGACGATTCCAACGTCGATCCCGAACGGCGCGAGGCGACCATGGCGGCCGTCGCCGAGGCCGGCGCGAACGTCGTCGACCCGACACCCTGGGTGTGCGACCTCGAACGGCGCACGTGTCCCGTCATCGTCGGCAACCTCCTCGTCTACCGCGACTCCAACCACCTCGCACCCAGATTCGTGTCCCTGCTCACCCCGCGGATCGCCGCCATGATCCCGCTCGCGGCCGAGGCGGCGGCACCCGGATCGCGATAGCTCCACGACACACTGCGCCGCACTGAGGTGGGCCCGCATTCGATCCTGAATGTAGGCTCACCTCAATTTCCAAGCGGGGCAAAAGGAGTGTTAAGGATGGAACGCGTCTCACCCTGGCTCAGGGCCGTCAACACCGTGCTCACCCCCGCCATCGCCGGACGCCGCAAGAAGATCGACCGCCTCCTCGACCGCGCGGTACGCGAAGCCGAGCACCGCACCGGCTCCACCGCCCACGGTGAAGACGCCTTCATCGACGACATGCGCGCCCTCCTCGCCGGCTACGCCGACATCCCCGACCTCACCCTCACCGGCTGGGTCGCCGTCCAGCAGGAGGTCACCGACCGCCTCGAGAACCGCCTCCGCATCCGCAAACTCCACGCCCTCAACCCCGAGATCGCCGACGAGCCCATCAGCCGACCCATCGTCGTCACCGGCGTCCCCCGCACCGGCACCACCATGCTCCAGCGACTCCTCGCCGTCCCCGCCGACCACCGCGCGCCCCTCATGTACGAGCTCATGCACGCCGACCTCGACACCGCCGACCACCTGCGCCGCGCCGAGCGCGCCACCGACTTCCTCGGCAAGGCCATCCCCACCTTCGGCGCCGTCTACGACATGCACCCGCAGAAACCCGACGCGGACGTCTGGGTCCTCCCGCACGGCATCGCCCACCTCGTGCGCGCCCAGCCCCCCGGCTACGTCCAGTGGATACTCGAACGCGACTACACCCCCGACTACCGCTACCTCAAGCAGACCCTCCAAGTGCTCCAGCACGGCCGCCCGCGCCGCCGCTGGGTCCTCCGCGCCCCCGCGCACCTGTGGAACCTCAACGCGCTCGTCAAGGCCTTCCCCGACGCCCAGATCCTGTGGACCCACCGGGACCCGGCCGTCGCCCTCGCCTCGCTCTGCTCGATGACCGAGACCGCCACCGCCATGAACACCGCCGAGATCGACCCCCACGAGATCGGCCGGACCTGGCTGGGGCTCTTCGCTACCGGCCTCGACCGCGCCCGCGCCGCCCGCGCCCGCATGCCCGCGTACGCCGTGGTCGACGTGCCCTACCGCGACCTCACCGACCGCGCCCGCGAGCGGATGCCGCAGCTCTTCGACCACCTCGGCGCGCCCTGGGGGAGCACGGAGGCGGACGCGCTCGACGCGGCGCTGGCGGCCCGGCCGACCCAGCACCGGTACGACCTGGCCCGGTACGGCCTCAGCGAGGGCGAGGTCGACCAGGCGCTCGGCGATTACAAGCGGGCGTTCAGGGCGCTCCTCTAGAGATCGAGGCGGAAGCCCCACAGGAGCACGTCGGGCACCGGCGACCAGTCGAGGTCGGTCGCGCGCGCGAATCCGAGGCGGGTGTACACGCGGTGCGCGTTCGCCAGGTCCTGCAGCGCGCAGAGGACGACGCTCTTGGTCCCGGGGTCGGCGCGGGCCTGTTCGACGCACGCGGCCGCGAGCGCCGAGCCGACGCCGCGGCCCTGCGCGGCGGGTTCGACGGCGAGCATCCGGATCTCGGCCTCGCCGGGCCCGGCCAGCTGCGCCATGGGGCTGCCGTGGAAGGCGAGGGTGACGCCGCCGAGCAGGGCGCCGTCCTCGCCCCCGCGCTCGTCGGCGGCGACGAGCACCGTCGAGGAGGCGGCCCGGAGCGCGACGTCGCGCAGGTTCGGCGCGTAGGGGTCGTCGAGGCCCTTGAGCAGGAGCCCGCCTTCGAGATAGGAGCGGATCGACACTTCGCCGAGCGCATCGTGTTCAGCCGGGGTGATGGGGCGGATCTGGAAATCGCGAGTCACCAGAAGATTCTGCCCCGAGGGACCGACGATTCCATGGGATAGCGCTTGCAAACTCGGCTGCGAACCGGTTGAATCGAGTTCCGTGAACGACGTGATCCGCAATCCCGTCCTGCCGGGCTTCCACCCCGATCCTTCGATCGTCCGCGTCGGGGAGGACTACTACCTGGCGACCTCGACCTTCGAATGGTGCCCCGGCATCCGCCTGCACCATTCGAGGGACTTGCGGCACTGGCGGCCGCTCGGCGGGGTCGCCGACTCGCCGCGGCTGCTCGACCTCACCGGCGTCCCCGATTCGGGCGGGGTCTGGGCGCCCGACCTCACGTACGCGAACGGCCGCTTCCACCTGGTCTTCTCGGTCCTCGACAACTACGCCTACGGCTACAAGGACTGCGCCAACTACCTGACCACCGCCGAGTCGATCGACGGACCATGGACCGACCCGATCCGCCTGCCCGGACGAGGCTTCGACGCCGCGCTCTTCCATGAGGACGACGGCTCCACGTGGCTCCTCAACATGATCACGGGCTTCAAGGGCGTCGAGATCCAGCGGCTCGAAGACGGCAAGGCCATGGGCGAGCCGACGCTGCTCCTCGAAACGAGCCCGGCGGGCAACACCGAGGGCCCGCACCTGTACCAGGCCGACGGCTGGTACTACCTGCTCTGCGCCGAGGGCGGGACCGGCTTCAACCACGGCGCGATCGTCGCCCGCTCCCGGAACCTCCTGGGTCCCTACGAACTCGATCCGAACGGCCCGCTGCTCACCACCCGCGACAAGCTCGACCTGCCGCTGCAGAAGGCCGGTCACGGCTGCTTCACCACGACCCCGGCAGGGGAGTGGTACATGACATACCTGACCTCGCGGCCCTACACCGAGGTCGAGGACGGCCTCCCCCAGAGCGCCCGCGAGCGCGACGCCACCGGCCGCTGCGTCCTCGGCCGCGAGACCGCCATCGCCGCCGTCTCCTGGGCCGACGGCTGGCCCCGGATCGACGGCGCCGCACCGGCGTTGGAAGTCCCCGCCCCGGACGTGGCGCCGCATCCCTGGCCGGACGCGCCGGCCCGCGACGACTTCGACGGCCCGCGCCTCGACCCGCGCTGGAACACCCTCCGCCGCCACGCCGACCCGGCCTGGCTCAGCCTCACCGCGCGTCCCTCGCATCTGCGCGTCACCGGGGGCCAGTCGCCGTACGGGAAGCGCACCCCCAGCCTCGTCGCGCAGCGCGTCACCGCCAAGCGCGGCGTCTTCGAGGCGGGACTCGCATTCGACCCGCGGACCGCCGACCAGACGGCCGGGATAACCGCCTACTACAACACCTACAACTGGCACTACCTGCAAGTAGGCCTCGAACAGGGGCGGCGCACGCTCAGCCTCGTGAGCGCCGACCGCGGCCGCCGCACGTTCGCCACCGTGGCCGAGGTCGGCCCGACGCTCGACCTGCGCGTCGTCTTCGACGGTCCGGTCCTGCGATTCGCCTACTGCGACCACGCCTCCGGAGAGCCCGGAACCTGGACGGAACTGCACGAGGAACGCGACGCGACCATTCTCTCCGACGAGCACGCCACCTGGGTCGAACCCGGTCTGCTCCACGCCTTCGGCTTCACCGGAGCGTTCGTCGGCCTCTGGGTCCAGGACTTCGCGGCAGAGGGCGGTTTCGCCGATTTCGACTACGCCTCCTACAGCCCTGCCTCCTAGATTCCCACCGAAGCGGCCCTGACCTGCCGAAGTGTGCCCGGAGGCTGAGCGGGTACACCCTTCGTGCATTCACCGTTCGAGAAGGGACGGCAAGCCATGGGTGGAACCGACAAGGCCAAGGACAAGACCGAACAGCTCATCGGCCGCGCCAAGGAGAAGATCGGCGATGCGACCGACAACGAGCGCCTCGCGAACGAGGGGCGCGCGCAGGAGCTGAAGGGCAAGGCGAAGGAGGAGTGGCACGACCTGAAAGAGAAGGGCGATGAGAAGCTCCACGAAGCCAGGGAACGCCTTACCGGCGACGAGGACGAGGACCGGCGCTAGCCGGGACCCACTCGCCACCGCGCAGCATCGGGGCCGGGCCGCTCGCAGCGGCCCGGCCCCGAAACGTCTTCGCTATCCGCGGCGGGGCGGCGGGGCCACCGACTCGCGCACCACGATGTGGGTGCCGAGGACGACCTGGTCGGGGGCCGACGCCTCGCGGCGCAGTCCCAGCCGCACCGCCTCGCGGCCCAGTTCCTCATGCGGCACATGCACGGTGGTGAGTGCCGGGGTGAGGTCCGAGGCCAGCGGGATGTCGTCGAAGCCGACCACCGACATGTCCTTGGGGACGTCGATCCCGGCCTCGCGCAGGGCCTTGAGCACGCCCGCCGCGACCATGTCGGTGGCGCCGAAGACCGCCGTCACGTCGTCGCGCTTCGACACGAGCTCCCGGGTCCTCTCGAAACCGCTCTGCTTGGAGAATTCGCCGGGGATCAGCAGGGACTCGTCGACTTCGATGCCGTAGTCGGCGTGCGCGCGCCTGAAACCCCGCACCCGTTCGTCGGTTGTGGAATGCCCGATGCCCGTGCCCAGGTAGGCGATGACCCGGTGCCCGGCCGAGAGCAGGTGCGAGGTCATGGCGTACGCGCCGCCCTCGTTGTCGTAGTGCACCACCGTCGCGGGCACGTCCTCGCCCAGCGAGGGCCGCCCGCACAGCACCAGCCGCGACCCCGAGCGGTCCAGCGCCGACGCGAAGTAGCGCATCCGCTCGTTGTACTTCTCGTCGTCCCAGGCCCCGCCGACGACGATCACGGCCTCAGCGTGCTGCTCGCGCATGAGCTCCACGACCGCCAGCTCCCGCTCCGGGTCGCCGTGCGTGGTGCACAGCAGGCACAGCCGCCCCTCTGAGGCGGCCTGCTGCTCGACCCCGCGCGCGATGTACGCGTAGAACGGCCCGGTCACGTCGTCGACCACGAACGCCACGGTCTTCGTGGTCGCCCCGGCGAGCGCGCGGGCGTGGGCGTTGACCACGTAGTCGAGTTCGCGCATGGCGCGCAGCACCTTCGCGCGGGTCGCGGGCGCCACCGGGTAGTTGCCGGCGAGGACCCGCGAGACCGTCGGCACCGATACGCCGGCCCGGGCGGCCACGTCCCTGATCGTGGGGCGCTTGCCCGTCTCGGTATTCGACTTCTTGGTCACTGGGGCCTTCTCTCACCGGTCTCGGGGATGCGACGGGTCCGCACCCGGGTCGTGCACGCTCGCAGATTCCATTGTGCGCGAACCCGTCGCATTGGTCTTACTCGGTCACCTCGAAGCCGAGCGTGAACGCCGTGGCCTCGGGGAGCAGCCGGTGCTGGGGCAGGACTCCGGGGCCGCACGCGGCCGAGCCCATGCCCTGCAGGGCGGCGTCGAAGTTGACGTAGACGCGGTCGCCTTCGACCAGGTCGTAGGTGTGGTTCGCGGCTTCGAGCTGCTCGCTGGTCCACGGGCGCGCGGTGAACGCGAACTCCGGCGCACCGAACACCTTGAGCGACCTGCCCCCGCCCGTGAGGCTGGCCCAGCGCACGTCGATGCGCGAGCCGTTCTCCTGCGGGAACACGTACGGGGTCTGCATCCCGGCCACGGTCGACTGGAAACGGCCGACGCGGGCGGCCGCGCGGGTGTCGGCGTAGGCCTCGCCGGGCCCGCCGCCGAACCATTCGACCTGGTCGAGCGCCTTCGGCACCGAGGCGCGCACGCCCAGGCGCGGCAGCGGGAAGTCCCACTTGCCCTCGGGGTTCACCTCGACGGTGAGCCACAGGCGGGCGCCTTCGAGCCGCCACCGGTAGACGGCGCCCATGGCGATCTCGGCGCCGCCGGCGCCGACCCGGGTCGACACCGTGAGACCGTCCGCAGTGGACTCGATGTCGAGGACCTTGTGTTCCAGGCGGTCGAGGCCCGCATTGCGGTCCTTCCACCGGGGCGCCAGCTGGGAGGTCCAGCCGAGCAGGTCGTTGTCGACCGGGGCCCGCCACAGGTCGAGGCGGGGGCCCTCGATCTCGAGGCCGCCGATCGCGGTGAGGCGTCCGAGGGCGTCGAACGCGGCGCCCCCGAGGCGGTAGCCGCCGCCTTCGGCGACGGGCGCGGTGCCGCCGCTGGGGGCGGGCGCGCTGACGCCGGCCAGTCGCGACTGGCCCCAGGCGATCTCGTGCCCGGCCTCGGCCCACGGCTCGTCCTTGGCGAGCACGGCGCGGACGGTGAGCCAGCGCTCGCCGTCGGGCTGGGCGAGCGCGGCGACGGCCGCGGGGAAGGCGACGATCGCCGATTCGCCCGCGGCGACGGCGCGGACTTCGAGCTCGCCCTCGGCCACGGCCCGGCCCTCGTCTTCGACCGTCCAGGTGAACGCGAGGTCGCCGGTGTCGGCGAAGTCGCGGAGGTTCGCGACGGTGACGGTGCGCGAGCCGGGCTGGACGCTGATGCGGACGGGCTCGATGACCTTCTTGAACTCGACGAGACCGGGGGAGGGTTCGCGGTTCGGGAAGATCAGCCCGTCGATGACGAAGTTGCCGTCGTGGAGGGGCTCGTCGAAGTCGCCGCCGTAGGCGAACCATTCGCGGCCGTCCTCGGTGCGCCTGCGCACGCCGTGGTCGATCCACTCCCAGATGAACCCGCCCTGGCAGCGCTCGTACTGCTCGAACAGGCGCTGGTACTCGGTGAGCCCGCCGGGGCCGTTGCCCATGGCGTGCGCGTACTCGCACAGGATGAACGGGATGTTGCGGCGGTGCTCGTCGAGCGCCGGGTCCTTGGTGCGCCCTTCGGCCTTCTGGCCGATGAGGTCGGTCTCGGCGGTGTCGGCGTACATGCGGGAGTACACGTCGACGTAGCCGGAGTCCCAGTCGCCCTCGTAGTGGATGGGGCGGCCGGGGTCGCGCTGCTTGGCCCACTCCGACATGGCGGCGAGGTTGTCGCCGGTGTGGGACTCGTTGCCGAGGGACCACATGATGACTGAGGCGTGGTTCTTGTCGCGCTCGACCATGCGGGCCATGCGGTCGAGGTAGGCATCCCTCCACATGGGAACGCCGCTGGGGTTGTCCCGCCACTCGTGGTGGACGAAGCCGTGGGTCTCGAGGTCGCATTCGTCGACGACCCAGACGCCGATCTCGTCGCAGAGGTCGAGGAAGCGGCGGTCCGGCGGGTAGTGGCTGGTGCGGACGGCGTTGACGTTGTGCCGCTTCATGATCTCGAGGTCGCGGCGCATCGTCTCGACGGAGAGGGTGCGGCCGTGGTCGGGGTCCCATTCGTGGCGGTTGACGCCGCGCAGGAGGATGCGCCTGCCGTTGACCTTGAGGAGGCCGTCCTCGATCGTGACGGTGCGGAAGCCGATGCGGAGGTTCACGCGCTCGGCGTCGGTGGCGACGACGGCGTCGTAGAGGCGCGGGGTCTCGGCCGTCCACGGTTCGACCGGGGCGCTGGCGGTCTCACCCGCGGCGATGTCGATGCCGAGCTCGGGGACGGTGACGCGGGCGCCCGCGGTGGTCTCGACGCGCAGGGTGCCGAGTCCGGTGGCGTGGTCGTAGTCGGCGTGGGCGAAGACGTCCTCGATGCCGTTCTCGGGGCGGTGGACGAGGGCGACGGGGCGGAAGATGCCCGAGAGCCACCACATGTCCTGGTCCTCCAGATAGGACGCGGCGGACCACTGGTGGACGCGGACGGCGATCGTGTTCTCGCCCGCCGCGAGGTGTTCGGTGGCGTCGAACTCGGTGGGGAGGCGGCTGCCCTTGCCGTCGCCGAGGAGGACCCCGTTGACCCACACGGCGAACGCGGAGTCGACGCCTTCGAAGCGGAGGACGGTGCGGCCGGTGGCGGGCCATTCGGCGGGGAGGGTGAAGGTGCGGCGGTATTCGCCGGTGGGGTTCGCGTCGGGGATCCGGGGCGGGTCGACGGGGAACGGGTAGTACGTGTTGGTGTAGGCGGGCTTGCCGTAGGGGGCGTCGCCGTCGAGGTCGTGCATCTGCCACATCGACGGGACGGCGAGGGTGTCCCAGTTCGCCGCGTCGAATTCGGGGGCCTCGAAGCCCTCGGTGGTGTCGTGGAGGCCGGCGGCCAGGTTGAAGCGCCACTCGCCGTCGAGGCTGAGCGCGGCGGCGTCGGAGGCCAGCGCCGCCCGCGGATCGCGCCGCCCGCTGCCAGGGCTAACGCTTTCCACGTAGGTGAAATCGGTTCGGCTCATCGCCAGGTTCCCTTTCCAGTATGCGATCCGCCCGGTCGGCCGAGGGTCGACCGGACTTCCAGCCCGCGGCCGCCGAGCTGCCGCGCTTCAGCGCGGCCGCCTCGTCTCGGTTCGGCGATGCGGGCCCGCTCATTCTCCGCCATGCGGCGGATGCGTCTACCGCGCCCGGTCCCGCCGTCTCAAAGGGCAGGCCGACCGGATAGATACCGGTTTCTATCTTAAGGGTGGCGATTGAGGAGTCAATACCCGGGAGACGTTCATGTTTCAAGAGTGGTGAACGATGTCGGACCCCCGGGCATATTTGTGTCCCGCAAACCTAAGGCTCGCAAGCGTCGCCGAGACCGGGCCCCTTAGGGGGTATCTATCGCCATAACGCGCGATATCACCCTATTCAACGGGCTTCAGCATGGACGCGAACACCACCGTGTCCTCCGGATAGTGCTCCGCCGCGAACGCCTCCAGCTCCGGGGTCACCAGGAATGTGTCGATCACCGCGACCCCGTTCTGGTCGTCGGCCCAGCCGCCGTTGACGTACCGCGGGAACTCCGCCGTGATCTCGTCCGCGATCGCCTGCAGCTCTTCAGCACTCAGATCCTCGGCCGGGTCGCCGATCTCCGGCTCCTCGTACTGGAGCGCGGGGTAGTCCGCCATATCGATCTCCTCCGTCGGCACCGGGTCCTCCGTGAGCACGAACGACTTCCCGTCGAACGTCCCGGTCACCACGTAAGAGCCCCACCGGACCCCCTCGGCCTCCTCGTGCGCGACCGCGTCCCAGTCCCAGCCCGAGACCGGCAGGCCCCCGCACTGCGGCGGATACGACTCCGCCACCGCGCCGCACAGCTCCGCCGCGTCCCGCTCGACGCCCTGCAGCACCGTCAGCGCCGCCTGGTAGACCACCGCGTCCGAAGACGGTGTCGGCTCACCCGACTGCTGCGTATCGTCGGCGGCCGAATCCGCCCCGCCGTCGTGCGCGCCGCCGTCGCCCGAACCCTGCCCGCACGCCGCCAGCATCAGCAGCAGCGCGACGGGGATGAACCGTTGCATAGTCTTGTGTCCCATCATGTCCCTTCGACGCCGCGCACCCGGATCGGGTTCCCGCCGAGCCGCGCTTTCGAACGAAGCGGCCGCCTGAGAACACAGTCAAATAACAGATAACCGAATCGGACTCCCGATGCTAGGTTTACCCAGGCGCCACCAGCGCCCCCCGGCCGGAGCCGCCCGCCCACCCAAAGAGCTCCGCCAGCGCCATCGTGAGGAGCCACTGCCCATGAGCGACAAGTTCAACCCCCGCGCCGCCATCGCCATCGGCATCACCGTCCTGTGCTGGGCCTCGGCGTTCGTGTCGATCCGCGACGCCGGCCGCCACGTCGACCCCGGGCCGCTGACGCTCGGCCGGGCCGGCGTCGCCGCCGTCGTCCTCCTCGCCGTCTGGGCGATCCGCCGCGAAGGCCTGCCCAAACGCGCCGCCTGGCCCGGCATCCTCACCGCCGGGATCCTCTGGTTCGGCCTCTACATGGTCGCCCTCAACTGGGGCGAGCAGCTCGTCGACGCCGGCACCGCCGCGCTCATCGTCAACATCGGACCCATCCTCATCGCCCTCCTCGGCGGCTGGATCCTCAAGGAGGGCTTCCCTCCCCGCCTGTTCCTCGGCATCACGATCTCCTTCGCGGGCGTCGCCGTCGTCAGCCTCTCCATGTCGCGCGACGGCGCCTCGTCGGTCCTCGGCGTCCTGCTCTGCCTGGTCTCGGCCATCACCTACGCCATCAGCGTCGTCGTCCAGAAGCCGACCCTGAAGCACTGCACCTCGCTCCAGTTCACCGCGTTCGGCAACGCCATCGCCGCGGTGCTCTGCCTGCCGTTCGCACCGCTCCTGTTCTCCCAGTTGGAGTCCGCTCCGGCGTCCGCGACGCTCCACGTCCTCTACCTCGGCCTGTTCCCGACCGCGCTGGCATTCCTGACCTGGGGTTACGCCCTCCGCTTCACGACCGCGGGGAAGCTCGGCGCGACGACCTATGTGGTGCCCGCGATCGTGGTCGGCCTGTCCTGGCTGCTCCTCGACGAGGTCCCGACCTGGTTGACCCTCGCGGGCGGAGCGCTGGCGCTGGTCGGTGTGGGGATCTCGCGTTCGCGGGGACGCGCGAAAGCGGGCGCGGCTCCCAAGCCGCCGGTCGAGGCCACGGACGCCGCGGCTCCGGCGGGGAAACGCTAAGCCCGCCAAGCGCTCCGCGAGGCGTTCGAGGCGGTCCTTCCACGCCGCCTTCGCGGCGGCGGCCTCCTCGGCCGAGCCGAGCTTGGCGATCTCGATCTGGACGGCGGTCCTGTCATCGCCCTTGGCCGTGAGGTTCGCGAGGACGCGGGTGCCGTCCGAGGCGTCGAACCGCACCGACTTCGGCGGTGCGGCGCTGCGCTGGGACAGTTCGAGGCCGTCGAGCCATTCGGCTTGCGCGGCGGGGTCGGCGAGCTGCTCGAACGCGTCGGTTATGGAGCCGGCCACGGTCTTCGAAGCGGTGGCGCTGAAGGTGCCGTCGGGCCGCTGCCCGGGTTCGCGCATGCCCCGCTCCTGCTCGTAGCCGACAGTGATGGACTGCGCCCACCAGCCGTCGACCTCGAACTCCTGCACCAGCATCCGCGCGATCGCGGCGTGGTCGAGCTGCGCCGCCCCGCGTTCGTCGAGGAGCGCGAGCCAGGTCTTCCAGTCCGCGCCGGTGCCTTCGATAAGGGCCTGGTCGGACATGGTCTGGCGGCGCGGTGACGTCGATGCACCCATGGCTCCAGCGTAGGGGAGGAGCGTGACGCGGGCGCCGCGTCTTGAAAAGGCACGGTCTGAAAAGGCGCCGTCTGCACCGCGTGAAGCAGGCGCGGCGGCGCTGTGCGTTCGGCGTACCGGGACCCGCGGCAGCGCCGCGCACCGCACCGGCAGGGCCCCTGCGTCGTGTGTCCGACAGTTTTCACCATTTATAGCGGTTTCCTCAAGGATCAGCCTTATTCGGGCATTAACGTTCCTCCACGTACCTGATCGGAACGGAGCACGCATGATCCCTGCCCGCCTCGCGGCCGCGGCCCTCGCCGCAACTGCCGCGTTCGCCTTCCTGCCCGCCGCGGCGGCGGAGGCCGAGTTCGACCCGACGCGCTATGTGGCCCTTGGCGATTCATACTCCTCCGGGACCGGCACCGGCGACTACTTCGACGAGGTGTGCCGCCGCTCGGACAAGGCGTACCCGCGGCTCCTCGCCGAAGGCCTCAGCGCGGAGTTCGCCTTCGAGGCCTGCTCGGGGGCGACGGCGGCCGATCTGCTCTCGCAGCAGCTCGGCGCGCTCGACGCCGAGACGGACATCGTCACGGTCACCATCGGCGGCAACGACATCGAATGGGCGCGGGCGGCCAGGGCCTGCATCACGCCGTTCGTGAACTGCATGGACGAGATTGAGGCCTCCGAAGCCCTCGTGCAGAACCAGCTGCCCGGGCTCCTCGACGGCGCGTACGGCGCGATCGAGGACCGCGCCCCGAACGCCGACGTCTACGTGCTCGGCTACCCGCGCCTGTTCAACGGCGAGAGCGCCTGCGGCGCGCTCAAGCAGCCGAACGTCGGTGAGCAGGTGCGCATGAACGAGGCCGCAGATCTTCTCGCCGAGGTCCTCCAGAACAAGGCGGAGGAGCACGGTTTCACCTTTGTAGACGTGCGCGATGCCTTCGACGGGCACGCGATCTGCGACGACGTCGCCTATCTCAACGGCCTGGCCTACCCGACCGCGGAGTCCTACCACCCGACCGCGATGGGCCACCGCGACGGCTACTACCCGGCCGTGGTCCGGGCGCTCGCCTGACGCAGTACGCCGGCGGCGCGGCGAGTCCGCCCCGCCGACGGCCTGCGGCGCAACGCCTGCAACGCCCGAAAATAGAATGAGATATGTAAAGTTCCCGATTTGTGATGGTGCAGGGGTTCCCCGCAAGTTACTCGCGAGTTCACAATATGTGGCAGGTCAACGACGACTCGCAAAGGAACTCCCCCCATGCATCGACTTCCCCGGGCGGCCACCGTCGCCGCCGCAGCCCTCGCACTCCTGGCCGTTCCCATTGCGGCCCAAGCGCAGGCACCCGCCATCGACTACGTCGCCCTCGGCGACTCCTACTCCTCGGGCTCGGGCGCCGGACCCTACACCGACGCGGCCTGCCAGCGCTCCCTCAAAGCCCACCCCGCCCTCCTCGCCGCGGAGCTGGGCGCCGAGTTCACCTTCGTCGCCTGCGGCGGCGCCACCACCGACGACGTGCTCGCCGAGCAGGTCCAGGCGCTCGACGCCGAGACCGACCTGGTGACGATCGGCATCGGCGGCAACGACATCGGCTGGACCGAGGCGATCACTGCGTGCATCACCCCGTTCCAGAACTGCACCCCGGCGATCCAGGAGGCCGAGCGCAAGGCCACCGAGGAGCTGCCCGCGAAGCTCGAGGCGGTCTACACCGAGATCGAGACGCGCTCCCCTGACGCCGAAGTCGTCGTCACCGGCTACCCGCGGCTGTTCGCGGCGCGGAACACCTGCGACGCGTTCGGCTCGATCAGCATCGCCGAGCAGCAGCGCATGAACGTCGGCGCGGACGTGCTCTCGGCGGTCATCCAAGAGGCCGCCGAAGCCCACGGGTTCACCTATGCGGACGTGCGCGACGAGTTCACCGGCCACGAGATCTGCTCCCAGCAGCCGTGGCTGCACGGCTTCACCCTCACCGACGTCCCCTACCACCCCAAGGCCTCCGGGCACAGCGGCGGCTACCTCCCGGCCGTGCTGGGCGCCCTGTAGCGAACGGACGAGGCGGGCCCGGCGGCCATCGCCGCCAGGCCCGCCTCGCGCGCCGGGTTCAGGAGTTCCAGTTGTCGGGGATCGCGGCGAACCCCGGGTCGACGACCGCGTAGCGGCCCACGTTCCAGGTCCAGGCGCGGGTGCGCGTGAGCGGGTGGTCGGGGAACTGGGCGTCGAAGGCCGGGTCGTCGCCGCGGTGGAACGGCAGGCGCGACTGGAGCTGCGGGTCGAACGGGTGCGGCATCGTCCAGTCGTCGAAGCCGAGCTGCGCCATGAGCGTGGCCTCGCGCATCCCCGTCATGCCCGCTTCCTTGGCGATGTACATCAACTGCGCGTACTGGGGCGCCTTCGCCAACGTGAACATGGACATGAAGAGCTGCCCGCTCGGCGCGTTCGGGATCGGCAGCTTGATGAGCTGCCGCACCGCGGTGACCCCGCCGAGGCTGACGAGTTCGACCTCGATGAGGCAACCGCGCTCGGCGGACATGCCGGCGAAGCCGCGCTGCATCGCGGACTGGTCGTACAGCCACTCACCCGGAAACGGGGTCCCCCGCGTGACGATCAGCTTGGCGACGTCGCCGGTGCGCGGGTCGGTCCAGGTCGTCGCGTCCTGTTGCTGGAGTCCAGTGGTGTTGAAGGAGATGGCCATGGAGTGACGGTAACCGGCGCCGTCCACCTGTTCGAACGCGCTGGCGCCCAGACGCTTCCGCGGCGACGCCCCTCCGTTCAGGCCTGCAGCGCGAGCGCCAGCGGGTACACCGCCGCCGCCCCGGCCTCGCGCAAGCGCATGGCCGCCACGGTCATCGACCAGCCGCTGTCGCGCACATCGTCGACCAGGAGGACGCTCGAAGCCGGAACCGGGAAGTCCACAGTGAACGCATGAAGGACCTGCTGGAGGCGCTGCGCGCTGTTCGCGCGGTGCGCTCCAGAACCCGTATCGCTCGCGCGGCCCAAGGAGCCGAGGTACTCCATGCGGCCGAGCCGCGCGAGGCGCTCGGCCAACCCGTCGACCAGCCTCGGGCGCGAGAGCGAACCCATCGAGACGACCGCCGCGGGCCGCTGCGCCCAGTCCCAGGAGGCCAGCACCTGCACCACCGCCTTGAACACGTCCTCGGGAACCTCCCGGTCCGCGCCGTCCGACAAGAGCTCGCGCAGCGGACCGCCCCAGCCGATGTCCGACAGCCGCGCCAGCGCCCGGCCCGCCTCGGCGCCCGAATCGACCGGGATCTTGCCCTTCAGGTCGATCCCGATGGCCTGCAATCCGGTGGGCCACATGCGCTTCGGCTCGAACGGCACGCCGGGCTTCGACAGGGCCGCCGCCGCGCCCGCGGCCGCCTCCGCCGAGACGCCCGCCTCGGTGCGGGTGCCGGTGCAGTTGTCGCAGCGCCCGCACGGCACGGCCTCGGCGTCGTCGAGCTCCCTGCGCAGGAACTCGAGCCGGCACGCGTCGGTGGCCTCGTAGGCGAGCATCCGCCGCTGCTCGTGCTTCCGGGCCGCCTCGACCTTGGCGTACCGCTCCGCGTCGTAGTCCCAGGTCTGGCCGGTGGACTCCCAGCCGCCCTTCACACGGTGCACCGCTCCGTCCACATCGAGCACTTTCAGCATCATCTCGAGTCTGGTGCGCCGCAGATCGACCCGCGTCTCCAGCGCCGCGGTCGACAGCGCGCGGCCCTCCGCGGCGAGCACGTCGAGCGTGCGGCGCACCGCCTCCTCGGCCGGGAACGAGAGCGAACCGAAGTAGTCCCAGATCGCCCGGTCCTCGCTGCCGGGCAGGAGCACCACCTCGGCGCGGTCGCGGGCGCGGCCCGCGCGGCCGATCTGCTGGTAGTACGCCACCGGCGAGGACGGCGCTCCCAAATGGACGACGAACCCGAGGTCGGGCTTGTCGAAGCCCATGCCGAGCGCGCTGGTCGCCACGAGCGCCTTGAGGCGGTTGCCGAGCAGTTCCTCCTCGCGCGCAAGGCGTTCGGCGTTGTCGGTGCGGCCGGTGTAGGAGGCGACGGTGTGGCCGCGCGACGAGAGGTAGTCGCTGACCTCCTCGGCGGCGGCGACGGTCAGGGTGTAGATGATCCCCGAGCCGTCCATGCGGGGGAGCCGCTCGTCGAGCCAGGCGAGGCGGTGGGCGTTGTCGGGCATGTCCACTACCGACAGTCGCAGCGACTCGCGGTCGAGGCTCCCGCGCAGGACCAGCGTCGCCGAGTCCCGCTTGTCGAGCTGCTCGGCGATGTCGTCCGAGACGCGGGCGTTCGCGGTGGCGGTGGTCGCCAGGACCGGGACGCTGTCGGGCAGGTCCTCGATGAAGGTGGCGATGCGCCGGTAGTCGGGCCGGAAGTCGTGGCCCCAGTCGGAGATGCAGTGGGCCTCGTCGACGACGAGCATGCCGCACCCGGCGGCGAGCTTCGGCAGCTGGTAGTCGCGGAACGCGGGGTTGTTGAGGCGCTCGGGGCTGATGAGGAGCACGTCCACGGCGTCCTCGGCGATGGCCTCGGCGATCGCGTCCCAGTCTTCGGGGTTGGCCGAGTTGATGGTGCGGGCGCGGACCCCGGCGCGCTCGGCGGCCTCGATCTGGTTGCGCATGAGCGCCAGCAGCGGCGAGACGATCACGGTGGGCCCCGCGCCGCGGCGGCGCAGCAGCGAGGTGGCCGTGAAGTACACCGCGGACTTGCCGAACCCGGTGCGCTGCACCAGGAGCACGCGGCGTCCGCCGGCGTCGTCGTCGCAGAGCGCCTCGATGGCCCGCCACTGGTCCTCGCGCAGCCGCGCGTGCTCGCCCGCGAGGGCGCGCAGCAGTGTCTCGGCTTCGTCTCTGAGTGTCGCTGTCGCTGCCATAGGGACCGTTGTACCGCACTGGTGTGACGATCGGCGACGCCACTAGGCTCGGGGCGATGGACAACTTGGCACCCATCGAAGTTCCTTGGAAGTCCGGCGCCTGGACGGCGCTGCCGGTCGCGGCGGAGGAGTCGGAGGGCCGACTGCTCGTCACCGCGGCCGAGGGCAGCGACGCGTGGCGGCACACCGGCTACGGCTTCGTCCACGAAAACGAGCACGCGCTCCTGGAGGACTGGGACCGCGACCGTGCGGTCGAGGTGAGCTTCATCGCAGCTTTCGAAGCGCAGTTCGACCAGGCGGGCCTGATGATCCGCGTCGATGCCGAGCACTGGATCAAGGCCGGGGTCGAATACGCCGACGGCGCACCGCAAGTCGGCGCGGTCGTCACCGCGAGGAAGTCCGACTGGTCGGTCGCGCCCGTGCCCGAATGGGCCGGCCGCGAGGTCACCATCCGGGCCAGCCGCCTCGACGACGCGGTCATCGTCCGCGCCCGAGTGGAGGACGAGCCCTGGCGGCTCGTGCGCCTCGCCCCGCTCGACCCTGATGCCGGCGTGCAAGCCGGGCCCTACTGCTGCGCGCCGAGCCGCGCCGGCCTCACGGTCGCCTTCACCTCATGGCGGTTCGCGGAGCCGGACCCGGCCCTGCACTGAGCGCGGGGTTGGACCGAGCGCGCCTTGCCGAGTGTCGCCCGAACCCGATCCGGTCTCGGGTTTGACGAGGCTCGTGTCTTGTTCGAAAGGCGATGTCGCACCTACCGGGTACTTTTGCGCCAGGGGTCCCTAAGGGCGGAAATATCACGATTTAGCGTGTTATTCCTGGTCTTCTTCGTCGTCTGGTGCCGCCTCGTCCTCGTCGATTTCCGCCGCGAGGAGCTTGAGGTCGTAGACCGACATGCGCTGGGCGCGGTCGGCGCGGCCCTTCGCGCTGACCGTCACGCCGTCGGCGCGGAGGAGGTCCGGCACATCGCGGCCGGTGCGGCCGTCGGCCCAGCGGAAACCCTCCGAGACCGTGCCGCCCGCGGTGAGGACCCGGTAGGCCCGCGCGACATTGCCGTCGCGCATGTACGCCCCGACCTGCCGCGGGCCCGTGCCGATCAACTCCGCGAGGTCCCCGTACGAGGTCCAGGTGCCCTCCGGCAGCGCCTCCACGACCCGCCGCACCCGCTCCCAATCCCGTTCAGTCGTCACCACGGCAATCTACCCAGCGCGCCGACACGCCCGCCGCCCATCCGGCGGGAGCGAGCGAGCGTCGGCCGCCACCCCTCGGGATCGCTACGGCTAACGACCCGTCGCCTGGTGTTAACGTCGAAGCAGACAGGGGAGCCGATTGGCTGAGAGTGCGGAACCGACCGCAGACCCTCACACCTGATCCGGGTAATACCGGCGGAGGAAGTCGTTCGTCGACCGCTGTCGCGTCGTGTCCAAGATTTTCGTGAAAGGCATGCCCATGCCCGACAGCACCCTCGTCAGCGCCCCCGGTCGCTGGCGCACCGTCGACATCCTCACCTGCGCCGTCCTCGCCGTCGCCTTCAGCGTCGTCTTCTGGGCCTGGAACTTCGTGTGGGCCGTCCTCAGCCCGGCCCTGTCCTTCTACCCGCCGCTCGCCGCGGTGATCTACGGCCTCTGGCTCATTCCGGCCGTCCTAGCCCCCCTCATCGTCCGCAAAGCCGGCGCGGGCATCTTCACCGAAGGCCTCGCCGCCCTCATGTCCCTGCTCCTCGGTTCCCCCTACGGCATGACCGTCATCTACCAGGGCCTGCTCCAGGGCCTCGGCGGCGAACTGCCCTTCGCCGCGGGCCGCTACCGCCGCTTCGGCAAGTACACCGCCCTCGCCGGCGGCGCGCTCGCAGGCATCGCCGGAACGCTCTGGGACGTCTTCTACTGGTACCCCACCGCCGACCTCTGGGCTTTCAAGGTCCCCTACGTCGCCATCGCCGCCGCCTCCAGCGCCGTCGTCGCCGGACTCGGCTCCAAGGCCCTCGTCAAGGCCATGCTCCCCACCGGCGTCCTCGACCGATTCCCCGCCGGACGCGAGCGCGGTCGGATCTGACGCCGACATGATCCCGGTCGAGTTCCGCGGCTTCGCCTGGCGCCACGCCGGACGCCGCGCCCAGGCGGTCACGGGCGTCGACCTCCGCGTCGAACCCGGCGAGCGGGTCCTCCTGCTCGGCCCCTCCGGGTCGGGCAAGTCCACCCTGCTCGCCGCGCTCGCCGGACTCCTCACCGAGGACTCCGGCGAGCAGGACGGCGACGTCCTCATCGACGGCCAACCCGCCACTGGGCAGCGCGACCGCGTCGGCATCCTCTTCCAGGACCCCGAGACGCAGCTCGTCATGGCCCGCAGCGGCGACGACGTCGCCTTCGGCCTCGAGAACCAGGCCGTGCCCCGCGACCGGATCTGGCCGCGCGTCCACGAATCCCTCGAAGCGGTCGGCTTCCCCTACGCCATCGACCGCGCCACGCACGCCCTCTCCGGCGGCGAGCAGCAGCGCCTCGCGCTCGCCGGAGTCCTCGCCCGCCGCCCCGACCTGATCCTCCTCGACGAGCCCACCGCGAACCTCGACCCCGAAGGCGCCCGAGACGTCCGCGAGGCCCTCCGGACCGCGCTCGCCGACACGCAGGCCACCCTGATCGTCGTCGAGCACCGCGTCGCCGAGATCCTCGACCTGGTCGACCGCGTCATCGCCCTCGGCCCCGGCGGCGCCCTCATCGCCGACGGACCCGCCGCGGCGGTCCTCGCCGAACACGGCGACCACCTTGCCGCCCAAGGCGTCTGGGTCCCCGGGGTGCCGCTCCCGACCCGGCCGTCCGCGAGTGCGGGCGACACGGCGCTTCGCGGCGAGTCGCTGACGCTCGTCCACCCCGGGACCGACACGCCCGCCCTCGACGACGTCTCCTTCGAACTGCGCCAAGGCGAACTGCTCGCCGTCACCGGACCCAACGGCTCGGGCAAGTCCACCCTCGCGCTCCTCGCGGGCGGCCTCGTGAAACCCACGCGCGGCCGCTCCACCGTTCCCGGCGAACCCCGGCCCCTGCACCGGCTCCCGGCCCGGCGCCTGGCGACACGGGTCGGCTCGGTGTTCCAGGACCCCGAGCACCAGTTCGTCACCTCGACGGTGAAAGACGAACTCGCCTTCGGGCCCCGGCAAGCGGGCTGGCCGAAGGACCGCGTCGAAACCCGTGTCGCCGAACTGCTCGAACGGCTCCGACTGGCGCCCTTGGCGAACGCCAACCCCCACACGCTCTCGGGCGGCGAGGCCCGCCGGCTCTCCGTCGCCGGGGCGCTCGCGGCCGCGCCCGGCGTGCTCCTGCTCGACGAGCCCACCTTCGGTCAGGACCGGCGCACCTGGGGCGAACTCGTCGACCTCACCGCCGACATCCGCGACGAAGGCACCGCGCTCCTCGCCGTCACCCACGACCGCGACTTCGCGGCCGCCCTCGCCGGACGCGAACTCGTCCTCGGGAAAGGGCGCATCGCCGAGGAGATCCGCCGATGAGCATGACCCTCGCGCCCGTCTGCGACGCCGAAGCGCCCATCGCCCGCGTCAACCCGGTGGCGAAACTCGCCGCGGCGGCCGCCGTCTCGACGACCGCGCTCATCGCCTCCGACTGGCTCACGCCGCTGCTCCTGCTCACCGCGCTCCTCGCGACCGTCCCGTTCAGCGGCCTCCGACTCGGCGAGCTCGCCCGACGGCTGCGTTGGCTCTGGTTCGCCGCCGCGACCGTGGTGGTGGTGAACGCGGTCTTCGCCGCCGAGCAGACCGGCCGCATCCTGATCGACTTCGGCCCCTTGACGATCGGCACCGACGCGCTCCTCGACGGCACCGCCATCGGCCTGCGCGTCTGCGTCGCCGCCACCGCGGGCGTGCTGGGATTCGCGACCACCGACCCGACCGACCTCGCCGACGCGCTCACACAGCAGCTCCGCACCCCGGCCCGCTTCACGCTCGGCGCTCTGGCGGCGCTGCGGCTGATGCCGCTGCTCGGCGCGGAATGGCGGCAGATCACCAGCGCCCGCCGCGCCCGCGGCCTGGAAGGCGGCTGGAATCCGGTACGGCGCGTGCACTTGTTCGCCTCGACCATGTTCGCCCTGCTCGTGGGTGCGATCCGCCGTGCGGGTCGTCTCGCGGCCGCGATGGACGCGCGCGGGTTCGATTCGGCGATCCCGCGGACCCATGCGCGCGAGCAGCGGATGCGCCCGGCGGACTGGGTGGTCATCGCGGCGGCGCTGGCGGTGTGCGCGGCGTCGGTCGCGGTGAGCGCCGCCTACGGCGTCTTCACCGCCTTCAACTGAGCGGCAAGGTGTTCGGGGCCGGGCGCGCCGCAATGCTCCGCCTTCGGCCGGGCCCGTGCTGGGGGTGCCTCAGATGGTGACGGTGTCGCCGTCGGCGATGCGCTGGAACGGGTCGCCGATGAGGTTGGCGAGATTTCGGTCGACGATGGTGATGCCGTCCTTGCTCAGGATCGCGTCGTGGATCGGGTGCACGATCGGCGCGTCGACCAGGCGGATGAAGTCGATGACCTCGGAGAGTTTCAGCCAGGGCGCCGCCACCGGCGCCAGCAGGACCCGGACCGGCAGGCCGGGGATCGTGAGCGCATCACCCGGGTGGAAGACGCCGTCCGCGACGTAGCCGACGTTCGGGATCACCGGGATGTCCGGGTGGACCGCCGCGTGGTGCTTGCCGACGACCCTGACCTCGGTGCCCGCCACCGGGATCGAGTCACCCGCGCTCACCGTCGTGAACGGGAGGCTGCCGAGCACCTCGGCAAGCGATTCGGGTCCGTAGATCCGGGTCTCGGGCTGGTCTTCGAGGAGCCGCCGCAGCTCGGGGTCGTTGCAGTGGTCGGCGTGCTGGTGGGTGACGAACACCGCGTCGACGCCGTCGAGGGCCGCCGGATCGGAGAAGACGCCCGGGTCGATCACGAAGGCGCCTTCGTCGGTGTCGAATCGGACGCAGGAGTGGCCGAATTTGGTGAGTCGCATGCTTTCACCGTAAATCGCCCCGGTGCCGGTGTACGGGCCTCGCAGAAAATGCGCGATGCGGCGAGGGACCAGGGTGTGGCGGGGTCTTGCGCGCCGGGGCCCGCCCGGCGGGGTCGCCTGCGAGGCCGGGCCTGGTGGTGGTCGTTGCCGGCGGGCCGGGGCTCTTGCCTCGGCCCGCCGGCGTCGCGGGTCCTGGTTTCCTGGCCGTTCCCGCCGCGGTGCGTTCGCTCAGGCGCCTGCCGGCGTCTCCTCGACCGCGGGCTGCGCGAACTGGGCCTCGTAGAGGCGCGCGTAGGCGCCACCGGAGGCGAGGAGCGCGTCGTGGTCGCCCTGCTCGACGACGCGGCCGTGCTCCATCACCACGATCACGTCCGCGTCGCGGATGGTCGAGAGGCGGTGGGCGATCACGAAACTCGTGCGGCCCTGTCGCAGCGCGACCATGCCTTGCTGCACGAGCATCTCGGTGCGGGTGTCGACCGAGCTCGTGGCCTCGTCGAGGATCAGGATCGACGGGTCGATCAGGAACGCCCGCGCGATCGTCACGAGCTGGCGCTCCCCGGCGCTCAGGCTGCCCTCCTCGGCGCCGACGACGGTGTCGTAGCCCTCGGGGAGGGTCCGGATGAAGTGGTCCGCGTGCGCCGCCGAAGCGGCCGCGACGACCTCTTCACGGGTGGCCTCGGGCTTGCCGTAGGCGATGTTCTCGGCGATCGTGCCGTCGAACAGCCACGTGTCCTGCAGGACCATGCCGATGCGCCGCCGCATCCGCTCGCGCTCGATCGTGGAGACGTCGACGCCGTCGACGGTGATCCGGCCCGCGTCGAGGTCGTAGAAGCGCATGAGCAGGTTGACGAGCGTGGTCTTGCCCGCGCCCGTCGGGCCGACGATCGCCACGGTCTGGCCCGGCTCGGCCGAGAGCCACAGGTGCTCGATGAGCGGCTCGTCCTCCAGGTACCGGAACGAGACGTCCTCGAACGCGACCTTCCCGTGCACCGCGTCGAGCTCGGTGCCGGCGTCCGCGGGGTCGGGCCGCTGCTCCTCGGCGTCGAGGAACTCGAAGACGCGCTCGCCCGAGGCGACCGCCGACTGGATCTGCCCGAACATGCCCGCGAGCATGTTCAGCGGGTTCGAGAACTGCCCGGTGTACTGGATGAACGCCTGGATCTGCCCGAAGGTGAGCACTGCCGCGGCCACCTGGAGCCCGCCGACCACGGCCACGAGCACATACGTGACCGAGCCGAGGAAGGCCATCGCCGGGCCGAGCAGGCCCGCCACCCACTGGGCGCGCACGGTGTTCTCGTACAGCTCCTCGTTGTGGGCCTTGAACCGGGCCGCGCCCTGCTCCTGGCGACCGAAGAGGGTCACGAGCTGGTGCCCGGTGATCATCTCCTCCACATGGCCGTTGAGCTTCCCGGTCGTCGCCCACTGCTTGGCGAACCGCGGCTGGCTGCGCTTCCCGATGACCCGCGCCGCGATCACCGTGAGCGGCATCGTGAGGAGCACGACCAGGGTGAGCAGCGGCGAGATCGTGAGCATCATGATCGGTACGCCGATGAGGAACAGCAGGCCCTGCACGATCCGCTGGGTCACCTGCCCCACGGTCTGCGTCAGGTTGTCGATGTCGTTGGTGACCCGCGAGAGCACCTCGCCCCGCGAGCGGGAGTCGAAGTACCGCAGCGGCAGCGCCGAGATCTTCCGGTCGGCGTCCGCGCGCAGCTCGAACGCCATGTCCTGCGCGAGCTTCGCGATCGTGCGGCCGTTGAGCACGGTGATGGCGAAGGTCGCCAGGGCCAGCGCCACCGCGAGCCCGAGCATCCGGGTCAGGGCCGCGAAGTCGAGGCCGTCCGCGGTCGCGCCCTCGATCACGAGGTCGGTGGCGTGCCCGAGCACCGTGGGGATCGACAGCATGCCGGCCACCATGAGGACGCCGAAGCCGACCACTGAGGCGAGGCGCAGCGGGTTGCGGCGCAGCAGGTCGAGGATGCGGCGGACGGTGCCGCGGAAGTCCTCCGCCTTGGTCGCGGCCGGACCGCCCGGCCGGGGTCCCATCATGGTCACAGCGCCTCCTGAAGGGTGAGTTGGGAATTCACGATCTCGGCGTACACCGGGTTGCCCGCGAGCAGCTCCTCGTGGGTGCCGGTGCCGGCCACGCGCCCGGCGTCGAGCACGACGATCCGGTCGGCGTCGCGGATGGTCGAGACCCGCTGGGCCACGATCACCTGGGAGGCATCGGCGATGTCGCGGGCGAGCGCGGCCCTCAGGGCGGCGTCGGTGGCCGTGTCGAGCGCGGAGAACGAGTCGTCGAAGAGGTAGACCTTGGGGCGCGCCACCAGGGTCCGGGCGATGGCCAGGCGCTGGCGCTGGCCGCCGGAGACGGTGGTGCCGCCTTGGCCGATGACGGTGTCGAGCCCGTCGGGCATGGCGCGTACGAAGTCGGCCGCCTGGGCGGTCTCGAGTGCGCGCCAGAGGTCGGCGTCGCTCGCGTCCGGGTCGCCGTAGCGCAGGTTGGAGGCGACGGTGCCGGAGAACAGGTAGGCGCGCTGGGGGACGAGTCCGATGGTGCGGGCGATGAGGGCCCGGTCCATCTCGCGGACGTCGACGCCGTCGACGCGGACGGTTCCGGCGTCGACGTCGAACAGGCGGGGGATGAGGTGGAGCAGGGTGGTCTTGCCCGCGCCGGTGGAGCCGATGACGGCCGTGGTCTGGCCGGGCCTGGCGATGAGGTCGACGTCCCGGAGGACGGCCTCTTCGGCTCCGTCGTACCGGAAGGTGACGCCCTTGAGTTCGAGTTCGCCGAGGCCGGCGAGCTCGGTGACCGGTGCGGCGGGGTCGGCGATGCTCGGGGTGGTGTCGAGGACCTCGCGGATGCGCCCGGCGGCGACTTTGGCGCGCGGGGCCATCATGAAGACGCCCATGGACATCATGACCGCGCCGAGGATCATCCCGGCGTAGGTGAGGAAGGCGATGAGGTCGCCGATCTGCATGGTGCCGTCGGCGATGCGGCCCGCGCCGATCCAGACGATGGCGATCGAGGTGAGGTTGCCGAAGACCATCGCGGTGGCGCCGAAGAAGGCCTGGACGCGGCCGACCTTGAGGGAGGCCTCGGTGAGCTCGGTGTTGGCTTCGCTGAAGCGGCGCTGCTCGTGGCCGTCGCGCACGAAGGCGCGGATGACGCGGATGCCGGTGATGTGCTCGCGCATGACGCGGTTGATGCCGTCGATGCACCGCTGCATGACCCGGCTGGCGGGGACCATCGCGATGACGATGAAGGAGATGGCCACGGCGACCACGGGGATGGCCGCGAGGAGCACGCCGGTCATGGGCACGTCGAGGCTCAGCGCCAGCGCGAGGCCGCCGAAGGCGGCGATGGGCGCGGTGAGGAGCAGTGTGAGGGCCATGACGAGCATGGTCACGATCTGCGTGATGTCGTTGGTGGCGCGGGTGATGAGCGAGGGCGCGCCGAAGCGGTCCATCTCGGCGGCGGAGAAGCGCTGCACTTGGGCGAAGAGGTCGGCGCGCAGGTCGCGGCCGAGGCCCATGGCGGTGCGGGCGCCGAAGTAGACGGCGAAGCCGGAGGCGGCGATCTGCACGACGGTGACGGCGAGCATGAACGCGCCGTGGCGCAGCACGTAGCCCGTGTCGCCGGTGGCGACGCCGTGGTTGACGAGGTCGGCGTTGAGCGTGGGCACGTAGAGGGACGCGATGGTGCCGACGATCTGGAGCACGACGGTGACGGCGAGGGTGCGGCGGTGGGGCCGGAGGTATTCGGCGAGGAGCCGGACGATCGAGCCCTCGGGTGCGGCCTCCTCGTCCAAGGCCTTGGAGGCCGGGGGTGCGGGTGGTTTTCCTGTCATGTCGTCGAGGATAGCAGTAGAATTTGACCGGGTACAAGTTTTTTCTTGACTCAGATTTTGATCTGGTACAGTAAAAGGGTGGAACACAAGTCGGGGCTGCGCGAACGCAAGAAGAACGCGACGTGGGAGCTGTTGAGGAAGACCGCCCTCGAACTGTTCGAGGAGAGCGGGTTCGAGGACGTGTCCGTGGCCGAGATCGCGGCCGCGGCCGAGGTCTCCAAGGCCACGGTCTTCAACTACTTCCCCACGAAGGAAGACCTCGTCATCGGCGGCATGAAGCGCCACACGGGCGACGCGGCGCGGATCGTTCGCGAACGCCGCAAGGGCCAGACGCCGCTCGAAGCCCTGCGCGAGCACTACTTCCACCTGCTGGAGCGCCGCGCACCGCAGGTGGGTCTGAAGGACGATCCGGTGTTCCTGCGGGTCCAGCGACTCATCATCGCCACGCCCTCCCTGCTCATCAGGGCCATGGACTACCGCCGCCAGTCCGCGGTGATGCTCGCCGAGGCCCTGATCGAGGAGGGGAACCCGCCGCTCACCTCGCGCCTGGTCGCCTCCCAGGTGCTGCACACCCAGCACATCATCGTCGAGGTCAACGTCCGGCGGGTCCTGGACGGCGACCCGATCGACGAGATCCACTCGGCGGCCGTGTCCGCCGCCGAGCACGCGTTCGGGCTGCTCGAGCACGGCATCGGCGACCTCATGCGCCGTGAGACCGATCCGCCCCCGCCCGATCCCGCGTACGCCCCTGACGGCTGCCGCATCGACTACCGCCAGCACGCCGCGGAAGCGGTCGAGGAGAGCGTCGAGAAGGTCCTCGCCGACCCCGGCGACGACATGCTGCAGACCATCGCCTACCCCGAGCGCCGCTGAGCCGGGGGCCCGCGCGACACCCGTTACGCCAGTGGCGCACGGTGATTAAACTGCGACCTATGTCCTCACTCGACCACCTCGTGCTCGCCACACCCGACCTCGCCGCCACGGTCGCGGAGGTCACGCGCCTCACGGGGACCCGACCGGTCCCCGGCGGCGTCCATACCGGCCTCGGCACCAGGAACTTCCTGCTCGGCCTCGGCGACGGCGGCTACCTCGAGATCATCGGCCCCGACTCCGAGCAGGGCACCCCGGAAGCGCCGCGCCCCTTCGGGATCGACGGCCTCACCGAGGCCCGCCTGGCGACCTGGGCTATCCGCGTCGAGGACATCGACGCCGCCGTCGCGGCCTCCCGCCAGGCCGGATACGACCCGGGCGAGCCGCACGCGATGTCGCGCCAGACCCCCGGCGGGGAGCAGCTCTCCTGGCGGCTCACGCTCGACGTCGACCGCGGCCAGACCGGACTCGTCCCGTTCCTCATCGACTGGGGCCAGGCGGTGCACCCGGCCGCGAACCTGCCGGTCGTCCCGCTCGTGGGAATCGAAGCCGTGCACCCGCACCCCGAGCGGATCGAACCGCACCTCGACGCCGTCGGCGCGAAGCTCCCGGTCAAAGCCGGGAACCGGCCGTCACTGGCGGCCACGGTCTTCGGCGAGACCGGGCTCGTGGTGCTCCACTGAGACCAGGCAAAGGCCGCTCCCGTTGCGGGAGCGGCCTTTCGCGTCCGTCTAGCCGTTGTTCGCCGGCGGCTCGCCCGACGGCATCTCGCCACCGCCGGGGGCTCCGCCGCCGCCACCGGACGGGGCGCTGCCCCCGCCGCCCGCCTCGGTCGACGTGTCCACACCCACCGCCAGCGTGATCGTGTAGCCGTTCGCGACGTCGCCGGACACGGTCCCCATCTGGGACTCCCCGCCGTCGTCACTGAAGATGTTGTCCGACTCCAGCGAGATCTGCGCCAGGTTCTCGACGGAGTTCTCGTAGCCCTCCTCCGCGTACACGGTGTCGCACACGTCCTCGGGGAACGCGAGCTGCGACGTCGCGATCACGTTGGCGCTGTCGGTGATCGACGCCTCGTCCGGGTACACCTCGAAGTGCACGTGGGGCCAGCGGCCCGAATAGCAGCCCGGGTAGACCGTCGTGAACGACACGACGCCGTCGGCGTCGGCTATCTGCACGCCGCGCAGGAAGTTCTCGCTCTCCAGGCCCTCGCCGTACATCGAGTACTCGCCGTCGCGGGTGCAGTGCCACGCGTAGACGGCCACCCCCTCGAACGGGACGCTGCCGTTCGCCATGTCGTAGATCGTGAACTGCAGTGTCAGCGGCACGCCCTCCGCGGTCGCGCTGCCGGTGCCGAAGCTCGAGCGGATGTCGCTGCGCACGATCCCGCTCTCCTCGAGCACATCCGGGCCGTTCGACCCGTCGCCCGGATACGGGCCCGCCGTCTCCTCGGGGATCTCCGCGAGATCCCCGGACGAATCCGGCGCCGAACTCGACTCGGTCGCATTCGGATCGGTGGTACCGCAGGCCGCGAGCCCCGCCACCGCGGCACCCGCCCCGGCGAAAAGCACCCCGCGCCGGCTCAGCAGCGTCCCGATGTCGAACAGCAGGCCCTGGTCGACCAGCTCCTCGTCCTGCTTCGCGTACGGACGGCCCTCGTATCTCAGCGTCTCCGCCTGCTGCTTGCTCACCGTGTGCCCCTCTCTGGCAGTTCGTCCACCGAATGATCCGGGCGAAACCACCAGGCCCGCTAGGAGCAATGTCAAAGGAACCTCGGAGAAACCGGGACCTCAGGCGGGCCGGGACGCCTTCAAGGAGTACATCAGCGGCAGCCGCGGCCGCCCCTCGGGCATCCTGAAGTAGCCGTCCTCGCCGCGCATGAGCTCGGGGAACTGCTGGAACACCGTCACCTCGTGCTCGTGCAGGAACTCGAGCCGGAGTCCGGAGCCGCAGATCGCGGACACGATCTCGCCGAGCGTGTAGATCCGGGCGTAGCTGAGGTTGTCGATCGTCTCCGCCTGGAGGTCCACGTACGAGCCCGGCTCGTCCGTGACCAGCGGCTCAGGGCGGAAATAGTCCGCCTTGACCTCGGCGGTGCCGTCCCACGTGAAGACGTTCAGGAACGGGTGGAACTCGGTGAGGTACAGGAACCCGCCTGGAGCGACCAGCGACGCGACCGTCTCGGCCCAGCCCTCGATGTCCGGCAGCCAGTACAGCGCCCCAATCCCCGTGTAGACGATGTCGTAGTCCTCGTCGGGCACGGCCTCTCGGGCCTCGTACACGTCCGAGACCACGAACTCGGCGCGGTCGGCGAGCCCGATGTCGGCGGCAAGACCGCGCGCGACCTCGATCGCCGGCTCTGAGAAATCAAGCCCCACGACTTCCG
Organism: Glycomyces luteolus; assembly: GCF_027622875.1. Lineage (GTDB taxonomy): Bacteria > Actinomycetota > Actinomycetes > Mycobacteriales > Micromonosporaceae > Glycomyces > Glycomyces luteolus. The sequence goes on along the minus strand of NZ_JAPZVP010000008.1, from coordinate 123,329 downwards.
CGCCGCGCCGCGCCCATGACAGCGTGTCCTGCCCCATGTGGCATTGGAGGTGCAGGAGCCGCTTACCGGTCACGTCGCCGACCTCGGCAGCCTCGAAGTCGCGGATTTCGTCGCGCCCGGCGCGGAAGCCCGCCTGGTCGTACAGGGCGCTGGCCGCGTGGAGCGGGACGCGCTCGTCCCACATCTCGCGGTTGGCCGCGATCCAGGCCGCGGGATACTCGGAGCCGCTCGTCATGGCCTCACTTTCGCAGCGGATCGGCCGCGCGGCAACCGAATTGCTCAATCGCGCTTGCTGCGCGCGCCTGGGAAGTCGCTGACGAAGGACCAGCCGAGGTGCTCGTAGAGGGCTCGGCCGTCGTCGCTGCCGACGAGGAGCCCGAACCGCATCCCCTGCGCGTAGGCGCTCACGGTCAGTGCCCGCATCATGAGCGAGCCGAGGCCGCGGCGCTGGTGGGCGGGGGCGGTGACGACCTTGTCGAAGACGCCGAACTCGCCGTCGCGGCCGAGGCGCGCGGAGGCGGCGAGGTCGCCGTTGCGGTGGAAGACCCGGGCCACGGTGAGCGGACCCTCGGTATCGAGCAGGAGCCGGTAGTCCTCGGGCACCGCGTAGGCGGCCGGGCCGAACGCGACGGCCATGAGGTGGCCGCCCTCGTCCATCGTCCAGGTCGCGGGGACGACCGAGGCGAGCAGCGCTGAGGGACCGGCGATCATGACCTGGTTGCCGGGCTCGTCGAGCCGCACCGCGGTGGCGGCCAGGGATCCGGGGGTGTAGGTGTGGAACACCTGGCGGATCTCGGTGCTCGGCGGCCCGACCGCGACCCGGAAGCCGCCGTCGATCGGCTCGGGCTGCGCGGTGATGCGCGAGTGGGCGCGGCCGCGGCCCCAGGCCATGACGAGTTCGGGGAGGGGGTGGCCGGTGGGGGTCGCGGTCATCGGGGCTCCTTCGCAATGGGGGACTGGCATGACTCTATTGCAACTACCTTGCAATAAGCAAGTGGCTGTCGAGGAATGCGGCGGAGGGCATTGTCGGTTGCGGCGCGTACGCTCGGGGCCCATGACGGACGGGAGCGAACGGTGAGCGACGCAGGCGACGGGCTGACGCGGTGCCCCTGGGGCGTCGCACCGGAGATCTACCGGGACTACCACGACCTGGAGTGGGGGCGGCCGGTCCGCGGCGATGACGCCCTGTTCGAACGCGTCAGCCTGGAGGCCTTCCAGTCCGGCCTGTCGTGGCTGGTGATCCTGCGCAAGCGCGAGGCGTTCCGGAAGGCCTTCGCAGGGTTCAGGATCGCGAAGGTCGCCGCGTTCACCGAGACCGATGCCGAACGGCTCCTCAGCGATGAGGGGATCGTGCGCAACCGCATGAAGATCGAGGCGACCATCGCGAACGCCAGGGCCGCCGCCGAGCTCGCCGGTACCTCCAGCGGTGGCCTGAGCGACTTCGTGTGGTCCTTCGCGCCCGAGCCGCGCGAGCGTCCGAAGACCATCGAGGACGTGCCCGCGGTGACGCCCGAGTCGACCGCGCTCTCGAAGGCGCTCAAGAAGCGCGGCTTCAAGTTCGTGGGCCCGACCACCGCTTACGCGATGATGCAGGCGATCGGCATGGTCGACGACCACCTCGCCGACTGCCACGTGCCCGAGCGCTAACTGTTCTGTCTCGGGAGGTTGTGAACACCTCACGAGCTGAGTCGGGCTGAGACGAGGAGAGGACCTTCTGGTTCGGTGTGCATCGCTACAAGACACTGGGAGACGGCCGCGACGACCACGAGGTCGAAGAACAGCTCGAGCCAGGTCGCGTGGCGGGGCGAGGTCATCTGCCGGTCACGAACGGAGAACATACTCCTCGCGGATCCGGTGGCGCGCCGAGCCGCCGGGCAAGGTCACCCGGCGGACGCGGTGGAACCTCTGACGACGACCCGGCACTGGACGGTGTGGACGCCTCGGCCGTGCTCGGCGTCGATGGCCTCGAAGAGGGCCCGGGCGGCGGCGCGGCCGAGCTCCTCGAGGTTCATGTCCACACTGGTCAGTTGTGGGCGGGCGCCCGTGGCGAGCACGTCCCAGTTGTCGAAGCCCATGACCGCGACGTCCTCGGGGACGCGGCGGCCCCGCTCGCGCAGCGTGTCGAGCACGCCGCGGGCGACCTGGTCGGAGCCGCAGAGCACGGCGTCGACTCCGGGCTCGCGGTCGAGCAGCATCCCGGCGGCCGCCCGGCCCCAGCCCTCTTCCCAAGCGCCGTAGGCGACTTCGCCGACGAGGGCGAGACCGGCCGCTTCGAGGGCGGCCTGCGCGCCCGCCGCGCGGTCGCGCGCGGCGCTGTACTGGCGGTCGCCGCTGATGTGCGCGATCCTGGTGCGGCCGCACGCGATGAGGTGCTCGACGGCCATCCGGCCGGCGTTCACGTTGTCCGGCACGATCGAGAGGTCCTCGGGCGCTTCGGAAGGCGCGTAGGCGTACACGACCGGCACGTCCACCGCGTCGGCCAGCGGCGGGCGCGGATCGGTCGAGGAGCCCACCACGATGAGCCCGTCCACGCGGCGGCTCAGCAGGGCCTGCACGTGGTGGCGCTCGCGGATCGCGTCGCCGCGCGCGTCGCAGAGGAACACCGAGACCTGGCCCGCGCCGAACGCGTCCTCCGCGCCCATGAGGATCGGGAGGCTGAAGCGTCCCACCAGGTCGGAGGTCAGGAGCCCCACGGTGCCCGTCCGCCCGGCGAGGAGCCCGCGGGCGAGCGAGTTGGGGGAGAACGAGAGCTGCGCGGCCGCCTCCAGGACCCGCTCGCGGGTCTGCGCGTGCACATGGTTGCGGCCGTTGAGCGCTTTCGACGCCGTCGCCACCGAGACGCCCGCCAGACGGGCCACATCGGACAGTGTGGCGGCGCGCGTGCCGCGCGATGCGGGGGTTCGGGCCACTCGTCCTCCTTCAGCCGGAGCCCGGGCCGGGCCGCCCGCGGCGGCCGCGTTTCCTCCGGGCTGGCTCGACTGTAGCCGACCGGCCGAAAGTTTGCCGAACGGGCTTTCGGTTCCCGCTCCGCTTGGAATTCATGGCGATCAATGCATTGACATCGCAGTGGCGTGGCCCATAGCATCGGTGGCGACGCAATGACCGAAAAGGTTTTCGGACTCTTTCGGCACCCCTCGGCACACCCCGCATCCTTCCCCGGAGGCACGCAATGGTGCATCGCCCCACGTCCGCCCGACTCCTCGCTGCCGGTTCCCTCGCCCTCGTCTGCGCCTTCTCCACCACTGGCCTCGTGGTCGGCACCGCCGGGCCCGCGGCGGCCCAGCAGACCATCGGCTACCCCGAGTTCACCGGCGGCGACGCCGTCCCGCCGGAACCGGTGCCCTACGACGTGAACGGCATGATGCCGGCCATGTTCGAGGCCGAGGCCGACGGCACCGACTTCTGGATGGACCGCCTCCTCGCCCGCGAGGGCGCCGACCCGGCGGGCGAGCAGTGGCTCATGACCCGCGGCCGGGCGCTCCTCATGCGCGTCCACGACCCCGACGTGATCGGCTTCGGCGGCCAGCTCGCCTACTACGACCCGTTCTTCGACCGCGCCTCGAACACCGACGGCTTCACGATCGACATCGGCGACACCGACTTCACCGAGGTCGTCGACCAGCGCCGCCAGACCCCCAGCCACTGGACGAGCGTCCACGAAGGCGGCGACCTCACCGCCGAGGTGCAGAAGTTCATCACCGACGACAACACCGCCGTCGCCAACGTGACGGTCCAGAACAACGGCTCCGCGGCCACCGTGCCGATCCGCGTCGACTCCGACTTCGCCTGGCAGGCATCGGGAGACGAACTCACCGGGGTGCTCGACGTGCAGAACTCCCGCGGCGAGCGCCTCACCAGCGTCTTCCCGCGACTCTCCGGCACCGGCCTCGCCCCCTCCGAAGGCGCGCTCACCGGCGAACTCGAACTCGCCCAAGGCGAATCGGCGACGTTCAAGGTGCAGCTCGGCATGGTCGCCACGGAGCTGCCCGAGTCGAGCACCGAGTACGAGGCCTACAAGGCGGCCGCGCCGGAGGACGCCTTCGCGACCCACGTGCGCGCCTACAACCAGTGGTGGGCGGACAACCTGCCCTACTTCGACGTCCCCGACGAGGCCCACAAGAAGTTCATCTACTACCGCTGGTGGCTGATGCGCTACAACTACCTCGACGCGGACATCCCGGGCAACGACTTCCAGTTCCCCACCTCCATCGAGGGTGTCACCGGCTACAACAACGCCATCGCCCTCACCGTCCCGATGTTCATCGACGACCTGAAGTACCTGCGCGACCCCGCGTACTCCTACGGGCCCTGGGTCTCCACCGGCGAGTCCTCCGAAGGCGGCCGCTTCATGGACAACCCCGGCGACCCCGAGAACTGGTCGAACTCCTACACCCAGTACATCGCCGAGGCCGCCTGGCGCTCCTACCAGATCCACGGCGGCCCTGAGGCGGTCGTGGAGAACCTGGCGCGCTACGCCGAAGGCGACGTGAAGGGCCAGCTCGAGACCTTCGACTCGAACGGGAACTACCTCATCGAGTACGACTGGGGCGCGATGACCGGCAACGACGCCGACGCCGTCTCCTTCCACTGGAGGGACGGCGACCTCGACCGGGCCGAATCCGCCTACCAGTACTCCGGGGCGATGGCCGCCGCCGAAGCCTACGAGCTCATCGGCGACACCGCGAAGGCCGACGAGATGCGGGGCATCGCCGAGAACATCCAGGCCGCCCTCACCGACGTTCTCTGGAACCCCGAGACGCAGCTGTTCGAGCACGTCCACGTCGAATCCGGCGACCACGTGCCGTGGAAGGAGATCAACAACTACTACCCGTTCTCGGTGGGCGCCATCCCGAACGAGCCCCGGTACACGAACGCGCTGCGCCTCTTCGAGGACCCCGCCGAGTACCCGGTCTTCCCGTTCTACACCGCCAACCAGGCCGACAAGCAGGAGGCGGCCGAGCAGGGCGACCCCGGCTCGAACAACTTCTCGCAGATCAACTCCACCGTTCAGTTCCGGCTCTTCTCCTCGGCGATCCGCGACTACGACCAGGACTCGATCACCACCGAGGACTACAAGAAGCTGCTCTACTGGAACGCCTGGTCCACGTACATCGGCGGCGACACCGCTTGGCCGGACTCGAACGAGTTCTGGGCCGACTGGAACCCCGGCAGCGAATCGATCGACTACCGCTCCTGGATCCACCACACCACCCTCGGCTCCAGCATCTGGACCTATGTGGAGGACGTGGCGGGCCTGCGGCCCCGCACTGACGACAAGGTCGAGCTCTCGCCGATCGACATCGGCTGGGACCACTTCACCGTCAACAACCTCCGCTACCGCGACTCGGACCTGAGCATCGTCTGGGACAAGCCCGGCGACGGCGAGGTCCACTACCAGGGCATCCCCGAGGGCTACTCCGTCTACATCGACGGCAAGCGCGCCTTCACCCTCAACAGCCTCGTACCGGCCGTCTGGGACCCGGACACCGGCAAGGTGGAGCTCCCCGCCGCCGGGAGAGTCGTCAAGAGCAAGAAGATGAGCGAGCTCTCGGCCCCCGAAGAGGTCGAACTCGACGGCCGCGTGGTCGACGTGTTCGCCAAGGCGGGCGCCGACCTCGAGGGCGGCGCCGAGAACCTCGCCGAAGGCCGGCCCGCCACCGCCTCGCACACCGCGAACGGCAGCAGCACCGCCGGGGCCGTCGACGGCACCACCGTCAACGCGCCCTACTGGTCCAGCGCCGGGTCCGGCAACGAGACCGACTGGTACGAAGTGGACCTCGGGTCCACGGTGGGCATCGACGAGGCCCGGCTCTACTTCTACCGCGACAGAACGGCGGACGGCCTCGCCGAACCCGCCGTCTACCAGGTCCAGTACCACGACGGCACCGACTGGGTGACGATCGAGAACCAGGCCAAGACCCCCGCGATACCGCAGGCCAACTACAACCTCGTGCAGTTCCCGCAGGTCAGCACGGATCGCGTCCGCATCCTCATGGACCACCAGGACGGCCACGCGACCGGACTCAAGGAAGTCCAAGTGGTGCGGAGCGGCCACGGCGCTGAACCGCCCGAGAACGTCGCGCCCTACGCCCTCGCCAGGCAGGACCTCCAGTTCCGCCAACCGATGCAGGCGTGGCTCACCGGCACCGTGAAGGACGACGGCCTCCCGCTCAGCGGGGCCCTGACCTCCGAGTGGTCCATGGTCGAAGGCCCCGGAGCGGTCGTCTTCGAGGACGCCGCCGCATCGGCCACCGTCGCCACGTTCACTGAGCCGGGTACCTACAAGCTCCAGCTCGCCGCGAGCGACGGCACCGCCGAAGCCATCTCCACAGTGGATATCGCGGTCGCCGAACCCGACGACCGCACCAACGCGGCCCTCTTCGCCACGCCCACAGCCTCCTACACCTCGCCATGGGAGAACGTCACCGCGATCAACGACGGCATCGACCCGCCCCGCTCCGACGACGGCGGCAACCCCCGCTGGGGCACTTGGCCCGAAGAAGGCGAGCAGTGGGTCCAGTTGGACTGGGACACACCGGTCCGCCTCGACTCCAGCGACATGTACTTCCTCGACGACGGCGGCGGCGTCCGCACCCCGGCCTCCTGGAAACTCCAGTACCTGGACGGCGAGACCTGGAAGGACGTCACCACTGCCGATTCGTACGGCACCGCCGCCGACCAGTACAACCAGGTCACTTTCGATCCCGTCACCACCACCGCGCTCCGAGCCGTCCTCCAGAGCGGCGCCGCCAGCGTCGGCATCCTCGAATGGAAGGCCTTCGCCGAAGCGCCCGAGCAGGTCCGCGCGGTGCACCAGCCCACGATCGTGGGCAACGTGCCGGACCTGCCGCCCACGGTGACCTGCGTGTACGCCGACGGCTCCCGGCTCGAACAGCCAGTCGTCTGGCAGCAGCTCACCCCCGAGGACCTCGACGAACCCGCCACCCAAGTCGAAGTGGGCGGCCTCGTCACCGGTCTCGCGCTCCCCGCGAACGCCACCGTCCACGTCAGACTCCACGACCAGGTCGAGATCACCGCGCTCGAAACGGAGGCGGTCACCACCGTCGCCGGGAAGGCGCCCCAGCTGCCGCCCACCGTCACCGCCGTCTACAACGACGGCTCGAAGGACAACGTCAGCACCACTGTCACCTGGGAGGCCGTCGACCCGGCCGACTACGCCCAGCCCGGCACCTTCACTGTCCAAGGCGCCATCGCCGGCACCTCCCTTGCCGCCGAAGCCACCGTCACCGTCATCAGCTGATCTCCCACCGGCACCTAGGAGACTCCCCATGCAGCCCACCGCACGCAGACGAATGCTCGCCGCCGCGCTCGCCGCGGCCCTGGCCTGGACCCTCTTCCAGATCGCGATCCCCGCCCACGCGCAGCAGTCCGTGAACGTCGCCCGCTCGGCGACCGCCTCGGCCTCCTACACCTCCTCGTGGGAGTCCGTCGCCGCCGTCAACGACGGCATCGAGCCGCCCGGCTCCAACGACACCCAGAACCCGCGCTGGGGCACCTGGCCCCAGACCGGATCGCAATGGGTGCAGCTGACCTGGGCGACCCCCGTCACCGTGTCCTCTTCGGACCTCTACTTCTTCGACGACTCGTTCAACTCGGGCCCCGGCGGGGTCAGGGTGCCCGCCAGTTGGCGCATCGAGTACCTCACGAACGGCGCCTGGACCGCCGTGAGCGGCGCCAGCGCTTACGGCGTCAACGCGAACGCATACAACCACACCAACTTCAACGCCGTCACCACCACCGCGCTCCGCGCCGTCCTCCAGAGCGGGACCGCCTCCGTCGGCGTCCTCGAATGGAGGGTCTGGGGCCAGGGCTCGGCCACCCAGGCGGGCAACCCGATCGTCCGGAACATTTACACCGCCGACCCGGCGACCCTGGTCGTGGGCGACACCATGTACGTCTACTCGGGACGCGACGAGGCCGCCTCGAACCAGCAGGCCTTCGTGATGGACGAGTGGCACGTCTTCTCCTCCAAGGCGCCCGACAACGACCCGGCCGCGTGGACCTCGCACGGCGCCAAGCTGTCCCTCTCCACCTTCGCGTGGGCCGGGGCCAACGCGTGGGCGTCCGAAGTTGTCCAAGGCCCTGACGGGCGCTACTACTGGTTCGTCTCCGTGGACGGCAGCACCGACAACGGCTGGATGAACATCGGCGTCGCGGTTTCCAACAGCCCGCTCGGCCCGTTCGTCGACGCGATCGGCGGTCCGCTGATCTCGGACTCGACCCCGAACTCCTCGGCGCTCAACATCGACCCGACGGTGTTCATCGACGACGACGGCCAGATCTACCTCTACTGGGGCTCGTACTGGCAGCCGCGCATGGCGAAGCTCAACCAGGACATGACCTCCCTCGCCGGTCCGGTCACGACCCCCCAGGGCCTCACCGATTTCTGGGAGGCGCCGTGGATGTTCGAGCGCAACGGCACCTACTACATGGCCTACGCCTCCAACGGCGGCTCGGGCTGCGTCACCGACTCGGCGTACGCGTGCATCCGCTACGCGACCGCCTCGAACCCGGCCGGGCCGTGGACGCACCGCGGCGTGGTCCTCGGCCAGGTCACCTCGACCACGAACCACCCGGCGATCGAGCAGTTCAACGGCCAGTGGTGGATGGTCTACCACACCGCGGACGCGCCGGGTGGAGGGAACTTCCGCCGGTCGGTCGCGATCGACCCGCTCTATTTCAACGCCGACGGGACGATGCAGCAGGTCGTCCAGACTAGGGGAGCTTGATGCATCTGAACCGTCGCAACGCACTCCGCTTGGGCGCCTTGGCGTCAGCGGCCGCGCCCGACGCCTGGTCGATCCGGCCGTTCGGGCTCGGCGACGTGGCGCTCGACGACTCGATCTTCACCGCCAAGCGCGACCGGATGCTCGGCTACGCCAAGGGATACGCGGCCGAGCTCGGCGAGCTCGCCGGGCCCGACCGGATGCTCTACAACTTCCGCGCTGCGGCCGGACTGTCCAACCCGGACGGTATCGAGCCGCCCGGCAGCTGGGACAACGAGACGGGCTATCTGCGCGGCCACTACAGCGGGCACTTCCTGTCGATGCTCGCGCAGGCCTGGGCGGGCACGGGCGACCGTGCCTACAAGCGCAAGCTCGACCATTTCGTAGCTGGCCTGGGCGAGTGCCGGGACGCGTTCGCCGCCGCGGCCGCCGTGGCGACGCCGCGCGTGGAGGGCCGGAGCGGCACCGCCGTGCGGCTCACCGGCTCGCCCATCGGGCACGCCGAGCACCTCGCGCTCCCGGCCGGGCTCGTGGACGGCCTTACCGCCGTCACCGTAGCCACCTGGATCAAACCCGGCTCGGCCGACCGCTCAAAGCTGCCGGACCCGTACGCCGACCCGGCCCCGCTCGCCAACGGCGTGAAGGTCTTCGACTTCGGGGCCGACGCGAACGCGCACATGTACCTCACGATCCGCGCCGACAACGCGAACCCGTTCCCGCGCTTCGCGGTCACCACCGGCGGGGCCACCGCCGAGCAGCGGGTGACCGCGGCGGCGCCGCTCGCAGAGGGGGAGTGGACGCACCTGGCTGTGACGCTCGGGGGCGGCACCGCCGTCCTGTACGTGAACGGCACCGCCGCAGGCTCCGGCCCGGTGACGCTGGCCCCGGCCGATCTCGGTGCCACGGCGGCGAACTGGATCGGCCGCGGGCAGTTCCCGCAGGGACTCACCCAGTACCTCAACGCCGATATCGACGAGTTCCACGTGTTCGGCACCGCCCTCGGCGCCGAGCAGGTCGCCGCCCTCGCGGCTGGGGAGGGCGAAGGCGGTGACCTGGCCGCCTACCGCTTCGACGACGAGCCCGGTCCCTTGTGCGCCGACGCCTCCGGCAACGGCCGCGACGCCGTGCTGATCGGCCCCTCTGACGGCAACCGCCACGCCGGTTTCATCGCCGCGTATCCGGAGACGCAGTTCATGCGGCTAGAGGAGTTCGCGACGTACGGCGGCAACGCCGGGATCTGGGCGCCGTACTACACCACCCACAAGATCATGGCCGGTCTCCTTGACGCCCACCGCCTTTCGGGCAGCACGGCGGCCCTGGAGCTGGCGACCGGACTCGGCGACTGGATCCACTCGCGACTGTCCAAGCTGCCGCGCGAGCGCCTGGACCGCATGTGGTCCATCTACATCGCGGGCGAGTACGGCGGCATGAACGAGAGCCTGGCGAACCTCGCCCAGGCGCGGCCCGACCGGCCCGAGTACCTGGAGACCGCGAAGCTCTTCGACAACACCGCGCTCCTGCAGGCCACCGTCGCCGGCACCGACCTCCTCGACGGCAAGCACGCCAACCAGCACCTCCCGCAGTTCACCGGCTACCTTCGCATGCACGAGCAGGGCGCGGGCGAGGACTATCGACGCGCCGCGGAGCAGTTCTTCGACATGGTCGTGCCGCACCGGCTGTACGCCCACGGCGGCACCGGGGTCGGCGAGATCTTCCGAAAGCGCGGGGTGATCGCCGGGTCGTTGTGGCAGTACCCGAACGACCCCAACCACGCCGAGACCTGCTGCGTCTACAACCTCCTCAAACTGGCGCGGAACCTGTTCTTCCACACCGGGGACCCGAAGTACATGGAGTACTACGAACGGGCGCTGTACAACCAGATCCTCGGCTCGCGCCACGACGAGGACAGCACCGAGGACCCCGAGGTCACCTACTTCGCGCCGGTGCGGCCCGGCCGGTGGCGCGATTTCGGCAACACCGGCACCTGCTGCGGCGGCACCGGCATGGAGAACCACACGAAGTACCAGGACTCGGTCTACTTCGCCGCGGCCGGGGACGAGGCGCTCTACGTGAACCTCTACATGCCCTCGACCCTGGCCTGGGGCGGCGTCACGGTCGTGCAGACCACGGACTACCCGTTCGAAGGCGCGAGCCGCCTGACCGTGCGCACCCGCCGCCGCGCCGCCTTCGCACTCAAGCTCCGCGTCCCCTCCTGGGCCGAGGAGTTCAGCGTGAAGGTGAACGGCCGCATCCAGGACCTCGACACCGCCCCCGGCACCTACGTCACTGTCAGCCGCACCTGGAGGAGCGGCGACACCGTCGACATCGCCATGCCGCTGCGCCTCCATACCGAAGCGGCCCTTGACGATCCCGGCATCGAATCGGTCTACTACGGACCGACGCTGCTGGCGATCCAGCACGAGCCGGTCGGCGACGACCTCGCCACCGGCCTCATCGACCTCGCCGTCGGGGATGACCTCTCGGCGTTCGAGCCGACGGGCGAACCGCTGCACTTCACCGCCGGCGGCTACACCTTCGCTCCCTTCCACCTCGGGAACCGCGATCCGTACCACCTCTACTGGCGGCGGCGATAGCCACCGCCGAACCCCTTTGATCCCTTACACAGAGGAGACCGGAAATGAGCATCGACAAGCGCCCCTCACGAGCTCTGCGTGCGGGGGCGGCGGTCGCCGCGGCGGCGCTGTTCGCCGCCGCGTGCGGCGACGGACGCCCGAACGGCGGCGGCGGTGACGAGGTCGTCCTCGAAGGCGTCGACGACGGCACCACCCTCACCATGTGGACGCGTGCCGCCACCGAGGCCCAGTCGCAGGCCCTTGTGGACGCCTACAACGCGAGCCACGAGAACCAGATCGAGCTCACCGTGATCCCCACGGACGACTACCAGACCCGCGTCGGCACCGCCGCGGGCAACCAGGAGCTGCCCGACCTGTTCGCCCTCGACGTGGTGTTCGCCCCGAACTTCACCACCGCCGGGGCCTACCTCGACATCACCGACCGCATCGATTCGCTCGAGTTCAAGGACGCCCTCGCACCCTCGCACCTCGACGTCGGCACCGTGGACGACCGCCAGTACCTGGTGCCGCACACGCTCGACCTCTCGGTCCTGTTCTACAACAAGGACCTCTACACGCAGGCCGGACTCGACCCCGAGAAACCGCCGACCACCCTCGCCGAGTTCGCGGAGCAGGCCCGCGCCGTGGACGCCCTCGGCGGGGACGTGAGCGGCACGTTCTTCGGCGGCAACTGCGGCGGCTGCTTCGTCTTCACCTGGTGGCCCACGCTCTGGGCTGAAGGCGCGGAGGTCATGAACGAGGAGGGCACCGAATCCCTCCTGGACTCCCCTGAGGCGCAGGAACTCTACGCGACCTACCGGGGCCTCGTCGAGGACGGCGTCGTGGCCCCTGGCCACAACGAGGAGACCGGCGCGACCTGGGTCTCGCTGTTCCCCGAAGGGAACATCGGCGTCATGCCGATGCCCTCCACCATGCTCGGCCTCATGCCCGAGGACATGAACATCGGCGTGGCGCCCATCCCGGGCCTCACCGGCGGCCAGTCGACGTTCGTCGGCGGCGACTCGATCGGCATCAGCGCCAACTCCGAGCACCCGAACCAGGCGTGGGACTTCCTGCGCTGGAGCCTGGAGGAGGAGCAGCAGGTCGAGATCCTCGCCGCCAACGGGGACGTCATGGCCCGCACCGACCTCGGCGACAACGAGTACTACGCGGACAACCCGAACGCCGTCATCGTCAACGACCTCGTCGGGGTCGGCCGCACCCCGTACTCGCTGCACTTCGGCCAGACCTTCAACGACCCGCAGGGGCCCTGGCTCCCGCTGGTCCGCGAGGCGGTCTACGGCGATCCGAACGCCGACCTGACCGCCCTCAACGAGGACGTCACGGCCTCCCTCTCGAGTTAGCGAGGAGCAGACTCCATATGCGTTACTCGCGCAAGCTGGCCGGCGCCCTCTACGCCGCCCCCGTGGCGGTCTTCGTGCTGGTCTTCTTCGTCGCGCCGCTGCTGCTGGTCGGGCGCATGTCCGCGTCCGACTGGCCGCTGCTGGCCGGCGACCTCGGCATCAACATGCCGGACAACTACGCCGGGATCGCCGACAACCCGCTGTTCTGGCCCGCTGTGGGCTTCACGCTCAAGTACACCGGTATCGTCGTGGTCCTCCTCATCGGACTCTCGCTGCTCCTGGCGCTCATCGTCGCCGACCGCCGCAAGGGCACCGGGTTCTTCCGCACGGCCTACTTCCTGCCCACCACCCTCGGACTCGCCTCGGCCTCGCTGCTGTTCTTCGGGTTCTACAGCCCCGCCATCGGCCCGCTCGACCCGCTCCTGGAAGCGCTCGGGGCGGATCCGGTCTCCTGGCTCGGGACCCCCACGGCCGCACTGTGGTCCACAGTGGTCCTCATTGTCTGGAAGTTCGCCGGGTTCTTCATGATCATCCTGCTGGTGGGACTCCAGTCGATCCCGCCGGACGTCTACGAGGCCGCCCGCCTCGACGGAGCGAACCGCTGGCAGTCCTTCCGGCACGTCACCGTCCCGCTGCTGCGCCCCGCGCTCGGACTCGTCCTCATCCTGTCCGTCACGGGTTCGCTCCTGGCCTTCGACCAGTTCTTCATCCTCACCAAGGGCGGGCCCGACAACTCCACGGTCACCGTCGTGCAGCTCATCTACCGGGAGGCCTTCCAGCGCTTCGACCTCGGCGCCGCCGCCGCGATCTCCGTGGTCGTGCTCGCCGCGCTCGTGGTGATCAACATCGGGCAGCTCCGCGCCCTCAGAAAGGACCACCAGTGAGCACCAAGCTATGGAGCACTTCCTATTACGTGCTCGCCGGAGGCCTGGCGGTCCTGTTCCTGTTCCCGCTGATCTGGACCGGCTACGCCTCGGTCGCCCCCGCCGGGGCCACCAACCAGCAGGACGGCTTCGGCTTCGGCAACTACGCCAGCCTCCTCGACTACGACGCCGGACTCGGCCGCTACCTGTGGAACAGCACCTACGTCTCGGTGCTCACCGTCGCGTTCACGCTCGCGCTGTCCGTCCTCGGCGGCTACGCGTTCGCGCGGTTCACCTTCCGCGGCAAGGACACCCTGTTCATCGTCACCCTCGCGATCCTCATGGTCCCGTACTCGACCCTGCTCATCCCGCTGTACTCCATGCTGGGGGACCTCGGCCTGCGCAACACCCTCACCGGGCTCGCGCTGGTCCTCACCCTCTACCAGCTGCCGTTCGCGGTGTTCATGATGCGCATCTCGTTCGAGGCCGTGCCGAAGGAGATCGAGGAGTCCGCGATGTGCGACGGCGCCGGCACCTTCGGCGTCCTCACCCGCATCATGCTGTTCGCGGTGTGGCCGGGCCTCATCACCGTGGGCCTGTTCTCGTTCCTCGCCGCCTGGAACGACTTCATCGCCCCGCTCATTCTCGTCAGCGAGGCCGACAAGGCCGTGCTGCCGGTGGCCATCGCCAACCTGCGCCAGCAGTCGATGGGCGCCATCGACTTCGGGGCGACGCAGGCGGGCGTGGTCGTCATGGCACTGCCGTGCCTGGTGCTCTTCGCACTGCTCCAGCGCCACTACGTCCGAGGATTCATGTCAGGAGCGATCAAAGGATGACGACACCAGTGGTACCCGGGAGCGGGACGCTTCGGCCGCTCGGCCTCGACGAAGTCCGCCTCACCGGCGGGCACTGGGGTGAACGCCAGGCCGTCAACGCCGCCAACACGATCGGGCACTGCCTGCACTGGCTGGAGAAGGTCGGCTGGATCGACAACTTCACCAGGGCCGCCACCGGCGCGCCGTTCGAGCGGGCCGGACGCGAGTTCTCCGACTCCGAGGTCTACAAGCTCGCCGAGGCCATGGCCTGGGAAATCGGCCGCACCGGCGACCCCGCCCTCGAAGCGCGCTTCACCGAGCTCGCCGCGGTCATCGGCGCCGCTCAGGAGGAAGACGGCTACCTCAACACCATGTTCGGCCACCCCGGCCAGCAGCCGCGGTACACCGAACTGGAATGGGGGCACGAGCTCTACTGCTACGGCCACCTCCTCCAAGCCGGGGTGGCGCGGCTGCGGTGCCACGGCGAGGACGACTTCACGCGGCTGTGCCGCCGCGCCGCCGACCACGTGTGCGACGTGTTCGGGCCCGGCGGCATCGAGCGGGTCTGCGGGCACGCGGTGATCGAAGCGGCCCTCGCGGAGTTCGCCCGCGCCACCGGCGAACCGCGGTACCTGGAGCAGGCGCGGCTGTTCATCGAGCGGCGCGGCACGCACACCCTCGGCGACGGAGGCTTCGGCCGGGCCTACTACCAGGACGACGTGCCGGTCCGCGAGGCCGAGGTGCTGCGGGGGCACGTCGTGCGAGCGCTGTACCTCGCCGCCGGGGCGATCGACGTCGCGGTCGACACGGGCGACGAGGAGCTGCTGGAAGCCGTTCGCGCCCAATGGGGCGCCACGGTGCGGCGCCGCACCCACCTCACCGGCGGCATGGGCTCGCGCTACATCGACGAGGCCTTCGGGCCGGACTTCGCACTGCCCCCGGACCGGGCCTACTCGGAGTCCTGCGCCGGAGTGGCGGCCGTGATGACCGCGTGGCGGCTGATGCTCGCCACCGGCGACATGGGCTACGGCGACTTCATCGAAAGGGTCGCGTGGAACGTCCTCTCCGGAGCCGCCGCCCCGGACGGGACGGCGTTCTTCTACGCCAACCCGCTCCACGTGCGCACCGCCGACGAGGAACCGCCCCGCGACAGCGCCCTCTCGCACCAGGCGGCTCGCGGCCAGCGCGCCCCCTGGTACGACGTGTCGTGCTGCCCTACCAACCTGGCGCGCACCTTCGCGCAGTTCGCGGTCTACCTGGCCACGGCCGACGACTCGGGGATCCAGCTCCACCAGTACGCCCCGGGGTCGATCGACACGGTCGTCGGCGGTTCGCGGTTCGCGCTCACGGTGGCGACCGCCTATCCGGAGGACGGCACTGTGGTGGTCCGCGTGGAATCCAACCAGGGCAGTGAACGCACCGTCTCGCTCAGGGTGCCGGCCTGGGCCGAAGGCGCCACGCTCACCGGCCCGGACGGCGCCACCCGCGCGGTCGAGGCCGGCGGCGCGGCGACCGTGACCGCCGTTTTCGAGCCGGGGGACGAGATCCGGCTGCACCTGCCGGTGTCCGCGCGGTGGACCGCGCCGGACCCGCGCATCGACGCCGTGCGCGGCTGCGCGGCCGTCGAACGCGGCCCGGTGGTGCTGTGCGCCGAGTCGATCGACCTGCCTGGAGGTGCGGACGTGGCGGAACTCACGGTCGACGCGTCGGCGGCGCCGATCGAACGCGACGGCCGCGTGTACGTGTCCGCGCACGTCCACGACCGCGACGGCGACTGGCCGTACGGTCCGGCCACACCGGACGACGAGGGCAAGTCCGCCGAGGTCGCGCTCATTCCCTTCCACCGCAGGGCGACTCGCGGCCCCGCGTCCATGCGGGTATGGCTGCCGGTCGACTGACCGGATTGGGCTGGTGCGACCCGGAATGCGGGGGCACCGGCCCCGTTCGTGTTACAAACCGGAAATGTCCAGCGGAAGGTCGCACCGGGAGTCCAAGTGCCGCATGGCCATGCACCCTTAGGATGAGGCCGTCGGGTGGGTCGGACGGAGACGAGGAACCGAATAATGATGGAGCTGCTGGATTACCTGGGCACGGCGGAGCATGCTGCCGAGCGGGGGGTTGAAGTGATCCGGGCGGGGTTGGGCCGCGAACGCTCCATCAGCGGCAAGGGCGACCGCGATTTCGCCACGGACGTCGACTACGCCGTGGAGGACGCGGTGCGCGCGTTCCTCGGCCAGGAGACTCCCGAGATCCCGCTGCTGGGGGAGGAGCGGGGCCGCTCGGGGGACTCGGAGTCCCACTACGAATGGGTGCTCGACCCGATCGACGGGACCATCAACTTCGCGCACGGATCGCCGCTGTTCGGCGTCTCGCTCGCATTGATGCGCAACGGGATGCCGGTGGTCGGCGTCGTCTACGCGCCGATGTCGGAGGAGCGCTTCAGCGCCGCCCTCGGCCACGGCGCGGCTTTGAACAAGCAGGCCCTGCGCGCCTCCGGGCCCTCGGATCTCAGCGAAGCCGTGGTCGCCATGGGGGACTTCTCGGTCGGCCTCGACGCGGACAAGCGCAACCTGCGCCGCCTCGCCGGCCTGCAGCGGCTCGTACCGAAGGTGCAGCGGATCCGGATGCTCGGCACCGCGGCCCTCGACATGTGCTGGCTCGCGGCGGGCCGGGTCGACGCGGTCATCCACGAGCGCATCAACCTCTGGGACGTGGCCGCGGGAACCGTGATCTGCCGCGAGGCGGGCGTGCTCGTCACCGACCTCGACGGCGTCGACTACGGCGACGGGGCCGTGTCGGTGCTCGCCGCCGGACCGGACATCCACCGCGCGCTGCTCACCGAACTCGGCTGAGCCGCAGACACGTCGACGCCCGCCGCCTGGACTTCAGGCGGCGGGCGTCGTTACGTTTGCTGAGCAAGGGGCGCGTTGTGCGGCGAGCGCCCGCTCGCCTGTCCTTTACGCGGCGAGCGGGCGCTCGCCTGTCCTTTATGCGGCGAGCGCCTGCTCGTCGTAGGCCTTCCGGGCCTCGATGATGTCGGGCTGGTGGCGCTCGGCCCATTCGAGCAGGCCCGTCAAGTGCCCGTACAGCTCCCGTGCGCTCGGGGTCGCGCTGTATTCGACCTTCGGCGGCACGGTCGGGTAGACCGTGCGCTCCAGCAGGCCGTCGCGCTCCAGGTTCCGCAGGGTCAGGGTCAGCATCCGGCGGCTGATGCCGGGGACCGAGCGCTCGAGCTCGGTGTAGCGCACCGGCTTCCGGATGGCCGCGACCAGGATCGACACCGACCATTTGCCCGCGACCCGGTCGATGATCTGGACGATGGGGCAGGCCTCGGCCTGCACGTCGGACTTCGGCAGCACGCAGTCGTCGTCGTTCATCGAGCTCTCCCTGTCCTGGACCGAGACCCAAGGCATCTATGTCGCACGTCACAACCAGGGAAATGGCCGATCGACCTGGACAGGAACATTCCTGTACCCCCTGGCACATGAAAGTGCCTTCTTACGGATTCCTCCATTGGAACACATGATTACCCCAGGAACAAAACGTTCCCCATGCGGCGCCGCTGAAACGGCCCTTCCAAGAGGAGACCTCCGATGTCACCCATTGCAGCGCAAAGCCTTCGCACCCGCTGGCTCGCCGTGATCGCACTCGCGGCAGCCCAGCTCATGATCGTCCTGGACCAGAACATCGTGAGCATCGCACTCCCGGCCATCCGCGAGGACCTCGCGTTCAGCCAGGCGAACCTCGTGTGGACCGTCAACGCCTACGTGATCCCCTTCGGAGGCCTGCTGCTCCTCGCCGGAAGGCTCGGCGACCTCATCAGCCGCAAGCAGGTCTTCCTCGCCGGGCTGGCCCTCTTCACCCTCGCCTCCGTCGCGGCGGCGCTGGCCGACTCCCAGGGCTTCCTGCTGACCGCGCGCTTCGTGCAGGGCATCGGCGGCGCCATCACGGCCGCCGGGCTCCTGGGCATGATCGTCACGATCTTCCCCGAACCGCAGCACCAGGTGAAGGCCATCGGCGTCTACGGCTTCGCCTCCGCCAGCGGCGGCGCCCTGGGCAGCGTCATCGGCGGCGTGCTCACCGAGACGCTCGGGTGGGAATCGGTCTTCTACGTGAACCTCCCGTTCGGCCTCGTCGTGGCCGCGCTGGCCTGGAAGCTGCTCCCGACCGACCGCGGCATCGGCCTGAAAGCCGGAGCCGACGTGATCGGCGCGGTGCTCGTGACCTCCGGCCTCATGCTCGCCGTCTACACCCTGATCGAGACCGAGCGCTACGGCCTGACCTCCGCCCGCACCCTCGGCCTCGGCGCCCTCTCCATCGCGCTGCTCGCCGGGTTCTTCGTCCGCCAGGCCAGGGCCGCGTCGCCGCTGATCCCGCTGCGCATCCTGTTCTCCCGCAACGTGGCCGGGGCGAACGCCGCCCAGGCGCTCATGGTCGGCGCCGCCTTCGGGTTCATGTTCTTCACCGTCCTCTACCTCCAGCAGGTGCTCGAGTTCGCGCCGCTGGCGGCGGGCCTCGGGTTCCTGCCGGCGCCGATCGTGATCGCGGTGGTCTCGATGGCGCTCGCCCCGCGGCTGCTGACCCGCTTCGGCGCCCGCCCGATGGTGCTCACGGGTCTGGCGCTCATGGTCGCCGGCTTCATCCTCTTCGCCCAGATGCGGGCCGACGGCAACTACCTCGTCGACGTCCTGCCCGGCATGGTCACCGCCCCGCTCGGTTTCGGCCTGGCGATGCCCGCCCTCATGACCCTCGGCATGGCCGACTCCAAGCCCGAGGACGCCGGGGTGACCTCCGGCCTGTTCAACACCGCCCAGCAGGTCGGCGGCGCGGTCGGCCTCGCCGTCATCAGCACCGCGGTCTCGGCCCGCACCGGCACGCTGCTCGACGGCGGTGCGGCACAGGCCGAAGCCCTGACCGGCGGCTTCCGCCTCGGCTACGCCATCGCCGCGGGTCTCGCGGCGGCGGCCCTCCTCATCGCCGTCACGGTCATCAAGGCCCGCAAGTCCCACGACAGCACCACCGAACCGGTCCCGGTCGCCATCGGCTAGGGGAGGACACACGCCCGGGGCCCGCATCCGCGATGGATGCGGGCCCCGGGCGTAGGCGCGTCTAGAGGTCGACGACGGCCCGCTTGGCGGCCTCGGCCACGATGAGGTCGGCCGTCGTTTCGGCGGTCAGCTCGCCGGAGTCCAGCCACCAACCCAGTTCGCCTAGTTCGCGGCGCATGTTCCTCGCCAGCGGTGAGAAGTCGTAGTCGACCTGCTCCTGGCGCGGCCGGCTGGCATTGCGTTCCCGCGCGACCTCGATCGAGGGGGAGAGGACCACGAGCATGAGCGGCCGGGCGAGCAGCCGCCCGGCGATGAAGCCCAGCTCTTCGCGGGTCTCGATGACGTGGTCGATCACCGGAGTGAACCCGGCTGCGGCGAAGTTGTCCGCCACCGAGCACACGTTGACGGCCCGAAGCTGCAGCTGACGTTGCCCTTCCGGCCCGGGATTCCAGTTCCCCTGCTCGTCGAGCAGGTTCGCCCAGCCGCTGACCATCATGTGGGCCATCACATCCGCGTCGATCCGCGCCGACCGCGGCAGCCGCTCGGCCACCAGCCGCGAGACCGTGGTCTTGCCCGCTCCCGGCGTTCCAGTGATGATGAGGCATCCGTCCATGGGCTCATCCTGGCGGGGTCGGCACCCTCGCCGCAAATGGATTCTCAGTCGGGGAGCATGATGGCCCAGGCGGGGACGTGATCGGTGAGCCAGACGCCGTTCTCCGACTTGTAGAACGTATGGCCCGATCCGGCCATGCGCGCGGCGTCGATCACGAGGACGACGGGGTCGCCGCGTCGCGAACCCACCTTGACCGCCGTCTCGCGGTCGGGGGAGAGGTGCACATGGTGCCGGTTCATGGCCTTGAGGCCCTCTTCGCGGATCGTGGGGACGAATCCGCCGGCGGTCCCGTGGTAGAGCACGGGCGGCGGCGCGGCAGGGGTGAGATCCAGGTCCACATCCACCGTGTGGCCCTGGTTGGCCCGGATCCTCCCGTCCCGCACGGCGAACCGCTGCTTGTCGTTGAGCGCCACGACCTCTTCGAGCTCTTCGCGGGTGACGTGGAAGTTCCGGTCGGCAAGGGCCTTCAAGAGCACGTCGACCTCGACCCAGCCGTGCTCGTCCAGTTCGATCCCGATCCGGCCCGGGTCGTGGCGCAGATGCCGTGACAGGTACTTGGAGACCTTCACCAACCGCCGTTCGTCCACTTCGCTCTCCCGTTCCCTCCGAAAGGAAGGACAGACTATCGCGGAGGCGCTACAGCTGCGTCGCCGCGAAGATCAGGACCAGCGCGGGGAACAGGCCCTGCTTGAGCGCCGCCGAGGCCATCGACCGGTCCTTGAGCACGAGCACGAGCGCCGCGCCCAGCATCGAGCCGCACGCGAACACGATGAGCGTCATGCCGACGGCCGCATCGGCCTGCACCACTGCGACGCCCAGGAGCGCCCCGATCGCGAGGAACAGGTTGTACCAGCCCTGGTTGAACGCCCAGGAGCGAACGGTCTCCACGTTCTCTGTCGCGACGCGGAACACTCCGCGGTGCACTTTGGGGTCGGAGAAGCGCAGGCACTCCATGACCCAGATGTAGACGTGCACGAGGCCGGCGAGGGCGGCGAGTATCTGGACTGCGATCAACATGGACACCATTCTTCCCGACTCGGCGCGGCGGTGTCTCCGGTCGGGTCCGAACGAGTCTCAACCCTCGTCGAGCACGAACAGGTCCGGCGGGACGAGGGTGCGCGTGCGCAGCAGCTCGGTGACGAGGTTGTGGTTGAGCATGTTGCCCACCGGTTCCCCGACCTCCTCGCGGGTCAGGCCCGGCACGCCCGCAGCCGAGAGGCGCTTGCGCACGCCGGCCACGAGGTGCTCGGCCTTCTTCGGCCGCCAGCCGCCGCCGGGCCGCAGCTCCGCGAGTTCGGCGGCGACCTGCTTCCACGACACCGGCTGCGGGTAGGCGTCGTGGAGGAGGTACCGCTGGGCGAGGCACACGAGCGCGAGCCGCTCGTCGGCGTCGAGCTTCCAGGGCTTGTCCTTCAACGTGGACGCCTCGGGCGCGGGCGTCGGCAGGCGCCCGTCGACGCCGGCCACGTACACCTCCACGAGGTGGCGCCGCCGCGCCGTGCCGCTGATGAACACCGGCGTGTAGCCGGTCTCGAGCGGGTAGGCCTCGTCCTCGGGGAACAGCATCCGCGCGCCGGGCAGCTGGAGCGGCAGGTGGCCGGTGTTGGCGAGCCACCAGTGGTCGCCGCGGCGCGAGAGGCGTCCGTGGCTGCGGCTGACGCGGCGGTCGTCCTCGCCGACGCAGACGTGCACGTCAGGCCGGTTGCGTCCGAACAGGACGAACCGCTCCTCCTTGGGCCGGAAGCGGACCCCGCCGGAGACGGAGAGGGCGTAGATCGTGCCCGGCTCGGATTCGGGCACGCCGAACGCGAGGCTGGCGTGGCTCGCCGGCAGCGGCTCGAGGCCTTCGACCTGGGGTATGTCGGTCATGTCGACCTCCTTTCCTGCGTACGAGCCTGGCACGGGGCTTCGGGACCCGTCCCGAGCCGCCTCGGCTGCAACTGCGATGTAGTCGAATCGCCAAGCGCCGCAAGGCTATGCGTCCGGCAGGGCCTCGGCCGCGGGCCCGGCCATGGCCACGGCGAGGTCGCACAGCTCCTCCTGCGAGTCCTCATCAGTCCCGAGCACCCAGATCCGAAGGTTCTCGGCGGTGATGGTGCCGTCCTCCTCGGCGCTGGGAAACTGGCGGTAGATGACGCTCACCAGGCACGAAATGTCGTCGGCCCAGTGGTCGCCCTCGTTGTACGCGGGCAGGCCGGCGAGTTCGAGGCGCTCGCCGTCGTCGGCCTCCGGGGGGTCGTCGCGGTCGAACAGGACACGCACCATCGTGTCGCTGGTCGTGCTGACATACCAGCAGCTCCAGCCGCCGAAGCCTTCCAGCGGATCGTCGGCGGCGACGCCGGGGAAGTGTTCGAGCGCTTCGTCGTCCAGGAGCTCGCAGGCGTCCAGGTGGAACAGCGACGCCGGGTCCTCCTCGTGTTCGCGTCGCGGCAGCGGGCCCTCCTCGAGCACGGCGATGGCGGCGTTCGCGGCGGTGTCGATGATGGGGCAGATGTCGGTGTTCTCGCCGGGGTCCTGCTTGGCGTACATCTCGACGAAGTGCTCGCCGTCGGGGAAGATCAGCGTCCGCATGCACTTGTCGTGCGTGCCCTCCTCGGTGACGAGGCCGAAGTCCCCGACCATCGAGACCTCGCCTTTCTGGAGGGGGTCGCCGTTCGTCTCGTAGAAGTACAGATTGAGGTCGACGCCGCCGGTGGCGTTCTCGATGCGGAGGTCGCAGCTCTCGAACGGACCGTTGTCGGCGTCGATGTCGGTCGGCCCGTAGACGCCGAGCGCCGCTTCGTCCCAGAGCGCGCAGGGGTCGGCGGTGATCTGGTCGCCGACGAGGTCCCACGGGTCCAGTTCGGGTGGGTCTTCTTGCGCCGCTTCGGAACCGGTGTCGCGCATGCCGTTCCACACGGCCGCGGTGAGCACCACGAGCGCCGCCGCGGCGGCACCCGCCCAGATCCACGACCGCCGCGGGCGCCCCGCGGCCCCGATGGCGGTCTCGCCGCCGATCCTGCCGAGTTCGACCCGGGCCTCGCCGACCTTGATGCGGCGCTTCGGGTCCGAGTGGAGCAGCCGGTCGAGCAGGGGCTCGAGCGCTCCAGCCCGCTTCGGTTCGATCCGGTCGCCCTGGGCGGTCCGCCACAGCAGCGAGTGCGCGTTCCCCTCGCCGAACGGCGAGGTGCCTTCGACCAAGTGGAAGACGGTGGCGCCCAAGGAGAAGACGTCGGCGGCGGGGGTGAACTTCCCGCCCCGCACCACCTCCGGAGCGACGTATCCGGGGGTGCCGGTGACCGCGCCGGTGCCGGTGAGGGTCGGCTCGGCGTGCACCTGCCGGGCGATCCCGAAATCGGCGAGCTTCGCGTGCCCCTGCTCGGTGACCATGACGTTCGCGGGTTTGATGTCGCGGTGAAGGATCCCTTTGGCGTGCACCGCCTCCAGGCCCCCGGCGAGCTGCGCGCCGTAGCGCGCCGCGGTCTCGGCCGGGACGGTCCCGGCCTCCGCGAGGGTCCGGCCGTCGACGTACTCCATGACGATCCACCAGTCGCCGTCCTCCTCGACGGCGTCGTAGACCGTGACCACGTTGGGATGGTTCACGCTCGCGAGGACCTCGGCCTCGCGCCGGACCTTCGCCGCGGCGGCCGCGTCGCCGCCGCTCAGGGCCCGCTTGAGCGCCACCGACCGCTCGCGCAGCCGCAGGTCGGCGGCACGCCACACCTGCCCCTGGCTGCCCGAACCGAGCCGCTCCTCCAACCGGTACCGATCGCCCACAACCTGCCCAGCGCGCAACCGTCTCTCCACTCCTGAAAGCCGAATCGCCCCCGTGTGTCGCGCTCCACATTAACGCACCGAAGCGACACAAACCCGGCCTGCAAGCGACGCTCATGTATCAGCCGCCGCTGTGCCGAGGAGCACGTCCCCCAGTATTTGCACTCAGTGCGTCGTTGCACTTAGTGTAATCACTATGTCCGTGAATCCCGAGGCCGTCGACCGGCGTGCCGCCCTGAAAGCCAA
This sequence comes from Glycomyces luteolus, assembly GCF_027622875.1. Classification (GTDB taxonomy): domain Bacteria; phylum Actinomycetota; class Actinomycetes; order Mycobacteriales; family Micromonosporaceae; genus Glycomyces; species Glycomyces luteolus. The sequence goes on along the minus strand of NZ_JAPZVP010000008.1, from coordinate 99,307 downwards.
GAGCCGCAAGGCGATTCTCGACGCCGCCGCAGCGCTGATGCGCGAGCGCCGCTCCACGAACTTCTCCGTCGACGAACTCGCCGCCGCCGCAGACGTCTCCCGCCGTACCGTCTTCAACCACTTCGACTCCCTCGAAGCCGTGGTCACCGCCGTCGCCGGGCACATGCTCGTCGACATCGTCGACGCCATGGAGGCCGAGGCCGCCTCCGGCGACGGCGCGACCGTCCTCGACGACCTCGCCGCAGCGGCCTCCGCCGACCACCTGGTGCCCACCGTCGCCTACCTCATCGAGATCCTCGGCGGCGTGCCGGAGCACCCGGACGAGCGCGGCGCCGTGCTCATGCAGCGCGCCCTCGCCCTCTTCACCGCCCAGATGCCGGCCGCCATCACCCGACGCCATCCGCACGTCGACGAACTCGACGTGGCGCTCCTGGTGGCCGCGTACAGCGGTGGCCTCCTCGGCCTCGTCGAGCGCTGGGCCGCCGCCACCGGCGGCACCGACACTCCCGAATCCCAGCGCCTCTGGAACGACCTCCTCGCCCGCCTCGTCCTCGTGCTGCGCGAACCCGCGGCCTGACCACCAACACCCGAAAGGCCGAAATGGCTGAGTCCCTGTACCGCGTGGGCCGCTGGTGCGCCCGCCGCGCCAAAACCGTCATCGCCGCATGGGTGCTGCTGCTCGCCGCGGCGGCGGCCGCATACGCGCTCTTCGGCGGCGCGCTGACCACCGCGTTCTCCATCCCGGACACGCCCACCGAGGCCGTCACCGAGCAGCTCGAAGACGCCATTCCGGCCGCCGCCGGAGGCTCCGGCAGCATCGTCCTCAGCACGAGTGACGGCGAGGCCTTCACCGCCGAGCAGCAGGCGCAGATCAGCGGTCTCGTCTCCCGCGCCGCCGAGGCCGACGGCGTCGAGACCGCCGTCGACCCCTTCGCCACTGAGGCCGAACGCGCCGCGCAGGCGCGGGCCGTCACCGACGGCCGCACCCAGATCGAAACGGCCCGAGCCGAACTCGATGCCGCGCAGTCCCAGCTCGACCTCGCCCGCGAGCAGATGGGCGACACCCCCGAGCTCGACGCGCAGCAGGCCCAGCTCGACGCCGGGCTCGCCGACCTCGAGACCCGGTCGGCCGCACTCGAACAGGGCGCGACCCTGCTCGAGCTCGCCGAAGGCATCACCATGGTCGCCGAGGACGGCAGCGCCGCCGTCGTCTCCATCGCCTTCACCGCACCGCAGATGGAGGTCGCCCCCGAGACCAAGGCCGCCGTCACCGACCTCTTCGACGACAACCCGATCGACGGCGTCGAAGCCGACTACTCCTCCGACATGCTCGAATCCGTGCCGAGCGTCTTCGGCGCCGGCGAGGTCGCCGGCCTCGTCGTCGCGGCCGTCGCCCTGATCGTCATGCTCGGCACCCTCATCGGCGCCAGCCTGCCGCTGCTCACCGCGCTGGTCGGCGTCGGCGTGGGCGCCATGACCACCATGTCGCTCTCCGGCGTGATCGACATGGCCTCGGTGACCCCGGTCCTCGGCCTCATGCTCGGCCTCGCCGTCGGCATCGACTACGCGCTGTTCATCGTCAACCGCCACCGCCGCCAGCTCAAGGAGGGCTACGACCTCGAGGAGTCGATCGCCCTCGCGACCGGCACCTCCGGCAACGCCGTCGTCTTCGCCGGAGCCACCGTCCTCATCGCGCTGGCGGCCCTGAACGTCACTGGCATCCCGTTCCTCGGCCTCATGGGCTCGGTCGGCGCGCTGTGCGTCGCCGTCGCCGTCCTCGTCGCGGTCACGTTCGTCCCCGCCCTGCTCTCCTTGGCGGGCATGAAGATCCTTCGCCGCTCCGAGCGCGCCGCACTGGCCGCGGAGCACCCGACCGCGGCCGAGGGCGCGCCCGCCGTGAAGGCCATGCCCACCCCGGGCGCGCTCCTGCGCGTGCTCGTCGGCATCGGCGCGCTCCTGGTCGTCGCGATCCCCGCGATGGACATGCGCCTCAACCTGCCCGACGGCTCCTCTGAAGCGCACGACACCACCCAGTACCAGGCGTACGCCACCGTCGCCGAGCGCTTCGGCGAAGGCCGGAACGGGCCGCTGCTCGTCGTCGCGACCCTCCCCGGCAGCCCCGATGCAGCCCAGGCGCAGGCCCTGCAGATCCAGATCGCGCAGGCCCTCGCCGACGAGGACGGGGTCGTCGCCGTCGCCCCGATCGGCGCCTCGGAAGACCGCACTGTCGCGGCTTTCCAGGTCCTTCCCGAATCGGGCCCCACCAGCGAGGCGACCGAGGCGCTCGTGCACACCCTGCGCGGCCTCGACATCGACGGAGTCGACTCGATCGGCGTGGCGGGCAACGCGAGCGGCAACATCGACATCTCCGACAAGCTCGCCGACGCCCTCCCGGTCTACCTCGGCGTCGTCGTCGGCCTGTCGCTGCTCATTCTCATCCTGGTGTTCCGCTCGATCTTCGTGCCGATCGTCGCCACCCTCGGGTTCGTGCTCAGCTACTTCGCCGCGCTCGGCGGCGTGGTCGCGATCTACCAGCGGGGCTGGCTCGCCGACGTCTTCGGCGTCGACAGCCCCGGGCCGATCCTGAACTTCCTGCCCACCCTGCTCGTCGGCATCCTGTTCGGACTCGCGATGGACTACATGCTGTTCCTCGGCTCGGGCATGCGCGAGGCCTACGCGCACGGCGTGCCCGCCCGCCTCGCGGTCGTGCACGGCCTGCGCGCCGGGCGCTCGGTCGTGACGGCCGCCGCGATCATCATGATCGCCGTCTTCGGCGGGTTCGTCTTCTCGCACTCGGCGATGATCCGGCCCATCGGCTTCGCGCTCGCCTTCGGCGTGCTCGTCGACGCGTTCCTGGTGCGGATGCTCATCATCCCGGCGCTCATGCACCTCTTCGGCGACAAGGTCTGGTGGCTGCCGAAGTGGCTCGACCGCCTGCTCCCGGACGTCGACGTCGAAGGCGCCGCCCTCGAACGCCGCCACCCGCACGCCGCCGAGCAGCGCGAGAGAGCATCGGTCTCCTAGAGCGAGGCCAGCCTCGGGATCGCCGCCGCGAGGAGCGCGCGGACGTTCCCGAGGTTGGCCTCGAAGACCGCGAACACCGCCTCCTGGGTCACCGGCTCGACCTCCGGGTCCTCGTCGAGACCGGCGTCGTAGTCGGTGACCAAGGCGATGCCCGCGAACGGGATCCCGGCTTCGGCGGCGAGCGAGGCCTCGGGGGCCTGGGTCATGTTGACGACGTGCCAGCCGGAGTCGCGGTGCGAGCGGGACTCGGCGCGGCTGGAGAACCTGGGGCCGTTGACGACCACGACGGTGCCGCCGTCGACCGCGGTCACGCCGACCTCGGCCGCCGCGTCGAGCAGGACCCGCCGGAGCCGCTGGTCGTACGGTTCGCTGAACGGCACGTGGACCGGCCCGTCCTCGAACTCGTCGTAGAACGTGCCGGGCCGACCCCACGTGCGGTCCACGACCTGGTCGACGACGACGAACTCGCCGGGCCGGATCTCCGGCCGCAGCGAACCGGCCGCGAACGGGGAGATCAAGGCGCGCACGCCGAGCGCCCGCATGGCGTCCACATTGGCGCGGTAGTTGACCTTGTGCGGCGGGAAGCGGTGGCCGGTGCCGTGCCGGGGGAGGAACGCCACCCGCACGCCGCCGACATCGGCGATGGTGACGGGCGCACTCGGTGCGCCCCAAGGGGTGTCGACGTCCACGGTGACGGCCTCATCGGCGAAGGCGTAGAAGCCCGAACCGCCGAAGACGCCGACATCGGCCTGGCTCTGATCGTTCAATCGCTGCTCCTCAATGTGCGGCGGACGCGCGCGAGCTGCGCCCGCATGTCCTTGACGGCCTTGAACGTCCCCGCCGCGGTGCCGGTGACCTTGCTCCGGCCGACCCGGGGCCGGTAGGGGACCCGGACCTCGGCGACGCGCCACCCGGCGAGCCCGGCGCGCAGCACCATCTCCAGCGGCCAGCCCGAACGCCGGTCCGCCAGGCCCAGTCCCAGGAGCGCTTCGCGGCCGGCGGCCCGCATCGGGCCGATGTCGGAGACCTCGGCCCCGGACAGGCGCTTCACCTGCCTCGCGAGGTAGCGGTTCGCGAGCCGGTTGTGCGGCGCGAGCGCCCCGGGCTCGGCATCGCGGGCGCCGAGCACGAGGTCGGCCTCCCCGTCGAGCACCGGATCGCACACCCCCGGCAGATCGCCCGGATCGAGCGAGGCGTCGCAGTCCATGAACGCGACCACCGGCGCGGTCGCCGCCGCCAGCCCCGCGTAGCAGGCCGCCCCGAAGCCGCGCCGCGGCTCGGACACGACCCTCGCGCCGAGCTCGGCCGCGACCGCCGCCGAACCGTCCGCGGAGCCGTTGTCGACCACGATCGCCCTGTACCCCTTGGGCATCCGCTCCAGCACCCACGGGATCGCCTCCCTCTCGTCGAGCACCGGCAGGATCACGTCCACCATGTCCGGCTCGAGGAGGTCGCGCACCGCGCCCGCCGTACGCGACTGCGGCACCAGCGCCGCGATCGCGCGGGCGTCCGCGGCATCGTCGAGATCGCGCAGCACCGGCAGCGCCGCCGGACGGAACCCCAAGGCCCGCAACCGCTCCAACTGCCGCCGTCCGGTGTCGTCACAGCTCATCGGCACGCCCGCGAACGCCTCGGGATGCGGCTCGCCGAGCCCGATCGCCCACCAGCCGCCGTCCTCGGCGAGCCCGAGCGCCGACCCGTGCTCGACCGCCGCCGCCAGGCCCTCGTCGAGCAGCCCGGGCGTGACCTGCGGCGTGTCCATGCCGATCTGCAGGCCCGGCCCGCCCGCGAACGCCCACGCCGCCGCCAGCCGCTCATTGAACGAACCCGGCACCTGCGGCACGACCTCGAAACCCTCCGGGAGCCACGGCCCCGGCTCGCCGTCGAGCGCCACGATCAACCGGTCCGCCCCGCATCCGGCGACCGCTTCGAGGGTGTCGGCGAGCGCCGCCTCCGCCACCGCCGCCGCCTCCACAGTGGTCAACGGAGGGGAGAGCCTGGTCTTCACCCGCCCCGGGACCGGGGCCTTCGCCAGAACAAGGAGATGCGACTGCATGCGGCCGATGCTATGCGCAGCGAGGGCCCTTCGGGGCCGTGAAATCTTACGGTATGCGAAAGTCTTGGCCCAACACATGACGAGGCGGCCCGTGATCGGTCATCGTTACCCCATGCACTCCGACGCCGACCCGCGCGTACTGGTCGTCGACGACGACCCCGCCCTGGCCGACGTCGTCGCCCGCTATCTGCGCCGCGAAGGCTTCGAGGTCGAGTACGCCCCCGACGGCGCCACCGGGCTCCGCATCGCCCTCGACACCCTCCCCGACCTCGTCGTCCTCGACCTCATGATGCCCGGCATGGACGGCTTCGAGGTCTGCCGCCGCCTGCGCCTCGCCACCGACCTCCCCGTCGTCATGCTCACCGCGCTCGGCGAGGAGGACGACCGCATCAGCGGCCTCGACCTCGGTGCCGACGACTACGTCACCAAGCCCTTCTCGCCCCGCGAACTCGCCGCCCGCGTCCGCGCCGTCCTCCGCCGCGCCAAAGGCCCCGGCCCCGGCGACCCCCGCTCCGCCGCCGAACCCCTATCCGGCGGCGGCATCGCCATCGACACGTTCGCCCACGAAGTGCGCCGCAGCGGCGAACTCCTCACCCTCACCACCAAGGAGTACGACCTCCTCGTATGCTTCCTCGCCAACCCCGGCCGGGCCTTCCGCCGCGAGGAACTCCTCGAAACCGTGTGGGGCTGGCGCATCGGCGACACCTCCACCGTCACCGTCCACGTCCGCCGCCTGCGCGAGAAGATCGAGGACGACCCCTCGCAGCCGCGCCACCTCACCACCGTCCGCGGCGTCGGCTACAAGTGGGAGGCCTGATGCGCCGCTACCTCGGCTCCGTCATCGTCCTCTTCGCCGCGATCCTCGGCGCCGGCATGATCGCCGTCGCCTTCGAATTCCCCGCCGCCGACATCGCCGCGCTCATCACCATCGCCGCCGTCGCCTCCGCCGCCGCGGGCCTCATCGGCGGTATCGCCCTCCGGCTCCTGCGCACCCGGCCCGCCCGCCTCCAGACCCTCACCGTCGCCCTCTCCTCGGTCCTGGTCGCCGCCACCGGCGTCGTCACCGCCGCACTGGCCATGTTCATCTCCCTGCACGACCTGGTCGTGCTCTTCGTGGTCCTCATCGTCGCCTCCGCCGTCGCGCTCGGCGCTGCCTGGCAGCTCGGCGACGACATCGACGCGGGCGCCAAGCAGGTCGGCGCCTACGCCCGCACCATGGTCGACGTCGACGGCCGCATCACCCACGGCGTCGCCCCCGCCGTCACCGGCCCCGGCGAACTCGCCGCCCTCGCGGGCGAACTCGCCGCCGTCTCCCGCCGCCTCGAGGAGTCCCAGCGCCGCGAACGAGCCCTCGAAGCCTCACGGCGCGAACTCATCTCGTGGGTCTCCCACGACCTCCGCGCCCCCCTGGCCACCATCCGCGCGATGGCCGAGGCCCTCGACGACGACGTGGTCGACGACGACGCCACCGTCAAGCGCTACCACTCCCAGATCCGCACCGACGCCGAACGCCTCTCCGCCCTCGTCGACGACCTCTTCGAGCTCTCCCGCATCAACAGCGGCTCCCTCACCCTCGGCAGCGAGCACGTCGACCTCTGCGACGCCGTCGCCGACTCCCTCGCCGGAGCCAGCGCCGCCGCCGAACTCAAAGGCGTCGACCTGCGCGAACGCCTCGGCGACACCCCGCCCGTCGAGGTCGCTGCCCGCGAATTCTGCCGCGCCCTCGACAACCTCTTCGACAACGCCATCCGCCACACCCCGCCCGGCGGCACCGTCCTCATCGAGGCCACCGGCACCCCCGACGCGGCCCTCGTCCACATCCGCGACCAGTGCGGCGGCATCCCCGACCACGACCTCCCGCGCGTCTTCGACATCGCCTTCCGCGGCGACGAGGCCCGCCGCCGGGACGAACGCGGCGGCGGCCTCGGCCTCGCCATCACCCGCGGCCTCATCGAGGCCCACGGCGGGATCGTCACCGTCGAGAACGGCGATCACGGCTGCCGCTTCACCGTCCGCATCCCCGCCGGGGCGCGCCGGTGACCCAGCGCCGCACCCTGATCCTCAACGCCGCCGTCCTCACCGGCTGGGCGCTCACCCTGTACGCCGCCTGGCTGCTCGGCCAGCGCAAGCTCGCCGAGACCGAGGCGAGCCTCCAGCTCGGGGCGATGCCGCTCTTCGGCAGCTGGGAATGGCACTTCGAGCCGAACCTCCTGGTGCCCATCGCGGTCGGCGGCCTGCTCATTGCCGCCCTGCCCTGGATCGCGGCGCACTGGCGCTGGCGCTGGACCGTCCTCGCGACCGCCCTCGGCGGCGTCGCGATCAGCCTCGCACTCGCCGCCGCCCACTCGCATCCCCTCACGTGGACGGACATCCACCACCACTACGGCGACCCGATCCACTACGTCGAGGACGCGGGCGGCGTCACCGCGTTCCTCGAGACCTACACCGACATCCAGGCCACCGACCACTTCGCGATCCACCTGCAGTCCCACCCGCCAGGGCTGGTCCTCTTCCTCTGGGCCGCAGCGCAGATCGGGTTCAAGGGCCTGATCTTCGAGAACACCCTGGCGCTGCTCGGCGCCGCCGCGGCGATCGCGGCCGCGCTCGCCATCGCCCGGGACGTCGCGGGGGAGCGGCTCACCCGCCGCGCCGCGCCGTTCCTCGTCGTCACCCCGGCCGCGTTCTGGCACAGCAACGCCGACATCATCTTCGGCGGCGTCGCCCTCGCCGCCGTCGCCTGCCTCGTCCTCGCCACCGGCCGCCGCGGCGCGAAGGCGGCATTGCTGACGACCGCCGGGGGGCTGCTCGCCGGGGCGGCGCTGATGCTGTCGTTCTCGGCCGCGCTACTGGCGATCCCGTTCCTGGTCGTGGCGGTGATGCGGCGGCGCTGGCGGGTCATCCTCGCCGGCGGTGCGCTCGCGGCGCTGGTGCTCCTGCTGCCGCTCGCGTGGGGCTACTGGTGGCTGGAAGGCCTGCAGACCACCCGCGACCGCTACTACGCGGGCGTGGCCTCCGACCGCGGCTACTGGTACTTCCTGTTCGCCAACCTCGCCGTGTTCGCGCTCGCGCTCGGCCCCGCGATCGCGGTCGCGCTGGCGCGCTTGCGCCACCGCCGCATGTGGATAGTGGTGGGCTCGTGCCTCGCGGCCGTCGCCGTCGCGGACCTCTCGGGCATGTCGTCGGCGGAGACCGAACGCATCTGGCAGCCGTTCATGCCCTTGGTGCTCCTCGCCGGATGCGCCCTGACCCGGCCCCGGGCCTGGCTGGCGCTCCAGCTGGCCGTGGCCGTCCTCCTCGCCGCTGCGCTGCGTGTGCAGTGGTGACCTGAACGAAAGGCAGTCCATGCGCGTGCTCGTGACCGGCGGAGCCGGATTCATCGGCGGCCACATCGTCGACCAGCTGGCGGCCCGAGGCGACGAGGTGGTGATCCTCGACTCCCTCGCCGCACATGAGGCAGCCCCGAAGCACCTGCCGCCCGAGGCGGAGCTGATCGTGGGCGACCTCGCCGACGAAGCGTCGCTGCGGGACGCGGTCGAAGGCGTCGACGCGGTCTGCCACCAGGCCGCTCGCGTCGGCCTCGGCGTGGACTTCGACGACGTGACCGCGTACGTGGCGGACAACGACCTGGGCACCGCGAACCTCCTGCGGGCCCTGTGGCGGCGGCGTTTCGACGGCCGCCTCGTGGTCGCCTCCTCCATGGTCGTCTACGGCGAGGGCCGCTACCGCTGCCCGACCCACGGCGATATGCGCGCCGAACCGAGGCGGCGCGCCGACCTCGACGCGGGCCGATTCGAACCCCGCTGCGGCCGTTGCGGATCGGACCTCGCCTGGGCTGCGGTCCGGGAGGACGCCGCACTCGATCCGCGCAACGTGTACGCCGCCACGAAGGTCCACACCGAGCACCTGTCGTTCCTCTACGGCCGCGAATCCGGCGCGACCGTGTGCGCTCTGCGCTACCACAACGTTTACGGCCCCAGGATGCCCCGCGACACGCCCTACGCGGGCGTGGCCAGCATCTTCCGCAGTGCCCTCGAATCCGGCAAGGCCCCGCGCGTCTTCGAGGACGGCCGCCAGACCCGCGACTTCGTCCACGTCGCCGACGTCGCCCGCGCCAACCTCCTCTCTCTCGACTCGGACTGGACCGGCGCCGCCAACATCGCCAGCGGCGAGCCGCACACCATCGCCGACATGGCCGAGGCCCTCGCGGCCGGATTCGGGGCCGCCCCGGTCGTCACCGGCGAGTACCGCCTGGGCGACGTCCGCCACGTCGTCGCCGCCCCCGACCTCGCCGCCGAAGCCCTCGGCTTCCGCGCCGAGACCGCCTTCGCCGAGGGCATGGCGGCCTTCGCGAACGCGCCCCTGCGCTGACCGGACACACGAAAATCGCCGCCGACCAGCGGGTCGGCAGCGGCTTTGACCGGGTCTAGATCGCTTCGACGACCTCGTAGTTGCCGTCGCCGTCGGCGTCCTCCGCGTAGGTGTCGAGGAAGCCGTCCGCGTCGGTGTCGGCCTCCACGGTGTCCGTGAAGCCGTCGAGGTCGGTGTCGGTGGCGTACGTGTCGAGCTGCGTGTCCCCGTCGGTGTCCAGCAGGAGGGTCTCGGAGTACCCGTCCCCGTCCGCGTCGGTCGCGACCGTGTCGACCCAGCCGTCGGCATCCATGTCGGACTCGATGGTCTCGGCGTACCCGTCGCCGTCGTTGTCGTAGGACACCGACTCCATCACGCCGTCACCGTCGACGTCGGTGTCCACGACCGCGGAGTAGACGTCGTCCGACGACTCGTCGGCGTACGCGTCCTCGGTGTACGAGTCGTCCGAGTACGACGTGGAGTCCTCAGTGGAGAATTCCTCGGTCGAATCGGTTCCGTAACCGTCCGTGGTGTAGTCGTCTTCGACCGTGTCAAATTCGCTCATCGCTCGCCCTGCCTCAGGTGTGAGAAGTGTTCGACGCTTTCGAAGAGAACCATAGAACCCGTACGCAAGCCGCATCCTCCCCGGATCGTGTCAGTGCGCCGACCACTCGTCCGCCGGCGCCCGCGATCTGCTCGACGGGGCATCCTAGTCGGAATGAATCGGCGGTGTTGGAACTTGGCCTGGGATAAGTGCGTCGCATTTCCGACAGCTCGACCATCGCGGATTCGGCCATGACGGCTTCCGTCTCCCGCAGAATCTGCTCTGAGCGACTTTCGGATCATCCGGAGTCAGTCATCGATCACGGGGGAACAAGATGACACAGGCACAGCAGCGGCCCGAACTCGACCGCGACCGCGACCGCGACCGGGACCTCGACACTCGGGCACCGAGCATCGAGCAGGCGTCGCCGGAGTCCGGCCGGGAAGGCGACACCATCACCATCAGGGGCAGCCACCTGGTGTCGGTGGACAAGTGCACCTTCCAGGTCGGGCAGGACTCTCGCCGCGGCGAGGTCGTCCACCGCGGCGAGGACAACCAGGTGAAGGTGCGGGTCCCGCGGGGCCTGTCCGCCGGTGGCGGCCAGATCTCGGTGTCCAACGGCACCGGGGAGAGCAACAAGATCAAGTTCACCGTCCGGTCCTGACCAAGCCAGGTCCCGGGCGTCCGTGGGTCTCCCACAGAGCGTCCGAAAGCGGCACGCAGCCGCACATGAAGAAACCGCCGCTGACCGGTGTTTCACCTGGTTGGCGGCGGTTTCTTTGCGCTTGAGCTGGGTGTTTCCAAAGTAGCCCGGGTGGGATTCGAACCCACACTGTACGGGTTTTGAATCCGTCTTCTCTGCCAGTTGGAATACCGGGCCGGGCACCGGACAGTACGCCGGAGCCGCAGCAAATGATACCCGGTGCGAGGCGGGCGACGGCCCGCCGGTCCCCGCGACCCGGCGCCCGAGGTCACCTCCGGACGGCGGACCGCGAACACCGCGGCGGGGTTGCGCCGCTCACGTTTCGGTTCCATCGTCCGAAACGCTCGGCATAGGAACGTGCGGGCTCGAAAGCCTGCGGCTAAGCTAGCGTCCTGGTGTGCCGGATCCTACGCACGCCCCCACGTCCATCCGCGCAGGAAAGGTACGGACCCGCATGACGAGCAAGGCCGCCGAGGAGCCGCGCAAGCGCGTGCTCATCGCCGAAGACGAGGGGCTCATTCGCCTCGACCTGGCCGAGATGCTCACCGAGGAGGGCTACGAGGTCGTGGCCGAGGCCGCCGACGGCGAAGCCGCCGTGCGCCTCGCCCAGGAGCACCAGCCCGACCTGGTCATCTGCGATATCCAGATGCCGATCATGGACGGCCTCCAGGCCGCGGAGAAGATCGTCTCCGCGCGCATCGCCCCGGTCGTGATCCTCACCGCCTTCAGCCAGCGCGATCTCATCAGCCGCGCCCAGTCCGCCGGCGCCATGGCCTACCTCGTGAAGCCCTTCCAGAAGTCGGACCTGGTCCCCGCGATCGAGCTCTCCCTCACCCGCTTCGCCGAGATGACCGCCCTCGAGAAGGAGGTCGCGAACCTCACCGAGCGCCTCGAGGTCCGCAAGCTCGTCGACCGCGCCAAGGGCCTGCTCATGACCCAGTACGGCATGCCCGAGCCCGACGCGTTCCGCTGGATCCAGCGCGCCGCGATGGACCACCGGCTCTCCATGCGCGCCGTCGCCGAGCGCGTCATCGCCGAGGCCGAGCAGAAGGAAGCCCAAGAGGCCGAGTAAGCCCCCGGTTCTCAGCCACCCCGGTTTTCAGATACGTCGAGGCCCGCGCCGCACCATGCGACGCGGGCCTTACCTCTTGCCCGAGCCACGCCGCCACCGGCTTGTGCCGGACTTGTCGGACCCACTCGCTAGGCTCGGGGACGTGACCGCTTCGCAATCGCGCCTGCTCCTGATCGACGGCCATTCGATGGCCTTCCGCGCGTTCTTCGCGCTGCCCGCCGAGAAGTTCTCCACCGACGACGGGCAAGTCACCAACGCCGTCTACGGCTTCGCCTCGATGCTCATCAACCTGCTCAAGGCCGAGGAGCCCACCCACGTCGCGGTCGCCTTCGACGTCTCCCGCAAGTCCTTCCGCACCGAGGAGTACGCCGCCTACAAGGACGGCCGCGGCGAGACCCCCGAGGACTTCAAGGGCCAGATCCCGATCATCCAGGAGCTCCTGGACGCCCTCGGCATCAAGTGGCTCACCAAGCAGAACTTCGAGGCCGACGACATCATCGCCACCCTCGCCGCCCAGAGCGAGGCGGCGGGCCTGTCGACCCTCATCTCCTCCGGCGACCGGGACGCCATCCAGCTCGTCAACGAGGCCACGACCCTGCTCTACCCGGTCAAGGGCGTCACCGAGCTCGCCCGCTACACCCCCGACAAGGTCGAGGAGAAGTACGGCGTCACCCCCGACCGCTACCGCGACCTCGCCGCGCTCGTGGGGGAGAAGGCCGACAACCTCCCCGGCGTCCCCGGCGTCGGCCCCAAGACCGCCGCGAAGTGGATCGTCAAGTACGGCTCCCTCGACGGCCTGGTCGCCAAGGTAGACGAGATCACCGGCAAGGCCGGGCAGAGCCTTCGCGACCACCTCGACGACGTGCTGCGCAACCACCGCCTCAACAACCTCGTGCGCGACCTCGAACTCGAGCAGGGCATCGACGACCTCGAATGGGAGGGCTGGTCCGTCGCCGAGACCAACCGCCTCTTCGACGCCCTCCAGTTCCGCGCCCTCGGCGAACGGCTCAACGCCAACCTCGCGGCCAAGGCCGTCGGCGCCGTCGCCGTCCCCGCCGCCGAGGTCGACCACATCGAAGCCGCCGCGCTCGTGCCCGGCGGGCTCGCCACCTGGCTCGCCGCCCGCGAAGGCACCGTCGCGATCGCCTACTCCGGCACCTTCGCCTCCGGCTCCGGCTCGTTCGACTCGATCGCGCTGGCCGAGGGCGGCCAGGCGCTCTGGTTCGAGCCCTCGCAGCTCGACGCCGAGGACGAAGCGGCCTGGGCCGCGTGGCTCGCCGATCCCGCGAAGGGCAAGTTCGTCAACGACGCGAAGTCGTTCCTGTGGGGCGCCGATGCCTCGGGCTGGCCCGAGGTCCAGGGCATCAAGGCCGACACGGTGCTCGCCGCGTACCTGCTCAAGCCCGAGCAGCGCTCGTACGCGCTCGGCGACCTCGCCATGCAGTTCCTGGGCCGCGAGCTGGAGACCCCGGAGACGCCCGCCGACGACGGCGCGCTCGTGGGCCTCGACGCCGCCATGAACGACGGCGCCGCGCAGCTGCAGGCCGACTGCGCCGCCGCCGCGGTGATCGGCGACCTCGCCGTCGAGCAGGCCGCGCGCCTGGCCGACCGGCACCAGGAGCGCCTCGCCGAGAACATGGAGTACCCGCTCGCGAGCGTCCTGGCGCGCATCGAGATCCTCGGGATCGCCGCGGATGAGGGCCACTTCGCGGACATCGAGGCCGGGTTCGCCATGCAGTCGAAGGAGGCCACCGAGCGAGCCCACGAGATCGTGGGCCGCCCCTTCAACGTCGGCTCCCCGAAGCAGCTCCAGGAGATCCTCTTCGAGGAGCTGAAGATGCCGAAGACCAAGCGCACCAAGACCGGCTACACCACCAATGCCGAAGCGCTCCAGCAGCTCTACGCGAAGAACCAGCACCCGCTCCTGGAGCAGCTGCTGCGGTTCCGCGATGTGGAGAAGCTCAAGCAGATCGTCGCGACGCTGCGCGCCACGATCCAGACCGACGGGCGCATCCACACCACGTTCCACCAGACCGTGGCCGCCACCGGGCGCCTCTCGTCGGCCGACCCGAACCTGCAGAACATCCCGGTCCGCTCCGAGGCCGGCCGCAACATCCGCGCCGGGTTCGTGGTCTCCGAGGGCTTCGAGTCGCTCATGACCATCGACTACAGCCAGATCGAGATGCGGATCATGGCGAGCCTCACCGGCGACGAGGGCCTGATCGACGCATTCGTCTCGGGCGAGGACATCCACCGCGCGGTCGCCGCGAAGGTCTTCGGCGTCGCGCCCGCGGCGGTCACGGCCGAGCACCGCCGCAAGATCAAGGCCATGTCCTACGGGCTCGCCTACGGCCTGTCCACGTACGGCCTGAGCCAGCAGCTCGCGGTCTCCACCGAGGAGGCCCAGCAGCTCTCCGACGAGTACTTCGCGCGCTTCGGGAAGGTCCGCGACTACCTGCACCGGGTGGTCGAGGAGGCCCGCAAGACCGGCTACACCGAGACGATCATGGGCCGCCGCCGCTATTTCCCCGACCTCACCTCCGACAACCGCCAGCGCCGCGAGATGGCCGAGCGGGCCGCGCTCAACGCCCCGATCCAGGGCAGTGCCGCCGACATCATGAAGACCGCGATGCTCGGCGTCGACCGCGAGCTGCGGGCCTCCGGGCTCAACTCGCGGGTGGTGCTGCAGGTGCACGACGAATTGGTGTGCGAGGTTGCACCCGGTGAGTCGAAAGCGCTTGAAACGCTCGTCCGCGAGCAGATGTCGAACGCCGCCGAGCTCGCGGTGCCGCTCACGGTGCAGGCTGGATTCGGCGAATCGTGGGAAGCCGCTGCCCATTAGCGGTGGCTGTCGACACGAGCCCCCGGCCCGGACTGGCGCGGCGTTATCGCGCACGGTAATCTGGGATGGCCTGGGCATGTCCGCGTCCTCAGAATGGAGTAGGACGCGTTGCCAGCGGCAAGGGCGGCCCGGGAACGAACTGCGAGCATTCGCGTCTAGCGAGGGCGCGGGCGCGAGCCCACGATTCTTACGTATCCGGAGCACCAGCCCACATGACGAGCAGCATCGAGGCCACCTCGAGCAACGCTGAGAACAGCACGGTCGAAGAAGTCTTTTCCGACGAGGAACTCCTCGCGGCGATCGACGCGACCATCAAATACTTCAATGACGGCGATATCGTCGAAGGTACCGTCGTCAAGGTCGACCGGGATGAAGTCCTGCTCGACATCGGCTACAAGACCGAGGGCGTCATCCCCTCGCGCGAGTTGTCGATCAAGCACGACGTGGACCCTGAAGACGTCGTCTCTGTGGGCGATCACGTTGAGGCCCTCGTCCTCCAGAAGGAGGACAAGGAAGGCCGTCTGATCCTCTCGAAGAAGCGCGCTCAGTACGAGCGTGCGTGGGGCACCATCGAGAAGATCAAGGAAGAGGACGGCGTCGTTCGCGGCTCGGTCATCGAAGTGGTCAAGGGCGGTCTCATCCTCGACATCGGCCTGCGCGGCTTCCTGCCCGCGTCCCTGGTCGAGATGCGTCGTGTGCGCGACCTGCAGCCGTATGTCGGCCGCGAGCTCGAAGCCAAGATCATCGAACTCGACAAGAACCGCAACAACGTGGTCCTGTCGCGTCGCGCCTGGCTCGAGCAGACCCAGTCCGAGGTCCGCACGGAGTTCCTCCACCAGCTCGCGAAGGGCCAGGTCCGCAAGGGCACGGTCTCCTCGATCGTCAACTTCGGCGCGTTCGTCGACCTCGGCGGGGTCGACGGCCTGGTGCACGTCTCCGAGCTGTCCTGGAAGCACATCGACCACCCGTCCGAGGTCGTCGAGGTCGGTCAGCCGGTCGAGGTCGAGGTCCTCGAGGTGGACCTGGACCGCGAGCGCGTCTCCCTGTCGCTGAAGGCGACCCAGGAAGACCCGTGGCGCCAGTTCGCCCGCACCCACGCGATCGGTCAGATCGTGCCGGGCAAGGTCACCAAGCTCGTCCCCTTCGGCGCGTTCGTCCGCGTCGAGGACGGCATCGAGGGCCTGGTGCACATCTCCGAGCTGGCCGAGCGCCACGTGGAGGTGCCCGAGCAGGTCGTCAAGGTCGGCTCCGACGCCATGGTCAAGGTCATCGACATCGACCTGGACCGCCGCCGGATCTCGCTCTCGCTCAAGCAGGCCAACGAGGCCTTCGTCGAGAACGAGGAGCAGTTCGACCCGACGCTGTACGGCATGGCCGCGCAGTACGACGACCAGGGCAACTACATCTACCCGGAGGGCTTCGACTCGGAGACCGGCGAGTGGATGGAAGGCTACGACGAGGCCCGCGAAGAGTGGGAGCGTCAGTACGCCGAGGCCCGCACCCGGTGGGAGGAGCACGGCAAGCAGATCGCCGAGCGCGTCATCACCGAGGCTCCCGCCAAGCCTGCCGAGGGCGAAGCGGCCCCCAAGGGCGACAAGAAGGGCGGCAAGGCTCCTGAGAAGAAGTCGGCTCCGGCCGAGCCTCAGGGCACCCTGGCCACCGACGAGGCGCTCGCGGCTCTGCGCGAGAAGCTCGCCGGCAACTAGGTTCGTCGCTCGTTTAGCTGAAATACACACTGCCCGTCCCAGGCCGTTCGCCTGGGGCGGGTAGTGTTTTAGATGTGCTTAGAGTCGCATTGACAGGTGGCATCGGAGCCGGTAAGAGCACGGTGGCAGCGAAGCTGTCAGAGCTCGGGGCCCGCGTCATCGACGCGGACGCCCTTTCCCGCGAAGTCGTCGCCCCGAACACCGAGGGGCTCGCCGCGGTGGTCTCCCGTTTCGGCCCAGAGGTGCTCGACACCGACGGTGCGCTGGACCGCGCCGAACTCGCAAAGATCGTCTTCAGCAACCCGCCCGCCCGGGCGGAGCTCGAGGCGATCGTGCATCCGCGCGTTCGGACCCGCGCCCGTGAACTCACCGATGCCATGCCCGAGGACGCGATCGTCGTCCAAGACATTCCGCTCCTGGCCGAAACCGGTCAGGCGCCAGGCTTCCACCTCAACATCGACGTGGAAGCGCCGCGAGAGCTCAGGCTCGAACGGCTCGCCGAGCGGGGCCTGCCCCGCGAAGACGCCATCCGACGCATCGACGCCCAGGCCTCTGACGCGGAGCGCCGCGAGGTCTGCGACGTCGTCATCCACAACCGGGACGGCCGCGAGGACCTGGAGCGCCGCGTCGCGATGCTCTGGGAGGAGCGCATCGTGCCGTACGCCGAGAACGTGCAGGCCGGTCGCGCCGAGCCCCGCCCCGAGAAACTCCAGTTCGTCGAATCCGACCCGGCCTGGCCGCGGCGGTTCGAGCACCTGGCCGCGCGGCTGCGCCGCGTTCTGGGCCCGACCGCGATCCGGATCGACCATGTGGGCTCCACCGCCGTCGCGGGACTGCCGGCGAAGGACGTCATCGACATCCAGGTGACCGTGCTGTCGCTTCCGCTTCTCGACCCCTTCGAGGAGGCCCTCGGCGATGCCGGGTTCTACGGCAGGGTGATGCATGATGCGCCCAAGCCCGAGTTCCCGGACCCCGCGGCCTGGGAGAAGCGCCTCTACGGGTACGCCGACCCCGGCAACGTCGCCCATGTCCACTTCCGGCCGATCGACAGCCCCGGTCAGCGGTTCGCGCTGCTGTTCCGCGACTGGATGCGCGCCGACGCGGCCGCCCGGACCGATTACGCCCAGGCCAAGGGCGTGCTCGCCGCCAAGGCCGACTCGACCTCGGAGTACGCCGAGGCCAAGGAGCCCTGGTTCGACCACGAAGGCTGGCCCCGCGCCAACCGCTGGGCCGCCGAGACCGGCTGGCACGCCCCGGTCTGCTAGCGGAGGTGAGATGAGGAGGGGCCCGGCCGACTGCGCCGGGCCCCTTCCGAATGTCCCGGGTCAGCCGATCTGCTCGGCCAGCTCCCACGGGATCTCGACCATCGGGAAGTCCTCATCGGACAGCTCGGCGCTCCCGACGCCGTAGTACGACATCATCTCGACCTCGCTGAGCCGCTCGCCGCTGAGGTGGTAGCGGAAGGCGGACTGGCCCGCGGCCGCCTCGGTGTCGCCGGCGACCGGGAACTCGACCACGTTCATCGCTTCGCCGTCGACCTCGTCGACCCGGAGCAGGAACGCCTTCTCGGCCATCGCGTCGGCATCGTCGGCCTCCTCCGAGGCCATCTCCAGCAGTCGGAAGACCAGCGTCTCGACCGCCCCGAACTGCTCCGCGGTGCCCTCGTCGGCGAGCGCGTGCGCCTCCCAGCCCTCGGCGGGCGGGGTCTCGGGCAGCTCGTCGCCCTCGGCGGCAGCGGTGGCGTAGCCGCCGGGCCTGGCCAGGAACAGCCGCTGCCCGCTCGCGTCGGTCAGATGCAGGTACGCGGTCATGGTGCGCCAGTCGATCGAGCCGCGGCCCGTGGTCAGCTGTCCGTCGCCGGTCGGCACGGCCAGGTCCACCATGGCCGTTTCTTGCCAGTTGCCTTGGCGCACTCCCGCAATGGTCTCGGCCAGGTCCTCGTCGACGGCGGTCGGCTCGATCGCCGGGCCGCCCAGGAGGTCCGTGGCCTCGAGCCCGCTCGCGTCGAACTCGACGTCGCGCAGGAAGTCCACGGCCGAGAGGCTCGCCTCGCCCGTGTTCACCTGGAAGCGGCGCAGGTCCCCGCTCGCGTCGAGCGAGTACAGGGCCTCTGGGCTGCTCGCGCCCTGTTCGTCCGATTCCACCATGATCGGCGCGCGGAAGGAGTCCACGGGCTCGCCGTCGATGACCCCCTCCTCCCGCCAGGTGGCCTGCTTCGCCAGCTCGGCCGGGTCGTCCGCCTCGGCCGCGGTCAGTGTGAACAGCGACGACGCGAGGATGTCGATGGTCGTCTCCAGGGGCGTGGCCGCGCCGGAGAGCATCCGCCTGGTCGTCCAGCCGTCCTCGGGCACGCGCTGCTCGCCGAACGCCGCCTCGTCGTCGGCCCGGGTGGCGATGAGGCCCGGGATGGCCTGCACCAGGCTGCGGCCGCCCTCGGCGTCGGGGACGCGCGCGTACAGCATCGGCACCTGCCAGTCGAGGTAGCCGTCGGCCGTCACCGTCTCGCCGTCCATCGGGAGGCTGATGCGCACCGCGACCGGATCCGCGCCGTGGTTGCGCTCGCGCATCCCGGCCAGCAGCGCGGCCTCCTCCTCGTTCACCGGCCGTTCGGCGCTCGAGCCGCCGGGGCTGCACGAGACGGCGAACCATCCGGTGACCGCGATCGCGACGATGATGGCCATGACCCACACCAGGGCCGATTTCCAGGGAACTGCGGTAGTGGAGCTCACGGAGGGACCAACGAGCCGGACCGCGAAAAGTCACTAGCAGGGTGCGGGCGCTGTCGTACCCCGGCGCTACCGTTGGACCGTGGCATTCGACATTCCCCGCGCCGAAGGGCGCTTCGAGGTGGTCAGCGACTGGGAGCCGTCGGGCGACCAGCCGACGGCGATCGCCGACCTGACCGAACGCATCAACCGAGGCGAGCGCGACGTGGTCCTGCTCGGTGCGACCGGCACCGGCAAGTCGGCCACCTCCGCGTGGCTGATCGAGAAGCTCCAGCGGCCCGCGCTCGTGATGGTCCACAACAAGACCCTGGCGGCGCAGCTGGCGAAGGAGCTCCGCGAGCTCCTGCCGAACAACGCGGTCGAGTACTACGTCTCCTACTACGACTACTACCAGCCCGAGGCGTACGTCGCGCAGTCCGACACCTACATCGAGAAGGACGCGTCGATCAACGAGGAGGTCGAGCGGCTGCGCCACCGCGCCACCTACTCGCTGCTCACCCGCCGCGACGTGGTCGTGGTCGCCACGGTGTCCGCGATCTACGGCCTCGCCACCCCCGCCGAGTACCTCGAGCAGGCCACCGAGGTCGCGATCGGCCAGCAGTGGGACCGCGACAAGCTGCTCCGCCGCCTCGTCGACGTCCAGTACAGCCGCAACGACGTCGCCTTCACCCGCGGCACCTTCCGGGTGCGCGGGGACACGATCGAGATCATCCCGGCCTACGAGGAGCTGGCGATCCGCATCGAGATGTTCGGTGACGAGATCGACCGGCTCTACTACCTCCACCCGCTCACCGGCGACGTGGTCCGCGAGGTCGACCGGGTGCTCATCTTCCCCGGCTCCCACTACGCCACCGGCAACGAGCGCATGGCCCGCGCGATCCGCACCATCGAGGCGGAACTCGAGGAGCGCCTCACCGAACTGGAGTCCCAGGGCAAGCTCCTGGAAGCCCAGCGCCTGCGGATGCGCACCGTGTTCGACCTGGAGAACATGAAGCAGATCGGCACCTGCAACGGCATCGAGAACTACTCGCGCCACATCGACGGACGCGAGGCGGGCACGCCGCCGCACACGCTGATCGACTACTTCCCCTCCGACTTCATCACCATCCTCGACGAGTCGCACCAGACCGTCCCGCAGATCGGCGCGATGTACGAGGGCGACGCCTCGCGCAAGCGCAACCTGGTCGACTACGGCTTCCGGCTGCCGAGCGCGCAGGACAACCGGCCGCTGCGCTTCGACGAGTTCCGCGAGCGCGTCGGCCAGAGCGTGTACCTCTCGGCCACCCCGGGCAAGTGGGAGCTCGAGCAGACGAACGGCCAGTTCGTGGAGCAGGTGATCCGCCCTACCGGCCTGGTCGACCCGCACGTGGAGGTCCGCCCCACCAAGGGCCAGATCGACGACCTCATGCACGAGATCAGCGAGCGCGCCAAGCGGAACGAGCGCGTGCTCGTCACCACCTTGACCAAGAAGATGGCCGAGGACCTCACGGACTACTTCATGGACAACGGCATCCGGGTCCGCTACCTGCACTCCGAGGTCGAGACGCTCCGCCGGGTCGAGCTGCTGGGGGAGCTGCGGCGCGGCGACTACGACGTGCTCGTCGGCATCAACCTCCTCCGGGAGGGCCTCGACCTTCCGGAGGTCTCGCTGGTGGCGATCCTCGACGCGGACAAGGAGGGGTTCCTGCGCTCGGGCACCTCGCTGATCCAGACGATCGGGCGCGCGGCCCGCAACGTCTCCGGCGCCGTGATCATGTACGCCGACAAGCTCACCGACTCGATGAAGTCCGCGCTCGACGAGACCGACCGGCGCCGCGAGAAGCAGATCGCCTACAACAAGGAGCACGGGATCGACCCGCAGCCGCTGCGCAAGCGCATCGGCGACATCATGGAGGACCTCTACGACTCGGCGGCCGAGACCGCGAAGCTGGTCGAAGAGGACCCCTGGGCGACCCTCCCGAAGGGCAAGCGCGAGCAGGGCGCCGGAAAGGTCCGCTCGGAGATCCTCAAGCAGCTCGACGAGCGCAACGAGCAGATGCTCGCGGCCGCAAGGGAACTCAGGTTCGAACTGGCCGCCGCCTACCGCGACGAGATCACCGACCTCAAGCGCGAGCTGCGAGAGATCGACGAGGCCGGCGCTTAAGCCGACGAGAACGGCTCGCAGCCCTCGGGCTGCGAGCCGTTCCACGAAGCATCGCCTAGTCGACGTCCTCGACGTGTTCGACATGCGGAGGCTGGGCGAAGTACGGGCCGATGGCCTCGCGCCATTTCGGGAACCGGTCGGTCTCGCGGAAGCCCTCCTCGTGGGCCTGGACCGAGTCCCACTCGATGAGGAGCACGAAGCGGCTCGGCGTTTCGACGCCCTGCGTCATGCGCATCGAGCGCAGGCCGGGGGAGACCTTCACGAATTCACGGGCGGCGCGGTACGCCTCCTTGAAGGCGTCCTCCTGCCCGGGGGTGATCTTGATTTCAGCGACTTCGAGAACCATGAAGCGGAGCTTTCCACAGCTTCTGCCACAGTGACACCACGCGGCGTAGTGTCGAGAGTGAAGTCACAAATCTGACTGATGACAAGTCGGGTTCCGGCAGGCAGAATAGTCCCGTCTGTTCAGAATCAGGTATGTGGGGAGTATCCCGCAGCGCTCGTCGCTGTTAGCGTCGTCGTCAATGCACGGGACCGCGATCGGTCCCCGGTGGCGCTGGTCCGCGAGGACCGGGAGAGACCATGTGACCCTCCAAAGGCAAGGAAGGCAACACATTGGACCTCCCCGCGTGGGCCTGGGCTCTCACGATGGTGGTGCTTGCGGCCGTAGTCGTGCTCGACCTGGCGATGGCCATCCGCAACCCCCACAAACTCTCCACAAAAGAAGCGGCCTCGTGGGCCGGCGTCTACATCGGCGCCGCGCTGGTGTTCGGCATCATCATGTTCGCCACGCAAGGCGCGTCTTACGGCGGGCAGTTCTACGCCGGCTATCTGACCGAGCTCGCGCTCTCGGTCGACAACCTCTTCGTCTTCCTGCTCATCATCCAGGGCTTCCGAGTCCCGGCGGTGCTCCAGTCCCGCGTGCTGCTCGTCGGCATCGTCCTCTCGATCGTCCTCCGCGGCGGCTTCATCGCGGTGGGCTCCGTGCTCATCGCGAAGTTCAGCTGGGTCTTCCTCATCTTCGGTGCGATCCTCATCTGGACCGCGATCGGGCAGCTGCGCGAGAACGCCCATGAGAGCGAAGAAGGCGAAGAACACTATGAGAAGTCCCGTTTCATGAAGTTCGCCGAGTCGAAGATGCGCGTCAGCGCCGACTACCACGGCAGCAAGCTCTTCGCCCGCATCGACGGGGTCAGGTTCGTGACGCCGCTGCTGCTGGCGATGATCGCGATCGGCTCGACGGACATCCTGTTCGCGCTCGACTCGATCCCGGCCATCTTCGGCCTCACCCAGGAGCCCTACCTGGTCTTCACCGCCACGATCTTCGCGCTCATGGGCCTGCGCCAGCTGTACTTCCTGCTGGCCGCGATGCTCAAGTCGCTGAAGTACCTGCACCTGGGCCTGGCCGCGATCCTCGGCTGGATCGGGGTCAAGCTGGTCATGAACGGCCTCGCCGAGAACCAGCTGCCGTTCATCAACGGCGGGCACCACATCGAGTGGATGCCGCACATCCCGACCACGCTCTCGCTCGGCATCATCGCCGGCGTGCTGGCCGCGGTCGTGCTCGCCAACTGGATCCTGCTGCGCCGACAGGGCAAGTCCTTCAAGGAGCTCTTCGCGGAGTCCGAGGCCTCGATGGAGGGCGGCGGCGGCACCCCCGCCGTGGCCGTCGCCGAGAAGTAAGCACGGCAAGCGAAACGGCCCGCCTTCCCGGTATGGGAGGGCGGGCCGTTTCGGCGTCTCAGGCCTGCACGGGCAGGCGGCGGCAGGCGGTGATGCCGGCCAGTTCGGAGTCCTTGAGCGACTCGACCACGACCTTGCCGTAGACCGAGGACGAGAAGATGACCTCGGGCAGGTCGGACTGGCTGCGCTCGGCCATGATCGCCGGGGTCTTGGGGTCGCCGCCGTGCTCGATGAACACGAGGTCGCCCGGGTGCAGGTCCTCGAACTCGACCGCCTCGCCGGACTCGATGAGCGCGTCGTTGAAGCGCGGCACGTCGATCCCCAACTGGCGGTAGACGATCCATACCAGGCCGGGGGCGTCGATGCCGTAGGCGCTGACGCCGCCGTGGAGGTACGGGATCTCCAGGAGCTGCTGGGCGAGCTTCACCGCGTCGAGTCCGGCGGAGATGAGCCCGATCGAGGGCGGCTCCGCCTTCGACAGCACCGCGACGGGTTCGTTGGCGAGGTCCCGCTGGGGCACCCAGCCGGGCTGCCGCGGTCCGGGCAGGCTCACCGGGACCCAGCCTCGGTAGGCGGCCCCGACGATCCGCAGTCGGGTGCCGAGCGTGACTCCCGGGATGGCGACGTCGCCGCCCGGTTCTTCGCGCACGGCGGTCGCGGTGGCGCTCACGAAGTGCTCGACGCCGTCGGTGTCGCCCTCGGCGGGGTACACCAACTGGTCGAGCGGGACCCAGCCGGAGGTCTCCTGCTGGGGACAGATCACCTCGGCCCAGCCGTCGGTAATCCGCTGGACCTCGACGCGGGTGCCGAGGAGGCACTGGGTCCGCACGCGTCCTTTGAGGCCGTTGGCGCGGATGTCGTTGGTGAGCCGGGCGACCCATTCGCGGATGGCGGAAGGCACGCCGAGCGCGAGTCGGTCCTCCGGTCCCGGGGCAGAGGGCTGGGCCCAGAGGGTCGCGACTGCGACGGCGATCAACGCCGGTTGTCCAGGTGCGATCGGCACGGTTGGTTCTCTCCGGATGGCTCGAGCGGTTCGTCGTATGAAACGCGAGCAGGGGGGACCTCCACCAGCCCGCCGCGTTCTTCGCAGCACCGACTACCCACTGTAGCAAGTGTATCCAGATGGCGACGCTGCGGTCCGAGGGTGATGTCCGATGCCGATACCGCCCAATGGCCGTGAACCATGCGAAAGGTCCCCCTCGCCGGTGCTGTGGCAAGATTTTTGCCATGACCGCAGTGCACGAAGCCCTCAGCCGCCTGTCCGCCGCCGCCGACGCGGGGGAGGACCCGGCCGCCGCCGATCTCGAAGCGGTGCTGGCCAGCACTGACGCCGAGCTCATGGACGTGGTGGCCGCCGCCGCGCGGCTTCGCTTCCGCCACTTCGGGAACACCGTCAAACTCAACTACCTGGTGAACCTCAAGAGCGGGCTGTGCCCCGAGGACTGCGGCTACTGCTCGCAGCGCCTCGGCTCGAAGGCCGACGTCCTCAAGTACACGTGGCTGAGCCCGGACCAGGCCGCCGAGCAGGCCGCGGCCGGGGTCGCGGGCGGGGCCTCGCGGGTGTGCCTGGTCGCGAGCGGGCGCGGTCCGACCGATATGGACGTCGAGCGGGTGGGCAAGACCATCGCCGCGGTGAAGAACGCCGCGCCGGGCGTCGAGGTGTGCGCGTGCCTGGGCCTGCTCAAGGACGGCCAGGCCGAGCGCCTCGCCGACCTCGGCGCGGACGCCTACAACCACAACCTCAACACCTCCGAGGACTCGTACGCCGAGATCTGCTCGACCCACACGTTCAACGACCGGGTCGACACCGTCAACGCCGCGCACGGCGCGGGCCTCTCCCCGTGCTCGGGCCTCATCGCGGGCATGGGCGAGTCGGACGCCGACCTCGTCTCGGTCGCCTTGGGGCTCAGGGGACTCGACGTGGACTCGATCCCGGTCAACTTCCTGCTGCCCTTCGACGGCACACCGCTCGAGGGCACCTGGGAGCTCGACCCGCGCCGCTGCGTCCGCATCCTGGCGATGGTCCGCCTGGCGAACCCCGCCGCCGAGGTCCGCCTCGCGGCCGGGCGCGAGGTCCACCTGCGGCACCTGCAGGCCGTGGCGCTCCAGATCGTGAACTCGATCTTCCTCGGCGACTACCTCACGAGCGAGGGCCAGGCCGCGAAGGACGACCTCGCCCTCATCGCGGACGCGGGCCTGGTGCCGCTGGGCCTGGAGGCGATGCCCGAGGCGGCCCCCGAAGCGGTGAGGCCCCGCAAGCGCGGCGCGGGCACCGACGTCGCCCCGAACGCCTAGCGTCGCTCCCGGGCCGAACGAACGACGGAGAACTTGACCGAACGCCGGACCCCGTAAATCGACAAAAGCGCATACGATTTCGCTTCACGTGTTACTTACTCACGAGTAAGTGACCCATTGGTAGCGAATACGTCAGAGGTCATCGTCATGCGTTCTCCCACAACGGTATCGGCAATCGCGGCACTGGCCGCGACGGCGTCATTGGCCCTCGTGGCCTGCACCGAGCCCGAGGAGGAGGCCACGCCCGGCGTCACGGCGGACACTGTGACGATCGGCACTCATCAGCCGCTGACCGGGCCCGCGGCGGCCGGGTACGCGGCGATCTCGGCGGCCACCGCGGCCTACTTCGAGTACGTCAACGCGGGCGGCGGCATCAACGGTCGCATGATCGAATACCTGGTCAAGGACGACTCCTACGACCCGACCGCCACGCAGACCGCGGTGACCGAGCTGGTCGAGCGCGACGACGTGCTCGCCATCGTCAACGGCCTCGGCACCCCCACGCACGCCTCGGTGCTCGACTACGTCGACGACGAGGGCGTCCCGGACCTGTTCATCTCCTCGGGCTCGCGGGAGTGGAACCAGCCGGACATCTACCCCAACACCTTCGGCTTCAACGCCGAGTACGTCACCGAGGGCGCCGCGCTCGCCCAGTACGCGGTCGACCAGCGGCCCGACGCGACGGTCTGCGTGCTCGGCCAGGACGACGACTACGGCGAGGGCATCCTCGAGGGCGTCGAGATCGTCATCGACAGCAACGAGGTCGCCCAGGTCGAGACCTACCTGTCCTGGGACGATGACCTGACCGACCAGATCATCGCGCTCAAGACGGCGGGCTGCGAAGTGAACATCCTCGGCACCATCAACGGCTTCACCGCCATGGCGATGGCCACGGCCGCGGAGCTCGACTGGTCGCCGGAGTGGTACGTCTCCTCCTCAGGCGCCGACTACCCGACCCTGCTCCAATACCTCGGCGACGCCGGGCCGACCCTCCTCGAGGGCATGGTCAGCGTGAACTACCTGCCGTTCAACGCCGACAGCGAATGGAACGCGCTGTTCAGGCAGATCAACGACGAGTACAACGACGGCGCGCCGTTCACCGCCAACACGGTGTTCGGCATGAGCGTGGGCTATCTGTTCGCCGAGGCGCTCGCTGCCGCCGGCGACGAGCCCACGCGCGAGTCCCTCATCGCCGCGGTCGAATCGGGCGGCCTGCGCGGCAACGGCATCGTGCCGCTGACCTACAGCGACGGCAACCACGCCGGGTACCAGACCGTCGGCATCGCCACGATCGACGACGGCGTCCAGGACTACGAGGGCACCACGTACCACTTGAACGTCGGCCAGGTGACCGAGGTCGAGGCCGCGCCGGTGCCGCTGGAGAACGGCGGCATCCCGCAGGGCTGAGCTACTTCACGAGCCTCGCGGTCGACTCGCGGACCACGAGCTCGGTGGCCAGTTCCAGACGGGGCGAGTCGATGTCGTTGCCCGCCGCCATCTCGAGGACCGTGCGCGCCGCGAGGGCGCCCATTTCCGCGAGGGGCTGGCGGACCGTCGTCAGGGGCGGGCTGGTCCACCGGGATTCGGGCAGGTCGTCGAAGCCGATGACGCTCACGTGCTCGGGGATGCGCAGGCCCGCCTGGCGGATCGCCTCGTAGGCGCCGAAGGCCATCTGGTCCGAGGACGCGAAGATCGCCGTGGGCGGCTCGGGCAGGCGCAGCAGCGCGGCGGCCGCGTCGAAACCGGACTGGTGGTAGAAGTCCCCGTCGTAGATCAGCGCCGGGTCGAAGGGCAGCCCCGCCGCGTCGAGGGCGGCGCGGTAGCCGTCGAAGCGCGCCCGGGAGCACAGCACCTGCTTGGGGCCGTGGATGAAGCCGATGCGGCTGTGGCCCAAGGAGATCAGGTGCTCGGTCGCGGCGAGCCCGCCCGCCCAGTTGGTGGCGCCGATCGCCGGGGCGTCCATCGTGGGACCGCCCGAGGGATCGAGCACGACCATGGGGACGCCGAGGTGGCGCAGCTGCTCCAGGATCGGGGACGCGAGCTGGGAGACCACCAGGATCACGCCGTCGGAGGCGCGGGTGCGGAGGTTGTCCAGCCACTGCTCGGTGGAGGCGCGGCGCCGGTGGACCGCCGAGACCACCGTGCCCACGCCCGCGGCGTGGGCCGCGTCCTCGACGCCGCGGATGATCTCCACGGCCCAGGGGCTGTCCAACTCGTTGAAGACCAGGTCGACCAGGCGCGCGCGGCTCGGCGCGCGGGTGGAGCGGCGGCGCTGGTAGCCCCGCTCGTTCAGCAGTTCCTCGACGCGCTTGCGCGTCTCGGGGGCGACGTCCGAGCGGCCGTTGATGACGCGCGAGACCGTCGGCACGCTGACGCCGGCCTCGTCGGCGATGGCGCGGATCGTGATGCGCCCATGTTC
Organism: Glycomyces luteolus; assembly: GCF_027622875.1. Classification (GTDB taxonomy): domain Bacteria; phylum Actinomycetota; class Actinomycetes; order Mycobacteriales; family Micromonosporaceae; genus Glycomyces; species Glycomyces luteolus. The sequence continues at coordinate 71,747 of NZ_JAPZVP010000008.1, read as the reverse complement.
GTCTTCGCTCAAGGGTCCTCCTGGTCGTTCCTGCCCAACCGTAGTGCCGACATCTTATAGCGGCACCTCTGGGCTCCCGGATTCCACCCGAAACTTTCGAGAACTTTGCTCGATTAAGCGTCCTGGGCAAACGCATCCCAAGACAAAATCAAGCCTAGAAGTAGCCCGTCATCAATGTTATGGTGTGCAAACCTGTATCGAAAACGATCAGAAAAGTTTCAGAAACTATCGGCCCGGAACCAGCGGTTCCAGTGTTCCGGGCCGCTTGAGTGGAGCAGCATGGACACCGACACCCCCGCGGACGCGGCCGAACGCGCCGCCGGTCTTGTCAAGCGGATGACGCTCGAAGAGAAATGCGCGCAGCTGTACAGCCTGTGGCGCGGCGTCGACGCGGACGCCGCCGACATGGCCCCGCACCAGAGCGAGCAGACCGGCGGGGTCTCCGAGGACGAGGCCATCGCGCACGGCTTGGGCCAGCTGACCCGCCCCTTCGGCTCGGCCCCCGTTCCGGCCGCCGAAGGCGCCGCCAACCTCGCCGCCCTCCAGCAGCGCATCCGCGCCTCCAGCCGCTTCGGCATCGCCGCACTGGCCCACGAGGAATGCCTCACCGGTTTCATGGCCCACGGCGCCACCATCTTCCCGACCGCACTGGCCTGGGGCGCGACCTTCGACCCCGAGCTCATCGGCGCGATGGCCCAGCAGATCGGCGTCACCATGCGCAGCGTCGGCGTCCACCAGGGCCTCGCCCCCGTGCTCGACGTCGTCGCCGACTCGCGCTGGGGGAGGACCGAGGAGACCATGGGCGAGGACCCCTACCTCACTGGCACGCTCGCCACCGCCTACGTCTCGGGCCTGCAGGACTCCGGCATCATCGCCACATTGAAGCACTTCGCCGGGTACTCCGCCTCGCACGCGGCCCGCAACTTCGGCCCGGTCTACATGGGCCCCAGGCAGTTCGCCGAGACCTACCTGACTCCGTTCGAGATGGCCGTGCGCATCGGCCGCGCCGGCTCCGTGATGCCCTCCTACGCCGCCAACGACGGCATCGCCTCCCACGCCAACCCCGAACTCCTGCAAGGCGTCCTGCGCGACGAGTGGGGCTTCGACGGCACCGTCGTCTCCGACTACTTCGGCGTCAACTTCCTCAACTCCCTCCACAGCGTCGCCGCCGACCGCACCGACGCCGCCGTGCTCGGCCTCGCGGGCGGCGTGGACGTCGAGCTGCCGAGCGTCGACTGCTACGGCGAGCCCCTCCAGGCCGCCGTGGCCGCCGGGCGCATCGACGAAGGCGTGGTCGACCGCGCCGTCGAACGCGTGCTCACCCAGAAGATCGAGCTCGGCCTGCTCGAGGAGCTCCCCGAGCCCGCCGCGGTGATCGACCTCGACCCGCCCCACGCCCGCGCGCTGGCCGCCGAGGTGGCCCGCAAGTCGATCGTGCTCCTGGCCAACAACGGCACGCTGCCGCTGCAGGCGGGATCGGAAACGCAGCCCGGACGGATCGCGCTCGTCGGCCCCGTCGCCGACGACAAGGCCGTCATGCTCGGCTGCTACGCCTTCCCCAACCACCACGGCCGCAACGACGCCGCGTCGATCGACTCGGACGACCCGTACCCGCACGTCGACATGGGCGTCTCGATCGCCACCGTCGTCGAGCGGCTCACCGCGGACCTCCCGGGCACGGCCATCGAGCACCTCGCCGCGGGCTCCGTCCTCGACGCCACCGACGCCGAGATCGCCGCGGCCGCGAACGCCGCCGCCGCCGCCGACCTCGCCATCGTCGCGGTCGGCGACCGCTCCGGGCTCTTCGGCCGCGGCACTTCCGGCGAGGGCTGCGACGCGCCGACGCACGCGCTGCCCGGACGCCAGGCGGAACTGGTCGAAGCGGTGCTCGACTCGGGCACGCCCACCGTCCTCGTGGTGATCTCCGGTCGCCCGTACGCGCTCGGCACGGCCCCCGAGCGGGCCGCCGCGATCGTGCAGGCGTTCCTGCCCGGCCAGGAGGGCGCGGGCGCGATCAGCGCGGTGCTCACCGGCGCCGCCGAGCCCGAAGGCCGCCTGCCCGCGGGCGTCCCGGCCCGCCCCGACTCGCCGCCCGCCACCTACCTCGCCCCCGAGCTCGCCCGGCGCTCCTCGGTCTCCTCCGTGGACCCCACGGCCCAGTACGTCTTCGGCTACGGCCTTTCGTACACCGAGTTCGAATGGGACGCACCGGAACTCGTGTCCGGCGCCGAGGTCGGCCCCGAAGGCGTCGTCGAGCTCGCGGTGCGCGTGCGCAACACCGGAGCGCGCCACGGCACCGAGGTCGTGCAGCTCTACCTCCACGACCCGGTGGCCTCCGCGGTCCGCCCCGTGCAGCGCCTGGTCGGGTTCGCGCGGCTCGAACTGGCTCCCGGCGAGGCCGGCGAGGCCCGCTTCGCGATGCCCGTCGACCTGGCCGCGTTCGTGGGTGTCGACGGCGAGTGGATCGTCGAGGCCGGGGCGCTCGAACTGCGCGTCGCGCGTTCGGCCGCCGACACCGTGGCCTCGCTCGACGTCGAGGTGACCGGCTCCCGCCGCCTTGAGCCGGGGACCCGCGCTCTGGCGACCCAGGTCACCGTCGCGACCGTTGTCGGCTAGTATTGACCCGAACGCTGGAAAGCGTTTACAGACCCTGTGACGAAGGAGTCCACTGTGTCCTCCCCCTACCGCCTCGCCGTGGTCGGCACCGGCGGCATCGCCCACCTGCACGCCGAACAGCTGCGCGATCACTGCCAGGGCCGGATCGAACTGGTCGCGGCCGTCGATCCCGACACCGACCGGCTCGACGCGTTCAAGGAGAAGTTCGGCGTCGAGCACGGCTACGCCTCGATCGAAGCGCTCCTCGCCGCGGAGGCCCTCGACCTGGTCGACCTGTGCACACCGCCCGTGGCCCACGCGCCCGGCGCCATCGCCGCCCTAGAAGCCGGGGTCGGCGTCATCTGCGAGAAGCCCCCGGCCCTCAGCCTGGCCGAGTTCGACCGGATCGCGGCCGCCGCGTCCGCCTCGAAGGGCGACTTCGCGCTCATCTCCCAGCACCGCTTCGGCTCCGGCGCCGACCGCGTGCGCGACATGATGGCCTCAGGCGTCCTCGGCCGCCTCGCCGTCGCCAAATGCGACACCCTCTGGTACCGCCCCGAGGAGTACTTCGCGGTCGAATGGCGCGGGCGCTGGGAGACCGAGGGCGGCGGCCCCACCATGGGCCACGGCATCCACCAGATCGATACGCTCCTCTCCATGGTCGGTCCCTGGTCCGAAGTGGTCGCCACCGCGCACCGCCACCGCCGCATCACCAACACCGAGGACGTCTCGCACGCGATCGTCACGCTCGAATCCGGTGCGTCCGTGGTCATCACGAATTCGTTGCTCAGCCCGCGCGAGGTCTCGCAGATCCGGCTCGACTTCGACAACGCCACCGTCGAGCTCGACCACCTCTACGGCTACGGCGACGACAACTGGAGCATCCACCCGATCGACGCCGCCGCCGAGGAAGTGAACCTCGCCTGGGCGGGCGAGCCGCGCGGCAAGTCCTCGGGCCACTACGCCCAGTTCCTGCGCGTCGCCGACGCCCTCGACGGCAAGACCGCCCCGCCGGTCACCATCGAGGACTCCCGCCGCACCTTGGAACTGCTCGCGGCGATCTACGCCTCGGCCTTCACCGGCAAGCGCGTCCGCGCCGGCGAGATCGACCCGACCTCGCCGTTCTACCAGCGCATGGACGGCACCGGCGCACCCTGGCCCGACCGCAAGTGACGACCTACCGGAACGACTGGAGAGAACACCGATGACGCTGAACCTCGAAGACGACGGCACCGCCCTCTCGATCACCAGGGGCGACTTGCAGATCCTGCGCTACGTCTATCGTCCGCAGAACGCCCAGTTCGAGTCTCCGCGGCCGTACTTCGAGCCGCTCTACGACCTGGCCGGCAACCAGGTGAGCCTCTACCGTCCGCACGACCACGTGTGGCACAAGGGCATCGCGCTCTCGATCCCGAACGCGGGCCCGGAGAACTTCTGGGGCGGCGCGACCTTCCGCCGCGGCAAGGGCTACGTGGACGAGAAGAACGACGGCTCCATGGTCCACCAGGAGTTCACCGAGCTCACCACGGACGAGAACGGCGTCAAGGCGGTCGAACGACTCGACTGGGTCACCCAGGACGGGCGCCACTTCTTCTCCGAGACGCGCAGCTTCGCCGTCACGGTCCTCTCGGACGACACCTGGGTGCTCTCCTTCACGACCGCGTTCACCAACGACACGCAGGACACGGTCGTCATGGGCAGCCCCACCACCGAGGGCCGCGAGAACGCCGGCTACGGCGGCTTCTTCTGGCGCGGACCGCGCTCCTTCACCGAGGGCACGGTCTACACCGCCGCGGGCGAAGGCGGCGACGAGAAGATGGGCGAGCGCGGCGACTGGCTCGCCTTCCGCGGCAAGCACGACTCCGTCGACGCCGTCTCCACCCTGGTCTTCACCGACCACCCGGAGAACCCGACCGCGCCCGTCAAGTGGTTCGTGCGCACCACCCCGTTCGCCGCGGTCTGCCCCGCGCCGTTCTTCGACACCGAGCTGCCGATGGCGCCCGGCGACACCGTGACCCTGCGCCACGCCGTCGCGGTCTGCAACGGCGACACCGGGATCGACGGCGCCGCCAAGACCGCCGAGCTCGCCGCCGCCGAACTGGCCCGGCTGGGGTAGCCATGAGCGGCTTCCCCGGCGGCACGGCCGTCTCCCTCGTCACCGTCTACAACTGGCCCACAGTGGACGGCCAAGCGGGCGGCAGCCCGCACCTGCACACCGCCTCCACCGAGGGCTATGTCGTCGTCAGCGGCACCGGAGCGGTCGAGACCCTCTCGGGGAACGGCTACGAGCGCCGCGACCTCGCGCGCGGGACCGTCCTGTGGTTCACCCCCGGGACGGTCCACCGCCTCGTCAACGGCTCGGGCGACCTCCAGGTCGTGGTGGTCATGCAGAACGCGGGCATCCCCGAGGCCGGGGACGCCGTGTTCACCTTTCCCGAAGCGACCCTTGCCGACCCGGAGGCCTACCTCGCCGCCGCGACCGCGCCCGCCGCTCCGGGCCTGAGCGAGGGCGAACGCGGCGAAGCCACCAGGGCCCGACGGGACCTCGCGATCGACGGCTACCTCGCCCTGCGCGAACGCGTCGAGACCGAAGGCCCGACGGCCATGCGGCCCTTGTGGGACCGGGCGGCCCAGATCGTCGCGTCCCGCACCGGGACCTGGCGAGGACTCTGGGCCGACGGCCCGAAGGCCCAGGCCGACGCCACCGGCGCCCACCTGGACGCCCTCGCGAAAGCCGAAGCGGCCCACCTGTGCGACGCCCACGTCGGCGACGCCGGGGACGCGGCCGCCAAATGGGGCATGTGCGGACGCCTGGAGACCTGGGACCTGCGCCCCTGACCGAAGCGCGACAACGGGCCGGACGTTCCTGGACGAACCTCCGGCCCGTTCCGGTCGGCGATCAGGATCGCCGCGACCGCCCGCGCCGTCCATACCTCATCGTGTGTCTGCGGTTACGATTGTTGCCGGACTTCGAAGGAGCGCAGTTGGCCGACCACCACCCAGCCGAAACCGGGATCATGATCGACGCCGCGACCACGGCCGATCGCGACGACGCCATCTGGATCGAACCCGACGGCGACGGCTTCGACGTCTGGATCCACATCGCCCGCGTCGCCGACCACGTCACCACGGGCGGCCGCGCCGACGCCGAGGCCCACCACCGCGTCCACACCCGCTACCGGCCCGAGCACACCGAGCACATGCTCCCCGCGCCCGTGGTCGAAGCCGCCTCCCTCGAACCCGGCCGCGAGAACGACACCTTCGCCGTCCACCTACGACTCGACCACGCCGGGCAGGTCCGCTCCGCCGACCTCGGCCCCGGCCGCCTCACCAAGTCCTGGGTCATGACCCACGGCGAGGCCGCCGACGCCGCGAACGACCCCGGCCACCCCCTCCACACCACCCTCGCGCTCGCCCTGCGCTTCGCCCAGACCATGCTCGCCGCCCGCCGCAACGCGGGCGCCCTCGCCTTCTACGACCTCCTCTCCGGCTTCGCTACCAACGAAGAGGGCCAACTCGTGCGACTCGACAGCGCCGAGCGCAACTCCGGCTACATCATCGTGCAGGAGTTCATGATCGCCGCCAACGCGCAGATCGCCGCGTGGGCCGTGCGCGAGGACCTGCCGATCCTCTTCCGCAACCACCGCCTCGCCGCCGTCGCGGGCGACCCCGCCGAACTGCGCGCCGAGCTCGACTCGATCGCCGCCACCGGCGACGGCGCCGCCTTCGAGATGCTCCGCACCCGCATGCGCATGGTCGCCCGCGCCGCCACCTACGGCCCCACCGTGCACGGCCACCACGGCCTCCAGCTGCCCGCCTACACGCACGCGACGAGCCCGATCCGCCGCTACCCCGACCTCGTCGTCCAGCGCATCCTGCTCGCCGCCGCCCTCGGCCACCCGAGCCCTTACCCGATCGAGGAACTCGAAGCGGTCGCCGCCCACGTCAACGAGCGCGTCGAGGAGGAGCGCCGCGCCAAGGCCGAGTACTTCAAGCAGAAGGCCCACGAGCAGACCGCCCGGCACGCCGAGACCGCCGACTTCGCCGCCCTGCCCTACAAGCAGTACGCCCGCGTCCTCCAGTTCGCCGTCGAACGCGGCGAGAACCCCGCCGGGCTCGCCGCCGACACCGCCCGCCGCCTCGACGCCCGCGAACTCCAGCTCCGCGAGTTCGCCTCCGTCTACCTCTACGGCCGCGGCGAGTTCGAACCGCTGCGCGAGCGCATGAACCGGATGCTCGCCGACGAGCCCCAGCAGGCCCAGTCGATCGTCAACGTCTACCTCCAGGACCGACTCGGCGGCCCGGTCAGCAACGAGACCAACGTGCTCTGGACCGTCGAGGACGCCCCCGGCTTCGAGGGCCCGCTCTTCTCCGCCCAGGTCTCGATCCGCTGCAACGGCGAACAGGTCGACTCGCCGAAACGACTGCAGCGCAACAAGAAGGAGGCCCGCAATCAGGCCGCTCTGGCGCTCGTCGCGGCGCTGGCGGGCCTGCCGGACCCCTCCTCGGACGTGACCGCGAAGCCGCGCACGGAGGGCCCGAAGAAGCTCCTCGTGGACGCCGCGGTCAACCCCGCCGAAGCGGTCCAGATCTACGCCGCCAGGGGGGCGGTCAAACCGCTCACCTGGGATTTCTCGGTCGACGGTCCCTCGCACGAGCGGATCTTCACGTGCCGGGCGGAGGGCTGGATGCCGGCCTCGGGCGAGCACGTCGCCGCCGAGGGGAAGGGCCCGACCAAGCAGGTCGCGAAGACCAATGCGGCTCTTGAGCTGCGCGTCCAGATCGAGGTAGCCCTCGCGCTCGGCGAGACCGGGCGGCACGCGGACGCCTGACGGCGCGGGTCACGCGCGGCCTCGGAGCGCGAAAAGCGTTTCGGCCGCTAGGGCACAATGGGAACGTGCATATTCTCGACGACTTCGCATGGCGCGGCCTCATCCAGGACTCCACCGGTATCGACGCTCTCCGCGAGCACATCGACGCGGGCCCGGTGACCTTCTATGTGGGCTTCGACCCGACCGCGGTCAGCCTGCACGTCGGCCACCTCATGCAGGTCGTCACCGCCCGCCGCCTCCAGCAGGCGGGCTTGAAGCCGCTGCTGCTCGTGGGCGGTGCGACGGGCCAGATCGGCGACCCGAAGGAGGCGGGCGAGCGCAGCATCAACCCGCCCGAGGTGGTGGCCGGCTGGGTCGAGAAGATCCGGGCGCAGCTCTCGCCGTTCGTCACGTACGACGGCGACAACGGCGCGATCCCGGTCAACAACCTCGACTGGACCAGCGAGATGGGCGTCGTGGAGTTCCTGCGCGATGTGGGCAAGCACTTCCCGGTCTCGAAGATGCTCGCCCGCGAGGTCGTGAAGGCCCGGCTCGAATCCGGCATCTCCTTCACCGAGTTCTCCTACCAGCTCCTGCAGTCGAACGACTTCTACGAGCTGCACCGCCGCCACGGCTGCACCCTCCAGTTCGGAGGGTCGGACCAGTGGGGCAACATCACCGCCGGGGTGGACTTCGTGCGCCGCAAGGCGGCCGAGCACGTGCACGCCTTCGTGACCCCGCTGGTCCTCAAGGCCGACGGCACGAAGTTCGGCAAGACCGAAGGCGGCGCGGTCTGGCTCGACCCCGAGCTGACCAGCCCGTACGCGTTCTACCAGTTCTGGGTGAACGCCGCCGACGCCGACGTCGTGGGCTACCTCAAGTACTTCTCGTTCAAGTCCCACGAGGAGATCGAGGAGCTCGAGCGGGCCACCGTCGAGAAGCCCGCCGCGCGCCTCGCGCAGAAGGCGCTCGCGGAGGAGATGACCACGCTGCTGCACGGCGCCGAGGAGACGGCGCACGTCGTGGCCGCCTCGCAGGCCCTCTTCGGCCGCGGCGAGCTCGCCGAGCTGCCCGAGCCGACGCTGCGCGCCGCGCTCGTGGAGGCCGGCCTTGCCGAGTTCACCAAGCCGGACGTCACCGTGGCCGAGGCCATGAAAGAGTCCGGCGTGGTCGCGAGCCTGGGCGAGGCCCGCCGTGCCGCGAAAGAGGGTGGCGCCTACCTCAACAACGTCCGAGTGAGTGATCCTGCGGCCGTTATCGACCAGTCTGTCCTGCTTCACGGGCGGTACGGAGTGATCCGGCGCGGCAAGAAGACCGTCGCCGGATTCGAGGTCGTCAGCTGAGGCATACACTTGGTTGGTTTTGTCGCGGTGAATAGAGGGGGAGAATCGAGTGGCTGAAGACGGCCGCGCCCGCAAGGGTGGAGATGACCGACGAGGCGGCTACGGCCGTCGCGAGGGCGGCGGCTACGGCGACCGTTCGGGCCGGAGCGGCGGGTACAACCGCCAGGACGGCCGAGGGGACAGCCGGGGCGGCTACGGCCGCAGTGAAGGCCGCGATGACCGCCCGCGGCGCTACGAGGACCGGGACGACCGGCCCCGTCGCGACGGCGACAACCGCGGTGGCTACAACCGCGATGACCGTCCCCGCCGCGATGGCGACAGCCGCGGCGGTGGTTTCAACCGGGACGGCCGCAGTGGCGGTTACAACCGTGATGACCGTGGCGGTCCGCGCCGTTTCGAGGGCAGCCGGGACGACCGGCCCCGTCGCGACGGTGACAGCCGCGGTGGCGGCTTCAACCGCGACAACCGCGGTGGTGGCTACAACCGTGAGGACCGTCCGCGCAGCGGCGGGTTCAACCGCGACGACCGTCCCCGCCGCGATGGCGACAGCCGCGGCGGTTACAGCCGCGATGACCGTGGCGGTCCGCGCCGTTTCGAGGGCAACCGCGACAACCGCGGTGGCGGGTTCAGCCGCGATGACCGGGGCCCGCGCCGCTACGACGACCGCCCCCGCCGCGACGACGACCGCCCCCGCCGCGACGACGACCGTGGCGGCCCGCGCCGTTTCGAGGGCAACCGCGACGACCGCCCCCGCCGCGACGGCGACAACCGCAGTGGCGGCTTCAACCGCGATGACCGCGGTCCTCGTCGCTTCGAGGGCAGCCGGGACGACCGGCCGCGCCGGGACGGCGACGACCGTCCGCGCAGCTTCGACAAGCGCGACGACCGCGGCCCGCGCCGCGACGACGACCGGCCCCGCCAGTTCGAGAGCCGCGAGGACCGTCCCCGTCGTGACGACGACCGTCCGCGCCAGTTCGAGAAGCGCGAAGGCGGCCGCGACGAGCGCCCCCGCCGCGACGGCGACGACCGCCCGCGCAGCTTCGACCGCGGCGACCGGGGTCCCCGCCGTGACGACCGAGGCGGCCCGCGCCGCTTCGACCGCGACGACCGCCCCCGCCGCAGCGACCGGGGCGACGACCGCTTCGGCCGCGACGGCAAGGAGCGCCGCGGCAAGGACGCCCTGCGTCCGCTCGAGGAGCGCGAGGCCGGGCACGAAGGCCCGATCCGCATGGGCGAGTCCGACGAGGCCCCGGACCTTCCCGAGGGCATCGAGTACGGCTTCGACCAGCTCGACAAGGAGACCAAGGCCGGGCTGCGCAGCTTGAACAAGCAGCTCGCCGAGGCCGTCGGCAACCGGCTCATCGCCGCCGCCGCGCTCCTCGCCGAGGACGACGTCGAAGGCGCGCTCGAGCAGGCCCGCTACGCCCGCCGCAAGGCGTCCCGCGTGGCCGTGGTCCGCGAGGTCACCGGTGTGGCCGCGTACGGCGCCGAAGAGTGGCAGCTGGCCGTCAACGAGCTGCGCGCCGCGCAGCGCCTGGGCGGCACGCACGACCACGTGGCGCTCATCGCGGACTGCGAACGCGCCCTTGGGCACCCCGAGCGCGCGATCGACCTGTACCGCGAGTTCGGCAGCGACGAGAGCGTCGACCCCGAGGTGCGGGTCGAGCTCCTCATCGTCGCCTCCGGCGCCCGCCGCGACATGGGCATGGGCGAGGCCGCGACCGCGATGCTGAAGGTCGGCGGGCTCAACTCGCCGAAGACCGAGCCCTGGGTCGCCCGCCTCCGCTTCGCGTACGCCGAGGGCCTGCTGGCCGACGGCCGCGAAGACGAAGCCCGCGAATGGCTCTCGAAGGCGGTCGCCGCCGACGAGACCGGCGAGACCGGCGCCGCCGAGCGCCTGCTCGAGCTCGAGGGCATCGTCGTCGAGGAGTACGACGAGGACGACGAGTTCGAAGACGAGGACGACTACGAGGACGACGAAGACGGCCTCGAAGACGACGACGAGGACTCGGACGACGACCGCGACGTGCGGGCCGACTACGACGACCGCGACGTGGAAGCCGAGGACGACTACGACGACGAAGACGACGAGGACTTCGACGACGAAGAAGAAGACTTCGAAGACGACGAGGAGTCCGAGGCCGACGTCAAGGACGACGTGAGGACCGGGACGACCCCCGCGCCGCCTTCGACCACTCCGTTCGCGACTCCGGCGGCTTCCAACGCCGAGTCGACCCCCGACGCTGAGGAGTCCGATGACTCGACTGAAAGGCGCGCCTGAGGCTCTCGCCGGCGCTTACGACCAAGCGCTGCTCGACCTCGACGGCGTCGTCTACCTGCTCAGTCAGCCGATCCCGGAAGCGGCCGCGACCCTCGCGGCCCTTCCGGGGCTCGACTGCGACCCGGTGTTCGTCACCAACAACGCCTCACGCAGCCCCCAGACGGTCGCGGAGGCCTTGCGCGGCATGGACATCCCGGCCGAGGACACCCAGGTGCTCACCTCGGCGCAGGTGGTGGCCGAGATCCTGCGCGAGCGGCTCGGCGAGGGCGCCCGGATCCTCGTGACCGGTTCGGAGGCGCTGCGCGTCGCCGTCGAGTCCCAGGGCCTGGTGGCGACGACGGATCCGAAAGCGGCCCAAGGCATCGGCTACGGCATGATCCCGTCCTTGACGTGGCGGGACCTCGCCGACCTGACCATCGCGGCCCGCAACGGGGCCCTGTGGGTGGCGACGAACCTCGACGCCACCCTGCCCACGCCGGACGGTCCGCTGCCCGGTACGGGCGCGCTGGCCGGGGCGATCAGCACGGCGCTGGGCCGCGGCCCGGATATCGTCGCAGGGAAGCCGGAGCCGGGGATCTACCGCTCGGCGTTGGCGCGCAAGCCCGGTGCCCGCGCGGTGATGGTCGGCGACCGGCCGGACTCGGACATCGAGGGCGCCAACCGGGCGGGCATCGACTCGCTGCTGGTCTTCACCGGTGTCGTCTCGCCGCGCGAGGCGCTCGCGCTGCCACCCGAGCAGCGGCCGACATACCTCGGCTGGAGCCTTGCCGCCCTGACCGAGTCGCACCCCGAACCCGACTGGAACGACGCTGTCGACCGCATCGAGTGCGGCGGGTGGACGGCGGCCTTGGACGGCAAGGAGATCCGTCTCAGCGGCCAGGGCGCCGAACTGGACGCGTGGCGGGCCCTCTGCGAGTTGAGCTGGGCCGCAGCCGATATGACCGGCTACGAGCCGACATCGGCGCCGATCCCGGTGGGCGAGGCCGCAGAAAAGCTCCTGTCGGCCTGACGAAGGCAAGCGAGAAGCCCGGACTGCCGCAGTCCGGGCTTCGTTTTCTTTACGGCGCTGCACCGGTGGGGCGCAACGCCTCAGGGCATGGTTCGGCTACTTGTCGACCTTGAGGGCCTTGCGCAGCTTGGCGAGGTCCTTCACGGAGGCCTTGATCTTGATCTTGCCGGTCAGGAGCGCCTTGGCGGGCTTGAGCTCCTTCTTGGACAGGGCGATCAGGTCGTCAGAGCCGATGAGGATGCGGACCTCGGCGTCGGCGGCGTCGCCGTCGAGCAGGTCGGTCAGCTTGTTGCCGGAGAGCTTGGCGCTGAAGGCCTGGTTCAGGTCGGTGATCTCAACGGCCAGCGTGCGCTCGAAGTCTTCTTCGAGCTCGAGCTCGTCGGACTTCCTGGCGACCTTGCCCGCCATCTTCTCCAGCACATTGCGGCATTCGTCAACAGTGGCCATACGGTCCTCCCGGATAGTTCTTGAGCTCGAAGCGCTCGACTGCCGAGAGATTACAACGTGGCCCGAATGCCGTTGCGTCCGACCGGGACGCATTTGACCCTTGGGACGCTCATGCAGATTCACGGCTCGCAGGCGTCGCCGCGGCCGGGCGCGGGACGGGCCTCACGGCCCGCGCCCGCGCACCCTACGCACCTCGCGCTGTCCAAGCCGCCCAATGCGAACCGACGGCGCGAGCAGGGCCGTCTACAGCACGCCGCGGAGCTTCATGAGGTCCATCATGTTGGCCTTCAACTTGACCTGGCCTCCGGTGAAGGCCTTCATGAAGTCGAGCTCCCCGGCGACGAGCTTGAGCAGGTTGTCCGAGGAGACGATCATGCGGATCTCCGCGTCGGGGTTGTCGCCGTCGGTGATGCCGGTCAGCTTGCCCTGGTCGAACTTGCCGTTGAACGACACCGAGAGGTCGGTGATGTCGGCGGCGAGCGAGCGCTGGAAGCCCTGGAGCTTGCGGACCGTCTTCGGGTTCGAGGCGAGGTTCTCCGAGAACTGCTCGAGTGCGGTCCGGCATTCGTCGATGGTGGCCATGGGCCCTCCTGTTTCGATCGGCGCGGGCGCGGCAGTGCGCCCCGTCAGAATGTTACCGGCCAGTACGACCTCGCGGGCGAGGCCGGGCACCGGTAGCTTGGCAGTACCGTTGACGCCAGAGCCAGACTACGGCTCGCGAGCCTCACCGAGGCGGGGACGCCAACCCGCGGACTCGGCAGACCCTGAAGGGAGTGGGACCACCATGACGGACTCCGCCCGCACCTACTTCGACGCATTCCTCGGCATGGCCGGCGAACCCGCGCGCCGCGCCCGCAATCTCGCCGGCAAGGTCCGCGAGGACCTCCGCACCGGCACCGAGCAGGTACGCGAGCAAGGCAGCCGCACCGCCACCGACCTCGGCCGACTCATCCGAGCCGAGTTCGACGCCAGCCTCACCCGCCTCGGCGTCGCCACCCAGGCCGACCTCGACGACCTCAACCTGCGCCTCGAGCACTCCGAAGAGCAGGTCCGCGATCTCCGCATCCGCCTCGCCGAAGCCGAGGCCCGCATGAACGCCGCGGAGAAGCGGGCTCCCGCCGAGACGCCCCCGTCCGACTCCGCCGCGACCATGGAGCCGATCGACGGCGAGGAAGAGGACGCATGACCGACACGCCCAGCCCGGGGGCCCTGGCCAGCCGGCTGAAGCCCGCAGCCGACACCGACGACGTCGAGATGGAGGTCGAGGAGGCCCTCGGCCGCCTCGAAGCCCTGCCGGACCTGCCCGTCACCGAGCACGTCCAGGTCTTCGAAGGCGTCCAGCAGCGCCTCTCCGAGATCCTCAGCAACGTCGACGACGCCTAGCGTCCAGCCTTAGAAAGCACCGATCCCGCGCCATGCCGACGCGCTACCGACTCGACGCCGAACTCGTGCGCCGCAAGATCGCCCGCTCCCGCGAGCACGCCCGCGAACTCATCGCGGCCGGCCGCATCCACCTGCGCGGCATCCCCGCCACCAAACCCGCCACGAGCGTCACCGGCGACGACTCCATCCGCCTCGTCGGCGACGCGGACGACTACGTCTCCCGCGGCGCCCACAAACTCATCGGCGCCCTCGACGCCTTCGACGTCGACCCGAAGGGCCTGCGCGTCCTCGACGCCGGCGCCTCCACCGGCGGCTTCACCGACGTCCTCCTGCGCCGCGGCGCCGCCCAGGTGCTCGCCGTCGACGTCGGCTACGGCCAGCTCGCCTGGAAGCTCCAGACCGACGACCGCGTCGTCGTCCACGACCGCACCAACGTCCGCCACCTCACCCCCGAGCAGCTCGGGGGCCGGGTTGACCTGACGGTGGGGGATCTGTCCTTCATCTCCCTCGAACTCGTCCTCCCCGCGCTGGCCGCGTGCACGAAACCCGAGGGCATGATGCTGCCGATGGTCAAGCCGCAGTTCGAGGTCGGCAAGGGCCAGGTGGGCGCCGGCGGGGTCGTGGGCGACCCGGCCCAGCGCGCCGACGCCGTGTGGGGCGTGATCGAGAAGGCCGGACAGCTCGGCTGGACCACCACCGCGGTGGCCGCGAGCCCGCTGCCCGGCCCCAAGGGGAACGTGGAGTTCTTCTGCCGCATGGTCACCGAAGGCGAACTGATCGACCGAGCCGGAGTCGACGCGGCCTGCGGCGTTCCCTAAGCGAAGTCGGCGGCGATGATCGCCTCCAGGTTCCGCTCTGCCAGCGCCGTGATCGTCACGAGCGGATTCACGCCGATCGAGCCGGGGATGAGCGAGGAGTCGGTGGCGTACAGCCGCTCATACCCGTTGAGGCGCCCGTATCCGTCGGTGGCCTTGCCGAGGACGCAGCCGCCGAGCGGGTGGTAGCAGAAGTCGTCCGCGAAGGCCCGGTCGTCGCCGAACAGGTCGTAGCGGTACGAGGTGCCGTGCCGCTCGTTGATGCGGTCGAACATCGACTTCGCGGCGGCGACGCCCGGCTGCGCCTGCTCGAGGCTCCAGTCGAGCACGGCCTTGTCGGCGGCGGCGTCGTACGTGAAGCGGCCGCGCTCGGGGTTGTCGGTGATCGCGAGGTAGAGGCTGATCCAGGTCTCGATGCCCGCCGGGAGCGGCGCGAGCTCGGCGAAGACCCGCGCTTCAGGGTTGTCCCAGTCGTCGATGCCCATCACGGGGATCGTGGACTGCTTGAGCCCGGTGGGGTTCCAGAGGTGGTTGGCGCGGGCGGTCATGACGTTCCCGTTGGGGCCCCAGCCGGAGCCGACGGCCTCGTCGAGGTCGGGGAGCGCGCCGGTGTCGCGGGCGCGCAGGAGCAGCTCGGTGGTGCCGAGGCTGCCCGCGCCGAGGAACAGGTGGCGGCACGTGAGGCGCTTGGTCTCGATGAGCTCGTCCGCGTCGCCCCGGTGCTCGACCGTGAGGGCGTAGTTCCCGTCGGCGTCGAGCTCGATGGACCGCACCTGGTGGCGGGCGGCGATGGTGACCTTGCCGGTGGCGAGCGCGGACGCGAGGTAGGTCTTGTCGAGGCTCATCTTGCCGTGGTTGTTGCCGTAGATGACCTCGCCGCCGAGGGCGGACTTCTCAGCGGTCCCGGCGGCTTCGCGCTCCATGTAGTCGAAGTCGTAGACGTCGGGCACGAAGACGGTCTTGATCCCGGCGGCCTCGGCCTGGGCGGCGGCCACGCGGCTGAAGCGGTAGTACTCGGTGGACTTGTAGAACTCGGTGTCGATGGTGTTGACCTGGAGTTCGGTCTGCGCGAGCGGGAAGTAGCGGTCGTACATCGCGTTCGCGTCGACGCCGGGGAGGACCTCTTCGAAGTAGTCGCGGCGGGGGACCACCGCCATGCCGCCGTTGACGAGTGAGCCGCCGCCGACGCCGCGTCCGACGTAGACGGACATGTCCGCGTAGTTGACGCGGTCGAGGACGCCCGGGTAGGGGTCGATGTCCCGGTTGACGACGTCGAGCCACAGGAGCGTGGACAGGGGCGCTTCGGTGCGGCGCTTGAACCACATGCTGCGCTCGTCGGGACTGGTCATGGTGCAGAAGACCTTGCCGTCCCCGCCCGGTTCGTTCCAGAGGCGGCCCATCTCGAGGACGGTGGTCTCGATCCCGGCTTCGCCGAGGCGCAGGGCCGAGACGGCCGCGCCGTAGCCGGAGCCGATGACGATGGCGGGGACGTGGGCGCCGTTCGCGGCGGCGGCCCGGGGTCCGACGGTGGTGAGCCCGGCCGCCGCGGCGGCGGTGAGCGCCGAGTAGCCGAAGAGTTGTCTGCGTGTCGCCACGGGGTCTCCCTTGGTATCTGGTGGTGTTGGGGACACATTGTGCCGCAAGGGATCACACCTAACCAGGGCTCAGAGCGGCTTGTCTCCCAAGGGAAGTCGGATGCAGTGCTTTCACGCGGAACCGCTTTGTGCAAGCGTTATCCTCGGTATGCTCTCCGGTACTCCCGGTGAACCCGCCTGGAGTACAGTTCGAGGCCCTGGAACCGTCTGAGTAGGAGCGCGAGTGGAGCCGCAGCAGAAGCCGAGCCGGGTCTTGGTGGTCACGCATCCGCTGCGCGAGGACGTGGCCGAACTCGCTGACAAGCTCGCCGCCGCCCTGCGGGCGGAGGGCGTGGAGGTCAAAGTCTGCTCCGGCGCGACCCAGTCGCTCCAGCGCCCCGACGCGCTCGTGGTCGGCAGCGAGGTCACCGGCGAGACCGCCGACCTCGTGCTCGCCCTCGGCGGCGACGGCACGGTCCTCCGCTCGGCCAAGATGGCCGCCAAGGCCGACGTCCCGCTGCTCGGCGTCAACTTCGGCAAGGTCGGCTTCCTCGCCGAAGCCGAGACCGGCGAACTCGAGACCGTCGTCTCACGCCTCCTCGACGGCGAGTACACGGTCGAGGAGCGCACCGCGCTGGCGGTCGAGGCCCTCGGCACCGACGGCGCGCACCACGTCTCCTGGGCCTTCAACGACATCGCGGTGGAGAAGGCCGAGCCCGCGCGGATGCTGGAGCTGTACATCGAGATCGACGGCACCCGCATCTCCCGCTACGGTTCCGACGGCGTCGTCGTGGCCTCGCCGACCGGTTCGACCGCGCACGCGATGTCGGCGGGCGGCCCGGTGGTCTGGCCCGATGTGGATGCCCTCGTGGTGGTCCCCATGAACGCGCACGCCCTGTTCGCCAAGCCGATGGTGGTGCACTCCTCCTCCGTGATCCGCATCGGCGTGGAGTCGGTGGGCACCGAGGGCTCGCTCATCGCGGACGGCAAGGAGCTCACGCGGCTCACTTCGGGATCGACGGTGACCATCCGCCGCTCGGACCGCCCGGTACGCCTGGTGCGCATGTCCAGTCAGCCCTTCGCCTCCCGGCTCGTGTCGAAACTCTCTCTGCCCGTTGACGGTTGGCGTCACGGCCGCATCTGACCCCGCTCGGCCGCCGGATGTCAGACAGACCGGCTAGGCTTCGAAGCGTGTTGGAGGAGCTTCGCATCCAGAACCTGGGCGTGATCGCTGACGCCACCTTGCCGCTCGATTCCGGCCTGACCTGCATCACCGGTGAGACCGGCGCCGGTAAGACCATGGTCGTCGCCGGTCTGGGGCTGCTGTTCGGCGGTCGTGCCTCCCGTGCCCCCCTCGGCGCGGATAAGGCCCTTGTGGAGGGCCGATTCGCCGTACCCGAGAGCGCGCTCGAACTGCGTGAACGCGCGATCGAGGCCGGTGCCGACCTCGAGGACGGCGAGCTGCTGCTGGCCCGCTCGGTGTCTTCGGAGGGCCGCTCGAAGGCCTGGGTCGGCGGCCGTTCCGCGCCCGTCGGCGTCCTGGCGGAACTGGGCGAGCTGGCGATCTCGGTGCACGGCCAGTCGGACCAGATGCGGCTGCTGCAGCCCGCCGAGCAGCGGGCCGCGCTCGACCGCTTCGCCGGGTCCGACCACGGCAAGATCCTCGACGCCTACCGCGCCGCCTTCCACGAACTCGGGGCCTGCGCCGCCGAGCTCTCGCGCCTGCGCACCAGCGCCCGCGAGATGGCCCGCGAGGCGGACATGCTGCGCCTCGGCCTCGAGGAGATCACCGCCGTCGACCCGCAGGAAGGCGAGGACGCCGAGCTCGCCGAAGAGGCCCGCCGCCTGGAGAACGCCGAGGCGCTGCGCCTCGCCGCCGCCACCGCGCACGGCGCGATCAGCGGCGACCCGTCCACAGGCGAAGGCGGTGCGACCGACACGGTCGGCGCGGCCGCCCGCGCCTTGGAGCACGACGCCCACTCCGACCCGAAGCTCGCCGAGTTCGCCGAGCGCCTGGCCGAGGCCGGCGCGCTCCTCGCCGAGGCCGCCGTCGACCTCTCCGCGTACCTCGACGACCTCTCGGCCGATCCGCGTCGCCTCGAGGAGATCTACCAGCGCCAGGCGGCCATGAAGACGCTGTACCGCAAGTACGCCGAGGACCTTCCCGGCGTGCTGGCCTGGGCCGAGAACGCCCGCAAGCGACTCGGGGAGCTCGACGTCTCCGATGAGCGCGTCGCCGAGCTCGAATCCCAGCACACTGAGCTCACCGTGCGGGCCGCCGAGCTCGCCGCCCAGCTGCGCGCCTCCCGCCGCGCCGCCGCCGAGCGCTTCTCCGCGTCGGTCTCGGCCGAACTCAAGGGCCTCGCCATGCCGCACGCCGAGGTCACGGCCGCGGTCGAGCCGCGACCGGCCGGTCGCGGCGGCATCGACCTCGCCGTCGAGACGGCGGTCTCCGGCGCGACCGAGGACGGCGCCGACGAGGTCGAGCTCCTGCTGCGCCCGCACCCGGGCTCACTGCCCGCCGCCCTGCACAAGGGCGCCTCGGGCGGCGAGCTCTCCCGCGTCATGCTCGCGATCGAAGTGGTCTTCGCCGAGATCGGCGGCCCGCCCGTCCTCGTGTTCGACGAGGTCGACGCCGGGGTCGGCGGCGGGGCCGCGATCGAGATCGGCCGCTGCCTCGCCAAGCTCGCCCGCCGCCACCAGGTGCTGGTCGTCACCCACCTCCCGCAGGTCGCGGCCTTCGCGGACCGCCACCTGGTGGTCTCGAAGGACACGTCGGGGGCCGTCACGGTCTCGGGCGTGAGGGTGGTCGACGACGCGGAGCGGGCGCGTGAGCTTGCTCGCATGCTCGCCGGGATGCCCGATTCGCACCTGGGCGTGGCCCACGCCGAGGAACTGCTCGCAGAGGCTGCGAAGATGAAGTCCTGACGACGCTCGATCGGCACGGCCCGCCCCGGCGAGCCGTCGCCTCGGAGCGTGCGATCGGATGGCATGATGATGCACGATGCGTGTACCTAGCTTGCGTTTGCCCGGGCGGAACCCGGAGGGTGATCCCTCCGATGATCGGCTGGTCGGCACCGCCCGCCTCGACCGCCGTACGAAGCGGTTGTGCGGCCGGCTCGAACCCGGCGACATCGCGATCATCGACCATGTCGACCTCGACCGGGTCGCCGCCGACACCTTGGTCGGCACCGGCGTCCCGGTGGTCGTGAACGCCGCCAAGTCGATCTCCGGCCGCTACCCGAACCTCGGCCCCGAAGTGCTCGTCAAGGCCGGGATCGTCCTCATCGACGGTGTCGGCGACGAGATCTTCGACCGCGTGCGCGAGGGCCGGTCCGTCTCCGTAGACCTCGAGGCCGGGCAGATCTACTCCGGAGGCGACCTGATCGCCGAAGGCGCGGTCCAGACCGAGGTCACCGTGGGCGCCGACATGGAGGCCGCCAAGGAAGGGCTCTCGATCCAGCTCGAGGCGTTCGCGGCCAACACTATGGAGTACCTCAAGCGCGAGCGGGACCTCCTGCTCGACGGCGTCGGCGTGCCTGATGTGAAGACCTCCTTCAACGGCCGCCACGCGCTCATCGTCATCCGCGGCTACAACTACAAAGAGGACATCGACGTCCTTCGCCCGTACATCCGCGAGTTCAAACCCGTGCTCGTGGGCGTCGACGGCGGCGCGGACGCCCTCCTCGAAGCCGGGTACACGCCCGACATGATCGTCGGCGACATGGACTCCGTCTCCGACGACGCCCTGCGCTGCGGCGCCGAGATCGTCGTCCACGCCTACGCCGACGGGCGCGCCCCGGGCATGGAGCGCATGGACAAGCTCGGGGTCCCCGCGATCCCGTTCCCGGCCGCGGCCACCTCCGAGGACATCGCCATGCTCATGGCCGACGAGAAGGGCGCTGAGCTCATCTGCGCCGTCGGCACCCACGTCACCATGGTCGAGTTCCTCGACAAGGGACGCGGCGGCATGGCCTCCACCTTCCTCACCCGGCTGCGCGTCGGCGGCAAGCTCGTCGACGCCAAGGGCGTCTCGCGCCTCTACCGCCAGGACATGTCGATCTCCGCACTGCTCCTGCTCATCGTCTCCGGGCTCGCCGCGATGGCCACCGCCGTGGCCATCTCCACCGTCGGGCGCTCATTCGTCGACGTCATCGCCGACTGGTGGGACGGACTGCTCTACCAAATCCAAAGGCTGTTCTCGTGATCAACTTCCGCTACCACCTGGTGAGCCTCACCGCGGTGTTCCTCGCCCTCACCGTGGGCCTCATCCTCGGCACCGCCGCCCTCAACGGCCCCGCCATCCAGACCTTCGAGAACACCATCCAGAGCCTGCGCGACAGCAACGAGCAGCTGCGGGAGCAGGCCCAGCAGATGGAGAACGACCTCGAGGACGACCAGGCCTTCGCGAACGCGGTCGCCCCGTCCTATCTCGCCGGTCAGCTCACCGCGCGGAACGTCCTCGTCGTCGCCCTGCCCGGCGCCGAACCCGAAGTCGTGGACGGCACCGTCGAGATGCTCGGCTACTCGGGGGCCACCGTCTCCGGCCGGATCTCGATCCTCGACGACTTCTTCGACCCGGCCAACACGGGCACCCTCGGCGATCTCGCGGAGCGGACCACCCCCGACACGATGACCACGCCCGTCACCTACGACGGCGTGACCGCGATGAGCTATGTGCTCGCCGCCGTCACCACCGGTGAAGCGGCGGGCGCGACCGTGGCGATCACCCCCGGCGCCATCACCACCGTCACCACCGGCCTGACCGAACTGGGGATGCTCACGGTCGAGACCACGCCCACGGGCGTCGCCGACGGCGTCGTCATCATCGCCGGGTCCGGCTTCGTCGACTCCGACGCCGCCGACCGCAACGCCGGCATGGTCGCGTTCACCAACGCGTACGCCGCCGACGACCCCACGGTCTACGCGGCCACGACCGACACCGGCGACGGCAATCCGATCAAGACGCTCCTCGCCGAGAACAGCGAGACCGTCGCCACCGTCGACAACGTCGCCCTCACCCAGGGACAGATCGCCGCCGTCGCCGCGCTCGCCGATTTCATCAACACCGGCACCGTCAACCACCTCGGCACCGGGGAGGGCGCTTCAGACCTGCTTCCCGGCGCGGCCTAGTATCGCGGCCATGAGCCAGCTAACGCGCACGGTAGGGCGGGCGTTCATCGGAGGCCTCGCCGCGGGCGGCACGATGGCCGCGATCAGCGCCGTACGCCGCTCCAAGTGGGCGGCCGAACTGGAACGGGTCAACCACAAGGGCGACACCGTGTCCCTGGCCGAAGGCCCCGGGATCACGGTGGGCGCCACCGCCGGAGCGGTCCTCGGGGCGAACTCCCCGGCGTACGCGGCCGCCGCCGCCACCGCCGGACTCACCGCCGGAGCGGTCGGCCTCTACGACGACCTCGCGGACGCCAAGGGCGAGAAGGCCAAAGGCTTCAAAGGCCACGTCGGCGCGCTCCTCAAGGGCCGCGTCAGCGCCGGACTCGTCAAGGTCCTCGGCATCTCCGCCGCCGGGATCGCCTCCGCCGCCCTCATCGACCTGCAGAACGGCGAACTCACCGACGAGCGCCGCCCGCTGCTGCGCCGCGTCTGGAACGTGGGCGTCGGCGGCGGCGTCATCGCCGGCGCCGCCAACGTGATCAACCTCTTCGACCTGCGGCCCGGCCGCGCCCTCAAAGTGGTCACCCTCGCCTCCGCGCCGCTCTCTCGCCCCGCCGGGCCCAAATCCCGCCGCCGCACCGCGGCCGGCGGCGCGAACACCGCGCTCGCCGTCTCCGCGGCCGCCGGCGCCGCGATGGCCGAAGACCTCGACGGCAAGACCATGCTCGGCGACGGCGGCGCGAACGCCCTCGGCGCGCTCCTCGGCCTCGCCTACATCGCCCGCACCGGCATGATCGGCCGCCACGTCGCCCTCGCGGGCGTCGCGGCCCTCATCGCCGCCTCCGAAAAAGTGAGCTTCACGAAAGTGATCGCCGAGACGCCCGTGCTGCGGGAGTTGGACGAGCTGGGTCGGACGAAGTCTTGACCGAGACCCGACGCGAAGTCGGTCGTGCCGCCTCGGTCATCGGTGCGATCACCGTCGCCTCCCGCCTGGCCGGATTCGGCCGCACCATGGTGTTCACGTGGGCTGTAGGCGCCGGGACCCTCGGTGCGGTCTACCAGACCGCCAACGGCATCCCGAACATCATCTTCGAACTGGTCGCCGGAGGCGCGCTCGCCGCCCTGGTGATCCCACTGCTCGCCGCGCCGCTCGCGAGGCACGATCCCGACCAGGTCAGCCGCATCGCCTCGGCGCTGCTCACCTGGGCGCTGACCATCCTCGTCCCGGCCGGGCTCCTCGTGGCCGTATTCGCCCGCCCGATCATCGAACTCCTCTCCGGCGGCGGATACTCGGAAGCGGGCGTCGACGCCGGCACCCAGATGCTCGTGCTCTTCGCCGCGCAGCTGCCGCTCTACGGCGTCGCCGTCGTCCTCACCGGCATCCTCCAGTCGCACCGGCGCTTCGCGTGGCCCGCGCTCGCCCCGCTCCTCTCGAGCGTCGTCATGGCCGGGGTCTACGTCCTCTATGGACTGCTGTCCGGCCGCAACGACAAGGTCGAGCAGATCACCGAGAGCGAACTGATCCTCCTCGCGCTCGGCACCACCGTCGGCGTCGCCGTCCTCGCCGGATCGCTCATCATGCCCTTGCGCGGCCTGGAACTCCGCATCCGGCCCGCGTGGAGACTCGAGACCCACGTGGCCTCGGGCCTGAAGTCCCTCGCCATCGCCGGAGCCATCACGGTCGGCGCGCAGCAGCTGTGCCAAGCCCTGCTCATCACCCTCGCCAACCGCGCGGGAGAAGGACCCGCCGCGGTCTTCACCATCTCGCAGACCTTCTTCCTCCTGCCCTGGGCCATCCTCGCCGTCCCCCTCGCCACCGCCGCGTACCCCGTCCTCGCCGAGGCCTACTCGCTCGGCGAGAACGACCGCTTCGAGCGCCGCCTCTCCCAGACCGGCCGCGCGGTCCTGCTCCTGTCCGGTCTCGGCGTCGCCGCCCTCGCCGGCATCGCCGAACCCATCGCGACCGTCCTGTCCTCGGTCTCAGCAGACCAGTCCGCGGACACCCTGGCGCAGTTCCGCGACACCCTCACCGGCCTCGCCTTCGGCCTGTTCGGCTACTCGATGTTCGCGATCTACTCGCGGGGCCTGTACGCCATCGGCCGCAACAAATACGCCGCCGGTGCGACCTCGATCGGTTGGGGCGCAGGGGCACTGGCCGCCGTCATCCTCTCGATGACCATGCCCGTCGAGGACCGCACCCTGGCGCTGGCCATCGCCTGGACCGTGGGCATGACCGTCATCGGCCTCGCCCTCACGGCCGCCATCGCGCGCCACACCGGCGCCGCGAGCCTCAAGGGCATCCCCCGGGCCGCGCTCGCCACCGTCGTCGCCGCGATCGCGGCAGTCCTCGCCGCCCGCGAGATCATCGCCTTCTGGGGCCACGCCGAATCCTTCTATTCGGCCCTCGTCCAGGGCGTCGTCGTCGGCGCCGCGGTCGGCGTCGTCTATCTCGGCCTCGCCGCGCTCATCGGCGGTTCCGGTGTCGTGCGGCCCGTCCTGCGACGCGCTGGCATAATCCGAGCGTCTGAAGAACCCGACGAGAGCGCGCCCGAAGGCCAAGCGCCCGACGACAGCGCCTCAGACGACAGCGCATCCGACGACCATGCACCCGAAGCCCAAGCACCCGACGAACCCAGTGGAGCAGACAAGTGAGCCATCGCCGTATCGCCTTGGTGCTCGGCCCTTCGACCGGCGGCATCGGGACGCACGTCGCGTCGCTCGCGGCGGGCCTCGTCGAACGAGGCGACGCCGTCCTGGTCGTCGGCCCGCCCGAGACCGAGGAGCGCTTCGGCTTCCGCGCCAAGGGCGCGCGCTTCGCGCCCGCCCCCATCACCGCCAAGCCCTCGCCCGAGCTCCCGCTCGCCTGGTGGGCGGCCCGGAACGCCTTGCGCGGCATCACCGGTCGCGGCGTGGACCTCGTGCACGCGCACGGCCTCACCGGCGGCCTGACCGCGCTCGCGGCCCGCCCCTCGGGCGCGGCCCTCGTCACGACCTGGCACAACCAGCTCATCACCTCCGGTATCAAGCGGCGCGTCTCCGACGAGCTCGAGAAGCGCCTCGCGCGCGGCGTCGACGTCGCCCTCGCGGCCTCCTCCGATCTCCACGAGCACCTGATCGACCTCGGCGCGCGCGACGCCCGCCTCGCCCCCGTCGCCGCCCCGCCGCGCATCGCCGTCAGCGACGCCGGCGCGATCCGGGCCGAACTCGGCATCGGCGACCGCCCGCTGCTGCTCTCCGTCGGCCGCCTGCACCCGCAGAAGGACTACGACACGCTCATCGCCGCCGCGCAGCGCTGGACCGCCCTCGACCGGCAGCCGGTCGTCGCGATCGCCGGCGACGGGCCCGAACGGATGCGCCTGCAGGGACTCATCGACGCTTCCGGGGCCGACGTGCGCCTCCTCGGCCACCGCACCGACGTGGCCGACCTCCTCGCGGCCGCCGACCTCGCCGTCATCTCCAGCCAGTGGGAGGCCCGCCAGCTCTTCGCGCAGGAGGTCATGCAGGCCGGCGTGCCGCTCGTGACCACCCGCACCGGCGGCATCCCCGAGCTCGTGGGCGACGCCGCCGCGTACTTCGAGGTCGGCGACGTGGACGGCCTCGACCAGACCGTGCACGGTCTCCTCGACGACCCCGACCGCCTCGCCTCCTACGGCGAGAAGAGCCTCGCCCGCGCCGCCACGTGGCCCGACGAGGCCCAGATGCTCGACTCCCTCGACGCGCTCTACCTGGAACTGACGGGAAGATAGCGCCGCCGTGTCGCGAAAACTCGATGCCGGGCGCCTGACCCGCAAAGCCCGCAAAGCGATCGCCCGCGGCTTCACCGAGAACCTCGGCAGGATCGGCGCCTGGACCGGCGTCGCCGTCCTCGCTGCCGTGGCGGCCTTCCAGCTCCTCCCCGAAGACGGCGAGGAGTCGCTGCCCAGCACGGTCGATGCCGTGGTGCTCCTCGGCGTCAGCGGCCTCACCTGGACCGACATCGACGCCCAGACGACCCCGAACCTCGCCGAGCTGGCCCAGGACGGCTCGCTCGCCGAGCTGAACACGAACTCGGGCCGCAACTTCACGTGCGCCCTCGACGGCTGGCTCACCCTCTCGGCGGGCGCTCCCGCCGTGAGCGACCCCTACGGGCAGGGCTCGTCGTGCGAGCCGGTCTCGGCCGACCGGATCGGCGTCGAGGACGGCACCGCGACCGTGGGGGACATGACCGACCTCGTGACCCTCAACCGCGACCTCGACCGTGGCACGCAGCTCGGCACCCTCGCCGCGGGGACCAGCTGCGCGACCGCGATCGGCCCCGGCGCGGCGTACGCGACGGCGAACTCGGTCGGCCGCGTCGCCGACTACTCGCCCGGCCTGCCCGCCGGAGACGAGCTCCAGGAGACGCTGGCGGAATGCCCCCTCACCGTGGTCGACGGCGGCATCCTGCCGGTCGAGACCCAGTCGCGGGCCGATGCGCTCGCGCAGCTCGACGCCACCGTCGGCGAGCTCGAGGCCGCCCGCGGCGAGAACTCGGCGCTCATCATCTCGGGGATCGGCCAGGTGGCCGAACCGGACCGGCTGCTTGCCACGGTCGCGAACTTCGGCGACGAGGACGGCCACAACCTCCTCGACCTGCCCGCCGAACGCCCCGGCTACCTGCGGCTCACCGATCTGACCGCGACCATCCTGACGCTCCTGGACTCGCCGCTCCCTGACACCGTGACCGGCACCGCCGCCGGGGCCGCCGAGGACTCGCTGACCTATGAGGACCGTCAGGCGGTGTTCGACGACACCGACACGCGCCTCATGGCCGCCGACGCTGCCGCCCCTGCCACCCAGTGGCTCCAAGTGCTCCTGTTCCTCGCCCTGACCTTCGTGGCCTGGCCGCTGCTGCACCTGCTGCGCCGCGCAGGGCAGCCCGGCGTCAAGCCGCCGCCGCTGTGGCTCATGCGCCTGAACATCGTCTCGGCGCTCGTGTGCGCCCTGTTCGTGGCCGCCGCGATCCTCGCCGACTTCTTCGGCTGGTGGTCGGCCGCGCGTCCCGGCGTCGTCGGGCCGCTCACGGCCCTCGGCATCGCCGTCGTGTGCGCGTTCGTCGCGATCGTCCTGCCCGGCCGGCACGGGCCCGCGAGCCTCATGATCTCGGTGTCCGCCTTCGGCATCATCGTGACCGTCCTCGCGATGCTCCTCCACACGCAGGACCCCCTCGGGACCCTCCTCGGCGACTACACCGTGGCCGATTCTGCCTCGAACGAGCTCGGGCCGGTCGCCACCGGCATGTTCATCGCCTCGCTGTGGCTGCTCGCCGCGACGGTGTCGTGGCGGCTGCCGCGCCGCTTCCAGTCCCCGGCCATGGCCGGGATCGGCTGCGCCGGCGTGATCGTCGCCTCGGCCGGGTTCCTCGGCGACTCCGTCCCGGCGGCCGTGGCCATCATCGTCGGCACCTGCCTCGCGGCCGCGCTCGCCACGGGCGGCTGGGTCACCTTCCAGCGCTTCGTGTGGTCGGGCCTCGCCGGGGTCGCGGTCCTGTTCGGCCTGATGTGGATCGACTTCCAGCGGCCCGCCGCCGAACGCGGCGAGCTCGGCTCGTTCCTCGGCGACATCATGGGCGACACCAACGGCGTCATCGCCTCCGGCGTCGGCTCGAACATCGTGGCGGTCTTCACCTCGCCGCTGAGCGTGCTCACCGTCATGGCCGGGGCCTACTGCTGGCTCATCCTCCTGCGACCGGGCGGCGGCCTGCGCCGGGCCTTCGGCCTGTATCCGCCGCTGCGGGCCGGGTTCTCCGCCGCCGTGGTCGGCGCCGCCGTCGCGGGCCTCCTCCTCGGCAAGGGCCTCATGAGCCTCGGCTCGGCGCTCGCCGTCATGGTTCCCTTGGCGGTCATCATGAGTCACCGCGTGCTGGCCCGCGCGCACGTCAAGGACGGCCAGTACTCGGACATGATCGTCGACGCACCGTCGTGGGTCGATGAGGAAAACGACGGTGAAAGTGTTAGTGTGGAATCCCGTGGATGATGCGATCCACCGGCTGCTTTTCTAGCGGCTCGTTCGCCACGAACATCACGGGAGTCCGCCTTGGCCAGCGCCGCTAATGGTCAGATCCGTTCCACGAAGCACCTCTTCGTCACCGGTGGAGTCACCTCCGCTCTCGGCAAGGGCATGACCGCCGCGAGTCTCGGCAATCTGCTGACCGCGCGCGGCCTGTACGTGGTGATGCAGAAGATCGACCCGTATCTCAACGTCGACCCCGGCACGATGAACCCGTACGAGCACGGCGAGGTCTTCGTCACGGACGACGGCGGCGAGACCGACCTCGACATCGGCAACTACGAGCGGTTCCTCGACCGGAACCTGTCGAAGCACGCCAACGTGACCACGGGCCAGGTGTACTCCGACGTCATCGCCAAGGAGCGCCGCGGCGACTACCTCGGCGCGACCGTGCAGGTCATCCCGCACATCACCAACGAGATCAAGTCGCGCCTCGCCGCGATGGCCGACCCGGACCCCGAGACCGGGCGCGTCCCGGACGTCGTGATCACCGAGGTCGGCGGCACCGTCGGCGACATCGAGTCGCTGCCGTTCCTCGAGGCGATCCGCCAGTACCGGCACGACATCGGCCGCGACAACTGCTTCTTCCTCCATGTCTCGCTCGTGCCGTACCTGGCCGCGTCCTCGGAGATGAAGACCAAGCCGACGCAGCACTCGGTGGCGCAGCTGCGCAGCATCGGCATCCAGCCCGACGCGATCGTGTGCCGCTCGGACCGGCCGCTGCCGGACGGGCTCAAGGGCAAGATCGCCGGGTTCTGCGACGTGGACGAGGCGGCGGTCGTCTCCGCGCCGGACTCGAAGTCGATCTACGAGATCCCCAAGACCCTCCACTCGGAGGGCCTTGACGCGTACGTGGTCCGCAAGCTGGACCTGCCGTTCCGCGACGTCGACTGGACCCGCTGGGACGACCTGCTCGACCGCGTCCACAATCCGGTCGCCACGGTCGAGGTCGCGATCGTCGGCAAGTACGTCGAGCTGCCCGACGCGTACAAGTCCGTGGTCGAGGCGCTGAGCGCCGCCGGTTTCGCGAACCGCGCGAAGGTCAAGGTCCGCTGGGTCATCTCCGACGAGTGTTCCACCGCCGAGGGCACCGCGAAGGCCCTCGCGGGTGTCGACGCGGTCGTGATCCCGGGCGGCTTCGGCGACCGGGGCGTGCCCGGGAAGCTGCAGGCGCTCACGTGGTCGCGCACCCGGCTCGTCCCGACGCTCGGGTTGTGCCTCGGCATGCAGTGCATGGCGATCGAGGGCCTGCGCGAGGTCGCCGGGCTCGTCGGCGCGAACTCCGAGGAGTTCGACCGCGAGGCCGAGCACCTGGTCATCTCCACGATGGCCGACCAGACGGACATCGTCGCCGGGCGCGGCGACATGGGCGGCACGATGCGCCTGGGCACCTACCCGGCGCAGCTGGCCGAGGGCTCGATCGCCGCCGAGGTCTACGGCGCCACGGAGGTCAACGAGCGCCACCGTCACCGCTATGAGGTGAACAACGCCTATCGCGACCAGCTGCTGAAGTCCGGGTTCGTGATCTCGGGCCTCTCGCCCGACGGCCGACTCGTCGAGTTCATCGAGCTCGACCGCGACGTGCACCCGTACTACGTCGCGACCCAGGCCCACCCGGAGCTGAAGTCGCGCCCGACCCGCCCGCACCCGCTCTTCGCGGGCCTGGTCGAGGCGGCCCTCAAGCGCCAGGCCGCCGAGCGCCTCGATCTCGAAGCGGCGTAAGCGAGCACGGAAGAAGAAGGCGGGCCGCTCCCGATGGGAGCGGCCCGCCGTTCGCCGGCGGCACCCAGCGGGCGTCGGGGGGGGGCCGTGCCGGGTGGCGCCCGGGGG
>NZ_JAPZVP010000008.1:0-42507 GCF_027622875.1 Glycomyces luteolus | reverse complement strand
CCTCGCCCCCGCCGCGGCCTCCCCCCGCCCCCACCCCCCGGGCGGCCCCCCCCCGCGGGGCGCGCCCCGCCTTTCGCCGTCGGAACCAAGCGGCCTTCGGGTCGGGGCCGTACCGGTTGGCGCCCTGGGTGCCCCCAGGGCCCCGCCTTCGCCGTATCCGCTTACGCGCCTTTGGGATTGGGTCCGTACCTGTTCGGTCCCGGCTCGCTGTCGAACAGGTTGAAGACGAGCAGGACGATCCAGCCGACAAGCGGCACGAGCCCGATCCACCACCACCAGCCGGTGCGGCCGGTGTCGTGGAGTCGGCGCACCTGCACGGCGATGCTCGGGATGAGCACCGCGAGGCCGTAGAGCCAGCCCAGGAAGTTCCAGAAGTTCGGGTCGTTCTGGTCGTTGCCCAGGCACTGGAGGATCGCGCCGATGACGGCGTTGACCAGGACGAACCACCAGAACTCGCGACGGCGAGAGCGGCCGCTGAACACCGCGTACTTCTTGAGGGCGGTCATGTACCAACTCATGGCGTGCCCCTTCCCCGCTCCGGCGGAGCGATCGCCTTGAGCGGCCCCGAACGGGGCCGCCCAGCGCGATCGTAGGACACCACCGTCGGGAACGGACCGGATTCAGCGCCCCGCGCGGGCATTCGAACGCAAGGTCCGGCCCACGGCCACGGTCGCGACGAGCACCAGCACGGCCGCGACGACCGCCACCGACCGCAGGCCGTCGGTGAACGCCGTCTTCGCGGCAGCCATGAGCGCGTCCCCGGCCTCCGCCGGGAGCGTCGCGGCCACGTGCGCGGCCTCGCCCAGGGTCTCCGCGGCCGCGGAGGGCGCGTCGCCCAGCTCGGCCCGGTAGATCCCGGTCGCGAGCGAGCCGAGCAGCGCCACGCCCATGGCGCCGCCGAGCTCGTACGCGGTCTCGGAGATCGCCGAGGCCGCGCCGGCCCGGTCGGCCGGAGCCGCCGCGAGGATCGCGTCGTTCGTGACCGTCTGCGCCAGACCGGAACCGCCGCCGATGAGCGCGAACGCCACGGCGACCACCGCCGCGCCCGCGTCGACGCCGATGAGCGTCATCGCGGCGAACCCGGCGATGACGAACGTCAGACCCCCGATGATGGTGCGCCCCATCCCGATCCGCTCGGACAGGCGGACCGCGAACAGCCCGGTCACCACCGAGACGGCCATGCCCGGCAGAAGCAGCAGCCCGGCCTGCATGGGGGAGAAGCCCAGCACCAGCTGCAGGTACTGCGTCAGCAGGAACAGCGCCGAGATCATCGCGAACACGATCGTGAAGTTCGTGGCCAGCGACGCGCTGAAGCGCCGCAGCCGGAACAGGCCCACGTCGATCAGCGGGTGCTCCAAGCGCTTCTGGCGCCGCACGAACCACACGCCCGCGACCGCGCCCGCGGCGACGGCGGCCACCGCCGCCACCGTGATGCCGTGCTCGGCGGTGGTCTTGACCCCGTACACGAACGGGAACATCGCCAGGAACGACAGTGCGACGCTCGGCAGGTCGATCCGGCCCGGGTTCGGGTCCTTCGACTCGGGCAGCAGGAACGGCGCGGCCAGCACGACCGCGAGCGAGACGGGAGCGGCCATGAGGAAGACCGAGCCCCACCAGAAGTGCTCGAGCAGCCAGCCGCCGAGGATCGGCCCGAGCGCCGCCCCGGCCGAGAAGCCCGAAGCCCAGATCGCGATGGCGAACTTGCGCTGGCGGTCGTCGTGGAACAGGTTCCGCATGAGCGCCAGCGTGGTCGGCATGAGGGTCGCCCCGGCGAGGCCGAGCAGCGCCCGAGCGGCGATGAGTGCCTCCGCGCTGGGCGCGTAGGCGGCGAGGACGCTCGCGACGGCGAAAGCGGCGGAGCCGATGACG
This sequence comes from Glycomyces luteolus, assembly GCF_027622875.1. Taxonomy (GTDB): domain Bacteria; phylum Actinomycetota; class Actinomycetes; order Mycobacteriales; family Micromonosporaceae; genus Glycomyces; species Glycomyces luteolus. The sequence continues at coordinate 40,638 of NZ_JAPZVP010000008.1, read as the reverse complement.
AGCAGTCTGCGGCGGCCCACGCGGTCGCCGAGCGTGCCCATGGTGACCAGGAGTCCGGCGAGCACGAAGCCGTAGACGTCGACGATCCACAGCAGCTGGGAGCTGGTGGGCGCGAGGTCCTCGGACAGGAACGGCACGGCGAAGCCGAGCACCGTCATGTCGATGGAGATGAGCAGCACCGGGAGCACCAGCGTCGCCAGTGCCCAACCCTGCTTGGCGCTGATGCGGGCGCGGGGCTCCTGCGGTGCGCGAAGCGTGGCGGCCATGGGTTTCACTCTTTCTAGACTTGAGCCGCGGCACGGCTCGCGAGGCGGCATCCCAGACGCCGGGTATGCCGGAGGCCGACATACCCCTCGACTGTACCGTCCGGACGGTACAGTTGGCACCAGGAGGAAACATGAAAGAGCCGGAGATCACCACCCGGGACCGCATCCTGAATGCGCTCCAGCGGCTCCTCGTCGACGAGGGCAGCGCGGGCGTGACCTTGGAGAAGGTCGCCGCCGAGGCCGGTGTCTCCAAAGGCGGCCTGCTCTACCACTTCAGATCCAAGCCCGACTTGTACGACGGCCTGGCCCGCCGCTTCCGCGAGCAGGAGGAGGCCAACATCGCGCGGGCCCGGGAGGCGGGCGCGGTCGAGACCTTCCTGCGCGTCTCCGAGATCGAGTCGGCGGAGTCCGCCGCGGGCCTGTGGGCCCTGCTCACCGCGATGCGCGGCAAGGACCAGCTCTCCGAGACCGCGCAGGCCGACGTGCTCTTCATCTTCGAAGGCTGGGCCGCGCTCCTGCGCGAGCAGATCGAGGATCCGATCACCGCGGAGATCGTGCGCCTCGTCGGCGACGGCCTGTTCCTCTCGGCCCTCTCCGGCGCCCCGCTGCCGTCCCAGGAGACCGTCGACGCGATCCTGCAGCGGCTCAAGGACGCCGCCGGAGAACCGTGATCCCGAAACCTGAGCGGACTAGTGTGGCCCTCGTGCATGAGTACCGAGTCCTCGACAGCGAAACCATCCACCGCGGCTGGGCCTACGACCTGACCGCCGAGACCATCGCGATGCCCGGCGGCGGCACCGCCAGGCGCGAATTCCTGAAGCACGTCGGCGCGGTCGTCACCGTGCCCATCGACGAGGAGGGCCGCGTCGGCCTCATCCGCCAGTACCGCGTGCCGCCCAAGGAGCACATGTGGGAGTTCCCGGCGGGCCTGCGCGACATCGAGGACGAGGACCCGGCCGTCGCCGCGCGCCGCGAGCTCGCCGAGGAGGTCGACCTGCAGGCGGCCGAGCTGGTCAAGCTCGGGGAGTACTTCACGACCCCGGGCATCTCAGACGAGCTCATCCACTACTACCTCGCCACCGGCATCTCGCTCGTCCCCGAGGCCGACCGCCATGAGCGCACCGACGAGGAGGCCCACATCGAGCTCGTGTGGTGGGACCTCGACAAGGCGCTCGCCGCCGTCGCGGACGGGGAGATCCGCAACGGCGTCTGCGCGCTGGCGCTGACCCTTACGAAACTGCACCTCGACCGCAACTAGCCCTTAACAACGAAGGCGCACGCTCACATGGCCCGTCGCATCATGGTGCGGCGGGCCGCTTTACGATCACGGCGACGACGCCGTCCGAACCGCTGAACCCACAAGGAATGCGGGCTCCTGGACGTCTGGCGTCCTAGACTGCCCGTGCGGGATGCCGACCGGCCCCGAACTGGCACAACGCTTCGGAAGGAACCCGCACGTGAAAGTCGCCGTCCCCCGCGAGATCAAGAACAACGAGTACCGCGTCGCCCTCACCCCCGCCGGGGCCCACGAGCTCGTCGCCGCCGGCCACGACGTCGCGATCGAGACCGGGGCCGGCCTCGGCTCCGCGATCAGTGACAACGATTACCGCGAGGCCGGGGCCCTCATTTACCCCGACGCCGATTCCACTTGGGGCGCAGGCGATCTCGTCCTCAAAGTCAAGGAGCCGATCCAGGACGAGTTCCACCGGATGCGGCCCGGCCAGACCCTCTTCACCTACCTTCACCTCGCCGCGAGCGTCGAATGCACCGACGCGCTGCTCGAGCGCCACGTCACCGGCATCGCCTACGAGACCGTCCAGACCGCAGACGGGCGCCTCCCGCTCCTGGCGCCGATGAGCGAAGTGGCCGGGCGCCTCGCCGTCCAGGCCGGCGCGTACCACCTGCAGCGGCCCGAGGGCGGCCGCGGCACCCTCATGGGCGGCGTCCCCGGGACCGCGCCCGCGCGCGTGGTCATCATCGGCGCGGGCGTCTCCGGCATGAACGCCGCCGCCATCGCGGTCGGGATGCGCGCCGACGTGGAGCTCCTCGACCTCAACATCGACAAGCTCCACGCCGCCGACGACCTCTACCAGGGCCGCCTGCGCACCACCGTCTCCAACCGCTTCGAGGTCAAGCGCGCGTGCGCCGAGGCCGACCTCGTCATCGGCGCCGTCCTCGTCCCGGGGGCCAAGGCCCCCACCGTGGTCGACGAGGAAGTGCTCGCCGAGATGAAGGACGGCGCGGTCCTCGTCGACATCGCCATCGACCAGGGCGGCTGCTTCGCGCACTCGAAGCCCACGACCCACGACGACCCCACGTTCACCCACGCGGGCAAGCTCTTCTACTGCGTCGCGAACATGCCCGGGGCCGTGCCGAACACGTCGACGTACGCGCTCACCAACGCCACGCTCCCGTACGTCATGAAGCTCGCCAACCTCGGCTGGGCCGAAGCGCTCAAGGCCGACCCGGCCCTCGCGCGGGGCCTCAACACGTATGCCGGGCAAGCGGTCAACGAACCCGTCGCGATCACGCACCATCTGCCGCTCAAGCCGATCGCGCAGGTGCTCGCGGAGAACTGACGTCCTGACAGGACCTGGGCCGCCCCCCGCGCAGCGGGCGAACTCACGCCGGGTGCCTCGGAGTCTCCCAAGCCGTCGACAGCCTCGATACACTGACGTACAGTCGCTAAGACAGGCAATGGTGAGACGCCCGGCACCCGGTGTCGACCTCGCACCCGGAGGCGCGAAGAAATGAGCAGTGTGGACAGCAACGACAAATGGGCGGCCCTGCGCGGTGCCGCGCAGATGCCTCCCGCTGACGGAACCGAGGACCTCTCCTCGCCCGACCCCGAGGCCTACACGAACAAGCGCGAGATCCCGCAGCCCCAGCCGCTGGAGCGCCACGGCCCGGCCCGCGTCATCGCCATGGCCAACCAGAAGGGCGGGGTCGGCAAGACCACCACGACCATCAACCTCGGTGCGGCCCTTGCCGAATACGGCCGGAAGGTCCTCCTCGTCGACTTCGACCCGCAGGGCGCGCTCTCGGTCGGCTTCGGCACCAACCCCCACACGCTCGACCTCACCGTCTACAACCTCCTCATGCAGGACGACGTCGACATCGACGACGTCATGGTCAAGACGAACGTCGCGGGCCTGCGCCTCCTCCCGGCCAACATCGACCTCTCGGCCGCCGAGATCCAGCTCGTCAACGAGGTCGCCCGCGAGCAGACCCTCGCCCGCGTCCTGCGGCCGGTCATCCCCGACTTCGACTACATCCTCATCGACTGCCAGCCCTCCTTGGGGCTCTTGACGATCAACGCCCTCACCGCCGCCCACTCCGTGCTCGTCCCGCTCGAGTGCGAGTTCTTCTCGCTGCGCGGCGTCGCCCTCCTCCTCGACACCGTCGACAAGGTCCGCGAACGCCTCAACTACGACCTCGAACTCGACGGCATCCTCGCGACCATGTACGACTCGCGCACCACGCACTCCCGCCAAGTGCTCCAACGCGTCGTAGAAGCCTTCGGCGACAAGGTGTTCTCCACCGTCATCACCCGCACCGTGCGCTTCCCCGAGACCACCGTCGCGGGCGAGCCCATCACCACCTGGGCCCCCGCCTCCTCGGGCGCCCGCGCCTACCGCCAACTCGCCCGCGAGCTCATCGCCGCAACAGACAAGTTATGGGGCCATCGCCCGCACTCAGGAACAATCTGAGCCGCGGCTCCCTCGTCAGACTGCCCCTGAGCACGACCGCTGACCCCGAATTCCTTCCCACGCCGACATATCGACGTGGTTCCCGTCCCGCCCGTCTAAGCTTGCGTGCGTGACCGACCAGCAGCCGCCCCAGCTCCCGACCCAGCGGGAGGGCGAACCGGAGGAGGCCGAGAGCGGCTTCCACGTCCGGCTCGCCAATTTCGAGGGCCCGTTCGACCTGCTGCTCCAGCTCATCGGCAAGCACAAGCTCGACGTCACCGAACTCGCCCTCCACCAGGTCGCCTCCGAGTTCATCACCTACGTCACCAGCCTCGACGACGCCTGGAACCTCGAGGAGACCTCCGAGTTCCTCCTCATCGCGGCCACCCTCCTCGACCTCAAGACCGCCCGGCTCCTGCCCGGCACCGTCGTCGACGACGAGGAGGACCTCGCGCTCCTCGAAGCCCGCGACCTCCTCTTCGCAAGGCTCCTGCAGTACAAGGCCTACAAGGAGGCCGCCGGAGCGCTCGCGACCTTCGTCGAGTCCGCCGCCACCCGCATCCCCCGCAACGTCGGCCTCGAAGAGCGCTACAAAGGCCTCCTCCCCGAACTCGTCCTCGACCTCACCCCTGAAGACCTGGCCGCCCTGGCGGGCAAGGCGATGGTTCCCAAGCCGCCGCCCACCGTCGGCACCGGCCACATCCACATGCAGCGCGTCTCGGTGCGCGAGCACGCGGTGATCCTCTCCCGCCGCCTCCAGCGCGTCCATACCGCGACCTTCCGGGCCCTCACCTCGGACTGCGAGTCCCACCTCGAAGTGGTCGCCCGGTTCCTCGCGCTCCTCGAGCTGTACCGGGAGGCCCTCGTCGGGTTCGAGCAGATGCAGGCGCTCGGGGAACTCACGGTGCGCTGGCTCGGCGGCACCGGCAACACCGAGATCGACATCGACGAATACGCGGGCACGCCCGCGGAACCGGAAGCACCAGCGGGGGAGAACGCATGACCGAGCACCTGGGGGAGTCCCTCGAACAGGACCTGGCGACGTGGAAGATGCCCGGCGCGCGCCAGGAGGCCGCGCCGCTGCGCCCCGACACGCCCGCCGACGAACCGGCGAACGACGACGAGTACTCGGCCGCCCTCCAGGCCCGGACCGAACCCGAAGACGACGAACCCGAGGTCACGGCCACGAGCCCCGTCCCCGACGACGTCGACCTCGGCGCGGTCCTGGAGGCGATCCTCATGATCGCCGAAGAGCCCCTGAGCGAGGAGTTCCTCTCCTCGGTATTGGCGCGGCCACGTTCACAGGTGCGCGAGCAGCTCGGCCGACTCAGCGCCGAATACACTGGTGACGGACGCGGATTCGATCTGCGTCGCCAAGCCGGAGGCTGGCGCTTCTACACCCGGGCCGATTACGCCCGCTACGTGGAGCGGTTCGTCACCGACGGCGCCTCCGCCCGCCTCACCAAGGCGGCGCTGGAGACGCTCGCCGTGGTGGCCTACCGCCAGCCGGTCACCCGCGGCCGCATCTCGGCCATCCGGGGGGTCAACTGCGACGGCGTCATGCGCACGCTGGCGTCGCGCGGCCTGGTCGAGGAGTGCGGGACCGACCCGGACTCGACGGCGACGCTCTACCGCACCACCACCCTGTTCTTGGAAAAAATCGGACTGGACACGGTCGAACAGCTGCCAGAGCTGGCCCCGTTCCTACCGGACGACGTGACGGATATCGAGGAAGATGAACAACGCTGACGAAGAGGGCATCCGCCTGCAGAAAGTGCTGTCGCAGGCCGGGATCGCCTCCCGCCGTGCCGCAGAGGACCTGATCTCCCGCGGCAAGGTGAAGGTCAACGGTGAGCGCGCCCACCTCGGCCAGCGCGTGGACACGTCGAAGGACATCATCCACGTCTCGGGCAAGCGGGTCGTGACCGACGTCGACAAGGTGTACTTCGCGATCAACAAGCCGCGCGGCATCATCTCGACCATGGAGGACGACGAGGGCCGCCCCTCGCTCGCCGGGATCGCCAAGGGCATCGACCAGCGCGTCTTCCACGTCGGCCGGCTCGACACCGACTCCGAGGGCCTGCTGCTGCTCACCAACGACGGGGAGCTCGCCAACCGCATCATGCACCCCTCGCACGGCCTGCCGAAGGTCTACCGGGCGCAGGTCGCCGGGATCATGGACCGCAACACCTGGAACAAGCTGCTCAAGGGCGTCGAGCTCGAGGACGGCCTCGCCAAGGCCGACAAGCTCAAGATCATCGACGAGCACGCCGGTCAGTCGTTGATCGAGATCACCATCCACGAGGGCCGCAAGCACATTGTGAGGCGGCTCATGGACGAGGTCGGGCACCACGTCTCGCGCCTCGTCCGCACCGAGATGGGGCCGGTCAAGCTGCGGAACCTCAAGCCGGGGACGATCCGCAGGCTCACCCCGAACGAGGTCGGGGAGCTCTTCCGCGAGGTCGGACTCTAGCCTGCTGTACTGACGGAAGGGCAAGGCCCGATTAGGGTTCGGGCATGTCAACCATTCTGAACGTGATCTGGTTCGTCCTGGCCGGGCTCTGGCTCGCCATCGGCTATTTCCTCACGGGCCTGCTCTTCTGCATCTTCATCGTCACCATCCCGTTCGGCATCGCGAACATGCGGCTGGCCGGATACGTGCTGTGGCCCTTCGGGCGCACCGTCGTATACGACCGGAACGCCGGGTGCTTCTCGCTGCTGGGCAACGTCCTGTGGCTGATCCTCTTCGGCTGGGAACTCGCGCTGGCGCACCTCGTCACCGGTTTCCTGCAGGCGATCACGATCATCGGCATCCCGCTGGCGGTGGCGAACTGGAAGATGATCCCGATGGCGCTGTGGCCGATGGGCGCGCGGGTGGTCGAGCGCCGCTGATCCGCGGCGTCCCCGATAGCGAGGCCATTTCGCACGCATTCACGGCTCCGCAGGCGTTCGCCGTGGGTTACCAGGTAGAACCGGGCATGATGTAGGTTTGCTTGGTTTGCAGTTGAAGAACGGAGCGCGACAGTGCCTGAGCAGAAGAGCGGACCGGTCGTCGCGATCGACGGCCCGTCCGGGGCCGGGAAGTCGACCGTGGCCAAGACTTTGGCGACCGCGATCGAAGCCGCGTACCTCGACACCGGCGCCATGTACCGCGCCGCGACGCTGGCGGTCCTCAACGCCGGCGTCGACCCCTCGCAGACCGCGCAGGTCACCAAGACCGTGAAGAACGCGAAGCTCGAGTTCGGGACCACCCCCGAGGACCCGTTCACCCGCGTCGACGGGGAGGACGCCGACCTGGCGATCCGCAGCGACGACGTGACGAAGGCGGTCTCGGCGGTGGCCGGGAACAAGTCGGTGCGGAAGTTCCTCATCGACGAGCAGCGGCGGATCATCGCCGATGCCAAGGCGGGCATCGTGGTCGAAGGCCGCGACATCGTCTCGGTCGTCGCCCCCGACGCCGACGTCAAGGTCTACCTGACCGCCGACCCGGTCGAGCGCGCCAAGCGCCGCGCGGCCGAGAACGGCGCCGACGCGAACACCACCGCGAAGGACATCGAACGGCGGGACACCGCCGACTCGAAGACCACCAAGCCCCTGGAGGCTCCGGAGGGGGCCGTGGTGATCGACTCCACGACGCTGCCGATCGTGGAGGTAGTGGCCAAGATTCTGGCCTTGCTGAGCAACAGGGAAATTGATGACTGACGAAGCGACCTGGACCGACGACGACGGTTGGAGCGAGAGCGACGACGTCGACGAACGCGGTCCGGTCCCGACGGTGGCCGTGGTCGGCCGCCCCAACGTGGGCAAGTCGACACTGGTCAACCGCATCCTGGGCCGCCGCGCCGCGGTGGTGCAGGACGAGCCGGGCGTGACCCGCGACCGCGTGGCGTACGACGCCGAGTGGGCCGGGCGCGAGTTCAGCCTGGTCGACACCGGCGGCTGGGACCCGGATGCCGAGGGCATGGCGAAGTCCATCGCCATGCAGGCCGAGCTGGCGATGCGCACCGCGGACGTGATCGTGTTCGTGGTCGACTCCCGCGTGGGCCCCACCGACGCCGACGAGGCGGCCGTGCGCATCCTGCGCTCGACCCGCAAGCCGGTCATCCTGGTGGCCAACAAGGCCGACTCGGAGCGCCAGGAGGCCGAGGTCCACGAGCTGTGGAGCCTGGGTCTCGGCGAGCCGTTCCCGATCTCGGCGCTCCACGGCCGCAACTCGGGCGACCTGCTCGACAAGATCATCTGGGCGTTCCCGGAGCAGCCCACGGGCCAGCTCAAGGAGCGCGGCCCCCGCAAGGTGGCCCTCGTCGGCCGCCCGAACGTCGGCAAGTCGAGCCTGCTCAACCGCATCGCCGGCGAGGACCGCGCGGTCGTCGACAACGTCGCGGGCACCACGGTCGACCCGGTCGACTCCGTCGTGGAGATCGATGGCGAGGACTGGATCCTGGTCGACACCGCGGGCCTGCGCAAGCGCGTCAAGTTCGCCTCGGGCACCGAGTACTACGCCTCGCTGCGCACTGAGGCGGCTGTCGAGGCCGCCGAGGTCGCCCTGGTCATGCTGGACGCCTCCGAGCCGATCAGCGAGCAGGACCAGCGGGTCCTGACGCAGGTCACCGAGTCCGGCCGCGCGATGGTCCTGGCGTTCAACAAATGGGACCTGGTGGACGAGGATCGACGCTACTACCTGGAAAAAGAGATCGACCGCGAACTGGGCCAGGTCTCCTGGGCGCCGCGCGTGAACGTCTCGGCCATGACCGGCCGCGCCGTCGAGAAGATCGCCCGCTCGCTGCGCGAAGCCCTCGAAGGCTGGGGCCAGCGCATCAGCACCGGCGAGCTGAACAAGTGGATCAGCGACCTCCAGGCCGCCACGCCGCACCCGGTGCGCGCCAACAAGGCCCCGAAGGTCATCTACGCGACCCAGGCCGCCGCCGAACCGCCGCGCTTCATCCTCTTCACGAACGCTCCGTTCGAGAAGCAGTACCTGAAGTTCATCCAGCGCAAGCTCCGCGAGGACTTCGGCTTCGTGGGAACGCCCATCGAACTGGTGGTCAAACCCCGCGAATCCCGCAAGAAGGACAAACGCAAATAGCCAGACTCACACCGGGGACCTCGCCTCCGAGGCCCCAGGGGCTATAGGCTAAAGTTGTCACCGCTGCGGACAACGCGGCGGAAAACGGGCTGTGGCGCAGCTTGGTAGCGCACTTGACTGGGGGTCAAGGGGTCGCAGGTTCAAGTCCTGTCAGCCCGACAGTGAAGCCCCAGGTCAGGGACAATGTCCCAGGCCTGGGGCATTGTCGTCTGTAGCTCTCGCTTGTCATTCGCTTGTCTCGATGAACCAGGATGCCTCGGATCGCCCCGGCACGGAACTCCCTGGCTCTATGATCCGGGTCACTCGAGAGCAAACCACCTGAGGACCCATGGCTACATGCGTTGCTACAGAAGCGGACTGGACTTGGGATATATCTCGATCACGAGCTATTTGGGTTTCGCTTGAGGGACTGCCTGATGCAAGGTGCTGCAGCCGTGGAACATAGCCAATTCAGTCTTGAAGGACCTTGATTGGTCCCACGCGTGGTGGCCCCCAACGGAGGCATTGTGAAGCCTCGGACGCCGGGCTCATAACCTGGAGGTCGGTGGTTCAAATCCGCCTCCCGCTACCACGAAATACCAGGTGAAACCCGGTTTCCTCGAAAGAGGGAGCCGGGTTTTTCCATGCCTGTTGCTCGTTCGTTGCTCGGATGAACCATGATGGCGCGGGACTCTTCGGAATGGCTAGACCTTGGTCTAGTGATTCAAGCCACTTTGCATGAAGGGTCGGCGACGCCCGGGGCAAAAGAGTAGAGCGGCGACTTTAAAGCGGGCAGGAATCCAGGGTGCGACCAGGAACTATTGCGGCGGCTTTCTCAGTTCTTTGTCGCCCAAGCCGGCGATGACCTCGGCAACCCGGGCTGGTGCGAGGCTGGTCGCCGCGTGGCCTTGGTGGCGCATCAGCACGCGTTCGGTGTTCGGCATGGCGCGTTCCAGCGCGTCGAGCCGCGCGCCCAGGTGCGCGGGGCTTCGCTCGCCGCCAAGCAGCACGATGGGCACATCGATTCGCGCGTACTCCTCCAGCCGGAGGCCGATCTCGTCGATGGCCGCGCAATCGTCGAGTTGGTGCTGGGCGAGCCGACCCATGCGGGGAACCAGCGGGATGGCGGCCGCCGACATCCAGGCGGCCCATGCCGGGGTCTCCACGATGTCGCGCATGAAGATCGCCAGCGCCCTTCCCGGCTTCCCGGCGTCCATGGCGACCTGTGCCCTGGCCAGCACCTCGCCGCCGAGCGGCGGTCCGATCACGCAGGGTGGTTCGTACAGCACCGCGCCTGCGAACGCCTCGGGCATCGCAGCCAGTGCCTCCAGCGCCAGCACCGCACCGGACGAGTGCCCGACGATCAGCGTCGGCCGGTCGATGAGCTTCGTCAGGGCGCGGACATGCTCGACCTCCTCCGCCATTGTGCATCTTCCGCCGGTCTTGAGGTCCGGCCGGTACTGCCGGCGGTGCAGTCGCAGTGTTCTGAATCGTGGATTGAGGCGGGCGGTGACGAGTTTCCATGACGCGCCATCGTCCATGCCGCCGTGGAGGAGCAGGATCGCCGGGCCCTGTCCTTCGTCGTAGGCGCGCACGCTGGTGCCGTCGAGTGCGGTTGTTGTGACCACTGTTGGAGCCTTTCCGTTCAGGCCTTTTGCGAGGCGAGTCGTTTGAGCAGCCACCAGCCGATTCCGCCTGCGTAGACCGTGCCGGCCGTCAGGTAGGGCCATGGGTTCCCGCCGTCCCAGACTTCCCAGAAGGCTTTGGCGGGCCAGTAGGTCGGGATGAGCCCGAAGCCGAGCATCGCGGGGTGGTCGAAGAAGAACGGGACCATGGGGAGCCCGAACAGCAGCATGCCGATGGCGCGGACGATCGCCAGTCCTTCGACCTTGTTGCGGGCCAAGGCGGCCAGGCCGAAGCCGACCATTGTGGCGTTGAGGCCGCACAGGACGGTGATGGGGACGGAGGCGGCGATGATTCCGGCCGGGACCTGCCCGGTCAGCGCCATCGCGGCCACTAGCGAGACTGCGGTGGCGGCGACGGTGGTCGCCGCGCGGTAGAGCGGGTAGCCCATCGGCGGTGCGGGGGTCACCCGTAGCGCCGCGAGTGTTCGCTGGTCCTTGTCGTCCATGAGCAGCATCCCGCAGACGGCGCCGAGGACGGCGATGGGTCCGATGACGATGAAGGCGCTGAGGATGAGTCCGTGGTAGGGGACCAGGTCGAAGCCGTGGTCGCGGTCGAGGTAGCGGGTGAACATGGGCAGCAGCCACATCGTGGCCGCGTAGATGAACGGGCCGAAGACGATCCCGGCGAGCAGGCTGTCGCGGCGGATGTTGCGCAGGTCGTTGCGGCCGAAGGCCGCGATGGCGCCGGGCATGTCACCGGCCTCCTTCGCTGGCGGCGATGTGCCGGTCGAACATCTTGCGGGAGAGGAGGCCGAGCACGGCGAGCGCGGCGACCGGGTAGGCGAGGGCGTAGGCCCATTGCCAGGCGGTCAGGTCGACTTGGCCGAACGAGTGGCCCATGAGCAGGAGCACCCCCTGCGTCGGGATGAGGTAGGTGATCGGGTGCTCCCACAGGCCCGAGTAGTTGATGAGCGGGACGTTGAGGACCGCGAGCACCAGTGTGGAGGGGATGATCCACTCGCTGATCGAGGTGAACGGCGTCGCCGAGATGAAGCTGCACGTCAGGAACAGCAGCGCGCACAGCACCACCCCGGCCGTGAACGAGAGCGGCTCGAAGTCGAGGCCGACGCCCGAGAACGCGATGACCACCGACAAGAGCAGGCTCAGTGCGGCGAGCGCGGTGAGCTTCGCGGTGTAGTAGTCGCGGAAGCGCAAGGGGGAGACCAGGAGCGCGAAGAGCGTGCGCTCGCCGCGTTCGAAGAACACGGCCCCGGCGATGAAGAAGAACCCGACCAGGGCTAGGTCGCCGAAGATGATGTAGGTCATCGAGACGGCCTTGAGCTGGGCGGGGATGAGGTAGACGACGACCTCCCAGAGCAGCGCCGAGAACGCCGCCGCGTACAAGAACCCGTACCGCCATTGTAGGCGCAGTTCGAGCCGCAGGGCTTGGGCGAGGACGCCGGTCATGACAGCTTCCTCCCGGTGACGTCGATGAAGACGTCCTCCAGGTCGGCCTCCTGGGAATGCACGGATTCGATCGCGGCCTCTTGCAGGAGCGAGCGGAACGCCTCGTCCTCGCCGAGTCCGTCGAGCGGGAAGTCTTTGGTGGCCAGGTCGTCTGAGCCGACTGCGCGGTAGGTGACGGTGACCTGGCGCCTGCTGCGGGAGAGCTTGTGCTCGGTGGGGGAGGCCAGGGCGGTGATGCGGCCGTCGACGACGAAGGCGACCCGGTCGCACAGCTGGTCGGCGGTGGTCATGTCGTGGGTGGTGAGGAAGACGGTGCGGCCCTCGGCTCGCAGTTCGCTCACGATGTCCTTGACGATGCGGGCGTTGGTGGGGTCCATGCCGGAGGTCGGTTCGTCGAGGAACAGCAGTTGCGGGCGGTGCAGGAGGGCGCGGATGAACACCAGGCGCATCTGCATGCCCTTGGAGTACTTGGCGACGCGGGTGTGGGCGGCGTCGGCGAGCCCGACCCGGTCGAGCAGTTCCATGGGGTCCTCGGTGGGGCCCTGGTAAAGGGAGGCGAAGAACTGGAGGTTCTCCAGGCCGGTGAGCTTGAGGTAGTGGTTGGGCAGTTCGAAGGAGACGCCGATCCGCTCGTAGTACTCGGACTTCCAGGCGGCGGGGTCCTTGCCCCAGACCGCGACCGAGCCGCCGTGGCCCGTCAGCAGCCCGGTGAGGATCTTCTGGGTGGTGGACTTGCCGGCGCCGGAGGGGCCGAGGAAGCCGAAGATCTCCCCGGCGTCGACGGTGAAGTCGATGCCGCGCACTGCCGGCTCGGGGAACTGGGGTAGGTGAAGGTGAGGCCTTCGATGTCGATGACATGGCTCATCGGGGTCACTGCTTTCGCTGTTCGTGCCAGAGGGTTTCGATGCGTCCGTACTGCTCGGCGAGGAAGGTGTACATCTCGTTGGCTTCCTCGAGGCGTCGGCGGGACTCAGGGGGCGCGTCGGCGAGGAGTTCGAGGCCGCGTTCGGTCTGTTTGATCCACTCGCGGGCCTGCCTGGCCTTCTCGGCGGCCTCGTCGAGCCAGAAGCCGGGGCGCAGCCGCCAGTGGGTACGCCGCGATCCGGGGACGGCGTGGCGCACGACGGCCTTGTTGGCCGACAGCATCTTCATCGCCATGCTCACCGAACCGCGGCTGATGTCCAGTTCTTCGGCGAGTTCTTCCGCCGTCTGGTGCGGTGGCTCGCAGACCAGGAGCCAGCCGAGGATGCGCCCGGGGATGCGGGGGAGGCCATAGCCTTCGAAGTAGAGGCCGATTTCGTCGGCGTATTCGTGCCTGCCGGTGCGTTCGCCGCTCATGGCGTCTCCTTTCGATCGCGGCTTCGACCGTACTCCTAATGGTCAAATATTTCAATAATAATTGAAATTTTTGAGATGTCACAGCCAAGCCAGGTGGTACTGAGGTGCGCGAAGAGACTCTGAGGGCGGCGCGGTCCTCGGCCGCCGGTTCAGCTCGGTTCAGGGATGCAGTCGGGGTGTTCCTTCGCCAGCCAGGCCGCCATGTGCTCGCGTAGCTCGCATCGCAGGTCCCACTGGTCGCCGGGGTTGGCCGCGGAGACCAAGAGCCGCACCCGAATCACCCCGCCGGTGGCGTCGAGTACCGCAACGCTCGCTTTGCGTCCGTCCCAAAGCGGATTGCCGTCTAGGAACCGGCTCAGCTCCTCGCGGACCTCGGCGACCGGCAGCGCCAGGCCCGCGTCGAAGACGACCGAGCCGAGCACTTCGGGCGTGTCCCTGGTCCAGTTGACGTATGGGTGCTGCGTGAAGTAGGAGGTGGGGAGCACCATTCTCCGGTCGTCCCAGATGCGCACCACCAGGTAGGTCAGGGTGATCTCCTCGATCGTGCCCAGTTCGCCCTCGATCACCACCACGTCGTCGAGGCGAAGGGCGTCGCCGAAGGCGAGCATGATGCCCGCGAACAGGTTCTGCAGCATGGTCTGCGCGGCCAGGCCCGCGATGATGCCCGCGACGCCGGCGGCGCCGAGCATTGAGATGCCGACTTCGCGAAGCGCGGGGATGTTGAACAGCACCAGCCCGATCGCGACCGTCCAGACGATGACCGAGGCGAGCCGGTAGAGGATCACCATCTGCGTGCGACGGCGCCGCCCTTCCACATCGTCTTGTTCGAGCCCGTCCCAGCGGCGGTGGATCGGCTCTTTGGCGACGCTGAGGAGATTGGAGAGGAGCCACGCGCCCGAGGCGGCAGTGCCGAACAGGAGGGACTGGCTCAGCACGGCGTTCCAGTCGCCGCCCCAGCCCTGCTGCCCGTGCTGGGCCGAGAGCAGGATCTGCAGGCCGCCGGTGACGGCCATCAGCTGGGCGGGGCGCAGGGCCTTCCCGATGAGGCGGGAGGCGTTGGCGGAGCGGTGGCGCAGCAGCAGACGAGTGGTCGCGAGTTTGGCCGCGCTCACGGCGAGCGCGCATGCGATCGCCACGAGCGTGATGATCAGCCAGGGGGCGGGGGTGGGCATGTCCACAGCGTAGCGGCGAATGCGACGAGTGCTCGGTCCTCAACTAAGGTCCCACGGGCGCTCGGTCGGCTCCGCCGGTCGAGTGGTTTTGCTGCGGTAGTGTCGGGGTTGGTGTGCCGGGAAGTCTGGTCGGCGTGGTTGTTCGCTGCCCGACGATCGGAGCCCATTTGCGCACTCTCTACAGGTCCAAGGCCGACCGTGAGGTCGTCGCACGGTGGTGCCGTTCCCGGCTCGACGCCTGGGCCGTGCCGCACCGGTGCGAAACGGTCGATGTCGCTGACGCCCGGGTGCATCTGACCTTCGTCGGTGCCGGACCGTTCCGCGTCCTGTTCGTGCCCGGCACGAACTTCAACGCCGCCAGCAGCCTCACGATCGCCGAGGCTCTCGCGCGCCGTTGGGGTGTCATCCTCGTCGACCTGCCCGGGCAGCCGGGCCTCGGCAGCGGCGAGCGCCCGCGCGCCGCGCATCGGGGTTGGTACGGGGGCAAGCTCGCCGAGGCCCTCGACGCGATCGATGCCGAACCGGTGGTGGGACTGGGTCATTCGCTCGGCGGCTCGGTGCTGTTGGCGTGCGACTCCGATCGGATCGCCGGACGGGTCCTCCTCGCCCCGGCCGGCATCGTCCCGCTGCATGTCGACTTGTGCATGATGGTGCCCTCGCTGCGGTGGCTAGTCGCACCGACACTCGAGCGGACCGAGTCGATGCTGGACGGCTTCACCGCGCCCGGCAATGTGCCACCGGCGGCGGTCGCGCGATGGCTGTACTTGGTCGCCTCCCATTGCCGGTCCACGCTCGCGCCCCCGCCGCTGCCAGACGAGACGCTGCAACGGCGCGTCGACTCACCCCTGATCGTTGCGACCGGCGCCCATGACCGGTTCCTCCCTCCCGAACGCCTCGGACCGGCAGCCAGGGAGCAGCTCGGGGTCGATCTCGAAGTGATCGAGGGCGCCGGTCACCTCGCCGGAGACGAACGCCCCGAAACGGTCACCGATCTGGTCGACGTGCTGATGAACCGTGTCGACTCCCGAGCCGACCGTGCTTGAACCGATACTCCTCGCCCGCCGCCGACCGACCACCCACTCCACCACCGAATGAAACCGGAGCATCGATGACCGACACCGACCCCGCACCACCCGCCTACACCAGCGGGTGCGGCAACGTCACCATCGTGGACGGCGACAGTCCGACCCCGACCGTCCGACTGACAACCGAGGCAGTGCGCATGCCCGCACGCGACCTCGCCGAACTCATCACGTACACCGCGCGGGACGCCGCCGATGCGGCGCGGGCCGCGCAGGCCGCCACAGACTCGTCCCCGGGTTCGGCCGCCGATGCGCTGGCTGAACTCAAGGACCTGCGTGACGGACTGCGGGAGAACGGATTGAACACCGTCATCGAGCGCAATCGAGCCCGGTTCGGCGCCGACGACGACCTGCCGCCCGAGGACCCGCAGGTCCAATCGCGGTCAGCGCTCAGCTCCGAATACCCCATCGGCAACCTCGACATGGCGATCGCGATGCTCGAACGATTCCAAGGCGTACAGGGAGGCCAGACACCCGAGGCCGCACCCGACGAGTCCATCGGCACCGCCACCAGCCCCGAAGGCGACGTGACGGTGGAGGCGACCGGTGAATATCCGATCGCCCGCCTCCTGCTTGGCATCCACGCCCGCGAACTCGGCCCGGACGCCCTGGCCAAGGAGATCAACGAGACCACCGCGCGCGCTGCAGAGGACCTGGCGGAGCGTCAGCGTGCGGGCATCGACGCCATGGGACTCCCCCTGACCATGGACCAGGTCGACGGCATGCCCGATGAGGCGCGGGCGTTCGCGCGCAAATCGATCGGGCAGGCGGCGTTCCTGCGCCAAGACCACGACGACCAGATCCGCCGGCTTCGGGGACAGTGAGGACGACATGCCGAAAGTAGACCCCGAGACGATCCGCCAGCTCGGCACCAACATCAAGAGCAACGTCACCCCCACCCTGGAGGAGGCCAACGAGCTCCTCCCGAACCTGCGCGGCATCGACCAGGCGCTGTACACCTCCGTCGACCCCTCGCTCGCCATGGTCTACACCACGGCCGTGAGCTACATGAACGAGATGGTCCAAGGCGCCGCCGAGTGCTTCCAGACCATGAACGACAACCTCGAAGGCTGCGCCACCGCTTGGGAGGACGCCGACGCCGCCGGCGCCGCCGACTTCAAGTGACCACCGCATCCCTCTGAACCGCAAAGGAACCGCACGATGTCAATCGGCGCACCCGAACCCGAGTCCTTCCAGGGCATGATGGACACCTTCGCCGTCATGGCCCCGGCCGCGGCGGTCGAGATCGTCCTGCCCGCCTTCACCTTCGGCCCCTCCTGCACGCAGATCGCCCGCATCATCTACATGAACCAGTGCAACCCCGGCCAGATCATGATGGTCGGCGCCTACTGGTTCCAGCTCGCGGAGAAGTACATCACCGCCGCTCAGGCACTCCAGGACGAGATCGACGCGATGGACGCCGAGTCCTGGGACGGGGACGACTGCCAGGCCTTCATCGACCAGTCCGGGAAAGTGCAGGCGCAGTTGTGGACCATCGCCACCTTCGCGATCGAGGTCGGCATCGGCCTGTTCTCCATCGCCGCCCTGCTGGCGGTCATGGTCACCGCCTACACCGCCCTCGCGACGATCCTCATGGCCATGGCCCTGGTGTATTGGCCGCTCCAGGCGTTCCCGCCCACTGCGGCCGCCGCCCAGGCGGTTCGGGCGGCGGCGATGACCGTCGCCGCTACCGGGCTCGGCATCTTGAAGGCCCTCGACACTGCGCTCACGGTGTTGGGCAAGGGCCTCGCCGCCGGGATCGGGGCGGGCATGGGCCTCTCCTGGACGGTCCTCGCCACGCAGGGCAACGTGGTCAACCCCCTCGACCTGGTCGGCCCCACCGCGTTCAACATGGCGCAAGGACTCGCCCAGCTGGGACTGCGGAACGCGCTGGCGCCCTCGGGCGGCAAGCACGTCGCCCCCGGTTTCGCTCACCTGTTCATGGGCGGCCAAGGCGCCTACAACTCTGGGCTCAACGCCAACGACCTCGCCCAGGACGGCAACGTCGACGGCAAGAACGACCCTCGGGCCGAGACCGGCCTGGACCCGGGCAACCTCGACTTCATCCCCACGATCGAAGCCCCCGAGTGGGCCGACGACGACGCCCCTGACTGGGGCTGAACGAACGTGACGGGAGCAGCGGTAGCGCATGAGCACTGACGACCTCATCGGGTTGGTCTTCGGCCTGCTCGCCATCGCGCTGCTCGTCTCCTGGCCGGTGCTGCCGGGAACGCGGCGCTTCGCCGGGTTCAAGACGTTCCCGCCGTTCCGGGCCTGGGCCGCCCGGCCGCATCCCGATGCGGCCGTGGCGGTCCGGGCCGGGCGCCGGATCGACCTGTCGCCCGGCGACACGGACGCGGCGAATGCCACGGTCGTGGTCCGCACGGCATGGGGGAACCAGCACTCACGCGAATGGAGCCCGTCCCTGCGGGTCTCCCGGCCATTGGCGCCGCTCGTGAGCGTCGACGGCGTCCCGGCCTCGTGGGGCTGGGGCACCACGAAGCTCACGTTGCCCCCCGGTGAGCACCTGATCGCTGTCACCAGCAGTCATTCGCGCTGCTACAAGACCGTGCATCTCGAACGCGGCCAACGGATCGACCTCGACTACTCGAGCATCCTCGGCGCCACCGCGCACCGCCATTTCGAGGCCGGCAAC
Organism: Glycomyces luteolus; assembly: GCF_027622875.1. Classification (GTDB taxonomy): domain Bacteria; phylum Actinomycetota; class Actinomycetes; order Mycobacteriales; family Micromonosporaceae; genus Glycomyces; species Glycomyces luteolus. Next base: position 22,278 of record NZ_JAPZVP010000008.1, on the reverse strand, counting down.
CAGGCGCACGACCTCACCAGGTTCCGCGAGCGGCGCGGCGGCATCGGCAGCACCGGCTGGTACTTCCTGCTCGTCCTGGGCGGCATGGCGGTCATGGGCGCAGCGACCGCCGCGGCGATCGCGAACCCGTCCGGTTTCTCGGCCGCCATCGGCAACACGGCCGTCATCGGCGCTATCGCTGTTGGACTCGGCGTGGGCGTCGCTGTCATCGTCGGATCGCTTGCCAAGCAGGCGCGACAGCGCCGGGTCACGGTGGCCGATCCGCCCGCAGAGCGGGACCTGCAGGGACCGCGCATCCTCGATGCCGATGCGCCTGAGCGGATCGCGCCCGCCCCGGGATGGGCCGGGCTCGGACTCCACCTGCGGTTCATGATCGACGAGTACTCCCCGGACGCGATCGCGGCGCTCGCAGGGGGTGGGAACCCGAGTGTGATGCAGCGCTGGCGGGCGATTCGTATCGGCGAACCCGAATCGCCGGTCTGCAGGCCATGGATTCCCGCGCCCGAGGTGTTCATCGACGGCGAACAGGTGCGCGCGAGCTGGACCCGGATGTGGCTGCAGCTCCAACCCGGCGAACACGAGCTGGTGGTCCGCGTCGTGGCGCCGCAGCAGCAGATCGGCTCGCAGACGGTCGTCGAGGCGAGCAAGGCCGAGTACCGGCGGACGATCCACTTGACCCCGGGGGAGACCTACCAGGAAACCCTCACTGCTGAGATCACCGCGGTCCCGCAATCCGATCGCCCGGAACTGTCCGAGTTCCGCGCCCGTCTGCACTGAATCCGGGCGTCCCGGGGTCTTGGCGCGTCGGTCCCTCGTTCAGCCGACCAGTGGGCGCTCTTCGGGGAAGGAGTAGCGGCGGTGCCGGCTGCGCAGCGCTAGCGCGGTCGCGAGCGAGACGATGCCGACCCTGCCGGCGAACATGAGGACGATCATCACCAGCTGGCTGAACGGCGGCAGCGCGGCGGTGATGCCGGTCGACAGGCCCACGGTCGCGAACGCCGAGATCGACTCGAACAGCACTTGATCGAGGGAGAACTCAGTCTCGATCATGACCAGCGCGGTACCGACCGCGACGATCGCGACGCCCAGGAGCGCGACCGTCAGTGCCTGGCGCTGTGTCGAGCCGGGGATCTTGCGGCCGAAGACCGCGACGTCGGGTTCGCCTCGGATCTCCGACCAGATGACCACTGCCAGCAGCACGAAAGTGGTGACCTTGATGCCGCCGGCGGTGCTGGAGGAGCCGCCGCCGATGAACATCAGCGCGTCGGTGACCATCCAGGTCTCATGTGTCAGGTCGGCCATCGAGAGGTTGTTGAATCCCGCTGTGCGAGGCATGGCGCCTGCGACGAATGCCGCCCAGAGCTTGTCGCCGACGTTCATCGGCCCGAGGGTGGCCGGGTTGGTCCACTCGAAGACCGCATAGGCGGCGAAGCCCACGGCTAGGAGGACCGCGGTGGTCAGCAGTGTCAGCTTGGTGTGCACGGACCAGCCCGGGCTGGGGCGGCGTCGCCGGTCGCCGCGCATCGCCCGCGTCAGGCGGGACTTGCGCAGCACCTCCACGATCACGGGGAAGCCGATACCGCCGATGATCAATGCCGCGGTCACGGGAACGGTCACGAACGGGTCGGTCACCCACTGCATGAGGCTGTCGGCCTCGAGTCCGAACCCGGCGTTGTTGAACGAGGAGACCGCATGGAAGACCCCGTACCAGAGCGCCTCCCCGACCGGGAAGTCGTAGTAGTAGCGGAACCGCAGGTACAGCACCAGTGCCACGACCGCCTCGACGGACACGGTGATCACTGCGACTCGCCGCACGACCGCGCCGATGTCGCCCAGGCTCAACGCCTGGTTCTCGCTCGCCGCCAGTAGGCGGTTGCTCAACCGCATCCGCCCCACCGTCAGAATCCCCAACAAGGTCGCGGCCGTGATGATGCCGAAACCGCCGACTTGGATCAGCACCGTGATGACGGCTTCGCCGAACCCGGACCAGTAGGTCGAGGTGTCGACGACGACCAGGCCGGTCACGCATACCGCCGACACCGATGTGAACAGCGCCGTCAACGGCGGCGCGGCCTCCGGGGTCTCGGTGGACACCGGCAGCATGAGCAGCGCCGCCCCGGCCAGGATGAATGCTAGGAAGGCCAGGGGCACCAGTCGCGCCGGATGTCGCAGAGCTCGTCTCACAACCGAGGATTATGCTCGGCCGCCCTTCCCCTGACGCGCGAACCGTGATGACCTAAACCGCCAGCTAGATGGGGTCGGCACGCTTGGATACGCCGTCGAGGGGAAGCGTCAAGAAAACGTATGGATTTACGAAGGTCCGGTGCTAGCGGCCGGGCAGGGACGGAGGCTGCCAACCCCAAAGGCGATCGAGCGCTTTCGCAGAGACCTTGGCGAACACGGTCGGCGACATGATCCGCAACATCAGCGACAGGAGCCGCCGACTCAGCGTGCTGCCCAGGAGCGCGTCGTGGCCGTTCTTATGGGCGGCCTTCGCTACCCACTGCGCGTGCGTTCGCCGTTCCAGGTCGTATCGCGCGAGCGCCGTTACCGGGTTGCCGGTCTTGGCGAGGGTCGCGGCCAGTATCGGGTGCGGCGAGCGGGGCACCACCTGTAGCTGTCGGCATATCTAAGATCTGCCGGTGCTCCAGATGAGCGCAAGCCAGTCGGCGAGGCCGGAGTTGCACATCTTGCCGGGTGGGTACGGCTCAGGCGGGTGTTTGGATGCGACTCCGGGATTCCAGTTGATCCGACGCGTTCGATCGTTGCTCGGGTGCCAATGAGGTTGCGGAGAATTGTGATTTGACTCATATAATCCATTGAGGACGATTGTCTGGAAACCGCCTTCTCGCACGGGGACTGAACTGGGGAAGCGGTATCCAAAGTTCGATCCGGCCGAGTCGTTTCAAGTCTGGTTGCGGGCTGTCAATTTCAGTATGACGATGCGTGACTGAATAATATGTCCAGTTTCAGAGCGTGAGCAGGGTGTTGACAGGGTGTGTTGGGGTCGGATAGGTTCTGCTCCAGCCCGGCGCGGAACCCCACTCCAGACCGTGGACAGTGGAACCATCCCCATCCTGGTTCCGCTGGTTGCACCCACCTTGCTCACCCCCTTGAGCTTTGACCCCTGGAGATCCCTCCATGCCCGATACCCGCTCGGGCAGCCGCTGGCTGCGCCGACTCGCTGTCCCTACCCTGCTCGCGGGACTGCTCCTGGTGGTTCCCGGCACCGCCCAAGCGCAGTCGTGTTCCACTGCGGTCTCGAGTGCATCCGGTGCCGGGTCGGATTTCGACGGCGACGGCAAGGTCGACCTTGCGATCAGTGACCCGGATGCGACGGTGTCGGGAAACCTGCGGGCCGGGCGCGTGCACATCGCCTACGGTGACGACGCGACGCAGACGATCGTGGGCGGCGATATCCCCGGGTACGACAGCGGTGCGGGGGAGCGGTTCGGGTTCGCGCTGGACTCGGTCGACTGGAACAAGGACGGCTGCACCGACCTGATCATCGGCAACCCCTATGAACACCTGTCGAACAACACGATCCTCGAAGCAGGCTCGGTGGTCTTCATCCCGGGATCGCCCGCGGGCCTGGACAAGACCCTGGCGAAGAACTGGACGCAGTCCAGCTTGGATGGCGCCACCGGCATTGACATCAACGAAGCCGGCGACCGGTTCGGCTGGGACGTCGCCGCAGGATTGGACACCGCGGGCAAGCCCTTCCTCGTGGTCGGCTCGCCCGGTGAGGCCGCGGCCGTGGGTGATGACGGCGGGTACGTCTTCTACGCCCGTCCTGGCAAGGCGGTCGCCATCAGCCAGAACATCGCGGGCTACTCCGATTCTTTCGAGGCCGGGGACATGTTCGGCTACTCGGTAGCGGCCTCGGAGTCTGGGCTTGTTATCGGTGTCCCAGGTGAGTCGGCCGAACTCAGTGCCGGGACTGTCCGTCATGTCGGCACGGTGTTCCTGGTTGGTCACAACGACGCCACTGTGGCTCCGTCCCAGATTACGGCCTGGGGCCAGGACTCGCCGGGTATCAGCGGCGGATATGAACATGGCGACAGGTACGGCTATGCGCTTGACATGGTCGACTACATCTCGACCGGTGGTGGTGCGACGAGGATGATGATCGCGGTCGGCGCACCCGGCGAGGCGATCGGATCGGACACCTCCTCGGGGATGTCCTCGGTGATCTGGAGCCCAGGAACCGGTTTCACCGAATACAAGAACCTCTCCCAGGACGCCGACAAGAACACCGGCGACAGCACCGAACCAGGCGATGCGTTCGGCATCGAGGTTGCGATGGTCAACCGCACCCCCGGGCAGAACACCACGACCGACACCCTGTTGCTGGCCATCGGGTCTCCCGGTGAGGACGTTGAAGATACCGAGGGCAACCTCCAGACGAGCGATGCCGGTCAAGTGGGCTTGTTCTCGATGACGGAAACCGAGCCGAACAGCGGCGACCTCGTGCGTGGCCTCCTCGAAGACGCGGGACTGGCTGTCGCGGACGGTAACGCGATCGGATCGGCGCTGTACCCGACCAGGACACACCTCTGGGCCACCGTCAGCAGTAGAACGGACCCGGTGGTCTACGGCGTGCCATGGGACAACATCGTCGCCGCAGGCACTGCCCCGGTGCTCTCCTACACACCGACCACATTCGGGCTGTCCAATACGGATGTCGTCTCGTTTGGAGCGTCCCTCGCATGAGCACCCAACTGAACCACAACCCCGCACGCCGTCCAGCCCTCGAGAAGACGAGAACCCTGATGCAACTGCCCCGAACCAGGCGGGTCTGGAAGATCGCCGGCACCGGTGTCCTCACGCTTGCCTTGACCGCAAGCTTGGCCACGTGGCCGTGGAACCGGGCTGACCTTCCTCAAGCCGAGGCGCAGGAAGAGCAGGTCGTCGAGACCGACGGCGTCGCCGATACCGAGGCCGAAGCTATCGCTGAGGCTGAAGCGTCCGGCGCGAGCGTCGAGGTGCTCAACCTGCGCAGCGAGTTGCGGGATGTGGTGGCCGAGCCGGATGGATCGCTGATCGCGACGGAATACGCCGCACCAGTGCGGACCATGATCGGCGGGGTTTGGGCCGACATCGATCCGACTCTGGTGGTGTCTGCGGATGGCACGATCGCGCCGAAGGCGACGACGGTGCAGATGCGGTTCTCCGCCGGGGGCGACCAGCCGCTGGTGACGCTGGCGAACAACGGCCACACCTTTACGCTCGACTGGGCCGGCGACTTGCCCGAACCTACGGTCGACGGCTCCTCGGCGATCTATGCCGAGGTCCTACCTGGCGTCGATCTACACCTGACTGCGCTTGACGGCGGATTCACCCACACCCTGGTCGTCAAGTCGTCCGAGGCCGCCGCGAACGCTGCGCTGCAGCGGATCGAGTGGCCGGTGACACTGGACGGCACTGCGGTCGAGACCACCCCTGATGGCGGGGTGGCGATGGTCGATGAGGGCACGCTGGATGCGTGGCTCTCGGCGGACTCGCCGACCATGTGGGACTCTTCCGGTGTGGATGAGGCGGTCGCGACTGTCCCCTATCTGGCCGGCACTGATCTGTCGGACCCGGTGAAGGCGATGCAGGTGGCCGCAGACTTTGGCCGTCAGGCCGAGGTGGGGATCTCCGGTTCAGGTTCGTCGATTGTGCTCAGCCCCGATACCGACTTGTTGAATGGCGCGGAGACGGTCTACCCGGTGTACATCGACCCGGTCTATCGCGATGAGTATCGCTCGGCACAGGCCATGGTCGCCTCCAAGTACCCTGACGAGTCGTATTGGAACTGGACCGGGGAACAGGGCGTGGGCTACTGCGTTGGACTCGGATCTTGCGAGAAGAAGCGCCTGTTCTACCGAGTCTCCTCCTCGTTCTACCAGGGCAAGACGGTCCTGTCGGCGACGTTCGGCGCGACCCTGTACCACAACTATTACGGCGAGAAGACTGGTGATGTCGCCGACCTCTACTTGATGAGCTCGGGGATCTCCTCCTCGACGGACTGGAACAATCAGCCGTCGGGTTCGAAGGTTGATTCGAAGGCCACCCCTGAGCCTTCATACACCAACTGCGACTACTCGAGCGCACACGCCACCGAATGGGACGTCACCTCGGAGTTGCAGAACGCTGCAGGTAACGGCACCTCCACGCTGACCTTTGGTATCCGCAATGCCTCGGAGTCCGATGCGACCAAGTGGATGCGCTTCTGCCACAACGGGCATCTGCGCGTTAAGTACAACACCCCGCCGGATACCCCAATACGGTCGAACCTGTGGACTGACCCTGGCGCAGTCTGCCCGTCGTCGGTCACTGCTGACGCTTACGTCAACGAGTGGCCGACACTGTTCACGCGAGCTTACGACGATGACAACGGGGACACGAACGAATGGGGTTCCGACACTGGCAGCGGCGTTTCTGAAAAGCTCCGAGTCAGGTGGTTGCTATCCAACACCTCCAACCAGGTCATCTACACCTCGGGACTCTCCTCGTCGCTGACGTCGGGTTCGAAGTTCCAGCTGCCGCTGGCCTCGATCGACGCGGTCAACTCGCTTCCGTCCGGAACGACGATCAAGTGGCAGGCCATCGTTTACGACGGTCTCTCCTCTTCGAGCTTGTCCCCGTATTGCTATTTCGTGTACGACAACACCAAACCGAGCGCGCCGTCGGTCACCAGTGGCGACTTCACGCTCGGCACTACAGCGGCTGAGACCGCGGATCCGATGGTCGGCGAGCTCGGTTCGATCACCATCGCCACCACCGAGACGAATGTCGAGTCCTTCAGCTACTCATTCGATGAGGCAACGCCGACCTCGATCCCGCTTGCGGGTGCGAAATCGGCGACTGGCACCTTCATGCCGACCACCCCTGGTGACCACCTCCTGGAGGTCACCGCGACCGATGCCGCGGGCAACTCGGTGGCCAAGACCTACTCGTTCCTCACCTCGGTGCCCGAACCAGTGGGCGTGTGGTCGCTCGGTGACGCTGCAGGGAGCGCCAGCGTGGCCAACGGCATTGGGAACAATCCTGGTTCCGTTGGGTCCGGTGTGACGCTCGGCGGAGCAGGGCCGAAAGCGGGCGCTACGGTAGCAACCTTCAACGGGACCACCAACGCTTTCATCGATACCACCACTTACAGTGTGGCCTCGACCGGAGAAGGCGTGTCGATCGCCGCCTGGGCGAAAGTAACCAACCTGGCGAAGGACGGGGTCGTCGCCTCGGTCGACGGTGGCCTCGGCGAGGCTGGCATGATCCTCGGCTACCGCTCAACCTCGGCAACGACCGGCCAGTGGGTGGTGTCGATGCCGGATATGGCGATGGATGCATTCACCGCCTGGGAAGTCGTTGGCGGTCAAGTCACGACCACGAACCAGAGCCAATGGGTGCACCTTATCGGCGTCTGGAACGACGCGACCAGCCAGATGAGCCTCTACATCAACGGCGCCCGAGTTGGTTCGGCTCTTCGGCAATCGACCTGGTGGGGCGACGGCACAGTGCAGATCGGGCGAGCGAACTTCGGTGGAGCTTGGGGCGACAACTTCTCTGGCGCCATCGCTGACGTCCGGGTCTTCGACCGGGTCGTGGTCGCCGGTGAGGCCGAGTACCTCGGCTGGCAACTGGCGACACGCAAGGGCTTGTGGCAGTTCAACAACCTGGCCAGCGACGGAGTCAGCACCGCAGAATTCAACGGCGGCCTGTCCGCGAAGCTGTTCGGCGGCGCGTACTTGAACTTCGGACCCGAGTACGTTGAGGGCATCCCGGTCACGACGGAACCGATTCCGCTGGTCGGGGCCGGGGACATGATCCTGGACGGCGTCAATGACTACGCATCGGTAGCGTCCCCGATTGTGGACACATCCCGGTCGTTCACCATCTCGGCTCGGGTCCGGCTCTCCACGGTCACCGCCGATAAGACAATGACGGTGCTCTCGATCCCCGGCACCAATTCCTCGGCGATCGAGGTCGTGTACGAGCCGAAGTGCGGGGAATCCCAAACACCGTGCTGGGCGCTGCGGTTGCGCACCGGTGACAGCACCGATGCCAATGGTGAGCCTGCAGTGACCCTGCCGCCGGTGGAAAACACCGAAGTCGATCCGGTCGCTGACACCCAGGGCCAGTGGCTCACCGCGGTATTCGACGGCACCACCGGCCAGGCCCGACTGTATGTGGGCAGTTCCGCCTCCGATCCGCTGACCGCACCGTTCCTGTCCTCGTGGCAGGCCGGCGGGAACCTGCAGATCGGCCGCGGCTTCACCGGAGGCAGCTATGGCGAATACTTCTCCGGCGCGATCGACGACGTCCGCGGATACGCAGGGGTCCTGCATCCTTCGGTGATCGCACGGCTGTCCTTGGCCACCAATGACGACCGCCCCAACATCTAACCTCCACCCCTCGCGTTAGAGAGAAGACCTGGACATGGCTACCTCCCCCCTGCGGCCGCTCCTGCCCTCCGCACGCCTGGCCGAAGCCCGGCGCAGATTCGGCGTCGCCACCTCCGGCCTGGCGCTGCTGGCCGGATTCGCGGTGGCTGGGATGCCGCTGCCGTACTTCGCATCGGTGCCCGACGCCCCCGGCGCCGAGGCCCTCGCCGAGGGCCGTGAGGGCGAGGTCGAGCCCCGCGAAGGGAACGACCTCGCCGCCGAGGCTCCGGTCGAGGCCGCCTGGCCCGAGGCCGACACGCTGGTACTCGACCTCGCCGAGGGGACCGCCTCCGGTGAACTCGGCGGTCTGCCGTTCACCGTCTCCAAGGTGGATGGGAACAGTCCGAACGAGGTGGAGATCGGTCTGCTTCCGTCCGAAGACGCCGAAACGGCGGGGGTCTCTGGAGTGCTCGTCGCGGTCGCCGCCGACGGAGGCGTCGTCGAGGTCGAGCTCGGCTACGCCACCATGGCGGCCTATTACGGCGGCGCTTACGGTTCGCGCCTGGCGGCATGGGCGGTGCCCGACTGTGCTGCGGGGACCGACGATGGTTGCGCTGCATCCGCGGCGCCGATTGATGCCGCCAATGACGGCGAGAACCAGACGATCAGGTTTACTGTCGACACGGACTCGGGCCTCCGCGGCTCTTCCATGCTCACCGGCTCATCCGGCCACGCCATGATCGCAGGCGGCACTTTCGGTTCGGCGCAGTCCGACACTTCGACGACGGTGACCGCTGTTGCGGCAGGGGAGTCATCGGACCAGGGCGACTACACCGCCACTGCACTGAGCGCCTCCGCTGAATGGTCGCACGGCGGCGCTTCGGGTGCGTTCCAATGGTCCTACGGCATCCAAGTCCCGCCCGTGATCGGCGACTTCGCCCCCGACGTCACCCTCGCGTACTCCTCGCAGTCTTCGGACGGCCGCACCTCGACGACGAACAACCAAGGCTCATGGCTCGGCGAGGGCTTCACCTACGAACCGGGCTACATCGAACGGTCCTACCAGTCCTGCTCCGATGACGGCCACAAGAACGTCGCCGGCGCGGGGGACCAGTGCTGGGCATGGGACAACGCCTCCATCGTCCTCGGCGGCGTGGCCGGTGACCTCGTCAAAGACGGCAACACCTGGCGAATCTCCAGCGACGACGGCTCGAAAGTCGAACGACTGACCGGGGCCGCCAACGGCGACAACGACGGCGAGTACTGGAAAGTCACCACCACCGACGGCACCCAGTACTTCTTCGGTAAGCACCAGCTCCCCGGCTACGCCACCGGCGACACCGCCACCGGTTCGACCTGGACTGTCCCCGTCTATGGCGACGACTCCTCAGAGCCGTGCTACAACGCGACGTTCAAAGACGCTTACTGCGACCAGGCATGGCGGTGGAACCTCGACTTCGTGGTCGACCCGACCGGCAACGCCATGTCGTACTACTACATGAGGGACACCAACTACTACGCCCGGCACGGCGACACCACCGTCAACGGCGACAACTACCACCGCGGCGGCTACCTCAAGTCCATCCAGTACGGGCTCCGCTCGGCCGACGCGTACACCACCGCGCCTGCGCAGGTCGTGTTCACCGTTGCCGAACGCTGCCTCACCTACGACGGGACGGTCAGCTGCTCGTCACTGAACGATTCGACCGCCGCGAACTGGCCCGACGTTCCTTGGGACCGCAACTGCGCCTCGGGCACCAAATGCGAAGCCACCCAGACCAGCCCGACGTTCTGGACCCGCAAACGCCTCACCGGCATCACCACCCAGACCTGGGATGGCGCCGCCTACCAAGACGTCGACCACTGGGCGCTGAAACACTCCTTCGTCTCCAACGGCGACCTGACCCGCACCCTCTGGCTCGAATCGATCACCCGCACCGGCAAAGCCGGCACCGGCGCCGACATCACTCTCCCGGCAACCACGCTGCTGCCGATCCAGAAAGAGAACCGCGTCGACAAGATCGGCGACTCCATCTCACCGCTCATCCGGCCCCGGCTCTCCACGGTCTACACCGACACCGGCGGCCAAGTCGACGTCGCCTACGCCGACACCGACTGCACCCCGACCGACACGCCCACACCGAAGTCGAACGAGCGACGCTGCTTCCCCGTCATCTGGCGGCCTGCCTCCGCGGGTGATGTCATCACCGACTGGTTCCATAAATACGTCGTCTCCGAGATCACCGTTTCCGACCGAACCGGCGAGGGCCTCAACCAGGTCACCTACTACTCGTACTCCAACCCCGGCTGGCGCAAGACCAAAGATCAAGGTATCGGCGACGGGACGGGCCTCACCTGGGCCGACTGGCGCGGCTTCGGCACCGTCACCGCCACCAGCGCACCCGGCACGAACCAGGAGACCAAGTCGGTCACCCACTACTACCAGGGCATGCACGGCGACGACAACGGTGACGGCGGCACGACCTCCGTGACTCTCACCGACGCGCTGGGCGCGACGCGCACTGACTACGACGAGCTCTCTGGTTCGGTCCTAGACGAGGTCACCTACAACGACGGGCAGATCGTCGCCAAGACCGCCAACGGCTACTGGCGGCACATCACCGCCACCGATACCCACTCCTGGGGTGACATCGAAGCGGCGTTCGTCCGGTCCGATATTTCCCGCACCGCCTCTCTGAAAGCCGACGGGACGTGGCGGTACACCAGCACCGACTCGAACTACGACCCTGAGTATGGACTGATCACACGCACCGATGACTTCGGCGACGAGGCAACCAGCGCCGACGACCGATGCACCCGCTACGAATACGCTCAGAACACCAGCGCCCATCTCGTCGAGTACGCGAATCGAGTCGATACCGTCGCCGTCAAGTGCGCGACCAGCCCGAACCGAGCCACGCAAACCATCAGCGACGTCCGCACGCTCTACGACGGCGCCGCCTACGGCACCGCACCAAGTGAAGGGCTGGTCACTGCCGTCCAGGAGATCACCTCCCACGACGGGACCGCCGCCAGCTACGTCACCACGGCGACGACCACTTACGACGACTACGGCAGGCCGCTGTCGGTCAAAGACGCCGAAAACCGCACCACCGCCACCACGACCTACACCGACTCGGGTGGCCGCAACACCGGCCAGACTGTCACCAACGCCGCAGGCCACGTCACGACGACCACATTCGATGCTCTGCGGCATCTGGACACGGCGGTGACCGACCCAAACGCGAAGACCGCTTCGAAGCTGTACGACTCGCTTGGGCGCCTCACCGAAGTGTGGCTACCGGTCTCCACCAGCCGCGCGTTCTACCTCTTCTCCTACTCGGTCACCGACACCGCGCCGATCGCCGTCACCACCCAGGTGCTCGAAGAGGACAATACGTACACGAAGAGCATCCAGATCTATGACGGGCTGCTGCGCGAACGCCAGACCCAGGCCAGCGGTCCGAGCGACAGTAGTCGACTCGTCACCGACACCGAATACGACCTCCTCGGACGCGTCGCTGTCGAAAACGCCGTCTACGAAGCAGCCGGTGCGCCCTCGGGCACGCTTCTGGTCGTCGACTCCGGTGCCGTCGACCTGCGCACCCTCACCAAGTACGACGACCTCGGCCGCGCCACCAAGGTGACCGCCGCCGAAGCCAGCGATGAACTCTGGTCCACCACCACCCAGTACTGGGCCGACCAGGCGATCGCCGCTGCGCCCGAAGGCGGCACCGCCACCACCACCGTGACCGACGCCCGCGGCCAAACCGTTGCGCTGCACCAGTACCTCGACAACGAACCCGTCGGCGAAGCGCAGAACACCACCTACACGTACACCCCGGCCGGGAATCTCGCGACCGTCACCGACTTCGACGCCAACACCTGGTCGTTCGAGTACGACCTGCGCGGCCGCAAGACCAAAGCGATCGACCCGGACACCGGTATCAGCACCTACGGATACGACAAGGTCGGCAACCTCACCACCACCGTCGACGCCCGCGGCCAGACGATCACGACCGTCTACGACAACCTCAACCGCATCACCGCCACCTGGGACGGCGGCGCCACCACCGCAACCGGTACCCAGCTGACCCGCCGCATCTGGGACTCCCTGTACAAGGGGTACGAGACCGGTTCCGTCTCCTACGAAGACGGCATGACGATCACCAACGTCACCCTCACCCGCGCCCCGGACTACCAACCGATCTCGCAGCAGCTGACTATCTCCGGCACCGCCGCCGGGACTCTGGCCGGCACCTACAAGTTCGGCACCGACTACTACCGCGACGGCACCACCAAGGGCCGCACCTGGTCCGCCTTCGGCGGCCTCGACGCCGAACAGGTCGCCTACACTCGCGACAAGCTCGGCCGCATCACCAACGTCGCAGGCGCCGACGGCACTTACGCCCAAGACATCACGTACAACCACACTGGGCAGATTTCCAAGGCCTATTATCCGACCACGGCCGCTCTTCTCCAGCAGACCTGGGCCTACGGTGAGGCCAATCGCCTCGACCAGACCTGGACCCGCAACCTCAGCACCGCGGGGACTTTGTCGAACACCACCTACGACTACGACGACGCTGGGAACATCCTCTCCATCATCGACGCACCCAGCGCCCAAAACATGAAGCGTCAAGCTGAGTGCTACAACTACGACGGCCTGCGCCGCCTGACCGAAGCCTGGACGACCGCAGCGACCGGTACCGATGCCACCGCCTGCAGCGGCGGCCCCGAGACCACCGGCACCGGCGGCGCCGCCGCCTATTGGCAGTCCTACACCTTCGACGCCGCCGGGAATCGCACTGGCCTCACTGTTCGCGACTCCACGGGGACAGGGACGGACCAAAGCTGGACCTACGCGTACGGCCAGCAGACCGCCCACGCCCTCGAGACCGTCACCGACACAGCCGCGAATATGTCGACAGGCTTCGAATACGACCAAGTCGGCAACACCACCGGCGTCACCTCCTCCAGCGGGTTCTCCCAAGACATCACCTGGGATGCCAACGGCAAGGTCGAGACCATCACGACCACCGGAGCCGCATTGTCCAGCAACGGCGCTGTTACCGGCGACGTCAGTAACGGCAGCATCCAGTTCTTCTACGATGCCGACGGCAACCGAATCATGCGCTCGACGGCCGATGAAGCCACCCTGTACGTTGCAGGAGTGGAGATCAGCCTAAACACGACAGCAGGCACAGTGTCCTCGACACGAAGCGTCGATCTCCCAGGCGGTGCCACTCGTATCGAGAAAGCGGGCGGTACTACCCAATTCCAGTTCGCTGACCACCACGGCACCGGAACGGTAGCCTTCGACTGCTTCACCGGAGAAGTCACACGCCGCTACTCCGACCCCTACGGCAACAACCTCGCCACCGCCACGACCGCCGCTAGCGGCGACCCCGATTGGCTCGGCCACAACGGCTACATCAAAGGCACCATCGATCCCACCGGTTACACCCACATCGGCGCCCGCGACTACAATCCCACGACCGGACGCTTCCTCTCTGTCGACCCCATCGCTGACCTGTCAAGCGCGCAGCAACTCAACGGGTACGCCTACTCCAACAACTCACCCGCCACCTTTTCTGATCCCACCGGTCTCTGCTGGACAGGACCCGGAGGCACCTTCTACTACCCTGGAGAATGTTCAAATGGGGGGCAATCAACCTACGATGCTCCGGGGATTGAACTTGAAACGACCGGAAGCAGCTACGGGAACGGTGACACGAATGGTTCGGGAGGTGACGGTGATGACGAGTTCGATCTTGAAGATGTATCTTCTATGTCGGCCGAGGAAGCAATTGAATGGTTTGACTATGTAATTAATGACGAACTGCTTCGAGACAAATATCTCGCCCCCCTGTTGGAGTATATGGGGCTCGGGTCGATCGGCGTTTGCGGAAGCTCAAGTGGCCAAGTTTACCTCGGAGGCGGCTTCGACTCCTGCGAGATGTACACGCTCGAGGACGGCACTGTTGAAACAACCCGGATCCATGGAAATCTCAACACCGGCGTGGGGTTCGAGGTTAGCGGCGCGATTGTATTCTCGAGTGCATCCAGTGCCTCAGAATTGGCGGGCTGGGATGGATACATCGGTCTCGAGACCGGTGCAAGTGGAGTGGTATTGGCAGAACTCGCAGTCACTTTGGATGGCAGCAATTTCTCCTACAGTACTGGTGGTGGAGCTGGCTTTGAAGGTACTTTCGCAGGAGAAATTCCCATTCCAGCGACTGTAGACCTCGGAGTGGGCAAGACGTGTATAGGGAGACTTGTCTATTGGTGCGGCTGGTGAAATTGACCTTCACGGGCAAGCTCAATCTTAAGGCGCAGATGAATCTTAGAGGTGATTCTCGACAATGAATTCGCAACCTACGAATGATCATTCTCGCATTGAGAGTGTGGAAGCCTCGATCAAAGCCGGGGGTCGATATAGAACTCTGGTGGCTTGTGGCAGAACTGCCATCGCGATGATTGTCGTGTCGGTAGCCCTGGCTGTGTTGAGTATCGAGTTTCAGCCTTTGGGAAAGTTTGCTGCCTTCGGAATCCTGGCTTCGATACCGTTCACGATTTCATCCGCGATTCAAGTCAAGATGCTGCAGCAGGATTTGACGGGAGATTTCCGATACAGGAAGTACACGCTTAGCGAAAGCGATGCGATCGTTCTGTTTAACCGCGTGTACCGATCCGCCATCAAGAGGATATTCCTTCTCGGCAGAGACTCGTAGGCGTTTTTTGAAGACGGATCATATTCATTGTGCCGCAAGGCAACTCACGTGAAGCTTTTTCAAGTCCCGCGAGTTGCCTTGCGGCATTTCGGCCAGACCGGCTGCCGCGCAGTCAAAAGCGTCCGTGATCGATTCGGAGATTCAGGCGCGCTTGTAAGCTCGCGCTGCCAGCGGCGCGAACAGGATGATCAGTCCTAGGGACCAGCCGAGCGTCCAGAGGACATCGCCGGTGACGGTGTGCCCGTGGGGAAGTGCATCGGGGCCGAGCATGAGGCCGCGCATGGCGTTGGCGACGCAGGGCGGCCCGTCCATGAGCCCGTCGCACTCAGCGAGATCATGGTCGCCGTGATTATCAAGGCGCGCACGAATCTCCAGGGTTTGAAGCACGCCGACGACGATCTCGAAGCCGCCAGAGTCGCCGTTGAACGCGAGATGAAGGCCGTTCACGGCGCCCTCAGCATTGCGCTGCGCCTGGGCGCCAGCTTGCTCTCGGCGAAGAAGGTCGCTGACATCGAGGACTCCATCGACTTACTCCCGACCAATCCCGCGTGTAAGAGACTCTCAACTGACCAAGTATCTGGTCGCCAGTCCGTCAGGCATCACTTTGCGGGCCGTTCGAGGGGGATAGGCGGGTGCGGGCCGCGGGCCTCCTCGTCGGTCAGCGGCTCGGATTGGGCTGCAGCGACGAGGAGGTCGGCGAGTGCGCGGAGGTTGAGCTGCTCTCCGCTCCCCGATGACGCGGAAGCGTTTCTCGTTGGAAGTCATTGAGCGAGCCTGACATCCGAGGACCTCTCGGCGGAGGAGGCACTGGCCGTGCTTTCCCAGATTCAGGCGAACGTGTCGCCCAGCTCGGTGTTTCGGGCATCGCGGAGGATTCTTTTGATGGTGCTGATGTCGACGCCGAAGCCGCGGGCGAGTTCGGCTTGGGTGGTGCCGGTGGTTGCGTAGGTGTGGGCGATGGTGTGGCGTTGGTCGGGGGTGAGGCGGTTCTTGGTTGCTTGGGGTCGGTTGGAGTTGCCGTGGACGAGGCGTTTGACGCTGCGGATGCTGATGCCGTATTGGGTGGCGAGGTGTTGCTGGCTGGCGCCGGCGTTGAAGGCGGCGATGAGGGTGTCGCGGTCGGTGGGGGAGAGTCGTTTGCCGAGGGTCCGCGAGGGTGCTGGCGGGTAGGCGACCAGGGGCGGTTCGTTGGGGGAGCCGGGGGCCAACGGGCCGGTTTCGGGGCCGCGGGTGGGCAACGGGCCGGATAGGCGTTCCATGAGGCCGTCTAGCTGGGGGTTTGGGTTCGAATAAGCGAGTGTTAGGTCGACAACTATATATATGAGTATGAATATGGTTCATATTCATTGTGTGGCAAGGGAACTCGTGCGAGATGGACTCATCTTGTATGAGTTCCCTTCGCTGTGCTCGCCGCGGGATCGCTTGGTGCTCAACGAGAGCTGGTCCAGGGCGTGAGGTCGTAGTCGATGTCTTCGGGAGCGTTCGAGGGCATGATCCGCGAGGGAAGCAAACACCCGGACCAGAACTGGCAAGCGTCCCGTGGGTCAGGGCTGTCGCCGAGGGCATTGCGCTCGTGCGGATCCCCGTCGTGGGAAGCCGCGTCCTTGGTGGTGTGGCGGTTCACGTGGTCGGTGGTGGGTCTGTCCTACTGCTACGGTGATAAGGGCATCCGTGAGGGCTTCCAGGGTCATGCGAGGACCCGAGCCCTGCGACCCTCAGCTGCTGGCGGGCTCGACCAGGCGGAACATGCCAGTCATGTCGCCATGAGTGAATCCGTGCCGTCGGTATAGAGGGATCGCGCCGTCGGTCCCGAAGAGGCCGACGAACGCCGTGGACGACGCCGTGTTCGCCACATGGTCCAGCAGGCGTTGCAGCAGTGCCGTCCCGATGCCGACTCCCTGATACTCGGGTAGGACGGCGAGGTCCTGGACATAGAAGTACTTGACGCCGTCTCCGACCAGGCGGCCCATGCCGACGACATCGTCGCCGTCGAGGGCGACCTCACCGGCCAGAGATCCGGCTAGGGATGCGGGCATCGTGTCCCAGTCGAACGCCTCGGTCCATCCGACCGCTTCGGCGAGTCGGCGATGTTCTGCAGAGGTGGGCAGACGGTTGAGAAGGATGATCGCGTCGGTCACGCGGTTCATTCTGGTGCCAGAGTGTCAGGTGAGTCAACTGATTTTCTTGGCCGACACAGCCAGCCCCAGCACTTCAACGAGTTACGGGACATCGCTTAGGCTTGATTTTTAAGCTTTGATTGCGGCTCAGGCGGTTTCGTCGTTGTGCGAGGGTCTTGTCGCGCTTGGCTTTCTTGCCGAGGTCGCAAATCGGCGCCTTGCGGCTGTTGTGGCGGCCTGGCTGGCGTCCGCGTCCTGGTTTCGAGGGTTTCGGGACGCTGGTGAGGCGGGGCAGTGTCGCGTGGAGGTCCGGGAAAGCCCGGCGGACGCGGGCGAGGGTGAGCCGGCCTGGTTTCGCGGGTGCTTCCCAGGGCAGGCGCAGGTCGGCGGCGAGCGACTTCGCGGCGGCCAGTTGGGTGAAGGCGGCGATCACCAGCCAGGTCCAGCGGTCGGCGGCCTCAGGATCGCGGACCTGGGGAACGGTCCAGCCCAGGGTCTGCTTGAGGAACCGGAATGTGTGCTCGATGTCGAAGCGGCGCAGCCATGCCGACCACAGGCTGTCGAGGAGTTCGTCGTCGATGCCGCCCGCGGAGGTCCAGAGCCAGACCGGCTCGGGTGTGCCGGTGTGAGGCAGGCGTTCGGACTGGATGCGGATCACGGTGCCCTCGATGACCGGCAGCGTCTCGTCGTGGTCGATCCAGGCCGAGCGCTGTTTGAGCCAGGGATGCAGGCCCTCCCAGGCCTGCGCCTCGAACTTCCCGTATCGGTCGGTGTCAGTAACGGTCGCGGCATCGGGCGTCTCCCAGGTGGACGGGTCGGGCACGTTGTCGTACAACGTGAACAGCTTCGACAACCGAGTCACGACCGACGGCGCGGACTACGCCGACCCGAACATCTACAAACCGAGGTTCATCAGGTTCACACTCTCGTGAGACCCGCACCCGCATGAAGCCAGCGCGGTCGTGAAACCTGCGATGTCGTAGACGACTGCGATGGTGCGAAAAGGCGCGCGGGCCCGGCCGGTGCCCGCCTGCTTGTCCGTCCCCCACCCCGATGTCCAATCCCGCTACCCTGAAGTCCACTCGTCTTGCGAGGCTTTGGAGGTGCGTCGCCGATGACGCGACGGCGAGCCGTGATCGTCACCGCGGGAAAGATCGACCCCCGCGACGACCTGCCGCTCGCCCTGTCCGCTGAGCCCTTCGACACGCTCGAGTTCACGAAGGAACGCGCCGACCAACTGACACAGGTGCTTGGCGAGCAGTTCAGTTTCGATGTGCACCGCATGGACGAAGCCAAGTCAATCCACCTCGCTGCGCTCCATGAGAAGCGCCCCGAGGCGGTGAGCGTCTTCCATTTCATCGGGCACGGCACGGTCCGCGACGACGGCTTGCACTTCGTCCCCGCCATCGATGATTTCGATAACGCTCCAACAGCCAGCCAACAGTGGCATTGCCTCGTGGTTAGGACGGTCCGAAGGGCGGTGGCTTCGCGTCCAGTCTGACCATGGGGCGCTTGCCGAATCTGAGTTCCCGACGGACGTGAAGCCAGCTGCTGCAACAAGCTGTGCGGCCCGGTTGCCGCCGTCGGCCCGGAACGCGTTGAGTTCGGGCTGATACGGGACTTCCTGTGCGAGGTCGAAGTTGATCGCCCATTCCATCGCCAGGCCGAACCGGGTAGCGGCATCTCGGGTGTTGTTGTCCTCCACGCAGCCAAGCTCGGGGTGACTCGTGCATTGAGTCATCCAGGTTGTCTGATACGGCTCGAGATCAACCATGCTTCGGCGGAGGTAGTCACTGACCGGGGTGGGGTAGCGCAGATCCTGAGTCAAGGTCACGGATCTGAATGTGGTGCAAGGGCTCCGGGATGTCAAGGGCCAACCAGAGCTTGCCCGGGTAGCGGAGGTGGGGGTCGCAGGTTCAAATCCTGTCAACCCGACAATATAGATAAATATGTGAATTTATTTCATTGTTGGCTAGTCGATCAATCGGCTGGCCAACACTGTTTTCAGAGGGTGTGCGCGAATCCCTGGGGCGGTCCCTCGGGACCACCAGACCTCGGCGGGACGCGCCGCCTGGACCGCGCTCTTGTGGGTTTCAGCAGGGCCGGCTCGGTTTTGTTGGCCGGGACTGGCGGCGCGTGCTTGATCTTTCGAGCGCGGTCACAGGAACCCGCATGTTGACCAGGCCGGAATCCGGCCCCTCGCGTCAGGCTGGCAGGCTTTGCCGAAGCGTTTCCAGCTCACCGATCGGGAAGGGAATCCCGCCCCAGGCCCGTGCGTAAGCCTCGATGTCGCCGCACTGGACCAGCACGTCTTCGGCCATGAGTGCCACGTTGCGAACGAATTCCCTGGTATCGACCCTGCCGTGCCACTGGAGTCTGCCGCCGCTCCAGCGCGTGAACTCGGACTCCATGTCGGCGAACTGGACTATTTGCACGTACACGTCGCTTCTCGCCCCGCCGAAGAAGACGCACGTCCCGGAGGGTTCCGAAGGCAGGTAGGCGAACGCCGACCTTGAACCCCGGTGAAGGTCGACAGCGGATTCCACCAGCGACCCGAGGCCATCACCTATATACGTGGTGTGCACCTCGACGCTCTCCGACCCGTGCTGGAGGACGAGTTCGGCGCTACCTGCTGTCCCCATCTTCCATTGGAGCGAGAATTCCGTCATGGGTCCACCTTGTTGGAGCATTGAGAGGGCGAAGGCCGTCAAGCCTGATAGGGCACCTCGTAAGCGTAGGGGCCAGGCCCGCGTCAGCGCTGTGCTGGTTCAGGCCTGCTTGCACCCACGGTTTGGCGATGGCTGCTGGAGGCTCTGCGTCGCTGCTGCGAGGCCGGCAGGATCAGGGGGTCGAGACGGGTGCGGATGACGTTGCTGCTCGAGCCGTTTCCACAACCCATGTGAGGCTCCGCTGGTAGTCGCGCGGCAGCGATTTCCCCGACGCCCGCATGAGGGTTCGCAGCTCGGCTCGCAATCGGGGGTCGATCGGTGCCGTGACCGACGCGATGCGTGTCCGGCAGAGGTTGTCGAGATCGGACGAGGCGGTTCCGGCGAGCTTCGGGTTCGGGTCTTCCAGATGTGACAGGTCGGCCCAGATCCGCTGCCACACATTGTGTTCACGAAGCAGTGCGGCGGCGGATCGCCGGACGTGGTCCGCCTTTGGCGCGCCGGTCAGTCGCCGGAGCTCGTCCGCGGGCGGCAGCAGCCGCCGTTCGGTCAGGTGGGCGGCCACTGCCCGGGTCACCGACGGCGAGGCGTCGCAAAGGAGCCCGGAGAGGTCGGCATCGGAGCCGAGGCTCCCCAGCGCTTTCACTGCTGCGGCCCTGGTCTTGCCTCGGTGATCGTGCAGGTACGGCATGACGAGGTTCGCGTCTGCGGCGGTCCCGGTCTCGCCGATGCCCGCGATGAGCGGTCTGGGCGACGCGGGACTGTCATTGAGGCGCCTGCAGTATTCGGCGGCCGGGTCACGGTCGTTGCGGCGCATCCCCCACTGGGCAGTGGCGCGCACGGCCGCGCTGCGGTCGGCCAGGAAATGCTCGAGGCCGAACGTGTCGCCGAGCTGGACCATACCGTCGAGCGCCGTGGCCCGGACGCGGCTGGAGCGCGCGTCGAGCAAGGGCCGCAACATGGCCGAGGCACCGTCCCGTCGTGCCAGCTCCGAGAGCGCCTGCGCGCACTCGTTCTGCAGCTGGTCGTTATACCGGCCCAGCGCGATCGCGCTGAGCTGGCGGACGGTGAGTCGGCCTTCCGCGATGAGGCCCCGTCCGATCCAGCGTCCGGCACGGCTGTTGAGGTCGGCAAGGATCTCGAGGAGCTCCTCATCGGAGTATCGGGAGAGGGCGCCGAGGACCATCGCGACCATGGGCGCGGCGTGCGCGCGCTCGCGCAGAGCGAAGGCGACCTGGAGCAGCGGCGCGAATTGCCCGCTGCGAGTATCGCCGAGCAGCGCAGGCAGGAGGCCTGTC
Source organism: Glycomyces luteolus (assembly GCF_027622875.1). Lineage (GTDB taxonomy): Bacteria > Actinomycetota > Actinomycetes > Mycobacteriales > Micromonosporaceae > Glycomyces > Glycomyces luteolus. The sequence goes on along the minus strand of NZ_JAPZVP010000008.1, from coordinate 1,097 downwards.
GCGAGTTCCCGGACCTGCCGGACGGGTTCGACAGCGCGTGCGAGCACCAGCGGGAAGAGCCGCGGATGACGATTGAGGCCGGGGCGCTGCAGGGCCTCGGCGCGGCGGAACCCGTTGGCGGAGCACAAGGCCAGCGCCAGTGCCAGCGGCGTATCGGGCAGCGGCGCGCCGGGCCGGGCGATACTGGTGTCGCTGAAGTCGAAGCGGGTCCACCGCCTGACCTCCCCGTCGAAGTCGACCAGCGCCCACGGATCCGATGCCAGGACCTCGTCCAGCAGTGCGCGCGATCGTTCGGGGTCGTCCGCCGCGGCGAAAAGTTGGTAGAGCGGTGAGATCGCCGTAGTGGAAGCCTCGCCGGCGGCCACGCTGCCGGGCTGTGGCGGCACGGCCGTATGCGGGACGGGGCGGTCCATTGCCGCCGGCCAGCGCAATGGTTCGTTCCTGAGCTTGGCTCGGGTGCGTGAGGCCCAGACCGCCAGCACCGTTCCCGCGGCCGCGGCGGAGATCGGGAATGCAAGGCTGCCGTCAGGCCCGAACACGGCCATCGCGGCTACGGCGGCGATCGCAGCCGACACAGTGAAATAGGCGGCCCTGCCGGAGAAGGTTCGGATTCGCGTCAGGAGGGAGGGACGCGAGACGGATGAGGGGGACAAGGGCGGCTCTTACTCTGGGCTGGTTCGAAGGAAACCGAGCTTATCCGCGCCCGGACCGTTTGGGCGACCGTTGCGCCGGGCTCGCGGTGAAGCTCAGCGATTCGAGGAATTGGCGGGCGGATCATGACCCGAACGCGCGAGCGGTAACGGAGTTCAGCAACAGCCGAGCATCGTACCCGCCTGCGACCGATCACCGCCAGTCACAGGTGGGCAGCGGGCACAAGGGTTTACAAGTGAGGCACTGCATGCTTATGTGAACCCATATCCTCAGTTGGAAGCCGCCTGGGATCGTGTCACGAAGCCTGCCGAGCCCTAGATGTTCTGTCTCGGGAGGTTGTGAACACCTCACGAGCTGAGTCGGGCTGAGACGAGGAGAGGACCTTCTGGTTCGGTGTGAATCGCTACAAGACACGCCAAGCCAGAAAGGCCCTCGATGAGCCACTC
>NZ_JAPZVP010000007.1 GCF_027622875.1 Glycomyces luteolus | reverse complement strand
GCGTGTTGTTTGAGAACTCAACAGGGTGTTTGGATGGTCAGCGTGCGGGCTGACTGGGGATTGCTGGCCTAGGTGCTGGTGGTTTCTGGTTGGTACTGTTTTTGACTGTCTTTTCCTTGGGACACTTGCTTGGTGTCCCGTTGAAAATCGGTCAGGACATGCTTCGACACCTACCAAAGTCGCTGATGCCGTAAGGTGTCAGTGCGCAACAGGTTTTTGTTGGAGAGTTTGATCCTGGCTCAGGACGAACGCTGGCGGCGTGCTTCACACATGCAAGTCGAACGGAAAGGCCCGCTTGCGGGTACTCGAGTGGCGAACGGGTGAGTAACACGTGGGTAACCTGCCCCCATCTCTGGGATAACCGTTGGAAACGGCGGCTAATACCGGATACGACCTTGATCCGCATGGTTCGAGGTGGAAAGTTTTTGCGGTTGGGGAGGGGCCCGCGGCCTATCAGCTTGTTGGTGCGGTAGTGGCGCACCAAGGCTTTGACGGGTAGCCGGCCTGAGAGGGCGGTCGGTCACATTGGGACTGAGATACGGCCCAGACTCCTACGGGAGGCAGCAGTGGGGAATTTTGCACAATGGGCGGAAGCCTGATGCAGCGACGCCGCGTGAGGGATGACGGCTTTCGGGTTGTAAACCTCTTTTATCCACCACGAAGGCTCCGTATTCGCGGGGTTGACGGTAGTGGTTGAATAAGCGCCGGCTAACTACGTGCCAGCAGCCGCGGTAAGACGTAGGGCGCGAGCGTTGTCCGGATTTATTGGGCGTAAAGGGCTCGTAGGCGGTTGATTGCGTCCGCCGTGAAAGGCCTCGGCTTAACCGGGGTTTTGCGGTGGATACGGGTCGACTTGAGGCAATTAGGGGAGATCGGAATTCTACGTGTAGCGGTGAAATGCGCAGATATGTGGAGGAACACCGGTGGCGAAGGCGGATCTCTGGGATTGTTCTGACGCTGAGGAGCGAAAGCGTGGGGAGCGAACAGGATTAGATACCCTGGTAGTCCATGCTGTAAACGGTGGGCGCTAGGTGTGGGGTCACGTTGGTTGATTCTGTGCCGTAGCTAACGCATTAAGCGCCCCGCCTGGGGAGTACGGCCGCAAGGCTAAAACTCAAAGGAATTGACGGGGGCCCGCACAAGCGGCGGAGCATGCGGATTAATTCGATGCAACGCGAAGAACCTTACCTAGGTTTGACATCACCCGGAAACCTCTAGAGATAGAGGCCTCTTCGGACTGGGTGACAGGTGGTGCATGGCTGTCGTCAGCTCGTGTCGTGAGATGTTGGGTTAAGTCCCGCAACGAGCGCAACCCTTATCCCGTGTTGCCAGCATTCAGTTGGGGACTCACGGGAGACTGCCGGGGTTAACTCGGAGGAAGGTGGGGATGAGGTCAAGTCATCATGCCCCTTATGTCTAGGGCTTCACGCATGCTACATTGGCCGGTACAGCGGGTTGCGATACCGTGAGGTGGAGCGAATCCCTGTAAAGCCGGTCTTGGTTCGGATTCGAGTCTGCAACTCGACTCGATGAAGGTGGAGTCGCTAGTAATCGCAGATCAGCAACGCTGCGGTGAATGCGTTCCCGGGCCTTGTACACACCGCCCGTCACGTCATGAAAGTTGGCAACACCCGAAGCCTGCGGCCTAACCGGTTTACCGGAGGGAGTGGTCGAAGGTGGGGCTGGCGATTAGGACGAAGTCGTAACAAGGTAGCCGTACCGGAAGGTGCGGCTGGATCACCTCCTTTCTAAGGAGTCCCGACCCCCCTGCGGGGGGCGTCAACCATCCGCTCCGGTCGTATGACCGGCCCGGTCGCCGAGTGGCGGCAGGGTTTCTAGCGGGTGTGTATGGACTAAATGTTTTAAATGGTGTGTCGACTGCACGTTGAGCTTGAGCGAGCGAAGGCTTGCTCCCATCCTTGAGGCCTGTTGGTCAGGTCGTCGGTGTCCCCTTGGGGGTGCCGGTGGCGTGCCTGGCGGGTCTCGCACCCTGTTGGGGTTCTGAGACAACACGTCTCTGAGCCTGGTCATGTCGAGAGCGCTGCTTGTGTGTAGCGGGGTCGGTGTGGTCAATGTGTTGTTTGAGATTTGTATAGTGTGCGTGAGTGTCTTTGTTTCTATCTGATTTGACCGTGTTGGTTAAGTTGTGTAGGGCGCATGGTGGATGCCTTGGTGCCGGATGACCGATGAAGGACGTGTGAGGCTGCGATATGCCTGGGGGAGTTGCCAACTGGACTGTGATCCCAGGGTTTCCGAATGGGGTAACCCAGCCAGTTTGATGACTGGTTGCCGCTGGCTGAATGTATAGGCTGGTTGGTGGTGTGGCGGGGAAGTGAAACATCTCAGTACCTGCTGTGGAGAAAACAAGAGTGATTCCGTGAGTAGCGGCGAGCGAAAGCGGAGGAGGCTAAACCTGGTTCGTGTGATAGCCGGCAGGCGTTGCGGGTCAGGGGTTGTGGGACATCGTCGTTAGGCTCTGCCGAGTCTAGGTTCACGCAGCATTGTCTAGTCGAACGGCGTGGGAAAGCCGACCGGAGAGGGTGAGAGTCCCGTAGGTGAAGGATGGTGTTGGTGTTCGGATGGTGCACCCGAGTAGCGCGGGTTTCGTGGAGGCTCGTGTGAATCTGGCAGGACCGTCTGCTAAGCCTAAAGAGGTCCGGTGACCGATAGTGGAGAGTACCGTGAGGGAATGGTGAAAAGTACCCCGGGAGGGGAGTGAAAGAGTGCCTGAAACCATGTGCCTGTAAACCGTCAGAGCCCGGCCGGCTGCTTGCAGTTGGTAGGCGGGTGATGGCGTGCCTTTTGAAGAATGAGCCTGCGAGTTATGGTATGCCGCGAGGTTAAGCCGTGTGGTGGAGCCGGAGCGAAAGCGAGTCTGAATAGGGCGTTGAGTGGTGTGTTGTAGACCCGAAGCGGGGTGATCTACCCATGTCCAGGGTGAAGCGGCTGTAAGAGGTCGTGGAGGCCCGAACCCACCTAGGTTGCAAACTGGGGGGATGAGGTGTGGGTAGGGGTGAAAGGCCAATCAAACTCCGTGATAGCTGGTTCTCCCCGAAATGCATTTAGGTGCAGCGTCGCATGTTGCTCCGTGGTGGTAGGGCGCTGGTTGGGTGATGGGCCGTGTCGGTTACTGAGCTCAGCTAAACTTCGAATGCCATGGTGTTGAGTGCGGCAGTGAGTCGGCGGGTGAGAAGATCCGTCGTCGAGAGGGAAACAGCCCAGATTACCGGCTAAGGCCCCTAAGGGTGCACTGAGTGGAAAAGGATGTGGGGTCGCGTTGACAGCCAGGAGGTTGGCTTAGAAGCAGCCATCCTTGAAAGAGTGCGTAATAGCTCACTGGTCGAGTGGTTTTGCGCCGATAATGTAGCGGGGCTGAAGTGCACCGCCGAAGCCGTAGCAATGCCTGTCAGATGCGTCTGGCGGGGTTGGGTAGGGGAGCGTCGTACATGGGGTGAAGCTCCGGGGTAACCCATGGGGTGGACTTTGTACGAGTGAGAATGCAGGCATGAGTAGCGAAACACAGGTGAGAATCCTGTGCGCCGATTGACTAAGGGTTCCAGGGGACGGTTGTTCCGCCCTGGGTTAGTCTGGGCCTAAGGCGAGGCCGAGAGGCGTAGTCGATGGATAACCGGTTGATATTCCGGTACCCGAGTGCCGCGTATGAGTGATAGCGGTTGTGCTAACCGGCTGCAAGCCGGCGAGTGGTCGCCTTCGGGTGACTGCTTGTCAGTGAGTGGTTGGGGTCCTTTCCGTGTGTAGCGTAGTGATGGAGTGACGCAGTGGGGTAGCTGTACCGTCTGGTGGATTAGGCGGGGTAAGGTGGTAGCCCGCATTCCTAGGTAAATCCGGGAGTGCCCAGGTTCGGCCTGGAGGGTGAGCGCTGAAGCATAGGCCGTTTGGCTGAATTTGGTGATCCCGTGCTGTCGAGAAAAGCTTCTAGCGAGTGGTAGTCGGCCAGTACCCTAAACCGACACTGGTGGTCAGGTAGAGTATACTGAGGCGTTCGAGTGATGTGTGGTTAAGGAACTCGGCAAATTGCCTCCGTAACTTCGGGAGAAGGAGGGCCCCGGCTGGTGGTGCGTGCGCACGGAAGCTGGTTGGGGTTGCAGAGGCCAGGGGGAAGCGACTGTTTACTAAAAACACAGGTCCATGCGAAGCCGTGAGGTGAGGTATATGGACTGACGCCTGCCCGGTGCTGGAACGTTAAGAGGATCCATCAAGGCCTTTGGCCTGCAGTGGTGAATTGAAGCGCCAGTAAACGGCGGTGGTAACTATAACCATCCTAAGGTAGCGAAATTCCTTGTCGGGTAAGTTCCGACCTGCACGAATGGCGTAACGACTTCCCCGCTGTCTCAACCACATGCTCGGCGAAATTGCAGTACGAGTAAAGATGCTCGTTTCGCGCGGCAGGACGGAAAGACCCCGGGACCTTTACTATAGCTTGGTATTGATGCATTGCTTGGTTTGTGTAGGATAGGCGGGAGCCTGGGAAGCTGCGACGCTAGTCGTGGTGGAGGTGTTGGTGAAATACCGCTCTGATCTGGTGGTGTGTCTCACCCGCGGCCCTGATCGGGTCGGGGGACAGTGCCTGGTGGGTAGTTTAACTGGGGCGGTTGCCTCCTAAATGGTAACGGAGGCGCCCAATGGTACCCTCGGGCCGGTTGGAAACCGGTCGGTGAGTGTAAGCGTAGAAGGGTGCTTGACTGTGAGACCGACGGGTCGAGCAGGTGCGAAAGCAGGGGCTAGTGATCCGGCACCGACGTACGGATGTGGTGTCGCTCAACGGATAAAAGGTACCCCGGGGATAACAGGCTGATCTTCCCCAAGAGTCCATATCGACGGGATGGTTTGGCACCTCGATGTCGGCTCGTCGCATCCTGGGGCTGGAGTTGGTCCCAAGGGTTGGGCTGTTCGCCCATTAAAGCGGCACGCGAGCTGGGTTTAGAACGTCGTGAGACAGTTCGGTCCCTATCCGCCGCGCGCGTAAGAGATTTGATGAAGGGCTGTCCCTAGTACGAGAGGACCGGGATGGACGAACCGCTGGTGTGCCAGTTGTCCCGCCAGGGGCATGGCTGGTTGGCTACGTTCGGGAGCGATAACCGCTGAAAGCATCTAAGCGGGAAGCGTGCTTCGAGATGAGATCTCTGTCAGGCTTGGCCTGGTGAGGCGCCCTGTAGATGACGGGGTTGATAGGCTCGACATGGAAGCGTCGCAAGGCGTGGAGTGGACGGGTACTAACCGCCGAGAACTTAACATCAACACGTGTCTAGGTAGAAACGATACGAGACATTCACGCACACTATGCGATTCTGAGACAACACTGGTTGGCTCGAACGCGCCAGAACCCTCCCCCTGGGGGAGGCTGGCTGCTTGATCGCTGAACAGTGCCCTCGCGGGTTTGTTTGGTGGTGAGAGCGGAAGTGACACACCCGGTCCCATTCCGAACCCGGTCGTTACGGCTTCCAGCGCCGATGGTACTGCACTCGAGAGGGTGTGGGAGAGCAGGACACCGCCAAACATCTACGTATAGAAAGACCCCCACCTCGCGGTGGGGGTCTTTTTGCATGCCCTGATTCAGGAAGAAGTCGAGAGCGCGTCTCTCACTTTCGCTACTCCGACCCCGATTCCGAAGATCGCTCCCGTCACCAGGAATGTCAGTAGCGAGACGGTCACCAGGACGATCGCGATACCGACCGCTCCTACGACGCTGAAAAATGTGCTCACGTGGCCTCCTCCGTTGCAGGCTCGTCGGGTGGGTACATGCCCTTCATGTATTGTCCCACATCGCTGGATAGCACGTAGCAGGCGTCACAAGTTAGATAGGTCACAGTAATGAGCAGAGCTTCGGTTTCGCGTCTTCCTGACGCAGGGCTACCGTCTTCGGCCTCGCGGCGGCTGGCGGCCGTCGGGCGGGATCCGATCAACCTGCATCGGGCACTCGCGCACGCGCCGGCGCTCCTGGGGCCAGTGCTCGATCTCATCCACGCGCTGCGGTTCGATGCCGCGGTGCCGCGCGGCCTGCGGGAACTGATGATCTGCCGGATCGCCCAGATCGAGGACTCGGCATATGAACTGGCGCATCATCTTCCGATGGCCACCGAGTCCGGTCTGGATTCCGAGCAGCTCGCGGCGCTCGATCGCTGGGGTGAGGCCGACTGCTTCAGTGTGCCGCAGCGAGTGGTGCTCGCGTACGCCGAACACCTGGGTTCTGGGGCGCCTCGGGACGATGCGGCGCTCGATGCCTGCTTCAGCCCGGCGGAGCAGACCGAGCTCACCGTCACCGGGGCCACCTACATCGCCCTGGCGCGGATGTTGAGGGCCCTTGACGTGCGAATAGACGAGGGGCTTTCCGGTTGATTCGTACTTCCGCTGGGTAAGTCCACGAATCGCGTCAATTGAGGTTCTACAGGGCGAATGCGGCTTAGGATTTCGGGACGTGCGGTGTGCCGGTTTCGAGTTGGCAGCGGGAGTGAGTGATGGCCACGGACAATGACGGTCTGAAGCGGCGCGAGACGCATGTGGGGACCGGATCGGCGGTGTTCGTCTCGATCGCGGCCGCTCTCGGCGGGTTCCTGTTCGGGTACGACACAGCCGTGATCAACGGGACCACCGATGCGCTGGAAGTGCAGTGGGGGATCGGATCGGTCGAGACCGGTGTAGTCGTGTCCTCGGCGCTCCTGGGTTGCGCGGTCGGCGCTTGGTTCGCGGGATCCTTGGCGAACAAGATCGGCCGTCCCCGGGTCATGATGATCGCCGCGGTCGTCTTCTTCATCACCTCGCTGGGCAGTGCTCTCGCGACGGGTCCCCTGGACCTGACGATCTGGCGAGTGTGCGGCGGCCTGGCGATCGGCGCCGCGAGCGTCATCGCCCCCGCGTACATCGCCGAGATCGCGCCGGCGCATCTGCGCGGGCGGCTCGGATCGCTGCAGCAGTTCGCGATCGTGCTCGGCATCTTCTCGGCGCTGCTGGTGAACTACGGGATCCAGGCTTCCGCGGGCGGCGCCAGCGGTGAAGTCCCGTGGGGCGGCACGGCGTGGCGGTGGATGTTCGCGGCAGCGGCCGTCCCGGCGTTCGTGTACTTCATGTGCTCGCTGCAGATCCCCGAATCGCCGCGGTACCTGGTGGCGAAGCGGGAGGTGTCGAGGGCGCGGGAGATCCTGGCGAAGTACGTCGGCGGCGACGTCAACGCGAAGATCGTCGAGATTCAGGAGTCGCTGCACACCGACCGGCCGCCGCGGATCTCCGACGTGCGCGGCCCGCGCCTGGGGCTGCTGCCGATCGTGTGGGTGGGCATCTTCCTGTCGATGTTCCAGCAGTTCGTCGGCATCAACGTCATCTTCTACTACTCGACCTCGCTGTGGCAGTCGGTCGGGTTCAGCGAGAACGACGCGTTCCTGACGAGCGTCATCAACTCGGTCGTGAACATCGCCGGTACGATCCTCGCGATCTACCTGGTGGACCGGGCGGGCCGCAAGAAGCTCCTGATGTGGGGCTCGCTCATCATGTTCTTCGCGCTCGGCACGATGGCGGTCATCTTCGCGACCGCCGACGTCGACGCGAACAACAACCCGATCCTCGGCGACGCGCAGGGCATCACCGCGCTGCTCGCGGCGAACGTGTTCGTCTTCGGATTCGCGTTCACGTGGGGCCCGGTCGTGTGGGTGCTGCTGGGGGAGATGTTCTCGAACCAGATCCGCGCCTCGGCGCTCGGCGTGGCCGCGGCCGCGCAGTGGATCAGCAACTGGCTCATCACCGTCACCTTCCCCGAGCTCGCGGAGACCGGCCTGTTCCTGGCGTACGGCCTCTACGCGGCGTTCGCGCTGATCTCGTTCTTCTTCGTCACCAAGATGATCAAGGAGACGAAGGGCGTCGAACTGGAGGACATGGAGAAGCTCGAGAAGAGCGCCTACCGGACCGTCGACTGACGCGTCCGATCCGCAATGCGTTGAGGGCCGCCCCTATCGGGGCGGCCCTCAACGGTTTCCTTGTGGTGAAAGGCTATTCGTAGGCGATCGCGCCGAGGATGTTGGTCTTGGCGGCCCGCGTCGCGGGGGCGATGGCGGCGAGGAGTCCGACGAGGACGGCCGCGGCCAGGTACCCGGCGATGAGGGCGATCGGGACGGCGAAGACGTCGACACCGCTGTCGGCCAGCGCGTTCTGGAGCGCCCAGCCGAGCCCGAGGCCTACCGCGATGCCCAGAACCGCTCCGAAGAGGGCGATGGTGACGCTCTCGACGATGACCATGCGGACCGTCTGGCCGCGGGTCATGCCGATCGCCCTGAGCATCCCCAGCTCGCGGGTGCGCTCGAGGACGGACAGGATGAGCGTGTTGACGACGCCGATGACGGCGACGATCATGGCCAGGCCGAGGAGCAGTTGGATCGCGATGATCGCGAAGTCGAAGAACACCGTGACCTCGGCGACGAACTCCTCGTGGTTCTGGGCGCTGACCTCGGGTTCTCCGGCGAGCGCGTCGTCGACGGCCGCGGTGACGGCGTCGATGTCGGCGTCGTCGGCAACGTCGACCAGGGCCATCATCGGCTTGGTCGTGTAGAACTCCTCGACATAGGCCGGGGCGACGTACCAGCCGTCGGTGTTCTCGTTGTCGACGAGGATCGCGGCGACGGTGAACTCGTGCGCCTCGGTGCCGCGGCTGAACGTGGCGGACACGGTGTCGCCGATCCCGACGCCGAGCTGGTCGGCGGCCGACTGGTTGACGGCGATCTCGTCGTCGGCGAGTTCCCCGGTCCCGCCTTCGGCGAAGGTGCCGCCGAAGAGGTCGACGATCCCGCCGAAGTCGGTGGTGGTGTTGACGTACTGGTCGGTGCCGTCGATGTCGGCGATGTCGTAGTAGACCTCCACCGCCGATTCGACGTCGTCGATGGCGCGGATGTCGTCCATGACCGCGGGGTCGAACGAGGCGGGGAGCTCTGACACGGCCGGGCCGGTGACGAACAGCTCGGCCTTGACGGCCTCGCCGAAGTAGTCCTCGATGCTGGCCTTGACACTGGTGAGCAGCGTCGCGGTCGCGGTCACGAGGGTCACGCCGATCATGAGCGCGGAGGCGGTGACGGCGGTGCGGCGGGGGTTGCGTCCGGCGTTGCGACGGCCGAGCTTCCCGGCGAAGTTCCAGGACCACAGTCGGCCGAGGGCGCCCACGAGCGGCTTGGACAGCCAGGCGGTGAGCATGGTGACGCCGACGAAGACCAGGCCGGCGCCGACGGCGGTGCCCGCGAGGGCGGCCTTGTCGCTGCCCAGGTTGTGGGTCAGGCCCAGGGCCATGGCCGCGCCGCCCGCGAAGGTGACGATCGCGCCGGTGACGGTGATGACCGTGATCGGGCGGTCGGCCTTGACTGCGGCGCGCATCGCTTCGACCGGCGGGACCTTGGAGGCCCGGACGGCGGGGACGAGGGCCGCCAGCACGGTCACGCCGATGCCGACCGCCAGCGCGGCGAGGATGGCCGTAGGCGGCACGGCCAGGCTGACCTGGCCTGCGTCGAGGAACGAGTTCGCGATCGCGGCGGTCAGGCCGGCGCCGCCCGCGACGCCGACGGCGGCGCCGACGACAGCGGCGATCGCGCCGAGGAGGAGGGCCTCGGCGAGGATCGAGCGGACGACCTGGCCGCGGCCCGCGCCGATGGCGCGCATCATCGCGATCTCCTTGAGGCGACCGGCGATGACGATCGAGAACGTGTTGGCGATGAGGAACACCGAGACGAACACGGCGATGAGTCCGAAGCCGAGCAGGAAGTTGCCGACGAGGCCGGTGAGCTCGGCGGACTGGGCGGTCGCCTCGGCGTTGTAGTCCTCCCAGGTCTGGACCTGCGATTCGGCGCCGGCGACGGGTTCGAGTGCCGCTGCGAGGTCGTCGGCGTCGGTGCCGTCAGCGGCGTGGACGGCGAGAGCCGAGTAGGCGTCTTCGCCGTCGAAGACGAGGCGCTGCGCCTCTGCGGTGGTGAAGACGATCTCGGTGGCGCCGGAGACGGAGTCGCGGCCGCCGGAGTAGCCGTAGACGCCGACGATCTCGTATGCGGTCTGCTCGGTGGTCTGCGAGTACGCGGTCACCGTCTCGCCCACGCTGAGGCCGGAGTCGTCGGCGAACTTGGCGGAGACGGCGACTTCGCCGTCGCTCTCGGGTGCGCGGCCCTCCCGCATTTCGCGGTCGCGGGCTTCGTCGGTCCAGTTGGCGGCCATGGTGGGGGTGAGACCGCCGACGACCTTGCCGTTGTCGCCGATGGCGTTGATCGCCCCGGCGACGGAGGTGCCGACCCGGTCGACGCCTGCGGTGCCTTCGACGGCGGCGAGGGTCTCGGCGGGGATGCCCTGCTGGACGAGGCTGTCGCCTCGCGACTCGGGTGCGGCCGGAACGACGAGGACGTCGGAGCCCGCGTACAGCTCGTCGTTCAGGTCGTCCACAGTGGCTTGGATGGAGGCGGTCAGGACCAGGGCCGCGGCGATGAACGCCGAGCCGAGGACGACCGCGAGGCTGGTGAGCGCGAGGCGGGCCTTGCGGGCCGCCATGCCCTTCAATGCGGCGCGGAGCATCGGGTCAGGCGGCCTCTCCGGCGAGAGGGACGCGGTTCTCGAAGCCGCGCATCGTGTCGATCACGGAGTCGGCGGTGGGCCGGTCGAGATCGCGGACGATCTGCCCGTCGGCGAGGAACACGACGCGGTCGGCGTATGCGGCAGCCGAGGGGTCGTGGGTGACCATGACGATGGTCTGCCCGAAATCGTCGACGGACTTGCGCAGGAAGCGCAGCACCTCGCCGCTGGAGCGGGTGTCGAGGTTGCCGGTGGGCTCGTCCGCGAAGACGACCTCGGGCCGGGTGGCGAGGGCGCGGGCGCAGGCGACGCGCTGCTGCTGGCCGCCCGAGAGCTCGGTCGGCTTGTGCGACAGGCGTTCCTGGAGGTCGAGGGTGCGGATGATCTGGCTGATCCACGCCGGGTCGGCCTTTGCGCCGGCGATGGAGGCCGGAAGCAGGATGTTCTCCTCGGCCGTCAGGGTGGGCAGCAGGTTGAACTGCTGGAAGATGAAGCCGATCTTGTCCCGGCGGAGCTTCGTGAGGGCCTTGTCGCCCATGCCGGTGATGACCGTGCCGCCGATGTCGACGCTGCCGCGGTCGGTGGTGTCGAGCCCTGCGAGGCAGTGCATGAGGGTGGACTTGCCCGAGCCGGAGGGGCCCATGATCGCGGTGAACTGGCCGGAGGCGAACGACACGGACACGTCGCGCAGGGCCACGACTTGGGCCTCGCCCGAGCCGTACGCGCGCCACAGGCCGGTGGCGGTGACGGCGGCGCGGCGGTGCTGCTGCAGACCGGGGGTCTGCTGCGGGGCGTGGGGAGTGCTGAGTGGCACGGGGGAGCGCCTTTCTGATCGGGTGTCTTTCCTGTTCCCCCAAGGCTATTGAGCGACGCTTCCGGGCGCTTCGGTCCGCGGGACGGAGTTCCGTCCTCCCCAGGGCGGAGCCTCCGGCGCCGGATCGGCCGAAAGACGGAGCCCTGAAGGGCCACCGGCTCGGTCTTCCGGCCGCCCCCGGGCAGACGGGAGGGGCGGCGCCTGACAGCGCCGCCCCTCACCTGGTTTCCGGTGGAAAGCTATTCGTAGGCGATGGCGTTGAGCACGTTGAGCTTCACGGCCCTCAAGGCCGGCAAGATCGCTGCGAGCAGGCCCACCTTCACTGCCGCGACGAGGTACCCGACGATGAGTACCCACGGCAGCGCGAAGCTCGTGAGTCCTTCCTCCTCCAGTGCTTGCTGGACGGTCCAGCCGAGGCCGATGCCGACCGCGATGCCCAGGACCGCGCCGAAGAGGCAGATGATGACGCTCTCGACGATGATCATGCGCCCGGCCTGCCCGCGGGTCATGCCGATCGCGCGGAGCAGCCCCAGTTCCCTGGTGCGTTCGAGAACCGACAGGACCAGCGTGTTGAGGACGCCGATGATCGCGATGATGATCGCCAGCGCGAGCAGGATCTGCACCGACATCAGGAGGACGTCGAGCTGAGCGGTCTGCTGGTCCACGAACTCGGCGTTGTTGGTGACGCTCACTTCTGGCTCGTCCGCGAGGATGCCCTCCACCTCGGCCTGGACCGCGCCGACATCGGCACCCTCGGCGACCTGGATGTAGGCCTGCATCGGCTTCGGCACGCTGAAGTTCGGGATCTGCGCGGGCGAGAGCCACCAGCCGTCGGTGAGCTGGGAGTCCTCCAGGATCGCCACGACCTGCAGCTGGTCGCTGCGGTTGTCCTTGGCGAAGTCCACCTGGACGGTGGACCCGAGCTCCAGGCCCCGCTCCTCGGCCGCCGACTCGTTGACGACCAGGCCGTTCTCGGGCAGGTTCTCGACCGAGCCCTCGGCGACGGTGCCGCTGAAGATCCCCAGGCTCGTGGGAAGGTCCTCACTGGCGTACAGCATGGTCGGCTCGTCGTCGATCGAGGAGCCGAAGAACTCGCCGTAGAGGTCGCCGACGGCCGCCACATCGGGCAGCGCCTTGATCTCGGCGAGGGTCTCGGGCATGAACGTGGGGATGTTGGCCCCTTGCTGACCCATGACGATGAGGTCGGACTCCAGGTCGGAGTCCGTGAGCTCGGTCGTGGTCTCCTTGAAACTGGAGACGAGCGTGGCGATCCCGGTGACGAGCGCGACGGCGATCATGAGCGCGGAGGCCGTGATCGCGGTGCGCCGCGGGTTGCGCCCGGCGTTGAGCTTGCCGAGGCGGCCCGCGAAGGACCACGACATGACCGCGCCGAGCAGGGCCACGAGCGGCCGCGAGAGGATCGGCGTGAGCAGGGTGATGCCCACGAACGCGATGCCGACGCCGCTGAGGAAGCCGGGCAGGCCGAGGTCGCCGAGGTTGTCGGTGAGCCCGAGGGCGACCAGGACGCCGCCGACCGCGGTGACCGCGATACCGGCGATCGTGATGCCGCGCAGCGGCTTCGGCGGGTTGACCGCCTCCCGCATAGCGGCCACCGGCGGCACGCCGGAGGCCTTGACCGCGGGGATGATCGCGGACAGCACGGTCACGCCGATACCGACCGCGAGCGCCCACAGGGCCGTGACCGGGACCTGGAGCTGGACCGGCAGGCCGCCCATCACGGTGGAACTGACCAGTTGGGACAGGCCCCAGCCGAGCAGGACGCCCAGGCCGAGACCCACGATGGAGGCGATGACGCCGATGACGACGGCTTCGGCGAGGACCGATCCGACGACCTGGCCGCGGGCGGCGCCGATGGCCCGCAGCAGCGCGAGTTCGCGTTGGCGCTGCGCCACGATGATGGTGAACGTGTTGATGATGAGGAACACCGAGACGAACACGGCGACGAGGCCGAATCCGAGGAAGATGTAGCCCATGATGTCGGCGACGGCGGCGAACCCTTGGGCCGCTTCCTCGCTGGCCTCTTCGCCGGTCTGTACGCGGTATTCGGAGCCGACCGCCTCGGCGATCGCGTCGGTGGAGGCGTCGCCTTCGATGTAAATGGCCATGTAGGCGTCTTCGCCCTGGGTGAGCAGGCGCTGGGCGGCGGTGGTGGTGAAGCCCATCTGCGTCTCGCCGGCGAGCGAGTCGCGGTCGCCGCTGAGGCCGAAGACGCCGACGATCTCGTATTCGGCGCGGTCGGCAGTGTAGGAGTAGGCGGTGACGGTGTCGCCGAGGCCGAGCCCGGCATCCTTGACGAACTGGGCGGAGACGATGACCTCGTCGTCGGCCTCGGGGCCGCGGCCTTCGCGGATCTCGTTGAAGCCGGTGTCGGCGTCGGTCCAGTTGAAGCCGATGGTCGGGGCGAAGGCGCCGACGAGCTTGCCGTCGTCGCCGATGGCGTTGACCTGGCCGGTGACGTCGCCGTCGGCGAGTTCGACGCCGTCGACGCCCTTGACGGTCTCGAGGACGTCAGCGGGGATGAGGGTCGCGCTGGGCGTGTTGCCTTGGGCGGCGGCGGGGTCCTCCGCGGAGGAGACCACCGCGTCGACGTCGGTGAAGGCGTCGGCGATGACGCCGGTGACCGACTTCTCCATGGTGGCGGTGAGGATCATCGCCGCGGCGACGAACATCGTGCCGAGGACGACGGCGAGGCTGGTGAGGACGAGGCGGGCTTTGCGGCTCGCCATGCCCTTGAGGGTGGCGCGCAGCATGGCTAGGCGTGCTCCCCTTGGGCAGCGGCGACGAGCTCTTCGAAGTGCTTCATCTTGTCGATGACCTTGTCTGCGGTCGGTTCGGCCATGTCTTCGACGATCTGGCCGTCGGCGAGGAACACGACGCGGTCGGCGTAGGCGGCGGCGGAGGGGTCGTGGGTGACCATGACGATGGTCTGCCCGAAGTCGTCCACACTGGTGCGCAGGAAGCGCAGTACTTCCGCACCGGAGCGGGTGTCGAGGTTGCCGGTGGGCTCGTCGGCGAAGACCACTTCGGGGCGGGTGGCGAGGGCGCGGGCGCACGCGACGCGCTGCTGCTGGCCGCCCGAGAGCTCGGTCGGCTTGTGGGAGAGGCGGTCGGAGAGGTTGAGGGTCTTGATGATCTGGTCGAGCCAGGCCGGGTCCGCCTTCGCGCCGGCGATGGCCGCGGGCAGCGTGATGTTCTCTTCCGCCGTCAGTGTCGGCAGGAGGTTGAACTGCTGGAAGATGAAGCCGATCTTGTCGCGGCGGAGCTTGGTGAGGGCCTTGTCGTTCAGGCCCGTGACGGGGGTGCCGCCGATGTGGACGGTGCCGCGGTCGGTGGTGTCGAGCCCGGCGAGGCAGTGCATGAGGGTGGACTTGCCGGACCCGGACGGGCCCATGATGGCGGTGAACGCGCCGGATTCGAACTGGACCGAGACGTCGCGAAGGGCGACGACCTGGGCTTCGCCCATGCCGTAGGCCTTCCAGAGGCCTTCGGCCGATACGGCGGTGGTCTTGACGGGGGATGCGGTGGACACGACGCTCTCGCTTTCGATGAAGGTGTCGATGTGCCGAGGGATTCGGTGTGTTTGGTTTCCTGGTCCGCGAGACGGCGCTCGCGAAGTCGTGGTGTCAGGCGAGCGGTGAACGTATGACGTCGACTCGCCTGATTGTGACATCATACATGATGTCATTCGGCGTCGTGCTGCTCGCGGTCATGCACTGACGATATTGGACCCCGGACCTGCGCGCATCCGCTTCGCGGACGGTCTTCATCTACGCCGAGAGGCGGAGGAGGTGGTACCGGAGTATGACGTTCGTCGGAGGTCAGCCGGTGCTGCCGGGCTTGACCAGGCCGCTCTCGTAGGCGAGGACGACGGCTTGGACGCGGTCGCGGACGCCGAGCTTGGTGAGCAGGTGGCCGACGTGCGTCTTGACGGTCGTCTCGCCGACGGTGAGCGACTCGGCGATCTCGGCGTTCGTCAGGCCTTTCGCCAAGAGCAGCAGCACTTCGCGCTCGCGGGCGGTCAGAGAGTCGACGATCGCGGGCTTGGCGTCGCCGTCGCCGCCGCGGTGCTCGGCGAAGCGCCCCAAGAGGGTCGAGAGGATGTGCGGCGCGACGACGGCGCCGCCCCTGTGGACGGTGCGGATGGCCTCGACCAGGTCGGCGGCGGGCGCGTCCTTGGTGAGGAACCCGGCGGCGCCGGCCCGCAGCGCGCCGACGACGTACTCGTCGAGGTCGAAAGTGGTCAGCACCAGGACGCGGGTGGGCAGGCTCGCCTGGACGATGTCGGCGGTGGCCGCCACGCCGTCGCGTCGGGGCATGCGGATGTCCATGAGCACGACGTCGGGGACCAGCCGCCGGGTGAGATCGAAGGCCTCGACGCCGTCGCCGGCCTCGCCGACGATGTCGATGTCGGTCTCGGCGCCGAGGACCATCTTGAAGCCCGCGCGCAGGAGTTGCTGGTCATCGGCCAGCAGGAGGCGGATCGGCCGGTCGTTCAACGTGTGACTCCCTGGAGGTGGGCGTTCTTGGGGAAGCGGGCCTCGACGAGGTAGCCGCCGCCGGGCCGGGGCCCGGCTTCGAGGGTGCCCCCGTAGAGCGTGGCGCGCTCGCGCATGCCGATGAGGCCGTGGCCGCCGGAGAAGCCCGAGACCACGGGCGCGCCGTGGCCCGAGTCGCCCACGGAGATCCGGAACTCGCTGTCGCCGTATTCGACCACGAGTCCGGCCCTGGCCTGCGGCCCGGCGTGCTTGATGGTGTTCGTGAGCGCCTCCTGGGCGATGCGGTAGACCGCCAGGCTCACGCCGGTCGGCAGCGGGTACTCCTCGCCGCGGACGGTGTAGCGCACCGGCAGGCCGGCGTCCTTGGTCTGCGCCACGAGCGCCCGCAGCGAATCCACTGTAGGCTGCGGCTCGAGGTCGGCGCTGCCGCCTTCGTCGCGGCCCTGCCGCAGCACGGTGAGGATGTCCCGCATCTCCCGCAGCGCGGTGCGCGCGGTCTGGTTGACCGTGGTGAGGGCCTCCTCGGCCGCCTCGGGGTTGGTCCGCAGGACCCGTTTGGCCCCTTCGGACATGACCCCGATGACCGAGATGTGGTGGGCCACCACGTCGTGCAGCTCCCGGGCGATGCGGCGCTGCTCGTCCGCGACGGCCTGGGCCGCGAGGGCCTCCTGGCGCTCCTCGGCGAACCGGGCCCGGTCCGAGAGCTCCACGACGTGCTCGCGGCGGTTGCGGACGACCCAGCCGATCCAGAACACCGTCGCCGCCATGGCGAGGTTGAGCAGGGTGATCAGGGTGCTCGTCAGGTGGTCGCCGCCCCGGAAGGCGGCCGACTGGACGAAGACCACTACCGGCAGCCAGATCGCGGCGGCGGCCACCAGTGCCCTGACCAGCGGCAGATAGGCGGCGGCGGTGTAGGTGAGAACGAACATGCCGATGCCGCTGTCCATGACCATGCCCTCGAGCGGGGCGACGAAGAACGCGATGGTCATGACGATGAGCGACAGGGTGATGCCGCCCCACAGCCACTTGCGCCGCAGGCAGATCGCGGTGAACGGGACGGCCATCAGCCCGGCCTGGGACCAGGTGAGCGTGACTTCGGGGGTGAGGGCCGCCGAGACCGAGTAGAGGCCGAGGTAGCCGGCGGCCGAGACGATCGCCAGCAGCGTGTCGGCCAAGAGTGGCCGCTCTCGGAGCCGGCGCTGCAGGCGTGTGAAAGTGGAGGCGGCATGCACGCTCTATACCGTATCCGCCGTTCCCGCCCGTTTCATCGAACGCGAGAATGATCCGCGAGTGCGCCTCAGGTAGGAGGCGTGTCCCGCATCGGCTCGGTCTCCGGCTGCGGGTCCACCGGCATCGCCAGGCCCGGCAGGACCGTCGGCAGCGGGTACGCGGGCGGCTCGCCCCCGAACTCAGGGCAGATCGCCTGGTGCGCGCACCAACCGCACAGCTTCGACTTCTGCGGCCGGAACTCGCCGGTGGCGATCGCCTCGCGCATCACCGACCACAGTGCCTTGAGGGTCTTCTCGAAGCCCTCCAGCTCGCGCTGGTCGGGGGAGTAGTCGAGCATCTGCCCGTCCCCGAGGTACATGAGCCGCAGCAGGGTCGGGACCGTGCCCCGGGTGCGCCACCACACGAGGGCGTAGAACTTCATCTGGAACAGGGCCTTGTCGGCGAAGCGGTCCGGCGGGCGCTTCCCGGTCTTGTAGTCCACGAGCCGCACGAGACCGTCGGGGTTGACGTCGGCCCGGTCGATGAACCCCTTGAGCGACGTGCCGTCATCCAAGGTGGTCGTCACCAGGCACTCGGTGCGGTGCGGCTGGAGCCGCTGCGGGTCCTCCATCGCGAAGTACGTCTCGACCAGGCGGCGCACGTTCCGCAGCCATGCCGACTCGTCGTCGAGCCCGTCGAACAGCTCCGCGTACTCGCCCGACGCCTGGAGCTTCGCCCACTCGGGCTCGATCATCGCCAGCGCCTGACGCGGCGTGCGCCTGCCCGCATCCAGTTCGTATAGCCGCTCGAGCACCGAGTGCACGAGGGTGCCCTGCACCTGCGCCTTCGACGGCGGCTCGGGCAGGCGGTCCACGGCCCGGAACCGGTACAGCAGCGGGCACTGCTTGAAATCCCCGGCGCGCGAAGGGGAGAGCTGGGTCGGGCGGGCGGCGTGCGGCATCCTTCGAGCATATGACGGGCCCCCGACACCGGTCCACCGCACCCCGCATCTAACATAACGCGTGTACGGTTTATGGCATGAACTTCGACGCGAACGCCGCACGCTCCTTCGGACCCGCCGCCGACCTCTACGACTCGATCCGCCCCGCCTACCCCGCCGAAGCGCTCGCGTGGCTCACGGGCGACGCCCCCAAGGAGGTCGTCGACGTCGGCGCCGGGACCGGCATCCTCACCCGCGGCCTCATCGCCCTGGGCCACAACGTCACCGCCGTCGAACCCGACCCGCAGATGCTCGCCAAGCTCACCGCCGCCAGCCCCGGCCTCGCCGCCGGGCACGAAGGTGCCGCCGAAGCCCTCCCGCTCCCGGACGCCTCCGCCGACGTCATCACCGCCGGACAGGCCTTCCACTGGTTCGACCGGCCCAAGGCCCTCCCCGAACTGCACCGCGTCCTGCGTGCCGACGGCGTCCTCGCCCCGATCTGGAACATCCGCGACACCCAGACCCCCTGGGTCGCCGCCGTGTGGGCCGCGATCGACTCCTCCCAGGGCGAGCGCGACGCCTTCGCCGCCCTCGAACCCGGCTACTTCGGCGACGGCTTCGCCGAGCCCGAACACCGGGTCTTCTCCCACGAGCGCCTCCTCGACCGGCCCGGCGTGCTGCGCCTGGTCCACTCCCGCTCCTACTACCTCACCGCCGACGACGCGCTCCGCGAGCGCATCACCCGGGACGTCCTCGACATCCTCGACCACCACCCCGACCTCGAAGGCAAGGACACCTTCGCGCTCCCCTACAGGACCCACGCCTTCCGCGTCCGCCCCGCCTAGCCGGATCGGAATCCTCACAAGCGCGCCCGCCCAGCGGTTCCCGGGACCTCCAGCGCGGGCGGGCGCGTAGCATTGCCGCCGATGTCGACTGCAAACCCGCTGGCCTTCCGCCGATCCGGATTCACGCTCGTCCGCTTCAAGGGCATCCCCGTCACCCTCGGCTACACCTGGCTGCTCCTGGCCGCCGTGGTCGTGATCGTCTACGCCCCGATCGTGCAGCGCTCGGTCCCCGGCCTGAGCACCGGCGCCGCGCTCGTCGTCGCGGCGCTCTTCGCCGTCACCCTGCTCGTCTCGGTGTTCCTCCACGAGCTCGGCCACGCCCTCGTCAGCCTGCGCGCCGGCATCGGGGTCCGCCAGATCAACCTCGACGCCCTCGGCGGCTTCACCGAGATGGACCGCGAGGCCCCCAAGCCCGGGACGGCCGCCGCCATCGCACTCGCCGGACCCGCCGTCTCCGCCGTCCTCGGCGGCATCGGCCTCGCCGGGCTCTTCTTCTTCACCCCCGGCTCCCTGATCTGGCAGTTCGCCTTCCAGATCTGCGTCGCCAACCTCCTCGTCGCCGTCTACAACCTGCTCCCGGGCCTGCCCCTCGACGGCGGCAAGGCCCTCCAGGCCGGCATCTGGGCCGCCACCGGCGACCGCTGGACCGGGTTCCGCGTCGCGGGCTGGGCCGGCCGCGTCGTCGCCCTCGGCACCATCGCGGGCGGCCTGTGGCTCTACGCCTCGAACTGGTTCTCCGCGTTCGGCCTGATCCTGCTCCTGTTCGTGGCCTTCGAGCTGTGGCGCGGCGCGACCAGCGCGATCCGCGCCGCCCGCATGGGTCCGCGCGTCAAGGCACTGGACGCCGCGGCGCTGGCCCGCCCGATCGTCCTCGTGCCCGCCTCCGCGACGCTGGGGGAGGCGCTGAGCGCCGCGAACGGGCGCGAGGTCGTCGCCGTCGACGGCAGACCGGTCGGGGTCCTCGACCGCGCCGCCGCCGAGGCGGTCCCGGCCGACCAGGTGGCCGCGATGCCCCTGTCCGGGCTGCTGCGCGCCGCCGCGCAGGTTCCGGGCATCAAGGCCGAGCTCAAGGGCCAGGCGCTGGTGGACGTGATCGGCAAGAGCGGCGCGGAGCGGTTCTTCGTGGTCGATGAGGGCCGCCTGACAGGGCTGCTCTACACCGCCGACGTGGTCAAAGCCCTCCGTTAAGATGCTTCGGACCTATCGGGCCTCGGCGACGCTCGCGAGCCGTACATGTGCAAGGAGTGCAACGAAGTGGCATCTGACCTGCTCGGGCCGGGCGACCGCGTCCAGCTGACCGACGCGAAGGGCCGCCTGGCCACGATCACCCTCGCGGAGGGCGGCGCGTTCCACACCCACCGGGGCAGGCTCTTCCACGACGACCTCATCGGCAAGCCCGACGGCGTCACGGTCACCACCGAGGGCGGCACCGCCTACCTGGCGCTGCGCCCGCTCCTGCCCGACTACGGCCTGTCGATGCGCCGCGGCGCCCAGGTCATCTACCCGAAGGACATCGCGCAGATCCTCACGTTCGGCGACATCTACCCGGGTTCGCGGGTCGTGGAGGCCGGGGCCGGGTCGGGCGCGCTGACGAACTGGCTCCTGCGCGCGACCGGCCCGACGGGCCGCGTCTACTCCTGGGAGCTGCGCGAGGACTTCGCGAAGATCGCCGAGGAGAACGTCCGGGGCTACTACGGCGAGGTTCCGGAGCACTGGACGCTGACCGTGGGCGATGTGGCCGAGGCCGACCTCGAGCCGGTCGACCGGGTCGTGCTCGACATGCTCTCCCCGTGGGAGGTGCTGGACACTGTGGAGCGCATCCTGCGGCCCGGCGGGGTCTTCATCGGGTACGTCGCCACCACCACGCAGATGTCGGAGCTCGTCGAGGCCTTGCGGGAGCGCAAGACCTTCACCGAGCCGGCGGCCTGGGAGTCGATGATGCGCGGCTGGCACCTCGAGGGCCTCGCGGTCCGCCCGGACCACCGCATGATCGCCCACACCGCGTTCCTCATCACCGCCCGCAAGCTCGCCCCCGGGACGGTGGCGCCGATGCGGAAGCTCAAGCCCTCCAAAGGCCAGCAGGCGCTGCGCGAGCGCAAGGAGCGGATCGCCGCCGAGGCTGACGCCCGCGCGGCCGAGGCGCTGCGGGCCACTGAGGACGACGCCGCCGGTTCGTAACGATCCGGTCAAATTATTCGGCGTTTACCCCACTCTACCTGGGTCCACACGTCTTGGGGGCGGGTGACGCGATCGCGTCACCCGCCCGAATCTCGTTTCGCTAGTCGTCCGCGCCGGGGCCCGCGACGGCGGTCTTGTCCTTGCGGTCGCGGACGTAGATGCACTCGCCGGGGCAGTCGTGGGCGGCGTTCACGATGTCCAGACGCAGGTGTTCCGGCACGTCGACTTGCGAACCGGCCGTAGTCAACAGCTCACCGCTCGGATCCTTCACATAGGCGAGCCCGTCGATGTCGAACTCGAAGATCGAGGGCGCGTACTGCACGCAGAGCCCGTCGCCGGTGCAGGCGTCCTGGTCGATCGACACCTCGAGTTCACGTTCCTCAGCCATGCCCCCCAGATTAATTGCCGCGAAGAAGCTGGCGCAATGTCGGTGTCGAGTCTTACTATTGGCCTCCCCAGCCAGCTACGGTTGGAGTAGGACAACCCTCACTCGGGAGGTGTGACCCGTGGCACGTAGCAACGAGGACCGTCGACAGAACCTGAGCCAGGGCTCAGAGCACGACGAACTGTCAGGACAGGTCGAAGAGCTCCAGGAAGAACTGGCCGCTGCCCGACGCCGTCTCACCGAAACGCCCCGACACATGCACATTCTGGAGGAGCGGCTCGCCGCCGCCCAATCCCAGATTGACCGCCTGTCGGAGCAGAACGAGCGGCTCGTGGCCACCTTGAAGGAGGCCCGCGAGCAGATCGTCTCACTGAAAGAGGAAATCGACCGGCTCGCACAACCGCCGTCCGGCTACGGCGTGTTCCTGGGGGCCCGTGAGGACGGCACCGTCGACGTCTTCACCTCCGGGAGGAAGTTCCGCGTCTCGCTCGCGCCGTCGATCGACGTCGACGAGCTCGAACGCGGCCAGGAAGTCCTGCTCAACGACGCCATGAACGTAGTCGAGGTGCTCGACTACGAGCGCATCGGCGAGGTGGTGACGCTCAAGGAGCTCATCGAGAACACCGCGGGCGGCCCTCCGGACCGCGCGCTGGTGACCAGCCACGCCGACGAGGAGCGGGTCGTGCTGCTCTCCGACGCGCTCATCAACTCGCCGCTGCGGGCGGGCGACTCGGTCATGATCGAGCCGCGCGCCGGGTACGCGTACGAGCGCATCCAGAAGAGCGAGGTCGAAGAGCTCGTCCTCGA
The DNA here is from genome assembly GCF_027622875.1 of Glycomyces luteolus. Taxonomy (GTDB): domain Bacteria; phylum Actinomycetota; class Actinomycetes; order Mycobacteriales; family Micromonosporaceae; genus Glycomyces; species Glycomyces luteolus. The sequence goes on along the minus strand of NZ_JAPZVP010000007.1, from coordinate 237,336 downwards.
AGAGGTCCCCGACGTCGACTACTACGACATCGGCGGCCTCGACGGCCAGATCGAGATGATCCGCGACGCGGTGGAACTGCCGTTCCTCCACGCCGACCTCTTCCGCGAGCACGAGCTGCGCGCACCGAAGGGCATCCTGCTGTACGGCCCGCCGGGCTGCGGCAAGACGCTCATCGCCAAGGCCGTCGCCAACTCGCTGGCCAAGAAGGTCGCCGAGATGCGCGGCGAGGAGGCCTCCGGCAGGAGCTACTTCCTCAACATCAAGGGTCCTGAGCTGCTGAACAAGTATGTCGGCGAGACCGAGCGGCACATCCGCCTGGTCTTCCAGCGGGCCCGCGAGAAGGCCAGCGAAGGCATGCCCGTGATCGTGTTCTTCGACGAGATGGACTCGATATTCCGCACCCGCGGATCGGGCGTGTCCTCCGACGTCGAGAACACCATCGTCCCCCAGCTGCTGTCGGAGATCGACGGCGTGGAGGGCCTCGAGAACGTCATCGTCATCGGCGCCTCGAACCGCGAGGACATGATCGACCCGGCGATCCTGCGGCCCGGCCGCCTGGACGTCAAGATCAAGATCGAGCGGCCCGACGCCGAGTCGGCGAAGGACATCTTCTCGAAGTACATCACCACGACCCTGCCGCTGCACGACGACGACCTCGCCGAGCACGACAAGGACCGCGAAGCCACCGTGCAGTCGATGATCCAGGCGGTCGTCGAGCGGATGTACTCCGAAGTGGACGAGAACCGCTTCCTCGAGGTCACTTACGCCGACGGCGACAAGGAAGTGCTCTACTTCAAGGACTTCAACTCCGGCGCGATGATCGAGAACATCGTCGCGCGGGCGAAGAAGATGGCCATCAAGGACTTCCTGACACATCAGTCGAAGGGCATCCGCCTGAGCCACCTCATCGACTCCACAGTCGACGAGTTCCGCGAGAACGAGGACCTCCCGAACACCACCAACCCCGACGACTGGGCCCGCATCTCCGGCAAGAAGGGCGAGCGGATCGTCTACATCCGCACGCTCGTCTCCGGCAAGGGCCCCGACTCCGGCCGCAGCATCGACACGGTGTCGAACACCGGTCAGTACCTGTAGCGAAGCGGAAGGTACCTTAAGCACCGTCTGTAGCGAAGCGGAAGGTACCTTAAGCACCGTCTGTAGCGAAGCGGAAGGTACCTTAAGCACCGTCTGTAGCGAAGCGGAAGGTACCTAAAGCACCGTCTGTAGCGAAGCGGAAGGTACCTAAAGCACCGTCTGTAGCGAAGCGGAAGGTACCTGAAGCGCCGCCTGCAGCGATGCAGAAGGCACCGAAAGCACGGCCTGCAAGAACGTTGCCTCGATCGGCCGGCGGCACCCCCGCCGGCCGATCGGCGCACCTCAGAACGTGTCAGACCACCCGGCGACGGGTAACCGATCGCCATGAAGACCCGGAACCTCAACGGCGCGAGACTCGGCGGCCCGGAAATCCAGACGTCTCCGATCGGAGGGAGCGCCGCCGCGCCCGAAGGGACTAGGCTCGAGAGCATGACCGTACGCCGCATTATGGGCACCGAGATCGAATACGGGATCTCCGTGCCGGGCCAGCCGGGCGCCAACCCGATGGTGACCTCCTCGCAGATCGTCAACGCCTACGCCGCCCGCCCCGAGCTCTCCAAGGGCGGCCGGGCCAGGTGGGACTACGAGGAGGAGACCCCCCTGCGCGACGCGCGCGGCTTCACCTACACCGGCGCCCTCTACGATCCGGCCGAGAACCTCGCCGACGAGGACTCGGGTCTCGCCAACGTCATCCTGACCAACGGCGCACGCCTCTACGTCGACCACGCCCACCCGGAGTACTCGACCCCCGAAGTCACCAATCCACGCGAGATCGTCCTGTTCGACAAGGCCGGCGAGATGACCATGGCCGAAGCCGCCCTCCGCGCGGCCCACACGCCCGGCATCGGTCCGATCAACCTGTACAAGAACAACACCGACAACAAGGGCGCCTCCTACGGCGCGCACGAGAACTTCCTCATGTCGCGCCAGACCCCCTTCGCCGACATCGTCGCCCACTTCACGCCGTTCCTGGTCACCCGCCAGATCTTCTGCGGCGCCGGGCGCATAGGCATCGGCCAGGACGCCTCCGAGCACCGCTTCCAGATCTCCCAGCGCGCCGACTTCTTCGAAGTCGAAGTGGGCCTTGAGACCACACTGAAGCGCCCCATCATCAACACCCGCGACGAACCCCACGCCGACGCCGAACGCTACCGGCGCCTCCACGTCATCATCGGCGACGCCAACCTCGCCGAGCACGCCACCTTCCTCAAGGTCGGCACCGCCTCAATCGTGCTGTCCATGATCGAGTCCGGCGCCTTCGACGGCACCCTCGGCATCGCCGAACCCGTCGCCGAACTTCGCGCCGTCAGCCACGACCCCACCCTCAGGCACAAGATCGAACTGCGCAACGGCAAGCGCCTCACCGCCATCGAACTCCAGCAGTCCATCCTGGAGCAGGCCGAGGCCTACTGCGGCGCCGACGCCGACCCCGACACCCGCGAGGTCCTCGACCTGTGGGCGTACGTGCTCGACGCGCTGGCCCGCGACCCCATGGAACTGGCCGACATGCTCGACTGGCCCGCCAAGCTCTCGCTGCTCGACCGCTACCGCGAACGCGAGAACCTCGGCTGGGGTGCCGCGAAACTCCAGGCCATCGACCTCCAGTACCACGACGTGCGCCCCGAGAAGGGCCTCTACCACCGCCTCGTCGCCCGCGGCAAGATGAAGCGCCTGCTCACCGACACCGAGATCATCGACGCGATGACCGAGCCGCCCAGTGACACCCGGGCGTTCTTCCGCGGGCGCTGCCTCGCCCGCTACCCCTCCGAGGTCGTGGCCGCCTCCTGGGACTCCGTCATCTTCGACGTCGGCGCCGACTCGCTCGTGCGAGTGCCCATGATGGAGCCTGAAAAAGGCACCAAAGCCCATGTGGGGGAGCTGTTCGAGCGTTGCGAGGCCGCCAAGGACCTCCTCGACATCATCACGGCCGATTGAGGCCCCTGTTTCGTCCGCGGGAATAATGCACGGCAGTGCGGCGTCGTATCTGGCGTGCTGTCGTACTCTCGCGGTACGGTTTAGGCACCGTCAAGGTAGAAGGGAACAGCTATGGCAGCGAAGGACTCCGGCGGGCAGTCGCAGTCGCAGCGGTCGCGGCAGGAAGCAGATGCCGAGGCCACCGAGGCCGCTGTAGACCCCGAGATTGCCGAACGCCACGAAGCGATCACCGAAGAAGTAGACGACCTGCTCGACGAGATCGATGAAGTCCTGGAGACCAACTCCGAGGAATTCGTCCGCTCGTTCGTGCAAAAGGGCGGCCAGTAGCAGCCCCCTGCCGGTGACAGGGCCACCTGGTGCGACGCCTACAGGCGCATCAGGGGCCTTGCCCCACCGGAGCCCTCCGGCCCCGCGGGTCCGAAGCGGCCAGCCGCGCATCGTCGGCGCATTTTTCTAAATAGAGGACTAGGGAGGTCATGTCGTGACAGGTCAAGGATTCCCAGGCAAACTGCCCAACGCGTATATGACGGCTGGAACCTCCTCCTTCTCGGAGTTCCTCACGCAGGTGGCACCCGAACTGCTGCCGGGGCGCAGACCCCTGCCGCCCGGCGACTTCGCCGCAGTCAGCGCCCACGCCACCACCATCGTCGCCCTGCGCACGGCAGAAGGCGTCGTCATGGCCGGCGACCGCCGCGCGACCATGGGCAACTACATCTCGAGTCGCGACATCGAGAAGGTCTTCCCGGCCGACGGCTACTCGCTCGTCGGCATCGCGGGCACGGCCGGCCTCGGCATCGAACTGGTCAAGCTCTACCAGCTCGAACTCGAGCACTACGAGAAGATCGAAGGCGCCCCGCTCACCCTGAACGGCAAGGCCAACCGCCTTGCCACCATGCTGCGCGGCAACCTCGGCATCGCCCTCCAGGGCCTCGCCGTCGTCCCCCTCTTCGCCGGGTTCGACGTCGACGCCGCCTCCATCGAAGAAGCCGGGAAGATCTACAGCTTCGACGTCGTCGGCGGCATCTACGCAGAACGCGACTTCGACTCCATCGGCTCCGGCTCCATGTTCGCCAAGAGCTCCCTCAAGAAGCGCTACCGCCGCGACATCGGCACCGATGAAGCCGTCAAGATCGCCGTCGAATCGCTCTACGACGCCGCCGACGACGACTCCGCCACCGGCGGACCCGACCCGACCCGCGACCTCTACCCCGTGGTCATGACCGCCACCGCCGAAGGCTCCAAGCGGATCGATGAGGCCGTCGTGGCCGACGTCGCCCGCGCGGTGATCGCGGCCCGCACCGAGAACCCCTACGGATAAGGAGAGGAGCCGGACATGGCCATGCAGTTCTACACCAGTCCCGAACAGATCATGCGGGACCGGGCCGAGTTCGCCCGCAAGAACATCTCCCGGGGCCGCAACGTCGTGGTGCTCTCCTGCGCCGACGGCGTCCTCCTCGTCGCGGAGAACGTCTCCTCGGCCCTGCACAAGGTCTATGAGCTCTATGACCGCATCGGCTTCGCGGCCGTCGGCAAGTACAACGAGTTCGAGAACCTCCGCACGGCCGGCGTCCGGATGGCCGACCTGCGCGGCTACTCCTACGACCGCCGCGACGTGAACGCCGCCAGCCTCGCCAAGGCCTACGCCCAGACCCTCGGCGCGATCTTCTCGGAGCAGACCAAGCCCTTCGAGGTCGAGATCTGCGTCGCCGGCGTCGGCTCCGGACCCCAGGAGGACGAGCTCTACCGGCTCACCTTCGACGGCTCCATCAACGACGAGCCCGGCTACCTCGCCATGGGCGGCGACGCCGACCAGCTCAAGGAGGTCCTGGCCGAAGGCCACGACTTCGAGGCCCCGCTCGCGGACGCGTTCGCGCTGGCCCTGCGGGCGCTCTCCAGCTCCGGCGGCAGCGGCACGCCCCGCGAGCTGACCAAGGAGGTCCTGGAGGTGGCGGTCCTGGAGCGGGCACGCCCCGGCCGGGCCTTCCGTCGCATCGAGGGCCTGGCCCTGGACGCGCTGCTGGCGAGCCCGGCGGCAGCCGAGCCCAGGGCGGCCCAAGCGCCCGCGGACGAGGCTCCCGACACCGACGAGTCCTGACGACCGCACGCCGGCCGTTCACCGCTTGAGGCCGGGCCGGGCGGGTACCCGCGTCCTCGCGGGCCCGACCGGCCCGGTCGGCAACCGCCGCGAGCGGTCGCCGGATATCACCGACCGACACTCCTTCGAGTACCTGCCGTCCCTCTCAAGTGGACGGCCCGTCCCGGCGGGACCGCATCGAACCAGGTGCATACCGCCGTAAATCGAACAATCTCCATAGTGCCCGTCGCGGTATGGAACCGTTCGACCGCGAGGGGTGTTCTCCTCAACCGAATCGGGGTAGGGTTTCGACATGGACAGGCGCATTTTCGGACTGGAGACCGAATACGGGGTCACTTGCACCTTCAGGGGACAGCGCCGCCTGTCTCCGGACGAAGTGGCCCGCTACCTCTTCAGGCGTGTGGTCTCCTGGGGCCGCTCCTCCAACGTGTTCCTCCGCAACGGCGCCCGCCTCTACCTCGACGTGGGCTCCCACCCCGAGTACGCCACCCCCGAGTGCGACTCGATCGAGGACCTGGTCAAGCACGACCGGGCCGGTGAACGCATCCTCGAAGGCCTCATGATCGACGCCGAGAAGCGCCTCCACGACGAGGGCATCGCGGGGGACATCTACCTGTTCAAGAACAACACCGACTCCGCCGGGAACTCCTACGGCTGCCACGAGAACTACCTGGTCAGCCGCCACGGCGAGTTCGGGCGCCTCGCCGAGGTGCTCATCCCGTTCCTGGTCACCCGCCAGCTCATCTGCGGGGCCGGGAAGGTCCTCCAGACCCCGCGCGGCGCGCGCTTCTGCCTGTCGCAGCGCGCCGAGCACATCTGGGAGGGCGTCTCCTCGGCCACGACCCGCTCGCGGCCGATCATCAATACCCGCGACGAGCCGCACGCCGACGCCGAGCGGTACCGCCGCCTGCACGTCATCGTGGGCGACTCGAACATCAACGAGGTCACCACGATGCTCAAGGTCGGCTCGGCCGACCTGGTGCTGCGGATGATCGAGACCGGTGTGACGATGCGCGACCTCACGCTGGAGAACCCGATCCGGGCGATCCGCGAGATCAGCCACGACACGACGGGCAAGCGCCTGGTGCGCCTGGCGAGCGGCCGCGAGGCGTCGGCGCTGGACATCCAGCGCGAGTACCTCGAGAAGGCCATCGACTTCGTCGACCAGCGCGGCGCCGACGCGGGCACCAAGCGGGTCATCGACCTGTGGGGCCGGGTGCTCCAGGCCGTCGAGTCCGAGGACCTCGACTCGGTCTCGCGCGAGATCGACTGGGTCGCGAAGTACAAGCTCATCGAGCGCTACCGCGAGAAGCGGGGCCTGGCGCTCTCGAGCCCGCGTGTGGCGCAGCTCGACCTGGCGTACCACGACATCCGGCGCGGCCGGGGCCTGCACCACCTCATGGAGAAGCGCGGCGAGGCCGAGCGGATCACGCATGACGTGGAGGTCTTCGAGGCGAAGGAGGTACCGCCGCAGACCACGCGGGCGCGGCTGCGCGGGGAGTTCATCCGCAAGGCGCAGGAGAAGCGCCGCGACTTCACCGTCGACTGGGTGCACTTGAAGCTGAACGACCAGGCGCAGCGCACGGTGCTGTGCAAGGACCCGTTCCGGTCGCGTGACGAGCGGGTCGACAAGCTCATCGCCAGCATGTGAGGCGAGTGATGACGGATCGGAACGACTCCGCAGAGCCGGAGCACGCCGAGGAGCGGAAGCGCGAATCGCCCGGCCGCCGTTCGGACCCGCTGAGCTCCCTCGACCCGGTGGCCGCCTACGAGCGGCGCACGAGCCGGATCCGCGAGGAGATCGCGCGGAACCGCCGTGGCGAGTACACGGTCCCGACCTGGGTCCTGGCGGTCGCCTTGGCGGCGGTCATCGGCCTGTGGGTCCTGGTGCTGTTCGTGCTCTAGCGAATACGAGATCGAGCAACGCCCCGTCTGCGCTGTCGCGCAGACGGGGCGGTTCGCTTCCCGGCGCACGCCGAGAGCGCCATCGGCGCTGGGAAAGGGCCCCCGGTTTCCAAGGCAGCGGGGTGAACCTGAAGCGGAGCTGAAGCAGGAGCGCCGGATGGATCGCGAAGCGGAAGACAACGGCGCATGCCGGCGGTCGGCGCTGCCGCCGGGAAAGGGCCCCCGGTTTCGAAGCTAGCGTGGGGGACCTGAAGTGTTGCGACGGCGGTGAGGGGAGTGGACCTGGGGGCGCCCTCAGTCGCGGCGGGTGGCGATTTGGGCGGCGTGGCGGCCCGCGGCCGCTGCGGCCACGAAGTACACGCGGTCGCGGTCGAGTCCTCTGCCCATGGTGGACAACTTGACTGGGAGGGCCTCCATCGCCTCGACCAGGCCCGAGCAGTCGATCTCGATCTGGCGGTGCCGCTCGGGGAGCTCGCGGAGCTGCCGCCGGATCTTGCCCTCGAGTTCCGCCGGGAGCTCGTCCGGCACCGGCACGTCGGCCGCGGCCAGCGCGACCTTCGCGTACGCCGTCATCGAGTGGTGCGAGACGCCGCGATGGCGTTCGCGCGCATCGCCCTCCGAGATCCGCAGCGACGCCACGGGCCTGCCGCCGAGCACCGCCGCGGCGTTGACCGCCTCGCCCGCGGCGGTCCCCGAGAAGCCCCACACCGTGCCGGTCCCGAGGTTCCCCGGGCCCTGCGCGACGATCGCGATGTCGGCGCCGCCGACGACGCGCGCCGCGATGAGCGCGTTGTGAACGTTCGTCGCTTCGAGGTCCCCGCCGAAGCACTGCCCCGCCGTCACCGTGGTGCACAGCCGATCCGAGAGCTGGTCGAGCTGGCGGGAGAACCACGCCGGGAGTGAACCGCCGTCGGTCATCACGTAGGCGACCCGTGCCTCGGGCGCGGTCGCGTGGATCCCTGCGAGCACCGGCGCGAGCGCCGAGTGCAGGTCCGCCACGACCACCGGCATCCCGCCGAGGTCCTCGCAGGCCTCCACGGCAGCGCGGTGCGGCGAGTCGTCCTCGTCCACGGCCAGGCGCATCGCCTGCATCGGCGTGTACCGGGCCTTGACGATGTGCCCCGGTGCGTCGACGTCGGCCGGGAGCCGGTCCGGCACGGCCACGACCAGCGCGTACCCGCCCGTGCCCAGGCCCTTCGCGATGGCGTTGCAGTTGAGCAGCACCCGGTCGCCGAGCTCGGGGACCCCCACGAGCTCGTCGTAGGCCAGGCCCCGGCACGAGAACGCGTCCTCGCCCTCGCGGGCCTCGACGTCGACTTCCAGCTCGGTGCAGCCGCGCCAACCGCCGCGCACGCCGGTGACAGTCCCGTATCGCCATCTGATCACGCCCGGACATTATCAAGCGCGAACGGCACCGGTGCAGCACGCCGAGCCCCGCCGATCGGCCGCCGTGCGGCGACTCGCGCACCGGCAGGCGTGCTGGCAGCGGCTCCGCCGCCTGGCATAGGCTGGGCGGGTGTCCAACGATCGCACCGAACGACTGGTGAACCTGGTGCTCTGCCTGCTGTCCTCGCGGCGCTTCCAGACCTCCACCAGGATCGCCAGGACCGTCCCCGGCTACGAGCACAACCACGACGACAAGAAGGCCCACGACGCGTTCCAGCGCAAGTTCGAACGCGACAAGGCCGAGCTGCGCCGCATCGGCATCCCGCTCCAGTCGGGCATCGACTACCTCGGCGACGGCGAGCCGGGCTACCGGATCGCGCGCTCGGACTTCGAGCTGCCGCAGATCGAGTTCACCGACGCCGAAGCCGCCGCCGTGGCCGCGGCCGCGCGCCTGTGGCAGCAGCCCGAGCTCCAGTCCGGGTCCTCCGATGCGCTCCGCAAACTCCGGGCCGCCGGCATCGACGTCGAGTCGCACGCCGCCGCGTCCCCGGTCAAGTCCCTGCCCGGTGCCGAGGCGGCCCTCGCGCCGTTCCTCGAAGCGGTCGCCTCCCGGCGCACCGTCGTCTTCGACTACTTCGGCCCGCGCGACGGCGCCGCCCAGCAGCGCCGGATCCAGCCGTGGGGCTGCGCGGCCTGGCGCGGCCGCTGGTACGTCGCCGGGTACGACCTCGACCGCGAAGCCCAGCGCTGCTTCCGGCTCTCGCGCATCAGCGGGAAGGTGCGCCTCACCGGTCCCGAAGGCGCGTTCACGATCCCCGAGGGCGTCGACGTCCTCGCGTTCGCCTCCGCCGCCGACGACCGCCAGCTCCCGTCCCGCGCCACCGTCCTCGTCCGGCCCAAGCGCGCCTGGGGCGTGCGCCGCCGCGCCGACCAGATCGGCCCGCGCACCCCCGAAGGCGACCAGGCCTGCTTTTCCTACACCGACACCGCCGCGACCGCCGCCTGGCTGGCCTCGTTCGGCGCCGACGTCCTCGTCACCGACCCGCCCGAACTGGTCAAGGAGACCATCGCGTGCCTGCAGGCCCTCGCCGACGACAAGGAGACACCGTGACCCAGAACCGGCTCGCCCGCCTCCTCAACCTCGTCCCGTACCTCGTCGCCCGCCCCGAAGGCGTCCCGATCGCTGAGCTCGCCGCGGACTTCGGCGTCGACGCCGACCAGATCCAGTCCGACCTCACCATGCTGTGGATGTGCGGCCTGCCCGGTTACGGCCCCGGCGACCTGATCGACATCGCCTTCGACGCCGACGAGGTCCGCGTGCTCTTCGCCGCCGGCATGGACCGCCCGGTCCGACTCGCCGCGCACGAGGCCCTCGCGCTCTCGGTCGCCCTGCGGGTCCTCGCCGACACGCCCGGCGTCGGCGACCGCGCCGCCATCGCCTCCGCGCTCGACAAGCTCGCCGCCGCCGCGGGCGAGATCCCCGCCGACGTCACCGTCCGCGACACCGTCACCGACCCGCAGGCCGAACGCTATGCGGCGCTCGTCGCCTCCGGTCACGCCGCCCGCATCACCTACTACTCGGCGAGTCGCGACACCACCTCCGAACGCGTCGTCGACCCCATCGAGGTCGTCGCCGCCGACGGCCACGCCTACCTGCGCGCCTGGTGCCGCACCGCGGGGGAGATCCGCCAGTTCCGCATCGACCGGATCGACGCCTGCTCCGAACTCGACGAGCCCTCGGAACCGCTGCGCCTCACCAACCAGCCCGCGCCCACCGCGTTCCTCGCCTCCGAGCTGCCGCGCATCCAGCTGCTCCTGGGGCCCGGCGCCAAGACCGTCACCGACGCCTACCCGTGCGACGAGATCGTCGGCGAGCCCGACGGCCGCCGCCGCGTCACCATGCGCGTGCGCGACCTCGACTGGGCCCGCCGCTTCGTCCTCGGCCTCGGCGGCGACGCCGAGGTCCTCGCCCCCGCCGAACTGCGCGACGCCGTCCGCCAGACCGCCGGCGCCGCGCTGGCCCGGTACCAGCCCGCCTGAGCCACGCCGACCCGCCCGCCCGGGCCCGCTCGTCCCCAGCGGCGCCCGGCGCTAGACTGACCCGATGATCTGGGCGATATCGGTCGTGCTGGCACTCGCCGGACTCGTGCTCCTGGCAATCTCCGCCACACGCCTCCTCGACGGCCTCAAACAACTCCGATTCGGCCTCGAACGCGTCCAAGAGCGCGCCGGCGAGCTACAGGACCTGCAGGAACGTCTGAATGCGACGCTCGCCGAAGCCGAACGGACCGCCGCGGCACTGCCCAAAAAGTGACGCACCACCGTCACCGCCGCCACATTCTGATAAAGATCAGGGTTCCCGAAGGCTCCAGTGTTGACGGAAGTGTCAAACGTCGGTCATGCTTGTCCGGCTCGACGATGTCGTAGCCACGCCACCGCAGGTGAACCCGGTACCAAGCCGAGACTCAGCCTCCGTGGCAGCCGCCTTCCAAGCGGCATACGATGGTTAACGTCACCGACATATATCCGGAGGGACCGAACAATGGGTGCATTGAAGCCCTGGCACATCATCATTCTCGTCGTTGTCATCTTGCTGGTGTTCGGCTCCAGGAAGCTTCCCGACATGGCGCGTGGTCTGGGTCGCTCCATGCGGATCCTCAAGTCGGAGACTGAGGCCATGAAGAAGGACGGGGCCAACCCGGACGAGGACGGCGACACCCGCGCTGAGCCCAAGCACACGCGTGAGCCGCTCGACCCGCCGACGCCGGTCAACGAGTCCGTGATCGACGGCGAATCGGTCGACCACAAGAAGACCCGCTAGCCCGGATCCGGTCGTTACGCATATGGCTGACGAACCACCGCGGCGCGAGGGCAGACGAAAGTCGAAGTTCCAGCGCGCCGCCGACGGCTCCATGACGCTCATGGAGCACATCCAGGACCTCCGCTCGCGCCTGCTCGTCGCGGTCATCGTGATCCTGGTCGGCACGGCGGTCGCCTTCTACTTCTCCGAGACGGTCATCAAGTTCCTGGCCGACCCGTACTGCACCTCGCTCGGAACGACGGGACAGGAGACCGGCGACGGGGCCAAGTGCCAGGCGGTGCTGAACTCGCCGATCTCGCACATCGCCCTGTCACTGAAGATCTCGCTGTACATCGCGCTGGTCGGCACGGCTCCGGTCTGGCTCTACCAGCTGTGGGCGTTCATCGCGCCCGGCCTGCACCGCAACGAGCGCAAGTACGCCTACCTGTTCATCTCGATCGCCGCGCCGCTGTTCCTGGCCGGCGCGGTCCTGGCGTACTTCGTGGTCGCCCACGGCATGGAGTTCATCATGCTGCTGGCGAGCCAGGACTTCGTCATCCTGCTGAATCTCGAGGACTACCTCAACTTCTTCCTGTCAGTGATGATGGTCTTCGGCATCGGCTTCGAGTTCCCGCTGATCATGTTGATGCTCAACGTGATCGGACTGGTCAACGCCAAGCAGATGCTCGGCTGGTGGCGGATCGTGGTCCTGGTGAGCTTCATCTTCACCGCGGTCTTCACACCGACGCCCGACCCGTTCGGCATGACGGCGCTCGCGATCTGCATGCTCATCCTGTACCTGGGAGCCTGCGGTGTCGCCTATCTCAACGACAAGCGCAAGGGCATCGTCTACGACGACGACAACCTCGATGACGAAGAGGCCAGCGACATCGGTCCCTCGGACGACTTGACCGCCACCGCGGACATCGCGGCCGGCGGGCTCGACGACGATGACTACCCCGGCGAGCCCGAACGGCGCGGCCGCTTCGGACGCCGCGTCGAAGGCTACGACGACATCACCTGAGTCCGCTGAGGACGAAGGTCGAGCATTGAGGAAGGGCCCCACCGTGAAAGCGGTGGGGCCCTTCCAGTGTCCATTCGCGCGCTCTAGCAGCCGCCGCGTACCAGCCGCAGGACCGCGTCGAGGCCGACGATCCGGCCCGCCTCGGCGTGCGGCACCAGGTAGCAGCGGGCGCCGACCCGCGACGCCCCGGCGTCGGCCATCGTGTCGCCCACCATGAGCACGCGGCTCGGCTCGACGTCGAGCGCGTGGCAGGCGGCGTAGAAGATCTTCTCGTCCGGCTTGCAGTAGCCGACCTCGTAGGACAGCACCCACTCGTCGATGAACCGGTCGATGCCCAAGCGGCGCAGGATCGGCCGCGCGTCGAAACCGATGTTCGAAACCAGCGCGATCGGGTACCCCTGGGCCTTCAGCGAGACGAGCGTGCCGATCGTGTCGGCGAACGCGACCCAGCCCTCAGGGGAGGCCATGCGGTCGTAGAGCGCCTCGGCCAGGCCCTCGAACACGCCGTGCGCCTGCGCCGCGAGCTCGGAGTACGCCTCGCGGTGGGCCTCTTCGTCAAGGTCGCGGTCAGCCCAGGCGTCGGCGAAGTGGGGACGCACCCGCGGCTCCATGCCCGAGCCGGGCCAGCCCTGCGCGCCGATGGCGTCCGCTAGAGCGGTCACCGCGAGCGGATGGAGCTGCCGTCCGCAGGACTCGGCCGCGAGCGATACCGAGCGGGTCAGCGGTTCGAGCTGCGCCAAGGTGCCGTGGAAATCGAACAGGACCGCGTCGACCCCTCCGCGTCCCGCATCGTCATCTCCTGGTGAGGAATCCCGGTGCACAAACGGACGATACCCGGCCGTGTAGGCGTCGTCACAGCCGGGTACGGAACCCGCGTTACCGGAGTGCCCTTGTCGGGGCGGCAGACTAGTGTTGAGACCATGGTTACCGCCGACGTGCCCTACGCCGACGACCGCTCCCCGGCCCAACGCCACGCCGCCGCGCAGGCGCGCCGGCAGTGGCCTCAGCTGGCGGCCTTCGCAGGGGACTACCCGTTCGAACTCGACGACTTCCAAGTCGAGGCCTGCCGCATCCTCGAGAGCGGCCACGGCGTGCTCGTGTGCGCGCCCACGGGCGCCGGCAAGACCGTGGTGGGCGAGTTCGCCGTGCACCTGGCGCTGGCCGAGGGCGCGAAGTGCTTCTACACCACCCCCATCAAGGCGCTGTCGAACCAGAAGTTCAACGACCTCGTCGCCGCGCACGGCGCCGAGAACGTCGGCCTGCTGACGGGCGACACCGTCGTCAACGGCGAGGCCCCGATCGTCGTCATGACGACCGAGGTCCTGCGCAACATGATCTACGCGGGCTCCTCCACCCTGCATGGACTGCGCTATGTGGTCATGGACGAGGTGCACTACCTCGCCGACCGCTTCCGCGGAGCCGTGTGGGAGGAGATCATCATCGAACTCCCGCAAGAGGTCCGGGTCGTCTCCCTCTCGGCGACGGTCTCGAACGCCGAGGAGTTCGGCGACTGGCTCAAGAGCGTCCGCGGCTCCACTGAGGTCGTCGTCTCCGAGACGCGGCCGGTCCCGCTGTGGCAGCACATGATGATCGGCGGCGCGCTGCTCGACCTGTTCGAGCCCGACGGCGACTACGTCTCCAAGGAACTGCTCAAAAAGGACGCCCGGGCGCGTGAGCGCAACGAGGGCCGCACCGGCGGGCGGCGCCGCGGCGGACGCCCCTATGTGGACCGCGGCCGGGTGATCTCGCGTCTCGACCAGGCCGCCCTGCTGCCGGCCATCTACTTCATCTTCTCCCGCGCCGGATGCGATGCGGCCGTGGACGAATGCGTCCGCGCCGGGCTGCGGCTCACCGACGGGCGCGAACGCGACGAGATCGTCGAATACGCGACCGGCTCGGTCGCCCACATCGACCCCGCCGACCTCGAAGCCGTCGGCTTCGACCGGTGGCTCGCGGGCCTCGCGGCCGGGATCGCCGCCCACCACGCCGGGCTCCTCCCGGTGTTCAAGGAGGTCGTCGAGAAGCTCTTCGAGCGCGGCCTGCTCAAGGCCGTGTTCGCCACCGAGACGCTCGCGCTGGGCATCAACATGCCCGCGCGGTCGGTGGTCCTGGAGCGGCTCATCAAGTACGACGGCTCCGACCACGTCATGCTCACCCCCGGCCAGTACACGCAGCTCACAGGGCGCGCGGGGCGGCGCGGCATCGACGTCGAGGGCCACGCCGTCACCGTCTGGGCCGAGGACGTGCGCCCGAAGGAGCTCGCCGGGCTCGCCTCCAAGCGCACCTATCCGCTCAACTCCAGCTTCGCGCCCTCCTACAACATGGCCGTCAACCTCATCGGCGCCGCCGGAGTCGAACGCGCCCAAGAGGTCCTGGCCTCCTCCTTCGCGCAGTTCCAGTCCGACTCCGAGGCCGTCCACATCGCCGAGCAGGCCCGCACGCTCAACCGCCGCGCGGCCGAGGCGGCCGAAGGCGCCGAGTGCCACCTGGGCGACTTCCTCGCCTACTACGACCTCACCCAGCAGCTCTCGCAGGCCGAACGCGGCGCGCAGAAGCGCCGCAAGGGCGCCCTGCGCGACGAGGCCCGCACCAGCCTCGAGAAGCTCCGCGCCGGCGACGTCATCTGGATCTCCCGCGGCAAACGCACCGGCTGGGCCGTGTTCCTGCGCCCGACCGGCGGCTCGCGCCACCACGACCCGCGCTGGGCGGTGCTCACCGCCGACGGCTGGACCGGCACGCTCGAGAGCTCGGCGTTCGACGGCGGCGTCGAGGTCGCCACCCGCATCCGCATGCCCAAGCGCTTCGAGCGCCGCGACCCCAAAGCCCGCTCCGACCTCGCCTCGAGCCTGCGCGAGGCCACCCGGGACCGCTCGCGGCCGACCCGCCGCGGCGGCGCCGCCGAGACCCCCGAGATCGCGCGGCTGCGCGAAGAGGTCAAGGCCCACCCGTGCCGCCTCTGCCCCGACGCCGGGCAGCACACCGTGCACGCCTCCCGCTGGGCGCGGCTCAAGCGCGAGGGCGAGCTGCTGCGCCGCCGCTCCGAGCGCCGCGAGCACTCCCTGGCGCGGCAGTTCACGGCCGTGCGCGAGGTCCTCAGCGAGTTCGGCTACCTCGACGGTGAGACCGTCACCAGCGACGGGCGGCTGCTGCGCAACCTGTTCGTGGAGACGGACCTGCTGGTGGCGCAATGCCTGCGCGACGGCATCTGGGAGGGCCTGGACGCGCCTGCTCTCGCGGCGATCGCGTCGACGGTGATCTACGAGTCCCGCTTCGAGGAGGACGAGTTCTTCGTGGCGGTGCCCGGCCCGATCACGGAGCCGGTCCAGAAGACGGTGCGGCGCTGGGAGGCGATCCGGCGCGCGGAGAACACGCGGGGCCTGTCGCTGATCTCGCGCCCGCAGATGGGACTGGCCTGGCCGATCTACCGGTGGACCAACGGCGAGGAGCTGTCGAAGGCGCTGGCCGCCGCTGACGGCCCCTGGCCGATGCCCGGCGGCGACTTCGTGCGGTGGGCGCGGCGTACGGCCGACCTGCTGCACCAAATGGGGACTGCTGCAAGATATATCGGCACCGAGTCATCCAATCAGCTCGCCGACGCCGCCTACGACGCGGTGGACGCGATCCGCCGCGGCGTCGTCGCCGACGTCTGAGACCCGGCCCGTGGCCCATTCGGCCGCCCGCGGGGCGGGCGGCCGCGCTGAACGTGCGGTGAGTCAGGCCGTTTCGAGGGCGATGGCCTCGTGGAACCGCTTGAGCGCCGAGCCGACGCCCCATTCGGCCGCGAGGGCTTCGACCCGCTCAGGGTCCTTCGGTGCCTTCGGCAGGGTCGCGTCGACCAGCGGGACGTCGACATCGGTGACCGCGGTCGAGGTCTTCACGGCCAGGTCGAGGTAGTCGGCGGCCTCGGTGATCGCCTTGCGCTGGCGCTCAGGGAGGTCCGAGCCGTCCTCGGCCGCGGCGGCCTTCAGGCCCGCGATGCCGCCGTACGTGTTCACCAGCGTCACCGCGGTCTTCGCGCCGATGCCCTTGACCCCGGGCAGCCCGTCGGACGGGTCGCCGCGCAGGACCGCGAAGTCCACGTAGTGCTCAGGGGCGACGCCGAACTTGGTCGCGACGGCCTCGCCGTCGAACAATTCCGCCTTAGATATCCCGCGTGCGAGGTAAACGACCTTCCGGTTGTGTTCGTCGTCGACGAGCTGGAACAGGTCCCGGTCGCCGGTCACCACGACCACCGGCTCGGCGGTGCGCGCCGCCAGCGTCGCGATCACGTCGTCGGCCTCGAACTCGGGGTGCGTCGCCGTTGCGACGCCCAGGGCCGGGAGCAGCGCCTCGATGGCCGCGACCTGGTCGTCGAGGCCCTCCGGGGTGTCCTCCGAGCCGTCGGGCAGCGCCCGTGCGGCCTTGTATGCCGGCATGAGGTCGAGGCGCCAACCGGGCCGCCAGTTGCCCTCCAGGCAGCACACCATCCCGGTGGGGGAGTACTTGCGCGCCAACACGGCCAGGCCGTCGAAGAAGCCCCGCACCGCCCCCGAGCGCCGCCCGTCCGGGGCCTTGATCGAGGAGGGGAGCCCGTAGTAGGCGCGGTACCACAGCGAGGCGGCGTCGATGAGCATGAGCATGTCCACCACTGTCTCACGGGCGCCCGACACCGTGTGAGAACGCCGATTCGACGGCCTGTTTAGTGCGAAACCTGCCACATTTTCCACCAGCTGGAACAACGATGAGGGGGTCCGACCGGAATGATCAGCGAATCAGCGAACTATGAGGAGCCCTCAGGTGAACACCAACGCCCGCCGCGCCGCTGCCGCCCTGGCCCTGATCGGGACCGGGCTGGCCGCCGTCGCCTGCACGTCCGACTCCGGCGACGACTCCACTCTGACCGTCTGCACGAACGTCCCGTTCGAGCCCTTCGAGTACATGGACGGCAGCGAGTACGTCGGCTTCGACATGGACCTCATGCAGCTCCTCGCCGAGCGCCTCGACCAGACCGTCGAGATCGTCGAGATCGACTTCGACTCCATCGGCTCGGGCTCGGCCCTGAACGCCGGCACCTGCGACATCGCCGCCGCGGGCCTCACCATCACCGAGGAGCGCCAGGAGGCCATGGGCATGTCCCAGGCCTACTACCGCGCCGACCAGGCCCTCGTCGTCCCCGCCGGCTCGTCCGTCGCCGGCCTCGAGGACCTCTCCGGCCTGCAGGTCGCCGTCCAGTCCGGCACCACCGGCGAGACCTACGCCGAGGAGCACGCCCAAGAGTACGGCTACGAGCCCGTCGCCTTCGAGACCATGGGCGACATCGCCTCCTCGCTCTCCTCGGGCGGCGTCGACGCTTCGATCGCCGACCTCGCCACCTGGAGCGCCATGATCGGCGACGGCACCGACTTCACGCTCGTGCAGCCCATCGAGACCGCCGAGCACTACGGCTTCGCCGTCCAGAAGGACAACAAGGAGCTGCTCGACGAGGTCAACGCCATGCTCGACCAGGCCTTCGAGGACGGCACCTACGCGGAGCTCTACGAGAAGTGGATCGGCGAGCCCTACACCGGGGACGCCGGTCAGTAGTGGACGCCGAGACCGAAACCCTCGACCGCCGCATGACGCCCGCGCGGCGGCAGCGGCTCGCGCGAGCCATCCAGTACACGGTGCTCGCCGCGATCGTGGTCGTCCTGGCGGTCGTGGCCGACTGGGGCCGCATCGCCGACTCGTTCTTCCAGATCGACATCGCCGCCGCGATGTTCCCGGCGGTGTGGACGCCGTTCTGGAACACGATCGTCTACACCCTGCTCGCGTTCGTGTTCGGCATGGTCGTCGGCGTGCCGATCGCGCTCATGCGCGTCTCCGCCTTCGGCCCCTACCGGTGGTTCGCCACCGGCTACGTCGAGATCTTCCGCGGCCTGCCCGCGCTGCTGGTGCTGTTCCTCGTCGGCTTCGGTGTGCCGCAGGCCTTCCCGGGCATCCAGTACCCCGGCGGGGTCTACGGCCAGGTCGCCATCGGCCTGGGCCTGACCTCCTCCGCCTACATCGCCGAGAGCGTGCGCGCCGGCATCCAGGCCGTCCCCAAAGGACAGGTCGAGGCGGCCCGATCGCTGGGCATGAGCCACACCCGCACCATGATCACCGTCGTCCTGCCGCAGGCGCTGCGGATCGTCATCCCGCCGCTCACGAACGAGCTCGTGATGCTCACCAAGGACTCCAGCCTCGTGTTCGTCCTCGGCGTCACCACGTCGACGATGGAGCTGTCCAAGTTCGCCCGCAACGAGCTGACCGCCAACGCCAACGCGACCCCGCTGCTGGTCGGCGGCCTGCTCTACCTGCTGCTGACCATCCCGCTCGGTCTGCTGGCCCGCCGACTGGAGAAGCGAGGAGAACCCCGATGAACACCGAAGCGACGCCGATCGTCGAGATCCAGGGACTGTACAAGCGCTTCGGTGACAACGAGGTCCTCAAAGGCATCGACCTCGAGATCGCCGAAGGCGAAGTGGTGTGCCTCATCGGCCCCTCCGGGTCCGGCAAGTCCACGCTGCTGCGCTGCGTCAACCTCCTGGAGACCCCCACCGAAGGCACCATCGCCGCCGCCGGGCACGACATGACCGGCCCCGACGCCGACCTCGACCTCGCCCGCCGCGACATCGGCATGGTCTTCCAGCACTTCAACCTCTTCAGCCACATGACGATCCTCGACAACCTCGTCGTGCCCCAGGTGCGCGTGTGCAAGATCCCCAAGGCGAAAGCCGTCGCCGAGGCCCGGCGGCTCCTCGCCGAGGTCGGCATCGAAGGCAAGGAGCAGGCGAAGCCCTCGCAGCTGTCCGGCGGGCAGCAGCAGCGCGTCGCCATCGCCCGCGCGCTCGCCGTCAAACCCCGGCTCATGCTCTTCGACGAGCCCACCAGCGCCCTCGACCCCGAAATCGTCGGCGAGGTCCTCTCAGTCATGAAGGGCCTTGCGGCCGAAGGCATGACGATGCTCGTGGTCACGCACGAGATGAGCTTCGCGCGCGAGGTCGCCGACCGGGTGCTGTTCCTCGACGGCGGCGTCATCGTCGAGTCCGGGCCGCCCGCCGAAGTCCTCTCGAACCCGAAGACCGAACGGGCCCGCAGCTTCCTCCACCGCGTCCTGCACCCCGTCGACTGACATCATGGGAGGCATGAGCCTCCTCCAGAAGACCGGTACCGGGGCGGCACCGCGCGTCCTGTGGCGCGGCGGCCGCGTGCTGAGCCCGACGAGTCCCGCCGCGACGGCCCTGCTCACCGCCGGCGACCGCATCGAGTGGGTCGGCCCCGAAGCCGACGCGCCCGCCGCCGACCGCATCGAAGACCTCGGCGGCGGGCTCGTGACGCCCGCGTTCGTCGACTCCCACGTCCACCTCACCGCCACCGGCAGCGCCCTCGCGGGCCTGCACTTCGCCGGCGACCGCTCCGCGGCGGCCGTGCTCGAGCACCTCGAGTCGTTCGCCCGCTCGGCGCCCGCCGACGCGCTGGTCCTTGCCGGCGGCTGGGACGAGACCACCTGGGACGACCCGGCGCTCCCGTCCGGCGCGGCGGTCGAACGCGCCGCGGGCGGGCGCATCGCCTACCTCTCACGCGCCTGCGGCCACACCGGCATCGCCACCCCGCGCCTCCTCGCCGAGCACCCCGAACTGGCCGAGTACGACGGCTACGACTCCTCCGGCGTGCTCACCCGGGCCGCCCACAAGGCCGCCCGAGCCACGCTCGGCGCCCGCGTCCCGGTCGGGCAGCGGCTCGCGCTGGCCGAGTACGCGCTCGCCATCGCCGCGCGTCGCGGCATCGCCGCCGTCGTCGAGCACTTCATCCCCGTCGCCGCCGACCCGCTGGGGGAGAAGGAGTTCCAGGGCCTGGTGGAACTCGGGCAGCGACCCGACACGCCCTCGGTCCACGGCTGGTGGGGCGAGCTGCGCGCCGCCGAGAGGGCCCGCGACCTCGGCGCTCACGGCTGCGGCGGCGACCTCTCCGCCGACGGCTCCCTCGGGGCCCGCACCGCGTTCCTGCGCGAGCCCTACCGCGACGCCGACACCCTCGGCGCCGAGTACCTGACCGCCGCCGACGTCGCCGCGCACCTCCTGGACTGCCACGAAGCGGGCCTGCCCGCGGCTTTCCACGCCATCGGCGACGGCGCGATCCAGAACGTCCTCGACGGCCTCGACGCGGTCGAACCCGTGCTCGGCCTCGACACGATCCGCCACGCCCGCCACCGGATCGAGCACGCCGAACTCCTCGACGCCGCGCTCATTGCCCGCATGGTCCACCACGGCGTGCACGCCTCCGTGCAGCCCGCGTTCGACGCCGCCTGGGGCGGTCCCGACGGCATGTACGCGACCCGGCTCGGGCGCGAGCGGGCCCTCGCCGCGAACCCGCTCTCGAAGCTCGCCGGGGTCGGCGTCCCCCTCGCCTTCGGATCGGACTCACCCGTGACCGCACTCGACCCCTGGGGCGGCGTGAGAGCCGCCGTGCGCCACCGCAACCCGGTGTCGCGCCTTCCGATGGCCGCGGCCTTCACCGCGGCCACCAGGGGTGGCTGGAGGGCCCTCGGCATCGACGACGCAGGAGCGCTCGTCCCGCACACCCGCGCGAATTTCACCGTGTGGGAGCTCACGGACGGGGGACTTCCCGATTTGCGTGATCCGGACGTCCCCGATCCGAAGTGCTCCATGACCATCGCCGACGGCCTGCTGATCTGGTCGGCCGCCTGGCCAGCCCCGACTCAGCGCCCTTCCTGACGCGAAAAAAATTGTGGAGCCAATAATCCGACCCGGTTGACGCCATCGGCGCAGTTTGGCTTACGGTGGTCTGGTCCTCGGCGGACGACCAGAAACGGAAGCCCGCCGAACGTCGGGGGCGACTCGACTTGCTTTGCTCCCACGCAGACTGGACAAGGTGGCAGCGCGGCCGCACTGCTACCGGCGGCCAGGTCCAGATCGCGGGGGTCGGCGGAGGAAGGCGAGCCGGTCGCCGGTGGTGGACCCGCAGCAGACGCAGGAGATCCCTAGACAACAACTCGTAGACGCTCAGCCAGACGGGTGCGAGTTGGTCCGAAGGTCGCCAGCCGACGCCGCAGGGGACACCGGCCGTACAGGGACTGGGAGAAACCCGTGCGAGGGGCGTAGCCGGACACAGCTACGCCCCTTTGCCGTACCCGCAGTACGCTAGAGCCCCGACCGGCACGGCGAGGGCCCCTCGCCGAGAGCCGCACCGCGGCCCCGCACCGCGTACCAGCGAGGAGCGCCCTACTTGAGCACCGTGATCGACCGCGAAGCCGCCCCGACGCCCGAGGCGGCGCCCCCCGCGCCGAAACGCCGCCCGCTCCTGCTGACCGACTCCCCGCTCGGCCGCCGCCTCACCCTCCCCGCGGCGCTCGTCCTCGCCATCGCCTCCGGCCTCCTGGCCGTGCTCGCCTTCCCGCCCTACGGCGCCTGGCCCCTCGCGGCCGTCTCCGTCGCCGGGTTCGGCGCCGCCGTGCACCGCCGCCGCCTCCGCGGCGGCCTCGGCGTCGGCTTCGTCTACGGGATGGCGTTCTTCCTGCCCCTCCTCGCCTGGTCATCCACCCAGGTCGGCCAGTGGCCCTGGCTGTTCCTGTGCGGCCTCGAAGCCCTGGCCATGGGCCTGCTCGGCATGGGCCTCGCCGCCTGCTCCCGCCTCATCGACACCCACCGCTGGACCTGGGCCCCGCTCACCGGCGTCGCCTGGGTCGCCGAAGAGGCCCTGCGCTCCCGCCAGCCCTTCGGCGGCTTCCCCTGGGGCAACCTCGCCTTCAGCCAGGCCGAGTCGCCCACCGCGGCCGCGATCTGGCTCGGCGGCGCCCCCTTCCTGAGCTTTCTCGTAGCCCTCTCCGGCGGCTTCCTCCTCGCGGCCGGCTACGCACTCGCTGTGCACATCTACGGCTCGCAAGCATCGCCGAGGGAGCGCCGCACCGCGGGCATCCGCAAGGCCGCCGCCTTCACCGCCGCCGCCGCGCTCACCGCGCTGGCGCCCCTCGCACTGCCGATCAACGCGACCGCCCCCGACGGCGAGGAGATCAACGTCGCCGTCGTACAAGGCAACGTCCCGCGCCTCGGCCTGAGCTTCAACGAGCAGCGCCGCGCCGTCCTCGACAACCACGTCCAGGCCACCCTCGACCTCGCCGACGCCGTCAACGAAGGCCGCGCCGAACGCCCTGACCTCGTCATGTGGCCCGAAAACGCCTCCGACATCGACCCCCTTGCCAACGAAGACGCCTACGACCGCATCAGCCAGGCGGCCGCCGCCATCGGCGCGCCCATCGTCCTCGGCGGCATCGTCCACAACGACGACGGCACCCGCTCGAACATGACCATCGTCTGGGACCCCGAAGACGGCCCGGTCTACATGTACTCCAAGCGCCACCCCGTGCCCTTCGCCGAATACGTCCCCTACAAGGCCTTCTTCAGCACCGTCGCCGGATGGATCGACCCGCGCATGTCCGAAGGCCTCGACAACGTCGCCGGATTCGAGCACGGCCAGAACGCCGGCATCGTCGAAGTCGGCGACTACACCCTCTCCGGCCTCATCTGCTTCGAGATCGCCTTCGACGCCGAGACCCGCGCCTCCGTCCTCGACGGCGCCCAGCTCATGGCCGTCGGCACCAACAACGCGACCTTCGACGTCAACGAGGCCAGGCAGCAGCTCGCCATGGTCCAGCTCCGCTCCCTCGAGCACGGCCGCGACGGCCTCATGGCCTCCACCGTCGGGGTCTCCGGCTTCACCGACCACACCGGCGAGGTCTCCCAGGCCACCGAGTTCAACACCGCCGCCGTCATCCAGGCGGATCTGACCCTCTCGGACCGTTCGACTCCGGCCTCCACAGTGGGTATCCTTCCTGAAGCGGTCCTCACCGGAGCGGCACTGGTGGCCTTGGCCTGCGCCATCTTGATCAACCTCAAGCACCGCCGCAGCCAGACCTAGAAAGCCGACGCCATGAGCCAGACACCGGACCGGTGCCCCACCGGCAACGACACCAGTCCGGCCATTGTGGCCATCCCGACGTACAACGAGCGCGACAACATCGAGGCGACCGTCGCCGCCGCACTCGCCGGGTGCGACCGGATCGACATCCTCATCGTCGACGACTCCTCACCCGACGGCACCGGCGACCTCGCCGACACCCTCGCCGCCGCCCACGACCGCGTCCACGTCCTCCACCGGGCCGAGAAGCAGGGCCTCGGCGCCGCCTACCTCGCCGCCTTCGACTGGGCCACCCGGCACGGCTACCGCACCGTCGTCGAAATGGACGCCGACGGCTCCCACGACCCCGCCGACCTGCCCCGCCTCCTCGCCGCCCTCGACGACGGCGCCGACGTCGCCATCGGCTCCCGCTACATCCCCGGCGGCGCCGTCCAGAACTGGGCCCTCCACCGCCTCGCCCTCTCCCGCGCCGCCGGCGTCTTCACCCGCGCCATGCTCGGCCTCCGCGTCAAGGACGTCACCGCCGGATACCGCGCCTACCGCCTCGACCGCCTCCACAAACTCCAACTCGACACCGTCAACTCCGTCGGATACTGCTTCCAGATCGACCTCACCTGGCGCGCCGTCAAAGCCGGATTCGACATCCGCGAAGTCCCCATCGTCTTCACCGAGCGCCGCGCGGGCGCCTCCAAGATGAGCGGCGCCATCACCGTTGAGGCCCTTTGGAACGTGAGCCGCTGGGGCCTGGCCCACCGCGCACGCCAGCTCAAGCACGCCCTCCGGCGTGGCAGAATCGAAGAGTGACGTACCAGCCGCCAGCCGCACCCAAACGCGCACCGCTCGCCTTCCGGATCGCGCTGGCCTCGTGGGTCATCGCCGAGGCCGCCGCCTTCTTCGGCCTGGCCTACCTCATCGGCTTCCTCTACACGGTCCTGATCTTCGTGGGCACCAGCTTCCTCGGCATCGCCCTCGTGCAGTACGTGGGCAAGAAGTCCTTCGCCGCCGCCCGCGACTACCTCAACTCCGGCGGCGACCCCTCCCGCGAACTGCCGAACGGGTACGCGCTTGCCGGGGCCGTGTGCCTCATCGTCCCCGGATTCGTCACCGATTTCGTCGGCCTGCTGCTGCTGTTCCCGCCCACCCGCCTGCTCTTCCGCGGCCTCGGCCGCTGGCTCGCCGCGAGCGCCCCCGTGATGCGCTTCGGCGGCGGCGACATCATCGACGGCGAAGTCATCGACGAGCGCAGCGCGGACGGCTACGGGACAGGCGAGCGCGGTTTCGACGCCGACGAGCCGGTGAAGTACGGGGACACGAAGAACGGGCCCAGGTCGATCGACCCGGGCCCGTGAGCCTCGTAGAAGGCTTAGGCTCGCTGTTTCTGCGCCTCGCTACTAGCGCTCGCCGCGGCGGGCGCGCATCTCCTGCAGGCGCTCGTCGAGGATCTCTTCGAGCTCCTCCATCGAGCGGCGCTCCAGCAGCATGTCCCAGTGGGTGCGCGGCGGCTTGACCTTCTTGGTCTCCGGCTCCTCGCCGTCGACCAGCTTGGCCGTCGAACCGTCGAGACGGCACTCCCACGTCAACGGGATCTCCGCTTCGACCGCGAACGGCACTTCGAAACGGTGCCCCTGCGGGCAGACGTAGTCGCGGGTCTGGCGCGGGGCCAGCTCCGTGTTGCGGTCAGATTCGTAGCTGACGGCACCGAGACGGGAGCCCCTCAGCATTCTGTCGCCCATGTTCCCCTGCACTTCCTCTGGAGCATTCGCTTTGCCACACGCCGTCGACCCGGTCAGCCCTGGGCCGACGCATTCCCCCAGCCGATCACGCCGATTCCTGAGGGTTTTCGCTTCGTACAACGCCGGGACGCGGCCGGATCCTTCCCGGAACCGCCGTTCCCAGGCGCCGCGTTCGCGATGCGGACCCCCAAGTGTGGCCCGGCGCTCCTGCGGCCGCCCACGGACGTCCCCTTGAAGTGTGACACAACACCGGGCCGTATCCGCGCGACCGAGCACGTGAGATGCCGCTCGTCCCGTTCCGGACCGGACATCCCCCGAGTCAAACGCCGTCCGACCCCATCCGGCCACCCGGGTGCGAACGGGGCGTGAGCGACTCGTGGACACCGAACGGGTCGCATCCGGCGTGGACGCGCCCAGTAAGGTGTCCAACAGACAAGGAGATCTCACATGCACGTGCTTGGAATCGACTTCGGAACTTCGAACACCGTCGCCGTGCTCCGCTCGGCTGACGGACGCGTACGCCCCCTGCTGTTCGACGGTGCCCCGATCCTGCCCTCGGCGGTCTACTACAACTCCGACGGCCGCATGCTCGTCGGCCGCGACGCCGAGCGCAACGCCCGCATGGACCCCGCCCGGTTCGAACCGAACCCGAAGCGCCGCATCGACGACGGGTCCCTGTTCCTCGGCACCTCCGAGATCCCGGTGCCGCAGGTCTTCGCGTACGTGCTGCAGCAGGTCGCCCTGGAGGCGCAGCGCCAGGCCGGCCAGATGCCCGGCCAGGTCCGCCTCACCCACCCGGCCCGCTGGGGCGAGCGCCGCCGCGCCATCCTCGTCGACTCCGCCCGCCTCGCCGGGCTCCCCGCCCCCCAGCTCATCCCCGAGCCGGTGGCCGCGGCCTCCTACTTCACCTCCGTGCTCGGCACCGCCGTCCCGCCCGGGCGCTCGCTCGCCATCTACGACCTCGGCGGCGGCACCTTCGACGCCACGGTCGTGCGCCGCACCCAGACCGGCTTCGAGGTCCTCGCCGAAGAGGGCATCGGCGACATCGGCGGCCTCGACTTCGACCACGGCATCGTCGAGCACCTCGGCAAGACCTACGGCGCCTCTCACCCCGACGACTGGAAGCGCCTCCTCAGCCCCGCCGACGACCGCGACCGCCGCTACCGCCGCATGCTCTACGAGGACGTGCGCGGCGCCAAGGAGACCCTCTCGCGCACCGCGAGCGCCGACATCCACCTCCCCGCGCTGGAGGTCGACGCCCACCTCACCCGCGCCGAGTTCGAGGAGATCGCCCGGCCGCCGCTGGAGCGCACCGTCGACTGCCTCCAGCGCGCCATCCAGGCCGCCCGCATGAACCCCGCCGACCTGGTCGGCATCTTCCTCGTCGGCGGCTCCTCGCGCATCCCCGCGATCTCCCAGCTCATCCACTCCAAGCTCGGCGTGCCGCCGCAGACCTTCGAGCAGCCGGAGACCGTCGTCGTGGAAGGCGCCGTGCGCGCCGCCTCAGGCCCGGCCCCCTCCGACCAGCCGCTGACCCGGCCCACCTCCGGCGGGCCCGTCTCGCCCGCCGGGCACATGTCGGCCCCCCGCCCGCCGGTCCAGGCGCCCGTCCAGGCCCCGCAGATGCTGCCGCCCCAGACGAGCTACCAGCAGCCCGTCCAGGCCCCGCAGCAGGCGTATCAGCAGCCGCAGCAGCACCCCGTGAACGCGAAGCGGCCCCTGACGCAGGAGCCGGCCGTCCTGGTGACCGGCGCGGCCGTGATCATCCTGATCGTGGTGTTCTTCGTGCTGCTGTCGACGATCCTCAACGGCTAGACAGGCCCTAGGCCCCGTCGCGCTGGTGGACCGCGAAGCCGGCGCGGCGGTTGAGGTCGCCGATCTGGCGGTCGAGCCAGTCGATCTCAGTGAGGTTCGTCGACCGGTGGATCTGCATGAGGCCCTTCCGGAACGGTGATTCGAGCCGCTCGGGCGGGATCGGCGCGCCCTGCTCGTCGAAGAACAGCTGCGCGGGATGGTCGAGGAACTCGCGCCTGCGCGCGAGCACGAGCGCCTGCTCGCGCGGGTTCTCGAGGTGGTGCAGGAACGCGAGGAGCACGTACCACTTGTTGTCGTCGGTGATGAACCCCGGCTCGGGGTCGCGCAGCCACCGCCGCAGCTGGTCGGTGCCGGTCTGGGTGATCTCGAGCATGTGGCGCGGTGCGGCGACCGACCCGGGCGCGGTGCGCCGGGTCAGGCACTGCGCGTCCTCGAGCTTCTTGATCGTGGGGTAGAGCGTCCCGTCGGCGATCGGCCGGACGTGTCCGGCGAGGCTGGCGACCCGGTTCTTGAGGTCGTAGCCGTGGAGCGGGAAGTCCCGCAGGAATCCGAGTATGGCCATCTTCAGCATGCGTCCATTATGGCAGTTTTGACAAGATATATCGACTCCGAGGTAAAGAACCTCGTTGTCAGTCAACGAAATCGGCCGTTCAAAGCACGAGCACGGGCTTCGCCCGCGCACTCGCCAAGAAGGACAGAGCACGGAAGAGCCCTCTGTATCCGCTTGCTGAGCAGCGGAAACAGAGGGCTCGGGCGTTGCCTCTCGAGGAGCGTCAGATGAGGTCGAAGAACCAGAGGAGCAGATAGCCTGCGGCGGCGATGAAGGCGATGACGACCAGGAGGACGAGCCATCCGGCGGCGGCCTCCAAGATGCCGGGGCGGCCGCTGTCACCGGTCGCGGCGACCACGGGCTCCCAGACGGCGTCGTCGATGATCCGCATGGGGGCCAGGGCCTTCGCGGGCGGGTACCAGGCGCGGGACTGCGATTTCGCGGCGGTGCGGTTGGCGGGCTGGAGGCGGCCGCGCCGGTTGTAGGCGAAGAGGGCCACTTCGGACTCGTCGGCGAGGGCGGCGATCTCGGGGGTCACGGGCATCGTGGCGTAGAGGCGCCGCCTGCGGTCGGGGGAGCCGGTGCCGACGATCATCGGGATGTCCTCGGCGGTGATCGCCAGTCCGGGGGACTTGGCGGCGACCACCGATTTCGTGGACTCGATGGTCGCCTCCCACTGCGGGCTGCCGATGACCTCGCCCTCGACCTTGTCGAGGTGCTTGAGGTGAGCCTGGACGAGGCTCAGGAGCGCAAAGGTCTGCGGCGGCACATCGGAGGGCATGTTCATGAATGGAAGTGTCACATACGGTCGCGGGCCGTTCGCGAGCGTGGTTCAGAAGGGGTCGATCTCGGCTCCGAGCCGTTGCAGCCGTTCGGCGAGCTGCTCGTAGCCGCGGTGGATCACGTCGACGTGGCGCAGCTCGGAGACGCCCTGCGCGCGCAGCATCGCGAGCAGGAGCACGACGGCCGGGCGCAGCGCCGGCGGGCACACGACGTCGGCGCCGCTCCACCGCACGGGCCCTTCGACCTGGAGGCGGTGCGGGTCGAGCAGGCGCACCTGCGCGCCGAGCCGGTTGAGCTCGGTCAGGTAGATGGCGCGGTTCTCGTACACCCAGTCGTGGATCATCGTCCCGCCCTCGGCGCAGGAGGCGATGAGCGCGAAGAACGGCAGGTTGTCGATGTTGAGGCCCGGGAACGGCATCGGGTGGATCTTGTCCGCGGCGGCGCGCAGCGGGGAGGGGTGGACGGTGAGGTCCACCAGCCGTGTGCGGCCGTTGGCGGCCAGGTACTCGGGGCCCCTCGAGTACGCCAGGCCCATCTCCTCGGCGAGGGCGAGTTCGATCTCGACGAACTCGATGGGGGTGCGGCACACGGTGATCTCGGATTCGGTCACGATCGCGGCGGAGACCAGGCTCCAGGCCTCGATCGGGTCCTCGGCGGGCGCGTAGTCGACCGGCGTGTCGATCTCGTCGCGGCCGTAGACTTCGAGCGTGGTGGTGCCGATGCCGTCGATGTGCACGCCGAGCTTCTCGAGGAACCAGCACAAGTCCTGCACCTGGTAGTTGCAGGAGGCGTTGCGGATGACGGTGACCGCGGGGAAGCGGGCGGCGGCCATGATCGCGTTCGCGGTCACGGTGTCGCCGCGTTCGGTCAGGACGATCGCGCCGGGCGGTTCGATGTTCTCCTTGACGGTGGCGCAGTAGCAGCCGTGGGAGCGTTCGATCGAGAGGCCGAAGCGGCGCAGTGCGGTGAGGTGCGGCTCGACAGTGCGGTCGCCGAGTTCGCAGCCGCCCGCGAACGGCAGGTCGAACTCGGTGTAGTCGTGGAGGAGCGGCCCGAGGAACATGATGATCGAGCGGGTCCGGCGGGCCGCGTCCGCGTCGATGCGGCTGAGGTCGAGGCGTTCGGGCGGCTGGATGCGGAGGTCGCCTTCGGGGCCGAGCCATTCGTGCTCGACGCCCATCGAGTCGAGGACCCGCAGGATGCGGTTGACCTCTTCGATGCGGGCGACGCGGCGGAGCAGCGTGGGGCCGCGGTTGAGGAGGCTGGCGCACAGGAGCGCGACGCCGGCGTTCTTGGAGGTCTTCACGTCGATCGACCCGCTGAGCGCGGTGCCTCCGCGCACGCGGAGGTGGCGGGGGCCGGTGGTCGCGGGATCGCCGCCGTAGTCGAACATGCGGTCAGCGTAACGGAGTTCAGTGTCCAGTAGAGGCAATCACGTTCACTGGTACGCCCAGCTCAGCCCTGGTGTACGCGGAGAGAGCGCAGTTTCCTAGGGGGCTTCGGGAAGCGGTCCGATGCCTTCCGCGGCGCGCACCTGCTCGTTCAGGAGCTCCATGACGGCGGCGACGGAGGGGCGCCGGGCGCCGCCGCGCAGCGTGACGGCCTGGAAGTGGCGGAACGGCGTGAACGGACCGGAGACGGGGACGCGCACCAGGTCGAGGTGGTGGGGGAGGTCTACGAGGCGGGGGATGAGCGCGACGCCCATCTGGTGGGCGACCATGACAGCGATGACATTCCATTCGCGTGCTTCGCCGGTGACGGTGGGCCGGAATCCGGCGTTCGAACAGGCGGTGAGCACGTGGCGTCGGTGCATCGACCCGGGCACGCCGATGATCCACGGCTCGCGTTCGACCTCGCGCAGATCCACGGCAGCGCTGGCGGCGCACCAGTGGCCGCCGGGCACGACGAGGTCGAACGGGTCGTTGAAGACCGTCTGCGCGTCGAAGCGGATGTCCTCGGGCGGCGGGTTGTCGGGGGTCGCCTCGACGAGCGCGAGGTCCGCCTCTCCGGCGAAGAGCAGGTCGAAGCTCTCCGAGGCCTCGGCCTCGCGCAACCGGAGCTCGAGCGCGGGGTACCGGGCGCGGGCGGTGTCCACCAAGGGCGCGAGCAGGGTCGCGATCGCGGTGGGGAAGCCGCACAGGCGCAGCATCCCGGACGGTTCGCCTTCGGTGGCCTGGAGTTCGGCCTCGGCCAGGCGCCACATGGCCTCGATCGCGTCGATGTGGGCGATGAGGACCTGCGCGGCCGAGGAGAGCTTGACACCGCGTCCGACCGGTTCGAGGAGCGGCACGCCGAGGTCCTTGGCGAGCAGTCGGATCTGCTGCGACGCTGCTGAAGTGGACATGTGCAGGGCTTTCGCCGCGCCGGAGACGGTGCCGTGGTGGGCGATCGCCCGCAGCACGTGCAGTCTCCTCAGGTCGATCACGGTGTGGCCCCAATCGCTTAAGTGTTCGCTTCACGATGAGTTTCGCAAACTAGCGTCACCAAGGTGTTGTAGCCCGGACGATTGGGACCTTAACCTCGTATTGAGCGTGAGAACAGTGCGCGATGCCGCCGGGGGCGGTTTTCGGCCGGCGCTCATTCCTAGAACGAAACCCGAAGCCCTGTAAGGAGGACGCGGTCATGCAGTGCTGCCCGTTTTGCGGTTGGCCCGACGCCGATCCGGTGACGACCGTGTCCCGGCATCACAGCGCCTCGGGTGTGACGGTGTGGACCCGCTGCATCTGCGGGTCGCTCCAGACGCGGGTCCTGCGAGGGGCCGTGTTGGAGGTCTGCGCGCGGAGCAGACCGAGCGGCCACCCGGCCGTTACCCCGTAACCCCTCGGTTCTCCTCCTCTCCAGCTCTCCTTCCTGCCACCGCGCCATCGCCGACGCGGGGCGCCTTCCTGCCTGCTTCACGTTCTTTCGAGGATTCGCCATGCACGACTTCGACATCCGCATCATGTTCCAGATCATCGGCGCGCTGCTCTACATCACCAACTTCCTGCTCCTGCAGACCCACCGCATCCACGCGACGAAGCCGGCTTCGCTGCTGCTGGTCATCTCGGCCTGCTCGATCCTGCTCACCGCGGCGATCATCGGCCACGACTGGGGCCTCATCCTCCTCGAAGGCACCTGGCTGTTCCTGGTGACCACGACCTTCGCCATCCGGCACCGGTCGGCGCGGCGCCAGGCCGTCCTCGAGCGCGAGGCCGAGGCCTCGGCGGTGGTGCCGGTCCGCCCGGCCCCCGTCGACGAGCCGGTGCAGGCGCTTGTTGCTCGCGAGCGCGAACTGGCGGGCGCCGCCGCCTAACGGCCAGCGCCGGTTAGGCTCGGGGCGTGGCAATCCGAGTGCTGATCGCAGACGACCAGGAGATGGTCCGGGCAGGGTTCCGGGCCATCATCGACGCCCAGCCCGACATGGAAGTCGTGGCCGACGCCCCCGACGGGGTGGTCGCGGTGTCGGAGGCGCGGCGGCTCAAGCCCGACGTGTGCCTCTTCGACATCCGGATGCCGCGTCTCGACGGCCTCGAAGCCACTCGGACGCTCCTCGCCGGAGCGAACGGCACCGGTCCGCGCATCGTGGTCGTCACCACCTTCGATACCGACGAGTACGTGTACGGCGCGCTGCGCTCGGGTGCGACCGGGTTCCTGCTCAAGGACTCCGGGCCGACCCTCCTGGTCGAGGCGGTCCGCGCGGCCGCGGGCGGGGAGTCGCTCATCTCTCCGTCGGTCACGGTGCGCCTCCTCGAACGGCTCACCGAGCCCGTTCCCGAAGGGCCGAAGGCGTCGCATGTGCTGACCGAGCGCGAGCTCGATGTCGTCGAGCTCGTGGCCCGCGGCAAGACCAACGCCGAGATCGCCGAGACCCTGTTCGTCTCCGTCTCCACCGTCAAGACGCACCTGGAGGCTGTGCGCGCGAAGCTCGGGGTCCGCAACCGCGTGGGCATCGCGGCGTGGGCCTGGGAGCACGGTGTCGTGGGCTGATGCGCACGCTCGCCGTCGGCCGCTCCGAGACCGAGACCGAGGTCAACCGGTCGCGGTTCATCTGCACGCTCTACCGGATCGCCTCCGATGCTGAAGCGCGCGAACACATCAGCGCCCACCGCAGAGCCAACTGGGACGCGACCCACAACTGCACCGCGTATGTCCTCGACGACGGCCGGGCGGCCCGCTCCAACGACGACGGTGAACCTGCCGGGACCGCCGGCGTCCCGATGCTCGAGGTGCTGCGCGGGCGCGATCTCACCGACGTGCTCGCCGTCGTCACCCGCTACTTCGGCGGCGTGAAGCTCGGCGCGGGCGGCCTCGTGCGCGCTTACGGTGCGGCCGTGTCGGCCGCGATCGACGCGGCGGGCGTCGTCGAGCTGGCGTACTGGCAGCGGCTCTACGTCCGGGTCGATTACGGCCTGGCCGGGAGCCTGGAGGGCCTGCTGCGGCTGCGCGAGGACGTGCGGCTCGTCGATGTCGAATTCGGCGCCGAAGTGCGCTTCGACCTGGCCTGTTCGGACGTGGAGCTGCTGGTGGACTGGCTCGCGTCCCAATCGGCGGGAGCCGCCGAGGTGGAGCCTGCGGGGACGCTCCGGGTGGAGTTGTAGCATCACCGTTGTGACCGATAACAAGATGCTGCCGAACCCGTTCATCCTCGAACGCGCCGACCCGCAGATCACCAGGCACACCGACGGCCGGTACTACTTCACCGCCACCGTCCCCGCCTACGACCGGATCGTGCTGCGCGCCGCTGACTCCCTGCTCGGGCTTCGCGATGCCGAAGAGACCACCATCTGGGTCCAGCACCCCGAAGGCCCCATGGGCTCCCACATCTGGGCTCCGGAACTGCATTGGATCGACGGCGCCTGGTATGTCTACTTCGCCGCCGGTGAAGCCGAATCGGCCACCGCCGACGTCTGGCGCATCCGCATGTACGTCCTGGAGAACCGCAACCCCGATCCGCTGGCCGGGGAGTGGACCGAGAAGGGCCAGATCGAGACCCCGATCGACTCGTTCTCCCTCGACGCCACCACCTTCGCCCACAACGGGACCCGCTATCTCTGCTGGGCCCAGCACGACCCCGCTCTCGAAGGCTCCAACACCAGCCTGTTCCTCGCCGAACTCGCCGACCCCTGGACCGTCAAGGGCGCACCCGTCGAGCTCTCCCGCCCCGAACTGCCGTGGGAGACCGTCCGCTTCGCCGTCAACGAGGGCCCGTACGCGATCGTGCGCAACGGCAAGGTCTTCATCACCTACTCGGCCTCGGGCACCGGCGCCGAATACTGCATGGGCCTGCTCACCGCCGATGCCGAAGCCGACCTCCTCGACCCCGCCTCGTGGACCAAGCACCCCGTGCCGGTCTTCACCACCAGTGAGGCCAACGGGATCTACGGCACCGGCCACAACGCGTTCACGGTCGACGAGGAGGGCAACGACCTCCTCGTCTTCCACGCCCGCGCCTATGAGGAGATCGTCGGCGACCCGCTCGACAACCCCGACCGGCACTGCCGCGTCCAGCCCTTCGGCTGGAACGAGGACGGCACCCCCGACTTCGGGGAGCCCCTGCCCGAGAACTAGAGGTGTTTGAGCAACCCCGCCGGCCGGGACTTCTCGGACACCGCTAGTCGTCGGTGCTGCGGCGCAGCTTCTTGACGTCCGAACGGCGGCGCTTGTCTTCCAGGCGCCGCCGTTTCGCGCCCTTCGAGGGCTTCCTGGCCACGCGCGGGGGCGGCGGCGCGGCGATCGCCCGCCGCATGAGCTCGGCGAGGCGCTCCTGGGCGGCCTCGCGGTTGCGCAGCTGCGAACGGAACTCCGACGCCGCGATCACGACCGTCCCGTCGACCAGCCGGTCGCCCAGGCGCGCGAGCGCCCGTTCGATGAGCGCGGGCGGCAGCGCCTTCGTCCCGGCCAGGTCGAACACCAGCTCCACGCGCGAATCGGTGGTGTTGACGCCCTGCCCGCCCGGGCCCGAGGACCGCGAGAAGCGCCACCGCAGTTCGCTGTCGGGGAGGGCGATGGTCTCGGTGATCTGGACGGGCATGGTGGTCTCTCAGAGGTCGAGGGCGGTGCGGGCCCAGCGGATGAGCATGTCGAAGATCGGGCGGCGCCGCTGGAGCACCGCCGCGTCCCCGGCGGCGTCGTAGTCGGCGCTGGCGATCGGTCGGCCCGCGGCGAGGCGGGTGAGCATCGCCGGGGCGAGCCAACAGTACTTGGCGGCGCCGGTGGCGGCGATGGCTTTTCGCGTCGATTCGCGGTCGGCGTACCCGGCTTCGGCGAGGCCGTCGAGATAGGCGTCGGTGAGGCGCGCTTCGGTCTCGGCGAGTCGCTCGACGGGCTGGAGGCCGTCGAAGAACGTGTCCGCGATGAGGTTCGCCATGTCCTCGCCGATCGCGCCGCGGCCGGTGAACGACCAGTCGAGGAGGACCGGCTCGCCTTGGTGCTGAACGAGGTTCATGGGCCACACGTCGAGGTGGCAGATCGTCTGCGGCAGCGATTCGGCGACGGTGAAGAGGTCGGTCCGGCGCTCCCAGATCAGGCGCAGGCCGTCGCGGGTGCCCCCCGGCCAGTGGGCCGCGGCGGCCGCCTGGTCCCAAGGGACGCCGAGAAAATCACGGCGGCCCGCGTACTGGCGCAGGAACCGGCGCGAATGCCAGGTCTGCTCGGGGCTGTCGCGGTGCAGGGCTTGGACAACGCCCAGGCGGCGGGCGAAGTCGGCGAGCATGGGGACGGTCCAGTGGCGGCCGTGGATGCCGTCGGCCGCTTCGAGCCACAGTTCGCGGCTGCCGTCGGGGCGTTCTCCGGCGGCGAGCAGCGCGGGCGCTCCGATTCCGGATTCCC
Organism: Glycomyces luteolus; assembly: GCF_027622875.1. Taxonomy (GTDB): domain Bacteria; phylum Actinomycetota; class Actinomycetes; order Mycobacteriales; family Micromonosporaceae; genus Glycomyces; species Glycomyces luteolus. The sequence goes on along the minus strand of NZ_JAPZVP010000007.1, from coordinate 202,475 downwards.
GGCCGTAGGAGGCCGCGAACCCGGACTTGTAGGCGAGGTATTCGCGCTGCCAGAAGTTCCAGTGCCGCGGGTCGTCCGAGGACTCCCAGTGTTCGAAGCCGCCGCCGTCGGGTGTGAGGTGCTTGAGGATCGCGTCCCCGCCGGGGCCGGAGACCCGCCAGATGCCGCCGGTGGCCTGGTTCCCGGTGTTGTGCTGGAGCGCGACGACCGTGTGGAGCGGGGAGCCGACGGGGGAGTGGAGCGGATCGGTGAGCACCGGCTGATTCTGCCATCAATCGGCCTGTGCGGCAGGGGTTTACGGTTCGGGATGGAGTATTTCGCTGAGCCAGTCGCCGGCGGTGCCGCTGTTGCCCGGATGGTTGGGATCGTCGGGGACGGTGGGGTCGCTGCTGCACGTGCGAGGTTCGGTGTCGCAGGAGCGGACGTCGATGGCGACGGCGGTGCGCAGCGGCCGGGGTTCGGTGGTGGAGGCGTTGAACTCAGTCCACGAGGACAGGGGTACGAGGGTGATGTCGAGGTACGGCTCGAGGGCCGTGGCGTCGTCGAAGTAGCCGTTGCCGACCGGGGTGCACGCGGGCAGGACGAGGCGGTCCTCGACCGGATAGGCGGGCGAACCCAGATGGGTGAGTTCGGCGCCGGTGCCGTGCATCGTCGGGTCGGCGTAGCGGTCGGTGAGGTGCAGGTCGTCGAGGCTGAGGTAGATGCCCGGATCGGAGGCGCATTCGGGATCGCGGTACCACTGGGGGGACCGCCAGTTCGGCCACAGGCCGGTGTCGTAGGCGTCGCCGGTCTCGAATCCGAACCCGAAGTAGTCGACGAGGGTCGGATCGGGAGCGTCGTCAATGAGCGGGTCATAGTAGGCGGCCGCGTCGAGGTTGGCGGTCTGCGTCAGGAAGAAGTGGAAGGGGCGCCATTCGCCGGTGGGCTCGCCCGGGGGCTCGTGGAGGTCGGTGCGGGTGCAGTACTGCAGTTTGGTGGCGTCTCCGGCGTTGGTTCCGGAAGTGCGCAGTGCGGCGTTGAGGCAGCCGGTGCCCGCGGCGGTGGTGGTCTCCATGCCGAGGGCGAGGCGGTGCCCGGTGCCGAACGCGTCGGTGTAGGTCTCGACGCGGATGGTCGCGATGGTGATCGGTGCGTCCCAGATCAGGTCGAGGATCAGGTCGTCGGCGCGCAGCTGCGCTGTGCGTGCGATCTCGGGGTGGACGATGCCTTCGCGATAACCCGCGTCGGGGTCGGCGGCAGGCGCAGCGGCGAGATCGTCCGCATGCCATTCGTGGCGTTCGGTCCGGGCGGGGACCAGGCCGCGGGCGGTGTCCCAGGCCGCGCTCCAGTCGGTCACTGAGGCGGTCATCGCGAGCGTGACCGCGAGTACCGCCGTCCAGCGGGCGCGTACCGGTGGGCCGTCGAGCGCGTCAAGAGGGAGGAGTCGGGGCATCAGGCGATGCTACCGACTCCTCGGATCCCTTGTGGTCCATCGCTAGTCGGTGAAGTCCTCCAGTGCCATGACGACGGTGCCGGTCTCATCCGAGGCGTCGAGGTCGACCTTGAAGACCATGGCCCAGTCCTTGTCGCCCGCCGGGTCGTCGATGGTCTGGCGGACGGTCCAGGTGCGGCCGTCCTTGGCGATGTCGAGGAACTCGTTGCCCCTCGCCGCACCGGCGGTGCCGATGTCGTCGTGGGCTTGGAAGTACCGCTCCAGGGCGGCGTCCCATTTGGAGGCGGTCCAGCCGGTGTCCAACGCGGCCAAGGCCTCGACGCGGTCGGTTGCGGCGAGTTCGACGTGGCGGAAGGCGGCGTTGCGGACGGCGATGGTGAAGGCCCGCTCGTTGTCGGTGAAGGCCCGGTTGGGGCGGCCGGTGTCGAGGTTCTCGTCCTCGGCGGGGTTGGTGAGCTGCTCCCACTCGTTGATGAGCGAGGAGTCGGTCTGGCGGATCGTCTCGCCGAGCCAGGCGGTGAGGTCGTCGAGCTCGGGCCCGCCGGTGTCCTCCGGGAGTGTCTGGACGAGGGCCTTGTACGCGCTCGAGAGGTACCGCAGCAGCAGGCCCTCGCCGCGCTGGATGCCGTAGAGGCCGATGTACTCGCCGAAGCTCATGCGGCCCTCCCAGATCTCGCGGAGGATCGACTTCGGTTCGAGCTGGTAGTCGGCGGCCCACGGGTGGCTGGTCCGGTAGGCGCTGAACGCGTCGTCGAGGAGCTCGGCGAGCGGCTTCGGGTAGTCCACTTCGGTGTCTTCGAGCTGGTTCATGCGGTCGTAGTAGTCGAGGCCGTCGGCCTTCATCGCCTCGATCGCCGCGCCCTTGGCCTTGTTGCGCTGGGCGGCCAGGATCTGGCCGGGGCCCTCCAGTGTGGATTCGACGATGGAGACGACGTCCATCGCGTACTCGTCCGACTCGGTGTCGAGCAGTTCCAGCGCCGCCAAGGCGAACGGCGCGAGCGGCTGGTTGAGCGCGAAGTGGTCGGGCATGTCGACGGTGAGCTTGACCTTGCCGCCGTCGATGACGATGATCCCGGCGTCGCGAAGCGTGCGGGCGATGGTGAGCGCGGTGCGGGCCATCTTCAGCTGGGTGGCGCGGTCGGCGTGGGAGTCCTCGATCAGAGTGCGCACGTGCTGGAACGTGTTGCCGGGCCGGGCGAGCAGGTTGATGAGCATCGCGTGGGTCATGCGCATCCGGGACTGGAGCGGCTCGGGCGGGGCCTCCGAGAGCGCGGCGAAGGTCTCGTCGGACCAGCCGACGAAGCCCTCGGGAGGCTTCTTCTTCGCCATCTTCTTGCGCTTCTTGGGGTCGAGGCCGAACTTCTGCATGGCCTTCTCGTTCTCGATCACGTGCTCGGGGGCCTCGCAGACGACGAAGCCCTCGGTGTCGAAACCGGCCCGTCCGGCCCGTCCGGCGATCTGGTGGAACTCGCGGGCGCGCAGGCGGCGGGTGCGGCGGCCGTCGTACTTGGTGAGGCCGGTGAAGAGGACCGTGCGGATCGGGACGTTGATGCCGACGCCGAGGGTGTCGGTGCCGCAGATGATCTTGAGCAGCCCCTGCTGGGCGAGGCGTTCGACGAGGCGCCGGTATTTGGGGAGCATCCCGGCGTGGTGGACGCCGATCCCCGAGCGCACGAGCCGCGCGAGGGTCTGGCCGAACTTGGTGGTGAACCGGAACCCGCCGAGCGCGGCGCTGATCGCGGCCTTGGCGTCCTTGTCGACGAGGTTGAGGCTCGACAGCGCCTGGGCGGTGTCGAGGGCCGCGGCCTGCGTGAAGTGGACGATGTACGCCGGGGCCCGGTTGTTCGCGACGAGGTTCTCGACGGTCTCGTGCAGCGGGGTCTTGCGGTACTCGTAGTGCAGCGGGACAGGCCGGGTCGCAGAGGAGATCACGGCGGTCTCGCGGCCGGTGCGCCGGGTCAGATCCTTCTGGAAGAACTCCGTGTCGCCCAGGGTCGCCGACATGAGCGTGAACTGGGCGCGGTGCAGTTCGAGGAGCGGGACCTGCCAGGCCCAGCCGCGGTCGGGCTCGGCGTAGAAGTGGAACTCGTCCGCCACCACCGAGTCGCAGTCGAGGTCCGCGCCTTCACGCAGCGCCAGGTTCGCGAGGATCTCCGCGGTGCAGCAGATCAACGGAGCGTCGGGGTTGACGGCGGCGTCGCCGGTGAGCATCCCGACGTTCTCGTGCCCGAACTGCTCGCACAGCTCGAAGAACTTCTCCGACACGAGCGCCTTGATCGGCGCCGTGTAGAAGGAGGTGCGCTGGTTCGCGAGCGCGTTGAAGTGCGCGGCGGCGGCGATGAGCGACTTGCCGGACCCGGTGGGGGTGGCGATGATGGTGTTCTGGCCGGTGCAGATGGCCAGGAGGGCCTCTTCCTGGTGCTCGTAGAGGACGATCCCGGCGTCTTCGGCCCATTGCGCGAAGGCCGTGTAGACGTCGTCGGGTTCGGGTGCGTTCGAGGACGGCAGGTAGTCGATGAGGCTCACGGGGTTCAATGGTGCCCGTCCACCTGGCCGGTCGGCCAGCCGGGGTTAGTGGTCGTAGGTCACCAGGACGGGAGCGTGGTCGGACCAGCGCTGGTCGTGGGCGGGGGCGCGGTCGACCCAGGCTTTGGTGGCTTTCGCGGCGAGGGCGGTCGTGGCGACGTGGAGGTCGATGCGCCAGCCGGCGTCGTTGTCGAAGGCGCGGCCGCGGTAGGACCACCAGGAGTAGGGGCCGTCGACACCGGGGTTGAGGGCGCGGACGACGTCGACGAAGGTGCCGGTGCCGTAGAGGTCGGTGAGCCAGGCGCGTTCGTTGGGCAGGAAGCCGGCGGTCTTCTTGTTGGATTTCCAGTTCTTGAGGTCCGGTTCGGCGTGGGCGATGTTCCAGTCGCCGCAGACGAGGAGTTCGCGCCCGCCGGCGGCCGCTTTCTTGGCGGCTTCGGCGAGGTATTCGGCGAAGACGGTCATGAAGCGTTCCTTCTCGACCTGGCGGGGGGTGTCGGTTTCGCCGGAGGGGAGGTAGAGGCTGGCGACGGTCAGGCCGGGGAGGTCGACTTCGGCGTAGCGGCCGTGTTCGTCGAATTCGACCGCGCCCTCGAAACCATTGAAGCCGACGCGGGCGGCTTCGGGTTCGCCGCGGGTGAGGACGGCGACGCCGGCGCGTCCTTTAGCGACGGTGGAGGGGGCGACGTGCCAGTGCCAGCCGCCGGCTTCGAGGACTTCGGCGGGGATCTGGGTGTGGTCGGCGCGGACTTCTTGGAGGAGCACCACGTCCGCTTGGGTCTGTTCGAGCCAGGGGATGATGCCCTTCTTGGCGGCGGCGCGGATTCCGTTGACGTTGGCGGTGGCGATGGTGCGCATAGGGCGAGCCTAACGCGGGCCCGGGGGTGTTGCCGGTCGCGGCGCGACAGGGTGTGGCGAAGGTCTGACGGTCGGCGGCGGGCGGTGGCGCGGGGACTCCGTAGACTGCTGGCATGACTTGGGAGGCGGGCGTGCGGATGCGCGGCGGGGGCGGTTCGTGGGTGCGCGGTTTCGCGGCCGTGCTGGCGGTGGTGTGCGCGGTGCTGGCGGTGCCTCCGGCGGCTGCGGCTGCCGAGGAGGACGAGGTCGCGGGGATCATCGTCTTGGGTGTGCCGGGGTTGGCGTGGACGGATGTCGACGAGTCGGTGACGCCGAACCTGTGGGCGATGGCGGGTTCGGGCGCGTCGGCGTCGATGAGTGTGCGAACGATCGGGTCGTGGACGTGTCCTGAGGCGGGCTGGCTGAGTCTGGGCGCGGGTGAGCGTGCGGGTGGTGCGGCGCCGCGGGACGCGCAGTGCGCGGCGCAGTCGCAGTTGCCGGCGCCCGTGGAGGACGGTGACGGCTGGTCGGCCGGGGGCTGGGACGCGCTGATCGAGGCGAACGAGTCGTTCAACTACGGGGCTCGGCTCGGTTCGCTCGCGGATGCGATGACGGCGATGGCCGCCGAGGAGGAGGCGGCGGCGCTGGAGGCCGAAGCCGCTGGTGAGCCGGTGGTCGAGCCCGATCCGGGCGCGTGTGTGGCGGGGATCGGTGACGGTGCGGCGCTGGCCGCGGCGGACACGGAGGGACGGATCTCGTTCTGGGCGCCGGGGTTGGCGTCGCTGGGGGAGGCGATGGCCGCGTGCGACGTGGTGATCGTCGATCCCGGTGTGGTCGTGGGCGATACGGCCGATGAGGCGCCGGATACGAGCACGGACTACGACCAGCTCGGAGAGGACGACACCGGTGTCGGCTCTGATGAGCCGTCCGGTGAGCTGGACACGGGGGAGATCGCGCCGGAGCCGGATTCGGTGCGGACGCGGGCAGCGGCGGAGGCCGATGCGGCGGTGGGCGAGGTCGAGGCGGCGCTGCCGGAGGACTGGCGGCTGCTGGTGGCGGGCGTGGCGGATGCTTCGGCGCCGTCGGCGCTGCATCCGGTCCTGTATTCGGGTGCGGGTGTGGAGCCGGGCGAGTTGACGTCGGCGACGACGGGCCGCGACGGGTATGTGCAGTTGGTGGACGTGACGGCGACCGCGCTGGGCGCGGTCGGCGCGGAGGTGCCGGCGACGGTGGCGGGCGCGCCGATCCAGGTGCTGCCGGATGCGGGCCGTACGAGCGAGGCCGCGGTCGCGCAGGGGATCGATGAGACGGCGGCGTCGCAGTCGGTCATCGCCGTCAGTTTCGTCTTCTATTCGGTCCTGTCGGGCCTCGGGGTGATCGCGGTCGCGGCCGCGGTGTGGCTGCTGTGCGGGTCGGACAGGTACCGGGGTCTGGCGCGGACGGTGTGCCTGGCGGTCGCGGCGATGCCGGTGGCGGGGGTCGCGGCGGGGATTCCGCACTGGTGGCGCGGTGAGCATCCGTCGCTGGCGTTCTGGGTGATCGTCGCCGCGGGGATGGCCGTGCTGACGGTGGCGGCGTCGCTGCCGTGGACGCGGCGGGGGGCTCGCCCGGTGCTGGTGATCGCGGGCGCTGCGGCGCTGCTCATCGCCGTTGACCAGGTGTCGGGTGCGACGTGGCCGCTGCACACGCCGATGGGGTACACGGCGCAGGCCGGGGCCCGGTTCACCGGGCTCGGCAACTACGCGTTCAGCGTCTTCGCCGCCGCCGTGATCCTCCTGATCGCGTTCGTGCCGTGGAAGGGCCGGGCGCGGGTGTGGGGGCCGATCGCGATCGGCGTGTGCGCGGTGGTGATCGTCGGCGCCCCGAACCTGGGCCGCGACATGGGCGGCACGCTCACGCTCGTGGCCGCCGTGATCCTGTGCTGCTGGAAGCTGTGGGGCCGCAAGCTCACCGTCAAGGCCGTGATCCTCGCGGGCGGGATCGCCTTCGGGGTGTTCGCGATCGGCGGGTTCCTCGACTACCTGCGGCCGCAGGAGGACCAGACGCACCTGGGCCGGTTCGTCGGGTCCGTCCTGGACGGGACCGCGACGAACATCCTCATCCGCAAGGCCGGCGCCGCGATCGGCACGATCGGGCGGCCGCTGACCTGGTTGTCGCTCGCGGCGCTCATCGGCGCGATCATCATCTGGCGCAAGCGGGCGCCGATCCGCTCCAGCGAGGTCGCGGCCGCCGTCATCGGATTGAGTGCCGTCGCGGTGCTCGGTGCGGTCGTCAACGACTCCGGGGTCGCCGTCACCGGGTTCACCACGGCCCTCGGGTTCGGTCTGCTCGCCGTGGCCGTCGGGCCCCGCACTGAACGTGCCCAACCGGCCACACGGGACCCTGTCTCGACCGCTCCGAGCAGCGGAAACTAGCGCGCGCACCCCGGGTCCGCCGAGCGCGGACCCGATTGCGGGTAGGGTGTGGCACATGCGCGTGGCCACGTGGAACATCAACTCGCTCAAAGCCCGCCTCGAGCGGCTGCTCGCCTGGCTCGAGACCGCGGAGCCGGACGTGGTCTGCCTCCAGGAGCTCAAATGCGCTGACGCCGATGTGCCGCTGGAAGCGATCAGCGCCGCCGGTTACGAGACCGCCGCGTGGGGACTGGGCCGCTGGAACGGCGTCGCCATCCTCTCGCGGGTCGGCATCGCGGACGTGCGCCGCGGCATCACCGACCAGCCCGCCTTCGCCGATGCGACCGAGCCGCGGGCGATCACCGCCACGTGCGGGCCCGTGCGCGTCCAGTCCCTGTACATCCCCAACGGCCGCGATGTCGCCGACCCGCACTTCCCGTACAAGCTCGCGTTCCTCAAGGCCCTCGCCGCCGACGTCAAAGCCGACGCCGCCGGCGACCGCCCCTTCGCCGCCCTCGGCGACTACAACATCTGCCCCACCGACGACGACGTCTGGGACGTCGACGAATGGCCGGGCACCACCCACGTCACCAAGGACGAACGCGACGCGCTGGCCGCCGTCCAGGCCGCCGGCCTCGCCGACGTCTACCCGCGTCCCCTCAAACACGATCAGCCGTTCACGTTCTGGGACTACCGCAACCTCGACTTCCCCAAGAACCGCGGCCTCCGGATCGACCTGGCCCTGGCCAACCCCGCCTTCGAGGCGGCGGTGTCCGACGCCTACGTCGACCGGAACGAACGCAAAGGCAAAGGCGCCTCCGACCACGCCCCCCTTGTGGTCGACCTCGACCTGTAAACCGGCCGCCGCCCAGCCAGGGCGGCGACCCGACCCTCCGGAAGTAGACCTCCACCCGTGCGCAGCAAGCAGATCCTCCCCATAGTGCTCCTCGCCGCCCTCGTCGCGTTCTTCCCGGCGCCGGCCTCGGCCGAACCGGACGAGGAGACCCTCGAATCCGACCTCGCCGAGGCCATCGACAAGGTCGCCGACGCCGAGGACGCGGTCGACGCCGCCAACGAGCGCGCCGCCGCACTGGAAGTGCAGATCGCCGACACGCAGGCGCTGTTCAACGAGCTCACCGCCGACCTCAACGAGTACGCGATCTACCTCCACACCGAGGGCGACCTCGAGACCACCAACGCGATCCTCTCCTCCGAGAACAGCAGCGACCTGGTGGACGCCATGACCTACGCCGGGTTCCTCGGCGGCGAGCGGGCCGCGCTCATGAACGAGGCCGGGTCCCTCCTCGACGAGCTCGAAGCCCAGCGGGCCGCGCACGCCGACGAGGTCAAGACCGCCGAGGATGCCCTCGAAGACGCCGAAAAAGCGGCCGAGGAGCTCGAAGAGCAGCTCGAGGAGCTCCGCGCCGAGGAGGCCTCCGGGCCCGGCTCGGACGGCGGCGCCCCTGCCGCCGAGGGCTACGGCGGCGACGGCGGCGGCTGCACCGAGGACGACCCCACCACCGACGGCTGCCTCACGCCCCGGACCCTGCACATGTACAACGAGACGAAGGAAGCCGGCTTCGACCACTACGTCTCCTGCTACCGCTCCGGTGGCTCGGGTGAGCATCCGCTCGGCCGAGCGTGCGACTGGGCCGCCGACGCCTCGGGGTTCCAGAACGAGGACGCCGAAGGCGACGACAAGACCTACGGCGACCAGCTCGCCTCCTGGTACGTCAACAACGCCGACGCGCTCGGCGTCGAATACGTGATCTGGTACCGCGAGTTCTGGTCGCCGTCCTCGGGGTGGCGCTCCTACTCCGGCGCGGGCGGCGACCCCGCCTCCGACCACACCAACCACGTCCACGTCTCAATGCGCTAGAAAGCGAGCCGATGACCAGCATCCGCGACCAGTACCTCCACGCCGCCCGCACCGGCCTCGCACTCGTCGAGGACGGCGCGGTCGCCAAGGCCTGGACCGGTCCCTCGGCCCTGGAGGGCTTCACCGTCGGCGGCCTCGCCGCCCACCTGTCGCAGCAGATCACCTCCGTCACCGCCGGGCTCGCCGCCGACCACACCGGCAAGGAGACCGTCGGCCTCTTCGAGCACTACGGCCGGGCCGCGTGGCTCGCCGCCGACGTCGACAACGACTACAACACCGGCATCCGCGACGGCGGCGAAAGGGCCGCCGAAGCCGGACCCGCCGCCGTCATCGACGAGGCCGCGTCCGCGCTCGCCGCCCTCGAGACGGCCCTGCCCGCCATGGGCGGCACCGAGACCAGCGGCCACACCCGCTGGCCCTATGCGATGACCCTCGACGACTTCCTCTGCACCCGCATCATGGAACTCGTCGTCCACAGCGACGACCTCGCCTACTCCGTCGCCGTCGACACCCCGGTCTTCGACGAGGACGCGTTCGACACGGCCGCGTGGATGCTGGCGCGCCTCGCCGCCAAACGCCACGGCCAAGCCGGCCTCGTGCGCGCGCTCGCCCGTGCCGAGCGCGCCCCGGCGACCATCAGCGGCCTGTGACGCAGGTCCCGGGGCCTGGCCGCCGCCTGGCGGGTGTGCTACGGTTCGGGCCATGTTCACGGCAGTTCGTTGGTATCAGCGCTTTACGCCGGCTCCGGGTGGAGCCCGGCGGCGCACGCGCTGACCGACGAACACACCCGGAGCCAACAAGGCAGCGACACGAGTCGCTGCCTTTCGCCGTCAGGCGGGCCGGCACCGGGGGAGACCACGAGTGGACAGGACCCGCCTCGCACCAGAGATGGGAACCTGATGACCTCGCCCGCCGACCGCTCGCCGCAGACCAACGACCTGCGCGTCACCGCATTCCAGCCGCTCGTGGCCCCGGCCGTCCTCCGTGCCGAACTGCCGCTCGGCGACGCGCGCGCCGCGCTCGTCGAACGCACCCGCTCCGCGGTGAAGCACGTCCTCGACGGCACCGACGACCGCCTGCTCGTCGTCGTCGGCCCCTGCTCGGTGCACGACGCGGCCGCCGCGAAGGACTACGCGCAGCGCCTCGCCGCCGCGGCGGCCCCGCTCGGCGACGCGCTGATGGTCGTCATGCGCGTGTACTTCGAGAAGCCCCGCACCACGGTCGGCTGGAAGGGCCTCATCAACGACCCGCACCTCGACGGCACCCACGACGTCGAGCTCGGCCTGCGCCTGGCCCGGCAGGTGCTCCTCGACGTGCTCGACACCGGTCTGCCGGTCGGCTGCGAGTTCCTCGAGCCCACGAGCCCGCAGCACATCGCCGACGCCGTCTCCTGGGGCGCGATCGGCGCCCGCACCACCGAGTCCCAGGTCCACCGGCAGCTCGCCTCGGGCCTGTCGATGCCCGTCGGGTTCAAGAACACCACCGACGGCGACCTGACCTCGGCGATCGACGGCTGCCGGGCCGCCGCCGGCGACCACGTGTTCTTCGGCGTCGACGAGGACGGCCGCGCCTCCATCGTCTCCACCTCGGGCAACCCCGACTGCCACATCATCCTGCGCGGCGGCCGCGGCGGCCCCAACTTCGGACCCGCTGACGTGCGCGACGCGCTCGCGCTCCTGGCCAAGCACGACATGCCGCAGCGGCTCGTCGTGGACGCGAGCCACGCCAACTCCGGCAAGGACCACGTCCGCCAGGCCGAGGTCGTGCGCGAAGTCGCCGCGCGCATCGGCGCGGGGGAGCAGGGCATCGCCGGTTTGATGATCGAGAGCTTCATCGAGCCCGGCCGCCAGGAGCCCGGCCCCCTGGAGACACTCGACTACGGCAAGTCCGTGACCGACGCGTGCGTCGGCTGGGACGAGACCGAGGCGCTCCTGGGCGAGCTCGCCGCGGCCGTCCGCCAGTCCCGCGCCTGAGCGTGAAAAGGGGCCCGCAGCGTGACGCTGCGGGCCCCTTTCGTTCGGCTCGCTAAGCGATGCGGATGGTGTTCCAGCTCATCGCCGGCAGCTCCACATAGGCCACGCCGTCCTTGACGGTGATGTCGCCGTTGGCGACCGGGGCCACGCGGGTCGGCTCCTCCAGCGTGTTCTTCGCGTTCGGGTCGTCGTCGGTGAGCGTCGAGCACGTCACGTCGGCGAGGCCGCCGAGCGAGGCGAGGTCGATCTCGAGGGTCAGCGTCGACTCGAGGTCGCGGTTGACGGCGAACACGGTGTAGGTGCCGTCCTCGTTCGCCACCGCCACGGAGTGGAGGGCGGTCACGTCGCCGTACTTCTCGGTCGCGAACGACGGGGAGTCGGCGTTGACGCGCAGGACCTTGCCGCGGCCGAACTTCGAGGCCTCCGCGAACGGGAAGAACGTGGTCTGGCGCCACGCCGGGCCGTCGGGCTCGGTCATGATCGGGGCGATCACGTTCACCAGCTGCGCGAGGCACGCGGCGGTGACGCGGTCGCAGCGGCGCAGCAGCGTGATCATCAGCGAGCCGAACACGACCGCGTCCATCGCCGAGTAGATGTCCTCGAGCTGGCGGGGCGCGACGGCCCAGGGCTCCTCGCGCTCACCGGTGGGCGCGTTCTGGTACCAGACGTTCCACTCGTCGAAGGAGATGTTGATCTTCTTGTCGCTCTTGAGCTTCGCGCCGACCGCGTCGGCGGTGGCGGTGACGCCGTCGATGAATAGCTCCATGTCCTGCGCCGAGGCCATGAACGACTTGAAGTCGCCGTCGCGGGGCTGGTAGTAGGCGTGCGCGGAGATGTAGTCGACCGACTCGTACGACTGGGTCAGCACCTCGGCCTCCCAGGCGCCGAACTCCGGCATGCCGCGGGAGGAGGAGCCGCACGCGACGAGGTCGAGGTCGGGTTCGATGTAGCGCATCGAGCGGGCGACCTGGTCGGCGGTGCGGCCGTACTCGTGGGCGGTCTTCTGGCCGATCTGCCAGGGGCCGTCCATCTCGTTGCCCAGGCACCACAGCTTGATGCCGTAGGGCTCCTCGTCGCCGTGGGAGCGGCGCAGGTCCGACCAGTAGGTGCCGCCGGGGTGGTTGGCGTACTCGAGGAGGTCGAGGGCCTCCTGGAGGCCGCGGGTGCCGAGGTTGACGGCCATGTTCGGTTCGACGCCGACGGTGCGGCAGAACTTCATGAACTCCGAGAGCCCGAACTGGTTGGTCTCGGTGGTGCCCCAGGCGAGGTCCAGGCGCCGCGGCCGGTCCTCCTTGGGGCCGGTGCCGTCCTCCCAGCGGTAGCCGGAGACGAAGTTCCCGCCGGGGTAGCGGACCATCGTCGGGCCCAGCTCGCTGATGAGGTCGAGCACGTCCTGGCGCAGGCCGTCGGCGTTCGCGGTCGCGTGGCCGGGCTCGTAGATGCCGGTGTAGACGCACCGTCCGAGGTGTTCGACGAAGGAGCCGAACAGCCGCTCGGGCACCTCGGCGACGGTGAAGCGCGGATCGAACTCGATGCGCGCGCGTTGGGGTTCGGCCATGATCGCCTCCTGTGAAGGGTTCGCTGTCGGTCACCGGCGGCCCGAAGAGCACACGCGAGCGCTTGCCGGGCCGGTTTCGGAGACGCTACCAGACTCGAACTTTACCGTTACAGGAACTGGTGGGGTGCGGTCACGACTCCTGCGCCGTCGACGCCCGGGCGATGAGTTCGGGCTGGAAGACCACATTGCGGTGGGTGTGCCCCGCGCCCTCGCCGATCTCGTCGAACAGCAGCTGCGCGGCCGTGCGGCCCAGCTGCGCGCGCGGCTGCCGGATCGAGGACAGCGGCACCGCCGCCGCAGCCGCGAAATCGATGTCGTCGTAGCCGATGATCGCGCACTCCTGCGGCACCTTCACGCCGTGCATCGTCAACGCCTGCAACGCACCCAGCGCCACGAGGTCGTTCGCGCAGAACATCGCGGTCGGCCGCTCCTCGAGGCCGAGCATCTGCTCGACCGCCTCGCGGCCCGCCGCGAAGTTGAGGCCGGCGGTCGTGAAGACCTCCAAGGCGACGCCGCGCTCCTCGCACACCTCGCGGCAGCCCGCGAAGCGGTCGGCGACCTGCGGGATCGAGGACGGGCCGCCCACGAACGCGATCCGGGCGTGCCCGCGGTCGGCGAGATGGCGGGCCGCGAGGCGGCCGCCGTGCACGTCGTCGACGGCCACGGAGCAGTGCGGGTGCCGGCCGGCGCCGCGGTCGACGAGGACGAGCGGGATGTCGTGGCCCGAGAGCCGTTCGATCCAGGACGCGGAGGTGTCGTCGACGGGGGTGATGAGCAGGCCGAGGACCCGCTGCTCCTCGAGGATCTCGAGGTGGCGGCGCTCGCGGCGGACGTCCTCGCCGGAGTCGCAGACGGTGACGACGCCGCCGGCGGATTCGATGAGCGGTTCGGCGCCGCGCACCACGTCGGTGAAGAACGGGTTCGCCACGTCCAGCACGACCACCGCGACGGTGCGGGAGCGCCCGGCTCGGAGCTGGCGGGCGGAATCGTTGCGCACGTAGCCGAGCTCGGCGATCGCGGCCTGCACGCGGGTGCGGGTCTCCTCGGCCACGGCCTCGGGCCGGTTGAGCACGTTGGAGACCGTCCCGACCGACACGCCCGCGGCGCGCGCGACGTCCTTCATGCTGGTAGTGGTCATCGTCACCTCACGAATGCTATCGGGGGCCCAGGGTGGTGCGGCGGCACGTATCGACGAATCGATCGCCGTCACTGGGCGGCACCCGGATCACGGTATTGCGCCGTCTTTGAAACGGTTCAACGACGAACCCGGAGCTTGAGGAGCATATACCGAACCGTGTTCGAATTTCTTGGCGGTCGCGCCTTGACAACCTGAGGCTCGAGGGTTTTAACTTATCGAAATCCCTTCATGAATCGATTCAAAAAGTCTGCGGCTCCGGCCGCACACTCCGAGGAGGAACCCCTTGGCAGCCCCGACCAACGGCTTGCAAGCGCCTTCCAAGGCGCGCGTGTGCTTCACGCTCCGCGTCCGGCCCGACCGCCTGGACGAATACCGCGAACGCCACGCCGCCGTCTGGCCCGACATGCTCGCCGCCCTCGCCGAGACCGGGTGGTCCAACTACTCCCTCTTCCTCGGCGACGACGGACTCCTCGTGGGCTACCTGGAGACCGACGACTTCGACGCCGCCCGCGCCGGCATGGCCGAACGCGAGGTCAACGCGCGCTGGCAGGCCGAGATGGCCCCGTTCTTCGAAGGCATCGACGGCGCCAACGCCGACGACGCCTTCACCGTCCTCCCCGAAGTGTTCAACCTCGAGACCCAACTGGCCCGGGCCGCACGCGAAGGAGCCGGCGAATGAGCGACCGCACCGAGAACGCCAAGCGGGTCCTCGCGGCCCAGACCATCGAACTGCCCTCATGGGCGTTCGGCAACTCCGGCACCCGCTTCAAGGTCTTCGCCCAGCACGGCGTCCCCCGCGACCCCTTCGAGAAACTCGCCGACGCCGCCCAGGTCAACCAGTACACCGGCGCCGCCGGATCCGTCGCCCTCCACATCCCCTGGGACAAAGTGGACGACTACGAGGCGCTCGCCGCCCACGCCGCCGACCTCGGCATCCGGATCGGCACCATCAACTCCAACACCTTCCAAGACGACGACTACATGCTCGGCTCGGTCTGCCACCCCGACCCCGCCGTCCGCCGCAAAGCCACCGCGCACCTCCTCGAATGCGTCGACATCATGGACGCCACCGGCTCCACGGACCTCAAACTCTGGTTCGCCGACGGCACCAACTACCCCGGCCAGGACTCCATCGCCGACCGCCAGGACCGCCTCGCCGAGGTCCTCGCCGAGGTCTACGCCCGGCTCGGCGACCACCAGCGCCTCCTGCTCGAGTACAAGCTGTTCGAGCCGTCGTTCTACACGATGGACGTCCCCGACTGGGGGACGGCGTACGCGCACTGCCTGAAGCTCGGCCCGAAGGCGCAGGTCGTGATCGACACCGGGCACCACGCGCCGGGCACGAACATCGAGTTCATCGTCGCGATGCTGCTGCGCGAAGGGAAGCTCGGCGGGTTCGACTTCAACTCGCGGTTCTACGCCGACGACGATCTGATGGTCGGCTCGGCCGATCCGTTCCAGCTGTTCCGGATCATGCACGAGCTGGCGCTGCGCGGCGTGGTGGGGCCGGATTCGGGGATCGCCTACATGCTCGACCAGTGCCACAACATCGAGCCGAAGATCCCGGGTCAGATCCGGTCGGTGATGAACGTGCAGGAGGCGACGGCGAAGGCGCTGCTCGTCGACACCGTCGCGCTGAGCGCGGCCCAGGCCGCCGGAGATGTGCTGGGCGCCAACGCGGTCCTGATGGACGCCTACAACACGGACGTGCGTTCCCTGCTGGCCGAGCTGCGCGGCGAACAGGGTCTTGACGCGGATCCGATGGCCGCGTACGCCGCTTCGGGTTATGCGGAGAAGATCAAGGCCGACCGCCAGGGCGGCCAGGCCGCCGGCTGGGGGGCTTGAGCGATGAGTGCGGTAGGGGATCTGATCGGCCGGTCGAACCGGCTGGGTGCGGACAAGCGGAACACGAACTTCGCGGGCGGCAATACTTCCGCGAAGGGGACCGAGACCGACCCCGTGACCGGGGAGCCGGTGGAGCTGCTGTGGGTCAAGGGCTCCGGCGGGGACCTCGGGACCCTGACGGAGTCGGGGCTCGCGGTGCTGCGGCTGGACCGGATGCGGGCCATGGCGGGCACCTATCCGGGCCTCGACGCCGAGGACGCGATGGTCGAGCGGTTCGACTACTGCCTGCACGGGCGCGGCGGTGCCGCGCCGTCGATCGACACGGCGATGCACGGCCTGGTCGACGCGAGCCATGTCGACCACCTGCACCCCGACTCGGGCATCGCGCTCGCGACCGCCGCTGACGGTCCGGCGTTGACGAAGGAGTGCTTCGGCGACCGCGTGGTGTGGGTCGACTGGCGCCGCCCCGGTTTCCAGCTGGGCCTGGACATCGCCGCGATCAAATCGGCGAACCCGCAGGCCATCGGCTGCATCCTCGGCGGCCACGGCATCACCGCCTGGGGCGACACTTCCGAAGCGTGCGAAGCGAACTCGCTCGAGATCATCCGCGGCTGCGAGGCGTTCATCGCCGAGCGCGGCAAGGCCGACCCGTTCGGTGCGCGGGTCGCCGAGCCGCTGGCCGCCGAGGCCCGCGCCGAGCGCGCCGCCGCGCTCGCGCCGGTCATCCGCGGCCTCGCCTCCACCGACCACCGCCAGGTCGGGCACTACACCGACGACCCGGTCGTCCTCGACTTCCTCGCCTCGGCGCGGATGCCCGAGCTCGCGGCCCTCGGCACGTCCTGTCCGGACCACTTCCTGCGCACCAAGGTCCGGCCCCTGGTCCTCGACCTCCCGCCGACCGCCTCCATCGAGGCCACGGTCCAGCGACTGCAGGAGCTGCACGCCGCCTACCGCGAGGACTACGCCGCCTACTACGAGCGGTACGCCGAACCCGGCTCGCCCGCGATGCGCGGCGCGGACCCGGCGATCGTGCTCGTCCCGGGCGTGGGCATGTTCTCCTTCGGGGCGGACAAGCAGACCGCGCGCGTCGCCGGCGAGTTCTACGTCAACGCGATCAACGTGATGCGCGGCGCCGAAGCCCTCTCGCGATACGCCCCGATCGATGAATCCGAGAAGTTCCGCATCGAGTACTGGGACCTCGAAGAGGCCAAACTCAAGCGCCGCCCCAAGCCAAAGCCGCTCGCCGGGCGCATCGCGTTCGTGACCGGCGCGGCCGGCGGCATCGGGAAGGCCACCGCCGAACGCCTCGCGGCCGAAGGCGCGTGCGTCGTCATCGCCGACCTCGACGCCGAGAAGGCCCAGGCGGCCGCCGCCGAGATCGGGAACGCCGACACCGCGGTAGGCGTGGCCTGCAACGTGACCGACGAGGCGGCCGTCGCCGCCGCGATCAACGCCGCGGCGCTCGCGTTCGGCGGCGTGGACCTGATCGTCAACAACGCCGGGCTGTCGCTGTCGAAGCCGCTGCTGGAGACCACCGCCGCGGACTGGGACCTCCAGCACGATGTGATGGCGAAGGGTTCCTTCCTCGTCTCCCGCGAGAGCGCCCGGCTCATGATCGCCCAAGGCATGGGCGGCGACATCGTCTACATCGCCTCCAAGAACTCGGTGTTCGCCGGCCCCAACAACATCGCGTACTCCGCCACCAAAGCCGACCAGGCCCACCAGGTCCGGCTCCTGGCCGCCGAACTCGGGGGCCGCGGCATCCGCGTCAACGGCATCAACCCCGACGGCGTCGTCCGCGGCTCCGGCATCTTCGCCTCCGGCTGGGGCGCCGAACGCGCCGCCGTCTACGGCGTCGAGGAATCCGAACTCGGCAAGTACTACGCCGGACGCACCCTCCTGAAGAAAGAGGTGCTGCCGTCCTCGGTCGCCGACGCCGTCTACGCGCTCGTCGGCCCCGACCTCGGCCTCACCACCGGCGTCCACATCCCCGTCGACTCGGGCAACCCGCAAGGATTCCTGCGGTGACGCTCCTGGCCGCCGTCGACCTCGGCGCGTCCTCCGGCCGCGTCATGGCCGCGCACGTGCGCGGGGACCGGATCGACCTCACCGAGACCGCCCGGTTCCCCAACCGCGCCGTCAACGTGCGCGGACGCCTCTACTGGGACGTGCTCGGCCTGTGGTCCGGCATCCTCGAGGGCCTGCGCGCCGCCGGCGACGCCGCCGCGATCGGCGTGGACTCCTGGGCGGTCGACTACGGCCTCATCGGCCACGACGGCCACCTGGCCGCCAACCCCGTCTGCTACCGCGACAACCGCAACGCCGCCGCCAAGACCAAAGCCCTCGAACAGGTCGGCGCCGCCGACCTCTTCGCGGCCACCGGCATCCAACCCCAGCCGTTCAACACGATCTTCCAACTCGCCGCCGAGACCGCCAGCGCCCACCGGGCCCTGCTGATTCCGGACCTCATCGGGTACTGGCTCTCGGGCGTCCCGGCCTGGGAGGCGACGAACGCCTCCACGACCGGGCTGATCGACCTGGCCACCGGCGACTGGTCGGCGGATCTGGCGGGCAGGCTCGGCCTCGACCTGGGGCTGCTGGGTCCGGTCACGCCGACCGGGACGGTGCTGGGGCCGGTGCTGCCCGAGGTCGCCGCGGCGACCGGGCTCGCCTTGTCGGCCAAGGTGGTCGCGACGGCCAGCCATGACACCGCCGCGGCGGTCGCGGCCGTCCCGTACGAGGGGGACCGGGCCGCCTATATCTCGTGCGGCACGTGGTCGCTCGTCGGCGTCGAACGCGACGAGCCGATCACGGGGGTCGCGGCGCTCGAGGCGGGGTTCACGAACGAGCGGGGAGCGGACGGTTCGATCCGGTTCCTGCGCAACGTGGCCGGGCTGTGGCTGCTCAGCGAGTCGGTCATCGCCTGGCGCGCGCAGGGTCTCGACATCGAGCTCGCCGCGCTGCTGGCCGAGGCCGCGAAGGCCGAGCGGCTGCGGTCGGTCGTCGACCCCGACGACGGCCGGTTCGCCGATCCCGGCGACATGCCCGCGCGGATCCGCGCGTACTGCGCCGAGACCGGGCAGCCAATCCCCGAGTCCCCGGTCGAGGTCGCGGCGTGCGTGCTCGATTCGCTGGCGCTGGCCCACCGCCGCGCGGTCGCCGCGCTGGAGGAGCTCACCGGGGAAGCGGTCGAAACGATCCACATCGTCGGCGGCGGCGCGAACAACGCGCTGCTGTGCCAGTTGACCGCCGACGCCACCGGCCGGCCCGTGCTGGCCGGGCCCGACGAGGCCACCGCCTTGGGCAACGCCCTCGTGCAGGCCCAGGCGCTCGGCCTGATCGCGCCGGGGCCCGCGGCGCGCCGCGCGGTCGCCCGCGCCTCCGCCCGTCCGCGCCGCTTCGATCCCCGGGGGCCCGAGACGCCCTGGGGAAGCGCGGCGGCGCGGTTCCCGACCTGCGTCGCCTGACAAGCGGCGCAAGCGAACTCAATACATCCCGAAGGCCCGCCCCTGGGGCGGGACCCCTCTTATAAGAAGGAGCAATCAACGATGATGCGCAACCCCCACGGTCTCCGGCGCCGTTCACTCCTCACCGGTGCTTCGGCTACCGCTGTGCTCGCCGCTGCCGCCGCCTGCGGTGAGGACGGCCCGGCCGGCACCGCCGACGACCCGGTCGAGATCAGCTTCGAATGGTGGGGCGACGACGCTCGCGCCGAGATCACCACCGAGGCCGTCAACCTCTTCATGTCCAAGAACGAGGGCATCAAGGTCCAGACGAACTTCGCGGACTTCCCGACCTACTGGGAGGGCATGACCGGCCGCATGGCCTCGCAGGACCTTCCCGACGTGTTCCAGATGGACTACTCGCGGCTGCGCCAGTTCGGCACGACCGGACTGCTGCTGCCCCTCGAAGGCGTGGTCAAGACCGACGACTTCCGCGAGGGCTTCCTCGAGACCGCCAAGCTCGACGGCAAGCTCATCGCCGTCCCTGCCGCGGGCAACACCCTCGGCCTGATCTACCGCTCGGACTGGTTCGAGGCGCACGGCGTCGCCGCTCCCGCCCCCGGCTACAGCTGGGACGCGTACGCGGCCGACATCGCCAAGGTCACTGCCGGGCTCGGCGAAGGCAAGTGGGGCGGCGGCGACTGGGCCGGGCAGTACCACTTCATGGAGCTGTGGTTGCGCCAGCAGGGCGGTTCGTTCTACACCGAGGACGGCAAGGCCCTCGCGTTCGACCAGGCGAAGCTCGCCGAATGGTGGCAGACCACCGCGGCGCTGTACGCCGCCGGCGACGTCCCGCCGGTCGCGACGACGGTCGAGTGGGTCGAGGGCGGCCTCGTCCAGGATCTGCTCGCCTCCGAGATCGGCTGGGACAACTTCATGCCCGGCTTCTCGCCGACCGTGGAGGCCAACGGCGGCACGCTGGCGCTGGCCGCGCCGCCCACGCTGGACCCGAACAACCTGGGCCTGTACCTCAAGCCCTCGATGCAGTTCGTGATCTCGGCTGCGACCGAGCAGGCGGAGGCGTCGGCGAAGCTCATCGACTTCCTCCTGGGCGACCCGGAGGCTATCGCGATCCTGGGCACCAGCCGCGGCATCCCGGCCACCAACGCCGGTCTGGCGAACGTCGAGCTCGACGCGGCCTCGCAGGCGGTCATCGACTACGAAGCGTCCGTCTCGCAGTACCTGACCACGCCACCGCCGGCCCCGCCGGCCGCGACCGGCGCGATCGAGGTCAAGTTCGGTGAGCTGTACCAGCAGGTGCAGTACGCCGAGATGACCCCGGTCGAGGCGGCCGAGCTGTTCTTCACCGAGGCCGAGACCCTCCTGGCCAACGAGCAGTAACCACCGTTAGGAACCTTCACCGTGTCAGCTTCACCCTCAACGACCGCGCCACCCGCGGCGACAGGGGCCGAAGCGCCGCCCGCGGGCGGGAGCCGGGGGGCGGCCAAGCGCCGCGCCCCCATCTCCCGCCGCGGCGAGCGGCTCGTCGGCTACACCTTCATGACCCCCTGGATCATCGGGTCGCTCGTCTTCACCGTCGGTCCGATGCTGTGGTCGCTGTACCTCTCGTTCACCGACTACCACCTGCTGCTGGGCGGCGACTGGGTCGGCATGGCGAACTACACGGCGATGTTCGAGGACCCGATGTTCGGCCGGGCGGTCAAGGTGACCCTCCTGTACGTGCTCCTGGCCGTGCCGCTGAAGCTCATCGCCTCCCTCGCGGTGGCGATGCTGCTGACGCAGTCGCGGCGGGGCATCGGGTTCTACCGGGCGGCGTTCTACATGCCCTCGCTCATCGCCATGAGCGTCGGCATCGCGATCGTCTGGAAGGCCCTGTTCTCCGGCGGCGGTCCCCAGGACCAGTTCATGTCCTGGTTCGGGTGGGAAGGCGGCGGGTTCATCGGCAACCCGTCGGTGTCCATCCTCATGCTGGTGCTGCTGTCGGTGTGGACCTTCGGCGCGCCCATGGTCATCTTCATGGCCGGGCTCCTGCAGGTCCCCAGCGAGCTCTACGAGGCGGCCGAAGTGGACGGAGCGGGCAGATGGCACCGGTTCGTGCACATCACGATCCCGATGCTCTCCCCGGTGATCTTCTTCAACGTGCTCATGGAGACCGTGCACGCGTTCCAACTGTTCGGGCCCGCGTTCATCATCGGCGGCACCGCCGGCGGCCCGGCCTGGTCGACCCTGTTCTACACCGTCCGCATCTACGCGCTCGCGTTCGTGGACCTGCGGATGGGCTACGCCTCGGCGTGGGCGTGGATGCTCGTGCTCGCCGTCGGCGTGGTCACGCTGATCATGTTCCGCGCCGCCAAGAACCTCGTCTACTACGCGGGGGAGGACAACCGATGACCGCCACCACCGCCACCGAGCCGCGCGTGATCGCGCGCAAGAAGCGCACCGCGGGCGCGCGCGCCAAATCCGTGATCTGGCACCTCGCGCTCCTGGCCGTCCTCGTGGTCGTGCTCTACCCGGCGTTCTGGGTCCTGACGGCCGCCGTCAAACCCAACGCCGACATCCTCACCAGCATCTCGCCCATCCCCACCTCCATCACGTGGGAGCACTTCGCCAGCGCGTTCGACGGGATGGCGGGGGTGCCGCTGTGGCGGTTCTTCTGGAACTCGTTCGTGATCGCGGCGTTGTCGGTGGTGGGGATTCTGGCGTCGTGTTCGATCACGGCGTATGCGCTTGGGCGGCTGGAGTTTCCGGGGCGGAAGGCGATGTTCGCGGTGGTGATCGCGACGCTGCTGCTGCCGGGTCAGGTGATGTTGATTCCGCAGTACCTGATCTTCTCTGAGATGGATGTGGTGAACACGATCTTTCCGCTCGTGATCGGGAAGTTCTTGGGGTTGGATGCGTTCTTCGTGTTCATGTACGTGCAGTTCTTGCGGGGTATTCCGCGTGAGTTGGATCAGGCGGCGACGATCGATGGTGCGGGGCATTTCCGGATCTTCTTCTCGATCATGCTGCCGTTGCTGCGTCCGGCGATCGTGACGTCGTCGATTTTCACGTTCATCTGGTCGTGGAACGATTTCATGGGGCCGTTGATCTATCTGCATGAGATCGAGAAGTTCCCGCTGCCGCGGTTGCTGCAGTCGTACAACAACACTGAGGCGGTGTCGAATTACGGCGGGATGATGGCGATGACGTTGCTGTCGCTGGTTCCGGTGGTGTTGTTCTTCCTGGTGTTCCAGAAGTTCCTGATCAAGGGGATCGCGACGTCGGGTGTGAAGGGTTAGCGTGGCGTCCGCGGCTGGTAGGCGGCAGGCGTTCGGTGAGGGGTTCGCGCTCTTGGCCGAGTGCCTGCTGACCGGTGTGTGGGTGGTGTTGGCGGCGTTGCCGGTGGTGACGGTGCCTGCGGCGCTGGCTGCGGGGGCGCGGCATGTGGCGGCCTATGTCGATGGCGAGTCGTCGGGGTGGGGCGGTTTCTGGGCGGATTTCCGTGTCGCATGGCGGGAGTCGTGGCGTGCGGGTCTGGCGGTGGTCGGTGCCGGGCTGCTGTTGGGGCTGAATCTGCTGGTGCTGGCGCAGGAGGGGGTGCCGGGTCGTCCGGGGTTCGCTTTGGCGACGTTTGCGGTGGCGGGTCTGGCGGCGGCGGTGCTGCTGCGGGCGGCGGCGGCGTGGGTGCCGGGTGTGCGGTGGCGGTCGCTGTCGGCGGGTGCGCTGGAGGAGGCGCGCGGGGACGTGTCGGGTACGGGCGTGCTGCTGGGCGGGGTGGCGGTGCTGGCGGTGTGCGCGTGGGCGCTGTGGCTGCTGGTGGTGCCGATGAGCGGGTGCCTGGTGGGTGCGGCGGTGGCAGTGCGGCGGCGTCGGATCGCGCGTGAGGAGGAGGCGCGGCGGGAGGTCTAGCGGCCGGGTTGGAGTGTCGTGGTGTGCCGGGCCGGCCCGCACGGGCTGGCTCGGGGTTGTTTCCTGTCACGTTTTCCGGGTGCCCCCGGCACCGGTGGAGTCCTCAATGGAGGCACGATTCGGGGTGCCAGCTCGGGCGGCCTCGGTCGAATGCGCCGGGCGGCCCTTGCGGCGGGGCGCAAATTCGGCGGTACGCGTGTCGGAGCCTCCGGTTAGAATCCAGATACACCCACCGAACCGGACTGGCAGAGTATTCGGAACCGCCCGCCGCACCGGCCGGCGAGAGGAGACCGACCCAGGACACGCGTCGCCGCGACCGCAGTCGCGCGGCGACACGGGCCCCGCCGAGAGGACCGCCTTGAGCAAACCAGCAGCAGCGCCGCTCCCCGGTTGGGGCGTGTGGACATGGCCCAACCTGGTCACGGCCGTGCGCCTCCTCGGCATCCCGCTGGTGTGCTACCTCCTGCTGGCCACCCAGTACTACTGGCAGGCCGCGATCATCCTCGCCGTCGGCGGCGGCACCGACTGGGTCGACGGGCAGCTGGCCCGGCGCCTGGGCCAGGTCTCGAAGCTCGGGCGGCTGCTCGACCCGTTCGTCGACCGGCTCTACATCCTCTCCTCGCTGCTCATGCTCACGTTCCTGGGTCTGCTGCCATGGCTGTTCGCGGCCGTGGTGCTGCTGCGGGACGCGGTCATGGTGTCGATGGTGGTCGTGCTGCGCTGGCACGGGTACGCGCCGCCGCAGGTGCATTTCCTCGGCAAGTGCGCGACGGCGATGGTGTTCATGTCGTTCCCGGTGCTCGTCATCGCCGGTCTGGTGGCCGATGCGGACGCGTGGGCGACTCCGCTGGGGTGGGCCCTGGCGTGGTGGGGTCTGGGCCTGTACTGGCTCGCGGCGGTGGTCTACCTGAGGCAGGCCGCTCGTGTGATGCGCGCGCCCCGCCCGCAGCCGAGCGTGCCCGCGTAGGGCCGCGCGCCGATGATCACGAGCCGCGGCCCCGCCGCAGGCGGCCCGGGCCCGGGCGATACGGTCATGATCGTCCGACCCGCCGCGCGGCGGGGTTTCCAAGAGGGGAGCGCCAGGTGATTCCGGAGCAACTGCGTTACACCGCGGAGCACGAGTGGGTCGAGGAGCGGGGCGCGAACATCGTCCGCATCGGCATCACCGACTTCGCTCAGAACGCGCTCGGCGATGTCGTATTCGTCCAGCTCCCGGAGGCAGGCACCGAGGTTCGGGCGGGAGCGGTGGTCGGCGAAGTCGAGTCGACCAAGAGCGTCTCCGACGTGTACGCTCCGTTGACCGGTAAGATTCTTTCGTGCAATGACGAATTGTCGGAATCCCCGGAATTGGTGAACAGCGACCCCTATGCGGCGGGCTGGATGTTCGACATCGAAGTCGAGGATGCCGGCTCGCTCACTGCTTTGCTCGACGCCGGTGCGTATGCGAAGCTTACGGAGTGACCAGAGGGTCCAGACTTGTAGAAGGTGGCAATCCATGACGCGTTCGAATGACGAGTTCCCTCCGCCGGATGTGACGGCCACGATGAACCTGTCCGCTCTCCAGGAGAGCGGCGAGGTCGACGCGGAGACGAACGCCGCGAACCTGGCGAGCTCGCTTCCCGCGGGGACCGCACTGCTGCTCGTCCGCCGCGGGCCGAACGCGGGCGCGCGCTTCCTGCTCAACCAGGAGGTGACCACCTCCGGGCGGCACCCCGATTCCGACATCTTCCTCGATGACGTGACCGTCTCGCGGCGACACGCCGAATTTCATCGCGACGCGGCCGGATTCACCGTCCGCGACGTGGGCAGCCTCAACGGCACGTACGTGAACCGCGAGCGGGTGGAGACCGCGGGCCTGGGCAACGGCGACGAGGTCCAGATCGGCAAGTTCCGCCTCGTGTTCGTCAGCGGCCCCAAACTCAACGCGGCCTGACCGCGCCCGCTCGGACCCCCGGCGACCGCCCCGCGGACGCCGACCGCGAGTAGGCTGAGAGTCTCGAGGACCCGCCCGGGGCCAACCCGGTGCGGGTCCGTTCCAGGAACAGGCGACCCGTTGGAGGCGGACCGGTGCGGATGATGACCGTGGTCGGGGTCCGGGTGGAACTCCCGAGCAACCAGCCGGTGGTCCTGCTCAAGGAGACCGAAGGCCACCGGTACCTGCCGATCTGGATCGGGACCGTCGAGGCCGCCGCGATCGCCTACCAGCAGCAGGACGTGCAGCTCTCCCGTCCGCTCACCCACGACCTCATGCGGGACGTGCTCGACGCGCTCGACGTCACCCTCACCTCGGTCGAGATCACCGAACTGCGCGACACGGTCTACTTCGCCGAGCTCGTGCTCGACGGGCGCACCCGCGTCTCCTCCCGATCCTCCGACGCGATCGCGCTCGCACTGCGGGCCGAGGCCCCGATCTGGTGCGCCGACGCCGTCCTCGACGAAGCCGGGGTGGTCCTCCCCGACACCCAGGAGGACGAGGTGGAGAAGTTCCGCGAGTTCCTCGAAGACGTCACGCCTGAGGACTTCGGCGAGAGCCAGTAACACCCCGACCAGCTGTTCGAGCTTTTCTCTGGTTCAGCCCATGGTGGAGGGTCCGGAAGCTTACGCTCACCTTCGACACCGTCAAAGGGGAGGAAAGCCATGGACGCCCACAGTGAACCCGCAGGCCGGCCCGCCGTCCCCCCCAGCCAGATCCGCGGATGGCGCGGCACCGCCGCCTGCCGCGTCGTCGGCATCTCCTACCGCCAACTCGACTACTGGGCCCGCACCGGACTCGTCGAACCCTCCATCCGCCGCGCCTCCGGGTCGGGATCCAACCGCCTCTACTCCTTCCGCGACATCATCGTCCTCAAAGTCATCAAACGCCTCCTCGACGCCGGCGTCTCCCTCCAGAACATCCGCAAAGCCGTCGGAGCCCTCCGCTCCAGAGGCGTGAAAGACCTCGCCGAGATCACCCTCATGTCCGACGGCTCCACCGTCTACGAATGCCGCTCCGCCGGCGAGGTCATCGACCTCCTCCGCGGCGGCCAAGGCGTCTTCGGCATCGCCGTGCGCACCACCGTCACCGAAGTCATGGGCCGCCTCGCCACCCTCCCAGGCGAGGCCCCCGTCACGACCCCGACCCGCCTCCACCCGCCCGAGCAGACCCAAGGGCACCACACCGGGACCGTGCCCGGTCGCCGACGGACCGCTTCCTGACCTACCATGGCCGCAGAGCCGGAAAACCGGGCGGGAGAGATCGTGGGCCACATGCGCTCCACGGCACCGAAGGGGCAAGTCCCTCGCTTCAAACTCTCAGGTACCAGGACCGCCCGGAATTGGCCGCTCTGAAGCCAGCAAGGCGCTGGTGACAGACGAGGGGACCGCAACCGCCGTCGACCTGTCACCGGAGTCTCCCCATGACCGAGCGCACCTTCGCCGACCGCCACATCGGCACCAGCAGCGCCGACCAGGACGCCATGCTCAAAGCCGTCGGGCAGCCCAGCCTCGACGCCCTCATGGACGCCTGCATGCCCGCCCTCATCCGATCCTCGGACGGCCTCGCCCTGCCCGCCGCGATCGCGGAGACCCAGGCCCAGGCCGAACTCGCCGCCCTCGCCGCCCAGAACCGCCCCCACCGCTCCATGATCGGCCTCGGCTACCACGGCACCCACACCCCCGCCGTCATCCGCCGCAACGTCCTCGAGAACCCCTCCTGGTACACCGCGTACACGCCCTACCAGGCCGAGATCTCCCAAGGCCGCCTCGAGGCCCTCCTCAACTTCCAGACCATGATCACCGACCTCACCGGCCTCGACACCGCCGGCGCCAGCCTCCTCGACGAAGCCACCGCCGCCGCCGAAGCCATGCTCCTCGCCCGGCGCGCCGCCAAGAAGACCGCAGGGAACGTCTTCGCCGTCGACCACCGCGTCCTCCCGCAGACCCTCGCCGTCCTCCAGACCCGCGCCGAACCCCTCGGCATCGACCTCGCCGTCGCCGACCTCACCGACCCCGCCGCGATCCCCGAGGGCGCCTTCGGCCTCCTCCTCCAATACCCCGGCGCCGACGGCACGGTCACCGACTGGACCCCCACCGTCGAGGCCGCGCACGAGCACGGCGCCACCGTCGCCGTCGCCGCCGACCTCCTCGCCCTCACCCTCCTCGCCGCGCCCGGCGAATTCGGCGCCGACATCGCCGTCGGCACCACCCAGCGCTTCGGCATGCCCATGGGCTTCGGCGGCCCCCACGCCGGCTACATGGCCGTCCGCGACACCCTCCAGCGCCAACTGCCCGGCCGCCTCGTCGGCGTCTCCCGCGACAGCGCCGGCGCCCCCGCCCTCCGCCTCGCCCTCCAAGCACGCGAACAGCACATCCGCCGCGAGAAGGCCACCAGCAACATCTGCACCGCCCAGGTCCTCCCGGCCGTCATCGCCGCGTCCTACGCCCTCTGGCACGGCCCCCAGGGCCTCAAAGCCATCGCCGAGCACACCGCCGCGCAAGCCGCGCGACTGGCCGCCTCACTCCAGAGCGCCGGCATCGACCTCACCACCGCCGCGCTCTTCGACACCGTCACCGCCGCCGTCCCCGGCCGCGCCGACGAGATCATCGCCACCGCCGCCGCCGGCGGCCTCAACCTCCGCCGCGTCGACGCCGACACCGTCGCCGCCACCTGCGACGAGACCACCACCGACAGCGACCTCCGCATCGTCTGCGACGCCTTCGGCGCCCACCTCCACGAACCCGTCGCCGACCGCATCCCCGTCCAGCTGCGCCGCGAAAGCACCTACCTCACCCACCCCGTCTTCACCGCCCACCACTCCGAGACCGCCATGATGCGCTACCTCAAACGCCTCGCCGACAAGGACTACGGCCTCGACCGCGGCATGATCCCCCTCGGCTCCTGCACCATGAAACTCAACGCCGCCGCCGAAATGGAACCCATCACCTGGCCCGAATTCGCCGACGTCCACCCCCTCGCCCCCGCCGACCAGACCCGCGGCTGGCAGCACCTCGTCGACCAGCTCGAAACCTGGCTCGCCGAAGTCTGCGGCTACGCCGCCGTCTCCGTCCAACCCAACGCCGGATCCCAGGGCGAACTCGCCGGACTCCTCGCCATCCGCGCCTGGCACCACGCCCGCGGCGACGCCGACCGCGACCTCTGCCTCATCCCCGCCAGCGCCCACGGCACCAACGCCGCCTCCGCCGTCCTCGCCGGCATGCGCGTGGTCGTCGTCGCCTGCGACGACGCCGGGAACGTCGACCTGGCCGACCTCGAGGCGAAACTCGGCCAACACGCCGACAGGCTCGCCGCGCTCATGGTCACCTACCCGTCCACGCACGGCGTCTACGAGGAGACCATCGTCGAGGTGTGCGCCAAGGTCCACGACGCGGGCGGGCAGGTCTACGTCGACGGCGCGAACCTGAACGCGCTCCTGGGCTGGGCCCAGCCGGGCCGGTTCGGGGCCGACGTGTCGCACCTGAACCTGCACAAGACGTTCTGCATCCCCCACGGCGGCGGCGGGCCCGGCGTCGGGCCGGTCGCCGTCGCCGAGCACCTCGTGCCGTTCCTGCCCTCCGATCCGATGGCCGAGACCGCGGGTCCGGTCGGGCCCGTGTCGCAGGCGCGGTGGGGTTCGGCGGGGATCCTGCAGATCCCGTGGATGTACCTGCGGATGATGGGCGCCGAGGGCGTCACCGCCGCGACCGCCGCGGCGGTGCTGGCGGCGAACTACGTGGCCGCGCGGCTGCGGGAGCACTACCCGGTGCTGTACACCGGCAAGCACGGGCTCGTCGCGCACGAGTGCATCCTCGACCTGCGGGACCTGTCGAAGGACTCCGGGGTGACGGTGGAGGACGTGGCGAAGCGGCTCATCGACTACGGGTTCCACGCGCCGACCATGTCGTTCCCGGTCGCCGGGACGCTCATGGTCGAGCCGACCGAATCGGAGGACCTGGCCGAACTCGACCGGTTCTGCGAGGCGATGATCGCCATCCGCGCCGAGATCGACGCGGTCGCCTCCGGTGCGGTCGCGGTGGAGGACTCGGCGCTGCGCGCCGCCCCGCACACCGCCGCCGTCGTCACCGGCGAGGCGTGGGACCGGGCCTATTCGCGGACCGAGGCGGCCTGGCCCGCCGGCGTCTCGGCCTCCAAGTACTGGCCGCCGGTCGGCCGGATCGACAATGCGTGGGGGGACCGCAACCTGGCGTGCACGTGCCCGCCGATCGAGGCCTTCGGGGAGTAGCCGAACGCGGGCCCCGCTCACCACAGTGGGCGGGGCCTGAGGCTGGGGCTTTACACTGGGCGCCGACGATTCCCCCCAGGAGTGAAGCTGATGGTTTTCGGTACCACGCACAAGGTGAGGTCGCACCGGCTCGGGCGGCGACGCAAGAAGGGCGGCAACCGCATGGTGGTGGCCCCCTGGATCGTGATCACTCTCGTGTGCGTGCTGGTCGCGGCAGGTTTGACCTGGGGCTTTGTGGCTTTGATGCGGTCGGGTTGCTCGGGGCCGATGTACCGGGTGGCGATCGCGGCCGCGCCGAGCATCGCCGGGAGCATCGCCGACGCCGCGCACGAGTGGGAGGCGACCGGGCCCGAGGCCTCCACCGGGCAGTGCATCGGCGCCGAGATCCGCGAAGTGTCGGCCGCGGACGCCTCCAGCGAGTTCAGCGGCAACTGGGACGAGAAGACATTCGGGCCGCGGCCGATCGCGTGGGTCCCCGACTCGCAGGCGTGGGTGTCGAAACTCGCCGCGAGCGAGACCACCGCCGCGTTCGTCGCCGGCGAACCGCTCGTGCTCGGCCAGGCCTCCTCCGTGCTGGCCGTACCGAACTCGAAGGCCACCGAGCTCGGCTGGGTCGGCGGCGAACCGCCCACCTGGGCGGACGTGCTCACCCAAGCGCAGAACGGGACGATCACCCTCGCGGCCGCCAACCCCCGGACCTCCACCGAAGGCCTCGTCGCGATGCTCAACGCCGCCGGGGACGGCTCGGGCGGGTTCTCCGCCGACGCCATGACCGCCTGGAAGGGCGCGACCGGCACCGGCTCGCTCGCCGCCAACGCGGACGACTCCCTCGACGCCTACGCCGAGGCCCCCGACCCCACCCGGGCGATCACCGCCCTGGACTACCAGGTCGAGGACTTCAACGCCGAGAACGCGCCCCCCGACCCGCTCGTGCCCGTCATCCCGGACGGCTCCGGCGTCGGCGCCGTCGCGACCTACCTCGTGCTCAGCGGCGGCTGGGTCTCCGAGTCCGACGCCGCGATCGCCGAGCAGTTCGGGGACTTCCTCAAAGGCAAGGTCGACGCCGGCGAGTTCGAAGACCCCGAGTTCCCGGCCGTGGACGACCCCGAGGCCGCGCTGGCCCAGACCACCCCGGAGACCGTGGGCGAGGCTGTGGAGGCCTGGCAGGTCGGCCGCGAGACCCTGCGCGTGCTGTTCCTGGTCGACCGGTCCTCCTCCACCGACACCGAATCGGTCTCGTACGGCGGTCAGGACCTCACCGCCGGGGACGCGGCCGTGCAGGCGGCCATCGCCACGGTGCGGGACATGGAGTCGACCTACCAGGTCGGGGTGTGGGAGTACGGGGTCGGCGCGGGGGAGGAGCAGCCCTACCGGGAGGTCACCGGCCTGACCGAGCTCACCGACGACGGCCGCGACACCCTCGAGACCGACCTGTACGCCGTCTCCGAGAACTCCTATGAGGGCGGCTCGCCCCTCTACGACACCCTCATCGCGGCCAGCGCGTTCATGGACGGGCAGGCCGCCGACGGCGCGGTGAGCGTCATCGTGGTCTTCACGAACGCGAGCAAGGACGAAGTGAGCGAGGGGACCGCCGACGACACCGCCGCGCAGCTGGCGGCGAGCACGAAGGTGTACACGGTCGGGTTCGGGGAGACCGATCCGGCGAACCTGACGACCCTGGCCACGGCCACGGGCGGTTCGTTCGTCCAGGCGCCGGCCGAGGGCGGGGTCCTCGACGCCATCGGCAGTTGAGGCCGGTGAGGTGAGCCACACGGCTCGGGCCGCGGGGCCCGGGCCCGGCGATACTTGAGGCATGCCGAACTTCCGCGCCGTCCGCCCCGCCCCGCCGGGCGTGCCCGCGGCGTGCCGGGACCGGCTCGTGGAGGTCGACCGGCTCGAGTGGCGGATCGGCGACGGCGGCGACCCGGCCGCGCTCGCGGCCGACTTCCGCGCCCGCCACCTCGCCGAGGGCGACGCGGGCGGGCACGCGAGCGCGGACGGCGCGGTCTGCGGTGTCGCGGTGCTCGTCTCGGCCGCCGCCGGGGCGGTCATGGTCGGCGGCGCGATCGGCGCCCCCAGTCCCGTCCCCGCGGTGCCGGACCTGGCGCTGGTCGCCTACGTCCACGGTCCGGCGCGCGAGGCGGCGCCGCCGGGGCCGTTCACGGTCGGCCCTTGGGAGGCCTCGTGGTCCGGCGCGGACCACGCCGCGGCGGTCAGCGCGGTGCAGGAGGCGATCGGCCGGGGGGACGTGTACGTGGCCAATGTCGTCGGCCACCGGCGCGCCCGCTGGTCGGGCGATCCCGCCGCCATCGCCCGTGCGGCGTCCACAGTGGCTGGGGCGTCGTGGGGCGGGGTGCTCGCCGGCGACGACTGGCTCGTCGCCTCCGGTTCGCCCGAATGCTTCCTCACCGCCGACCGGTCGGCGGCGGCGACGCATCCGATCAAAGGCACCGCACCGGCCACAGAGGACGGACGGGCGGCGCTGCTCGCCTCGGTGAAGGAACGCGCCGAGCACGTCATGATCGTCGACCTCGAACGCAACGACCTCGCCCAGGTCGCCGCCCCCGGCACCGTGGAGGTCAAGGACCTCTTCCACATCGGCCGCTGGGCCGATCTGTGGCAGGCCGAGTCCACCGTCACCGCCGACCTCGCCCCCGGCACCGGCTTCGCCGACCTGCTGCGGGCGATGTGCCCGCCCGGGTCGGTCACCGGAGCACCGAAACTCGCCGTCCTCGACCTCGTCGGCGGGATCGAACCGGTCGGCCGCGGGCCCGCCATGGGCGCCTTCGGGTTCCTCACCGGCCACGAGACGCGCCTGGGCGTCACGATCCGCACCGTCGCCCTCGACGCCGAGCACGCCCACATCTGGTCGGGCGGCGGCATCACCTGGCGCTCCGACCCCGAAGCCGAAGTGGCCGAAGCTGAAGCGAAGGCCGCGGGCGTCGCCGCGGTCCTGCGCTGAGTCACGGCCGGGCCGACCGCCAGATCGCCAGGGTCTGCTCCTTCGCCTGCTCGCGCAGCGCATCGGGCCACTCGGCCCGGTAGAGGCGCAGCCGGGGCGTCGAGGAGTCGAGCTCGACCACGCAGCCGAGCGCCATCGGCGGATCGGGGTGGACGCGGCGCAGCCACACGGTACCGGCATTGCCGTCGTCGCCGCTCACTTGGATAGTGCGATGTTCCAATTGGAACTGCCCTAGGATTTTCGGCTCGCTCATGCCCGAGTCCTCACCGTTTGTGTCCCACCGTTGTCGGGCGGCGCGGCATCTAGACGTGTCAGCGACGCGGCCGCGGGGCCCGCATTCAATCTTTCCCACCCCCGCGCAGCCGTGTCAATACCCGATCCGACACCTGCGAGGGTGAACTCCACTGGGAGCGGTCCATTGCGGAGGCCCCGCACGAACCCGTACGTCACCGGGACGGGTGTGAAAAGCTGTGGGACGTGAGCGATGACGAGGATTTCAACGACATAGCCGAAGCCGCCTTCGACCTGGCCCGGGGCGGCGAGACCGAGCGGCTGCTCCGCTTCGTCGACACCGGCCTCCCGGTCGACCTGGTGAACGGCTCGGGCGACTCCCTGCTGATGCTGGCCGCCTACCACGGCCACGCCGACACCGTCCGCGCCCTCGTCAAAGCCGGGGCCGATGTGGATCGACGCAACGACCGCGACCAGTCCCCGCTCGCCGGAGCGGTCTTCAAGGACTACCGCGAAGCCGTCGCCGCCCTCCTCGAAGCCGGAGCCGACCCCGACGCCGGCACGCCCTCGGCCCGCCAGATCGCCGCCATGTTCGACCGCAGCCTCGGCGCCGCTGATTGACGGTTCGCAAGCGCCGCCGAGACTGCTCGCGACCCGTGGATGAGCACCGTCGAGGAATGGGCGCCGTCGAGGAATTCAGAGGGCCTGCATGCCCTGCGGCAGCCGCCCCCAGGCGTGCAGGTCCGTCAGATGCGCCTCCAGCGTCGCCGCGAACGCCCCGGCCGCCTTCGTCAGCGGCGCCTCCCGCCGCGCGGCGAGGGCGATCGTGCGGCTCGCCCCCGGCGGCGCCAGCGGCGTCGCCCGCAGGCCCGGGCGGCCCGCCGCGATCATCGCCGGCAGGAGCGCGATCCCCAGCCCGGCCTCGACCAGGGACGCGACCGCGTCCGTCGCGCCGCCGTCGACGCCCGTCCGGGGCGTGAACCCCGCGCCCTCGCACGTCGCGATCGTCAGGTCCCGCAGGTCGTAGCCGTGCGCGGGCAGCACGAACGCCTGCTCCCGCAGCTGCGGCAGACCGATGAAGCCCTGCCGCGTCAGCGGCGGCAGGTGCGCCGCCGAAGCGACCACGAGCGCCTCCGACAACAGCGGCTGCACACTCAGCCCGGCGTCTTCGGCCATGTCGCCCACCGTGAACGCCAGGTCGAGGTCCCCGGCGGTGAGCCGGTCGGTCAGCGGCCCCGACCCGTCCTCGGTCAGCGTCACCGTCACGCCCGGGTGCGCCTCCAAGTACCGCGTCAGCAGCGGCGCGATCAGCCACGAGCACAGCGACGGGGTCGCGCCCAAGCGCAGGTGACCGGCCCTGACGGCGAGCACGTCGTCGATGTCGGAACGGGCGGCCGTCACCGCCGCGGTGATCCGGCGCGCGTGCGGCAGCAGCGTCTGCCCCGCGTCGGTCAACTCGATCCGGCCCCGCGCACGCGTGAACAGCTCCGCGCCGAGCTCGGATTCGAGCGCTTGGATCTGCTTGCTCAATGACGGTTGTGTCACACCGAGTTCTTCGGCTGCATGGGTGAAATGCCGGGTTTGTGCGACAGCGAGAAAGGCCTGGAGTTGCTGCGGGCGCATCTTCATAACCTAACGGCATGAAAGACCGCCACGCCATGAATTGGACCCGTGACCCCCATCGCGTCTAGCCTCTGGACGTGTCTACGGATCTGCAACACCGCCCCGCCGCGAGGCCGGACAAACGCCCCAAGGCGCCCCTGGCGCCCTGGCGTTCCAACATCGGCCTCAAGATCGCCATGGCCGTCTCCGGCATCCTGATGATCCTGTTCATCATCGCCCACATGGCCGGGAACCTCCACATCTTCGAAGGCCGCGAGTCGATGAACGACTACGCGCACGGTCTGCGCACCCTCGGGGAGCCGCTGCTGCCCCACGAGAGCATCCTGTGGATCCTGCGCATCGGCCTCATCGCCTCCATCGCCGTCCACATCTGGTCGGGCCTCGTCCTCTCCCGGCGCGCCCACCACGCCCGCCCGGTCCGGTACGCGCACCGCCACAAGAACCGCGGCGAAAGCCGGGGCGCCTACGGCGTCATGCGCTGGGGCGGCATCGTCATCTTCCTCTTCGTGGTCTGGCACCTGCTCGACCTGACCTGGCGCACGGTCAATCCGGTCAAGGAAGTCCCCGACGCCTACGGCGCCGTCGTCGCCACCTTCAGCCCCGAGCGCTGGCCGGTCACCGTGTTCTACCTCCTCGCCCTCACCGCCCTCGGCTTCCACCTGCGCCACGGCATCTGGTCGGCCGTGCAGACCATCGCGGGCCCGACCACGAAGTGGCGCAAGCGCACGCAGGCGACCGCCCTGGCCGTCGCCCTCATCATCGTCCTGGGGTTCGCCATCGTCCCCCTGTCGGTCACGTTCGGACTGGTGAAGTGATATGAGCACTGACTTCTACCGCGAGGGCGAACCCGTCGCGGACACCAAGGCCCCCGCCGGGCCCATCAGCGAACGCTGGGAGCAGCGCCGCTTCTCCGGGCGGCTGGTCAACCCGGCCAACCGCCGCAAGCTGCGCGTCATCGTCGTCGGCACCGGCCTCGCCGGCGCCTCCGCCGCCGCGACCCTCGGCGAACTCGGCTACCGGGTCGCCAACTACTGCTTCCAGGACTCCTCGAGGCGCGCGCACTCGATCGCCGCGCAGGGCGGCATCAACGCCGCCAAGAACTACCGCAACGACGGCGACAGCGTCCACCGCCTCTTCTACGACACCGTCAAGGGCGGCGACTTCCGCTCCCGCGAGTCGAACGTGCACCGCCTCGCCGAGGTCTCGACCGAGATCATCGACCAGTGCGTCGCCCAGGGCGTCCCCTTCGCCCGCGAATACGGCGGCCTGCTCGACAACCGCTCCTTCGGCGGCGCGCAGGTCTCGCGCACCTTCTACGCCCGCGGCCAGACCGGCCAGCAGCTGCTCCTGGGCGCCTACCAGGCCCTGCAGCGCCAGGTCGCGGCCGGCACCGTCGACCTGCACACCCGCCACGAGATGCTCGAACTCGTCATCGTCGAGGGCAAGGCCCGCGGCATCGTCGTCCGCGACCTGGTGACCGGCGAGATCTCCACCGAACTCGCCGACGCCGTCGTCCTCGCCACCGGCGGGTACGGCAACGTGTACTTCCTGTCGACGAACGCCATGGGCTGCAACGTCACCGCCGGCTGGCGCGCGCACCGCAAGGGCGCCTACTTCGCCAACCCCTGCTACACGCAGATCCACCCGACCTGCATCCCGCAGTCGGGCGAGCACCAGTCGAAGCTCACGCTCATGTCCGAGTCGCTGCGCAACGACGGCCGCGTCTGGGTGCCCAAGCAGAAGGGCGACGACCGCCACCCCGCGGACATCCCCGAGGACGAGCGCGACTACTACCTCGAACGCCGCTACCCGGCCTTCGGCAACCTCGTGCCCCGCGACATCGCCTCGCGCGCCGCGAAGGTCGTGTGCGACGAAGGCCACGGGGTCGGCCCCGGCGGGCTCGGCGTCTACCTCGACTTCGCCGCCGCGATCGACCGCCTCGGCAAGAAGGCCGTGGAAGCCAAGTACGGCAACCTCTTCGACATGTACGAGCGGATCACCGGCGAGAACCCGTACGAGCGCCCCATGCGCATCTACCCGGCCGTGCACTACACGATGGGCGGCCTCTGGGTCGACTACGACCTCTCCTCCAACATCCCGGGCCTGTTCGTGGCCGGCGAGGCGAACTTCTCCGACCACGGCGCCAACCGACTGGGCGCCTCGGCGCTCATGCAGGGCCTCTCCGACGGCTACTTCGTCCTGCCCAACACGATCTCGGACTACCTCGCTGACGGGCCCTTCGACGCCCTCGACGAGTCCCACGAGGACGTCGTCGCCGCCCGCCAGGCCGTCGACGACCGCATCAACTTCTTCCTGAACAACGACGGCGACCGCACCGTCGACTCCTTCCACCGCGAACTCGGCAAGATCATGTGGGAGTACTGCGGCATGGAGCGCACCGACGAGGGCCTGCGCAAGGCCATCGGCCTCATCCGCGGCCTCAAGGACGAGTTCTACCGGCGCGTCAAGGTCACCGGCAAGAACGAGCAGCTCAACCAGGAGCTCGAGAAGGCCGGCCGCGTCGCCGACTTCCTCGAACTCGGCGAGCTCATGTGCATCGACGCCCTCCACCGCACCGAGTCCTGCGGCGGGCACTTCCGCGCCGAGTCCCAGACCGAGGACGGCGAGGCCAAGCGCGACGACGAGCACTTCTCGTACGTCGCGGCCTGGGAGTTCGGGGAGGACGCGCCCGTCCTCCACAAGGAAGCCCTCGAGTTCGAATACGTCAAGCCCACCCAACGGAGCTACAAGTGAAGCTGTCTCTGCGAATCTGGCGCCAGAGCGACGCCCAGGCCGAGGGCAAGATGGTGTCCTACGAGATCGACGAGGTCTCCGAGGACGCCTCGTTCCTGGAGATGCTCGACGTGCTCAACGAGCGTCTCATCGGCGAGGGCGAGGACCCGGTCGCGTTCGACCACGACTGCCGCGAAGGCATCTGCGGCGCCTGCTCGCTCGTGATCGACGGCCAGCCGCACGGCCCGCAAGCCGCCACCACCACCTGCCAGCTGCACATGCGCAAGTTCAAGGACGGCGACTCGATCGACATCGAGCCGTGGCGGGCGGGCGCGTTCCCGGTCATCAAGGACCTCGTCGTCGACCGCTCCGCGTTCGACCGGATCATCCAGGCCGGCGGGTACATCTCCGCGCCGACCGGGACCGCCCCGGACGCCCACGCGGTGCCGATCCCCAAGCAGGACGCCGACGCCGCCTTCAGCGCTGCCGCGTGCATCGGCTGCGGCGCCTGCGTCGCCGCCTGCCCCAACGGCTCGGGCATGCTCTTCATGGGCGCCAAGGTCACCCACCTGGGCCTCATGCCGCAGGGCCAGCCCGAGCGGGCCACGCGCGTGCTCGGCATGGTCGCCGCCCACGACGAGGCCGGCTTCGGCGGGTGCACCAACACCGGCGAATGCGCCGCCGCGTGCCCCAAGGAGATCGGGCTCGACGTCATCGGCAAGCTCAACCGCGACTTCCGCAAGGCCGCCATCCGCGCCGCCTAGCGAGGACGTGAAAGAAGCCCCCCGGCGTTCGCCGGGGGGCTTCTCGTTTCTCCTGCCCCGCGTGAGCGGGGAGACCCCAGGGGGATGTACGCCCCACGTGAGTAGGTGATGCCGCCCCATGTAAACAACGACCCGGGCCCGGCGAGGTCGCGGCGCTTGACCGTGACCCGTGTCTCTTTTCGCGATCCTTGCGGCTGACGCTACGTCAGCCAATACCGTCGTAACCGCATGACGAACGAAGGAGCGCATCAATGGACGTCTGGACGACCGCCGAGGTCGCCCGCCTGGCCGGGGTCTCGGCGCGCACCCTGCGCCACTACGACGCCATCGGGCTCCTCGAACCGGCCTCCCACGGCCACGGCGGCCTGCGCCGCTACGGCAGGCCCGAACTGCTGCGCCTGCAGCAGATCCTCCTGCTCAAACGGCTCGGCCTGCGCCTCGACGTCGTCGCCGAGATCCTCCAAGGCGACCTCGACCCGGTCGACGCCCTCAAACGCCACGCCGCCGAGATCGACACCGAACGCACCCGCCTCGACCGCCTCGCGGCCACCGTCGAGGCGACCATCCGACAACTCGAAGGAGGCCAGCCCATGGCACCGGAAACCTGGTTCGGCGGACTCGACCCCGCCACCGAAGCCCACTACCGCGACGAGGCCCGCCGCCGCTGGGGCCAGGCCGTCGTCGAACGCGCCTGGGAGACCCTCCAGGACCTCACCCCCGAAGAGCGCCGCGCGATCCCCGAGGCGTTCAACGACATCAATGCCCGACTCAGCGCACTCCGCCAGGCGGGCAAGGCCGCCGACGACCCCGACGTGCAGGAGGTCGTCGTCGACCACTACCGGCTCATCGCCAAGCACTGGGGCGACCAGCCCACCGCCGAGGCCTACCGCGGACTCGGCGCGCTCTACACCGACGAACCCCGCTTCAAGGACACCTACGAGCAGGTCGGCGACGGCTTCGCCGCCTACATGCGAGCGGCCATGGACGCCTACGCCGAAGCCAGCCTCTGACCGCAGCGGGGGGGGGGCGGGGGGGGCCCCCCCCCCCCCCCCCCCCCCGGGGGGGGGGCGCGGGGCGGGCCCCCCCCCGCACCCTCCACCCGCTAGGCTGTTCGGCATGCGCGCACCTCGAATCCTGTACCGCTGGTATGCGAGGCGCTTGCGCCGCAACCTGAACCGTGAGCTCCTGCCCCGGCATGTCGCCGTCGCCATGGACGGGAACCGGCGCTGGGCCCGGCAGCAGGGCTTCGACGACCCCGGCATCGGCCACCGCTACGGCGCCGAGCACCTCGACGACCTCCTCGACTGGTGCGCGGCGATCGGCATCGCCCACGTCACCGTCTACGTCGCCCCCACCGACAACCTCCGCAAACGCGACAGCGGCGAGGTCGCCCACCTCATGGCCATGATCGAGGAGATCGTCGCCGAACGCCTCCTGCGCCCCGGCAACCAGTGGCGCCTCCACATCGCCGGGCATCTCGACGACCTGCCCGACTCCACCGCCCACGCCCTCAAGACCGCATGCGAGGCCACCGCCGACCGCACCTGCGGCCACCTCACGGTAGCCATCGGCTACAACGGACAGGACGAGATCGTCGACGCCGTCCGCTCCCTGCTCGATGCCGAAGCGGCCCAAGGCACCACGATCGCCGAACTCGCCGCGCGCCTCACCGCCGCCGACATCGGTGCGCACCGGTACACACCGGACCT
Organism: Glycomyces luteolus; assembly: GCF_027622875.1. Classification (GTDB taxonomy): domain Bacteria; phylum Actinomycetota; class Actinomycetes; order Mycobacteriales; family Micromonosporaceae; genus Glycomyces; species Glycomyces luteolus. The sequence goes on along the minus strand of NZ_JAPZVP010000007.1, from coordinate 163,302 downwards.
GCCCGAAGCCGACCTCATCATCCGCACCAGCGGCGAGCGGCGCCTCTCGAGCTTCCTGCTGTGGCAGTCCGCGAGCGCCGAACTCTCCTTCTGCGACGTCTACTGGCCCGGCTTCCGGCAGATCGACTTCCTTCGAGCGCTCCGCGACTTCGCGAAGCGCCGCGCAAGCCGCGCATAGTACCTGATCAGGGCCGTGAGTTGAGATTTTCCGGAAGGACCCACCGACTCGCGAGTAGCGAAGAATACTCATGGTCGAGGAGGTGAGGGCCATGGGCCAAGCGAGAGACGTGTTGGACAAACTCACCGATACGGCAGTCGAGATGCACGATGTCGACAAGGCGGTCAGCCTGTACGCCGACAACGCCGTGGTGATGACGCCCGATGCGGGGCCGGTCAAGGGGCGCATGAAGATCGCCGAGTACTGGCACCAGTTCATCGACGGTTTTCCCGACAGCCACTACGAGTCGATCGCCAAACTCGAATCCAACGGCAGGGCGGTCGACGAGGGGTACTTCATCGGCACCCATACCGGGGAGCTGACGATGCCGTCAGGCGAGACGCTGCCGGCGACCGGCAAGAAGGTCAAACTCCGCTCGTGCGACATCGCGACGGTGGAGAACGGCAAGATCACCGAGCACCACCTGTACTTCGACGAATCGGAGTTCATGCGCCAGCTGGGGCTGTCGAACTGACGCCACAGGCGCATGCGCACGCCAGAGCGGCCCCGGCCGGGACCTCGCGTCCCGGCCGGGGCCGCTCGATGTCCGGGACCGGCGCCGCCACGGCTCAGGCCGTCCAGGGCGGGGTCATCTTCGCGTCTTCCTTGCCGGGCATGTAGGCCCGCATCCCGGCCGGGCCGGTGCAGATCGCGGTGAAGCCGTCGGGCCCCGGGGCGAACTGGCGTGCCGCGTCGGCGGCGATCACGATCGTGTCGCCCGCCGCCAGATCGGCGTAGGCGCCGTCGACCGTGACGGCGACGTCGCCGGTGAGGACCACCCAGACCTGCTCGGCGTCGATGTGGTGCACGGGACCGGCGGTCTCGGCGGCGGCCTCGACCTTCCACAGCGGCGCGGCGGCGCCGCCGAGGTCGGGGGAGGCGAAGGTGGTCATGACCGCCGCGGGAGTCTCGGAGCGGCGGGATTCGGTGCTGCGGACGATACGCAAGGGGGCGTCTCCTAAGATGGACAACATGGTTACCCATATAGTAAACCAGGTTGTCGATCATGGTTGAGCCGACCCCCGGCTACGAACTCCCGCTGCAGCTCTTCGCCGCGTTCCGCGCCATCATCGACGCCGCCCACGCCGACCTCGCCCGCCACGGCCACCCCGACGTCAAACCCATGCACGGCTTCGTCTTCCAGGCCATCGGCACAAGCGGCACGACCGCCGTCGAACTCGGCAAGCGCCTCGGCATCAGCAAGCAGGCCGCCGGCAAGACCATCGCCGGCCTCGAGCAGCAGGGCTACGTCGAGCGCGCCGCCGACCCGGGCGACGCCCGCCGCAAACTCGTGCGCCTCACCGCCAAAGGCGTCGACATGCTCGCCGTCTCCGCCCGCAGCTTCGACGCGATCCAAGCCCGATGGGCCCAGACCATCGGCCCCGAACGCCTCGCCGCCCTCCAAGCCGACCTGCGCACCCTCGCCCCCGGCGAGGTCTTCCGGCTCGACATTCCCGGCTGGTTCGGCGCCGACCGCTGAACCGCCCCGCGCGGTGCAGCGCTCAGCGCACCCGGTCCCCGTGCATGGCGATGAAACGGTTCGCCGCCACGACGAGCGGCTCGTGGTCGGCCGCCGCATGCCTCGTCCGCAGCCGCTCGCGCAGCTCCGCGAGCGCGGCCGCGAGGTCCTGGAGGATCGGGCCCTGCTTGCCGGTCGCCGTCAGCGCCATGAGCATCGCCAGCCACGCCGGGCCGTGATCGCGGAAGTTCAAATGCAGGTTCCGCTCGCCGACCCGGTCGGCCGCGGTCAGCAGATAATGGACCTCGGTGGCGATGCGCCACGCCAGGTTCGGATGGGTCGGCGCCAGCCCCTCCACCGCCGGCTCGACGGTGTGGAGCGCGACGGCCGCGAGCCCCGGATCGCACCGTGCGCTCACCGTCACCGGCGCACCGCGCCCGGCAGGATCCGGGCACAACCGCTCGATCAGGCCCGGATCGAAGAACGCGCCCATGCGCATCGCCGTCTCCAACGCCGCCCGCAACGTCAACGGGATCGGCGCCGACGGCGGCGAGACCCCCGGGAAATGCCGCGTGAGCAGATCGGCCGCGCCCCGCGCATGCCCCGCACGGCCCGCACCCGCATGCAGCGCGGCCGCCAGGCGCAGACTGTCGCGCAGCAACCCGGCGGTGCCGTCCAGCCCGATGCCGTCGGCACCGAACCCGCCAGGGGCGGCCTCGCGGGCCGCGATGAGCATCCGGGCCGCCTGATCCGCCGCGCCGACCGCCAGATCCGGGTCCGCCGCGCGGGCGTACACCCGCGCCGCCCGCGCGATAGCGTCCGCCAGCGTCGTGAAACCCGGACTCGACGGATCCGCCGGATCCACCTCCTCGAGCAGCCCCAGAGCCGCGTCCGCCTCCGTCGCCGCCGTCAGCAGCCGCCCCGCACCGACCGCGGCCTCGGCCAGATCCAGGCGCGCCGCCGCCCACTCCACCGGCCCCGCTTGCAGACTCGCCGTGATCGCGACCCGCTCCCGCTGCGCCGCATACGCCTCGCCGACCTCGCCGACGGCCGCGTGCGACGCCGCCAGATCCGCCAGGAGCTCCGCGAAGTCGCTCCGCGTGGCCCGATCCTCCGGGTGGACCGCGAGGCAGCCGCGGAACTCGCCCTCGGCATGGGCGTAGACGGCAAGGGCGCCTTGATGGTTGCCCGCGGCCGCCAACTTCGCGGCATCGCGGTGCGTCCGTCGGGCATGGCGCCGATTGGGCATGCGGACTCCTCAATGAGGGATCGAGGCTGTGCGCGCGCCGCGGAAGGCACTGGGCGGCGCGTCGGCTTCGGGCCCTTCATCGTAGACGCACCGCACCGGCGCGCGGATCCGCCGATCAGCCGATGACGACCTGCTCCGGGCCCGGATGCCCCAGGAACCGGTCATGCGAGATCTCCCACCCGTACGCACCGGCATTGGCGAACACCAGCCGATCCCCGACGGCAAGCGACGACACGCGCTGGCCGCCGTGCAGCACGTCCCGCGGCGTGCACAGCTCCCCGCACACCCGCACCTCCACGTCCGACCACACCTCGCCCCGGCGCGGCCCCGGCACCACCGCGAACGGATGCGAGTACCCCCACGCCGCCGGCAGCCGGAAATGGTGCGTCCCCCCGCGCACCACCGCGAACGCCTGGCCCCCAACGGTCTTCAGATCCAACACCTCGGCCACGTACCAGCCCGCCGGTGCCGCCGCATACCGGCCCGGCTCGAACACCAGCTCCGCCCCGCCCGCATCGAGACCCCGCAGGCCCGCCGCCAGCGCGGCCACGTCGATCCGCGCCCCGCGCGGATCGGACCCGAGCCCGCCGCCCACGTTCACGTACCGCAGCGCGAACCGCCCCCGCGCCGCCGCATGCGACCACCCGAGCGAGTCGCGCACATGATGCGCGTACGCCTCGGCCTCAAGGCAGTTCGAGACCGCGTGCAGATGGAACCCGACCAGGTCCAGGCCCAGACCCAGGGCCCGGTCGATCGCCGCCGGGACCTGCGCCTCGTCGATGCCGAACGGGGTCGGCACGCCCGTCATCTGATGCGTCCCCGGCAGGGCCCGGCCCCGGTTGACGCGCAACGCGACCGGACCGGTGAACCCGGCCGCCGCCAGCCCGTCGAGCTCGCGCACGCTCTCGGCGTGCATCCACAGCGGCACGCCGCACGCCGCCGCCGCGGCCAGATCGTCCGGGGTCTTCGCCGGACCCGAGAACGCCAGCCGCGCCGCCCCCGCCGCCTGCGCCGCGGCCAGTTCGCCGCCGGAGGCGCACTCGACGCCGTGCGCGGCCCGCACGGCCGCGGCCAGCACCGCCGGGTTCGCGCACGCCTTCATCGCGTACAGCACCGTGTGCCCGCTGAGGTGCTCTCGCAGGGATTCCAGGAACGCGGTGACCCCGGCGGGGTCGTAGATCCAGGCGCTGGCGGGGGATCGCAGTGCGCGGACGTGCCGGTCGAGGGTGGGGTGCTGGTGCACGCGGGCGTTCGCGAGCGGGTTGTCCACGAGGGTCTCGATCTCCTCGCCTGGGTGCAGGCGCATGGTCAGCAGCGCTTTCGTGGGCTGCTCGGATGCGAGGTAAGCGGCGCGTTCGGCCTGGGAGAGGCGATCGCCGAGCTCGTCGGCCAGGTCCGCCCAGAACGCCGCCCCGTCCAGTCCCAGGTCGCGTTCGAGGACGGCGACCAGGGCCGCGAAGTGGTTCTGGAACAACGTGTAGGCGACTTTCGCCCGCACTTGGTCCATGCTCGTCGCGTTCACCGGGCTGCCTTGCGGCAGTTCGAGTTCCCACGGGAGGGTCGGCAGGTGGATGCGGGCGCCGCCGAGGTCGCGGGAGACGGGGAAGACCGGTTCGGGGCCGCGCATCGCGACGATGCTGTTCTGCAGGTGCGCCTCCAGACCGATGCCGCCTTCGGCGAGGCGCAGGACGGGACCGGCGAACAGCTTGGCGTAGCGGTGGATCCACGCGTCGGGGTCGCCGGACCAGCGCGCGTATTCGGCGGCGAGGCTCAGGCCCGTCACCGGTGAGGTCGCGGTGAGGGCCGTCGCCGGGACGTAGACGGTCCCCTTCGGCTCGTAGCGGGCGAGCGGCGCCCGGGCGAGTGCGGTGAGGTCGCGCGAACCGGGCAGCCACGCCCCCGAGACGTCCATGGCGATGCGGTGCTGCGACTCGGTCCCGTTGTCGCCGACGCGGTGGATGTGGCCGATGAGCGCGGACAGGCGCGGGCCCAGCAGCGCGGTCGCGGGGGAGATGTCGCGCCGCGTCGAGGTGATGTGGATGCCCAAGGCCAGCTTGAAGAACCCGGGCGCGTCGTGTCCGGCGAGGGTGCGGATCGCCGCGGTCGGCCAGGCCGGGATCGACTCGTCCATGACCTTCAAGCGCCCGGAGTCGAACAGGTCCCGGTGGCCCGGCAGGATCCGGTGCTCCAGCTGCCACGGGTGCACCGGGAGCACCGGGTCGGGCAGGTCGAGGCCGCGCAGCATCGGTTGGTCGCGGAAGTCCTCGCCGGAGTATTCAAGGACCCCGGCGCGGTCGGCGACGAGCCGGACCCGGATCGGCCGGGTCGCCTCCAGGTCGTACCGCTCCCGGTCGGCCCGGTCCCAGCCGAGGCGGGTGCGCGCGCACGGATGCAGCTGATGCCCTTCGGTGGCGAGGGTCTCGAGCAGCCGCCCGACGGTGTGGACGTCGCGCCCGCACGAGGCGACGAGCTCGGCGAGACTCCCGGCCCCGGCCCGCGCCGCCAGAGCGGCGAGGTGGCGGCCGCGCCGCTCCGCACGGGTCCGCGCGTGCTCCAAGCCTTCGCGTGCGGAGTGGAGCTCGGCGGCGAGGTGCTCGGGCACGGCCCCGCCGAGGATCGCCTCGAGGGTCTTGACCGGGTCCTCATCGGGCCCGTCGACGTCGAGCTGGTTGAAGGCCCGCTCACGCGCGCCCTCAGGCAGGGGCCGGTCGCGGAAGCCGCCCAGGTTCTCGCGCCAGGCGGCCGCTTTGATCTGGGAGGCGAGGTTCACACCGCCGCCAGAGGGTTCTCGATCGGCACCCAGATGTCGTCAGTGGGCCGCTCGGCCAGACGCATCGCGGTGGTGGCCTTCATAGTCCACGACTCGGTCCGCATCGCCTGTGCGGCCTTGCCGCCGATGTCGGCTAGAGCGCGGTCGACGGTGCGCCACCACCGTCCCGGATCGGTGCCGGTCCAGGTCGCGAGCGCATCCACGAGCGCGGTCAGCGTGGTCGGGAAGAGCGCGGCGGTGAGTTTGCGCAGCCGCTCGTCGGCATCGTCGGTCTGCAGGTCGCCTTGGAGCACGGGCCAGCCGGTCCTGGGGACGCGGACACCCCCGTAGTCGCGGTACACCAGCGAGGTCGGACGGTCGCCGGTGAAGGACGCGAGGGCGTTCTGCCCGTGCGCCTCGAGCGCGACACCGGTCGCCTCGAACAGCCGCACCGGCGCGAGCGCCACCGCCACGAGAGCGTCCCACCAGGCTTCGAGGTCGTCCCCGGCGAGCGCGGCCGCGATCGGCCGACCGGTGGCCGGGTCGGGTTCGGCCAGGGCCGCGAGCGGGACCGCGCGCGGGTGTCCGGACAGGTGCGGGGCAGGGCGGACGATCGCGGCCAGCTGCGGCAGCGGCTCGCCTTCCGGACCGCGGGCGATGGCCGCACGTTCTTTCAGCAACGTGATGCCCTGCGCGGCGGCCGGATCGACCAGATACCGCGACAGCATCGGGCCGTTGTGCACCGACGCCGGGGAGACGTGCCGGACCGCCGAGGTCAACTGCAGGTCCACGGCGGTCTTGATGTGGAGGTCGCCTGCTGAGACCGTGCGCAGGCTCATCAGCGGCGCCGCATCCGAGACGGTCCGCGACACCGCAGTCAGGCCGTAGCGCGCCGCCTGCCACGGGTGGACCGGCAGCTGCTCCGTCCGACCGCAGATGCTCAACCAGATCGGCGGCTCGTCGAGCCCTTCGAACCGGTAGAGCCGCAAGTCGAACCGCGGCCGATGCTCGGGCGCGTAGGCGCGGATCTCGTCATCGGTCAGCTCGCCGCGCGAACGCGCGAGCGGATGCGTCGGATGCCCCAGCAGGACCGCCTGCTCGAACCACACCGACGGGTCCGGGTGCGCCGCGCTGGCAGCCGCCCAGAGGTCGGCGGGGTGGGGTTGCGCCGCTTGCAGGGCGAGGGCGGTGCCGCGCACGGCCGCGGCGATCTCGGCGGTGAACCGTGCGGAGTGCGGTGAACCGGCGCTGAGGGACGCGGCGAGTTCGGCGGCGCTCGTCCCGGCCGCCTCGCCCGGCAGGGGCTCGCGGGCGGCGGCGGCACGGAGGCGGTCGGCGACGATCGCGTCAGCGCGCGCGACAAGGGCTGGCGCAACGCTGTCGGTGGCCGAGGCCCCAGGGCGCTTGGCGACGATCGCGTCAGAGTGTCGAGCGAGCGACCGGTCCGCGTCTCCGGCGGCCAGCGGCATAGGCCCGCTGGCGTCAGCGCCGGGTCGGCTGGCGCTCCCGGCGCTGGCCGCGCCCGTGCTTCCGGCGGCGTCCTCGGCGGCTCGGTCGGTGGCGTTCACAGCCTGCACTGTACTGGCGGAACCCGTCCGTGTGGAGGGTGCGATTGCTCACGGAGCGTGCGGTTACGCTGCGGCGGAGCGGATCTGCGGTGCGGCAGCGGACAAGGACTGAGGCAGCTGAACTCAGGTGCGCACGACCGGGGTCCGGTCCCCGGTGCGCGGGGCCGGCACCGCCGCGAGGCGCATCCGCAGCGCCTGGAGCACCGGCAGGTCGTAGACCATGCCGCCCGCTGCGAGCCACAGGCCGATATCGCTGGCGGCCTGGCCGACCGCGACGTCGTGGACGGCGGCGGCCTCGCCCGCGCGGGCGGTCTCGGGCAGAGTCGGCCACAGCACCCAGCCCTGCACGTTCGCGTCCGGCAGCGCCGCGTCGAGGGCCTTGACGGCCTCGGCGAGGTTCACGGAGTCCACATCGGCGCTGTCGCGCCCGACCGGCGCGCACAGCAGCGCGATCCGGTCGCCGCAGACGATCGCATGCGGCACGCGCGTCTCCAGGTCCACCGGCAGTGCCACGAACAGCCGCGCCGCGGGCAGGTTCGTGAGCACTTCGCGCAGGAGCTTGCCCGTGGACCGGTCCGCCTTCGGGCGGGTTCCCGCGGGCCCGAACGCGTTGAACTGGCGCAGGGCCCCGCCGACGGAGCGGCGCAGCGCCAGCGTGTACCGCAGGCGCTTCACCGTCCACGCCAGGGCGGTGCCGGTGAGCACGTAGACGCCCAGTGCCCAGCCCCACGGCGTCGAGAGGCCGGCGAGCCAGACGACGGCGGTGGCGAACAGGAACGCGATGATGAGCCGCCCGGTGGGCGGGTTCGGCGCGGTGTCGGGGCGGCGCCTGAGGGCGCGGCTGGTCTGGACGAGCACGATGATGGCGACGGCGATCGTGACCGGGATGGCCAGGGCCAGGAACAGCCAGCCGTCGGCGGCGAGCGCCTGCCCGAGGTAGCCGAGCCCGCAGAAGACCCAGACGGCGCCGACCGCGGCCATGTATGCGGCCGCGGCCCAGGCCGAGGGCCGGTGCACGGGCCGGGTGAGGCGCAGCCTGGCGTGCCAGGGGACGGCGACGAGGGCGCCCTCGGCGGGGAAGCCCTGCGCGGCGGGCTGCGGCGCGGGCGAGACGTTCCAGCCGCGGACTTTGCGGTGCGAGGGTTTCGCGGCGGCCTTGCCGTAGCGGCGGGCGGCGCGGCGGCCGAAGCGCAGCAGGTCGTATTCGCGGCGCAGCCCAGGGTGGGAGAGGGTCTCCCAGGCGCCTTGGACGAGGTGGAACTCGTCCTCGTCGCCGCCGCGGTCGGGGTGGGTCTCGCGCAGCCGGCGGCGATAGGCCGCTTGTATGTCGGCTTTCGGGGCCTGCGGGCTGACCCCGAGGACGCGGTAGTGGTCTGGTTCGTTCACCACGCGGCTCCCGGTCGGTCGTGCGGGGACGGGCCGGTGCCCGTGAGGGGAGTCGGGCGTCGGTCTCGACGGTAATGGAGTCAATCTACCGCCGCATTGCCGCTTCGGGTGTCGCCAGGTCCGACATTTTCATACGGATGCGTCTCATTCGGTGCTTCACGAGACGGTGACGGTGACACTGTGGAGCCCGGTGGCGCCGTCGGGTACGACCCCTTGCACCTCGCTGGTCTGCGGAATCCCTTCACCGTCGGTGGCGCGGACGGTGAGCGTGTGCTCACCGGGCTCGGCCTCCCATTCCACGAGCCATTGCCGCCACGTGTCCCCGGTGGCGACATCGGACAGTGCGCACTCGCGCCAGTCGCCATTGTCGACTCGCAGTTCCACGGCCGAGATCCCGCGGTGCTGCGCCCACGCGACCCCTGCGACGACCACCGTGCCCGAGTCGGCCTTCGAACGGGGCGTGTCGATCCGCGACTGGGTCTTGATGGGCCGCGGGGTCGACCAGCCGCGGGTGATCCAGTACGCGTCGTAGGCGTCGAACGTGGTCAGTTCGAGCTCGGTGACCCACTTCGTGGCCGACACGTACCCGTACAGGCCGGGGATGACGAGGCGGGCGGGCCAGCCGTGGTCGACCGGCAGCGGGGCGCCGTTCATGCCGAGGGCGATCATGGCGTCGCGGCCGTCGAAGACGAGGTCGGTGGGGGACCCGGCGGTCCAGCCGTCGGAGGAGCGGGACACGAGCTGGTCGGCGGCCGGGTCCACCCCGGCCTCGGCGAGGAGTTCGGCGAGCGAGACCCCCAGCCAGCGGGCGTTGCCGACGAGTTCGCCGCCGACCTGGTTCGACACGCAGCACAAGGTGATGTCGCGTTCGATCAGCTCGCGGCCGAGGAGCTCCTCCATCGTGTACGTGCGTTCGCGGTCGACCATGCCGTGGACGCGCAGCGACCAGTCGTCGACGTCGATACGCGGGACGGTGATGGCGGTGTCGATGCGGTAGAAGTCGCGGTTCGGCGTCCAGTACGAGGACAGGCCCGCCTGCTCGAAGTCGGCGCCGGGGCCCGGTTCGACCGCGGGGACGTCGGGTTCGGGGAGGACGAGCGCGTCGCGGTCGGCTTCGATCGCGGCCGGTCCGAGCCTGGAGGCCCACCAGGATCCGGCGACCGCGGCCGCGCCGAGCGCGGCGGTGAGGCCGAGGAACCCGCGGCGGCCCGTCACGGTCCGTTTGCGGCCCTGCACGTCCCACCAGGTCAACGCCAGCGCGGCGAGACCGGCGGCGAGGATCGAGGGGATGGCGGCGGCGGCGCCGAGTCCGGGACGCGAGACCGCCGCGGCCGCGCCGATCACGCCCAGCGCCGCGAAGACGGCCAGGCCGACCTGCGGGGAGCGCCGCCACGCCAGGCCCGCGACCGCTCCGGCGACGGCGACGCCGATGGCGAGGCCGGCGATGAGCAGCGGCTTGTCCGCGGTGCCGACCAGGTCGATGAACCAGTGCGACACCTCGAGGGGGACGACGGCGATCACGGCGTCGGCGAGGACCGACAGCGGCGCGGAGCGGGGCGCGGCGAAGGCCGCGGCGAGATGCCCGACGGCGAGGCCGGCGAGGGCCGCGACCGATCCGGCGAGGGCCCAGGCGCGGGCGCTGGCGGGGTGCGTGGTGTTCACCCCTCCATCATCGCGCTTCCCGCGCCGAACCGTCGGCGACCGTGCTTACGATCCGCTAAACAACCGCGCGAACGGCCCGCTCGGCCCCTCGGGCAAGCGTCATCCGCGAACGTGCTCCGGGGCGGTGCCGGGTCGGCGGCTGCCGGGCGCGCCGACGCCGGTGCTAGCCCTGCCAGAACCGGGCGAGCGCGGAAGCGGCGGGGTCGTCGACGTCGGCGATCGCGTACTCGGAGGCGTCGACCGAGGAGCCGGAGTTCACCCACGGCTCGGCCTCGGCCGAGCCGAGCACGTCAAGGTCGACCCAGGGGTAGCCGTCGACCGGTTCGGGGACGTCGAGGTCCAGTTCGGGCGGGAAGTTCGGCGGGTTGTCGGCCTCGTCGACGAGGAGATCCTCGTACGTGGCGGCGTAGGCGGTCTCGTCGCCCGCGGGGGCCTCGTCCTCGACCGCGTCGTCGTCGAATTCGGCGTCGACGGTGAAGTCCTCCTCGAGCGCTTCGTCGCCGTCGAAGTCGGTCTCGGCTCCGTCGAACGCGAATCCTTCGAGGTCGTCGTCGCCGGGAACCTCGCCGTCGTCGAACTCGTCCAATGCGGGGGCGTCCGCGTCGTCATCGAGGTCGCCGGTGTCGAAGTCCGCGTTGCCTTCGGGCTCGAAGGCGTCGAACTCATCCATCACGCATCCTCCTCGCCTGGGACGAGGGTGCGGGCCTTTGCCAGCACCTCGTCGAGCTGTTTGACCTTGGCGGCCATGGAGTCGCGGCGCTGCTTGAGCGCCGCCTGCTTCTTCGCCCTGGCGGCCTGGTCGGCCTTCTGGGCGTTCTCGGCGGCGGAGATCCGCGCGTCGAACTCGGCGGCGCGGCGCTCCAGGGCGTCGTCCAGCGTGGAGTTGAACACGAACTCGACCTCGGTGAAGCGGAAGCTGATCTCCTCGTTGAGGTTCGCCCGGGCTTCGGCGATGACCCGCTGGACCCACTGCTTCGCGGCGGCGCGGTTGCCTTGGATTTTGCGGCGGTACAGCAGGAACGCGGCGGCGGCGAGGCCGATGCCGACACCGGAGGCGGTCAGGGCGATGGCCCCGACCCCGGCGACCGCGCCGAGGCCGATCGCACCGGCGCCCATGGTGACCGCGCGTCCGGCCATCATCGCCACACCTGCCGAGGACGCCACGAGCAGCGCGCCGTCGGAGTTGTCGCCGCGCCGGGCCCGCCCGGAGGCGGCCGTGCGCAGGCCCGCGGAGATCGAGTTGGTGGCCTGGCGCAGCTCGTCGTCGTTGAACACCTGCCGCAGCACGCGTTCGGCCAGGAGCACGAACCGCTGGTGCAGCTCGCCCGAGAGGCGCGCGGCGATGCCCTGCAGGGCGATGTCGACCCGGTTCGGCAGCGATTCGAGCGCGGCCTTGTTGGCCTTCTCGACCTCGTCGAGCAGCGCCTCCTCGAGCTCCTGCAAGTGGGTGCGCAGGCGGCCCTGGACTTCGATCTTGGCCCGCTGCGTCTCCACCCGGAGGGCGAGGTTCGCCTTCTTCGTCTCGGTGCGCCGCAAGGCGAGGGCCTGCTTCTTCTCCTCCTTGAGCCGGTTGGCGGCCTCAGGGTCGGGGTCGTAGGCCTTCATGTCGGCGGCGGCGGAGACGGCGAGCCGCTGGAACTCGGTGCGCACCGCGCGGACCACGTTCGCCGCGACCAGCGCCTTCCCGGCGGTGGCGACCTTGACGAGGGCCCGCTGCATCTTCCCGATCCCCGACTCCTTCGCGAGGGCCTGGCGGGTGGGGCCCTGCGAGTTGAGGGCGTGCTCGGCGAGCATCGCCGACACCGGGTAGTGCGGGGCGTTGCGGAAGCGCGGCGCGTGCGCCTCGATCAGCGAGCGGTTCTCCTCCATGACCGTGCGCCACCCCGGGTAGGTGTCGGTCTTGGTCAGGGCGAACACGACGAAGTTGACGCGCTTGGACGCCTCGGTGAGGAAGTCCAGTTCGGTCTTCGCCATCGGCGAGGACGCGTCGGTGACCATGATCAGGCACGTGGCGCGCGCGACCGCTTCGAGCGCGATCTGCGCGTGGTCGGGGTCGAGCCCGCCCGTCCCGGGCGTGTCCACGACGGACATGTGCTTGAGCAGCGCCGAGGGGTGGCCCACGAGCATCCGCCTGGGCGGCACCATGCCCGGGGGCATCGTCCCCAGCCGGGTCGCCCAGTTGCGCAGGTCGCCCACGCCCAGGAGCATCGGGTCGGCCGCGCCGGGCTGCCAGGCGCGCACCGACGCCTGCTCGGCCCAGGCGAACTCGAGGTACGCCGTGGTCGCCACCTGGGCGTCCACCGGCGACAGTCCGGGCATGCCGAGGAGGGCGTTCACGAGCGAGGACTTGCCGCGCTTCGTCTCGCCGACCACGACGGCGACGGGCTTGTCGGGCTGCCAGCGCGAGACCTCGTCGACTTCGGCGGCGGCCTTCGCGTCGACGGTGCGCAGGGAGGCGTTGCCCGCCTTGGCGGCGCGGGCGCACAGCTTGTGGATCTGCTGGGCCGGGTTCGGCTTCGCGGGCGTCGCGGCCTTCTTCACCGTGGCCGGCTTCGCGGCCGGGGGCGGGGTGGCGGTGTCGGTCATGCCCGCACCTGGCCCCGGTAGACGGTGACGATGGGGTGGCGCAGGAGGCGGCCGCGGTCGGTGTAGCCGATCTGCTCGGTGCGGGCGATGATGCCGTCCTCAGCGGGGGACCCGGCGGCGATGGTGGATCCGGCCTCGTGCACGGCCGGGTCGAACCGCTGCCCGGTCGCATCGACCTGGGCGACGCCGACGCGGGCGAACGCGCCGTCGAGGTGCTGCGCGAGCGCGGGGGAGGTGGCGCGGTCGCGCATCCAGATGCACGCCTCGACGAGGGCGTTGCGGTCGGACATGGCCTGCGCGGCACGGGCCGGCTCCTGCAGCTGCTGCACCGGGATCGGCCCCGACGGCCCAGGGGAGAAGGGCACACCGGAGACCGGCGGCGCCGCCTGCGGTGCCGGCGCGGGCGCGATCGACCGTCCGGTGAGGACGGCGACCACGGCGGTGACGAGGACCGACCCGGCCGCGACGGCCAAAGTCACCGGATCGAACCCGCCGGTGAGGAACACCGCGCCCAGGGCGGCGGCGGCGAGGCCCACGAGGGCTCCCACCAGCGGTCCGCCGAGTCGATTCGTCACAATGCTCTCCTTCGGTCGTGCAGGCGTCCCACTGCGGGGCCGGGTTCTAGGGCTCATCCGAGCCGCTGGGCGAGTAGATGGAAACCACGATGCACCACGTTCGCCACCCGCGCCTGCGCCGGTGTGGCGCCGCCGTTGGCGAAGGCCCGCCAGCGCGCGGCGGCTTCGATGGCGGCGCGGCGCAGCTGGGGGCGGGCTTCGCCGGGGAGGCCGAGAACGACGCCGGCGTCGTCGGTCAAAGCGAGGCGCGCGACTTCGGCTTCCATGGCTTCGGGCAGGGCGACCTGCCCGGTGGTGACTTGCGCGGCGGCCTCCAGGAGCGGCAGCCGGTGGTATTCGGGGCGGGCGACGATCGATTCGACCGCGCCCCTCAAGAGGTCGCGGTCGGCGGCGGGCCCGGAGGCGGCGGCCGCGTCCAGGCGCCCGAGCGCCCAGCCCGCCTTGATGACATCGGCCCGCACCCCGAAGATCTGGTGCAGGGTCGTGCGCAGCCGCGGGAACCCGGAGGCGGCGAACAGCAGCCGCACGAGCTCACCGGTGGCCAGGTGCGGATTCGCGCCGAGGTGCGCGATCGCGAAGTGGATGCCGTACAAGTCCAGGCGCTCGAGCAGGCGCTGACGCTGGTGCTTGTCGACGGGCCCCTCAGTGGACAGGAACAGGCCGGCGGAGGCGAGCATGAGCGCCCGCTTGTCCTCGTCGAGTCCCGCGAGGGTCCGCAGCGCTTCGCAGTCGGCGGCGGTCAGCAGGCCCGCTTCGGCGGTCTCGGCCAGCAGCCCCACGACGGGGACGACATCGCACACCGAGCGGCGCAGCACCGCGGCCTGGTCGCCGGCGATGGGGCCCGCGACGGGCCACGGGTCCTGGCCGGGCCCGGGCGCGAGCTTGTCGGCCTTGTTGTACAGCCCCAGGGCGTTCATCGGCGAGGACGCCAGCTGCTGCGAGGCCTTCGCGAACGCCTCCAACGCCTCGACGTCGTCGGCGCGGACCTGCTGGGTGAACACGTAGATGATCGCCTCGGCCGATTCGACGGCCGCGCGCGAGTCGTCGTCGACGTCGTCGGCGATGGGCGCGGCGAACAGCATCTCGCGCGCCGCATCGGAGATGTCGGTGTTGACCGACTGCAGACCGGGCGTGTCGACGACGGTCAAGTCCCGCAACCGGTCCGAGGACAGCTGCACGTCGATCATCGCGGCCTCGTCGGCCGGGATCGGCAGCGTGGTGGGGATCATCCCGTTGGCGTCCAACGGGACCGCGTGCTTCGTGCCGTTGCGGGCGATCACGTCGACCCGGTCGGCCGGGCCGTACCGGAACTGGGTCACCACGCGCGTGCACTCACCGGCCGCCGTCGGCGCGACCCTGCGCCCGATCAAAGCGTTGACCAGCGTGGACTTCCCCGCTTTCAACCGCCCCGCCACCGCGACGCGCAACGGCTGCCCGAGCCTGGAGGCCACCTCCTCGACCACGGGGCGAGACGCGCTGCTGACCTTGCCGGCCAGCTCTTCGCACATGCCCGCCACACTCGTGGTGAGTTGCCCTGCCACCATGCTCCCGCGTCCGCCCTCTCGTCGTTCTCTCGGCACCTGGGCGCCGACGCCGGTCTGCGGCATCGAAGGTTCCGCAATATCATGAGAGGCGTCGGCGTTCCGTCGACAAGACGACGATACAAACCGCAGCCGCCCGGCCGCCTCCCCCATTCGTGCCACAGCGTTAGGAGCCCCCTTTTGGCCGCCCCGCCGCCCACCCCCGGTCTGGCCCGACCACGCGTCGACTCCGCGCCCGCCGACCCCGGCCAGGGCGACCGCGATCAAGCGCTCCACGCCATGGCCGAAGCGCTGGCCGGACCCGGCCTGGTGGTCGTTACCGGCCCTCCCGGCTGCGGGCGCACGCGCCTGCTCGAGCGGCTCGCGCAGGCCTCCAAACGCCCGGTCCACGCCGGCGGCGGCCTCGCGATGCTCTCCGGCGCCCCCGCGCTGGCCCTGGAGCGGGCGACGCGGGCGCGGATGCCCGCCGACGACCTGCCGCTGCTGGCCGAGGCGGTCTACTCCCGCACTCGCGGTGGCCTTCTCGTCATCGACGATCTGCAGTGGTGCGACGCCGCGACCCTCGCCGTCCTCCCGATCCTCGCCGAGCGCCTCCCGGTCGCCGCGGCCCTGCGCACCCCCAACCGGCTGAGCGAGACCGCGCTGGCCCGGCTCCTGGGATCCGCCACCGTCATCCCGGTCCCGGACCTGACCGACGCCGAAGCGGCCCGGCTCGTCGCCGAGGCCGCGCCCGCGCTGCCGCCCTCGCGCGCTGCCGCCCTCACCGTCCGAGCCGGCGGCAACCCCCTCGCCCTCACCGCGCTCGCCAAGCGCGCCGCGAACCTCGAATCGCCCGGCGAGGACCTGGACCTGGAGACCCCCGGCGACCCCGCCGCCGCGGCGGCCGCCGCGATCGCCGACCTGCCGCGCTCGGGCCGCACCGCGCTCGCCGCGCTCGGCCTCCTGGGCCGGCCGGCGCACCCGAGCCTCCTCGGCGACGGCGCCGCCGTCCTCCAGGACGCCGGCCTGACCGTCCCCGACGGCGCCCACCTGCGGGCCGCCAGCCCGTGGATGGCCGAGGTCGCCGCGGGCATCCTCGACCACGACGCCCGCCTGTCCATGCACGAGCGCCTCGCCGACGCCACTGTCGGCGTCGAATCCGCCCGCCACGCCCACGCCGCGGGCCTGGCCGACCGCGCCCTCGCCACCGCCCTCGACGCGGCCCAGTCCGCGGGCCCGCAGGCCCGCGCCGAAGCGCTCCTCCTCGCCGCCGACCTCGATGCGTCCCACGCCGTGCCCGCCGCCCGCGCCGCGCTCGCGGCCGGACGCACCCGCGCCGCGCTCGCCGTCCTCGACCGCGCCCCCGACGACCCCGAGGCCGCCCTGGCGCGCGCGTGGGCGCTCCTGGCGCTCGGCGAAACCGCGCAGTCCCGCGCCGCCCTCGAAAGCGCACCCGAAGGGCCCGAAGCCGACCAGCTCCGCCTCCTCACCGCCCCACCCTCTGAAAAGGACGACTTGATCGCGTCGCTGCGGGAGGCCCACCCCGACCTGACCCACCCGGGCCTGGCCGCCGCGCTCGCCGGGGACGACCCCGACGCGCTCGCGTTCGCCGAGGCGCTGGCGCGCGACGCGGGGGATGCGACCACCGCGTTCTGGTGCGCGTGGTCGCGGGTGATCGCCCTCGCCGACGCCGCGCGGCTCGTCGAGGCCGAAGCGGTCGCGCACGAGGCTGCCGACCGGGCCGGGGCCGCGGGCGCCTACTCGTGGCAGACGCGGTTCCTCGCCGCCGCCGCGTGGTGCCTGGTCCTCTCCGGCACGGGCCTGGACAACGTCATCGCCGCCGCCCAGTCGCTCGCCGACCACGCGCTCCCGGCGGTCGCGGACACGCTCATCGACGCCTCGATCGCCCTCGCCGAGGCCGACACAGGCGCGCTAGGGGCCGCGCGGGCCCGCCTGGCGCGGTTGAAGGACGCCCCTGCCGCGCTCGAAGGGCTCGTCGCGTGGCTCGACCACGAGACGGCCTGGCTCGACGGCCAGCCCGGACCCGAAGCGCCCGAATCCCGGCCGGGCCTGGTCGGCGGGCTCGCGCACATCACCGGCCGGTGGATCGCCTACGACACCGGGACCGAGCCGGTCGCCGCCGAGCAGTCCCCGTGGCCGGTACCGGTCGCTTCGACGCTCTCGGCGTGGGACAAGGCCGCGCCGGGCCCGTTCGCGCAGGCGGCGACCGCCTGGGACGGCCTGGCCGCCCGCGAGCAGGTCCGCTGCCTCCTCGCGCTCGCCGCGCACGCGGGCGACGCGCAGGCCGCCGTCGCGGCCCTGGAAGCGGCCGAGCGGATCGCCGACGAGCACGGCCTGATCGTCCTGGCCGGCAGGGCCCGCCGGGGCCTGCGCAAGCACGACGTGCGCCGCGACCGCCGGTCGGCGCGCGGCGGCGGGGGACTGACCGACCGCGAGAGCGAAGTGCTGCGGCACGTCGCCTCCGGGCATCCGTCGCGGCGGATCGCTGAGATCCTCGGCATCACCGCCGAGACCGTGGAGACCCACATCCGTTCGGGGATGCGCAAACTCGGCGCGAAGACCCGCACCGAGGCCGCGGTGCTGCTGACGGCCGCCGAGAGCGGTGAGGCGTGATGGTCGAGCAGGTGCCGCTGCACGTGGTCGGCGCGTCCGGCGACGCGGACGCGATCGTGCGCCGCTGCGCCGCCGCCGGTTGGGCGGCGCACCGCGGGTTCGCGCTGCTCGAGCCGGCCTGGGACCTGGCCGAGCGGCACCTGGTGTGCCACGGGCAGGTCAACGACGACCACACGGCCTCGCAGGCGGTCCTCGCGGCCGCGCGCGGGGCCGGGATCGTCGCGGTCGCGACCGGCGCGCTCGCACTGAGCCTCGCCGCGGACCTGCGCCGGGTCGGGCCTCTCGGGTTGACCCCGGGCAAGGCCGAAGCCGCCGACGGCCTCGACCTCGACGCCGAGCAGCGGGCCCTGCTGGGACGCCTCGCGGCGGGCTCCACGATCGCCGCCGCCGCCGAAGCCGAATTCGTGTCCCTGCGCACCGCCAACCGCCGCATCGCCGCGGCCCGCCAATCCCTGGGCGTCAAGACCACCCGCGAAGCGGTCATGATCTACATCAAGCACGCCCGAGACTGACCCGCCACGCACCCAAATCAAGCCAGCGACCTGCTCGAACGACCGATGCCAGAACCGTGTGGCAGTGGTCCGTTCCGGACCGCCACAGCCCGCCATCCCCAGCCACCCCCACGGGCGAGCGGCTCCCCGCACACAGCCGGGCCCGGTGCGATACCGCACCGGGCCCGTCGGCTTCCCTTGCGCTACTTCAGCTCGGCGAGGCGCGCCTCGGCCTCCTCGAGCTGGCGGCGCAGCCGCGACGCCTCCTCGGCGGCCTCGGAGCGGATCTTCTCGACCACCTCGTCGACGACCTCGGCCACCTCATCGGAACCCGACGCCTGGCACATCGCCAGCGCGTTCGAGTGCGCGACCTTGGCGCCCTTGACGACCGTGCGGGCGCCGCGGGAGGCCGCGACCGACCACTCCCCGTCCTCATAGGTCAACGTGATCGAAAGCTCAGGGTGCTTCGCGGCCGCGGCGCGCGGCCGGGCGGCCTTCTTCTTCGGGGCCGCCGCAGGCTCGGCGGCGGCCATCTGAGACACCTCAGGTGCGGTCACGGGTTTCCTCTCACTCACAGCTGGTTTGGGTTTCGGCGCGGGCTCCTCGGGCAGCAGTCCCGGGCCCGAAGGCGCGACCGGCGCGGCCGGCTCGCTCGAGCGCTGGCGCGGCGCGCGCCGCGCACCCTCGCCGGGCGCGGGCAGGCGCAGTTCAACGGCGGAGAACGACAGCTCGTCGGACCCGAATGCGACATGGACGAAGTCGTCCACCCCGCCCGGATCGAGGGCGACGACCTTCCCGGTGCGCCCGGCGACCTGCCCGGCAGCGTCGGTGAACACCACCTTCGGCTTCTTTCCTTGCGCCAGCACCGCTTCGAGATGAGCGATGTCGGCACTCGACAGTGACATCGGGGGCTCCTTCACAAGGTTGCGGCGGGCACCGCCGCAGTGAACGGCACCCGCAGGGCCGGCCCAGGGCCGACCGGTTGCTGCATCCTCCAATACCTACCCTCCGGGTACGACACCACCCCGCATCGAAGTCGCCCACGCCCGCCCCGGCCCCCACACCGCCACCGCCCCACCGCGACCCGCCCCCCACACCCGAACCCGCCCGGCCCGGAATATCGGCTGCGGTTCAGACCCGGGCCATGTCGGGTTCCCCCACCCGCCCACCTGGGCACTTACGCTCCGACCATGAGAGTCGCACTGGTCACCGAGTCATTCCCTCCCCAGGTCAACGGCGTCGCCCGCTCCGTGGCCCGGGCCGCCGCCCACCTGGCCGCCCGCGGGATCGAACCGGTCGTCATCGCCCCCGCACCCGGACCCGGCCCCCGGCCCGTCTTCGACTGGCCAGTCGTCCACGTCCCCTCCATCCAGCTCCCCGCCTACAAGCACTTCCGCGCCGGACTCGCCACCCGCGCCCTCGACGACGCCCTCGACGCCCACCGCCCCGACGTCGTCCACCTCGCCAGCCCCTTCGGCTACACCGCCCGCGCCGCCGCCTGGGCCGAACGCCGCGGCGTCCCCACCGTCGCCGTCTGGCAGACCGACCTGCCCGCCTATACCCGCGCCTACCACCTCACCGCCTTCGAACAACTCGTATGGCACCGCCTGCGCTCCATCCACTCCCGCGCCCGCGTCAACCTCGCCCTCTCCGAATGCACCGCCAAAGCCCTTGCCGCCCAAGGCATCGGCGGCCTCGCCGTCCTCCCGCACGGCGTCGACACCGACCGCTTCCACCCCCGCTACCGCGACCAGGCCCTCCACGACGCCCTCACCCCCGACCGGGAACTCCTCGTCGGCTACGTCGGCCGCCTCGCCCGCGAAAAACAACTCCACTGGCTCACCGACCTCGCCGCCACCCCCGGCATCCGCCTCGTCATCGCCGGCGAAGGCCCCCGCCGCCGCGCCCTGGAACGCCTCCTCCCGCACGCCACCTTCCTCGGCGCCCTCCACGGCACCGACCTCTCCCGCCTCTACGCCTCCCTCGACCTGTTCGTCCACACCGGACCCTTCGAGACGTTCGGGCAGACCATCCAGGAAGCCCACGCCTCCGGCGTCCCCGTCGTCGCCGTCGACGCCGGCGGCGCCGCCGAACTCGTCGACCCCGGCGTCGACGGCACCCACTTCCCGCCCGGCGACGCCCCCGCGCTGGCCGCCACCGTCCAGGCCCTCGCCGAACGCCGCGACCTCCTCGCCCAATGGGGCGAACGAGGCCGCCTCAAAGTCCAGGTCCGCACCTGGGAAGCCGAAGGCGACGCGCTCATCGGCCACTACGAGCGGGCACTCGCGCTGGGGCCGGCACGCGCGCGCCTCGCCGTCCCCACGGCTTGACGTACGACAGGACCACCGCCCCCAGATACACCGACGACGACACGATCGGCGCCGCCAGGATCTGGTTGTCCAGCACCTGCAGACGATCCGGGTCAAGCGAGGCCGCCGTCGCGGCCAGCCCCGGCCGCAGCGAGAACACCGTGAGCGCGAACGTGATCGCCGTCGCCACCAGCTTCACCAGCACCCACGTGTACGCGATCGTCCACTTCGTGCCGAGCATGAGCACCACCCCCGACACCAGCGCCGCCGCCCCCAACGGCACCGCGAGCGCCCCCGCCAGCGCCGACATCGCCGTCCCGGCCGCATACTGCCCGGCCGCATCCCCGGCCCCCGTCGCCCGCACACCGAGGACCAGCAGACACAGACTCAGCCCCAGCCAGGCGACCGACGAGACCACATGGACGATGACGAGCGCCCGATACGCGCCCCTGCGAAGCTTGAACATGCCACCACCATCGCCGCCCACGCCGCGAGCCCGCATCGGCACACGAACGTATTCGCGCCTACGCCCCAGCGCTGACCCCCGCTAGATCGCCTCCGCCGTGACCGCGCTCGTATCCATCCGCGCCCACCGCAACCCGATGAGCGGGAACAGCAGCACCGACAGCATCGCCGCCGCGATCGACTCCTCCACCAAGCCCCGCTCCGCCGCCGTCGACGCCGCCACGACCACGATCAGCAGCCCCGTCGCCGCAAACGCCGCCAAGAACACCGGAATCAGCACCAACGCCAGCGCCGACCCCAGCAACTCGTCCAGATCGAACGTCACCCCCGCATAGACGAAGAACACCGGCACCACCGCACCGAACCCGATCCCGTCCAGCTTCGAGTGCACCAGAGCCTCCTCCCGCTCGTCCAACGCCGACAGCAGCGCATGCATGCACCCCGGCCGCGAACGCCCCCAACGCGATGTCCACCCCGGATGACGCCCCTCCGAATACAGCAACGCCAGCAACGCGAACTCGCCCACCGCCCCCACCGCCATCAGATGCGGCCCCACCGGCCCCGCCAGCAGACCCGAACCCCGCGCGATCGGCAGGATCGTCCCCAACGCCGTCGAACACAACCCGATCGCCGCGATCATGACCGCGGCCCCCGCACCCGCGACCGCCAACCCGCCCGCCGCCAAAGCGAACGACAACCCCCACCCCACCGACGCCAGCGTGATCGGCCGCCTCCGCACCGCCCGGACATCGATCTCAAACCCCGCCAGGAAGAACAGCTCGCCAACCCCAACTGCGACACCGTCTCGAACAGCAGATGCGCCTGCACCAACCCCAGCAGATGCGGCCCGACGAGGATCCCCAGCACGATCTCCACCACCACGCTCGGCGACCGCACCCACCGCTCCAACTGGTCCACCAGCAACGGCGCCACCACCGCCGCCACCGCCACCGCCAGCACCAGCAACTGCACCGACACGCCAGCGCCCCACACCTCGCCCACGGCCGGAGCCTAACGGCCCCACCAGCCAAGAGACCCCCGATCGGGGCTTAACCCCACCCCCGATCGGGGGAGCAGCAGCACTACCGGCAAGTAACCAACAGCGATACCGTCGACCCATGGCACTGGCGATCACCGACACCAAACCCCACCTCCGCGGCTGGATCCACCTCGCCGCCTTCCCCACCGCGATCATCGCCGGACTCATCCTCATCGCCACCACCCCCACCCTCACCGGCCGCCTCGCCACCGCCGTCTACATCGCCACCTCCGCCGCCCTCTTCGGCATCTCCGCCCTCTACCACCGCACCAACCTCTCCGAACGCGCCACCACCCGCCTCAAACGCCTCGACCACGCCAACATCTACCTCATCATCGCCGGCACCTACACACCCATCGCCGCACTCGCCCTCGACGGCACCGCCCGCACCGCACTCCTCACCGCCATCTGGACCGGCGCCCTCGCCGGCGTCGCCTTCCGCACCCTCTGGCTCAGCGCCCCGCGCTGGCTCTCCACGGCCCTCTACATCGCCCTGGGCTGGGCAGCCGTCTTCGTCATGCCCCAGCTCCTCGCAGGCGCCGGCACCACCGCCACCGCCCTGATCATCACCGGCGGCGTGCTCTACACCGCCGGCGGCGTCATCTACGCCCTCAAGCGACCCAACCCCTCCGTGCAGTGGTTCGGCTTCCACGAGGTCTTCCACGCCTTCACCGTCGCCGCTTACGCCGCCCAGTTCACGGCCGTCGCGCTGGTGATCCACGCCGCCCATTGACGGCTCGCCGCCGTGCCGCTCCCAGGTTTCGCCGCTGAGGCGGCCGCATCGCTACCATTGAGCCCCTAGCGAGGAGGCTGCGATGAGCGACAGGCAGGCGCGCGGTGTCGACCGCCAGATCCAAGAGGCCGAGGGCCGCGGCGAGTTCAAGAACCTCCCCGGGGCCGGAAAACCCCTGCCGGGCATCGGGCAGCCGCTGCGCGAGGACTGGTGGCTCCACCAGCAGGCCACCCGCGAGAACATCGGGCTCGACGCCCTCCCGCCCGCACTCAAACTCGCCCGCGAAATCGAAGCGCTCCCTGCGACCCTCGACGCGCTGGGCGACGACGCCGCCGTGCGCGCAGCGGTCGAAGCGCTGAACGTGCGCATCAGGAAAGCCCTCATCGGCCCGATCGAGGGCCCGCCGCTGCGGTTCGGCCTGCGCGACGTCGACGCCGAGGTGCGCGCCTGGCGCGAACGGCGCTCCTGAGGCCGAGCCCACACCACCAACACTTGACAGTGTCAAGATCCCTGCTGCATCATGAACTTGACACTGTCAAGAAGCGTGCACTGGTGCGCTCCCCAGAAAGGCCCGCCCCCATGGTCCCCATCATCACCCTCACCGCCGCCACCCTCCTCGCACGCCTCACCGGACTCCTCGGCGTCGACGCCCTCGACTGGCAGACCTCCCTGCGCATCGGCCTCGCCGCCATGTTCCTCATCACCGGCATCGTCCACTTCGTCCCCGCATTCCGCGACGACATGATCCGCATGATCCCCGAACGCCTCCCGCAACCCGCCGCGCTGGTCGCCCTCACCGGCGTCCTCGAACTGGCCGGCGCCGCCGGACTCCTCATCCCCGCCACCGCGCCCGCCGCCGCGATCTGCCTGGCGCTCCTGCTGGCCGCGATGTTCCCCGCGAACGTCTCGGCTGCCCGCCGCGGCATCCCGCTCGCCGGGAAACCCGCCACGCCGCTGGGCATCCGCACCGCCGAGCAGATCCTCTTCATCGGCCTCGCCGTCCTCGCCGCCCTCTGAGGGCACGGCGGGGGACCGGACACGCCGAAGGCCCCGAACCGCATCGGTTCGGGGCCTTCGGCATACGCCTATGCGACCGGTCGGCCCAGCGTCAGGTAAGCGAACCCGAGGAGCCTCCGGTGCCCGCGCAGCCACCAGTCCCGGTGCGCGTCGGCCTGCTCGCGGATCTCGGCAGCCCTCGAGTGACCGGGATTGGCCAGCAGCCAGGACTCCTTGTCCGCCAGGAACTGCGACTCGAAGTCGTCCCATTCGGACTGCTCGACCGACTCGACCCTCAGCGGGCGGAACCCGGTCGCGACCGCCTCGTCCACGAGGCGGGGGAGCAGCACGAATTCCTCAGCTGTCGTACCAGGCCACATCGGCTCCAGCTCGGACTCGGTCGGGACCCGGTTCCAGACCCCGTCGCCGAACAGCAGCCGCCCACCGGGCTTCACGAGCGGATACAACGCGCGCAGCGCTTCCGCGCCCGTGCCGAACGCATGCGCCGCACCGATGCAGACCACCAGGTCGGCCGGGGTCTCCCAGTCCTTGCCCTGGTATTCGACGAACTCGACCCGGTCGGCGATGCCCTTGGCCGCCGCACCAGCACGGCCGCGCTCCAGCAGTTCCAGGTCCGAGTCGATCCCGTACGCCTGCGCGCCCGGCACCTTCGCGGTGACGCGCTGCAGCAGCTCGCCCCATCCGCACCCGATGTCGACGATCAGCTGCGGCGCGGCAGCCGCGCACTCCTCGACCTGCCGGTCGAGACGCCAAGCGGCGATGGGGGAGTTGCAGTCCAGAAAGCCGTATCGAGACGGCCCGTCATGAGAAGTCATCGGACGCCACGGTAACAACACCGGCCCCAGCCCCGCAATCCGATTGCCCGCGATGGGACACTCGCACCCATGACCGACCTCAAAACCCACCTGAGCCGCTACCTCCAGTCCGGCCGCGACGCCGTCCTCTGGAAACTCGAAGGCTTGGGGGAGTACGACATCCGCCGCCCCCTCACCCCCACCGGCACCAACCTCCTGGGCCTCGTCAAGCACCTCGCCAGCACTGAAGTCGGCTACTTCGGCGACACCTTCGCCCGCCCCTTCCCCGAAACCCTGCCCTGGCTGGACGACGACGATCCCCAGGCCGACCTCTGGGCCACCCCCGACGAGAGCCGCGACTACGTCACCGACCTCTACCGCCGCGTCTGGGACCACGCCGACGCCACCATCCGCGAGCTCGACCTCGACGCCCAAGGCAACGTCCCCTGGTGGCCCACCGACCGCGCCACCGTCACCCTCGGCCAGATCCTCACCCACATGATCGCCGAAACCCACCGCCACGCCGGACACGCCGACATCGTCCGCGAAGGCATCGACGGCGCCGCCGGCATGCGCCAAGGCAACGACAACCTCTGGGTCGAAGAGCAGTCCCGAACCGCATACTTCGACCTCGTCGAACAGAACGCCCGCAAAGCCGCCGGCATCTAGCGGCACCGGGCCCCGGCAGCACCGGGGCCCGACCCTCCAAAACAGACAAACCACGCGGCATCGCGCGGGGGAGTAGGACTACTTCCCGCCGCCCTCCCGCTCCGCCAACCGCGCCTCCGCAGCCAGGGCCCGCTCCCGCCACGACTCCACCGCCGCCCGCGCCTCGACACCAGCGGCCTCCGCCGCCTCCACTCGCGACACCGACACCCGCGCATCAGCCACCGCGTCGGCGAGTTCACCCCGGACCCGATCCAGATCCCCACCGAGCTCGCTCGCCCGCGCGGCCGCCTGCTCCGCGTCCCGCCGCGCCACCGCCACCTCCGCCACCAGCGACTCCACCCGCGACCGCTCCGCGTCCCGCTCACCAATGAACCCCAGCGCCCGCGCCTCGGCTCGCTCCAGCGCCGCCTCACCGGCCCGCAGCGCCTCCGCAGCCTCCACGGCCACCTGATCCGCCCGCGCCCGCGCCGCCTCCGCCTCACCCCGCGCCGCGACCGCCACCCGCTCGGCCTCCTCACGAGCCGCCACCGCAGCCTCCCGCTCGGACACCGCCGCCGCACGCGCCTCCTCAGCAGCCCGCGCCAGCGCCTCAGCCTCCTTCCGACCCGCCACGGCGGCAACGGCCTCCGCAACCGCCCCGGCAGTCTCCTCACG
The DNA here is from genome assembly GCF_027622875.1 of Glycomyces luteolus. Classification (GTDB taxonomy): domain Bacteria; phylum Actinomycetota; class Actinomycetes; order Mycobacteriales; family Micromonosporaceae; genus Glycomyces; species Glycomyces luteolus. The sequence continues at coordinate 137,526 of NZ_JAPZVP010000007.1, read as the reverse complement.
AGCCGCCTCCGCCGCGCGCACGGCCTCCACCCGCGCCGCCACCGCCTCCTTCGCCCGAACCTCCGCCGCCTCCAATGCGCCGGCGGCCCGCTCAACCTCGCCCTGCGCAGCCTCGAGCTCCTCACGCAGCGCCGCCGCCCGCGAGGCCACCTCGTCCCGCTCCGCTCGCGCCGCCGCCACGGTCGAGGCCGCATCCGACCGCACCTCCGCCAGCCGCGCCTCGACCTCGGCCGGATCGGTCTCCGCCCGCAGCGCCTCAGCCAGCGGCGCCAGCGCCGACGCCATCGACTGCTCGATCTGCTCGTACAGCTCCTCGGCCCTCGCCAGAGCGCCTTCGAGCCCGGGCGTGGACCGGCGCAGCTCGCGCTGGCGTTTGGCCTGGGCGGCGCAGTCGCCTTCGGCGCAATACAGGCGCGGTCGTCCGCGCCCGGGCTGCTGCGGGATCGGCGTCCCGCACCGCTTGCACAGCGTCGCGCCCTTGGCGGCCGTCCGGGTCGTCGGGACAGGGCCGGTGGTCGTACCTGGTTTCGTCATGCACACAACCTACCATTATTAATTTCCGTTTTTAATATTTAAATAATGGAAAAACAGGCGTGTCCCATCACGGCATATAACTCACGAGAAGTGCCGTTCCCGCAAGTAATGATGATCAGGGGCCTGACACGGCCTCCAGCGAATGTCTAGTCCGAGTTGACCCTGTTGAGCGACATCGGATGACGGCGAACGCTGACATGGATCGTCAGGCTCGCAGCAGGGAGCGAGCGCACGACGGCGACCGGCAGCGCTGACATCAGATGTCGGTTCCCGCTGACAAGTCGATGTCGTTCAACAGCTCAGCTGCCGGCCCGGGCTGGTGATGTCGCTGTTCCGGTAGTCGGAGTTGCCGCGTTGGCCTGCGGGCCGCTGCACGTTCGTTTACGGTCGGCGAGGAATCGATCGTCGAGAAGGGACCATCATGCGCAAAATCGTCACCACCGCCGCCGCGACCGGAGTGCTCCTGCTGGCCGCAGTAGGCGCCGCAAACGCCGCACCCCTGCCGGGCACGGACCTGCCCGCACCAGCGGACCTGTTCAAAGCCCGAATCCCGATCGTGATGGACAACGGGGCCATCACCGTCGAGGGGAGCGACTACCAGTTGGGTGAGCTGACCGGGTCGCTTGACATGCTCGCCGTCCCCTGCACCGCGCCCCTGGCGACCGACAAGGCGCTCGACCTAGACAGCTCGGCGTGCGCCGAAGGCGCCGACGGGGCCCTCGCCTGGGGACAGGCGGACCTGCACCTGGCCACACCGCCCGCCGCCGAAGCCGGCGACTACGGGCACGTGCGCCTCCACCTCCACCAGACCGAGGAAGGCGGCTTCGACCTCCGCATCGAGACCGAGACCTCCCCGACCGACGAAGCCCTGGTCCTGGTCAACCGTGACCCGGTCGACCTCGAAGCGAAAGACCTCGGGCGCTTCGGGAGCGAAGGCGGCCACAGCGTCCATGCCAGTGCCCCGGTGTACACCGAGGGAACCACCGAGCAGAACAACCCCTACGGGGACTTCGGCGGCGATCCCACCAAAGATGTCAACGACGAGCCAACCTACTTCGGGTGAGCTGTTGAGCGACATCGGGATGACAGCGAACGCCGTCTCGCAGCAGGGAGCGGGCGCACGACGGCGACCGGCAGCGCTGACATCAGATGTCGGTTCCCGCTGACAAGTCGATGTCGTTCAACAGGGGTCGTGCATCGTTCGGACCTAGCTTTCATCCCAAGCCGGTGAGCTGTGCTGCTTCACCGGCGCTCGGTGGCGGTACGCCCGACCTCACCAGAAAAGGCGTTGAGCAGCTGGTCGATCTGACTGGGGCGCAACGGCTCAAACCGGAGACAGGCGACCGGTGCGACGTTTCCCTCTTGGCGGGAGCAGCGGAACCACCCGGGCCTGTGGTGGTCGGCGACGCTGGGGCGCCATGTCGGCTACGAGTCCTGGCTCGAACGCGATCACGCGATTCGCTTGGACTTCGATCCCAAGGTGATCGCGTATGCGCCGCAGCCGTTCTGGCCTGCGACATCGGGGAAGACGCGGCGTCATGGCTGCGGTCGACCTTGTCGAGGCGATCGGTCCCGTGGCGGGGAGGGTTGGCCGTCCGCGTCGTCGGCCGGATGCGATCTTGGCCGATGGCGGCTACGACTCCGCGGCTTTTCGTGACTGGCTGCGCTCCAAACGAATCGAGCCGATCATTCCGCAGCGCGGTCGCAAGAAGATCATCGGCCTGGGCAAGATCCGCTGGGTTGTCGAACAGGCCATTGCCCACCTCCACCAGTTCAAACGCCTCGCCGTCCGCTGGGACCGCCACCTGTCCATGCATCAGGGATTCACCAAACTCGCCGCTGTCTCATCTGCTGGCGGCGCCTTGCGCCAGTGGTCTGAGCCGGACGCTCGGCCCCCGATCGTGCCACCGTTCGCCCAACCAGCCAACGATGTGGTCCCGCCACCGCGCCACCTTCCGATCGAGCCGGCTTCCCGTGTTCAGCTCGGTGACCAGCATGGCTGCGACGACGATGGCAAAGACGGCGGCGAAGAACCACGAACCTTATCTGCCGCTCGGGTAAGCACCGATGTGCTCCATCACCAAACCCACCGGACCATCTCGCCTCATGGGTCACAACCCTAACTACGCCTCCCGTAACAGTCTCGGACCCAGTTGATCACGAGATGCATTGGTGCAACAAGGATCTGGTGCGACCATCTCCTCACTGTCCTCCTTCCAAGCCTCCGTGATATCACCATCGATGACGTAATCGGGGTGGCTCGACGTGTTGGCATCCAGGTAGCCATGACCCTGAGGGAAGTCGTATGTCCCGGCTGCGGATCTGCTCGGAGCGGGTGCACCCGCGCTATCGGCGGCGCCTTCCTGTTGTCCCGATGGCGGGTCGGCCGATGAAACTGCGGCCATCACACATTCAAACTCTGAGATTCGAGAAGGGCGCGAGACCGCCGGAGGCGGGTGGCATCATGTCCCACGTGACAATCGTCGATGCGTCCTCAACGCCAGATCGAACCAGCCGCGCTCGACTTTCAGACCTCCTCCAGGGCATCAGACCCTGGGACGATCTGGAGCAGCGCCACATCTCCACTGCTCAAGCATGGATTGCAAGCGGCGCACCGCTCTATCGCACCGTGAAGCCGGCGACGCCACCGATGCATCTGGTCAGCTACTTCGTCGTACTCGATGAGGCTCGGGCGCAGGTGATGCTGGTCGAACATCGCAAAGCCGGTCTCTGGCTGCCAACGGGCGGGCATGTCGAACCCGGCGAATCTCCCTGGGAAACCGTCCAACGAGAATGCCAGGAAGAACTCGACATCACGGCCGTCCCCTCCGCAGTCTTCGGCGAACAACCGCTCTTCCTGACCGTCACGGACACTCGCGGCCCCGGCCAGCACACCGACGTTTCGCTTTGGCACCTCATCCGCTCGACCCCTGAGACCATCACATGGTTCAGCGAAGAGGAGTTCTCCAGCATCAAGTGGCTGGCGCTAACGCAAGTGCTCGACGAACCGATCGAGATCCTCGATCCGCATCTGCACCGTTTCACCGCCAAACTCGCCGACGCTCTCTAGCGACTGGCAACGTTCCTGGCTTCCCTTACTGGCACTGGGTGATGGTCGAAGCCCCCGTCTCCGCGACCTGCGACCGAGTCTTCGATCGGTGACAGAACGGGATATCCGTGAGACGGCAAAAGGCTTGCTGCCCAACAACACCTCCACTAGGTTCCGCAGGAGACCCGGGACGTCGTCGTTGGGGCGGAATTGAACCGGGATCATCGGACTGGAGTGACCATGGCGGACGAAGCGTTCCTCTCCCGCAGCTACGACGCGTTCGCGCAGGTTGAGGAGGAATACAAGGAGCTACTGGATCAGAGCCTCAGCCCCCGAGGTCCCAGCATGTTCTACGAGACCGCGGAGCGGCTCGGACTCGAACCCGGCGCAGACGTTCTCGATGTCGGATGCGGCGAAGGTCGGCACACTCTTGAACTGGCTCAACGCTTTGGCTGGCGGATTCGTGGCATCGACCCGGTTCAACGCCACATCGATATTGCCCGGAAGGACCTTGCCGACCGCGCTCAGACCCAACCAGAACTGGAAGACGCCGTGTCCTTTGACCTAGGGAGAGCCGAGGCGCTTCCTGTCTCCGACGCCTCGATGAGCTTGATCTGGTGTCGCGACGTATTGGTACACGTCGACGCCCTTCCCACAGCATTCGCCGAATTTCGCCGGGCATTGGTCCCTGGAGGCCGGGCGTTGGTCTATCAGATGTTCTGCACCGACAGGCTGGAGCCGGGAGAGGCGGCTTGGCTGCTGCCGACGATGGGATGCGTCGAGCAGAACATGCGGCCGGACTACGCAGAGGCCGCGATGCACGCTGCCGGGTTGCAGATCGATGAGTGCCACGTTCTCGGAACCGAATGGGGCCAATACGGCGAGGAGCATTCGGGCAAAGGCAGCAGGAACCTGCTTCACGCCGCCCGGCTCTTGAGCGACCCAGACCGCTACATCCAGCGGTTCGGCGACGACAACTATCAGATTGCCCTCGGTGACTGCCTCTGGCACATCTATCGGCTCATCGGCAAACTCAGCGATCGCGTCTACGTACTCTCGTGTCCTATCGGGTCTTGAGCCTGTGATGTTCCGCAGCCAGGAAGTCGCCTTGTTCCAGCTGGTCAAACGCGCCGCGTCCTGATCCCCCGCGCATGCCGGAATCGGCGAATCGCGGTCCCGCGTCGGCCCCGCTTGCGAGTATGGCGGTAGACCGCTACGACGAAGGGAGCCCGCAATGGGTTCGATCCTCAATCCGTACGTCCAGTTCGACGGGAACGCACGGGAGGCCATGGAGTTCTACCAGAGCGTGCTCGGCGGCGAGTTGAAGGTGATGACCTTCGGCGAGTCCGGCATGCCCGGCCCGGGGTCCGACAAGGTCATGCACGCCTCGCTCAACTCGGAGGCGGGCTACATGATCATGGCCTCGGACATGCCTCCGGGCATGGAGCACAAGCCGGGCCAGAACATCTCGATCAGCATCTCCGGCGACGATGCCGACCGCCTCCGCGGCTACTGGGAGGGCCTCGGCGAGGGCGCCACGGTGACCATGCCCCTCGAGAAGCAGATGTGGGGCGACGAGTTCGGTGCGCTGGTCGACCGGTTCGGCATCAACTGGATGGTCGACATCACCGACCAGTGACGCCGATGAAACGTCAGCGGGTGTCCGGCCCTAGGGCCGGACACCCGCCTCCTCCTTCATTACTTGCGGGAATCTCGCCAGGTCGGTGTGGTTCGGCTGCGGCGGCTCACGAGAGTCCGCGCGGGATCCGCCAGAACGCGACCCCGGCCAGGACGGCCGCCAGCCCGGCGGCGACGCCGAACTCGATCCACTGGAAGTCCCAGTAGCGGTCGGCGGGCTGGTAGGTCACGTCGAACGTGGCATCCAGCGCGATCAAGCAGTCGTCCGGGGTGCCGCCCTGGGCTTCGCAGGTCTTGAGGTCCGCCTCCGTGAACTCGGTGCCGTCGCCTTTGTAGACGACGATGTAGTCGGAGACCACCCACGCGCCGGGGATCTGGTACTCCTGGATGCCGGCGCCCTGCGGGCCGATGCCGAAGGAGTCGATATGGCCCACGGTGTTCGCGTCGTCCCAGCCGATGGTCTCGGTGACGGGCTCGGCGAACTGCGGTCGGAGCACGTTCGCCATGAGCAGCTGGAAGACGACGAACACGAGCAGCGTCACCGCCATCGCCACGAGCGTCTTGCGGGCCAGCACGCCGACCACGAGGCCGAGGGTGAACGCCAGCAGGGCGTACCCGAACGGGGCGAGGTCCCTGGCGGCGAACGTCAACGGCTCGAACCGGCTGTCGACGACCTTGTCGAACGGCCCTGCGGCCCAGGTCAACAGCAAGCTGAGCGCGCCGGTGAACAGGACGCTCACTCCCCCGACGATCACGAGTTTCACCGCGAGCCAGCGGGTGCGGGTGACCGACTGGTTCCACACGAGGCGGTGGGTGCCGGTCTCGAGTTCGCGCGTGATGAGGGGCGCGGCCCAGAACGCGCCGATGAGGGCCGGTGCGGCGAGCAGGAAGAGTCCGATGAGGAGCAGGCCGGACCCGAACTGGTCGGCGAGGGTGTGCACGGCGTCGTCGCAGCCGGTGGTGCAGTCGGTGATGTTGAGGCGGTAGGCGTCGCGGATGTCGGCGCCGAGGTACAGCAGGTAGGCGGCGGCAGCGGCGATGATGCCGGCGGACCACAGGGTCTGGGCGCGCATTTGGCGCCAGGTCAGCCAGATCATGCGCGGGTCTCCTCGAGGGTGGGGGCGGTGAGGCCCTCGGCGCGGTGGAGGTAGGTGAGGACCATGTCCTCGAGTCCGATCGTGTCGGCGCCGGGGTGCTCGAACGGGCGGCCGGTGGTGTTGTGGACGATGAGGGTGGTCTGGCGATCGGTGTGGTCGGCGGCGATGACCTGGACGCCGTCGGGCAGGGCGTCGAGGGTGCCGCGGGGCCCGACGAGGCGGTGGTGCGCGGCGGTGAGGTCGTCGATGTCGCCGGCTACCTGGACGCGGGATTCGGCGAGGACGACGAGGTGGTCGCAGACGCGTTCGACGTCGCCGATGAGGTGGGAGGAGAGGATCACGGAGACGTCGAGTTCGGCGACGAACTCCATGAGGTTCTGCAGGAACGCGCGCCGCGCGAGGGGGTCCAGGGCGGCGACCGGTTCGTCGAAGATGAGCAGCTTGGGGCGTTTGGCGGCGGCGATGGTGAGTGCGAGCTGGGCTTTCTGTCCGCCGGAGAGGCGCCCGGCCTTCCTGCCGAGGTCGAGGCCGAGCTGCCTGACGCGGCCGTCGGCGAACGCGGCGTCCCAGGTCGGGTTGAGGTGCTCCCCCAGCTTCAGGTGGTCGCCGACGGTGAGGCCCGCGTAGACGGGCGTGTCCTGGGCGACGAAGCCGACGTCGGCGAGCTGCGCGGCGTCGGCGGCGGGGGTGCGGCCGAGGACCTCGATGCGGCCGCTGGTGGGGCGGATGAGACCGGCGGCGAGGGCCAGGAGCGTGGATTTGCCGGCGCCGTTGGGGCCGACGAGGCCGACGATGCGTCCGGCGGGGATGTCGAGTGTCGCTTCGGCCAGCGCGGTGTGTCTGCCGTAGCGCTTGGTGAGTGCGTTGGTGCTCAGGACTGGGGTGTTCATGGGGTTGCCTGCGGTGCCTTTCTGATGGTGGTGTCGAAGAGGGCTTGGATGGCCTCGTCGTCGAGTCCGGCGCCTCGGGCGCTGGCGATCCATTGCTGGAGTGCGGTTTTGAGTTCGGCGTGCGCGTCGAGGCTGGCGTCGGCGAGGGTGGCGGTGACGAAGGTGCCGCGTCCCGGTCGCGGTGCGACGAGGCCTTGGCGTTCGAGTTCGCGGTAGGCCTTGAGGACGGTGTTGGGGTTGATGGCGATCTTGGCGACGACTTGTTTGACCGTGGGCAGCTGGTCCCCCACGTCGAGCATCCCGAGTCGGAGGGCTTGCTGGACCTGGTGGACGAGTTGCATGTACGGGGCCACGCCTGAGCGCGGTTCGAGGTGGAAGTCGATCACGAAGTTTCTCTATTTCACTAGGATGTTAGCACTATAGGGCTATGGGGGTGCGCCGTCGATCCCGGGGGCCCGCCCCTCCCCCGCTCCGGCTTATCGTCCCTGGTTGCGGGGGTGGCGGCGGGCGGCGCGTTCGTTGCCGAACTTGTACGCGCCGGTCCAGCGGGCCATCACGAGCTGCTCGTCCCCTGCGGTGATCTCGTCGAGGAACTTCGTTGCACGGGCCCCGCGGAGCGTCGCGGCGGCCCGCCCGCGATGCGCGATGACGACGGTGCCGTCCCGCCGCGCCGTGTAGCTGAAGCCGCTCGGGGCGCTCACGCGGCCGGGCTCGCCGCGCGGCGGGCGGCCTTCGCGGTGGCGAACGCGGCGAGGATCCCGCCGATGAAGCCGAACAGGTGGGCCTGCCAGGACACGTGCGGATGCGACGGCAGCACGCCCCAGATCAGCGACCCGTACACGATGACGATGAGGACGCCGATGAGGATGTCGGCGATGCTGCGGATGAAGACGCCGCGGGCGAGCAGGTACCCGAACAGCCCGAAGGCGATCCCCGAAGCGCCGACTGTCACCGACCACGCGGGCGCGAGCAGCCAGACGCCGAGCCCGGAGACGACGAGCGAGCACGCCAGCGCGATCCACATGCCGCGCCAGTCGCGGAGGGCGGCGATGGTGCCCATGACGGCGAGCGGGATGGTGTTGGAGATGAGGTGCGGGGCGCCGGCGTGGAGGAGGGGTGCGGCGAGGATGCCGGGGAAGAGGCCTTCGGTGGTGCGCGGGGTGATGCCGTAGCCGGTGAGGTGTGCGGGTAGGACGATGTCGATGATGAGGATGAGCCACAGGAGGGCGATGATGGCGCCCCAGAGGGTGAGGGCGCGGCGGAGGGGGTGCATGGGTGCGGGTGTGGTGGGGCCGGTCATCGTCGTCCTTGTGGTGTGGTGCAGTCGGGGTCGTTGTGTTGAAGGGTAGTCGGTGGCGGGCGTGTGCGGCTGCTCGCTCGGGTGCGGCGTGTGGGCGGGGGCGGGGTGGGGCGGGTGGTAGGTTCCCTCGGTGGCCTTTAGCCTGCTGAGTCGAGTTTGGAAGCCGGTGGCCGTCGCGTGTGTGAGCGTGGGGCTGCTGGCGGGTTGCGGCGTGGATGACGACGCCGCCGAGGAAGGGAATGCTGACGTGGTGCAGATCAGTGACGGTGTCGAGGTGTCGGTGTCGGCCGAGACGGATGCGAAGCCGGTCGTGTCGGTGCCGAGTGACCAGCAGCCGCCGGCGGCGCTGTTCACCTTCGATGTGGTCGAGGGTTCGGGTGCGGAGGCGAAGGCCGGGGATGCGGTCGCGGTGCAGTACGCGGGGTTCAACTGGTCGGACGGCAAGGAGTTCGATGCGTCGTGGAACCGGGGCGCGCAGCCGTTCTCGGTGTCCCCGTTGGGTTCGGCGCCGGTGATCCAGGGCTGGAACGACGGCCTGGTGGGTGCGCAGGTCGGCGACCGCCGGCTGATCGTGATTCCGCCGGAGCTGGGTTACGGTGCGGCGGGCGCCGGTGGCGTGATCGGTCCGAACGAGACGCTGGTGTTCGTGGTGGACGTGGTGTCGATCAACGGCAAGTCCTAGTCCCCCCAGGGTGTTGCGGGGCGTCGCGCTGGTGCGCGGCGCCCCGATTTCGTGTGTCAGCCTCCGGCGATGGAGGGGAGGATCTGGATGTCGCGGCCGTCGACGGCTGTGTCGAGGCCTTGGAGGCGGCGGCTTTCGTCGTCGCCGATGTAGATGTTGACGTAGCGGCGCAGTTTCCCGGCTTCGTCCCGCAATCGGCGGCCCAGGCGCGGGTGCTCGGCGGCGATCTGGTCGAGGACGTCGGCGAGGGTCGCTTCGGCGGGGACGTCGATGCCGAGGTGGCGGGCCCCGCCGCATTCGGAGGCGAGTGCGGCGGGGAGTTTCACGTCGACCATCACGGGGTCTCCATGGCGCGGACGCAGAGGACGTCGGGCAGGTGGGCGGCGATGAGGTGCCATTCGCCGGTCTGGTCGTCGGCGGCCCAGACGTCGCCGCAGCGGGTGCCGAAGTACCAACCGGGTCGGGTGGCGCCGTCGGTGCAGGCGCCGTCGCGCATGACGGTGCCGAAGTAGGGCTCGGCGGGGAGGCCGGTGCCCCAGGGGTTCCAGGTGTCGCCGCCGTCGGTGGTGCGCCAGGCGCTGATGTGGTGGTCGGGCGGGGTGCGGTCCATGGATTCGCCGACGGGCCAGGCCATGACGGTGCCCGGTTCGGTGGGGTGGGCGACCATGGCGAACCCGAAGTCGGAGGGGAGGTTGGCGGAGATGTTGGTCCAGCCGCCGTCGGGTCGGGTGGCGCGGTAGGCGGGGCCGTGGGATTGGGCGAAGAGGGTGCCGGCGGCGTCGCGGGTGACTTTGTGGATGCATTGGCCGGAGTCGGGTTCGGTGTCGGGGCTGTAGTCGGCGGTGATGCCTTTGGTGATGCCGTTCCAGGTCTTGCCGTCGTCGTCGGTCTGGTAGATCCCGCCTGAGGAGATGGCGACGGTGAGGTGCTGGGGGTTGTTCGGGTCGGGGACGATGGTGTGGACGGCGGGGCCGCCGGCGCCGGAGGCCCAGGTGGTGTGTTCGGGGTGTTCCCACAGGGCCCGGTTGAAGGTGAAGCTCTGGCCGCCGTCGTCGGAGGTCCAGAGGCTGGTGGGTTCGACGCCGGCCCAGACGCGCTGGCCGGGGCCGAAGGTGAGTTGCCAGATGCGTTTGACGGTGTTGGTCTGGTCGGTGTCGGGTTGGTCGAGGCCGGCGGTGTCGGAGAAGTCGAGGGGCCGGTAGGGCAGGTCTTGGGGGAAGGCCATGGGGGCGTTCTCGGGTTCGGACCAGGTCTGGGCGCGGTCGTTCGAGCGCCAGATGGAGGGTCCGAAGAAGGTGGAGGCGCCGACGAGGATGCGGCCGGTGGCGGGGTCGCAGGCGGCGGCGTAGATTTCGGCGACGGCGGTGAAGCCGTCGTCGTCGAGTTTGGCGGGGCCGTCGACGGACCAGTGGACGCGGTCATCGCTTTGGGCGGTGAACAGGCCTTTGCGGGTGCCGATGAGGACGAGGTAGGCCATGGCGGGCTCCTTTGCCGTGCGGTGTGTGGCTGCTTCGCTCCCATCGTCGCGCCAGGGTGTGACGTTTTCAGGCGGTTGCGGGTTTCAGCCGGTCACGGCGGTCGTGATGTGGGCGGCGACCTGGTCGGGGGTGAGGTGGCTGGTGTCGATGATCTCGGTGTGGTCGCGCATCCATGCGTCGAGGGCGGTCTCGTAGCGTTCGCGGTGGTCGAGGCGCCATTGCTTGGCGGTGGGTTCGTCGGTGTCGTGTTCGACGCGGTGGCGGAAGGTGTCGCGGTCGGCGTGGAGGGTGAAGGCGCGGACGGGGATGTCGGCTTTGGCGAAGCCGTCGGTGAGTTCGGTCCAGTAGCCGTGTTGGAGGACCGATTGCGGGATGACGAGGGTGCCGCCGACGAAGTCGAGGACTTGGCGGGCGGTCTCGATGGTGAGGCCCCGCCAGGGCGCCCATTCTTTGAAGTCGTGGCAGGGGATGTCGCCGATGATGGGGCGCAGGAGGTATCCGATGTGCTCGGAGTCGAAGACGCGGGCGGGGAGGGTGTCTTTGAGGAGGCGCGCGGTGGTGGTCTTGCCGGCGCCGAAGTTGCCGTTGAGCCAGACGATCATTCGGGGGAATCTAGCAGGCGCGGGCCTGTTCGGGCGGACCGCGTTGTGTTACGTTGCGAACATCCCGGGCGCACTGGTGCGCCGCCGTGCCCCTCTCGCTGTCCCGTTAGGACGTCGCCCATGCGTGCCTCCCGTCTGCTCCTCGTGCTCCCCCTCGTGCTCGCCGCGGGCTGCTCCGATCTGTCCGGTCTGGTGGACGAGGCGACCACCGACGCCCCGTCCGGGACCGGCCCCCAGGTGTCGAACGAGTTCAGCGCTACCGCGCCGTTCACCGTCACCGTCGACCCCGCCGCGTTGACCGCCGGCATCGAAGCGCTCGAGGTCGCCGAGGAGCGCGACAGCGGCTACGACCGGTCCCTGTTCCCCCACTGGAAGGACGACGACGGCAACGGCTGCGACGCCCGCGACGACGTGCTCGTCAAGCAGGACCGCACCGGGGCCCTCACCGAGGCCGACTGCGACGGCGCGATGACCGGCGAATGGGTCTCGATGTACGACGGCGAGACCGTGACCGCTTCCGGGGACATCGACATCGACCACTTCGTGCCGCTGAAGGAGGCGTGGGGCTCCGGCGCGGTCGACTGGACGACCGAGGACCGCCAGGCCTACGCGAACTGGCAGGAGAACAACTGGCACCTCATCGCCGTCACGGCCTCCTCCAACCGCTCCAAATCGGACCAGGACCCCGCCGAGTGGATGCCCGAGGACGAGACCGTGTGGTGCGCCTACATCTGGGCGTGGGTCGAGGTCAAGACCGAATGGCACCTCGCCGTCGATGAGGCCGAGCAGGCCGCGCTGCTGGACTACACCGCCTCGGCCTGCTAGCCGAGCGCGAGCCAGGTGATCCCGCGCGCCTCGACCGCGGCCCGCTCGGCGGCGGTGAAATCGTCGCGGCCGGTGGCCTTGGCGATGAAAGCGACCGGGCCCAGACCGAGGCCGGCCAGCACGGTGGCGTGGTCGGGGCCGAGGAGGAGCGCGGCGACGTGCGCGGCGGCCTCGGGGGTGGTCCAGCGCGGCCGGTCGAGCGCGTCGGCGAGGTCGATGCCGTGCACGGCGACTTCGACGACGCGGGTGGTGAGGAAGTCCTCGAGGGTCATGGGGTCGCCGTGGCGGGTGGTGACGCGCCGCCCGGGCGCCTCGTTCGCGCACCGCTCGAGTGTGCGTCGGGTGGCGTGGAAGCGGGCGGCGACGGCCGGGCCGCCTGCTGCGGCCGCTTCGGCGGCCGAGTCGATGCGGATCTCGTTGACGTCGGGCGAGAAGCGTTCGTCGGGCCGGTAGTAGCCGGCGGCGTCGACGGCGGCTTCGGGGGGCTCGGGGGCGTCGAGCATCGGGCACAGCCGCGCGAGGGTCATGGTGATGTGCGCGGCGAGTGCTGCGGCATCCCATGGGGTGCAGCGTGTCGGTGCGGTCCAGTCGCCGTGGTCGAGGCCGTCGAGGACGGTGGAGAGCTGCTCGGATTCGCGGTTGAGTGCGGTGAGCGCGGATGGGATCATGGGCGGCATCCTAATCGTCTTGCGTCCCTGGGAGTGCCGATGCTGTATGCCGCCGTGATCCGTCCTGTGATCGATCGCGTCCACGTGTCGCTGCGCGCCGGGGCCCGCGCGGAGGTCCGGGACCTGTACGCGCGCCGCGGGTTGACGCCCGGCCTGGAGATCGACGTGTTCGCTGCACTGCTGGACCACCCGGTGCCGGAGGCGGCGCTGGCGGCGCGGATGGCGTACTGGCCGTTCGATCCGGAAGCCGCCGAAGCGCCGGGCCTGGTGGAGCGCATCGACGGGTACTGGCACCTGACCGAGGCCGGCCGCGCGATCACATTGGAGGCCGACCGGGTCTTCGCGGCGACCGCGGAGCGGCTGTGGTCCTACCGGCCCAGTCCGTCGATGCCGGGACTGGCCGCGGTCGAGGCGGTCCTGCCGCTGGTGCAGCGGCTGCTGGAGGCCGGGAAGGCGACGGGCGGTCCGGTGTTCGAGGCGTTGACGCCGGTGTGGGAACCGGTGGGTGCGTCGCCTTCGGCGCTGCTGGCCTCGCGGCTGGAGGCGCTGCGGCACCACCGGGCGGATGCGCACCGGGCCGCTTGGGGCGCTGCGGGTTTGACGGTCGAGCAGATCCAGGCGCTGGAGCCCGGCCCGGAGCGGGAGGCGATCGAGGCCGAGACGAACCGGCTCGACGCCCCGATCTACGAGGCGTTGGACGCCGATGAGCGGCTGGTCCTGCTGGGCGGGCTCGGTGCGCTCGCCGACGGGCTGAGCGACCGGTAGGCGAGACGGCGCCGCGGTGGCGTAGGTTGCCGGGCATGGCAACTGAGGCTTGGGAAGCGCGCGTCGCCGCGCTGTGGGAGCGGCTGGACGAACTGGGCCGCGACGAGTTCGTGCAGGCGATGATCGACCTCGCGGCCGAGTGCGGCCCCGACGACCCGCTGGCGCTGTTCGAGGTCGGCGGCGCGCACGATTCGACCGGGTACACCGAGGCCGCCGTCGGCTACTACGGGCGCGCGATCGCCGCGGGACTGTCGGGGGTGCGGCGCCGCCGGGTGTCGATCCAGATGGCGTCGTCGCTGCGCGAGACCGGGCACCCCGAGCGGGCGCTCGAGATGATCAAGGAGGAGCGGGCGCGCGGCTCGGATGCGTACGATGACGCGCTGGCGATGTGCGAGGCGTTGACGCTCGCGAAGCTCGGCCGCGACCGCGAGGGCCTGTCGGTCGCGCTCATCGCCCTCGCCCCGCACCTGCCGCGCTATCAGCGGTCCACGGTGAACTACGCGCGCGGCCTGGTCGGCGACGCCCCGATCGGCTGACGCACTCGGGCGCCGTTTCGGGGCGAGCGGCGGCGCCGACGCGCGGCGGGCGATAGGTTCGATGGCGTGGAACCGCAAGTGACCGTCGCCGAACTGGTCCCGGACCGGTGGCCGGACTTCCTGGCGCTGGCCCGGCAGATGGGCGCCAACCGGTCCTGTTACTGCATGTGGTGGCGCGAGGAGCGCGGCGAGCGCCTGTCGCGGCCGCGGTCGGCAGCGGCCAGGGAGGTCGTCGACCAGGGCCCGCCGGGGCTGATCGCCTATGCGGACGGGGAGCCGGTCGGCTGGTGCGCCGTGGCGCCGCGCTCGGCGTATCCGCGGCTCAACACCGCCCGGGGCACCCGGCCGCTGCCCGAACCCGGGGATCTGGACGCGGTGTGGGTGGTGTCCTGCTTCTTCGTGCCCGAGCAGTGGCGCGGGCGCGGCGTCTCGCGGGCACTGCTGGATGCCGCCGTCGACTTCGCCTACCGGGGCGGCGCCGCCGTGGTGGAGGGCGTGCCGATCGACCCGGCTGTGGTCGACCGCAGCCCGGGCGGCTCCTACACCGGGACGCTCCCGATGTTCCTGGCGGCGGGGTTCGAGGAGGTCGCCCGCCCGACCCCGAAGGCGCGGGTGACGGTCAGGCATCGCCGCCGGGCGTGAACGGCGGCGCTGGGATGATCGGGGCATGCGGTTCCTGGCGGTCCCCGGGCGGGGCGTTCCCAAGGCGACACATTGGCTGCGCGAGTGGGCTTCGCGCCCGGGCTGGGCGTGGGCGCCCGAGCCGCCGGGCCCGCCCCTGGTGTTCGCCGATCGCATTGCCGCCCTGGACCTCGCGATCGGCGCCAGTCCGGAGCCGGTGGTCCTCGTCGCCCACTCGGCGGGCTGCATCACCACGGTCATGTGGGCCTCGCGCCACGACGGGCCGGTGGCCGCGGCACTGCTGGTGACCCCGCCGTGGCTGCGCGAGGCCGAGCCGGATTCGGACGCGGACCGGCGGGTGCCGATGGCGCCGTTGCCGTTCCGCGCGGTGCTCGTCGCCTCCCGTGACGACCCGTACTGCACGTTCGCTTCCGCCGGGGTCTACGCCCAGGCGTGGGGTGCGGCGCTGTTCGACGCCGGAGAGGTGGGGCACCTCGACTCGAAGACCGGGTTCGGGCCGTGGCCGGCCGGGGAGGCCCTGGTCGCCGACCTCAGGTGAGCGGGTCGGCGAGGACTTCGGCGAGGTTGCGGGCCTGGATGCCGTCGGGGTCGTGCCCGGAGATGCCGGACATCATGATGAGGGCCTTCCAGAGGGTCCAGGCGCGGGCGCGCGCCCACGTGCCGTCGTCGAGTCCGGCCGCTGCCCGGAACCGGGCGCGGTCCTCGCCGGTGAAGTAGGTCCAGGCGATCGGGAGGTCGCAGGCGGGGTCGCCGATGCCGCACGTGCCGAAGTCGATGAGCGCGGCGAGCCTTCCGCCGGTGGTGAGGAGGTTCCCTGCCGCGATGTCGCCGTGGAACCACACCGGCGGGCCGGCCCAGACGGTGCGCATCGCCTCGTCCCAGATCGCTTCGCACGCTTTCGTGTCCACAGTGTCTGCAAGGAGGCGGAGGGACCGCTGGACCTGGTCGGCGTAGGCGCTGGGGTGGCAGCCGCGGTAGAACGAGTGCGCTCCGGCGGCGGTGCCGCGCCTGGTCGGGGCGGCGCGCAGCACGGTCAGGACCGTCCCGAGGTCGTGCGCGAGGCGGGCGCGGTCGACGTCGGGCGCGTCGAGGAGCGTGTCGCCTTCGAGCCAGCGCCGGACCGACCACGGGTGCGGGTAGCGCTCGGACGGTGCGCCGGTGGCGACCGGTTCGGGCACCGGCAGCGGCAGGTGCGCCGCGAGGGCGGGCAGGGCGCGGTCTTCTTTCTCGACGGCCGCGGCGTAGGCGCCGCCGCTGGGCAGGCGGACCGACAGTTCGGTGCCGAGCCGGAAGGTGCGGTTGTCCCAGCCCTGCTTCGGGACCGGTGCGACCGGCAGGTGGGCCCAGTGCGGGAACTGGTCGGCGACGAGGGCCTGGACGAGTGCGGCGGTGAGGTCAGTCAACGGTCTCGTTCTCGGTGGTCAGGCGCAGGACGAGCGCGGCGCGTTCGGCGGCGGGCGCGGGCGGGACCGGGACGCATTCGTACCCGAGTTCGCGGTAGGCCGCGCGGTGGATCCGTTCGAAGTGGAGGGCCTCCTCGAAGCCGATGCGGCGCGCCTCGGTGCGGGTGATGAACCCGAGGTGCTCGACGAAGAGGACGCGCCGTTCGTAGACGGCTTCGGCTTTGATGCGGTCGAGTTCGGCCGCGAGCGCCGGCCCGACCGGGCGGTTCTGCAACCGGGCCAGCGCGAGGGTGCACACCGGGGAGCGGTCAAAGTACTGGACGGGCCCGGGCAGGGTGTCGGCGGCGCGTTGGCGGCGTGCCTGCTCGTCGGCGATGGCGTCGAGGAAGCCGGGGGCGTTCCATGGCAGCGGGTCGCCTGCGGCTTGCGCTTCGGTGATGAGGTCGGTGGCGGTCTCGGCGGTCGCGGTGTGCCCGGCGGCGGCGAGGTGCCCCAGGATGGTGGTCTTGCCGGCGCCGGGGGTGCCGGTGAGGATGTGGCGGCGGATCAGTGGTCCTTGTCGGTGCAGGTTGCGGCGGCCAGGTCGCGGGCGGTGCGGACGATCGCGCGGTCGTCGCCGTCGAGGTGGGTGTCGAGGCGGGCGGTGGCGAGCCGGTACAGCTCGAGCGCGGCCGCGCAGCCCCGCTCGTGGTCGCAGCCGCTCACGCCCGCGGCGTCGTCCCAGGCGCGGGCCCAGGCCGGGCCCGCCGCGTCGGCGAGGGCGTCCCACAGGTCGTTCTCGGAGTCGACCAGGATCCGGTGGGCGGCGGCCATGGGCTGGCCGAGCTGGAGGGCGAGGACGGCGCGGTTGGCGGCGGCGGCGCGGGCCCGGCCTCGGGCGAGCATCCCGCAGACTTTGTGGACTTCCTCGGCGAGGCCCACGAGTGCTGCCGCGGCCCACCGGTCGCCTTCGGCGGCCAGCGCGTCCCATGTCCAGGCTTGCGCTTCGGTCCGGAGCCGGTGCATGGTGCCCTGCGGGTCGGTGAGGATCCGCGCGGCGCGCCAGGCGGCGACGGCGGTCACGGCCTCCCAGGGGCGGGTGAACGCGGCGGCCAGATCGTCGGGGGTCTTGCGGGTGAGGGTGACCATGCGGCCCTCGACCTGCTTGACCTGCACGCCGCTCGCGCCGTCGGCGGCGAGGATCAGATCGATGTCGGAGTGGGGGTGGTCGGTGCCGTTCGCGACGGACCCGAACAGGGCGATCCCGATCGAGGCGGGGGCGAGCTCGGCGGCGACGATCGCTGCGATGCGGGCCGCTTCCAGGTGATGGGGCACGCGCCGAGTATCGCCGCGCTACGGGGCCGGTGTCGACTGGTTTTCACACGCTCCGGTAGTAGTCGATCTTCCCGGAGATGTAGTCGCGTTTCGCGGCGAGGTCGGCCATGCGCTCGTCGACGGCGACGCGGTGGGCCTCGAGGAGGCGGATGCGTTCGGGGATGGTGTGGTCGCCTTCGCGCACGAGGTCGGCGAAGCGGGCCATCTGCTCGACCGGCATCCCGGTGTCGCGCAGGCATTTCAAGGTGCCGAGCCATTCGAGGTCGCCGTCGGTGAAGCGCCGCTGCCCGGTCGCGGTGCGCCGCACGTCGTCGATCAACCCGATGCGCTCGTAGTACCGGAGGGTGTCCATGGTGAAACCGGAGCGGCGCGCGCATTCGCCGATCGTGTAGGTCGGGGCCGTTGCATTGTCTGCCACGAGCAACGAGGATACCTCACCCCACTGGCCTGCGGGTTTGCGTTGGAGTCCACTCCAAGTCCTAGCGTCGGAGGTCGAACGAGAGGAGACCGCTGTGGAGCGGATCGCATTGGGACCGGACCGGATCGACGTGTCGCGCCTGTGCCTGGGGGCCATGGCCCTCGGCGGCGTGCAGGACGAGGCGACCAGCTTCGCGATCCTGGACCGGTTCACCGAACTGGGCGGCAATTTCATCGACACCGCCAACTGCTACATGTTCTGGATCGACGGCGGCACCGGCGATGAGTCGGAGCTGCTGCTGGGGCGCTGGCTGGCCGCGCGCGGGAACCGGGACGACCTGGTGATCGCGACGAAGGTGGGTCGGCGGCCGTCGTTTCCCGGTGGGGGCCTGGACCATTCGGAGCCGTTGACGGCGGAGCGGATCGGCGCCGGGTTGGAGGAGTCGCTGCGGCGGCTGGGCACCGACCGGGTGGATCTGTTCTGGTCGCACCGCGACGACCGGGACACGCCGCTGGAGGCGACGGTGGCGGGGTTCGACGCGGTGGTGCGGGCCGGGAAGGCCCGGATGGTCGGGGCGTCGAACCATGCGGCGTGGCGGGTGGAGCGGGCGCGGTCGGTCGCGGCCGCGACCGGCGCGGCGGCGTATACGGCGATGCAGAACCGGTACTCGTATCTGCAGCCGCGCCCGGGGACGGCGCTGCCGGAGGGCGGGCACGTGCACGCCGCGCCCGAGGACCTCGATTTCGTGGCCGGGACGCCGGGGACGGCGCTGCTGGCGTACTCCTCGCTCCTGTCGGGCGCCTATGTGAACCCGGGCAAGCCGCTGGGTGAGCACTACCGGCACCCGGGGACCGAGGCGCGCCTGCGGGTCCTGGACGAGGTCGCCGCCGAGACCGGTGCGACGCGCAACCAGGTGGTGCTGGCGTGGCTGGCCGGGCACCGGGCGCCGATCATCCCCCTGGTGGGGGTGTCGTCGGTGGCGCAGCTCGACGAGGTCGCGGCCGGCCTGGAGGTGAAGCTCGACGCCGGGCAGTGGGAGCGCATGAGCGCCGCGGCCTAGCCGAGGAAGCTGAGGCGGACGGTCCGGTCGGGGTTGTCGCGGTTGGTGTCGACCAGCAGCACCGACTGCCAGGTGCCGAGGGCGATGCGTCCGGCGACGACGGGGAGGGTGGCGTGCGGGGCGACGAGGGCGGGCAGGACGTGGTCCCGGCCGTGCCCGGTCGAGCCGTGCTGGTGGCGCCACCGGTCGGTGCGCGGGAGGAGGTCGGCGAGGGCGTCGAGGAGGTCCTCGTCCGATCCCGCGCCGGTCTCGATGACGGCGATCCCGGCGGTGGCGTGCGGGACGAACACGTTGAGCAGGCCCTCGCGGGCGCCGATGGAGGACAGGAACGCCTCGCAGTCGCCGGTGAGGTCCTTGACGGTCTCGCGGCGTCCGGTGTGGACGGCGATGGTGGTGGTGCGGAACGCCGGGCTCATAACCGCCGATCTTGCCACGCCGCGGCCCGTCGTACCGTCGGGGTAGGTTGGGTCCATTGCGGCGGGAGGAGTGCTTTGGTGACGACCTATGTGGCGCTGCTGCGGGGCGTGAACGTCGGCGGGCACCGGAAGGTCCCGATGGGCGAGCTGCGCGAGGCCCTCGCGGCGGCCGGGTTCGAGCGGGTGCGGACCTACATCCAGTCGGGGAACATCGTCCTCGACTCAGGCCGGGACGCGTCCGCGGTGGCGGCGGGGGTCGCGGCGGTGATCGCGGAGGCCTTCGGGCATACGGTCCCGGTCATGGTCCGCACGGCCGCCGAGATCGACCGGATCGCGGGGGCCGACCCGTTCGCGGGCCGGGGCCTCGACGCATCGAAGGTGACCGTGACGTTCCTGTCCGGGCCCGCCCCCGACCTGGCCGTCCCCGCGGGGCAGGCCGAGGAGGCGCACGCGGCCGGTTCCGAGGTGTGGGTGTACTACCCCGACGGGCTGGGCCGCTCCACGCTGGAGCGGACCGGGTTCTGGAAGCCGCTCGGGGCCCTCGAGGCGACGACCCGGAACATTCGCACGGTGCGCAAGCTCCGCGACATGGCCGCCGAGTCGGCGTGAACCGCTACGGCCGGAACGGGAGTGGGACGTGAACTATGGTGGGACGCATGTCCGCTGAGATCGCAGGGATCGACTGGAGCCGCGCCCCCGCACCGCTCCGCCCGGGCGCGGACCCGTACCGGGCCTATCTGGACACGCTCGGGTCGGCCGAGTCGCGGCGGACCATGCGCGGCTGCCTCGACCGGATCGCGCAGCTCCTCTCCGGCGACCCCGACACGGTCGGCGCCGGCCAGCCGTGGCATCTGCTGCGCTATGAGCACACCTCGCGGCTGCGGGCGGCGATGATCGACGCCGGCTGGTCGGGCGCGTACGTCAACAAGCACCTGGCGGCGCTGCGCCGGGTCCTCAAGGAGGCGTGGCGGCTCGACCTGATGGCCGCCGAGGACTACCAGCGGGCCTGCGACCTGCAGCCGGTGAAGGCCCAGCGGCTCCCGGTGGGCCAGCAGGTCGACGCCGAAGCGCTCGGCGCGGCCCTGTACGCGTGCGACGCCGACCCGGGCCCGGCCGGGGCCCGCGACGCCGCCGTCCTCGCGACCCTGTACTCGACGGGGTGCCGCCGCTCGGAGATCGCCTCGATGCGCCTGGCCGACTACGACCCCCTCGAACGCTCGATCCGGATCGTCGGCAAGGGCAACAAGGAGCGGTCGGTGTACGTCACCGAGGCCGCCCAGGCCCGCATCGACCGGTGGACGGCGGTGCGCGGCAACGACGCCGGGGCCCTGTTCTGCCCGATCAACAAGGCCGGGCGGCTGCGCCGCACCGGCAACCAGCTCTCCGGCATGACCGGGCAGGCGATCGCCGACCTGCTCATGAAGCGCCTCGTCGAGGCCGGGCAGCGCCGCCACACCCCGCACGACTTCCGGCGCACCTTCATCGGCGAGCTCCTCGACGCCGGCGTCGACCTGGCCATCACCCAGTCCCTGGTCGGGCACGCCTCGCCGGCGACGACCGCCCGCTACGACCGCCGCCCGGCCCGCCGCTCCCGCGAGGCCGTCGACCGCCTCCATCTCCCCGAATCGTGATGTCGATTTCTGGCTAGCCGTTGTCGTACCCCCGGGGCAGTCTTGTGGACATGGACTTCCAAGCGATCATCGGCAACGAGGAGCGGCTGCAGGCCGCCGTCGCCGGCCGTGACGCCCGCTTCGACGGCTGGGTGTTCCTCGCCGTCACCTCCACCCGCATCTACTGCCGCCCCTCCTGCCCTGCTGTCAAACCCAAACGCGAGCACCAGCGGTTCTACCCGTCGGCGGCCGCGGCGCAGGAGGCCGGGTACCGCGCGTGCAAACGCTGCCGCCCCGACGCCTCCCCCGGCTCCCCCGCCTGGGACTGGCGCACCGACGTGTGCGCCCGCGCCATGCGCCTCATCGGCGAGGGCGTCGTCGACCGCGAGGGCGCCGCCGGCCTGGCCACCCGCCTCGGCTACTCCCTCCGGCAGCTCGAACGCCTCCTCATCGCGGAGGTCGGCGCCGGACCCGCCGCGCTCGCCCGCGCCCAGCGCGCCCAGGTCGCCCGGACCCTGATCGAGAACACCGACCTGCCGATGGGCCAGGTCGCCTTCGCCGCCGGCTTCGCCTCGATCCGGGCGTTCAACCGCGTCGTCGCCGACGTCTACGCCTGCGCCCCCACCGAACTGCGCGCCAAAGCGAAAGGCCGCGCCGCCGCCGGCGGCGGCGCGATCACGCTCCGCCTGGCCTACCGCGAACCGTTCGAGCCCTCGAACCTGTTCGGGCACCTCGCCGCCGCCGCGGCCCCCGGCGTCGAGGAATGGCGGGACGGCGCCTACCGCCGCACCCTGCGCCTGCCCCACGGCCCCGGCACCGCCGCCCTCCGCCCCGGACCGGGCTACATCGAATGCCGCCTGCGCGTGGCCGACCTGCGCGACGTCACCGCCGCGGTCGCCCGCTGCCGCCGCGCCCTCGACCTCGACGCCGACCCGCACGCCCCGATGGAGGCCCTCACCGCCGACCCGGTCCTCGCGCCCCTGGCCGAGAAGACCCCGGGCAGGCGGGTGCCGCGCAAAGCCGACGGCCCCGAGTACGCGATCCGCGCCGTCATCGGCCAGCAGATCGCCACCGCCTCGGCCGCCACGATCGCCGCCGGCCTCGCCGAACGCTACGGCGAGAGGGTCGACGACCCCGACGGCGGCCTCAGCCGGCTCTTCCCCGCGCCCGCGGCGCTCGCCGAGGCCGACCCCGCCCACCTGCCCATGCCCGGCAGACGCAAGACCACGGTGCTCGCCCTGGCGGACGCGCTGGCCGGGGGCCGGGTCGATGTGGGGCCGGGCGCCGACTGGGCCCGCACCCGCGCGTCGCTGGCCGCCGTGGCGGGGGTGGGGCCGTGGACGATCGAGATGATCGCGATGCGCGCGCTGGGCGACCCGGACGCGTTCCCGGTGAAGGACCTCGGCGTCATCAAGGGCGCCCGGCATCTCGGACTCGGTGCCGGGCGGGCCCTGGAGGCGCGTTCGCAGGCGTGGCGGCCGTGGCGGGCCTACGCCGTCCAGTACCTGTGGGCCACCAGTGAGCACCCGACGAACCACCTGCCGATCGAGAAGGAAGCGAGTACGCGATGAACACCAGCGCGAGGCATCTGACGATGGAGTCGCCTCTGGGCCTGCTGGCCGTCTCGGCGGTCGAGGCGGGCGTCGCCTACGTCCACATGGGCGTGGAGGAGGTGAAAGACGCGTGGGGCCCGGAGGAGGCGACCCCGGTCCTGGAGGCCGCGGTCGATCAGCTCGAGGCGTATTTCGCGGGCGAGCTCAAGGAGTTCGACCTGCCGCTGGCGGCGCAGGGCACCGATTTCCAGCACCGGGTGTGGGACGAGCTGTGCCGCATCCCCTACGGCGAAACCGTGTCCTATATGGAGGTGGCGGAGCGGATCGGGGACCGGAAGGCGGTGCGCGCGGTCGGTTTGGCGAACGGCCGCAACCCGATCGCGATCGTCGTCCCCTGCCACCGGGTGATCGGCGCGAACGGGAAGCTCACCGGCTACGCCGGCGGCCTGTGGCGCAAGGAGCGGCTGCTGTCGCTCGAACGGGGCGAGCCGGCCCTGTTCGCCTGAGTCAGATGAGGGTGACGGTGAGCTGGACGGTGACGGTGCCGCCCTCGACGATGATGCTGGAGGCGTGGCAGACGTCCTCGGTGCATCCGGCCGGGATGGTGCCCGTGGCGGTGCCGTTGGGGGTCGTCCCGGCCAGCAGGGGCGCCTCCATCGCGTTGTCGGCGAGGAAGTCGTCGAAGTCGTCCGCGGGGATCTCGACGGTGACCTCGGCCCGGTCCCCGGGGGCGGGCGACTCCATCTGGGACAGGTCGGCGTCGGTGACCTCCGTGTCCTCGGGGAAGGCGAGGTGCGTGGCGCCTTCGACGGTGGCCACGCTCGGCTGGGGGCCCCCTTCGAAGGCCCAGCCGATGCCCCAGACGGCGGCGATGAGCCCGCCGAAGACGCACGCGAGCCAGAGGGCGGCTACCAGTGCGCGGCGGACCGTGGGCTGCGGCGGGGGTTTCATGGCCGCGACCCTACCCGAATCCCGCGAGTGACCGTCACATCCACCGGTGCCCGGTGGCCCCGCGCGAGCGTGTGCCGTTGCGTCGCAACGGCATCGGGCCCGGTCCGCAACGTGGACCGGGCTCTGCTCCGGCCGGGGCGGTTCAGCGGCCCGCTTCCATGCGCTCGACCGCGTCTTTCGCTTCCTTCAATCCGACGCCGGTGATCTCCCGGTAGGCCTTGATCGCCTGGATCTTCCTGCCCTGCCGCACGAGGTCGCGGACGCCGCCGAACGGGTCGGGCTCCGGCGGCGCGTAGTCGCGGATCTCCAGGTGCTGCATGACCAGGTCGAGTTTGCGTTCGATCCGGGCGAGCGCCTGCAGGGTGAGGTCGTGTCGGTCGCGCATCGTGCTCCTCAAGCGTCGTGGGTGCCGCCCATGGTAGGCGCCTGCTGCCGCCAGGCCTTCCATCCGCCTGCGGCCGTGATGTCCTCGCCCGCGGCCGCCCCGGCGACGAACCCGGTCGCCCAGGTGCCGTCGTCGAGTTCGACCTTGCCGAGGGTCATCGGCGCCGGGAGCGCCTCGAGGAACCGGCCGAGCGCGGCCGGGCTGAGGACCCAGCGCTCACCGGGCAGGCTCGCGCCGTCCCCGGCCCTGACCACGAGCGGTTTGGGCGGGTCGGTGTCGAGGGCGAACATCCGGTAGGCCGGTGCGGTGCGCACCTCGCCGCCGTAGCGGGCGCCGAGATCGGTGAGCTGGTGGTTGAGACTCATACCGGTCAGGTGGGCGCCGAAGACGACCAGGTCGGCCCCGGCCGGGCCGAACCGCGGCGCCTCGACCCCGAGGAACCGCGCGGCGAGGTCGACGGCGACCTGGTCGCGGAAGGCGGGGACGATGAAGCTGACCCCGAACCCCTTCGTGCCGGCGGTCCCGGCGGGCACCGCGACGGCGGCCATGTCGAGGAGGTTCACGAAGTTCGTGTACGTGCCCATGCGCGCGTTGACGCCGATCGGATCCGCCGCGACCTCGGCGAGGCTGGGGTGCAACGGCGCGGTGGGCAGCAGGAGCGCATCGAACCCGGCCAGCAGCGCTTCTGACTCCCGGCGGATGGCGCGCAGCCGCTGCTGGTCGGCGGCCAGGTCCGCACCCGAGAAGGCGACGGCGCCGGCCACGATCGCGGCGACCGTCGGGTCGGTGTCCGCAGCGTCCAGATGCGCCCCGAACGCCGCGAACCGCTCGGCCACGAGCGCACCCTCATACAGCAGCAGCGCCGCATCCAGCAGCGGCTGCACATCGATGACCGCGACCGCCGCCCCGGCGTCCGCGCACCGTTCGACCGCAGCCGCCCACAACGGCCGGAAATCCGGATCCAGCGCGGCCAGCGCGCCCGGTGCGGGGATCGCGACCCGCGGCACCGGCGGCGCGGCCAAGACGGCATCGGCCGGCCACTCCCGCGACGCCGGGTCGGCGGCACTGGGCCCGGTCATGGTCCCGATCGCGAGCGCGGCCAGATCCAGGTCGGGCGCGAACACGGTCAGGCAGTCGTAGGACGCGCACGCGGGGACGACCCCGTCGACCGGGACGAGCCCGAGGGTCGCCTTGACCCCGACGAGCCCGCCGAGCGCGGCCGGGACCCGCCCCGACCCGGCCGTGTCGGTGCCGAGCGCGAAATCGACCACGCCCAAGGCCACGGCGACGGCCGAACCCGAGGACGACCCGCCCGAGATCAACGCCGGATCGGCGGCGGACCTGACCGCACCGAACGGACTGCGGGTACCGACCAGGCCCGTCGCGAACTGGTCGAGGTTGGTCTTGCCCAAGCAGATCGCCCCCGCCGCCTGCAGCCGCGCCACCCCGGTCGCATCCGCCTCCGGCACATACGCGAACGACGGCGCGGCCGCGGTCGTCGCCAGCCCGGCGACGTCGATGTTGTCCTTCGCGGCGAACACGGTCCCGGCCAGCGGCAGGTCCGCGCCCGCGGCGACCGCGGCGTCGATCCGGGCGGCCTCGGCCGCGAGGTCGGCCTCCCCGCGCACCGCGATCCACGCCTCGGGCCGTTCGGCTTCGGCGATACGGGCGAGGGCGGCCTTGACCCGCTGCGCGGCGCTGGCACTGTTCACGAGGTCCCCTGTCTGGTTGTCCACTTGGTCCACTGTCGCTTACGCGCCTGCGATGACGAGCAGGGGCGTGCCGGGCGCGGCCTGGGCGCCGGGCCGGGCGAGCACGCGGGTGACGGTGCCCGAGCGGCCGGCGGCCACGGGCATCTCCAGTTTCATCGCTTCGAGGACGACGACGGTGTCTTCGGCGGCCACGGTGTCGCCTTCGGCGACGTTGACGCGCCACACGCTGGCGGCCATCGGCGCTTCGATGAGCGTCTCGCCCGGTTCGAGCGCGATCGTCTCGCCGCTGCTGGGCGCGGGTTCAGTGTGGTCGCGGTCGAATTCGCCGGCATCGGCCCACCGGCGCCGTTCGGCCTCGAACGCCGCGGCCTGCCGCGACTGGAACGCCCCGATCTCGACCGCGTTGTCGGCCAACAGCTTCCGGTAGTCAGCGTAGGCGAACCGGCCCGGCCGGATGTCGATCTGCGCCCGCCCGGCGGCGAGTTCCCGGCGGGTCTCGGCCAGCTCCTCCTCGGAGACCCGCTCGAACACGACGCGGTCGAAGAACCGCAGCAGCCACGGCAGCCCGTCCTGGAACGACGCCAGGTCCCGCAGGCCCGCCCAGATCGGGGCCGTGCGCCCGACCAGCTGGTACCCGCCGGGCGAGTCCATGCCGTAAATGCACATATAGGATCCGCCGATCCCGACGGTCCCCTCGGCGGTCCAGGTCCGGGCCGGGTTGTACTTGGTGGTGACCAGCCGGTGCCTCGGGTCGACGGGAACGGCCGCGGGCGCACCGAGGTACACGTCGCCCAAACCCAGGACGAGCCATTCGGCGCTGGTGGCGATCGCGGCGACGTCCTCGACCGAGTCGAGCCCGTTGATGCGGCGGATGAACTCGATGTTGGAGGGGTTGAACAGCGCATCGTCGCGCACGTTCGTCGAGTAGCGGGCGATGGCTTCGTCGACGACCGTGTCGTTCCACGAGATCGGCAGCCGCACCTCGCGCGAGGGCACGGTCATGTCCGCGATGTCGGGCAGGTCCTGCTCCAACTCGACCAGCAGCCCCGTCAATCGCCGGATCGGCAGCACCTCCGGGTCCACATGCAAGTGGAGGGAGCGCACCCCGGGAGTGGTGTCGATGAGCCCGGCCGGATTCGCGGCCGCGAGCGCGTCCATGAGCGCCCCGACCCGCATCCGCAGGCCGAGGTCGAGGTGCATCGGCCCGTACTCGAGGAGGACCGCGTCATCCCCCGCCCGCCGGTAGGCGACCGCCGGCCGCTCCTCCCCCGCCTCGATCTGGGCGAGCGTCGCCGTATCGTCCTTCGCGCCGACCAGCGCGACAGGTGCGGCGACCGGGTCGGCGCGCAGCCGATCCGCCTCGTCCTCGCTGACGGGCAGGAACCGGACGGCGTCGCCGGGCCGCAGCTGCCCCAGCTTCCACCGGTCCGAAGTGGTCACCGTGAACGGGCACGCGAACCCGCCCAGGCTCGGCCCGTCCGGGCCCAGCAGGGCAGGCGTATCCCCGGTGAAGTTCACCGTGCCGACCGAGTACGGATTGTCGTGCAGGTTCGAGGGGTGCAGCCCGGCCTCACCGCCGTCCGTCCGCGCCCACTCGGGCCGCGGCCCGTCCAACCGCACCCCCGACCGTCCAGCATGGACCTGCACCGACCAGTCGGCGGCGTAGATCCGCTCCATGTCCTCGACCGTGAAATAGTGCGGCGCCGGCTGCGGCCCCGGCGTCACCGCGAGCGTCCACGCATGCCCGAACTCCGGCCGCTCACCCACCGGCACCGCTACCGCATCCCCGTGGCCCGCGCCGGCCGGGACCAGGCGGTCGCCGACACGCAGCTGGTCGCCGGTGTAACCGCCGATGCGGCCGGGCGGGAACGTGGAAGCGGACCCGAGGAACGTCGGGACGTCAAGGCCCCCTTGGAAGAGCACATACGTACGGGCCCCCGCGCCACTGATAGCGCCGACGGCGAGCACGCCACCGGCGGGCACCTCGATCGGCTCCCACTGCGACACCGGCGCCCCGTCGAGCGTCACCGGCGCGGGCGCACCCGTGACGCACACCGTGACCGGCACACCGAACCGCAAAGTCGGCCCGGCGATCGTGCACTCGAGGCCCGGGACCCCTTCAGGGTTGCCCAGAGCCCGGTTGCCCAGCCGGAACGAATAGTCGTCCATCGGCCCCGACGGCGGCACCCCGACCTGCCAGTACCCGATCCGGCCCGGAAAGTCCTGCACCGTGGTCAGCACCCCCGCGGCGATCACGTCGATGCGCGGCGACACGTCGCGGATCGACGCCACCGTGCCAGTGTCGTGCGCAACCGCCGCGACCCGCGCATCGACCGCCGCGGCCTGCAACTGGCCGAGATTGGTGTGCACGCCCTCGATCCTGGTCTCGCCCAACGCAACAGCCAGCGCAGCCCACGCCCGCTCACGGGTCTCGCCCGCCGTGATGATCTTGGCCAGCATCGGGTCGTAGGCCGCCGGGACATCCAGACCCCGCTCCACCCACGTGTCCACCCGCGCCCCCTCAGGCAGATCCACACAGGTCAGCAGACCCGCCGACGGGAGATGGCCCCGCGCCGGATCCTCGGCGTAGACCCGCGCCTCCACCGCCGCACCGACGACCGCCGGACCCGAATCAGGCACACCCGCAAGAAACCCCGTATCGCCAGCGGCGGCCCGGATCATCCACTCCACCAAGTCGATCCCCAGGACCTGCTCCGTGACCGGATGCTCGACCTGCAGACGCGTGTTGAACTCCAGGAACGACACCTGTTCGCGTTCGGCGTCGTAGATGAACTCCACCGTCCCCGCCGACCGGTACTTCGCCGCGCCCGCGAGCGCCCTCGCCGCCGCATGCATCCGCACCCGCACCGCATCCGGCAACCCCGGAGCAGGAGCCTCCTCGATGACCTTCTGATGACGCCGCTGCAACGTGCAGTCCCGATCGGACAGACTCACCACACGCCCCTCCCCGTCACCGAAGACCTGCACCTCGACATGCCGAGCACGCCGCACATACTGCTCGAGGTAGACCGCGTCGTCACCGAAGTTGTCCACCGCCAAGCGCCTCACCGTCGCGAACACCTCAGCGAGCTCCGCCGCGGACTCGGCAACACGCATCCCGATCCCACCGCCACCCGCCGACGCCTTCACGATCACCGGGAAACCGACCCCAGCCGCCGCGGCAACCGCCGCCTCCACCGAGTCCAAAGCCGCCGTCCCCGCCGCGAGCGGCACCCCCGCAGCCGTCGCGGCCCCCCGCGCAGCCACCTTGTCGCCGAACAACTCGAGGTGCTCAGGCGACGGGCCGATGAACACCAGCCCCGCCTCCGCGACACGCCGCGCGAAATCCGCGTTCTCGGCCAGGAACCCATACCCCGGATGGATCGCCTGCGCACCGGTGTCCTTCGCCGCCGACAAGATCGCATCCACGTTCAAATACGACTCCGCAGGCGCCGCCGGACCCACGCACACCGCCGCATCAGCGTCCCGCACATGCAGCGACGCCGCATCCGCCTCCGAATAGACCGCGACCGTGCTGACACCGAGCCGGCGGGCGGTGCGCGTGATGCGCCTGGAAATCTCGCCGCGATTGGCGATCAAGATACGGTCGAACACGACAGGACTCACTCTCAAAGAACCAGGGGATTAAGGACGGACGGCATTCGCCAGATGCGCCCACGTCAACGCCGCCTCAGCACGACCGACCACGATCGACCGCGACGTCTCGATATGCCGGGTGAGAATCGCCGTCGCCTCCTCATACCGGCCCTCCAAAGCACCCTCAGCGATCGCGATGTGCTCACCGATCGTGTCGGCCATCCGCTCAGCCGTGAAGTAATCGAACATCCGCGCCGGCCGGATCCGGTTGTTCACCACCTTCAGCGACTCCGCGAGCTGCGGATTCCCCGACGCCGCCAGCAGCGTCAGGTGGTAGCGCTCGTCGGACTCGACGAATCCGGCGTCCGGTCCCGGCGGCGCCTCCCGCAACCGGTACCAGCGCTCCAGCTCCGGGCCCAGCAGATCCCGGTCATGCCGGATCTCCGGGTCAGCCGCCGCCCGAGCCAGTCCCCGCAGTTCAAGGGTCAAACGAACCTCGTACAGATCATGCAACTGGTCGATCCTCGGCCGGTAGGGATACAGGCCGTCCACCTCGCGCGACACGAGCCCGTCGGCTGAAAGTCGGCTCAACGCCTCCCGCACGGGCGTCCGCGAGACACCGTAGTTCCCCGCGAGACGCTCTTCACCAAGCCGCTTCCCCGGCTCGTACTTTCCCGCCATCAAGTCCGCCCGCAACGCCACATACACCCGCGCAGCGAGGGGACCCTCCATTTCAGGCAACGCCATGAACCCGCTCATATGGCCATCGCCTCCCGAACCCGTTCCACCGCACCGCTGCCCGCCTCGCCCTGGGAGGCGACCCGGCCCGACCGCAGCACCGTGAACCGCGACGCGGCCTGCAACGCGAATCCGAGATGCTGCTCGACCAGGAGCACCGACAACCCGCCCTTGGCCAGGTCCACGATCGCCCCTTCGATCTCGGCGACCACGTTCGGCTGGATCCCCTCCGTCGGCTCGTCCAGGATCAGCAACCGCGGCTCCGTGATCAGCGCACGCGCGATCGCCAACTGCTGCCGCTGACCGCCCGAAAGCAGCCCGGCCTGCCGGGACAGCAGCCCCCGCAACGCCGGAAACCGATCCAACTGCGCATCCACGAGCGCCCTGCCGCTCTTGCGGCCGTCCGCCACCAAACGCAGATTCTCACCCGCAGTCAAATGCGCAAAGCATTGCTGCCCTTGGGGAACATAGGCCATACCGGCCCTCACACGCCTGTTCGCCGGCTTCCGGTTGATCGCCTCCCCATCGAACTCGATCGTCCCCGACATGACCGGGACAAGACCCACGACGGCACGCAGCAACGTCGTCTTCCCCGCCCCGTTATGACCCATCACCGCAGTGACCTCATCAGCGCCGACCTCCAGATCGACACCGTGCACCACAGCAGAGCGACCGTACCCGCACGTCAGATTACGCAGTCGCAGCATCAGCGACCTCCTGCTCCTGTACCGAACCCAGATACACCGCTTGGACACGCGGATCACCCGAAACCTCATCCACCGTCCCCGCCGCCAGCACCGCCCCGGCATGCAAGACGGTGACCCGGGACGCGAAGGCCCGCATGAAATCCATGTCATGCTCGACCACCGCAACCGCCCGCGTCGCCGCGATGTCATGCAGCAACCGCCCCGTCCGATCGCGCTCCTCATGCCCCATACCGGCGATCGGCTCGTCCAGCAGCAGCACATCGGCATCACCCACCAGCAGCATCCCGATCTCCAGCCACTGCTTCTGCCCGTGCGCGAGCACCCCCGCCGCCGTCTCGGCCTGACCGTCCAGGCCGATCTGCTCCATCACCGCCACCACCTGATCGGGCAGATGCCGGCGCTGGCGGAGGAGGTGCCAGGGGGAGCGTCCGGATCCGGCGGCGATGTCGAGGTTCTGGGCGACGGTGAGGTGTTCGAAGACGGTGGCGGTCTGGAAGGTGCGGCCGATGCCTTTGCGGGCGATGTGGTGGACTTTCTTGCCGCGCAGTTCCGTGCCGTCTTTGGTGACGGAGCCGGTGTAGCGGGTGAGGCCGGTGATGGCGTCGACGAGGGTGGTCTTGCCGGCGCCGTTGGGGCCGATGAGGAAGTGGACTTCGCCGCTGTCGAGGGTCAGGTCGACGCCGTTGACGGCTTTGAAGCCGTCGAATTCGACTTCGATGTTCGTGCACGTGAGTGCTGCCTGGTTCATGCTGGGGCCTCCGCGGTGACCGGTTCCCTGCGGAACCGCTTGGTGGCGGCGGCGATCGAGGCGATGCCGCCGGGGAGCAGGGCGATGACGACGATGAACAGCAGTCCTTGGGCGTAGGTCCAGGCGGACGGGAACTGCTCGGAGAGGGCGGACTGGGCGAGGGCGACGGCCAGCGCGCCGATGACGGGGCCGATGAGGCTTCCTCGGCCGCCGATGGCGACGCCGAGGATGAACATGATGGAGGGCACGATCCCGATGTTGGCCGGGGAGATGATGCCGACGATGGGGACGAAGATCGCTCCGGCGACGGCGGCGAACAGTGCGGCCGCAGCGTAGGCGACGACTTTGATGTTGGCGGCGTCGTAGCCGAGGAAGCGGACGCGTTCTTCGGCGTCGCGGACGGCGACGAGCAGTTCGCCGTAGCGGGAGCGGCGCAGTTGCAGTGCGACGGCGAGGACGACGAGGAGGATCCCGGCGGCGATGAAGTACAGCATCTGCTGGTTGATCGGGTCGTCGAGGTTGTAGCCGAAGAAGTACCGGAACCGGGAGAGGCCGTTGAACCCGCCCATGGACTGCTGTCCGATGAGGAGGATCGCGAAGGCGCCGGCGAGGGCTTGGGAGAGGATCGCGAAGTAGGCGCCCTTGACGCGGCGTTTGAACACCGCGAACCCGAGGAGGACCGCGAAGGCGGTGGGGAGGATGAGGATCGCCGCGATCGTGAACGCCGGGGACGCGAACGGCACCCAGTACGCCGGGATTTCGCGGATGCCGGCGAGTTCCATGAAGTCGGGGACCGAGCCGGGCCCATTGCGGAATTCGGCGTCGGCCATCTTCATGTGCATGGCCATGAGGTAGGCGCCCATGCCGAAGAACACGCCTTGGCCGAGGGTGAGCATCCCGCCGCGGCCCCAGGCGAGGCCGATGCCGACGGCGACGATCGCGTAGCACAGGAATTGGGCGAGGAGCCCGAGCCGGAATCCCGACAGCAGCAGGGGCGCGGCGCCGAAGAGGACGAGCGCGGCGGCGGCGAACCCGGTCCACGTCCCGGCGCGGCCGGTGAGGAACTTGCTCATGCGAGGCTCCTTGTCCGCAGCGTGAACAGGCCTTGGGGCCGCAGCTGCAGGAAGACGACGATGACGACGAACACGCCCACTTTCGCCAGCGACGCGGTCGAATACGTCTCGAACACGGCCTGGAACGTCCCCAGTGCGATCGCCGCGACCACGGCGCCTTTGATGCGGCCCATGCCGCCCGCGACCACGACGAGGAACGCGTCGACCAGATAGGACTGGCCGGTGGTCGGGCTCGTCGCCCCGATGAGCGTCAACGCCACACCGGCGACGCCGGCGAGCCCCGAGCCGATGAAGAACGTCCCCGCATCGACGGCCCGCGAGGAGATCCCGGCCGTCTCGGCCAGGTCCCGGTTGCCGACCACGGCTCTGATGCGCCGGCCGGCCGGGGTGAACCGGAGGACGAGGGTCACCGCGGCGACCGCGGCGATCGCGAGCGCCAGGATGAACAGGCGCGTCTTCGGCACCGCCGTGCCGAGCAGGTCGACACCGCCGCGCAGGAACTGCGGCACCGTCACGTTCACGGCGGGAGCCCCGAACACGTCCCGCGCGACCTGCTGCAGCACCAGGCCGACCCCGAAGGTGACCAGGAGCGTGTCGAGCGGCCGGTGGTAGAGGTGCCGGATGAGCAGGGTCTCGAGGATGAGGCCCATGGCCCCGCCGACGAGGAACCCGGTGGGGAGGGCGATCAGGAGGGACACCCCGGCGTCGCCGACGACCTGCTGCGTCACGTAGGCCGTGTAGCAGCCCGCCATGATGAACTCGCCGTGCGCCATGTTGATCACGCCCATCTGGCCGTACGTGAGCGAGAGGCCCAGCGCCGCCAGCAGCAGGATCGAGCCGGTGCTCAGACCGGTGAACAACTGCCCTACGAGAAGGTCCACGGTGTCTCCTTCCTGATCGCCTATCACGGCGATGCTTGCAAGCCGTACATGTGCAAAGTGGTTACTCGGTCACCTTGAGGTCGGCGGCCCAGTCGTAGCCCTCGAGGAACGGGTCCGGCTCGATCGGGCCCTCGGACTCCCACACCGTGTACAGCAGCCCGTCGGCGCTGATCTGCCCGATCCGCGCGGTCTTGGTCACGTGGTGGTTGTCGCCGTCGATCACGACGGTGCCCTCAGGACTGGCGAAAGAGACCCCGTCAGCGGCGGCTTGGAGGTCCTCCACCGCGAAGGATTCGGCCTTCTCGACGGTGGCGGCCCACAGGTACACGGAGTTGTACGCGGCCTCCATCGGGTCGGAGGTGACCCGCTCGGCCCCGTACTCGGCCTTGAACGCCTCCACGAAGGTCGTGTTCTCGGGCGACTCGACCGTCTGGTAGTAGTTCCATGCCGCCAGCTGGCCCTCGATGTTCTCCACACCGATGCCGCCGACCTCCTCCTCGGCGATCGAGACGCTCATGACCGGCATCTCCTCGGCGGTCAGGCCGACGTTGGCGTATTCGCGGAAGAACGCCACGTTCGAGTCGCCGTTGAGGGTGTTGAACACGGCGTCCGCACCGGAGGCGTTGACCTGGTTGACGATCGTGGAGAACTCCACTGAGCCCAGCTGCGCGTAGTCCTCGCCGACGATCTCGATGCCCTTGTCGGCCGCGTAGGCGTTGATGATCGCGTTCGCCGTCCGGGGGAAGACGTAGTCGGAGCCGACGAGGTACAGCGACTTCACGCCGGTCTCGGCCAGGTAGTCCAGGGCGGGGATGATCTGCTGGTTGGTCGTCGCCCCGGTGTAGAAGATGTTCTCGGAGGCTTCCAGGCCCTCGTACTGGACCGGGTAGTACAGCAGCGAGTCGTTGTCCTCGAACACCGGCAGCATCGCCTTGCGCGACGCCGACGTCCAACCGCCGAACACGGCGGCGACGCAGTCCTCGCGGATCAGCTTCTCCGCCTTCTCGGCGAACACCGTCGGCTCGGAGGCGCCGTCCTCGGCGACGATCTCGATCTGCTTGCCCTGCACGCCGCCTGCGGCGTTGATCTCTTCGACGGCCAGGTAGATCGCGTCGCGGACCGTGGTCTCGGAAATGGACATCGTGCCGGACAGGGAGTTGAGCGCCCCGACCTTGACCGTGTCGCCCGACGTGTCCACGCAGGACTCGGCGGCCGCCGTCTCCTCTCCCGCCCGCGAACCGCACGCGGCGGTCAGGGCGAGCGCGGTGACGGCGGCGGAGGCGGTGAAGGTACGGGCGACATCTCGGGCTCTGAACTTGAAACGCTGTGGCATGCGGTGATCGACCTTTCGCGGGGTGAGCGTCCCGGTTCGACGGGGACCGGGCCTGTAAGGGGTTCCGCCGCAGGCAGCGGCGGTGTACAGGTGCGTATACAGCGTCGTATCCGCTATGGGTACAAGCTAAGTGCGCGATGTTTCACTGCCGTTCACGTCAAGAACGACCGTATGAACTCCCGTTGCGGGGACGTAAAAAAGTGCGCACCGTCACCGAACGCGCAAGCGAGACCGGTGATCCGCAAACCAGCGGAAATCGACGCGCTCGACGCGATGACACCGCTCCCAAATATCGATATGCTTGACTAGCAAAGCAACTCGCGACCAAAGGAGCAACCGCGCATGCGCAAGCACCCCAAGGCCACCGACGCGACTTCCCTCCCCCGCAAGCGAACCCCCGCCGTCCTCCTCGCACTCACCGCAACCGCACTCCTCGCCACCGCCAGCCCCGCCGCAGCCTCCACCTCGGACACCACCAGCACCGGCGACTGCCCCTTCACCGAGACCCTCTGCCTCTTCGAAGGCCCCGGCTTCACCGGCGAACGCTTCACCGTCAGCTCACTCGTCGAACCCGGCACCTGCGTCAGCCTCGTCGACCACGGCTGGGCCGGCCGCGTCAACTCCGCCATCAACACCCACACCTCCAGCGCCGCCCTCTTCGCCAACGACGACTGCGTCGGCGGCCCCTACCAAGTCCCCGGCTCCAGCTCCATCACCGACCTCGGAGGATTCGAACCCCTGAGCCTCTGGGTCGCCGGATAACCGCCACGACCAAACGGGGCCACCGCTTTCGCGGTGGCCCCGACCCGTTCAGCAGCAGCGAAGCAGCCCCCCACCCACCCCAGAGCGCTAAAGGCGCTCATACGTGAGGTCGAAGTCCTTGCGCCAGGTCACACCCGCATCGTCCGAAGCCTCCCAGCGCCCGAGAATCCGGTCCTGCTCGACGACGTCGGCGATGAAACGCTGATGGAAGTCCGGATCCTTGCGAGACATCGTCCATCGCCCGTCCCCGAAGGTCATCGCGAACTCGCGGCACACGCCCCGGTCGTCCTCATAGAGCGCCACGAAGCGGTCGTTCGCATCGCTCCGCCCCAGCACGTTCCGCAACTCCGAATGCTCATGCCCGCCCCCGCCGAACCTCGTGTGCACCAGCAACATCGACTCCCCGAGCCACTTGACGCTCGTCTCGCCCGGCACCGCCGTCCCCGGCGGTTCGATGAACCAGGCGTCGGAGATCGTCGTCCGCCATTCCCCGACCAGGACGCCGAGCTTCGCCATTTCGGTATTGCGCATCGTTGCCTCCGAACAGGTCGACCACCTGCGATCCTAACGGGCCCAGACTGCGCGTGTCCCGGTCGAGAGGCGCTAGCCCTTCGCGCCCCGGCATTCGAGGATCCCGCCGTGGCTGGTGATCCGCAGAACGTCTTGCTGCTCGAAGTGCTCGCCCAACCGTCGCTCGATCTCGCCCATGAGCCGCTCGAAGTCCTCCGGCGGCAGACCGATGAAGTCCTCTTCAGACCGGAACGCGGCGACCAGCGGCCCCGGCTCGGGCAGCTCGATGACACCGGGCAGGTCGTGCAGCACGACCCTGTCGAAACGCTCGGCCAGCATCGACTGGGCGGTCTCCAGCGAAAACCGCTCCAGGAGCGCCGAGAGCGTCAGCCGCACTTCGGCTCCCAGCACGGCCTTCGCCGCGTCCTGCCAGATCGGGACGTACTCAGCCTTGTCGTCCGAGGCGTTCGTGGAGACGAACAGGACCCCGCCGGGAGCGAGCACCCGCTGCAGCTCGTCGAGCGCGGCCGGGATGTCGGGCACGTGGTAGAGCATGTGCATCGCGAGCACCACGTCTGCCGAACCGTCCTCGAACGGCAAGTCCGCGACATCCGCGACCACCGTCGGCTCCGCGACGGACTCGAGGATGCCCGAAGCGAGGTCGACACCGATCACCTCCGCACCGGGGAAGGCCTCGCGCAGCCGCGCGGTGTAGCGGCCGTTGCCGCACCCGACGTCGAGCACCCGCTTCGGCTCGCCCGTGAGGTTCGCGCTGACGACACCGGGCAGGTCGTAGGCGGGGGTCTTGTAAGCGAAGATCCCCTGGCGCGCGGCGAGACCGTCGCCGCTCCGGTAATTGCCGACCTGCTGGAACCGCTCGTCGGTGGTCTGTCCTGAAGCGCTGTGCATCGCTCGGTCCTTCCGCGTTCCCGTCGAGCCCGTCAACCTCATGGGCCTGCTTTCCCGTGCGAGTACTAGACGCGCAGCCCCGCGTCCCGGTTGCGCCTGCGGGGCAATCGCATTCCGGCCCTTCGATACCCGATTGCGCCCGAGCTGCCAGTCTGCTGTGATCACTCCACCCCGCACCGACCGGTGCACCACCGAAGGAGCCCGCGTGCCGCCCACCGCCTACGCCGACACGGCCAGGACCGCCGCCGAAACCGCCCTGCTCGAATACGACCTGCCCGGACCGGTCACCATCGAACCGATCCGACTGCTCAACAACGCGGTCTTCGCCGTGACAACCGCAAACAGCCGCTACGCCCTCCGAGTCCACCGCCCCAACTACCGCCTCCCCGCCCACACCCGATCAGAACTGGCCTTCCTCGACGCGATCCATGAACCCCTGGCCGAAACCGGAGTCCGCATCCCCAAACCCGTGTCGACCAAAAACAGCGCACTGTCGGTCGCGGTCCCCCTGCCCGCAGCCGACGAACCCCGAACCGTCCACTGCGACCTGCTCACCTGGGTCGACGGCCGCGTACGCCGCCCCGAATCCGGCCTCGGCCCCCGCGGCGTACACCAGATCGGCCGCGCCCTGGCACACCTCCACCAGGCGGCCGAAACCTTCACCCCACCCGATGACTTCCACCTGCCCACCTGGGACGCCCCAGCGCTGTTCACCGAGGACTCCCCGCACCGCCCCGGCCCCCTCCACGACCTGCTGGACACCGAAGACCGCAAACTCTTCGACACCGTCGCCGACCGCACCACCGAGATCTTCCACCGCCTCGGCAACGGCCCCGACACGTACGGGATCGTCCACCACGACTTCATCCTCCTCAACTGCCACACCACGCGCACCTCGCACGGCTGGAACGTCGGCGTGATCGACTTCGACGACAGCGGCTGGGGCCACTACCTCGCCGATCTCGGACCCATCCTCGGCAACCTCAGCGACTACCCCCACTTCCGACGATTGCGAACCGCATTCCTGGCCGGGTACCGGTCGGTGCGCCCACTGCCGCCCGAACTAGAGGCGCACCTGCCCGTGCTCATGGCCGCCCGCCATGCGGCCCAATGCCTCTGGGCGGCCGGCCTGGTCCACAGCAACGGCAGCACAGAACTCGACACGGCCGAACACATCGCCTACCGAATGCGGGAAGTGCGCCGCTGCCTGGCGATGGACGCCTGACCACGAGCGCTCGGGCCGACCCCGATGCGGCAACCCGCCAGTGGCGCTGGCGCAATAGGATCAGCTCGGTCGTGCCCGCCCGCACCGCTGCCCGTGAAGGCCGGTCGTGCGCCCTGCTTTGGAGGTTCGGAGCCCCTTGTCGACATTCGTGAAGGGCCTCGCCTGGACGGTCGCGTTCCTGTCGGGAGTCGCGACCATCTTCGCCCTGTTCGGCGGCCAGCAGTGGCTGGAGCAGCAGGGCTGGACCCTCGCCCCCAGCACCGACCCGGACATCAACGCGGTCGAGCAGACCACCGAAGCCACCTCCGATACGAGCCAGGCCACCGAAATTGAAAGCGCCGAACAGGAAAGCACCGACGACAACGACACCGCGCAAGCACCCGAGTTCACCTTTGCGAGCCTGCGCGCCTGGTCCGACGAGGTTTTCGCCAACCTGCTCTGGGGCATCGCGGCCGTCGGCTGCTCGATGCTCGTCGCCGGGTCGGCGGGCGCGCTCGTCTCCGCCGCCCAGATCCCGATCAGCTACTTCGTCGCGTTCCTCCAGTGGGTCCTCGCCATCGCCTGCGTCGCTGCCGTCATCCTCATGGGCTTCCTGCTCCACGGCGCTGACCCCGGATACCTCGTCTGGTTCTGCGTGCTGACCGGGATCAGCGCCCCTCTGGGATTCATGGTCCACGACATCGCCGAGTACGGCTAGACGCCCGTTCAGCGGCGCGTGCAGACCACGCCGACCTTGTCGAGAGCCGCGCCCGCCCGACCGTGGAAACCGGCGATCTGCCAGCCCGCCGGCGCCGTGAACGTCGCGCACTCGCCCGTCGCCGTACCGCCTTCGAGCGTGCGGCCGGCGCTGGTCGTGAAGCGGGCGTAGAAGATCCGCGTGCGGCCGTCATGCTGAGCCTGGCAGACGCGAAGGGCGACCGGGTACTCCCCCGCCGCCAGCGTCAGTTCACGCACGGTGCCGCCGCTGCCGCCATGATCGAGCACGGTGCCGTCCGCAAGTGTCGCGCCGATCGAGTCGACCCGCTCCCCCGCGCGCAGGCGCAGCACGCGGGCCGAGTCGCCCGCGTCGAGGTCGTCCACATCGGTGAAGAAGTCGCCGTGCGGCCCCCCGAGCTGGTCGCTGAGCGCGAAGTCGCCGCCGGTGCTCCAGGAGAAGTCCACCGCGATCGGATAGTGGTCCGAGAGGTTCTCGCCCGCGTCGTTCCTGAAGGCGGCATGGTCGTTGCGGTAGGTGCCCGCGTCGAGCTTGACGTGGTCGCCGGAACGGTAGAGGACCTTGTCGACCACCTCGCAGGTCGCATCCACGGTCGCGTCCTGGCAGGTCAGGGCAGGATCGCCCGCGTTCGGGGCGTCCCCGCCGCGGATCAGCTCCACCCAGGCGTCCGTGAGGCCGCTGCCCGCCGCGAACTCGGCGATGCCGTCGCCGCGCGTGTAGCGGGTGTTGGTGTCGCCGTAGACGATCACCGCGTTCCCGGCCGAGTGCGTGGCCATGAACGCCGAGACCTGCGCCAGGTTCTTCTCGCGGGCCGCGATG
The DNA here is from genome assembly GCF_027622875.1 of Glycomyces luteolus. GTDB lineage: Bacteria > Actinomycetota > Actinomycetes > Mycobacteriales > Micromonosporaceae > Glycomyces > Glycomyces luteolus. Next base: position 97,981 of record NZ_JAPZVP010000007.1, on the reverse strand, counting down.
TCGGCCGCTTCACTCCCGGCGTCGGTGTGGAGGTTGTACAGGTCGACCCACACGCCCTCGGCGAGGCGGGCGCGCATGAACGTGAAGCCCTTGGGTGTCAGGCAGTCGCCCGAACCGGAGGAGCAGTCGTTCCACTTGACGCGCTCGAAGTCCTCGAACGGCAGGTCGGACAACGTGTTGAGGCCGTCGCCGAAGGGGACGCCGCCGCTGGTGGCCGTCCGGTGCGGATGGTCGTCGGCCGCGTACAGCGCCGCGTGGTAGTTGAAGTCCTCCTGGACGTGCACGATGTCGTAGGAGCCCAGGCGGGAACCGATGATCGGCGTGTTCGTCTCGGGGTCGCCATCGCCGAGCCCGAGCGGCAGGCCCGCGATGTTGTAGGAGAGGACGGAGAGATCGCCGCTGATCGCGGCGTCCTGCGCCTCGACCCGTTCGGGAGCGGCGGCGAGGGTGAGGGCGGCGAGCGAGGTCAGCGCGGTGAGCGCCGCCAGGCGGGGCGGGAGGTGCATGTGACTCCAGTGGTCTTGCGGCCGAGGGGTCTCGGCTTCGGTTATGGCGCAATCAGATTGCCCGAATAATGCGAAATGTTCAAGACTGCCGGAAGAACCCCGCTCCGCCTGGCGGTGAACGCTCGCGCTCACACGGCCAGGCCGAGCGCCAGCAGCGCGATCGAGGAGGCCAGGAACGTGAACGTCCCGAAAGTCTCCTTCGGCCAGAAGTTCGCGAGCACGTGCGTGTGGACCGCGCAGGTCCAGAACAGGACCAGGCCGGCGGCCGCGGCCGTGCCGACCAGGGGGAACGCCGGGCCGAGCAGGAGGCCGAGCCCGCCGGCGGCCTTGAGGACGCCGATCGGGAAGACGAGCATCGACTGCGGCACGTGCGCGCCGTCCATGAGCGGCAGGATGACCTTCAGTCGGACCATCGCGCCGATGCCCGAACCGAGGTTGAGGACGCCGAACGTGATCGCGAGGACGAGAGCGAGCGTGGACATGGGATTGCTCCTTAGTAAGCGGTGGTGATGTGGGTGCGCGAGGCGCGCGGGTCGGTGATCGCGGCGAGCATCGCGTGAGCGACGTCGGCGCGGGAGATCTTGAGCGCCAAGGGAAGGCTGGTGCCGTAGGCGACCTGGTAGACGCCGGTGCGCGGGCCGTCCGTGAGGCGCGGCGGACGCACCGAGGTCCAGTCGAGGCCGCTCTCCTCCAGCAGCTCCTCCATCGCGGCGACGTCGCTCATGTGCGTGCCCATCGCGCTCCGCAGGATCGGGAGCATCACGTAGTTCAGGAACGGGCCCGCGCCCGGTTCGCGGCGCGGCGGGTGCGGCCGGGCCGCGGTCGGGACGGTGGCGAGGCCGATGCCGCTCACCGCGAGCAGCCGCCGCGACCCCGCCGCCTGCATCGCCGCGATGATGCGCGCGGTACCGGGAGCGACGATGCCGGTCTCGGCCTTGGCGCGCGGCCCGAGGCAGGACAGGACCGCGTCCGCCCCGGCCACGGCCGCGACGAGCGCTTCGGTGACCGGCTCGGTGAGGTCGACGGCCACGGCCGGAATGCTGCTGTCGATTCTGGACAGATCGCGGGCTACGGCGGTGACGTCGTGGCCCGCTTCGAGCGCTTGGGCGAGTACGGCGCGGCCGACCCCGCCCGTCGCTGCGATGACGGTGAGCTTCATGGGTTTCCTCGGATTCGCGCCTGATCGGCGCACGGTGGCGGGAGCCGCGACCGGCGGTCCGGCACGGCGACTACTCGATCTGCTTTCAGTGCAGGGTGGTGAGCTTCTCGGGGTTCGTGACCGCGTAGACCGCGGCGACCCGGTCCCCCTCGGGCGCGAGCTCGAGCATGAGCACGCCGACGACGCGCCCCTCGCGCACCATCAGTGCCGAAGGCGAGCCGTTCACGGGCCGGAACTCGATCGCCAGCCCTTCGGAGCGGCGGAACGTGCGACCCACCAGCAGGGCGGCGATGCGATCGGCCCCGTGCATGGGCCGGGGCCCGGCCGCCGGACCGATGCCGCCGCCGTCGCAGTTGAGCACCACCTCGGGCGACATGAGCCCGAGCAGCGCGTCGAGGTCCCCGCCCGCGACGGCGGCCATGAACCGCTCCGTGACCTGCCGGTGCACCGCAGGGTCCACCGCGAACCTGGGGCGGCGGGCTTGCACATGCGACCGGGCGCGGTGGGCGAGCTGCCGCACCGACGCGGGCGAGCGCCCCAGCAGCTCGGCGATCTCCCCGTGCGCGTACCCGAAGACCTCGGCCAGCACGAACACCGCCCGCTCGGCCGGAGTCAGCGATTCGAGGACCACCATGAGCGCCAAGGACACCGACTCGGCCCGCAACGCGGGATCGGCGGCGTCCGGCGCCGTCTCGGTCATCACCGGCTCGGGCAGCCACGGCCCGATGTACGTCTCGCGGCGGCGCTTCACGGCCTCCTGGCGGGCGATCGCGGCATTGATCGCCACCCGCACCAGATAGGCCCGGGCGTGCTCGATCGGCGCGCCGTGCGAACGGCGCTCCCAGGCGAGCCAGACGTCCTGGAGCACGTCCTCGGTGTCGGCGACGGTGCCCAGCATCCCGTAGACGATGCCGAACAGCAGCTCGCGGTGCTCGGCGAACACCGCTGCCGGCGGATCAGGTACTGCGTTCACGGCGGCCCTCCTCAAGGGTTCTCGGCCAGTTGCATTCCAAGAGCCGAACAGGGCCGCCGTTTGTGACACCCGAATCGCGATCGTGACCGGGCTCGCAGTCGTTCTTTTGGTGAGAGCGCGGCGAAGCCGCGCACGATTCAGTGTTTTTTGTCTGTTTATTAAGAGGAGGTTTTAAACCTCGGTGCCGATATATATCAGAGATTTCAGGACGTGTTTGCCTGGTTCAAGGACGCCCCTGAGCACCGGTAGGACGGTGCTGGGCCAGTACAGGTGGGTGCCGTTCATCGGTTCGATGAGCGCCGCCTGCCTGCCGCCGCTTTGATGCGCACTGACGCCGTCGATGATCTCCGAGCGGATCCCCTGGCTGACCACTACGGCTTTCGTCTCGTCGACTTCGGCGATGTGCCCGGGCCGAGGTACGCACCAGCCGCCCTCCCCGGTGTGGAGGGTCCGCTCGGTCTCGATCACGTGGACCCGCGCGTGCCAGCCGTCGACGGCCGCTTCGAGGGAGGTCGTCACCGTGACGTCCTCCCAAGGCTGCCAAGCGATCGTGAGTACGCCGTTCGCGTCGATCGTGCCTTCGTCGGAGTCCTCGCGGCCGCGCCAGTGGCGCCCGTCCTCGGAGAGCATCAGCGCCCCGTCCGGCACCGCGAACTCCAGGCCCGGACCGGGCGTCGAGTGCGAGAAGCCCGCCAGCGTCGAGTACGCGAACTTGCTGTAGGCCTCCTGACCCCCGCGGGCCCACGGGTGCCAGGCCTGCCCGTTCAGGCGCGTCACGTGGCCGCCCCGGTCACGCACGTGGACCGCGCGAGCCGCCTTGTGCGGCTCCACGACCGGCTCCGGCACCGCCGCGTCAGCGGTCCAGAAGGGATGGTCGGCCGGAGCGAGGAGTCCAGTGAAGATCTTCGTGGCCCACCACGGCGAACCGGCCGTCAGGTACTGCTCCACCACCGCGTCGTTGGGGTAGGCGTAGCCGACGGTGAGGCGCCCTTCGGGGTCGAGGATCGGGCGCTGCCACCACCAGTCGAGATGGCGGCGCGCGAACCCCGCGGCCTCGGCCCACGGCACCGCCTCCACGTCGGCGGCCGCCAGAGCGCTCCACATGGAGCCCTGCGCGAACCGGTAGCCGAGGCTGCGCCCGTAGGGGACGGCGGCGCCGTCGGCGGCGAACCAGGAGCGGAACTTGCGGGCGAACGCGGCGGCGTTGGCCACGAACCGGTCGTCGCCGCAGAGCTTGTAGTGCAGCAGCGCGTAGGTGTGGAACGCGAACGGGTTGTAGTAGTCCACGCGCCCGCCGGGACCGTCCTCGAAGACCGAGGTGCCGAGGGCGAACTCCCCCATGCGGTCGAGGTGGCCGGTGGTCACGGCCCGGTCGTGCTCGATGCCGAGACGCCTGAGCCCGTGACCGACGAAGACCGGGAAGTAGTGCCAGTTGGTGTCGGCCACCGGCGCTGTGTAAGCGGCGGTCAGCCAGGCGGCGACGTTGTCCTTCGCCTTGGCGTCCAAGGGCTCCCAGAGCTTCTCGGGAGCGAGGGCGAAGGTCCAGCCGACGGCGGCGGACTCGACGACGCGCTGCCCGCCGTTCTGGACGTCGCCCACATACCACGGATCGGCGGGGTCGAGGGCCCGCGCGAGGGCGGTGGCGATGCCGGCCCACAGGTCGGCGGGGACGGTGTCCTTGGCGGCGGCCAGGCCCCACAGGGGCCGGGTCAGCAGCTCGAACCAGTTCTCGACGTGCGTGTGGTTGGACATGGTGACCGGCATGGCCTCGGGGCCCTGGACCGCCAGGTCGGCGGCGGGCTTCCCGATCGCGAGCGCGGCCGAGGCCCACCCGGTGCGGCTGTGGTCAAGCGGTCCGAAGATGCGCTGCGGTGAAGTCACGCTGGCAGACGCTATCAATGCCGTCCGGATACGGCAAGGGGTCCCGGTGGGGCCGGTGCCGGAGCGGCGGTTTCGCGGCCGGTGGGCGTGTGGAGCGGCTTGCCGGGCCCGGGATGGGCCCAGTGCCATGTCACATGTGGCATGGCACTGGGCGGTTCAGGCAGCGCGGGCGGTCGTGCCGCTCGCGTCGTCCGGAGTGTCGCGGGGTACGGGGAGCGCGGTGTCGGGTGCGGCCGCGATCGGGAGGACTGCGGCGTCGGGGACGCTGCCGGGCAGGTCGGGGTGGGTCCGCTGCCAGCGGCGGGCCAGCCAGCCGAGGAACAGGCCTACGGCCGCCATGGTGACGACGGATCCGATGAGGGACTGCAGTCCTGGCCCGGCGATCCACGCGATCGTGAGGCCGAGGCTCACCGAGTACACCGCCCACAGGGCCCCGCCGAGGGCGGCCATGCGCGCGTACGGGGGCTTGGCGGTGCCGGCCGCCGCCCACGCCAGCGCGGTGCGTCCGGCGGGCAGGAACCGGGCGACCATCGTCGTCCGGTACGGGTGGTCGCTGATGGTGCGCTGCAGGAGGGTTTCGAGTTTGGCGACGGTGCCGGTCACGAGGCCGCGCACCGCGCGCGGGCTGCGGCGGGCGAGTCCCGTTCGCAGCGATCGGAAGAGCCGGTAGCCGAGGAATTCGCCGAGCCAGGAGGCGACGGCGGCGCCGACGAGCAGCACTCCGATGAGGATCGGGTTGCCGAAGACGAGTCCGGCGGCGGCGGTCACGAGCGTCGCGCTCGGAAGCATCGGGACGAAGAAGTCCGCGACCACCATGCCGATGAGGATGAGCATCGCCCAGAAGAAGACCATGAAGGGTCCCCCGTTCGCCGATTGCCGGAGGGGACCGGGCCGGGGCGGGCCCGGTCCCCTTCAGGCATCGGCTACTTGGACGCTCCGACGAGCTCGCGCTCGGCTTCGTGCGGGGCGTCCTTGGCGAGGTGCTCTTGGAGCTTTTCGCCTTCGACGTCCACGTTCGGCAGGATCCGGTTGAGCCACTTGGGGATCCACCACGAGCCGCGGCCGATGAGGGCCATGATCGCGGGGATGATCGCCATGCGGACCACGAAGGCGTCGAAGATGACCGCGGCCGCGAGGGCGAAGCCCATCGAGGCGATGAGCGCTTCGCCGCTGAAGATGAACGCCGCGAAGACGCTGATCATGATGAGCGCGGCGGCGACCACGACCCGCGAGGAGTGGCCGTAGCCCTCCACGATGGCCTGCTTCGGATTCGCGCCGTGCACGTAGGCTTCGCGGACACGGGTGACCAGGAAGATCTGGTAGTCCATGGCGAGGCCGAAGACGAGGCCGATCATGAGGATCGGCATCATCGACATGATCGGGCCGGGCTGGTCGACGTTGAACAGCTCCGACATCCAGCCCCACTGGAAGACCGCGACGAGCGCGCCGAGTGCGGCGAACACGCTGAGCATGAAGCCGAGCGTGGCCATGATCGGCACGAGGAGCGAGCGGAAGACCAGCAGCAGGATGAGCGCGGCGAGGCTGACGACGATGAGCATGTACGGCAGCAGCGCGTCGTTGAGGTTGTCCGAGATGTCGATGTTCAGCGCGGTGGCGCCGGTGACGGACCAGTCGGCGTCGGCGTCGTCGGCGAGGACGCCGCGGATCTCGTGCACGAGCTCGTTGGTGGCGTGGTCGGACGGGCCGGTCTCCGGGATGAGGGAGACCATGACGGTGTCCATGTCGGCGTTCGGCATCGCCTGGCCGACGACGGCGATGCCGTCGATGCCGTTCAGCTCGTCCGTGATGCTCTGCGCGGCCGTCATGGCGTCGACGCCGTCTTCGAGGTCGCCCACGATGAGGAGCTGGCCGTTGAAGCCTTCGCCGAAGCCCTCGCTGATGAGGTCGTACGCCTGGCGCTGGGTGGTGTCCTCGCTGGACGAGCCGGCGTCGGGCAGGCCCAGTTCGAGGTCGAGCGCCGGGTAGGCGAGCGTGCCGAGGCCGACGATGCCGACCAGGGCGACCAGGATCGGGTGTCGGGTGACGAACCCGGCCCAGCGCTTGCCGCCGTTGGGCTTGGAGTCGTGGAGGCCCTCGGCGATGCGGCGGCGCTGCCGCCTGGTGAAGATCCGCTTCCCGGCGAATCCGGCGAAGGCCGGGAGCAGGGTGACGGCGATGAGCACGGCGATGACGACGGTGACGGCGGCGGCCACGGCCATCTCGGTCAGGAACGGGATGTTCACGACCGACAGGCCCAGGAGCGCGATCACGACGGTGAGGCCGGCGAAGAACACGGCGGAGCCGGCGGTGCCGACGGCGCGGCCCATGGCCTCGGCGCGGGCGCGCTTGTCTTCGACGCGGCCGTCCTTGGCGAGTTCGCCGCGGTAGCGCGAGAGGATGAACAGCGCGTAGTCGATGCCGACGGCGAGGCCGATCATGGAGGCCAGCGTGCCGGTGGATTCGCTGACGTTCATGAAGGAGGTCGCGGCGAGGATGCCGGCGGTGGTGAGCATGACGCCGAGGACGGCGGTGATGATCGGCAGGCCCGCCGCGAGGAGGGCGCCGAAGGTGATGACGAGGACGACCAGGGCGACGCCGATGCCGATGAGCTCGGTGGCGCCGGTCTCGGGCATCGCCTGGAGGACGTCGCCGCCGACCTCGACGCGCACGCCGGCGTCTTCAGTGTCGGCTACGGCCTCTTGGAGGTAGTCCACGGTGGCCTCGTCGAGCTCCATGGAGGGTTCGGCGTAGGTGACCTGCATGACGGCGATGTTCTGGCCGTCGGCGGAGATCATGCCGATCGGGTTGCCGGCTTCGTCGGTCGCGAACGGGCTGGTGACCGCGGCGATCTGCGGCGAGTCCTGCATGACGGCCGCGAGGTCCTCGATGGCGGCCTTGTTGGCCTCGGAGGTGAGCGGTTCGCCGGTCTCGGATTCGAACACGATCTGGGCGCTGCCGCCGTCCGCGCTCGCCTCGGGGAAGCGTTCTTCGAGGAGGTCGAAGGCCTCCTGGGATTCGGTGCCGGGGAGGACGAACTCGGGGTTCGTCTCCTGCTGCATGGTCGCCGCCGCGGCGCCGACGCCGCCGACGATGAGGACCCAGACGACGAGGACGAGCCATCGCAGTCTGAAGGACCCTCTGCCGAGACGGTAGAGGAAGGTGGCCACGCTGGGTGCTCCTTACAGGGTTCGCCTTCCGGCTCCGCCGTCCGCGCTGCGTCGCAAGGACGGCAGTGGGTGTGCGGCGGCGGAGCCGGTCGGCTCGGGTGGTGTTCGCCGACGAGGTCGTCGGCGGTGGGGTTTCCTGGTAGTGCCTTCTCTTCAGTTGTCGTCTCTGACCCGGGCGGTTTCAGTTCCCGGGTGCGGAGGGCGGCTTGGTGATGCCGTGTTCGAGGACGGCGAAGCCCTCGGTGATCGCCTCGGCGAGGGTGCGTTCGCCGGGCTCGGAGAGCCAGTGCTCGGTGGTGGTCTTGATGCAGACCAGGGCGCTGCCGAGCACGAGACGCGGGTAGAGGTCGGTGACGGCGGTGCCGGTGGCTTCTGCGACGATCCCGATCGCTTCGGTGAACAGGGCCATGAACTGGCCCGACTGCTCTTTGATGAGCGAGGGAGAGTCGTGGATGAGCTGCTCGCGGCAGCGCATCATCTCGAGGTCGAACTTCTCGTCGAGGTGCATGGCGATGCCGGCGTCGCGGATCGCGTCCCAGATCGGCTGGGTCTTGGCCCGTTCGCGCAGGTCGGCGAGCAGTGCGTTCGTGGTCTCGTTGAAGTCGTGCAGGAGCGCGGCTTCCTTCGAGGGGAAGTAGTTGTGGAAGGTGCGGGTCGAGACGCCGGCCTCGGCGGCGATCTCGTCGGCCGTGACGCTCCCGAGGCCCTTCTTGGTGACCGCGAGACGGAAGGTCGCTGCGGAGAGGGCCGCCTTGGTGGCGGCCTTCTTGCGTTCGCGGAGTCCGGTCTGGTCGGCCATGAGAGCAACCCTAGTGGAGGTTACTCATGTTCACAAGATGCAAATGAAGAAATTTTGCAGGCGGCGCAAATTTGCCTGGTCGGAACGATTTATGTGAGCGGGGCCACGCAGGTGGCGCCGGGGACGGACCACTCGGTGACGGGCTCGGCCGCACCGGTCGGGTCGACCCGGGTGACGGCGCCGGAGTGCTGGCAGGCCACCAGCAGCGTGCCGTCGGCGGTGAGCACGGCATCGCGGGGCCAGGCGCCGCCTACCGGGACCGAGCGCACGAGCGAGCCGTCGGCGGGATCGACGGTGGCGACCTGGTCGGGGCCGCGCACCGTGACGTACACCAGGCCTCGTTCGGGGTCGGGGACCACGGCCGCCGGAAGCGGGCGGGGCGTCTCCTCGTCAAGGCCGATGTCCGGCAGGGCCGCGAAGTCCGCGACCTCGCCGCCCGGCAGGGCGACCGGGGCCCGGAAGGCGAACGTGGCCGCGCGCTCGTCGAAGGTCCCGACGGCCACGGCGTTCGCCAACTCCCCCACCACGATCGCGCGGTCGCCGAGGAAGGCCAGGTGCCGCGGCCCGAAGCCCGGCTCGAGCACGGTGGTCGCCGCCGGGACGAGCTTGCCGTCCTCGCCGAGGTCGAACGCGTGGATACGGTCCGTGCCCAGATCGACGGCCAGGACGCGTCCCATGTGACATACCACTTGGTGCGCGTGCGGCCCGGTCTGGCGATCCGCGTCGGGGCCCGAGCCCGAGAACTTGAAGACGTCGGTCGCCTCGCCCAGCGTGCCGTCCTCGCCGATCGGCAGGACCGCGACGGAGCCGCCCCCGTCGCCGTCGCCGTAGTTGGCGACCAGCAGCCAGCGCCCGCTCGGGTCGACGGTGCCGTGGCAGGGGTTGTCGCCGCCGGTGGACTGTCCCTGGCCGGCCCGGTCGAGGGTGAAGTCCTCTCCGAGGCGCCAGGCCGCGGCGAAGCCGGGCTCGGTGTGGGTGAGGGTGTAGACCGCTTCGGGGCCGACGTGGACCCACGTCGGGTTGACCACCGCCGCCGCCGCGCCGAGTCCGTCGGGGCCGGCCACGACGAGGCCCGGGCCGCCTTCAGTGGTGTAGTCGCCAAGGAGGTACCGCATGGGCACGATCCTAGCGGCCCGCCGGGAGGGCGACGCGGGCTCGGGCGCCTCCGTGCCGCAACGGCAGTGGTAAGCAGGTCCCGCGGATCGGACCGCCCGCTCGCTGCGCTGTCGGCCCGTCGATCCAACACATGCCCGCTGCCGGGAGGTGGCGCGCGGTCCTGGGCCCGCTCCCCGATCGGGGTGCGCCCCGCCCGGGCGAGACGAGACGGCGCGCGCTGCTCCTACACTTGGAGCATGGCCGAGGACCGCAAGACCGACGCGCAGTGGCGCGAGCAGCTCAGCCGCGACGAGTACAAGGTGCTGCGCCAGGGCGGCACCGAGGCGCCGTGGACTGGCGAGTACGTCGATGAGAAGCGCCGGGGCGTCTACCGGTGCCGCGCGTGCGGCGCCGAGCTGTTCGCCTCCGACACGAAGTTCGACTCCCGCTGCGGGTGGCCCTCCTTCTGGACGCCCATGGCCGGGGACCGCGTGCGGCTCCTGGAGGACGACAGCCTCGGCATGCGCCGCACCGAGGTGCGCTGCGCCAACTGCGATTCGCACCTGGGCCACGTGTTCTACGGCGAGGGCTGGGACAACCCCGACGACGCCCGCTTCTGCATCAACTCGATCAGCCTGACCCTGGAGCCGGCCGACGACGCGCAGTAGGTGCTTCGGGCCGATCGCGATCGGCCCGAACCGACCGAGCAGTGCCATATCACATGTCACACATTCGGGCTGTGCCGATCGAACCCGGCAGCTCCCGGGCGCCCTCGGGCGGTCCGGGGCCTGCCGACTAAGCTCTCCCACGTCCCCTGCTCCCTGAATCAGAAGCGAGGCCGAGGGTGGAACCCGGGAACCTGATCGCTGGCCGTTACCGCCTAGAACAGCGTCTGGCCGCGGGCGGCATGGGCGCGGTGTGGCGAGGCACCGACACCCGGCTCAACCGCACGGTCGCCGTTAAATTGCTCCATTCAGGACTGTCCGGCAACGACCGGTTCCGCGCCCGCTTCCACCAGGAGGCGCAGGCCGTCGCCCAGCTCCAGTCGCCCGGGATCGTCAGCCTCTACGACTACGGCGAGGAGCACGCCCCCGAGGGGCTGGTCTCGTACCTCATCATGGAGCTCGTGCGCGGCCAGGCACTCGACAACGTGCTGCGCCAGCGGGGGCGCCTGTCCCCCAACGAGACGCTGAAGATCATGGCCTCGGCGGCCGAGGCCCTCGACGTGGCCCACCAGGCCCACATCATCCACCGCGACATCAAGCCGGGGAACCTGCTCGTCGACTCCGACGGCGGCGTCAAGATCGTCGACTTCGGCATCGCCGCCGCCAAGGGCGGCGCGGGGCTGACCGAGACCGGCACCGTCATGGGCACCCTCGCCTACGCCTCCCCCGAGCAGCTCCAGGGCGCGCAGCTCACCGGCGCGACCGACCTCTACTCGCTGGGCATCGTCGCGTACGAATGCCTCGCCGGACGGCCCCCGTTCGCGGGCAACGAGCCGACCGCCGCGATCGCCGGCCACCTCACCGGCCAGCCCGGGCCGCTCCCTCCCGACGTCCCCGGGCCGGTCGCGCAGATCATCATGCGATGCCTCGCGAAGGACCCGCGCCAGCGATTCGCCTCGGCGGCCGAGCTCGCGCAGGTCTGCAAGTCCGGCGGCATGGGCGGCGGCACGACGACGATCCTCGCTCCCTCGCCGAGCCCGTACCAGTCCGGCCCGTCGCCGCAGTCGACCCAGGTCATGACGCCGGGCATGGCCCCGGCGATGGCCGCGGGCGTCGCACCCGCGCACACCTCGGCGCAGCCGGTGCAGCACGACGAGTACGGCTCGCCCGGGACCGGCCAGTACCGGACCGGCGGCGCGCCCGAGCGCCCGCTGCCGCCCCCGCGCGAGGCCGAGCAGCCCAAGCGGAATCCGACCGGGCCGATCCTGGTGGTCGTGGCGGGCATCGCGGTCATCCTCGTCGCCCTGTTCCTGCTGAAGCCGTGGGACCAGTCCGACGACGACAAGGACCTGACCGGTGGCGAGGACACCGGCGCCACGTCGCAGGCCGAGACGTCGGCGGAGCAGACCGAGGCCGCCGAGGAGACCAGCGACGACTCGGGCGGCGACTCCGGAGAGGGCGACTCCGACAACCACGGCGACGGCGACGACGAGGACAACTCCGACGACCAGACCTCCGAGGAGGAGCCGCAGCTCGTCGAGATGGACGACTTCACCGGTCAGAATGTCAGCGACGCCATGGACGAGCTCGCGAGCCAGGGCTTCACCGACGTGACTGCGGTGCCGACCTCCACCGAGACCGGCGAGTTCGACACCTGCGAGGTGCTCTACCAGGACCCTGAAGGCGGCACCGAGGTCGGGTACGAGACCGCGATCGAGTTGAGCTACGTCGCAAACGACGAATCCTGCCCGGACGGCAACCAGCAGGCCGGCTGAGCCGTGAGCGAGGGCGGCGACCGCATCGCGGTCGCCGCCCTCGCCGTATTCGGCCCCGAGCCGACCCGGCCTGCGCGCCCTCACCTCGTCCGGTCGCCGCACCCGCAGGGCCTCGGCGAGAATGGTCGTCATGCCGCAACCGCCCGCGCTGCCCGAGCTGCCGATCCGCGAAGCCCTGCCCGCGCTCCTGGAAGCCGTGGCGCGCACCGGGACCGCGGTGCTCGCCGCGCCGCCCGGCACCGGCAAGACCACGCTCGCTCCGCTCGCCCTCGCCGGGCTCATACCCGGAGAGGACGTTCCCGCCGGCGATGCCGCGTCACGTGTGACACGTGATATGCCACAGCGGCGCGTCCTGGTGGCCGAGCCGCGGCGCCTCGCCACCTGGGCCGCCGCCACGCGCATGGCCGCGATCCTCGGCGAGCAGGTCGGCGGTCGGGTCGGCTACCAGATCCGGGGCGAAGCCCGCCGGTCCGCCGCCACCCGCGTCGAGGTCGTGACGACCGGGGTCCTTCTCAACCGGCTCATCGCCGACCCCGAACTCCCCGGCGTCGACCTCGTCATGCTCGACGAATGCCACGAACGCCACCTCGAGACGGACACCGCCTGCGCGTTCCTCGCCGAGACCCGCCAGATCCTGCGCCCCGACCTCGGCCTCGTGGCCGCCTCCGCCACCGCCGACGTCACCCTCTGGACCGCCCTCCTCGGCACCGAGCACGCCCCCGCGCCCGCCGTGAGCTCCGAACCGATGCGCCACCCCGTCGAGATGCACTGGGCCCCAACGAGGGAGCGTGTCAACGCACCCGACGGAATGCGCGTCGACCCCCGATTCCTCGCGCACGTCGCCCACACCGCCGAACGGGCCCTCGACGCGGGAGACGGCGACCTCCTGGTCTTCCTCCCCGGCGCCGCCGAGATCCGTCGCGTCGCCGAGCGGCTGTCCCACTTGACTTCCGAAAACCTCGGAGTCGATATATATCAATTGCACGGCTCGGTCTCGTCGTCCGAACAGGACCGTGCCATGCGCGCAGGGGATCGCCGCCGGGTCGTCCTCGCCACCGACATCGCCGAATCCAGCCTCACCGTGCCCGGGGTGCGGATCGTGGTCGACGCCGGACTCGCCCGCAGGCCCCTCATCGACCACGCGCGCGGCCTGCCGGGCCTGACCACGGCCTACGCCTCACGCGCCTCCGCCGACCAGCGCGCGGGCCGCGCCGGACGCGAAGGCCCCGGCGCGGTCTGGCGGTGCTGGAGCGAAGCCGAGCACGCCCGCCGCGCCGCCCAGCCCGCCCCGGACATCGCCTGCTCCGACCTCACCGCGTTCCGCCTCCAGGCCGCCTGCTGGGGCACCCCCGTCGAGGACCTGGCGTTGCCGGGCCCACCGCCCGCGGGCGCGCTCGAGGCCGCCGAGACGACCCTCCGCGCCTTGGGCGCCATCGACACCGACGGCATGGCGACCGCGCGGGGCCGTGCCCTCGCCCGGATGGGCGTCCCGCCGCGACTGGCCCGCGCGCTGGTCGACGGCGCGGAACGCGTCGGCGCGGAGAAGGCCGCGGAGGTCGCCGCGCTCCTGAACCTCGACCGCCGCGCCAGAGGCGACGACCTCCTCGCGCAGTGGCGCCAGCTGCGCACCAGCAGGGACCGGCAGTGGGAGTCCGAGGTCAAACGCCTGAAGCGAGCGCTGTCGAGCGCGCGCGACGCAGGCACCGAGCGGAGCCCGGACACCGTTGCGGCGAACGGAAGCCCGCCAGCCGGTGCGGCCGCGTCGCGATCCGGTGGTGCGCGCCGATTCGCGGTCGCCGACGACGAGGCCGCCGCCACCGTCATCGCCCTGGCCTTTCCCGAGCGCGTCGCCAAAAGCCAAGGGGGAGCGGCGTTCACGCCGATCCGGGGCCGAGGGGCCGACCCGAACCGGATGGGCGCGGCGCTGAGCGCCGGGCAGTGGCGGACCGTCGCCGGCACGGGCGCGGTCGCCGCCGAGGGCTCCTCGCTCGCCGGAAGCCCGTGGCTCGCCATCGCCGACGCCGACCGCTCCCCCGGCCGCGCCGCCGCCCTCATCCGGGCCGCCGTCCCGATCGACGGCGAGCTCGCCTGCGAGCTGGTTGGCGACAGCGCGGGCGAGCGCGTCGAGTGGGACGGCGAGCGCCGGGACGTGGCCGCGCGCCGCGTGCGGTCGCTCGGGGCGATCGAGATCTCCTCGGAGCCGCTGCGCCAGCCCGATCCGGCGCTCGTGGCGGCGGCGCTCGCCGAAGGGCTGCGCCGCGAAGGCCTCGGCCTGCTGCGCTGGTCGGAGGAGTCGAAGCGGCTGCGCGAGCGCATGGCGTTCTGCCACCGAGCGCTCGGCGAACCGTGGGCCGACGTCTCGGACGCGGCGCTCACGGCGGGCACCGACTGGCTGGAGCCGTGGTGGCCCCGGGCGAGGCGCCGATCCGATGTGGAGCGCATCCCGGTCGGCCAGGCGCTGCGGAACCTGCTGCCGTGGCAGGCCGGCATCGACGAGACCGCTCCGGAGGCGCTCGCGGTCCCCTCAGGACGCGAGGCCCGCGTCGACTATTCCGGTGAGACGCCGGTGCTCGCCGTCAAGCTCCAGGAGATGTTCGGCGCCGTCGACACCCCGCGCGTCGCGGGCGTGCCGGTGGTCCTGCACCTCCTCAGCCCCGCCGGGCGGCCGCTCGCGGTGACCGCCGACCTCAGGTCGTTCTGGGAAGGGCCCTACCGGGAGGTGCGCAAGGAGATGCGCGGCCGATACCCCAAGCACCCGTGGCCGGAGGACCCGTACTCGGTGGCGCCGACCGCGAAGACCAAGCGGCATCTGCGCTGAATCGGCGCCGTTCCCGAAGCGGACGCTAGAGGGCGGCGAGCCATTCGTCGGCGGGCAGCAGCATGTAGGTGCCCCACAGCGCGGCCGCGATGGTCGCGAGGGCGAACAGGAAGATCCAGCCGCCGGCGGGCAGCGGGGTGATCCCCGCGAGCTGGTCGGCGTCCGACTGGCCCGAGCCGCGCCTGCCCCGGCGGCGCGAGCCGAGTTCCAGCACCGGCTTCACCGACCCGAGCAGCAGCAGCCAGGCGCCCACGTAGGCGGCGACGGTCTGCACGATCGCGTTGCCGTACCAGGTGGCGGCGAAGACGCCCGCCCCGACCACGATGAGCGCGAGCGCGCCGTACCAGTTGCGGATGAAGACGAGCATGACCGCCAGGAGCACCAGCGTGATCCACAGGAGCAGGACGATGCGCCCGGCGCCGGTGAGTCCCGCGGCGAGGAGACCGAGGGCGGCGGGGGCGATGTAGCCGGCGAAGAGGGTCATGGCGGCGCCGAATCCGGTGGGCCTGCCGCGCGAGAACGTCAGGCCCGAGGTGTCGGCGTGCAGGCGGATGCCGGTGAGGCGGCGGCGCATGAGGACCGCCATGAACGCATGGCCGCCTTCGTGGGCGATGGTGACGAGGCCGCGGGACCAGCGCCACACGGGCGTGTAGAGGACGGCGGCGGCCGCGGCGGCCAGGCAGGCGAGCATGACCCAGACGGGGGGAGCGTCCTGGGTCCGGGTGAGGGTGTCGATGACGGTCTCGATGGGTTCCACTGGGCCTCAGACTTCGGGGTGAATCGGTCGCGCGGTGAAGGATGATCGTAGCCGCGCCCGTATGGTAGAGGGGGTAGAGGCACCTCCTCGTGGAAGGACGGC
Organism: Glycomyces luteolus; assembly: GCF_027622875.1. Taxonomy (GTDB): domain Bacteria; phylum Actinomycetota; class Actinomycetes; order Mycobacteriales; family Micromonosporaceae; genus Glycomyces; species Glycomyces luteolus. The sequence goes on along the minus strand of NZ_JAPZVP010000007.1, from coordinate 82,284 downwards.
CCCCATGGGCACCGACGACCGCCCCGATCCTCACCTGAGCTTCCTCGAGACGACCGACCGACTCGTCGAGGACCTGGCGATGCACAACCTCAAGGCCCGCGAGAAGCTGCGGGAGGGCATCGCGTGGCTCGAGGCGCGTCGCGAGGACGCCGACCCGGCCGAGAACGCCGACATCGAGATCCTGCTGGCGCAGTGCCACGACGCGCTCAAGCGGATGGAGTCGCTGCGGGGCACCTACCAGGACGTCCGGGCGATCAACGCCGCGGCGCACGCCGAGCACGTGGAGTGGCTCGAGAAGCGGATGCTCGGCGGCACGGAGTCGCCCGAGGAGCGGCGCGAGCGGCAGCGGCGCCTGGAGCGGCTGCGGCACGAGCGGCAGGCGCGGCTCGACGATCTGCAGCGGCGGTCGCGGGAGGCGCGGCAGCCGCCGCAGACCGAGGGCGACGAAGGCGCACGCTGAACCGCCACGCCTTCGAGGTGATCGTTAACCAAGCGCTGCAAGGGCTTACCCGCGGCTCGGCCGATAACGGTTGGGCCACGACCCATTGACATGTACCGATTTGTTCGGTAGGAATGAGCTCTGAACCGACTGAGAGAGCGCTCTCTCAAGATCAATCTGCATCCAGATCAGATCTGAGAGAGCGATCTCTCGAACCCTCGGCAAAGGAGCCGTCATGGCACAAGCGCAGACCTCCGAACGACAGCATCCACCCCGCCGCCGACTTGCACCGCGAAGGCTCGTCCGAGCCGTCGCCGCCGCCACCGCGGGAGCGGCCGTGCTCGCTGCGGCGGGCCTCACCATCGCCGAAGCCGGCGCCCAGGAAGGCCCCGAGGCCGCGCAGACCTGGGACCTGGTCTGGTCCGACGAGTTCAACGGCTCGGCCGGATCGCAGCCCTCGACCGCGAACTGGATCTACGACCTCGGGCACGGCTACCCCGGCGGGCCCGGCAACTGGGGCACCGGCGAGATCGCCGCCCACACGAACGACCCGGCGAACGTCTCCATGGACGGCAGCGGGAACCTCGAGATCACCGCGCTGCGCGACGCCGCCGGGCAGTGGACCTCGGCGCGGATCGAGACCGTCCGGGCCGACTTCAAGCCGCCGCCGGGCGGGACGCTGAAAGTCGAGGGACGGCTCCAGCTGCCGCAGGTGAACGGTGAGGCGGCGCTCGGATACTGGCCCGCGTTCTGGTCCATGGGCGCGCCGTTCCGCGGCAACCACTGGAACTGGCCGGGCATCGGCGAGATCGACTTCATGGAGAACGTGAACGGTCTGGACTGGACGTTCGGGACGCTCCACTGCGGTGTGGCGCCGGGCGGGCCCTGCAACGAGTTCAACGGGCTCGCCGGGCAGACCTACTGCGGCGGTTCGTGCCACAGCGGCTTCCACACCTACGGCATGGAGTGGGACGAGTCGGGCGCGGCGGGCCAGCTGCGCTGGTACGTGGACGGGACGCTGTTCCACACCATCGACGAGGGCGACCTGCCGGCGGACACGTGGGCGCAGATGACCGACCACGCCGGGTACTTCCTGCTGCTCAATCTCGCGATCGGCGGGGCGTTCCCCGACGGCGTGTCGGGGCAGGCGACGCCGACGGCCGCGACGGAGCCGGGGCATTCGATGCTCGTCGACTACGTGCGGGTGTTCACCGCGGGCGGGGGCGGCACCGGCGAGCCGACCGATCCGCCGACGACCGGCGGCCCCGGCGGGGAGCGCGACGCGTTCGCGTCGATCGCGGCGGCGTCGTTCGACGCCTCCTCGGGCGCCACGGCCGGAGGCTCGTCGATCGGGCCGCTCGGCAACGGCGACTGGGCCCGCTATGACGATGTGGACTTCGGGTCGACGAGTCCGGTGGACTTCGTCGCCCGGGTCGCCTCGGGTGCCGGAGGCGGGGTGAGCGGTCTCGTCGAGGTCCGGATCGACTCGGCCACCGCCAATCCGATCGGCTCGTTCGCGATCGCGAACACCGGCGGCTGGACCTCCTGGCGGGACGTGCCCGGCAACGTGGCCTCGGTGACCGGCACCCACGACGTGTTCCTCACCTTCACCTCGGGCCAGCCGCAGGACTTCGTGTCCGTGCAGGAGTTCCACTTCAGGCACTGATCCGATCGGCGCGGCCGCGCCGTCCTTCCACACGGCCGCGCCGCTCCGCCACTCCCCCAAAGCGGTGGCACATCACATGTCACGCGTGACGTACCGAAATCGATGCCGGCACCGGTCGGCTCGACCTTCCAAGGCCCTGAAGCGCACCGCTCGGCTTCGGGGCCCGCAATCCGGAGCAGAGAGCGCTCTCTTGAAGCTGGCCCGGAGCCACGCCCTATCGCCACGGCGGCCGCGTGCCGCCGCCCGCTGCCCGACCGGGCAGCGGATCCCTCACCACCCGGAGTGGAGAACCACCGATGAACACCAGACCGATCCGCACCGCCATGGCGGCTGCCGCCGCGGCGGCGCTCGCCTTGACCGCCGCCTGCTCCGGCGGCGGGGACGACGACGGCAAGATCACCCTCAGCGTCGGCCTGTTCGGCGACTTCGGATTCGGGCCCCTCTACGAGGAGTACACGAAGCTGCACCCCGAGATCGAGTTCGAGGAGCGCATCGCCGAGTTCGCCGACCACCACACCAACCTCACCACCCACCTCGCCACCGGCTCGGGCACCGCCGACATCGAAGCCGTCGAGGTCGGCTACATCTCGCAGTACACTTCCCAGCCCGACCGCTTCCACAACCTGCTGGAACTCGGCGCCGACGACCTCGAAGGCCAATGGCTGGAATGGAAGTGGCAGCAGGCCCTGTCCAAGGACGGCGAATCCCTGATCGGCCTCGGCACCGACGTCGGCGGCATGGCCATGTGCTACCGCCGCGACCTCTTCGAGCAGGCCGGACTGCCGGTGGAACGCGACGAGGTCTCGGCGCTGTGGGCCGCGTCGTGGGAGGACTATGTGGACGTGGGCCGCCAGTACTCGGCGGCCACCGGCGGCGGGTACTTCTTCGAGTCCTCGGGGAACATGTTCCGCGCCATGGTCGAGCAGGCCGACGAGGGCGTCTACGACCGCGAGGACAACCTCGTCGTCGAGTCCAACCCCGCGATCGGCCAGGCATGGGACCTGACCGTGGAGGCGATCGAGGCGGGCATGTCGAACCGGCTCCAGGCCTGGACGCCCGAATGGAACGCGGGCTTCAGCGAGGGCACCTTCGCCACCATCATCTGCCCGGCGTGGATGACCTCGTACATCGAGACGAACGCGCCCGATTCGGCCGGGCTGTGGGACATCGCCACCGTGCCCGGCGGCGCCGGGAACATGGGCGGCTCGCACCTCGTGCTGCCCTCGCAGGGGGAGCACCCCGAGGAGGCATACGCGTTCATCGAATGGCTCACCGCCCCTGAGCAGCAGCTCAAGGTGTTCGAGGCGACCGGGAACTTCCCGTCCGCACCGGAGCTGTACGAGAACGAGGCGCTCACGGGACTGACGAAGGCCTACTTCAACGACGCACCCGTGGGGCAGATCTTCACCGCGGCGGCCCAGGCCGTCGAGCCGCAGTACCAGGGACCGCTCCAGGGCGACGTGCTCGCGACGATCGGCCAGGGACTCGGCCGCATCGAGGACGGCAGCCAGACGCCCGAGGAGGCCTGGAGCCAGGTCCTCGGCGACCTCGAATCGTTCTAGCCCCCCAAAGGAGGCGGGACCGGCCGGGCGCACCGCCCGCGCCCGGCCGGTCCCGCTTCCGCTTCCGCTTCCGCTTCCGCTTCCGCTTCCGCTTCCGCTTCCGACGATCCTGAAAGCGACCCGATGACCATCGCCGCCAAGAGCACCGCCGACCCCACTGGACGGTCCTCCCCCACCGCAGGACCCGAGCGCCCCGCAGGGCGCTTCCAGCACCTGCGGTACCGCTTGGACCTCAAAGCCTCGCCGTACCTGTACATCGCCCCGTTCTTCGCGCTCTTCGCCGCGTTCGGGCTCTTCCCGCTCGCCTACACGGCCTGGGTGTCCACACACGAGTGGAGCCTGCTCTCCGACGAGCACGCGTTCCTCGGGCTCGGCAACTACCAGACGCTCCTGAGCGACCCGTACTTCTGGAACGCCCTGGGCAACACGCTTTCCATCCTGCTGCTCGCCACGGTGCCGCAGCTGCTGGCCGCCCTGCTCCTGGCGCACCTGCTGACGCTGCGCCTGCGCGGGCAGACGTTCTGGCGCATGGGGATGCTGCTGCCGAACGTCGCCTCCGTGGTGGCCGTCGCCGTCATCTTCAGCCAGCTGTTCGGCCGCGACTTCGGGCTCGTCAACTGGGTGCTCGAATCGCTCGGAGCCGGGCGCGTCGACTGGCAGTCCGGCAGTGCCACGTCACATATCGCCATCGCGGTGATGGTGGCGTGGAAGTGGACCGGCTACAACGCCCTGATCTTCCTCGCCGCGATGCAGGCCGTCCCGCGCGAGGTCTACGAGGCCGCCCATCTCGACGGCGCTTCGCGGATGCAGCAGCTGTTCCACGTCACGGTCCCGATGATCCGGCCCACCATCGTGTTCACCGTGATCGTCTCGACCATCTACGGGCTGCAGATCTTCGCCGAACCGCAGCTCTTCGGCGGCGGAGGACCGAACGGCGTCACCGGCGGCGCCTCGAGGCAGTTCCAGACGCTCACGCTCTACCTGTACGAGCACGGCTTCAACCGCGGTTTCGCATTCGGCTACGCCTCCGCGGTCGCATGGACGATGTTCCTCGTCATCGTCATCGTCGCCCTCCTCAACTACCTCTTCATCCGCCGCATCAGGAGCGATTCATGACCCGCCCCGACCTCGCCGCCGCGCCGACGTCCTCCCCCGCCGCCGCAGACCCCCGACGGGCCGACCGCACAGCCTTGCCGGGCCGGCCGGGCCGTCGGGCACGAGCGCGGCTGCGGGCCCTGCGCGAGCAGCCCGGCCGCCTCGTCTACCTCACGCTGGTCGCGGTGCTGTTCTTCTCGGGCTTCCCGCTCTACTACAGCCTCGTAGTGGCTTCGCGCGACAACTCGGCGCTCGCGCAGGTCCCGCCGCCGGTCCTGCCCGGGGCGAATCTCGCCGCGAACGTCGAGCGGGTCTTCGCCACGGTGCCTTTCGGTACGGCGCTGTGGAACTCGGTGCTCGTCAGCGCTTCGGTGACGGCGTCGGTGGTGTTCTTCTCGACGCTCGCCGGGTTCGCGTTCGCGAAACTGGAGTTCAAGGGCGCCAAGGTGCTGCTGGTGTCGGTGGTCGCGACGATGATGGTGCCGGTGCAGTTGGGCGTGATCCCGCTGTTCATGCTCATGATCGAGCTGGAGTGGACGGACACGCTGTGGGCGGTGATCGCGCCGGGGCTGGTGAGCGCGTTCGGGGTCTTCTTCATGACCCAGTACCTGCGCGGTGCGCTGCCCGGTTCGCTCATCGAATCGGCCAGGATGGACGGCGCCTCGACGTTCCGGATCTTCTGGCAGATCGTCATGCCCGCCGCCCGGCCCGCTGCGGTCGTGCTCGGCGTGCTCACGTTCCTGACCTCCTGGAACGACTACTTCTGGCCGCTCATCGTGCTGTCGAGCCCCGAGCGGCAGACCGTGCAGGTGGCGCTGTCGACGCTCAGCGGCGGCTATGTCACCGACCAGTCGTTGGTGCTGACCGGGACGATGCTGGCTACGCTTCCTCTGCTGGCGGTGTTCGCGCTCTTGGGCAAGTACATGATCAGCGGGATCATGCAGGGCGCGGTCAAGGGCTGAGAGGTACGGAGGCGGAAGGCATGCGGCGAGCGGAGGCGGTGCCCGGCGGCGGGCCGGTGCGGAGTCCCGGCACCGGCCGGCCCACGCTGGAGGCGGTCGCCGAGCGGGCGGGCGTGTCGCGTGCGACGGTCTCACGGGTCGTCAACGGGCAGACCACGGTCGCGGAGGACTTGCGGCGGGCCGTGGAGGCCGCGGCGGCCGAGCTCGGCTACGTCCCGCACGCCGCCGCGCGGTCCCTGGTGACCCACCGGACCGATTCGGTGGCGCTCATCCTCCCCGAGTCGCCGAACCGGGTCTTCTCGGACGACCAGTTCTTCCCGAGCGTGATCCGCGGCGTGGCCACGGAGCTCGACGCGGCGGGCAAGCTCCTGGTGCTCCTGACGACCGGTTCGGCGGAGGCGCGCTCGCGAGCCGAGCGGTACGCAGTGGGCGGGCACGTCGACGGGGTCATGTTCGCCTCGCTGCACGACGCCGACCTCCTGCCCGAGCTGATGATGCGGCGCGGCGTGCCGGTGGTGTGCAACGGCCTGCCCCACCTGGCCGCGCCCTGCATCGACGTCGACCATGTCGGCGGTGTGCGCGCCGCGGTGGAGTTCCTGCTGGCCAAGGGCCGCAAGCGGATCGCGACGGTGGCCGGACCGCAGGACATGGTCGCGGGGCGCGCGCGCCTGGACGGGTACCGGCAGGCGCTCGCGGACGCGGACCGTCGCGCGATCGTCGCGGTCGGCGACTTCACGGCCGAATCGGGACACGCGGGGATGCGGCAGCTGCTCGCGGACGAACCGGACCTCGACGCGGTGTTCGTGGCCTCGGACCTCATGGCCCACGGCGCGCTCCAGGCGCTGCGCGAAGCGGGCCGGAGCGTGCCGGGCGACGTGGCGGTGGTCGGGTTCGACGACATCGCGCTGGCGACGTACTGCGATCCGCCGTTGACGACGGTGCGGCAGCCGATCGCGGAGATCGGCCGCACCATGGCCCGGACCATGCTGCGGCTCTTGGAGGGTCACGAGGTCGAAGCGCTCCAGATCCTTCCCACCAAACTGGTGGTGCGAGAGTCCGCTTAGCGGCGAGCGCAGTGGCGCCGCTGGGCGGCGACCGCGAGCTTCCCCGGCCGGTCGCACGCCGCCCAGCGGCATCCGGGCGCGCTGCGCAGCGGCGGCCGCATGCCGGGTGCCACCGCCGCCCGCAGCCCGGTCAGGTGAAGACGCTCACCCCGCCGGGGCCGACCAGGAGGCCGACGATGATCACCACGATCCCCAGGAGCACCTGGCCCCGGAAGATCATGAAGATGCCGTAAATGACGAGAAGGACCGCGAGGATCCACAGAATCAGTGCCATGGCGCCTGGTTACCCGGGAAGACGCGAAAGTATGTCTACAGTCGTCTCACGGCCGCCAGTTCCGGCCCTGACCTGCAATGCCATGTGACATATTACGTACTACGCGATCTGCGGGCCCGGTACGACCCTGACATGCGGGCACGACACGGACCGGAGGCGCAGGGAAGCGAGGCGCATTCATGGCTCGCCTCACCGGGAGGCGGTTCGCCTGCCCCGGAATGCGCCTTGCGGCGCCGGATGGGTCGGGATGTCGGTGGCACATGGTGCACTTGAGCCATGGAGGTCGCACTCGTGCACGGTCGCGGCGGGGAAGGGTGGACGATGCCCCTGCCCGGCGGCGCCGTCACGTACCACCACGACCTGGCCGCCGCGGTGACCGCGATCGAGGCCGATGCGCGGCGCAACCCCGCCTCAGGCGACACCGCCACTGGCGGTGCCATCGCCGCTCGCACGGACACCGCAGCTCGCGAACTCTCCGGCGGTCGCCGCACCGGGGGGACCGAGTCCGCCCGCTCCGACTTCGGCCACCGCCACCCTGAAGCGCCGCGATGGGTCCTCGCCGACGCCGCGCACGACTACCCGCCGCTGCTGAACGCCGGGGCCCGACTCGACCGCTGCCGCGACCTTCGGCTGGCCGAACGCATCCTCTCCCGCGTCGAAGGCCGCGAGCCGCCCGCCGTCACCGCGGAGTCCGACCCCGACGCCGGGACGCTCTTCGAGCGCGAGCCCGAACCCGTGGACGGCCCGGCCCTCCTCGTCCGCCTGCAGGCGACCTGGCTCGACCAGCGCCGCCGCGCCGCGGCAGCCGCCATTCCGGGCCTGAGCACGCTGCTCGCGGCCGAATCCGCCGGCGCTCTGGTGGCCGCCGAGATGAGCCGCACCGGGGTCCCCTTCGACCGCGGCGTGCACGACCGCCTCCTGCGCGACCTGCTCGGGCCGCGCCCCACCAAGGGCATGCGGCCCAGGAAGCTCCAGGCGCTGGCGGACAAGGTGGTCGACGCGTTCGGGCACCAGCTCAATCCCGATTCGACGAAGCAGGTCCTCGCCGCCTTCCACGCGGCCGGGCTCGATGTGAAGAACACGCACTCGTGGGAGCTGTCCTCCGTCGACCACCCTGCCGTCGAGGCGCTCAAGGTCTACCGCGAGCACGCGCGGGTGTGGTCGGCGTTCGGCTGGAACTGGGCGGACGCCTGGGTCTCCGCGACGGGAGCGCCGGGGGCCGATGCCGATCCGGGGCTCGCCGACCGAGGCCGGTTCCGGCCCGTCTACATGGTGGGCGGGGCCGACACGGGCCGCTGGGGCACTGACGGCGGCGGGGCCCTCCAGCTCCCCCACGCCGTGCGGGAGGCGATCCGGGCCGAGCCGGGCTGGAAGCTCGTCGCGGCCGACGCCGCGCAGCTCGAGCCGCGGCTGCTCGCGGCCATCAGCGGGGACCAGGCGATGATCGCCGCCACGGCCGCCGACGACCTGTACACCGAGCTGGCGCCGCGACTGGGCGGCGAGCGGTCGAAGGCCAAGATCGCGCTCATCTCCGCGATGTACGGCGGTACGGCCGGGGACGCGGCGCAGCTGGTGCAGCTCATGCGCGACCGGTTCCCGGCCGCGTTCCACCGGGTCGAGTCGGCCGCGCGCACCGGCGAGAAGGGCGGACTGGTCCGCACCTGGCTCGGCCGGACCGTTCCGGCCCCGGGCGAGCGCTGGTGGCAGACCCTCAACTCCGAGGACGGCACGCGGGCCGCGACCGGCCGCGGACGCTTCACCCGGAACTTCATCGTGCAGGGCACCGCGGCCGAGTGGGCCCTGGTCCTGCTGGCCCTGCTGCGGCGTGAACTCCACGAGCGCGGACTCGGCGAGCTCGTGTTCTTCCTGCACGACGAGGTCGTGGTCCACTGCCCGGCCGAGCACGCCGCGACCGTCGGCTCGGTCATCGAACAGGCCGCCGACGCCGCCACGAGAACCCTCTTCGGTGACCTTCCGGTTCGCATTCCGCTGCGGCCCAAGGTGGTCGACAGCTACTCCGAGGCGAAATGACGGACCGGCCCGAACGGCCGGAACCGATGTCCTTCCCCCATCACTGTCGTACCCCTGTGTCAGGGTATTTCCGGGGGTTCGCCATACGGGTGATATATGACATGTCACGCGGCACTTGTCGGATTCCCGGTGATGGCGCGCCCGCCCCGCCCTGACCTGAAGTCGTAGTACTCGGGTACCACTCGTGTCCCTGAAGTTCGCTCCTCGAACCGATGAAGCGCCCTTCGGCGCGCCGTAGCGTTCGGTGCATGATCGAGATCGAGCACTTGACGAAGCGCTACGGCAAGAAGACCGCCGTGGATGATCTGTCGTTCGCCGTCAAACCCGGCGTCGTCACCGGCTTCCTCGGCCCCAACGGCGCCGGGAAGTCCACCACGATGCGCGCCATCGTGGGCCTCGACGCTCCCACCAGCGGCCTCGCCCGGGTCAACGGGAAGCACTACTCCGAATTCCGCTCGCCCCTCACCGAGGTCGGCGCGCTGCTCGAGGCCAAGTCCGTTCACGCCGGGCGCAGCGCCTACAAGCACCTCCTGGCCCTCGCCCGCACCCACGGCATCCCGAAACGCCGCGTCACCGAGGTCATCGACCTCGTCGGCCTGCACGAGGTCGCCGGCAAGCGCGTCGGCGGCTTCAGCCTCGGCATGGGCCAGCGCCTGGGCATCGCCGTGGCGCTCCTCGGCGACCCGGCAGTGCTGATCCTGGACGAGCCGGTGAACGGTCTCGACCCGGACGGTGTGAAGTGGATCCGCCTGCTGCTCAAGGGCCTTGCAGCCGAGGGCCGGACGGTGTTCCTGTCCTCGCACCTCATGAGCGAGCTGGCGCAGACGGCCGAGCACCTGGTCGTGATCGGGCAGGGCCGGCTCCTGGCCGATACCACGGTGGACGATTTCGTGTCCGGCAACGGGCGGTCGCGCGTGCGGGTGGTCTCGCCCGACGCGGCGCGCCTGGCCGAGCATCTGGCCGGGCCCGGGATCTCCGTCGCGAGTCCGGAGCGCGGGGTCCTGGAGGTGACGGGGACCGAGGCCGCCGTCGTCGGCCAGGCCGCGGCCGCGCACAGCCTCGTGCTGCACGAGCTGCGCACCGACCGCGGGTCCCTTGAGGACGCGTTCATGCAGTTGACCGCCGACGCGGTCGAGTACCGCCAGACCAGTGAAGGGGCGAACCGATGACCGCCGCCGTGATGACCGACCGTCCCGCGGCCTACACGCCGCCGGCGAACTACAAGCTCAGCGCGGCGGGATTGCTGCGTTCGGAGTGGACGAAGCTGTGGTCGCTGCGTTCGACCTGGATCGTGCTGCTGTGCGCGGTCGTGTTCAGCGCCGGCCTGGGTGCGCTCATCGCGTCCAGTGTGCCGAGCGACCAGGCGTCGGGCGGCGCGGGTGCGGCGCTCGATTTCTCGATGGCGGGGATTTCACTCGCTTCGGTGTTCGTGGCGGTGCTGGGCATCCTCACGGTCACGGGTGAGTACACGACCGGGTCGATCCGCTCGACCATGTCGGCCGCGCCGAGGCGCGTCTCGGTGCTGTGGGCGAAGGCCGCCGTGTACGGGGCCGTGGTCGCGGTCCTGTTCGGCGTCATGGTGTTCCTGACGTTCTTCATGACGCAGGCGATCTTCTCGGGCACGGATCTGGGCGGCGTGTCGCTGGCCGGCGACGGGGTGCTCCGGGCGCTGCTGGGGTACACGGCGATGATCGTGTACCTGGCGCTGCTGGCGCTCGGGATCGGTTCGATCCTGCGCAACTCGGCCGGTTCGATCGGGTTCTACATCGGCGTGATCATGATCCTGCCGCAGTTGGCGACGCTGCTGCCGTGGAACTGGGTCGCCGATGTGACGCCGTACGCGCCGGGCAACGTGTCCAACACGCTGTTGATGGTCGACCCGGGCGGGGCGAACCTGTCGGTGGGCGAGTCGTGGTTGTGGATGGGCATCTGGCTGGTCGTCACGTATGGCCTGGCGGGCGTGCTGCTCAAGCGTCGCGACGTGTGAGCATGTACTCGTGGCCGAGGCCGTGACCGTTACCCGCAAGCGCGGGATGTGGCAGCGGATGCTGGAGTTCGACTCCCGGCATCCGCTGCTTTGGAATCTGTTCCCGATCTTCCTGTACTCGTTCCCCGCCGCCATGGCGATGGTGTTCGCCGCGGCTGAAGAGCTCGAGCCGGAGCGTCCGCTGCTGCAGCTCGTGCTGGTGGCGATGTTCCTGGTGCCGACGATCTGGCGGCGGCGGTACCCGTTCACGGTGCTGCTGAGCCAGTGCGCGCCGCTGGCGATCACGATCCCGCTCGGGTACACGAGCGATGAGAACGCGGGGTTCGTGAACGCGGCGGGGGCGGTGGCGTTCACGTTCGTGCTCTACAACCTGGTGGTGCGGCGCCCGCTCAAGCTGCTGTGGTGGGCGGGCCTGGTCTCGCTGGTGCCCTCGTTGATCGACTGGCTGGTCAATGAGGGTCATTCGGTGCTCGGTTTCCTGGGGTACTTCGCGCCTGGGGCGATCTACTTCGGGTTCGTCGTGACGATCGGGATGCTGATGCGCACCCGCCGGGAGTTCCAGCACGCGGAGCGCGACCAGGCCGCGCATCAGGCGGTCACGGCGGAGCGCAACCGGATCGCGCGGGAGATGCACGACATCATCGGGCACAACCTGGCGGTGATCAACGCGCTCGCGGACGGCGGCGCGTACGCCGCGACCGCTTCGCCGGAGAAGGCGAAGGAGGCGCTCGAGGCGATCGGGCGCACGAGCCGGGAGGCGCTGGGCGAGCTGCGCCGGGTCCTGTCGGTGCTCAAGGCGGAGGAGAACGGGGAGCTGGAGCTGGCGCCGCAGCCGGGACTGTCCGATCTGGATGCGTTGATCGAGCGGGTCCGGGAGGCGGGGCTGCCGGTGACGGTGACTGTGACGGGCGAGCCGCTGGCGCTGTCGGAGAACCAGCAGCTGGCGGTGTACCGGACGGTGCAGGAGTCGCTGACGAACGTGTTGAAGCACGCGAAGGGCGTGAAGCGGGCCGAGGTGACGATCGAGTACCGGGGCTCGGGTCTTTCCGTCACGGTGCGCAACAGCGGGAACCGGGTGGACGAGGCCGGTACCGCCCGTGGTCTGGCAGGCTTGTCGGAGCGGGCGGCGGCGTTCGGCGGCACGATGGTCGCCGGGCCGGAGGCGCTCGGGGGCTGGCGGGTCGCCTTGTGGCTGCCCGGGGACGGAGAGGAGCACCGGTGACCACGTTGCTGATCGTGGACGACCATCCCTTGCAGCGCATGGGATTCCGGATGCTGGTGGAGAGCCAGCCGGATCTCGTGGTGCTCGGGGAGGCCGGCAACGGGGCGGACGCGGTGCGGCGCGCGACTGAGCTGGGCCCTGACGTGGTGCTCATGGACGTGCGCATGCCTGGCGTGGACGGGATCGAGGCGACGCGCCGGATCATCGCCGCGGGCGGCCGCAGCCGGGTGCTGGTGCTGACCACGTTCGACCTCGACGAGTACGCGTACGCGGCGCTGCGGGCCGGCGCGAGCGGGTTCCTGGTCAAGGACGCCCAGCCGGAGGAGCTGCTGGCGGGGATCCGTGTAGTGGCCGCAGGTGACGCGGTGGTCGCGCCGAAGCTGACGCGGCGGCTGCTCGACCGCTTCGCCGACCAGTTCCCGGTCGAGGGCGAGGGCGACACCTCGGCGGCGGCCGAGCGGCTCGGGGTCCTGACCGAGCGGGAGAAGGAGGTGCTGACGGCGATCGGACGGGGCTGGAACAACACCGAGATCGCGGAGCGGTTCCATCTCGCCGAGTCGACGGTGAAGACCCATGTGGGCCGCATCCTCGCCAAGATCGGCGCCCGGGACCGAGTGCAGGCGGTCATCTTCGCCTACAACACCGGTCTCGTCGCCCCGGACGGCAACTGAGGCCCGGGTGGCCAGTCAGTGGCATGTCATATGCCATGGCACGCGGTCGGTGAGGCGGCCTCAGCGGGGCCGCGATGATATGGCACATGCCATGCACCATCGCCGATCTCGGTGTCGTCCCCGCCGCTCCTCAGCGGCATGTCACATGTCATGTGCCATCGCAACCGCGGGAACCATTGCGGCCGTTCACCGTCGAGTGAACACGAGCAGGTCGCATTCGGATTCGACCGCGCGAGGCGAGGTCTCCGCGACCGCGTCGGCTTCCAGCGCCGCGAGCCCTTCCCGGTACTCCTCGTCGGTCAGGTGCTCGTAGACCGACAGCGCCCGCATCCGCTGCCGCCCGGCGTACTCGCTCAGGCTGTCGGCCGAGCGGTGGTGGACCTCGGTGAGTCCCGAGTGCGCGAACCCGGCCTCGGCGAACACGTCGACGGTCTCCTCCAGCGTCGGGAACACCGCCGCGTCGATGTCGCGCGTCCGCGGGAAGTACCGGTAGAGCAGCAGCTCCTTGAGTCGGTCCGAGAGCGTGGTCGCCATGAGCAGCCGCGCGCCCGGCGCGAGGACGCGCGCCAGTTCCCGCGCCGCGGCGGGCCGGTCGGGCACGTGGTGCCAGACGAGGAACATCAGCGCCAGGTCGGCGCTCGCGTCGGCGACCGGCAGGTCCGCGGCATGGCCGGGCACGTACGAGACGAGCGGGTGCGAGGACTCGATGTGGGCGACCTCCCGCATCCGCGCCGAGGGCTCGATGCCGATCACGTCGGCACTGAACTCGTCGGCCAGCGCGGGTGTGAAGCGCCCGGTGCCGGAGCCGACGTCGAGGACGGTGCCGATGCGCCGGTCCCCTGCGTGCTCGCGGAAGGCCCGGAGCCAGGTGCGGCGGCTCGTGGGAAGGAGTCTGCGGCCCTTCGCGTATCCGGCGTGCTGCGTGCGGTCGTAGTCGACGCGTTTGAGTTCCACCTTGTTCCCCCAACCGGTGTCTGTTTGCGTGGCGGCTATGGCGCGGTGGGCACTCGGTAGCGGAGTCTGCCGCCGCGTTCGTCTTCGAGTACCCCGCCGTTGGCTTCGATGACCTTGCGGGAGGCGATGTTCTGGACGCCGCAGGTGAGGAGGGCCTTGTCGATGCCGATGGCGGCGGCGTGCGGCAGGACGGCGGCGAGCATGGCGGTGGCGTGGCCCTGCCTGCGGGCGGTGGGGCGGATGTCGTAGCCGATGTGGCCGCCGGTCTCGCTGAGGGAGGCGTTGAGGCGGTGGCGGAGGTTGATGCGTCCGAGGTACATGTCGTCGTCGGTCCACCAGTAGGTGGTGGCGGGGACGAAGTTCGCGGGCGGGTCGGTGGTGAGCCGGTGTTCGAAGTCGAGGACGCGTGCGATCCACTGGTCGGTGTCGTCGGGGTGTCCGGCTTCGCGGATGAGGTCGCCGAGGAGGGTGCGGTCGTCGGGTCCGCCGCGGCCTTCGGCGAGGAATTCTCGGACGGCCTCGGCGAAGGAGAGTCCAAGGCGCTCAGTGGGGAGGATCAGTGCTGGCACGGTGTCGACGCTAGGTGGTCGTCCGGTTCGGCGCAACCGTTATCGGTGCGGTGCGGGGCTCAGGCTCACGGTGCGATGTTCGAATCCTTCGTGAGAGTTAGCGTGGCCGTCATGTTCCGTTGGTAGCGTGACGGTCCATTGGACTCGAGGAGGGTACGCATGGGCGATTCGGTGCTGACGGCTTCGGTGCTGCTGTTCGACATGGACGGGACGCTGGTCGATTCGACGGCGTCGGTGGAGCGGGCGTGGGGGCGGTTCGCCGACCGGCACGGCTTGGAGGCTTCGGCGATTCTGGCGGTGGCGCACGGGAGGCCCACGATCGAGGTGGTCGCGGAGTTCGCGCCGCACGGCGTGGACGTGGTGGCGGAGACCGACCGGATCGAGGCGGAGGAGATCGACCGCACGGACGGGATCAGTGAGATTCCGGGGGCGGCGGCGCTGCTGCGCGGTCTGGACCGGGACCGGTGGGCGGTGGTGACGTCGGCGACGCGTGCGCTGACGGTGCGGCGGCTGGCGGCGGTGGGCATTCCGCTGCCGAAGATCCTGGTGGCGGCCGATGACGTGACGAAGGGCAAGCCGCATCCGCAGCCGTACATGCTGGCGGCGAAGGCGCTCGGGTTCGATGCGACGGAGGCGGTGGTGTTCGAGGACGCTCCTGCGGGTCTGGCCTCGGCGAGGGCCGCGGGTGCGGCCACGGTGGTGGTGGGCGATTACAAGGGTGAGGCGGCCGACGGTCTGCCGAGGGTCGCGGACATGCTCTCGGTGGCGGTGTCGCCCAACGGTTCCGGTTTGTCGGTGACGTTGGCCTGAGTCTGCGGCGCCGCCGCTGGTCGGGGCAGTCCCCTTCTCTCCCAGACTGTCAGGTTTCCGACAGGGCCGTGTCCGTCCGGTTCGTTCCTCGTTCTTTCGGGTGATCCCCGATTTGGAAAGAGGAATCAATGCCAGGAGAGTTCCACGAGATCCTCGTGAAGCTGATCCAGGACGAGCCGGCGTCGGTGCCGTGGATGCTGGCGCTCGCGGGCGGACCGCGCGGCGCGAGATGGGTCCTGGCGGAGACGCGCTCGGGCGCGGTCGGCTCGCCGGGGCCGACCGAGCGCGGGGCGGACGCCGTCGTTCGTCTCGGGTTCGCGGACGGGTCGGAGTCGCTGGTCGTCTGCGTGGTGCAGCACGAGTGGAGCGAAGACGAGTACCACCGGCTGCCCGGTTACGTGGCGCGCGCCTTCGAGGACCACCGCATCCCGGTCGTACCGCTCATGCTGTGCCGTACCGACGCGCTCGCCAGGAGGTTCCGCCGCGGGATCAGCACCGGTCCGGACAGCATCCTCGCGGTCGCGACGGTCGGCCCCGCGAACATGCCGGATCTCGGCTCCGACGAGGCCCCGCCGAACGCGGCGGCGGCCGTCGCCGCGGCGGTCATGCGCCGGCAGCCCAAGACCATTCCGACCGAACTGTTCGTCTCGACGCTCGACCGCTGGCTCGGCACCATCGAGCCTGGACGAGCGGCCGGCTACGCGACATTCCTGCTCACCACTTTGGCCAAGGAGCCTGCGAGCTTGCTGGAGGCACTCATGAAGACCGAAGCCCGTCGCTACCACTCGGAGTACACCGAGGAGCTCCTGGCCAGGGGCCGTGAAGAGGGCCGTGGCGAAGGCGCTGTCCGACACGCCCGCGCCACCTTGCTTCGGATGCTGGAGGCGGACGGCGAGGTGGGCGACCAACGTCGCGCCGAGGTCGCGGCCTGCGCCGATCTCGGCCGGCTCGACGCTTGGATCACTGATCGGATCCGGCCTGCCAAGGGCTGATCCGCGCGAATCGAATACGAAGCCGGGCCGCGATCGCGGCCCGGCTTCGGCGTCCTCATCGTCGATGGAGGCGGTCAGACGGGCTGGGCGGCGTCCATGCTGGCGAGCCTGGCGGCGCGCAGGCGCCCGGCGAGGTCGCGGGTGGGGCCGCCGCGCAGGAGCAGGACCAGCCACGGGTCGTCGTCCATCTTCGCCGCGCTGACCAGGGCGAGCGCCATGATGTGGGCGCATACTTCGCGGCTGTCGGAGCAGGGGCAGCTCGCGGTGATGCGGTTGTGTTCCTCGGTGACGAATTTCTTGGGCAGCAGGCGCATCCCGGTCTCGGCGAGGACGTCGTCGATCCGCTTGGGCAGGCGCCCGGCGAGCAGCCCGGCCACGCACGAGGGCGACAGGGACAGCGCGGTCATCCCCGCGGCCCACGCTGACGCGTTGTAGACGGGGATCCTGATCTCGGTGTCGAAGGCGCGGCCGCCGTCCGTGACGCGGCCCGAGACCTTGCCCGGGTCGATCGACATGCCGCTGACGGCGCCCTGCCCGGCCAGGGCGCGCCCTCTGACGATCCGCTGGTCGGGATAGTTCAGGCCGATGGTCTCCAGGGCCCGCCACCATTTGCGGCCCCACCAGGTCCGGCCGTAGGGGTCGCTCACAGGTGGCCTCCGTCGGCGTCGAGTTCGATGAGTTTGCGCAGCTGGGAGTCGTCGAGGTCGCCCAGCCAGTCCTCGCCGTTGCCGACCACGGCGTCGGCGATGGCCCGCTTGCGCGCGAGGAGCTCGTCGACCCGTTCCTCGAGCGACCCGGCGGTGACGAGCTTGTGGACGTAGACGGTCTGGGTCTGCCCGATGCGGTGCGCCCGGTCGGTGGCCTGGTCTTCGACGGCCGGGTTCCACCAGCGGTCGTAGTGGACGACGTGCGAGGCGCCGGTGAGGTTGAGGCCGGTGCCGCCGGCGCGGAGGGACACGAGCAGGATCGCCGGTCCCTCGCCGGTCTGGAACTCGTCCACGAGCCGGTCGCGGGCGGGCTGGTCGAGCCCGCCGTGCAGGAACGGCGCGGCGACGCCGAGTTCGGCGTGGAGGTGGCGCGAGAGCAGCTCCCCCATCTGCCGGTACTGGGTGAAGATGAGGGTCTTGTCGCCCTCGTCGACGACTTCGGCGAGCATCTCGGTGACCCGGTCGAGCTTCCCTGAGCGCTCGGCGAGTCCGCCGTCGCCTTCGCCGACGTACTGGGCGGGGTGGTTGCAGATCTGCTTGAGCCGCGTCAGGAGTTTGAGGACGCGGCCGCGGCGGGTGATGCCGTCGCCGAGGCCCTCGTCGAAGGCCTCGCGGATGGCCTCCTTGTAGAGCCCGGCCTGCTCGTCGGTCATGGTGCAGGCGACGACCGCCTCGATCTTCGGCGGCAGGTCGGCGGCCACGTCTTCCTTCATGCGGCGCAGCACGACCGGGTCGATGCGGGCGCGGAGGGTGGCGGCCGAGACGGGGTCGCGGCCGATCTCGATGGGGTCGGCGAAGCGGCGTTTGAAGTCGGTCTGGCCGCCGAGGAGCCCGGGGTTGACGAACTCGGAGATCGACCACAGCTCGGACAGGTGGTTCTCGACCGGGGTACCGGTGAGGGCGACCCGGACGCGCCCGGTGAGGTCGCGGACGGCTCCGGCCGTGCGCGAGCGGTGGTTCTTGATGGCCTGGGCCTCGTCGATGACGATCGTGTCGAACGCGATCTGGCGCAGGAGTTTGATGTCGCGCAACGCGATCGAGTACGAGGTGACGATGACGTCGGCCTCGGTCAGCGGCGCGCGGTCCTTGGTGCGGGCCGGGCCGTGGTGCAGGTGGACGCTGAGCTGGGACGCGAATCGGGCGATCTCCCGCTGCCAGTTGCCGACCAGCGAGGTCGGGCAGACCACGAGGTGCGGGGCGTTCCCGGCGCGGCGCACGAGCAGCCCGATCGACTGGAGGGTCTTGCCGAGGCCCATGTCGTCGGCGAGGATGACGCCCGCGCCGCCTTCGGCCGCGGCCTCCAGCCAGGCGATGCCGTGGGCCTGGTACTTGCGCAGGTCGGCGTTGACGCGGACCTCGCCGGGGTCGGAGTGCTGGGCGGTGATGAGGCGCAGGTTCAGTCCGGAGTCGGAGCGCAGCAGCTCGGTGAACGACTCGACGAACGCGCCCACGAGCGCCTTCGCGGTCCACACGTGCCCCTCGGAGTGCGGCACGGAGTGGCCTTCGGCGGGCAGTTCGCCGGCGATGCGGTCGAGGTCGTCGAACTTGTCGTCGTCGACCGCGTTCGCGATGCGCGCCCAGATCGCGACCGACTCGGTGATGTCCGGGCGGGAGGCGATCCGGGTGAGCGCGGGCAGGACCGGCCGCACCGGCATGGCCACGCCCTCCATCTCGCGGAGCTCGCCGTCGAGGTACAGCTCGGCGTCCACCGGGTCCCCCGGCGGTAGCCCGAGCTCGGCCACCGCGGCCTCGGGGTGCGCGCCGCCGAAGAAGAGCAGCCGCCCGTCGGCCGGGGAGGCGTGGTCGGGCAGGAAGGTGGCGTGCAATTCGCTGGGTGGCAACGAGGCTCCTACGGGTCAACGGCAGACGTGCCATTTTGCCACAAGCGCGGCCCCGAACCCAAACGCGCGGTCCGCGACGGGCGCCTGGAATCATGCGAAACCGCAGCTCGTCGGCCACGTGCGTACTCGAGGGTGTGCGAATGCAGACGAACGCTTGCACTGGCGCGGGCCGGCCTATCGGGGCGTGCCACCGGAGGTAAGCCCCAGCCGCGAACGGAACGGGGCGGGACCGCCCGTCGCCGCCTGGGCCGCGATCACGCGGCCCGGGCGCCTTCGGGCGGTCCCGCCCCGTCAACCCCAGAGCAAAGTCCGCGCGGAGGCGCAGGCGGTCCGGGCGCTCGCGCGCCGTGCCGCGTCCCTCCACATTGAGGCTCACTGAACTTCCTTCCGGCAGAAGGATGTTCGAACGTGTAGAAGTTAGCGATAATTTCGAACACTGTCAATACCTGTGTCCAGCTTGCGGGCATGTTCACCGCAGCGGGCAGCGCATCGCGAGATCGAGCGCGGCGTCGTCCCGGAACGCCGCCTGGGCGTCCTCGAGGGCCTCGGCGTCCTGGGACTGCGCGTCGGCGACCATCTCCTGGGCCTGCTGCCCGAAGTCCGCCGTGAGCGCCTTGAGGTTCGGGTCCTCGATCTCGGTGCCCAGCGTGTCGAGCTGGTCGACGATGCTGTCCACGTTGTCGTCATCGGCCTGGACCGCCAGGTCGAGCGCCTGCCAGGCGCGCTCGCAGTCGGCCGCGTACTGCTGCGTGTCGCGGTTGAGATCCTGAGGTCCGGGGTCGGTCTCGTCCGCGCCCCCCAAGCACTCGGTGAGCATCCACAGCAGGATGAGCACGCCGATGGTCCACGCGAAGAGCTTCACCAGACGCAGGTCGGTCATGTCCGGCTCCAAGGTGAGAGGCCTGTGTCACACAGTCTACGCGGGCGGGGGCGCCGAACCGGGAACCCGAGCCACGCCGTCCCGGGCGAGCGGCGACCGCCGCTTTGTGTATGCGTTTTCCAGTCGGTAGGCTGAAGCCACCTCTTGCCGACCCCACACACGCGCGAGCGCGGACACGAACGGAGCCACATGGACGTCCTGTGCCTGGGCGAATCGATGATCGTCCTCGCCCCCGCCGCCGCCGAACCCCTCCGCGGCGCCGTCGACCTCCACATGGGCGTCGCCGGGGCCGAATCGAACGTCGCCGTCGCCCTCGCACGGCTCGGCGCGCACGCCGCCTGGTGCGGCAAGGTCGGCGACGACCCGCTCGGGCAGCGCATCCTCGACGTCCTCGGCGAGGCCGGCGTCGACTGCGGCCACGTCCAGACCGACCCCGGCCGGCCCACCGGCGTGTACTTCAAAGACCCCGGACCCGAGGGCACCCGCGTCCACTACTACCGGCGCGGCTCGGCCGCCTCCACCATGAGCCCCGGGCACCTCGACGGGACCGCGGCCCCGCGCCTCCTGCACCTCTCCGGCATCACCCCGGTCCTCTCCGACACGTGCGCCGCCCTCATCGACGAGCTCGTCATCGAGCGGGCCCTGGACCCGGCACTGGTGAGCTTCGACGTCAACTACCGGCCCGCGCTGTGGCCCGTGGGCGAGGCCGGGCCGGCCCTGCGACGCCTCGCCGACGCGGCCGACATCGCCTTCGTCGGCCTCGACGAGGCCCAGACCCTGTGGGGCGTGGCGACCGCCGACGACGTCCGGGAACTCCTGCCCGGCACCGGCGCCCTCGTCGTCAAGGACGGCGGCAACGGCGTCACCGCGTTCGAAGGCGGCAAGAGCGCCTACTCCCCCGCCGAACCGGTCGACGTGGTCGAACCGGTCGGCGCCGGCGACGCGTTCGCCGCCGGATTCCTCTACGGCCACTTGCACGACGCCTCACTCGAGGCATCGATGCGGCTGGGCCACCGGCTCGCCGCCGGCGCCCTCCAGACCGTCGGGGACCTCGCGCCCCCGCCGCCACCCGAGACCGTCCGAGCCATCCTGGAGGACCAGTGACCTTTGACCAAGGCGAATTCTTCGACCGCCTCTTCGCCGGGCAGCGCGTCATGGCGATCTGGCGGGGCCTGCCCGCCGAGGAGACCGTGGAGCTCTCGGAGCGGGTGTGGGACGCCGGTTTCGACCTGGTCGAAGTCCCCATCGGCAAGCCCGGCCAAGAAGCGGCGCTGGCCGCCGCGGTGAAGGCCGCGGGCCCGAGCGGGCGCGCCGTGGGCGCCGGAACCGTGGTCTCCGCGGGGCACGTGGAGCGCGCGGCCGCCGCGGGCGCGGCCTACACGATCGCGCCGGGCCTGAACCCGGCGGTGCTCGAGGCCTCCCACGCGGCCGGACTGCCGCACCTGCCGGGCGTGGCCACCGCCAGCGAAGTCGGCCTCGCTCGCGACCTCGGCTGCACCTGGGTGAAGGTCTTCCCGGCCTCGACACTCGGACCGGACTGGTTCAAGGCGATGCACGGCCCGTTCCCGGACATGAAGTTCGTGGCCACCGGCGGCGTCGGCCCCGACGAGATCGACACCTACATCAAAGCCGGGGCCTCGGTCATCGGCATGGGCTCGGCACTGGCCGACCCGGCGAACCTCGCGAAGCTCGTCGGCTGAACGGTCTTCCCGCAAAGGGCGATGGCGCGTGACATATCACCGGTCACGCGCCATTGGTCTGCTTCGGCCCGGTGGTGGTGTCGCGCCGAGGGGGCGCACCGCGTGACTGCGATGTGACATGTCACGTATTACCCGTGTCGCGGACCCCCGGATCCACCCTGACAGGTGGGTACGACATCGGTAGTGTGCGAATGTGCCTCGGATTCGCTTGGCGGGCTTAGAGCTTGCCCAGGAGCGAGATCACCGGGTAGCCGTCGAGGCGGTCGCGGCCCGAGAGGGAGGCGATCTCCAGGAGGGCGGCGCAGGCGGCGACGGTGCCGCCGAGGCCCTCGACCAGGCGCACGCCGGCGGCCATGGACTCGCCGGTGGCGATGACGTCGTCGACCAGGAGGATCCGGTCGCCTTCGCGGACGGCGTCGGCGTGCATCTCGACTCGGACTTCGGCGTACTCGCCGCGGTAGGTCTCGACCGCGGCGGCGCGCGGGAGCTTGCCGGCCTTGCGGATGGGGATGAGCGGGGTGCCGGTGCGGTCGGCGAGCGGGGCGGCCCAGAGGAAGCCCCGGGCGTCGAACGCGGCGATCGCGTCGTACGGGTGGGCCGCGCAGGCCTCGAGGAGCCGGTCGACCGAGGAGCGGAAGGCGCCCGGGTCGGCGAGCAGCGGCGTGATGTCGCGGAAGCCGACCCCCGGCTCGGGGAAGTCGGGGACGACGGGCACGAATTCGGTCAGATCCACAGCGGCAAGGTTAGCCGGTCCCCGGCTGCTAGGACGCCGCCTGTGCCGCGCAGTGGCATATCACGCGTCACGCAGCACGAAGCCCCCGGCCGCGATCAGCAGCCGGGGGCTTCGCCTCCGCGTGTGCAACGACGAGGGGCGTCTTAGGCGGGGACGCCCTGGCGGGCCTTGACGGCGTTCACGACCAGGTTCTGCTGGGCCTGGATGTAGCAGAGGTTGGTTCCGGCGACGAAGCACAGGAGGGTGGCCACGCCGGTGTTGAAGGTGGGGGCCAGACCGGCGGCCTGCTGCTCGGCCTTGATGGAGGCGCAGAGCTTGAACCAGTTGATGATCGGCACGATGTACAGGGTGATGAAGCCGAACAGCATCCACACCACGAGGCTGGAGCCGCTGACGTTGCCCGGGTTGTTCGGGTTGACGGCCTTGATCTGGGTGGCGGTCTTGGCGTACCAGAACAGGCCGTAGATGCCGAAGCTGACGAGGGTGAGGATCCACACGCCGAAGGGGGACCGGATCTTCAGTTCTTCCACTGGGGATGACTCCTTGTGCAAAGGGGGGACGGGCGTGGTCAAAGCGCACGGCTGCGGGGTGTTCACCCGCAGCCGGTTGGGCTCGCTGACCGAAGTGCAGCTCACATTAGCATCCGCATCGGTCCGCTATGGGAACAGGGAGTCCCTTGTGTTCACCCCTTAAGACCGGTTTGCGCCACGCCCTGCACCAGGAACCGCTGCAGGAACAGGAAGACGAACAGCAGCGGCAGCATGGCGACGAGCGCCGCCAGGAACAGCTGCGAAAGGCTCACCGTCTGGGCCGTCAGGAACGTCGACAGTGCCACCTGCACCGTCCACGAGTCCGGGGAGCGCCCGATCACCAAGGGCCACAGGAAGGAGTTCCACGAACCCACGAAGGTGATGACGGCGATCGCGGCGAGGAAGTTCCCCGAGTTGGGGATCACGATGCGCCAGAACGCGCCCCAGTAGCCGAGCCCGTCGACCCGCGCGGCCTCCTCGAGCTCCTTGGGGAAGCTCAGGAAGTACTGGCGGCACAGGAAGGCCACGAACCCGTTGAAGAGCGTAGGGATCACCAGGCCGCGCAGATCGGAGATCCAGCCGAGACTCGAGACCATCACGAAGCTCGGAATGAACGTGATTGCGCCGGGGATCATGAGGGTCGCCAGCACCAGGTAGAAGACCTTGTTCGCGTGCCGGTACGGAATGCGGGCGAGACCGTAACCGGCGGTGGCGCAGAGGAACAGCGTGCCCACCGTGGTCAGGGTCGCCACCAGCGCCGAGTTGAGCAGCGCGCGGGCCATCGGCACCGACGGGTCGGTGAACAGCTTCTCGATGTTCTCCCAGGCGGGCGCGACGGGGAACCACATCCAGCCGGGCGCCGTGATCTCGGCGTCCGTCGACAGGGCGTTGCGCAGGATCAGATAGAACGGGATGAGGAACAGGACCGACAGGACGCTGAGCCCGAGGAAGTTGACCGCGCCCCCGCCCCTGGTGCCGGGTCCGCGCCTGCGGCCGGCCGGGGACTTGCGCTTGATCTCAATGGTCATGGCTCACCGCTCTTCCGAGTTGCCGAAGCCGAGGAACTTGCCCTGCAGGAGGGTCACGAGCGCGATCAGGAGCGCCAGGATGAGCGCGCCCGCCGAGCCGGTGCCCAGCTCCTGCTGCATGCCCAGCGAGGTCTGGTAGAGGTAGACGAGCGGCGGCCTCGCCGACGGCATGGTGCCCACCAGGAGCAGGAACTCGTCGAACGCCTGGTAAGCGGCGATGAGGATGAGCATCAGCACCGCCACGGAGGTGGCGCGCAGCTGCGGCAGCGTGATGTGCCAGAAGGTCTGCCGGCCGGGCTTCGCACCGTCCACATAGGCGGCTTCGTAGAGGTGCTGGGGGATCTGCTGGAGGGCGGCGATGAACAGGATCATGTAGAAGCCGACCTGGATCCACAGCCGCAGCGAGACGATGACGAGCCAGAACCACGGCGGGTCGGGCCGGAAGAGCCAGGCGATCTCGTCGACGCCGAAGAGGTCGAGGACGGTGTTCGCCAGGCCGTAGCGTACGCCGTTGAAGATCGACATCTTCCACACCAGTGCCGCGACCACATAGGAGCAGGCGAACGGCAGGAAGAACACCGAGCGGAAGAAGGCGCGCATGAGGCGCACCCGGTTGAGCATGAGCGCCAGGCCGAGTGAGCACGCGAAGGTGACCGGCACGATGAACGCCGCGAACACCGAGAAGGTGATGAGGCTGTCCTGGAAGGCCGGGTCGGTCAGCATCGCGGTGTAGTTGCCGAACCCGACGAAGTCCTCCGGCGTGGGGCTCACGGTGTTGGTCGCGTCGAAGAACGACAGGTAGGCGCTCCAGACGACCGGGATGACCGTGAAGACCAAGAGGCCGATCAGGAACGGTGCGACGAAGCACCAGAAGGTGAGGGAGGTCCGCCAGCGGGCGCCCCGGCGGGCCCGGGGAGCGTGCTCCCCGGTGCCCGCCTTCGCGTCCGGGGCGGCCTCTGCGGAGACTGCCACGTGTCGCACTCCCCTAGCCGAAGATCGAGTCGAGTTCGCCCTGGATGGTGGCGGCGGCGGCGTCGAACTCGGCGTCGGGGTCGGCTCCTTCGAGGACGATGTGGTTCATCATGTCGTCGACCGCGGTCTCCATCTTGGGAGTCCAGTTCGGGTTCTCGGCCCAGCCGAACTCCTCGGAGATGCGGACGGCCTCGGCGGCGGGGCCGGACTGGAGCTGCTCGGCGCTGCCGCGCATCGAGAGGCGGGGCGGGATGTGGAAGCCGTAGGAGAGGTTCCAGTCGAGGATGAACTCCTCGTTGTCGATCCAGAGCCACTTGACGAAGGCCTTCGCCTCTTCGACGTTCGCGGACTTGGCGTTGACGAAGGTGTCCCAGCCGCCGTTGAAGACGGTCGGCGTGCCGCCGCCGAAGGCGGGGAAGGGGATCACGTTGATGTCGTCGCCGTGGGCCTCGATGATCTGCGGGAGCGCCCAGAGGCCGCACCACTGGATCGCACAGAGGTTCTGGATGATCGAGGACGGGTCCCAGGCCTCGGTCGGGGCGCCGACGAGCAGCGAGGAGGAGTCGTGGAGCTCCTTGACCTGCAGTGCCCCGGCGAGGACGGTCTCCTTGGTGAAGCCGATCTCGTTGGCGTCGGTCAGCAGGGTCTCGCCGGCGGAGAAGACGATCGGCTGGAACAGCTTGGTGGCCGAGTCGTCGTTGCCGAGGAAGAGGCCCTTGACGTCGCCGGTGGTGAGCGCGGCGGCGGCGGACATGAGCTCTTCGAAGGTGGCGGGGGGCGTGATGCCCTGGGCCTCCAGCAGGGACGGCCGGTAGTAGAGGAACTGCGGGTCGTCGATCATGCGGACGCCGTAGAGCTTGCCGTCGATGGTGTTGCGCGCCAGGTCGTCGGGAGTGTAGTCGTCGAGGACGTCGGCGAGGATGTCGTCGAGCGGGACGATCTGGCCGCTCTCGACCATGGCGCGGTTGAGGTGGCCTTCGAAGACGTCCGGGTAGTCGCCCTCCTTCTCGGCAAGGAGGCCCGAGGAGAGTGCGGTGTCGTAGTCGCCGGGGATCCAGTTGATGGTGACCGTGGCGTCCTTGTACGCGGCGGCGTACTTCTCGGCGGCCTGCTGCGTGCCGGCCTCGCCGTACTGGTGGTACCACTGCGAGAGGTTGACGCCCTCGCTGGAGCCGCGGCCGGTGTTGCCGCCGCACGCGCTGAGCGCTCCGGCCCCGGCGGCGAGGCCGCCGAGGGCGAGCATGCGGCGGCGGTTCATCGCCAGTTTGGCGAGCGTTTGCTGGGAAGGGTCGTTGCGCTTGAAGGCAACCATGACGAGCTCCTCGCTACGTTGAGAGGTCGGAAGGGCTCCCCGTGCGACCCCGTGTCTGGTCGACGTCGCAGCGGAGATTCGACGTCCGTCGATTCGCCTCCAGTGTTGCGAGCGCCACTCACTTTGTCAATGGGTTGGAGTAAGGGCTCGGATAACGATTTGCGCTCGAAACCGGTGGGAGCGATCACCGCAGGAGGTGCGCGAGTTTCCCCAGCGCACAACACGAACGGCCCCAGCCGGGAGGGACGACTGGGGCGTGTGCGACCGCCGGGGCGGCGGTGCCGCGAGGCGGCGGGGTTCAGCGGCGGCTGCGGGAGCCCACCGTGTTCAGGCGGTTCAGGTGTCCTTCGAGGGCCAGTGCGGCGGCGCCGAGGGCGACCATGTTGCGGTCCTGGCCGTTGCGTTTGAGGCGGGCGGCTTTGAGCGGGGCCTCCATGGCGTGGTCGGGGAGGCGGCGTTCGAATTCGGGGATGAGGGCGTCGCCGAGGGCGCTGGTGACCCAGCCGTCGAGGACGACGAGGTCGGGGTTGAAGAGGTTGAGGAGGTTCGCGACGCCGGCGGCGAGGTATTCGGCGACGGTCTCGACAGTGCGGACGGCGGTGGGTTCGCCGGCTTCCCAGGCGGCGGCGAGCGCGGCCATGGCCTCGGTCTGGGATCCGGCCTTGGCGCGGCCGTCGAGTTGGCCCCAGTGCCAGAGGATGGCCGGCGCGCCGATGTAGGCCTCGATGCATCCTTTTGCGCCGCAGCGGCATTGGGGTCCGGCGGGGTTGATGGTGGTGTGGCCCCACTCCCCTGCCGAGTTGGTGGCGCCGCGGTAGAGCTGGCCGCCGAAGGCGAGTCCGGCGCCGACGCCGGTGCCGAGGATGAGGACGGCGAGGCGGTCGACGCCGCGGCCTTCGCCGAACCAGAGTTCGCCGACGGTGATGGTCTTGAGGGGGTTGTCGAGGTAGATGGGGACGCCGAGTTGGAGGCGGTCGTCGAGGAGTTTGCGGAAGGGGACGTCGTGCCAGTTCCAGTTGGGGGCGAAGCCGGAGACGCCCCAGGTGACGTCTACCTGGCCGGGGAGGCTGACGCCGAGGCCGAGGACGGCGCGGTCGCCGAGGCGTTCGCGGACCTGGTCCATGGCGGAGGCGATGTGGCCGATGACCTGTTCGGGGGCGTTCTCGCTGGGCTCCATGCGTTCTTCGACGCGGTCGACGACGGCCAGGGTGAGGTCGTAGACCTCGAGGTAGACGTAGGTTTCGGCGACGTCGACGCCGATCATGACGCCGCCTCCCGCGTTGGGCGCGAGCAGGGCGCGGGGCCTGCCGCCGCCGGAGTCCTCGCGGCCCACTTCGATGACGACGCCGAGTTCGATCAGGTCGGTCACCAGGTTGGAGACGGTGGCGACGCTGAGGTCGGTCTCGCGGGCGAGGATCTGGCGGGAGGTGGGGGCGTCCGCGATCAGGTGCCGGAGCACTGCGAAGCAGTTGCGGAGGCGGATGTCGCGCGAGGTGGACTTCATGAATGCATGGTACGGCGCGAACGCCGCCTTTGTAAATGGGTTAGTTGAAGGGTCCGGTATCGCCCGAACCGGCCGCGCTCCCGGGCACGTCGGCCGTGGCGGCACGAGTCGCCGCCCGCAGCCCCGGGGCGGGTAGTACATCACGCGTCACGTGGCACCCGGGTGGTCAATAGGCGGCGACCGCCCGGCGGGCCTCCGCCGCGTCGTCCGAGTGCAGCGCCCGGGCCGCCATGCCCGCGCAGTCGGCGAGCGTGCGCGTGGACAGTTCGGCGCGGACGGCCGCGACGGCGCCCGGCGCCATCGACAGGCTCGTGACGCCGAGGCCGACGAGGACGCATGCCAGCAGCGGATCGCTCGCGGCCTCGCCGCACACCCCGACCGGTTTCTCCGCCTCGCGCCCGGCCTCGGCGGCGAGGCTCACCAGGTCGAGCAGGGCGGGCTGCCAGGGGTCGAGGAGTTCGGCGAGCGCGCCGTTCATGCGGTCGGCGGCGAGCGTGTACTGGCCGAGGTCGTTGGTGCCCAGGCTCGCGAAGTCGCAGCCGTCGAGCACCCGTGAGGCGCGCAGCGCCGCGGCCGGGACCTCGATCATGGTGCCCGCCGTGGGCAGTCCGCGGGCGCGGCACCGGTCGGCGAACGCGGCGGCCTCGCCGGGGGTCGCGACCATCGGGGCCATGACCCACACTTCCGCCGAGTGCTTCGCCGCGGCGGCGGCGATCGCGGTGAGCTGGTCGTCCAGTAGGGAGGATCCGGCGTCGGTGCGGGCCAATCGGATGCCGCGCACGCCGAGCGCCGGGTTGGGCTCGTCGCCGTGGTCGACGAACGCGAGCGGCTTGTCCGCTCCGGCGTCGAGGGTGCGCACGACGACCTTCCTGCCGGAGAAGGCCGCGAACACCTGCCCGTACGCCTCGACCTGCTCGTCCACAGTGGGTGCGGTCTCGCGGTCGAGGAACAGGAACTCGGTGCGGAACAGGCCCACGCCTTCGCTGTCGACCGCGGCGGCGGCCGCGAGGTCGGCCTGGGAGCCGAGGTTCACCAGGAGCTGCACGGCGTACCCGTCGGCGGTGCGGCCCGGGCCGCGGCTCGCTTCGAGCGCCGCGTTCCGCCGCGCCTCGGCGTCGAGGACGCGGCGAACCCTTCCCGGTTCGGGATCGGGCACGATCAGGCCCGTGCCGCCGTCGACCAGGACCTCGGTGCCGTCCGCCAGAGCGGCGGCGGCCGGGCAGGCGACGACCGCGGGCAGCCCCATCGACTTGGCGAGGATCGCGGTGTGGCTGGTGGGCCCGCCCTGCTCGGTGACGATCGCGACGACTTTCGCCGGGTCGAGCGCGGCGGTGTCGGCGGGTGCGAGGTCCTTGGCCACCAGCACGAACGGATGCCCGGGGTCGGGCAGTCCCGGCATGGGCCGGCCGAGCAGCACGGCGATCGTGCGGTCGCGCAGGTCGTCGAGGTCGGCGGCGCGTTCGGCGAGGTAGCCCCCGGCGGCTTCGAGCGCGGACCGGAAGAACCCGTAGGCCTCGATGACGGCGTGCGGGGTCGAGCGGCCGCCCGCGAGCGCCTTCTCGATCTGGTCGGCCAGCGCGGGGTCGCGGGGCATCATCGACTGGGCGTCGAGGATGTCGGCGGTGGTCCCGCTGGCGGCTTCGGCGCGGTCGTCGAGGTCGGCGGCGACCGCTTCGAGGGCGGTCTTGGCCCTGGCGAGCGCGGCGGCAGGGTCGGGCTCGGGCCCGGTGTCGGCGGGCGGGGCGGGCACGGGTGCGAGCCGGGCCACCGGTGCGTACGCGGCGCCCGGGCTGACGCCGATGCCGGTCATCTCAGCGGTCACGATGGCTCCTCAGGGGGCGTCGCGGTCGGTCTGCAGCTCGGCGGCGAGTGCGTCGAGGGATTCCTCGGCGCCTTCGCCTTCGGCAGCGAGGACGACCTCGTCGCCGCCCTTGGCGTCCAAGGTGAGGATCATCAGGAGCGAGCGGGCGTCGACCGGCTCCTGGCCTTCCTTCGCGATGGTGACCTTGGCGGGCAGGTCTCCGGCGAGCTTCGCGAACAGTTTGGCCGGGCGGGCGTGGAGGCCCACGGTGGAGGCGATGACTACGCGGCGTTCGGACATCTCGGTTCCTTCCCTGCGGATCAGATGGCGAGCACGTGCTCGTCGGCTTCGGCGGCGGTCTCGGACCGCGCCACGGTCTTGAGCGCGATCACCGCGAGGCAGGTCGCGGCGGTTCCGGCGAGCAGGGCCACGAGGAACCCTCCCCAGTTGCCGATCAGGCCGATGACCCAGATGCCGCCGTGAGGGGCCCGCAGCGTCGCCTCGAACGCCATGGAGACCGCGCCCGCGACGGCGCCGCCGATCATGGTGGACGGGATGACGCGCAGCGGGTCGGCCGCGGCGAACGGGATCGCGCCTTCGGTGATGAAGGAGGCGCCGAGGAGCCAGGCGGCCTTGCCGGCCTGCCGTTCGCCGGGCGTGAACAGCTTGGGCCGCACGACGCTCGCGAGCGCCAGGCCCAGCGGCGGGACCATGCCCGCGGCCATGACAGCGGCCATGATGGTGAGATCGCCGCTGGCGAGTGCGCCGACGCCGAACAGGTAGGCGACCTTGTTCACCGGTCCGCCCAGGTCGAAGCCCATCATGGCGCCGAGCAGCAGGCCGAGCAGGATCGCGTTGGCCCCGGAGAGGCCGGCGAGCCAGTCGGTGAGCCAGGACTGGGCGGCGGCGATCGGCTGGCCGACCACCACGAGCATGATGAAGCCGACGACGAACACGCCCACTAGCGGGATCACGACGATGCGCATGATGCCTTGCAGCGCTTGGCCGGGTTTGATGAGCTTGAGCGCCATGACGACCGCGCCGGCGAGCAGGCCGGCGACGAGGCCGCCGAGGAAGCCCGCGCCGATGGCGACGGCCACCAGGCCGCCGACGACGCCGGGTGCGATGCCCATGCGGTCGGCCATGCCGAAGGCGATGTAGCCCGCCAGGATCGGCACCAGCATCGAGAAGGCCGTCGCGCCGAGGTACATCAGCACGCCGGCGAACCCGGCCTGGGCGAGGATGTCGGTCGGGTTGGCGATGGCCTCGTAGGTGACGCCTTCGAACTCACCGCCGTAGACGACCTGGTTGATCTCGGCTCCGCCGATGAGGAACGCGAGGGCGATGAGGATGCCGCCGGCGGCGACGAACGGCAGCATGTAGGACACACCGGTCATCAGCCACAGCCGGAGCTTCGCGCCGGGGCCGAGCTTCGGTGCCGCCGCCGTCATCGGTGCGACGGATCCGGCCTCGGGTTTCGCGGCGGGTGCGGCTTCGGCCAGGGCGACGGCTTCGGCGACCATCGCGTCCGCGTTGTTGATGCCGCGCTTGACCGGGCCGGACACGAGGGGTTTCCCGGCGAAGCGATCCTTGTCGCGCACGTCGACGTCGGCGGCGAAGATGACCGCGTCGGCCTCGGCGATGTCGGTCGGGTTGAGCGCTTCGGCGCCGGCGGCGCCCTGCGTCTCGACCTGGATCTCGTGTCCGGCCGCGATGGCGGCCTGTTCGAGTGCCTCGGCGGCCATGTAGGTGTGGGCGATACCCGTCGGGCACGAGGTGACTGCTACGAGCTTCATTGTTCGAGCACCTTCTTCTTCTCTATGTGAGGGATTGCTGGATGAGTGCGGCGGCCGCTTCCGCTTCGGGCGCTTCGCGGAGAGCGGTCTTGAAGTCCTGGTGGATCAGTTTGCGGGCGAGTTTCGCAAGGATGGTCATGTGCTCCGAGCCGCCGCCTTCCGGTGCGGCGATGAGGAACACGAGGTCGGCGGGGCCGTCCTCGGAGCCGAAGTCGATGCCCTCGGGGGCCCGCCCGAAGGCGAGGCTGGGGGCGGTGACGTGGGCGCTGCGGGCGTGGGGGATGCCGATGCCGCCTTCGATGCCGGTGGGCATCTGCTCTTCGCGGGCGCGCACGTCGGCGAGGAACCCGTCGGCGTCGGTGACGCGCCCGGCGGCGGCGAGGAGGCCCGCGAGTCGGGCGGTGGCCTCGTGGCGGTCGGCCCCGTGGAGGTCGAGGTCGATCAGATCGGCGGTGATGAGATCGGACATGGTGCGTGCTCCTCTTCGTAGCTTCAGCTCAGGGCCCGGGCGGCGTCCGGGTCGCGGGTGATCTGGACGGCGCCGAGGTCGATGTCGTTCGGGCCGGGCATGATGCTGCCCGGCAGGGAGACCGCGGCGGTGCCCCAGGCGACGGCGGCGGCCAGCGCGTCGGGGCCGCGGCCGCCGGTGGCGAGGAAGCCCGCGAGGGCGGCGTCGCCGGCGCCGACGGTGCTGGCGACGGGTGCGGCGAGGGCGGCCCGGGCGTGCCAGACGCCTTCGGCCGAGACGAGGATCGCGCCGTCCGCGCCGAGCGAGGCGAGGACCGCTCCGGCTCCGGCGGCGCGGAGGGCCTCGGCGGCTTTCACGGCGTCGCCCATGGTGGCGATGCGGGTGCGGGCGGCTTCGGCGAGTTCTTCGAGGTTGGGCTTGACGAGGTCGGGGCGGGCGGCGAGGCACGCGTCGAGGGCGGCGCCGGAGGAGTCGACCACCGTGGCGGCTCCGGCGCGGCGGGCGCGGGCGACGAGGAGGGCGTAGAAGTCGGCGCCGACCCCGGGCGGGAGGCTTCCGCATCCGGCGATCCAGGCGGTCGGCCGTTCGATGCTGCTCGAGGGCGTCTGCAGGGCGTAGTTCGGCGGCGCCGCGATGGCGGCGTCGAGCAGTTCTTCGATCTCCTCGGCCCGCAGGACCGGGCCGGCCTCGTTGAGCTTGGTGACGGTGCCGTCGGCTTCGGCGAGGGTGAGGTTCGAGCGGACCCCTTGGGAGACGGGCACTTCGATGACCGGCACGTCCGCCTCGGCGAGGAGGTCGAGCAGTTCGGTGCCGGCGTGGCCGCCGCTGATGAGGACCGCCCGGGTGGGGTGGCCGTTGGCGACGAGCGCGCGGGAGACGTTGACGCCCTTGCCGCCGGGGTCGACGCGGGCGCCGGTGGCTCGCTGCACCTCGCCGCGCCGGAGGCGGTCGATCTCGATCGTGCGGTCCAGGCTCGGGTTGGCGGTGACGGTGACGATCATGCGCGGACCACTTTCAGGTCGGCGGACTCGAAGTCGGCGGCGAGGTCGTCGTCGAGGCCGGTGTCGGTGACGAGGACGTCGACCTGGTCGAGGGTGCCGAAGCGGGCGAGGCAGTCGTTGCCGGCCTTGGTGTGGTCGGCGACGACGACGGTCTTGCGGGCGGCGTTGATCATGGCGCGCTTGACGGCGGCCTCGCCGGTGTCCGGTGTGGTGAGTCCGCGTTCGACGCTGATGCCGTTGGCGCCCATGAAGGCGACGTCGACGTAGGTCTCGGCGAGGGCGCGCAGGGCCCAGTCGTCGACGGCGGCCATGGTGCGGCGGCGCACTTTGCCGCCGACGATGAGCACGGTGAGGCGGGGCTTGGCGGCGAGGAGGGAGGCGATGAGGACGTCGTTGGTGACGACGGTGAGGTCGCGGTCGGCCGGGATTGCCTGGGCGATGCGGGCGGTGGTGGTGCCCGCGTCGAGGAGGATCGCGCCTTCGGCGGGGACCTCGGCGAGCGCGGCGGCGGCGATGCGTTCCTTGGCGGCGGTCTGCACGGCGTCGCGGGCGGCGACGGTGGGTTCGAAACCGATGCGCTCCAGGGGGATCGCGCCGCCGTGGACCTTCTTGACGACGCCTTGGCGCTCGAGGGCGGTGAGGTCGCGCCGGATGGTCTCGGTGGTGACCTCGAAGTGGGCCGCCAGGGCCGCGACGTCCACGCGGCCTGCGGTGCGCGCCCGTTCGGCGATGCGCTGCTGGCGCTCTTCTGCGAACATGTGGTTTCACCCCCGTTTCACTTGGATTTATTTGGTTATACATGGTTGCTTGTTGCATTGTCAACGCGTTCCGGGGACCTCCGCGCATCACGACTTCGTAACAAGCCCTTGACCTCGAACGTTACTGCCGCACCCGCCTCGGGGCGCCGAAACGGCGGCCCCCGCACCGAACCCGGCCCCGCGTGATTGCATGAGGGCATGGGCATCCGGATCCTCCGCGGCGACATCACGAAGCAGCACGTGGACGCGATCGTCAACGCCGCGAACACCTCGCTCCTCGGCGGCGGCGGCGTGGACGGCGCGATCCACCGCGCCGGCGGCCCGGCCATCCTCGAGGAATGCCAGGAGCTCCGCCGCTCCCGCTACGGCAAGGGCCTCCCGACCGGGCAGGCCGTCGCCACCACCGCCGGACGGCTCCCGGCCCGCTGGGTCATCCACACTGTCGGCCCCGTCTACACCGAGGACGAGGACCGCGGCGACCTCCTCGCCTCCTGCTACCGCGAATCCCTCGCAGTCGCCGACCGGCTCGGCGTCGACTCGATCGCGTTTCCGGCGGTCTCGGCCGGGGTATACGGGTGGCCCGCCGAGTCGGCCGCCGCGATCGCCGTCGGCACCGTGCGCGAGACCGCCACGAACGTTTCGGACATCCGCTTCGTCCTGTTCACCGACGAAGTCCTCGCGGCCTTCCAGCGCGCGCTGGACTAAGCCGTCACACCTCACCGGTACGGTCGAAAACGCATCGACGCAGCAACGAAGGGGCCCGCATGAAGACCCGAGAGAAGACCCTCAGCCAGCACGCGTTCGCCGCCGCCGAGCGGTACCTCCACCTCAACGCCCGCCTCATCGACCGGGCCCGTTTCGCCCACCGCTTCCACGACGGGCCGGCCGGGCCGGTCCTGCACGCGGTCCGCGCCTACCAGAACCCCGACGGCGGCTTCGGCCACGCCATCGAACCGGACCTGCGCGGCCCCGGCAGCCAGCCGCAGGGCGTCGAGGTCGCGTTCTGGGCGCTCGACGAGGTCGGCGCGTTCGAGGACGCGATCGTCCTCGCCGCCTGCGCCTGGCTCGACGAGCACTCCACCGAGGACGGCGGCGTGCCCTGGGTCCTGCCCACCGTGGTCGAGGACGAACGCGGCCCGTGGTGGCAGCCGCAGGGCGAGGATCCCCCGGCCGCCCTCAATCCGACCGCGCCGATCGCCGGGCTCCTCCACGCGCACAACGTCAAGCACCCCTGGCTGGAGCCGGCCACCGAGTTCTGCTGGCGGACGCTCGCCGACCTGGACGAGATCGGCGCCTACGACGCGATGTGCGTGGTCCGGTTCCTCGACCGCGTCCCCGACCGCGACCGGGCCCGAGCCGAAATCGAGCGCCTCGGCCCCTCGCTCCGCGCCAGCGCGGCCCTGGACCCGACCGAGCCCGGGCACACGCACTCGCCGCTCGATCTGGCACCGACACCGGACTCGCTCGCCCGCGGCCTCTTCAGCGACGAGGAGATCGACCGCCACCTCGACCACCTCATCGACACCCAAGGTTCCGACGGCGGGTGGGCCCCGAACTTCATGATGTGGACCCCGGTGGTCGTCCACGAGTGGGGCGGCTACCTGACCCGGGCGACACTCGCGACCCTCCAGGCGTACGGCCGCCTCGCCTGACCGTGCCCTGGGGCGCTCCAGCGCCTGTCGTCGGCGCCTCTGGTCGGGGCGGCTTTATGCGACCCCGGCTAGAGGTGCCGAAGCCGCAGGAATCGCAGTACTCGCTAGAGTCGTTTGACGACGTTGTGCTCTGTGTCCTCAACGACGATGTTCGTGAATCTGACCTCCATGGGCGGCGAGCAGTCCGGCTGGAAGTCGGCTGTCACCGTGATCGAGAAGACGGCCTTCCCGTTCTGCACCGGGAAGTCGCCCCCGCCGGCGACGTCGGCCTTGTTCTCGGCCTTCGGGTGGTGTCCACCCGGGTTGATGCACTCGGCGGTCGCCGTGA
Organism: Glycomyces luteolus; assembly: GCF_027622875.1. Classification (GTDB taxonomy): domain Bacteria; phylum Actinomycetota; class Actinomycetes; order Mycobacteriales; family Micromonosporaceae; genus Glycomyces; species Glycomyces luteolus. The sequence goes on along the minus strand of NZ_JAPZVP010000007.1, from coordinate 46,974 downwards.
CCTCGATGTGCACTTGCGTCTCGTTGCCGAGTCCGGCCTCCTTGCCCTCGACGGTCAAGGTGTCTCCGGAAACGGTGTAGGAGACGTTGATGAAGTGCGGGCTTCCGGCCCACGCGGTTGACGATCCGGCAAACAGCAGCGCGAGCGCTGCGAATGCCACGAATATCAGCTTTCTCATGGTTTTGCCATTCGAGAGAGGATCGGCGTGGCCTCCACGGTCGCCGGCCACGGGTGAAAAGGCATTGCATGGGCGCTGCGGTTGCATCTTCGGGCCGCGCGCAATGACAGCGCCGCGGGGTTTCCGGACACGGCGCGCACGACGTTCGGTTCAACCGGTTTTGGTGTGCTGCGCCCGTCCATTCATAACTCCGAATTGGATAAACTATACCATATTATGATATTACTGGACAGTTTAGAACCTCACCCGATCGGTCAGCAATTATGGCCGAACGTACTATTTTTCTGGAGTGGTCGAGTTTATTCTGGCCAGTCGCCGCGCTCGGCCAGGTCGAGGACGAGGGCGGCGATGTTCCAGGCGTCGTCGGCGCCGCTGTGGTGGCGGCCCTCCAGCGGCAGGCCCGCGATCGCGAGGGCTTCCGCCATGCCCGGCCTGCGCCGCAGGCCCCGGGCCTCGGTGAACCGCAGCTTCACGTTGGCGTGCCGCCGCCCGAACGGGTAGCGGGTGCCCGTCGCCCGGCACTGCCGCTCGAACTGCTTGCGGTCGTAGTCGCCCCAGCTCGCCCAGGGCCGCGAATCGGACCGGTGCGCGTCGACGAGAAGGCGGCAGGCCTCGGCGAACTCGGCGCCGGTGTCGACCTCCTCCTGGGTGAGGCCGGTGAGCTCGGTGCAGAACTCGCTCACCCGGGACCGCCTGGGCCGCACCAGGATGCGGTGCTTGGCGAGGCGCTCGCGCCGGTCGAGGTCGACAACCGTCAGGCCGATCTCGATGATCTCGCTGACCGCGCCGGGCGGCGGCTCGCCCTTCCAGCAGGTCGCCTCGATGTCGACCACATTCAGCAGGTTCCGCGGCAAGTCCATGCCGTGCAGCGTATGCGGGCGCCGCACCCCAGCTCAACCGGAATCGGGGCGCAGCCGCCAGAGCGAGGTCACTTCCCTGCGGCGGGCGTCGGCGAGGAGGTCGGGGCTCCGCTCCGTACCCGGGTGAGACGGCCGGGTGTCGAGCCGCCCGAGGACCTCGAGGCCCGCCTTCGCGAAGGCGCCCAACAGGTCGTCCCGCGTCCGCAGGCCGAGATGCTCGGCGAGGTCGGAGAGGACGAGCCAGCCCTCACCGCCCGGATTCAGGTGGCCGGTTAGGCCGGTGAGGAAGCCGTGAAGCATGGCGCCGTCGGGATCGTAGACGCCGCCCTCGACCGCCGAGACGGGCCTGCCGGGCAGCCAGGGCGGGTTGCACACCACCAGGTCGGCCCGGCCGTCCGGGAAGAGCCCGTGAACGGTCGCGTCGATGCGGTCGGCGAGGCCCAGCCGCTCGGCGTTGTCGCGGGCGCACGCGAGCGCCCGAGGGTTGGCGTCGGTCGCCACGACGCGGTCGAAACCGCGGCGCGCCAGGACCGCGGCGAGCACACCGGTCCCGGTACCCAGGTCGAACGCGGTGCCCGCGGCAGCAGGCAGCGGCGCCTCCGCCACGAGGCCGACGTACTCGCCTCGAATCGGCGAGAACACGCCGTAATGCGGGAAGACGCGGTCGCCGAGCGCGGGCACGGGCACGCCCTGCTCGCGCCACTGGTGCGCGCTGAGCACGCCCTGCAGCTCGGTGAAGGCGACCGCGACCGGTCCGGAAGGCGGCCCGTAAGCCTCCGTGCAGGCCTGGCGCACATCGGGAGCGCGACGCAGGTCGAGCCGGTAGCCCTCGCCGAGGACGACCACGAGCCGTCCCAGCAGCTTGGCGCGGCGGGCGCGGTGCTGGCGGTGCCGGTAGAAGGTCTCGGCGGCGGTGCCCCGCGACGGGCGCGGCTCGCCGATGCGGCGGTCGAGCGCGCGCAGCAGCTGCCGGGCGTTGTGGAAGTCGCCGCGCCACACCAGGGCCGTGCCGCCGTTGACGAGGCGGTACGCGGTGTCGGCCTTCATCCGGTCGTCGGCGGCGACGACCGCGGTCGGCCGCGGCGTCGCGTTCTCGGCATGCCAGGCGGCCGCGTCGAACTCGTCGGTCTCGGTCCTGCTGGCGGACACTGGGTGCTCCCGATGATCGAAGGTGCGAGGTCGGCAGCGTTTCGATCGAGGGCGCGGAGACGGGCATCGCCTCGACCTCTTTCACCGATTTCCGGCAGAGTCTTCCACAGGGCCCGAAGCGCCGGGTTTGCGGGCGGCGCCGATCAGGTGCGGGCTCACCGCGAGCGGAAACGGCAGGTCCGGGTACCGCCGCGCCTCAAGGCCCTCGAGGCGGAACCCCGCGCGCTCGATCGCCGCACCCGTGTCGCGGCCCGTGTGGCAGCCGCCGAACGCGTGGGACCAGAACACCGCGTCGAACACGTGCTCGGCCCAGCGGATCGGCCGGTTCGCCGAGGCCACGTGCTCCAGGCACCACAGGCGCCCGCCGGGCCGCAGCACCCGGTGGATCTCCGCGAGCGCCCGGTCCTGGTCCTCGACCGAGCACAGGACCAGTGTCGAGACGACCGCGTCGAACGAACCGCTCTCCACCGGAAGCGCCTCGGCCTGCCCGTCGAGCACCGTCACCGCGACGCGGGAGGACGCCGCCTGCTCCCGGGCGAGGTCCCGCAGGTGCGCTTCGGGTTCGACGGCGACGAGTTCGGTCACGGCGTCGGGGTAGTGCGGGAAATTGACGCCGTGCCCGCAGCCGACCTCCAGCACGCGCCCGGCGAGCCCGGAGAGGAGGCTCCGGCGCCACTCCCCCAGGCCGCGCTCCTCGAGGGAGGCGGCCACGCCGGGGTACCAGCGGGCGAACAGGCGGCGTTGGCGGCGGGCCATGCGTTCCTCCTCTGCGGGCGCTGCCTCCCGAGCCTAAGCGCGATCACCCGGGTTTGCGGGCCGTGCCGACGATGTGCGGGCTCTTCGAGACCGGGAACGGCAGGAACGCGAAGCGCTCCTCGCGCATGCCGCCGGTGTCGAACCCGGCCGCGCGGATCGCGCCGAGCGTGTCGCGAGAGAGGCGGCATCCGCCGTTGAGATGGGTCCAGAGCACGGCGTCGAGGACCTTCTCGGCCGCATGCCGGGCCCGGCCCGGCGAGCCGACGTGCTCGAAGCCGCGCAGCTCCCCGCCGGGCTTGAGGACGCGGGCGATCTCGGCCAGCGCATCGGCCTGGCTGTCGACCGAGCAGAGCACGGCCGTGGCGACCACGGCGTCGAAGGAACCGGACTCGACGGGCAGCGCCTCGGCCGCCCCTTCCACGATGGTGGCCTTGAGTCCCAGTTCGTCGGCGCGGGCGCGGGCGAGGTCCCTGAAGTGCTCCTCGGGTTCGACGGCCACGAGTTCGGTGACCGCGTCCGGGTAGTGCGGGAAGTTCGCGCCGAAGCCGCAGCCGATCTCGAGGACGCGCCCCTCCAGCGGGGCGAGCAGCTCCGCACGTTGCGCGGCGAGGCCGCGCTCCTCGAGCCGCGCGGCGGCGTCGGGATACCAGCGGGCGAACAGTGGGCGCTTGCGGCGTGCCATGGGGTGCTCCTGCGGGAGGTGTGCGGCCAGGGGTGACGGTCCTGCTTCGGAGCCTAGCGGGGCCGGCGGGTTCGAGGTGGACCGCCGGTGGACCCGCGGGTGGAGGCCCAGGTCACTACACTCGCGGGTGATCGGCGAAAGGGGGCGGTGATGGTGCGGCGCAGGGTGATCGTCGAAGGACGCGTGCAGGGCGTGTTCTTCAGGGCCGAGTGCCGGCGGGAGGCGCAGTCGCTGGGGCTGGCCGGGTGGGTCCGCAACCGTGCGGACGGCACCGTCGAGGCCGTGTTCGAAGGGACTGCGGAGCAGGTCGAAGCCATCATCGCCTGGGCCGGGCACGGCCCGCCGACGGCGGTGGTCGAGGGCGTCGAGGTGGTCGCCGAGGAGCCGGAGGGCCTGGTCGGCTTCACGATCCGGGACCGGTGAGCGGGCTCAGTCCTCGTCGTTCTGCGACCGGGCCAGCAGCGCCACGGCGATCACGATGACGGCCAGCAGGATCACCGCCACGAGCAGGGTGTCGACCGCGAACAGGGCGTTGAACATCTGGGCGAGGAACGGCGCCAGGATCGCGAGCAGGGCCGCCAGAGCGATCCATCGTGCGTTGCGGCGCATGAAGTCCATCGAGGCTCCTCCCGGGGGTTCCCTCGAGCCTACGGGAGGGGCCGCGCGGGGCGGGCGCCCCTCAGTTGGTCCGCGTGTTGGGCAGGTGGTCGCCGAGGTAGCCGATCCAGACCTTCCCGGTGGCGCCGCCCGCGTCGTCGAGGAAGTGCATGCGCGGCGCGGGCGAGCCGACCTGCTGGAGTTTGATGTGGGAGGGCATGAAGACGCGGCCTGAGGGGTCGATCTCGGCGGGGACGCGGAAGACCCTGGCGCGGTGGAACTTCGGGTTCCCCGAGACCGAGTCGGACTCCTTCATGGACACCATGGTCGGGGTGATGACGGGCGCTCCGGGGAGGGGGCGGGCGCACCAGTCGTAGAAGCCGCCGGTGAAGCGGGCTTCGGCGCGGGCGGCGGCGTAGGCGTCGAGGGCGCGGAGGGCGTCCCAGGCGCGGCCGGTCCAGCGGCGGCGCTGGCGCGGGTACGTGACGTCGAGTCGGGAGACCTCGGTGTCGAGGGCGTCGGGGAGGTCGAGGTGGCGCAGCTGCTTGCGGGCGCGCTGGACGACCTCCATGAGGCTCTCGGCCTCCCAGCAGTCGTCCTGGTCGGCGTCGGTCTGGACGCCGTAGACGGGGTCGGCGTGCTCGGCGAGGCGGCCCTCGAGCCAGCGGATGCGGTCCTGGGCTTTGCGTTCGTGCTCTTGGAGTTCGGTGTAGTCGAGTTCGAGCTGGTCGTACTGTCTGCGGAGTCGTTCGAGCTCCTGGCTGGGGGCGCGGGAGCCGAGGAGCCCGGCGGATTCGACGGCGCGGGTGAGGGCGTCGAGGTGGGCGGACATGGTCTTGATGAGGCCGGTGGTCTCGGAGTCGCCGCCGCGGGCCATGTCGACGAGCGCGTCGAGGACGCTGTCGTCGAGGCGGTCGGCGAGTCTCGCGGCGATGTCGTCGGCGAGGCCCGCGGGCACCGCGGGTTCCGGTTGCGGGGGCTCGGGTTCGGTCGTCAGTGCGGGCTGCGGTTCGGGTGTCTGGACCGGGGGGTCGGGTGGTGCGGTCTTCGGTTCGGACGGTGCGGCCGGTCTGGGTATGCGGGGTCCGCGCGGGACGGCTATCGCGGCGGGGCTGGGCGGGGCGGCGTGGAGTTCGGCCGGTGGCAGGGCGCCGGCGAGTATGCGGGCGATCCTGGGTTCGGCGCGGCGTACATCGGCGGGGAGCGGCCGGTGGACGGAGAGGTCGACGACGCCTCTGACGACGACTTCGAGTGAACGGACGCCCTGGTCGCGTATCGCGCCGCCGCCGCGGGGCTGGTGGCGCATCGCGTAGGTCTCCTCGCCCGGGCGGACGCCGGGCAGGTAGGTGCGCAGGCCGCCGCCGAAGACGCTGAGGTCGCCGCCGAGCCAGGCGTTGAGGTCGTCCTGGGTGCGGGAGTCGTAGAGGCGGGCGACGACGGCGACGCCCGCGAGGGTCTCGGCGAGGTGGTCGGCGCAGGCGGCGACGAGGTTGGGGTCGCTGCGGTCGACGGTGAGGACGATGAGGGGGACGGCGCGGTCGGGGCGGGCGAGCCAGCCGGTGAGCTCCTTGACCTCTTCGGGGCCGATGAGGAGCGGCCCGGCCTCGACGGGGACGGCGCCGTCGGTGGCGCGGCCGGTGGCGAGGAACGCGGGCATGAATCCGGGGGCGGTCACGGCCGCCTGGTCGAGGTCGCCCTCGACGGTGACGCGGACCCAGCCGGGTGCGCCCTTGTGGCCCGCGGCCCAGGTGGCGGTGGTGCGGAGCCGTCCGTCGCCGGTGGGCCCGTCGTGGATGTAGCGGCCGCACAGGTCGTTGTCGGCGAAGGCGGTGCGGGTGCGGCCGCGGGCGTGTTCGAAGATCCGTTCGCCGTCGTCCTCGGCTCCCGCCCAGGCGGCGAAGCACCGCCGCAGCCGCGGCCCGAGCCGGGGTCCTCCGTCGCGGAGCAAAGCTTGGTAGAACTGCGTCACGGCGCCTCCAACGGTCCAGCTCACGGCCACGTTGAGGCCAGATGCTACTTGAAGTTCACCTTCACGTCGTCATCCAAATCCAATAGGGACGGTGTGGTTGGCGCACTGGACAGCACTGCGGCCCGCACCCGGATCGGGGCGGGCCGCAGTCGTTGTGGCTCAGGCGGTCTCGGCGGCCGGTTCGGCGACGCGGGCGGGCGACTCCGCGGCCTCCGGGTTGTTGGCCTTGTCCAGGACGGGCCCGCCGACGTCGCGCTCGGCGAGGTGGCGGCGCACCGAGTAGACCACGGCCGCGACCCAGACGGCCGCGATGGCGATGTAGACGGCGATCGCGACCCCGCCGGGGGCGGCGATCCAGTCGCTGCGCAGCAGGGTGCGGGTGTTGGTCAGGACGATGACGCCGCCGACGGCCGAGCCGAGCACGCGCGGCGGGATGTGGCGGACCAGCCAGGCCGCGATCGGCGCGGCGATGAGCCCGCCGGCCAGGAGGACCCCGACCCATGCGAAGTCGATGCCCGCGCTGCCGATGCCGACGATGAAGCCGGCCGAGGCGGCCAGCGCGACCAGGAACTCGGAGGTGTCGATGGAGCCGATGACCTTGCGGGGTTCGATGCGGCCGCTGGCGAGCAGTGCGGGCGTGCCGACCGGGCCCCAGCCGCCGCCTCCGGTGGCGTCGAGGAAGCCGCCGACGAGTCCGAGCGGGGCGAGGAACCGCTTGCGCAGGGGCTTGCCGAGGTTCTTGCGGTCGAGGCCGCGCAGAGTGAAGCGGATGAGCAGGTAGAGGCCGAGGGAGAGCAGGATGATGGACATGACCGGGGCGGCGACTTCGGTGGAGAGCCGCGACAGGACGGTGGCGCCCGCGAAGGCGCCGACGGCCCCGGGGATGCCGATCTTGAGGACGACCTTCCAGTCGACGTTGCCGAAGCGCCAGTGCGAGGCGCCTGAGGCGAGGGTCGTGCCGATCTCGGCGAGGTGGACGGTGGCCGAGGCGGCGGCGGGGTTGGCGCCGATGGCCAGGAGCAGCGTGGTCGAAGTGACGCCGTAGGCCATGCCGAGGCTGCCGTCCACGAGTTGGGCGGCGAGGCCGACGAGGCCGAGCAGGACGAGGGAGCGCACTGGGGAGCCTTCCGAGTGATGTCCGAACCAGATATCTCTACCAAATCTATGGGAAATATAGATTGCCGGAAGGGCGAGCGTCAACCGCCGGTCCCGCCTGGCGGGATTACCCGGGTCCGGCACCAGTGCTCACCGCGCGTACCGGGATTTGCCCGGCATTTGCCCGCGAACATGCATGAACAGGGACACAATCGGGCGAGACGCCGCCGAAGGCGGCCAGCAGAGAGGAAGACGCATGAGCAAACTCATCGCCGTGGCCTATCCGGACGTCCCCACCGCGCAGACCGTCCTGACCAAGCTGGCGGACATGCAGAAGCGCGAGCTCATCAAACTCGACGACGCGGTCGTCGTCGAACGTCGCGACGACGGCAAGGTCAAACTCCACCAGTCGACCTCGCTGGTCGGCATCAGCGCGACCGGTGGTGCGCTGTGGGGCGGGCTCATCGGCCTGCTGTTCTTCGCGCCGCTGCTCGGCATGGCCGTCGGCGCGTCCGCGGGGGCCGCGGGCGGGGCCATGTCGGACGTCGGCGTCGACGACTCCTTCATGAAGAGCCTCGGCAAGGAGCTCAACCCGGGCAGCGCCGCGCTCGTGGTCCTGGTCCGCTCCATGACCGAGGACAAGGTCTTCGAAGAGCTCCGCGGCCAGTACCAGGGCAAGCTCCTCCAGACGAACCTCTCGTCCGAGGAAGAGGAGCGGCTGCGCGAGCACATCGCCGCGGCCCAGGCCAAGGTGTAGCACCCGGAGGCGGGCCCGCGGCGACTCCCAGCGCCGCGAGCCCGCCTCTTGTTTTGCCTGTTCATCGCCCTTTCAATCCCTGATCTGCATACGCTCTCCCCGTGGACGGGACCAAGCGCGGGGCCGCTGACATGCAGGGCTACTTCAGGTCCTATGTGCTGCCGAAGAACCCCTGGCGCCGCATCGCCGCCGGCGAACCCGGCACGGTCCTCCTCCTGCGGCTCATGCCGTTCATCCTCATCGCCGTCAGCCTCCCCATCGCGTTCCTCGACGACGAGGCCGCCGAGTTCGCCGACTACACAGTGGTCCTGCTGCCCGCGTTCACCGCACTCGTCAACGGGCCCTTGGTCACCGCGGGCGCGACAATCCTCGTCGCCGCCGTCGTCGCCTCCGGGCAGGACGCCCTCGGGATCTTCCGCTACCCCGAGTCCACCTGGAACGACCTGCCGCCCGTCCTCATCATCGGCGCGCTGTGCACGGCCCTGGCGTGGACCAGGAACCGCATGGTCAACCGCCTCATCTCGATGACGCTCGTCGCCGAGGCGGTGCAGTCCGCGATCCTCCCCGAACTGCCCGCCCGCATCGGCGGGGCGCGGGTCGCCGTCGCCTACCGGACGCACGACGGCAGCCCCGGCCTGGTCGGCGGCGACTTCTACGACGTGCAGGAGACCGATCTCGGCATCCGCGCGGTGGTCGGCGACGTCCAGGGCCACGACCTCACCGCCGTCCAGCTCACCGAAGCGCTCCTGGGCACCTTCCGCGAACGGTCGCTCGACGACCCCGACCTGCGCAAGCTCGCCGCCCGGATGGAGCGGCGCGTGCGCATGCACAACCGCGGCCGCAACGAATGGGACCAGTCCTACGCCACGGCCGCGTTCGTCGAGATCACGCCCCGCTTCGACACCCTCAGGGTCCTGCTGTGCGGACACCCCGCCCCGCTGCTCGTGCGCGGATCGGCCCAGCCGCTCACCGTGCGGCCCATGCCGCCGCTCGGCCTCGCCGACTTCGGACTCCAGGTCAGCGAGATCCGCGAGGTCACGCTCATGCCGGGCGATCTCGTCGTGATGTTCTCCGACGGGTTCGTCGAGGGCCGCAACGCCGCCGGAGAGACGTTCCCGGTGATCGAGCGACTCAACGCGCACGTCGCCTCCGGCATCCGCGACCCCGACCGCCTCCATCGCAAGCTCAAGGCCGACTTCCAGGCCGGCGGCTACGAGCGCACCGACGACCTGACCGTGCTGATCATTCAGACGCCCAGTGCAACCTCGCCATAGGGCCTCAGCGTCAGGCATGCGGAACCCCACCAAGCGAAGGACACCGCATGCGACGCACCACCCGGCCACTGGCGCTCATCGCCGCAGTCCTCGCCCTCGCCGCGTCCGCGTGCGGCGCGGGCGGCGAGGACGAGCCCACCGCGGCCGCGGCGACCTCCACGGAGTGCGACGAGCACGGCATCCAGATGTCGCTCACCCCCACGGGCGTCGTCGGCGACCGCACCTTCATGGCGATCGGCCTGGTCAACTGCGGCGAGGAGCCGCTGCTGCTCGACAGCATGCCGCAGGTCGGCGTGTTCGGCGGGAACGTCGTCGCGCCCCGCGACATGAACGCCCCCGAATCGGTCACGGTCGACCCGGGCCAGGGCGCGATCGCGCCCCTCTCGTGGACGCCCGCCACCGGAAGCGGCGACGTGCTCGAAGTCGACCGGTTCCTCATCAACGCCCTGCCGGTGTACGCCGGGTACGAGCTCGACCTCGCCGAGCCGATCGAGCTCGACACCGCGCACGTGCTCGACCTCGGGGCCTGGCAGCTCTCCGGCGTGCCCGCGGCCCCGCCCGCCGAACCGGTGGAACCGGCCACCGACCGGCCGGAGGCGCCGGCCTGCGCCGAAGGCTTCCATGTCACCGTCACCCAGGGCAGCGCCGCGATGGGCGTACGCTCCTCCGGCATCGAGCTCGTCAACTGCGGCACCGAGGACATCGAGATCAACGGCTACCCGGTGATCGAGATCCCCGGCGTCGACGTCGCGGTCCGGCAGGGCTCGGACACGCTCCAGGACCCCGGGCCCACGCCGATCACCCTCGCCCCCGGGGACTCCGTGAGCGCGGCGATGCTGTGGACCAACCGGGTCGAGGCGGGCGACGTCGTCAACGCGACCGAGGTCAACGTCGGCTACGCCGAGGGTTCGCCGATGGAGACCGTCACGCCCGAAGCCTCGATCGACCTCGGCACGACGCGCGAAATCGAAGTCACCGCCTGGCGGGTGTCCTGAAGCGCCGCAACGCGAACGGGTAAGGGAACGGCGGCGGCGCTCATGCGCCGCCGCCGTTCGGTCGTTTGAGAGGACGCCGAGTTACCCGGCCTCCTCCTCGTGGCGCGGTTCGAAATAGGAACGGGGCGGGGCCTCCTCCGGGACGCCCATCGGCAGGTCCACGGTGACCGCCTCGCCGTTCGAGAAGACGAACGTGACCTCGACGGTCCCGCCCATGAAGACGTCCTCCTTCAGCCCGTCGAGCATCAGGAAGGAGCCGGTGGTGGGCGCCAGACGCATGTACGAGTCCGGGGCGATCTCGATCTCGAAGTCGCGCTGGCCCTCCAGCTCGGCGGCGGTCGCTTCGCCTTCAGGCGACGCGGACTCCGCGGCGTCGGCGTCGGGGCTCTCGGATGCGTCGGCGGTCGGCGAAGCGTCGTCGGCTTCGGGGCTCTCGGATGCGTCGGCGGTCGGCGAAGCGTCGGCTTCGGGGCTTTCGGATTCGCCGGCGGTCGGCGAAGCCGACGCATCGGTCTCCGGTGTCGCCGACTCGTCCGCGGTAGGGGTCTCCTCCGGGATGACCATCTCGGTCGCGAGGACGACGGCCTCGGCAGCCGAGCTCGTCACCGCTTCGAGGACCACGGGCTCGTCGCCGCGGTTGTCGATCCAGATCCGCAGCGGGGCCTGCCCGCCCTCCGGGTAGAAGCCCCGCTCACCGAAGTCCACCTGCATGTCGCGCAGGGCCAGCGTCCCCGCGTCGGCGTCGACTCCGGAGATCGCAGGCGCCATCTCGCTGGTCTGCGCGGCCCTGTTCGCCCCGCACCCGGCCAAGGCCACGCCTACTGCCGTCAGGGCCACGGCCCAGCGGACCCCGGCCGCCGCCGCGCTCGCTTGTCGTCTCTCCACAAGCGCCACCTTAAGGGCGCGGGGGCGCCGCTCCCGGCCGCGACATACCGGGCATCGGGCTCTCGCTTCCCGGACCGCTTATCCGGCACCTCAAGGTGCCGCGTGACATATCACATGCCACATGGCACTAGCGCGACCTCAGCTGTTCCGGTCCTCAGCGCTGCCGTGTGGACTCGAGCTCGCCGTCGACGCGGCGCTCGATGCCCAGCGGGTTGTCGTCGTGCAACGCTTCGGGAAGCAGCGGTTCCGGAGTGGACTGGTAGGCGACGGGTCGGACGAAGCGCGCGATCGCGCCCGTGCCCACCGAGGTGTGCCGGGCGTTCGTCGACGCGGGCCACGGGCCGCCGTGGTGCTGCGCGTGGGTCACGGCCACACCGGTCGGCCAGCCGTTCACGATGACGCGGCCCGAGCGCTCCGCCAGCAGCGGCAGCGCCACCCGCGCGACCGGATCCGCCGAAGTCGCCAGCTGCACCGTCGCGGTGAGGCCGCCGGGCAGCTGCGGGAGGACCCGTTCGAGCTCTGCCGTGTCGGCGTACGTGAGCACCAGGGCGGTCGGGCCGAAGCACTCGCGCAGCAGGGAGTCGTCGCCGTCGATCGCGGACGCGGGCACCGCGACGAGGCCCGGCGTCACCGCGAAACCGCCCTCCACTGTCGCAGGCTCGACCGTGAAGCGCGCCTGCGGATGTGACGCCAGCCGGGCCGCTTCCGCCGCGTAGGCCTCCCGGATGCGGGCGTTGAGCATGGGGTGGACTTCCTTGGCGCGCAGGGCCGCCGCCAGCGCCTCCTCGAGACCGTGGCCCTCGGGGAGGAAGAGCAGTCCGGGCTTGGTGCAGAACTGGCCCGCGCCGAGCGTCATCGACGCCGCGAACTCCTCCACCAGGCCGGGGCCGCGCTGCGCGACGGCCTCGGGGGTGAGCACGACGGGGTTGAGGCTGCCGAGCTCACCGTAGAAGGGGATCGGCTCGGGGCGTCCCGCGGCCTCCTCGGCCAGGGCGCGGCCGCCCGCGATCGAGCCGGTGAATGCCGCTGCCTTGATGTTCGGGTCGCGGATCAGATCGAGTCCGGCCTGGAAACCGGTGGCAACGGCGAATACGCGCGGGTCGGCGCCGTGGGACTCGAGCGCTTCGGTGATGATCGCGGCGAGCAGGGCGGCGGTGGCGGGCTGGGATGCGTGGGCTTTGGCCACTACCGGGCAGCCGGCGGCGAGCGCGGCGGCGGTGTCGGTCCCGGCGACGCCGAAGGCGAGCGGGAAGTTCGAGGCCGCGTAGACGGCGACGGGGCCGAGCGGGACGTTGCAGCGGCGCAGGTCCGGTCGGGGCGGGGTCGCGCGCGGGGCGGCGTGGTCGATCACCGCGTCGAGGGTCGCCCCGGTTTCGGCGTAGGCGGCGTACTGCTCGAACTGGCCGGTGGTGCGGGCGAGTTCGCCTCGGAGGCGGGTCTCGCCGAGGCCGGACTCGGCGTCGGCGAGGGTGACGACGGCGTCCTCGTGGGAGAGCAGAGCGGTCGCGAGGGCGCGCATGAGCCTGCCGCGTTCGGCCGGGCGCATCGCGGCGAGACCGGGCGCGGCGGCGCGGGCGGCCCCCGCGGCCCGGGCGACCTCCTCGGGCGTGGTCTCGGCGATCGGGTCGCCGAAGGCCACTCCGGTGGTCGGGTTGACACTGCGCAGCGTGTCGGCCATGGGTGCGCTCCGTTCGACGGTTCGGTGCGATGGCGCCTGCGGCGAGGCCTCCAGTATGGGAAGCCTCGTCGACGGGCGTTCGGGGCTCGGGCGTCGGGTGTTCGCTCGCTGGTCCGCGGTTTGTCACTCCCCGTTGCGCGCGGGACCCGTGATCCCACTATAGTATGTGACATATTACTGATACTGATCGGTGAACGGCCGCTGCCGCCGCCACCGCTTCCCAGGCCGCCCCAGGCGGCTCCAGCAGTACCATGTCACACGTCATCGAGATTGGAAGCCCCATGTCGGCACTCGAATCGCGCCCCTGGCGCGGCGTCCTCGTCGCCACCGCCCTGCCGTTCAACGACGACCGCACGGTCGACTTCGCGGCATTCGACGAGCACTGCGCCTGGCTGGTGGCGAACGGCTGCGACGGCGTCACTCCGAACGGCTCCCTCGGTGAGTACCAGACCCTCACCGAGGCCGAGCGCGCCGAGGTCGTCGCCACCGCGGTCGCGGCGATCGGCGGCGAGCGCGTCATGCCCGGCGTCGCCGCCTACGGCGCCGCCGAGGCCCGCCGCTGGGCCGAGCAGGCGCGCGACGCCGGATGCGGCGCGGTCATGCTCCTGCCGCCCAACGCCTACCGGGCCGACGAGCGCTCGGTGATCGCCCACTACGAAGAGGTCGCCAAGGCCGGCGTGCCGATCGTCGCCTACAACAACCCGATCGACACCAAGGTCGACCTCACCCCAGAACTGCTGGCGAAGCTCCACGCCGAGGGCCTCATCCACGCCGTCAAGGAGTTCTCCGGCGACGTGCGCCGCGCCTACCGCATCGCCGAGCTCGCCCCCGACCTCGACCTGCTCGTGGGCGCCGACGACGTGCTGCTCGAACTGGCGGTCGCCGGCGCCGTCGGCTGGGTCTCGGGCTACCCCAACGCACTGCCGAAGTCCACGGTGGAGCTGTACCGGGCGGCCGTCGCGGGCGACCTCGAGACGGCCCTGCCGCTGTACCGCCAACTGCACCCGCTCCTGCGCTGGGACTCGAAAGTGGAGTTCGTGCAGGCCATCAAGCTCTCCATGGACATCGTGGGCCGCAAGGGCGGCCAGTGCCGCCTCCCCCGCGTGCCGCTCATGCCCGAGCAGGCCGCCGAGGTCCGCACCGCCACCGAGCAGGCCCTCGCGGCCGGTCTCGCCTAGAAGGAGGACCCATGCGCAGCAGGCTCGTGCTCCACACGGTCGAATCGCACACCGAGGGCATGCCCACCCGGGTCGTGACCGGTGGCGTGGGCGCCATCCCGGGGGCGACGATGATGGAGCGGCGCAACCATTTCCGCGACCATTCCGACCACGTGCGCGGCTTCCTGATGAACGAACCGCGCGGCCACGCCGCCATGAGCGGGGCGATCCTCCAGCCGCCGACCCGCCCGGACGCGGACTGGGGTGTGCTGTTCATCGAGGTCTCGGGCTACCTCCCGATGTGCGGGCACGGCACGATCGGGGTGGCCACGGTGCTCGTCGAGACCGGCATGGTGGCGGTGACCGAGCCGGTCACGACGGTCCGCCTCGACACTCCCGCAGGCTTGGTCCAAGTGGAGGTGCAGGTCGAGGACGGTGCGGCCAAAGCCGTCACGCTGGTGAACGTTCCGGCGTTCTCGGTGGGGCTCGACCGCGTCGCGACCCTCAAGGACGGCCGCGAGGTGCGCTACGACCTCGCCTTCGGCGGGAACTTCTACGCGTTCGTCGACCTCGACGACCTCGGCCTGCCGTTCGACCGGGCCGCCAAGAACGAGCTCATCGCCGCCGGACTCGACATCATGGCGGCCGTGAACGCCGAAGCGGAGCCGGTGCACCCGCTGGAGCCGTCCATCCGGGGCCTCCACCACGTCTACCTGACCGCGCCGGGCTCGGACGCGAAGCACTCCCGGCACGCCATGGCCATCCACCCCGGCTGGTTCGACCGCTCCCCCTGCGGCACCGGCACTTCCGCGCGGATGGCCCAGCTCCGCGCCCGCGGCCTGCTCGGACTCGACCAGGACTTCGTCAACGAGTCGTTCATCGGCTCGCGCTTCACCGGCCGCCTCGTCGGCGAGACCGAGGTCGCCGGCATCCCGGCTGTCATCCCGTCCGTCACCGGCCGCGCCTGGATAACCGGTACCGCCCAGTACACGCTCGACCCCGAAGACCCCTTCCCCAGCGGATTCATCCTCTGAGCCCTCCCGCATACTGTGACGCGCCACGTGTGACATACCACTGAGGAGGTCCTGATGCCAGCTCGAGCCGGAGCCGCGCCAGCCGTCGCGATGTCCCTGCCCGAGATGGGCGGGCGCCGCGCGAGCTACCGGGAGCGCATAGGCGAGGCCCTCCGGGCCGCCGTCATCACCGGGGAGCTCGCCCCGGGCAAGGTCTACTCAGTGCCCGTCCTGGCCGAGCAGTTCGGGGTCTCCGCCACCCCCGTGCGGGAGGCAATGCTCGACCTCGTCAAGGAGGAACTGGTCGAACCGGTGCCCAACAAGGGCTTCCGGGTCAAGGTCGTCTCCGAGGCGCAGCTCGACGAGTACACCAAGCTGCGCGAGCTCATCGAGATCCCGACGACCGTGGCGCTCGCGACGACCGCGGACCCGGCCGACATCGAGGCGCTGCGCCCCCTCGCCCAGGCCATCGTGGACGCCGCCGCCGAAGAGGACCTCATCGCCTACGTCGAGGCCGACATGCGCTTCCACCTCGAGATGCTCGCGCTCTCGGGCAACGCCACGCTCGTCGAGACCGTCCGCAACCTGCGCCAGCGCTCGCGCCTGTACGGCCTGACCGCCCTCATGGAGCTGGGCGAGCTCGAGGAGTCGGCCGGGGAGCACCTGGAGATCCTGCACGGCCTCCTCACCCGCGACCCTGAGTACGTGCGCCAGGTGATGGAGCTGCACCTCAGCCACGTCCGCGGCTCCTGGGCCCAGCCCACCTGAGATCAGACGACGCGAAGCGGCCGTGTGCGTGATGACCACGGCCGCTTCGCGTTGCGTCGACCCGGCTCAGTGGTCGTCCCAGTGGCCGGCATGGGCGGCGTGGCGGTGGCCGTCGTGCACGAAGTCGTGGTGGTCGCCGTGGGCGACCGCGACATGCCCGCAGCTCTTGCCGTGCTGGTGGGCGTGAGAATCGTGGACGAGGTGTCCCTGCGGCTCGCATTCGTCGACGTGGTCGCCGTGCAGGCGGTGCAGGTGCCCGTCGTGGGCGTAGTCGGTGTGGTCGCCGTGCGGTACCGCGGTGTGGCCGCAGTTCCTGCCGTGTTCGTGCGCGTGTCCGGCGTGTTCCTTGTGCGCGGCCATGTCGCCGCCCTCCTCAGTGGTTCCCCCGTTGTCAGCCGTCGCGTAGGCGCGGCTCCACGTCACCGTAGCGTCAGCGCACGTCCCGTTCGAAGGCTTTTCGCGATCCGGTGCGACGGCATCCCGACGGTCGCGCGGCCGGTCAGCGGCGTTCGGCGTCGCGGATCGCCACCGCGGCGTTGATGAGGCCGATGTGGCTGAAGGCCTGCGGGTAGTTGCCGAGCATCTCCCCGGTGGCGGTGTCGACTTCCTCCGACATGAGTCCGAGGTCGTTGGCGCAGGCCGCCGCCTCCTCGAACACCTCGCGGGCCCGCTCCACCCGGCCGGTCAGGGCCAGCGCCTGCGCGAGCCAGAACGTGCACATGACGAACGCGCCCTCGTCGCCTTCGAGTCCATCGGTCCCGGACGCATAGCGACGCACCAGGCCTCGCGGCTCTCGGAGCCGCTCGGCGATGACGTCCACGGTCGAGATGACGCGCGGGTCGTTGCCGGGCAGGAAGCCGACGGCGGGCAGGAGGAGCACGGCCGCGTCGAGGTCGTCGCCGTCGAAGGCGGCCCCGAAGGCGCCGAGCTCGGGTTTCCACGCGTGCGTCTCGATGGCTTCGCGGATGCGGTCGCGCGCGGCCGCCCAGCCCGGCGCCAGCTTCACCCGTTCGAAGTCCTCAGGGGAGAGTTCCTCGCCTTTGAAGATGTCCCGGCCGAATGTCATGGCCTCGCGTTGTTCGATCTCGATGACTTCGGCGTGTTTGACGGCGCGGTCGAGCGCGACCCAGCACATGAGTTTGGAATACGTGTAGTGGCGGGGGTCGCCGCGCGACTCCCAGATGCCCTGGTCGGGTCGTCCCCACTGGTCTGCGGCGGCGTCGGCGACACCGGTGAGGAAGCGGCGGGCGGCGGGGTCGAGGTGGGCGAGGTGGGGGCGCAGCTGCCAGGCGGCGTCGAGGAGTTCGCCGTAGACGTCGAGCTGGGGCTGTTGCCAGGCGGCGTTGCCTATGCGCACGGGACGTGAACCGCGCCAACCTGACAGGTGTGTGAGCTCCCGTTCGGACAGGTCGTGTTCTCCGCCGACGCCGAACATGATCTGGAGCGGGTTCTCGGGGTGGTAGTGGGCGGCGGCGCGGGTGATGAACTCGAAGAACTCGATCGCCTCATCGGTGGATCCGGCGGCGGCCAGCGCCTGGATGGTGAAACTGGCGTCGCGGATCCACGCGTAGCGGTAGTCCCAGTTGCGGCCCGAGCCGACGGCTTCGGGCAGCGACGTGGTGGGCGCGGCGATGATGGCGCCGGTGGGCTGGTAGCGGAGGGCTTCGAGGACGAGCAGGGAGCGGCGCACGAGGTGGGGCAGGGGCCCGTCCCAGGTGGGGTGGGCGTCGCTCCAGTGCTGCCAGCCTTGGATGGTCTCTTCGAGTTGGGCGTCGACGGCCTCGTGAGTCCAGGTAGCGGGCGGCGGTTCGGCGAGTCCGGCGGATTGGGTCACGAAGCGGTGTTTGTCGCCCGCGCGGAGGGTGAAGCGGGCGGTGGCGCCGTCCTCGCTGAAGTCGAGGGGGACGGGGCAGGTGAGGGCGAAGCGGACGGGGCCGCCGGTGGCGAGGATGCCGCCGGGGATGTTGGTGAAGATGGGTTTGACCAGGCCGAATTCGGGCCGGGGTCGGAAGACGAACTCGATGTCGACTTCGCCAGCGGTGCACTCGAGGACGCGGAGGGTGGCTCTGGGGGCGCGTGAGGCGAGCCTGAGACGCACGCCGGTGTCGGCCTCGTAGGAGGGGCCGATGGCCATGGCGTCGATGAGGTGCGCAGTGCCGGTGTCCGTGGTGAAGACGGTGCGCAGGACGAGAGTCTCGCCGACGTAGGAGCGCTCGTGGTGGAAGGGGCCGACGGGGCGGATGGACCAGTGGCCGGCGTCGGGGTCGAGGAGGCGGCCGTAGACGGCGGGGCTGTCGAAGCGGGGCCGGCAGAACCAGTCGATGGAGCCTTCCGAGGACACGAGAGCGGCGCAGCGGCGGTCGGAGATGAGCGCGTAGTCCGAGATGGGGCGGTAGGCGGCGTGCGCGCCCGTTTCGGCGGCGTCCCGGTGGTCCATGATGCGGCTCCCCTCGCCTTCGGCGATGGCGGCATTCTATGGCGCCCAGCGCGAGTCCCGATGGGTTTCAGTGCCATATGCCGCGCGACATGTGACATACCACTTGCCGATGGCACCACTTGACGGCGCGGTCCGATAGCGCCGTCGTGTGGCGGATGAGGCGGGATCCGGGGTTGTGACCCGGAGCAAGTCCCGCCCCACAGGAAATGAATACGGTTTTCATTTGTATATGGTTCCGAGGAGTACCGTCCCCGCCTCCCCGATGGAGTCCTCCCTTGCCTGTCTCCCGCCGTTCACTCCTCGCGGCCGCGTCCGCCGCCCCGGTCCTCGGCCTGGCCGCCTGCTTCTCCGAAGGCTCCGAGGGGGCAACGGCCTCCGGGCGGGTCCGGGTCGCGCACATGCTGCCGCCCCGGTCGGGGCTCTCACCGCTGTCTGACGACGCGTTCAAGCTCTCTCGCTGGGCCACCGCCGAGACCCTCGTCGTGCTCGACACCGACGGCAACGCGCTCCCGTGGCTCGCCCAGGACTGGATCCAGGAAGGCAACACCTGGACCTTCACACTCCGCGAGGACGTGGTCTTCCACGACGGCACCGCGTTCACCGCCGAGGCCGTCGCCAACTCCCTCGCCTTCGCCGCGCAGGCCGCGCCGAAACCGCGCATCCTCGACGGCGTCGAGCTCACCGTGGAGGTCGCGGGCAGCACGGTCGCCGTCACCACTGCCGACACCGACCCGCTGCTCCCCCACCGGCTCTCTTCACCGCAGCTCTCGATCCTCGCGGCGAAGGCCTACCGCGACGGGATCGTCGACCCTGTGGGCGCGGGCACCGGCGCGTTCGTCCTCACCTCGGTCGACGGCACCTCCTCGGCCTCACTCGACCGCAACGAGGACTGGTGGGGCGGCGAGGTCCTGGCCGCGGGCATCGACGCGTCGTTCGTCCCCGACGGCACGGCCCGCGCCGGGAAGCTCCGCGCGGGCGAGGCCGACATCGTCGAGGCCATCCCGGTCTCCCAGGCGGGCCTGCTCGAGCCTGACCAGATCACCGAGGTGCCGATGCCGCGCACCTGCACGCTCTATCTCAACTGCTCGACCGGCCCGTTCAGCGACCCGGGAGTGCGCGCCGCCGCCCGCGAGGCGATCGACGCCGCCACGATCGTGGAGGGGGTCTACGACGGCCGCGCCGACCTCGCCGAGGGCCTGCTCGGCCCGGCGATCCCGTGGGCCGCCGAACGCGCCGGCCGCACCCGGCCCGCCACCGCCGCGAACACCGCCGGGACCACGATCACGCTGGGCACCTTCACCGACCGCGCCGAGCTGCCCGAGGTCGCCCAGGTCCTCCAGCAGCAGCTGCAGGAGGCCGGATTCGCCGTGGAGCTCGACATCCGCGAGTACGCGAACATCGAGGCCGACGCGCTCGACGGCGCGTTCGACGCGTTCCTGCTCTCGCGCGCCACCGTCCTCGACTCCGGCGACCCGGTCGCGTACATGTTCTCCGACTTCGCCTCCGACGGCTCGTTCAACCTCTCCCAGTTCGCCGACGACGGCGTGGACGCAGCCCTCGGCACCGCGGCCGCGACCCAGCCCGGCGAGGACCGGCGCGCGGCCGTGCTCGCGGCCGAGACGGCGATCCTCAACGCCGACGCGGCGATCCCGCTTCTGCACGAGCGGGTCATCCAGGGCGATGCGGCGAGCGTGTCCGGGTCGCTCAAGGACCCGCGTGAACGCGAGCTCGTCGGTCCCCAGACACGTCTGGTGTAGCGGTGCGCACCGTTCTGGCCCGACTGGGCGCGCTGACGGCGCTGCTCGCCGTCGTGGGCCTGCTCCCGTGGCTCTCGCGCAACGACCCCGCCCTCACCGTGCTCCGCGCCAAGTCGGCCGAGCAGGAGGCGACCCCGGAGGCGCTCGACGCGATCCGCGCCGACCTCGGGCTCGACGCCGGACCGCTGGCGCTCCTGGGCCGGTGGGCGGCGGGCCTGCTCCACGGCGACTTCGGCACCTCGTGGGTCTCGGGCTACCCGGTCGGCCCCGCGGTGGCCTCCGGGCTCGGGACCTCCTTGACGCTCATGGCATGCGCGCTCGCCGTGGCGACGCTCCTGGCGGCCGCGCTCTGCGCGCGGACCGTCTGGCGCGGCGCGCGGGGCACCCTCGGCGACGATCGCCCCGGCGGCGCCGTCGGCGCGATCCTGGTGGCGTGCCCCGACTTCCTTCTCGCCACCATCGGCCTCATCGTCGTCGGCGTCTGGCTGGGCTGGCTGCCGACCTCGGGTTGGACCGGGCCCGCGAACCTCGTACTGCCCGCCGCCGCCATGGGCGTCCCGGCGGGGGCGATGCTCGGGCGGCTCGTCGGCGACGCCCTCCCGGGCGCGTTCGACGAGCGGTGGGTGGCGCTGTGGCGCTCGGCCGGCGTCACCGAGCGGCGCATTGCGCTCGGCGTGCTGCGGCGCGCTCTGCCCGCGGTGATGCCGCAGTTCGGGATGGTGGTGGTCGCCGTGACGGGCGGCGCCGTCGCGGTCGAGACGATCTTCGCGGTGCCCGGGATCGGCCGGACTGCGCTGGGGGCGGCGAAATCCCAGGATCTGCCACTGCTGCAAGGTTCCGTGCTCGCGCTCATGTGCCTCGGCCTCACCGCCGGCGCGCTCGGTCACCTCGCCCGGCGCGCCATGCTCGGCTCGGGCCTGCGAGACGCCGCGCTGCGCCCACCGCCGCCGCCGCGCGCCCCTTCGGGCCCAGGCCAGTACGTCGTGCCGGTGTCCCTTGCGGCGATCCTGGCCGTGGTCGTGGTCTGGGGCCTGCTCCGCGATCCGCTCACCGTTGAGGTGACGGAGAAGCTCCTGCAACCGTCGCCGACCCATCCGCTCGGCACCGACGCGCTCGGACGCGACGTGCTCGCCCGCCTCGGCCACGGCGCCGCCCACACGGTCGGCGCGGCGGTCGCGGTGTGCGCGTTCGGGTTCGCGCTCTCGCTCGCACTCGGCTTCGCGCCACGGGTGTCGGCGGGCGTCGCGGACATCGCGAACGCGGTTCCTCCCGTCCTCGCCGGCGTGCTCGTGGCGGCCGCGCTCGGACCGGGAACGGCGGGCGCGGCGATCGCGGTCGCCCTCGTCTCCTGGCCGAACCTGACCGCGCACGCGGCCGCCCTGACCCAAGAGGCCAGGGCCGCTTCATACCTGACCGCTCAGCGGGCCCTGGGCGCGAGTCCACGTTGGATCACGATCCGGCACGTGCTTCCCGAAGTGGCGGGGCCATTGGCGCGCCACGCGGCACTGCGCCTGCCCGGCACCGCGCTGGCGATCGCATCGCTGGGCTTCCTCGGGCTCGGCACGCAGCCGCCGACGCCGGAATGGGGGCTCCTGCTCGACGAGTCGCGCGCCTATGTGGAGGTCGCGCCCGCCGCCGCGCTCGCTCCCGCCGCCGCGATCGCATGTCTTGCCGCACTTGCGGTCTCGAGCGCGAACCTCACCCGGCTGCCGCGTCGGAAGGCGGTGTTCGCATGAACGCCCGCACCCTGCTCGACGTCCGCGACCTTCGCGTCAGAATCGGACGGACGGAAGCCGTGCGCGGCATCTCCTTCAGCATCGACCCCGGTGAGATCGTGGCGCTCATCGGCGCTTCGGGCGCCGGGAAGTCCTTGACCGCCAAAGCGATCCTGGGACTGCTGCCGCCATCGGCGCACGCGTCGGGCAGCGCGGTCATCGACGGCACCGAGATCCTCGGCGCCGGCCGAGCGGTGCTCGGCGGGCTCCGGGGACGCACCCTCGCCTACGTGCCGCAGGACGCCCTCACGGTGCTGAGCCCGGTCCACCGGGTCGGCGACCAGATCGCCGGGGCCATCGCCTCAGTTCGCGGCATCGGCAAGGGCGCCGCGAGGCAGGCCGCAGTGGACGCGCTCGACGCCGTCGGCATTCCCGACCCGTCCGCCCGCGCCCGCGACTACCCGCACCAGTTCTCCGGCGGCATGCGCCAGCGCGCCGTCATCGCCCTCGCCACGGCCGCCACCCCCAAACTGATCGTGGCCGACGAACCGACCACGGCACTCGATGTGCGGACCCGGACGCAGATCCTCGATCTCCTGCGGGAACGCTGCGCCGCAACGGGGACCGGCATGCTGGTCATCACCCATGACCTCGCGGTGGTCGACGAGTACGCCGATCGGGTACTCGCCATCGAGGAGGGTCGGCTGCTCTCGGACGTGATCCGAGAGGGTCCCGCGCTCGCACCGCGAGCGCCGTTGAACGATGCGGCATCGCTGCTGAAAGTCCGCGATCTGACGGTGGAATATCACATGTCACATGCGCCGGTTCGCTATCGGCTGGGAATGGGAACCCGCTCGGGCAATCGTGCGGTGGACGGCGTCTCGTTCGACATCGCGGCCGGGGAGACGCTGGCGCTCATCGGCCCTTCGGGTTCGGGCAAGTCGTCGATCGCCGCCGCGGTGCTGCGGCTCTTGAGGCCCGCGAGCGGCACGGTCCGCTTCGAGGGCCGCGATCTCGCCGACATGGGTGAGCGTGATCTTCGGTCGCTCCGTCCGCGGTTGCAGCCGGTGCTGCAGGACCCGTACGGCTCGCTCAGTCCGCGTCTCTCCGCCGGGGAGGCCGTGGCCGAGCCGCTGCGGGTGCAGCGGCGTTGGGACCCTGTCGCGGGTCCGGCGAGGGTGCGGGAGTTGTTCGCGCTCACCGGACTCGACATCGGACTCGCCGACCGTCGTCCGCACGAGCTCTCGGGCGGTCAGTGCCAGCGCGTGAACATCGCGCGGGCGCTGGCGAGCGAGCCGCGTCTCCTGGTGCTCGATGAGCCGACTTCGGCTTTGGACGCGCCGCTGCGCCGGGAGATCTTCGAGTTGCTCATCGGCCTGCAGGAGCGTCTGGGTCTGAGTTATCTGTTCATCTGCCACGATTTGGAGGCGGTGCGGGGCTTCGCGCATCGCGTGGCGGTGATGGATCGCGGCCGGATCGTCCGATGCGGACCGACGAAGGAGGTCTGCGACGAGTTCGGCGTCCGGGACGAGACGGCGGATTCGGAGACGGTGGTCTAGGACCTCCGGGCTCCGGGCGGATGCTCGCCCATCCCGCTCAGAACCTGCCGAACAGCCAGGAGCCCGGAGCCGCTTCGCCGATGCAGAAGCCTCGAACCGCGTCGACGATCTCATCGGCGCTGACCCGCCCGTCGCCGTTGGCGTCCAATTGCGCGCAGGTCGCGGCGGCCGTTTCGGGTGCGACTCGGCACGCGGTCAGGAGCCGGTCGAGTTCGCCTCGGTCGAGGGCGCGGTCGGCGTCGTCGTCGACGAGGGCGATAACGGCTTCGGCGAGGGGGCGCACGGCCGTCGCGAAACCGGAGCGGTCACCGTCGGCGGCGGCTTCCCTTGCAGCCCATGCCCGGTACTCGGCGGCGCTCACCGTGCCGTCGTCGTCGCCGTCTGCGGCGGTGCACACGGCGTTCCACAGCCGCCGATAGCCGTCGCGCACTGCGGCGGCCTTCGCCGAACGCGGCGCGTGGCCGAGGCTGCGGGCCAGCCGCAGCGCGAACGCGTCGTAGTCGTCGCGGGCGAGCAAGCCGTCGCCGCTGCGGTCGAGCAGGTCGAAGCGTTGGGCCGGAACGTCGTACGCGACGCCGACGGCCTCGAGGTGTTCGCGTCCGAAGTCGATCGCGTCGGGCTGGCCGGTCTCGAGCATCCCGGCGTGGTCGGCGCCGATGTGGGCGGCGAAGGCGACGTCGGCTCCGGCCCGCCGCAGGCCGTCGGCGAAGCGCTCGACGGGCTGGTGCGGGATGATCTCGTCATCGCGGCTGGCGGAGATGAACACGGGCCGGTCGAGGTAGGTGACCGGGGCGCCGGCGGCGTCGAGGACCTCGGCGATCTCGGGCCGCGCCGCGATGCCGGTGGTCCCTGCCTGGTCGTTGCCGATGCCGCGCACGGCCTGGTGCATGTCGCGGAGCGTGGCGCGGGTGGCCCACGCGACGAGTTCGGCACCGAGCGGGGTGAGGAACGCGTCGGGTTCGAACCCGGGGTGTGTCGCGGCGATCCCGGCGAGGGTGAGGGGCACGATCGGCGACAGCGGGGCGTCGCCGTCGGCGGTGAGTGCCGCGATGAGCTCCCCGGCGCACGCGGCCGGTGCGACGGCGATGGTGCCGCGGAAGTCGAGTTCGGGGGCGTACCCGGTGGCGATGTTGGCGACGTGCATGGCGGCGTGCCCGCCCTGGGAGAACCCGGCGACCAGCCAGGCGGTCGCGATGCGGTGGTCGAGGCCCTGGACGGCGCGGACGGCGTCGATCACGTCGTCGGCGACGGCCTCGCCGTTGAAGTACGGGTGCGGCCCGGGCGTGGAGCGTCCTTCGTAGTCGGTGGCGGCCACCGCGTACCCGGCGGCGAGCCAGCGGTCGATGTGGGCCAGTTCGATCTGCGAGAACCCGGCGCGGGAGGGGGCCGAGGCGTCGCTGAGGCCGGTGGTGCCGTGGGCGAAGCCGATGACGGGCCAGCCGCCGTCGGGAGCCGTTCCGGCGGGGATGAAGGCGGCGCCGCTCGCGAGGCGTTGTCCGCCTTCGTGGTCGTTGCCGCGGTAGTGGATGCGGTAGGCGTCGGCTGCGGCGCCCGGCCGGTGCTGGCGGGCGAGGGGCTGGTGACGGACGAGTGCGCCGGGTGTCCAGGTCATGGGCGTCCCTTTCGAGCCTGAGCGGAAGTGCATTCAGGACGAAAAGGTTAGGTGGTCACGGCGGTGATCCCCGGGATCTCCCGAGGGTGTCGGCGGGCCGGTCGGGAGGCGGGGCCGCCTCCCGACCGGTGCTCAGGCCCGCTTGCGTTCGGCGCGCCGGTACTGGCGCGGGAGCGGGTGCTCGGCGCCGAGCTCGTGCGCGGCCTGGCGGGGCCAGTACGGGTTGCGCAGGAGCTCGCGGCCGAGCAGCACGGCGTCGGCGCCGCCTTCGGTGAGGATCTTCTCGGCCTGCTGCGGCTCGGTGATGATGCCGACTGCGGCCGTGGGCATCCCGGCCTCGCGCCGGATCCGCTCGGCGAACGGCACCTGGTAGCCGGGGCTCGCCGGGATCCGCGCGTCCGGGAGGTTGCCGCCGGTCGAGACGTCGACCAGGTCGACGCCGTGCTCGCGCAGCAGCGCGGCGAGGCGCACGGTCTGGTCGGCGGTCCAGCCGTCGGGTTCGATCCAGTCGGTCGCCGAGAGCCGGAACAGCACCGGCACCTGCTCCCCCACTGCCGTGCGCACCGCGTCGGCGATCTCGAGCGCGAGGCGGGCCCGGTGCGCGAAGTCGCCGCCGTAGGCGTCTTCGCGCCGGTTCGAGACAGGGGACAGGAATTCGTGGACGAGGTAGCCGTGAGCGGCGTGCACTTCGATGACCTCGTACCCCGCGGCGAGCGCCCGCTCGGCGGCCACCGCGAAGGCGGTGACGACGCCGCGGATCTCCTCGACGCTCAGCTCGTGCGGCACGGCGTGGCCGCCGCTGAACGCGATCGCGCTGGGAGCCATCGTCTCCCAGCCGCCCTCGCCCGGAGCGAGCGAGCCGCCGCCGCGGCTGTCCGTGCTGGCCTTCCGGCCCGCGTGCGCGATCTGGATGCCCGGGACCACACCTCGACCGCGCATGAACGCGGTGAGCCGCCGGTGCCCCTCGACCTGGGCGTCGTTCCAGATGCCGAGGTCGACTGGGCTGATGCGCCCCTCGGGCACGATCGCGGTGGCCTCCACCAGGATCAGACCGGGGCCGCCTACGGCGCGGGCGCCGTAGTGCTGGAGGTGCCAGTCGTTCGGCACGCCGGTCGCGGGACCCGCGGCGTCGGCGCTGTACTGGCACATCGGCGCCATCCAGATCCGGTTCGGGACGGTGGTCCCGCGCAACGTGATCGGGGTGAACAGATTGCTGGTCAAGGTGGGTCCTTTCGGCTTTCGGGTAGGGGCGCTATCCGACGAGGTCGATGAGGGCTTCGGCGGCCTCGGCGGAGGACTGGGGGTTCTGGCCGGTGACGAGGTTGCGGTCGACCTGGACGTGCGAGGTGAACGGGTCGGCGGCTGCGAAGACCACTCCGGCGGCCTCGAGCCGGTCCTGCAGCAGCCATTGGGCCTTGTCGGCCAGCTGCGCCAGGTGCTCTTCGGCATTCGTGAAGCCGGTGACTCGGTAGCCCGCGAAGGCGTTCACGCCCTCGTCCTCGGCGGCGAGGAGCGCGGCCAGGCCGTGGCAGACCAGGCCGACGGGCTTGCCGTCGCGGAGCGCTCCTGCGAGGAGGCGGCCGGAGTCGGCGTTGACGGCCAGGTCTTCCATGGGCCCGTGGCCGCCGGGCACGTACACGGCGTCGTAGTCGCCGAGGTCCACATCGGCGAGGTCCGCGGGCTTGGCGAACTCGTCGGCCGTCGCGACCGCGGTGCGCAGGTGCGCGGCGGTCTCGGCGCCGCCGCCGGCCTCGTCGGTGAGGCTCGCCGGGTCGACCGGCGGCACCACGCCGCCCGGCGTCGCCACGGTGATCTCGTGACCGGCGTGCTTGAACGCCTCGAGCGGGACCACCGCTTCCTCGGCCCAGTACCCGGTGGTGTGCTTGGTGCCGTCGTTGAGCGTCCACTCGCCGGCCCCGGTCATGATGAACAGCATCCTCGCCATGATGGCTCCTTCTTGTTGCGGTGCTTGCAATTCGTCGGTGCTTGCTATTCGGCGAAGCTCGCGAAGTACGACGCGGCCATGTCCTCGCCGCCGTGGCCCTGCGCGGCGGCGCGGCGGAAGCGCTCGACCCCGGCCTCGCCCAGGTCGAGCCTGACGCCGTTCACGCGAGCGGCCTCGACGATGAGCCGCGCGTCCTTCTCCGCGGTGTCGAGGCCGAAGCTGGTGTTCCCGGTTTCGCCGTTCAGGATCAGGCCGCCCTTGATGCGCGCGTATCCGGCGTCGAGCGGTCCGCCCTCGATGAGCTCGAAGAACCGCTGCGGGTCGACCCCGAGGCCCTCGGCCAGCGCGAGGACTTCGCCGATGCCGTGGGTGAGCACGAGGACCCAGCTGTTGGCGACGAGTTTGAGCCGGGAAGCCGCACCGTCGGCTCCGTCGGCGCTGATCCACACGGTCTTCGCGCCGACGGCGTCGAACACGGCGTTCGCGGTCTGGTCGTCGTTCGGACCGGAGGCGAGGACGGTGAGCTTGCCGGCTTCGGCGGGTTCGCGGGTGCCGAGGACGGGGGCGTCGAAGAACACGAGGTCGTGTTCGGCCGCGAAGGCGGCGAGACCGGCGATGCCTTCGATGCCTGCGGTGGTGGACTGGATCCATCGCGCGCCGGGTCGCAGGGCCGGGGCGGCTTGGCGCATGACGTCGAGGGCGGCGGGTCCGTCGTGGAGGATGGTCACGATCGCGTCGGCGTTCGCGACGGCTTCGGCGGGGGTGTCGGCGATGCGGATGCCGTCTGCGGTGAGCGGTTCGGCCTTGTCGCGGCTGCGGTTCCAGGCGGTGACCTCGTGCCCGGCGCGGGCGAGGTTGCGGGCCATGGCGGCCCCCATGATGCCGGTGCCCAGGACGCTCACGGTCGGCTTGTCGCTCATCGGTTCTCCTGTCCGCAGGCCCTCGCGGGCGTGCTCGGGTTCGAACTGCCGAGGCCCACATTACTTGCAGACGCCGACTAATGCAAGCAACGATTATCCGCCTGTAACTTATATCGCGGTACGCTAGTATTGACCCCGATCGGACCGAGCCGGAGGAGCATCATGAGCACAGCGGCATCCCCCAGTACCGCGCTGGCCCAGCACTGGTGCGCCCTCTCCGCACTGCACGACGGCATCGCCGACCGCATCGAGCGCCGCCTCGAAGCCGAGCACGGGCTGTCCGTCCGGGAATTCTCGCTGCTCACCGTACTCGACCGGCAGGCCCCCGGCAGGCACCTGCAGATGCGGCAGGTGGCCGAGGCTGTCGTGCTGAGCCAGAGCGCGACCACGCGCCTGGTGACGCGCATGGAGGACCGGGGGCTGCTGCAGCGGACGATCTGCGCCGACGACCGGCGCGGGATCTACACCGACGTCACCGAGTCCGGGCGGAAGCTCCTCGCGGAGGCGACGCCGACCCACGACCGGGCCTTGGCGGAAGCGCTTGAGGAGGCGCGGCGCAACCCCGAGTTCGCGCCGCTCGTCGAGGCCTTGGAGCGCATCGGAACTGAATGAGCGGACAGCTCGTTCATCGATGCGCCGCATCGGTTCGTGCCGCCCCGAGGGGCGGGCGGCGGTCCCGGGACTCAGCCCTTCCAGAACTTCGCGCCGGTGCGGGCCACGACATCTCGCTGGGTGCGATTGAACTGCGACTCGTAGCGGTAGTTGAGCTTGAGGACCGGCGGTTCCGACTCGACGCGGAAGACGTTGCCGAGCCAGCGGACGGGATGGCCGTCGGCCAGCTCCCACAACTGCACTATCCGGTCTCCCGGAGTAATGGTCATTCTGATGTGGAGGCCGGCGAACTCCAGATCCTCGGTACGCGCCCAGCCCACGACTTCAGGGTCGGGGTAACCGTCTGGCAATGAGGCTTTGTCGTGTCCGCTCATGTCCGGCCAGCCATTCCATCTATTGATGACATTCCGGTCTCCATCATCGCAGACCACGGTATGCACGCAACTGCCGCACAGAGTGACACCGGGTCTGCAAAGACCAGGATAGTAGGCGCAACAGGCAGACCGAAAGAGGGAACCGGCGCGACTCGGTCGGGAACGTGACCGGCGACCGGTGCGTCTCGCCCGAAACGTCCGCCCGCATCGCCGACCGGATACTGGTGCCATGAAGCTCAGCCGCCCGGTCTCGGTGTTCCTGCTCGCCTTCGGCGTCTGGTCGGTGTTCATCTGGACCGCGTTCGTGAAGAACCTGTTCGAGGACGTCAGCGGCCTGGCGTTCGACGCCGCGGGCGATTCGACGGCCTTTTTCTGGGTCCATTTGGCACTGGCGGCCACCTCGTTCGGGCTCGGCGTCGCGGTCGGCGTGATCGGTCTGCGCGGTCTCCTGGCCGGCCGCCGCGACACTCGCGGCTGACTGTTCAAGGGGGCCGGCGACGACTGGACGACTCGAGCGCGAGTCGGAAATCCGACCCGAGTGCCGTCACCCGAATGAGCCCGGCGGCCGCCACGCGCGTCGCGGCCGCCGCTTCGCTTACGCCCCTTCGAGTGCGGCCACGGTCGCTTCGGCCGCGGCGACTTCGCGTTCCCCCTCGACCTCGGTCAGGTGGTCGATGGCGCGCAGCAGCGCCCATGCCCGCAGGCGCTCCGCGTCGGCGCCCAAGCCCTCGGCGACCGCGCCGAGCAGCTCGGCGCCGCTGTGCGGGCCGTGGTGCTGCAGCATGAACAGCAGGTACCCGCCGTCGAAGGCCCGCTCGGCGAGATAGGGCTTGGGGTCGATGACCAGCCACGGTTCACGTTCGGCGGAGACGATGTTCCCCAGGTGGGTGTCGCGGTTGCCGATGCCGAGTTCGGGCGGGTCCGCGAGCCGTTCGCACAGGTCGAGGGCGAGGTCGAGCCGGGCCGCCCCGGGGCCCTGCCGTGCGGCGCTTCCCTGGTCGCCGTACTCGCTTCGCCACTGGTCGAGCATCTCGGTGGCCGCGGGGAACCCGGGGAACCCTTCGACCGCGTCCATCGGCCGCCACAGCCGCCGGTAGAGCCCGCACGCGATCCCGATGCGCCGCCACGCGGCCTCCGGGGTGCGATGGCCGAAGAAGCGGGTCGACTTGAGGCGGTTGCCGGGGACGGCCCGCTCCAGGAGCATCGCTCCCGTCTCGGGGTCGTACTCGTACAGGCGCACCGCGCCGTCGCCCGCGTACTGGTGCAGCGCAGTCGGTTCGGCGGCGTTCTCCACGTCCCTGTAGATGACCTTCAAGACCGCCTGCTCGCCGGTCTCCCGCCGGACCGGGACCACATAGGAGTGGCTGCCGCCTCCGTAGGGCGGCCCGTCGGTCCGCAGCGACCACAGCCGCTGCAGACGCCAGACCGTCTTGGGGAGGCCGTCGAGCCAGGCCTGGCCGGCACTGCCGTGCCAGGCGAGGACATCGCGGCGGACCGAGGAGGGAACCACACCGAATCGCATCGGTACAGTATCGAGCAACGACTTTTGCCGCCGCAATCCGCATACGCATGGGAGGCAAGCGGACCGGCGTGCTCAGTCCTCCGGGCCGAGCGCGTCCACCGCCTCGGTGACCGCGGTGTCACCGCCCCGCACCTCCAGGACCAGGCGCGACACCGTCGGACGGCGCAGGAGTTCGGCCACCACAGCGGCCACATCGGAGCGAGTGACGGCACCGCGACCCACCGGCGGCTCGGCGAGATGCACCCGGCCGGTCGGCGGGTCGTTCGTGAGCGAACCGGGCCGCAGGATGATCCAGTCGAGGTCCCTGGCGCGCAGGTCCTCCTCGGCCGCGGCCTTGGCCTCGATGTACGCCGCCCACACCTCGTCGCGGCTCGGATCGGGCTCCGAATCGGCGCCCATACTGGAGATCTGCAGGAAGCGGCGCACGCCCGCCCGTTCCGCTGCATCGGCGAGCAGCACCGACGCCGCCCGGTCCACCGTGTCCTTGCGGGCCGCGCCGCTGCCGGGCCCGGCACCCGCCGCGAACACGACCGCATCGACCTCCCCGTACATCTCGGAGGCGAGGAGCCCGCCGAGGTGCTCGGCGTCGGCCTGCTCGAGGTCGAGGACGATGGGACGACCGCCGATCGCGGTGAGGTCCTCGGCGTGGTCGGGATTGCGGATGAGCCCGGTGACCGAATGCCCTTCGGCGGCCAGGATCTCGGTGAGGCGCAGCGCGATCTGTCCGTGCCCTCCGGCGATGACGACATGCATACGGCCCAGCCTAACCCCGCTCGCGGCGGCGCGGGCCGCTCTGCGCCGCACCGGAGCAGGCCTCGCGAACGCGGCCGCACCGGACGGCCCGGACCGGACCGGGGCCCGCCCACCCACCGAAAACCGCTGAAAATCACCGGGTAACTTGTTGAACCGTGAAGGATTCACACAGCCTGGGGCCGCCTCGCGGCTCGACCGCTCGGCCGCGGCGCGGCACCGCCTGGGCGCGCCTGCTGCTGGCCGCGCTCCTCGCGTTCCTGACCGTGCCGTTCGCCGCCGCCCCGGCACAGGCGGCCAACGACATCACCGGCCAGCTCCGCGCGGGACAGGACGTCGTGCTGAACGGCGACGCCGTCGTCAACCTGGGCGACGGCGAGGAGCTCGTCTACGGCGGCCACTTCTCGGGCGTCGGCACGCTCACCGTCAGCGGTCCGGGGAAACTCGTGCTCACCGCCGACTCCGACTTCAGCATCCCCGAGGACCGCCAGCGCCAGCGCGTCGAAGCGCGCGGCGAACCCTGGTGGTGGAACACCATCGAGGATCCCGATCCGCCCGCGGTGACCGTGGAATCCGGCGCCACCCTCCAGTACGGCGACGGCCAGGGCACGACCGGGACCCTCGGGCACTACCCGTACGACCTGCCGAACTTCGAGTGGAACGCGCTGAACCACCACGTCGACGGCACGCTGATCGTCGCGGTCCACGGCCGCCGCTACCATCCGGGCAACCTCAGCGGCTCCGGCTTCATCGTCCAGCCGCGCGGCACCTGGGACGGCCTCTCGCTCGCGGGCAACCACACGTTCTCGGGCATGCTCTACAACGGCACAGCGATCCACTACAGCCAGCGCGAATTCCTCTCCACAATGCCCGAAGTGGACACCGTGCTCAACCAGGGGTCGTTCATCATCGACACCCAGGACGGCAACGACACCGTCCTCGACGTGGACTTCTACTCGCGCGAGTGGGGCAACGACATCAACTTCCACTCCCAGATCTTCGGGAGCAGAGTGGTGATGTCCGGGGTGTACTCGTGGGCCGACTCCGGGCCGGACACCGACCCGTCGCTGTCGGACCCGAACCTCAACTACGAGGTGGTGGCCCACAACCACAACAAGCGCGGCATCAACATCGAGGGCGCGCTCGTGCAGTGGGGGGACGGCACCGACAACGAGTTCTTCCTGCCGGGCAACCGCGACACCGTCTACATCAACATGCACGCCAGGCGGATGCGCAGCCATCTGATCTTCGACTACAACGGCCCGGTCCAGCTCGACGCGCCCATCTCCGGCGGGATCTTCCACGACACGATGGACGCGGTGGGCAGCGGCGACGTCACCATCGCGGGCACGGCCGGCAACGACGTCACGTTCGCCGACCAGCAGAACTACGACGGCGCCACCACGATCGAGTCGGGTGCGGTCCTGCGCCTCGGAACGGGCGAGGAGGGCGGCGACGGCTGGCTCCTCACCGGCACCGATCTCGCGGAGGTGGTCGACAACGGGACGCTCGTGGTCGCCAACGCCTCCACCGACATCGAACTCGCGCGGATCAGCGGCGAGGGCGCGCTCGAACTGGCCGGCCCCGCAGCGCTGACGCTCACCGGGGACACGACCTACACCGGTCCGACGACCGTCTCCGGCGGCACGCTCGCCCTCACCGGCGGCGACCTCGCGGCCTCCGAGCACGTCGAGCTCTCCGGCGGGGACGCCGTGCTCGACCTCTCGCAGGTCGAAGGCCAGACGGTGAACGACCTCAGCGGCATCGCGGGAGCGACCCTGCGGCTCGGCGCCGACGGTCTGACCGTGGCCAGCGCGAGCGACACCGCCTACGCGGGCGGCGTCGAAGGCGAAGGCGGCCTGGTCAAATCGGGCACCGGTACGTGGACGTACTCCGGCTCGAGCAGTGCCGCGGGCGCTTGGACCGTCGCCGAAGGCGTCGTGGTGCTCGGCACCGCCGCCCAGGACAGCACCGGCCAGGACGGCGACGGCAGCGCCGACGCGGAGGCCGACAGTTCCGGACAGGCAGGCGCCGAAGGCGACAGCGCCGCTGCGACGGGGGCCGAGCTCGCCGGGGACCTGACCGTCGACCAGGGGCTGGCGGTCCGCGCCGCGAGCAGCGTCGGCGGCAACCTGTCGCTCGGCGAGGCTTCGACCCTGACCGTGGGCTCGAACGGGGGGCTCACGGTCGGGGGCGAGGCCACACTCGACGGGACGCTGGCGGTCGCCTACGAGGAGGGCGCGGCGCTCCCCGAGGAGATCACCGTCGTCACCGCCGCAGGCGGTGTGTCCGGCACCTTCGCCAACCTCGCTCAAGACGCCGAGCTGGAGATCGGCGGCGCTAGCTACCGGATCGCGTACGAGGCCGACAGAGTCGTCCTGCGGACCGACGAGCCGCAGGAGGCCGCCGAAGCCGCGGGCGGCGGGCCGGGCGCGAACGCGGCCGGTCTGCCTTGGTGGGCTTATGTGATCGGTGGTGGCGTAGTCCTCCTGCTCATCGGTTTCGGTCTGCTGGTGTGGTTCCGGTGGCGCCGCCGTCGAGCGGTTCCCGACGATGCCACGATGGAGCTTCCGATTGTGAAGGCCCGAACCTGAACCGGAGCTGAAGTCGCCTGACGGCGGCTTCAGGGAGTGTGTGCCCAGAGGACTCTCGGGTAGTTTGGACAGCTCCGTTCACCGCGGCGCACGCCGCCGCGCTTCGCGAGGACGCCGCGACGGCGTCCTCCATGAGGAGAGAGGCATTGCATGGCCGTCAACGTCGAAGGCAGCAAGGGCAATTACGCGCACGCGGGCAACCTCAAGTCCCGTGTGAGCCTTTACGACTACCGCGAGCCCCAGTTCGACCCGGTCGACGTCGCCGCCGATCTGATGCCCGCCGACCCTCGGCTCGTGCTCGACGTCGGGTGCGGGCACGGCCGCTATCTCAAGCGGCTGCGCGCCGACCACCCCGCCGCCGCGGTCGTCGGCATCGACGCCGCGCCCGGGATGCTCTCCGAGGTCGAACCGCCGATCATGGTGGCCGACGCCCGGGCGATCCCCTACCCCGACGGCAGCGTCGACGCGGTGCTCGCGATGCACATGCTGTACCACGTGCCGGACATCGCGAAGGCGGTCGGCGAGTTCCGCCGCGTGCTCAAGCCGGGCGGGACCCTGCTGGTCTCGACCAACACCCACGACGACATGGCCGAGCCGTACGCCCACTGGGCGCGGGCGATCCGCGCGGTCCTGGGCCCCGACACGTACATTCCGTCCGCGGAGGTCGCCAACTTCGACTCCGCCAACGCACCCGACTATCTGGAAGCGGCGTTCGGGTCGGTGGAGCGCTTCGAGAAGCGCGGCCTGGTCTCGGTTCCCGAGCCCCGGCCGCTCATGGACTATCTCGTCTCGATCAGGTCCTATGTCGACTGCGACGACGCGGCGTTCGACCGGATCCTCGCCGTGGCGGCGGCGGAGCTGGAATCGCACTTCGCGGCGCATGACGTGTTCGAGTTCGAGAAGGCGATCGTGTTCTACCGGTGCCGGTAGGCGGCGAGCATTCGCGCCCGTGCGCGGGCGTGTGCGCATAGGGCATGTCCCTTCCCGCCCGCATCCGCCTCCGACCACCGAAGAGGACCACACCGCCACACGGGTCGACACTCGGGTGCCAGTGCAGGTGAGGGGCGTAACGTCGGCGCGATGCGTGGCGATCGGGGGCGGTCTCGGCCGGGTGGCCTAGCGTTGGAGCAGGGCTTCGATCGTCTTCGCCACGCCGTCTTCGGCGGCCGGCTCCGCGTGGCCGGTCGCCGCCGCGGCCGCGTCCGCGTGGGCGCCCTCCATCGCGTAGGACCGGCCCGCCCAGGCGAGCATCGAGACGTCGTTCGGCATGTCGCCGAAGGCGATCACGTCCTCGGCACCGATCCCGCGCTCGGCGCACCAGGCTGCCAGCGTGGCGCCCTTCTCGGCTCCGGCCGCGGTGCATTCGATCTCGGGATAGCGGCCCCATCCCCACAGGTGGACGCCGGGCAGTGCGATGTGGGCAGTGGCCTCCTGCATCGCCGGGCCCGTCGAGGCCGTGTCGTGCACGAGCAGACCGACGACGGGATCGGACGTGTCGATCAGGTCCTCGTCGGCGGTGACGGGAATCCACGGGTCGGTGAGACGCAGGCCGCGGAAGTACTCGCCCTGGATGCGGAGCGCCTGGCCGGTCTCGACGGCGAAATCCGCGTCCGGGAGGGCGATGCGCAGCTGCCGATGGAGTTCGCGGGCGAGTGCGAGCGGAATAGCGTGGCGCAGCTCGGCGGTCTGGGTGACCGGGTCGAACCGGATTGAGCCCGTGGAGCACAGGGCGCCGTCGAGGACGGCGGTGAGTCCGGGTACGCGGTGGACGGCGCGGGGAGGCCTGGCGGTCACGGCGAGGGTGAGGATGCCGTGTTCGCGGGCGGTCTGGAGGGCCTTCTGGTTGCGTTCGGAGAGTCGGCCCTGCCGGTCGAGCAGGGTGCCGTCGAGGTCGGTGGCGATGAGTTTCGGTAGGGGCACCGGATGAGTATCGGGGTTGGACCGGGGCCGGGGCAACCGCAATGTGTGCGGCGGGCCGGAACATCGTATGAACGGCCGGGCGAGGTCGAGCGGGCGAACGCGGAGGTTCCGGTTCCCGGCGGCGCGGTCGCGGCACCGCGCCGCCGGGAACCGTTCGCTAGCCGCCGTAAGGCGCGGCCGCCGCCTGGGCGGCGGTCATGAGCGCGCCCTCGTTCTCGGGCCACAATGTGTCGTCCACGCAGGTGAAGGCGGGGAAGAACCCGCCGCAGTCCCCGGTGTCCGGGCCGATCTCGAAGGTGAAGGAGGCGACGCCGAGTTCGCCGTAGGCCATGTCGTCGGTAGTGCCGCTGGTGCTGTATCCGACGGTGTCGTCGTTGGTGCCGACGAAGTAGCCGTTGGACTGCGACATGGCCTCGCCGAGCGCGCGGAGCTGGCCGTCGTTCGGGGCGACGTCATTGGTGTAGCCCCACGGGACGATGATGTACTCGCCGTAGGAGTGGAGGGTGAGGAACACGTCGCGGGCGTCGTCGGGCGCCGCGTCAGCGGGGTTCTCGCCGCGCTGGTCGGGGTGGAGGGCGCGGAGCCAGTCCTCGACGGCCTGCGTCTCGGGCTCGGACCCGGCAGAGGGGCCTTGGAAGGTCTCGGAGCAGGGGTTGGTGGAGTCGGCGCCCCATTCGAACGTGGAGTTGCGGTTGAGGTCGACGCCGAGGCTGTCACCGCAGTTCCCGTTGCTGTCGTTGGCGTTCTTGCGCTGCAGGATCGGGTCGTCGCCGCCGGAGGCGACGATGTCGACGCCATCGGGGTTGGCGATCGGCACCACCCAGATCTCGCTGGTGTCCATGAGCTCGGTGACCTCGGCGTCGGTGCCGTAGCCGTCCACGAGCTTCTCGATCCAGCGCCAGGCGACCTCGCCGGTGGCGATCTCGCGCGCGTGCATCTGAGCGATCAGGGAGAACCGCGGCTTGGCCGAGTCCGGGTCCGTCTCGCAGTCGCCGGCGGCGATCTTGGTGAGGCAGATGGCGTAGACGTCGTGGCCGCCCTCGCCTTGGGTCTTGAGCCAGGAGTCGCCGATGTCATGGAGGCTGGCGAGGTCGGGATTGGCCTCGGCGATGGCCTGGAGGTCGGCTTCGTAGGAGTCGACGGTGCGGTAGCCGCCGTAGTAGGTGCCCTCCTGCTCGGCGGTGACGGGGAGGTCCTTGTAGACGGTGTCGACGAATTCGGGGGCGTAGCCGAGTTCGCGAGCTTCGGCGGCGAGGGCTTCGTCGCCGATGATGTGGGATTCGGCGCCGTGGTCGTGGGCGAGGGTGAAGCCGAGCGCTTCGAGCTCGGCCGCTTCGTCGGCGGTGAGCCTCGGAACGGTCCAGGTGGACAGTTCCGAGTCCTCGGGTTCGATCGGATCGGCTTGGGCGGTGAGGGTGGCGACGCCGGTGGCGGCCACGACGACCCCCAGCGCGACGCTCGCGGTAACGAGCCTTCGCTTCATGTGCTTGTGTCCGTTCTCTTCTCGTCCCGCCAGGGGTACCGACGGGACGAAGGGGCGGTCAAGGGATCTTAATCATACATTTGCGGTCCAACTCCTCAAATAACGAACATATTGGGACACAATGGATTCCACTTCGGACTTTGGCGGCGAGGCGGTTCATTTGCCGGTCACGCGGCGCATCACCGCCAGCAGGTAGGCCTCCCGGTCGAGCGGATTCGCATCGGTGCGGGGCCGGGACGGGACCGGGCCGGTCACCGGCTCGTGGCGTTCGAAGACGCTCTCGAGGACGCCCTCACCGCTGGTCAGGCCCGGGAGGCGCTGGCCGAGGCCGTGGACGGCCCCGGCCGGGATCGTGCCCTCGAGCGCGCACCGGCCGCCGCCGAGTTCCGGCGGTTCGGGGACCGCGCGGAGTTTCGCCAGCGCGGCGAGGACGCCGCCGAGGTCGGCGGCGGGCAGTTCGATCCGGAAGCGGTGCAAGGGTTCGCACACCACGGTTCCGGCCCGGCGGAGGGCGGCCATGAGGACGAGCGGCACGAGGTTCCGGAAGTCCCCGGCGGTGCTCGACATGCTCTTGTCGAAGCCGCCGTGCGCACTGGACTGGCGGGCCCAGTAGCCCGAGTGGGTCATCGTGACCGCGACGCCTTCGACCTGCCAGCCGTGCAGGCCCTCGCGCAGCGTCTCGTGAACGGTCTCCTCGACGGCTTTGAAGAACGCGAACGGCATCGAGCCGAGCTCCACGCCGAGCCGGAAGTCGACGCCGGTGCCGGAAGCGGGATCCACCCGCAGGCCTGCGGTGCCGAGGAACGGGTTGGGGTCCTTGGCGATGAACTCGGCGGCCGCGCCCGTGCCGGTGACGCGCTCGACGCAGATCACGGTGGACTCGCGGAAGTCGACCGCGAGGCCGTGCTCCTCGGCGAGGGTGGCGCCGATGACCTCTTTCTGGACTTCGCCGTAGAGCGATACGGACAGTTCCCGGCGCGTCTCGTCGTGGCGCAGGCCGATGAGCGGATCTTGTTCGGCCAGTCGGGTGAGCGCGGCGTGCAGCGCGGGCCGGTCGCGTTCATCGACTGGCGCGACGACGGTCTCCAGCGCGGGCCGCAGGAAGTGCTCGGTGCGGAGCTTCGGCGGCCGACCGATCGCGTCGCCGATGCGGACCTCCCCCAGGCCCCGGAGCTTCGCGATCCGGCCGGCCTCGGCCCGGGGCCGCGGACGGTCGATCCCGTCCTCGAAGACGCTGATGCCGGTCACCTTGGCCTCACGGCAGTCGCCGACGTGAATGCGGTCGCGCACCGCGACCGCACCGGCGAACAGGCGGGCGTAGGCGATCCGCTCCCCCGCCGAGCCGCGCTCCACTTTGAACACGGTGCCCGACAGCGGTCCTTCCGGATCGCCGACCGAGCCGGGCAGGAAGCGGCGGAGTCCCTCGACGAGGCTCTCGATGCCGGCGCCGGTGATCGCCGACCCGAAGTGGACCGGGTGGGCCCGGCCCTTCGCGACGCGTGCCTCGAACGCGGTGTCGAGTGCCGAGCCCAGTGCCGCGTCATGCGCGACATGTGACATGCCACTGGCGTTCGGGGAACCGTCGACGCCCGCGAGGTAGGCGTCCAGGAGGTCCTCGTCGTCGAGGGCTTCGAGCAGGTCCCCGTCGAACGCGGCGTCGCGCTCGCGCGGCTTGCTCTCGGCCTCCGGCGATCCGAGGCCTTCGACGGTGTCCATCGGGACCATGGCCGGGTCGAGCTTCGCGGCGAGGTCGCGCAGCAGCGCGTCGGACCGGGCGCCCGCCCGGTCGATCTTGTTGACGAACACCAGGGTCGGGACGCCCAAGCGGCGCAGCGCCCGATACAGGACGCGGGTCTGGGCCTGGACGCCCTCGACGGCTGAGACGACGAGCACCGCGCCGTCGAGCAGGTTCAGGACCCGCTCCACCTCGGCGATGAAATCGGGGTGGCCG
This sequence comes from Glycomyces luteolus, assembly GCF_027622875.1. Taxonomy (GTDB): domain Bacteria; phylum Actinomycetota; class Actinomycetes; order Mycobacteriales; family Micromonosporaceae; genus Glycomyces; species Glycomyces luteolus. Next base: position 8,010 of record NZ_JAPZVP010000007.1, on the reverse strand, counting down.
GGCGTGTCGATGAGGTTGACGGTGGTGCCGCCGAGCGCGAAGGACACCACCGCGGACTTGATGGTGATCCCCCGGCGGCGTTCGAGGTCGAGCGTGTCGGTGCGGGTGCTGCCCGCGTCGACGCTGCCGACCTCGTCGATGATCCCGGCGGCGTGGAGGAGCCGCTCGGTCAGGCTGGTCTTACCGGCGTCGACATGGGCGAGGATGCCGAGATTGAGCGTACGCAACAGCAGTCATGTCCTTGAGTTCGCGGGAACGGTGCTCGGATGACATGAACTGTTGGCGCATGGTGACCCCTTCGTCGGTCGATCAGGGCGCGGCACGCTCGGCGAATCCGGCGAGCCGTTGCGGTGCGGTGCCGCGCTCCGCCAAGTCCAGCAGACCGGGCGGAGGCTCGCAACGGGTTATCTCCGGCGGACCGCGCCGGTCAGGCGGCAGCCGCGGTGTCGTTGTCGAGGAGGCCCTCGATGACTTGGGCGACCCCGTCCTCGGCGTTGGTGGCGGCGCGGCCGGTGGCGGCCGCGACGGCCTCGGGGTGGGCGTCGCCCATCGCGTACGAGCGGCCCGCCCACGCGAGCATCGGCGCGTCGTTCGGCATGTCGCCGAACGCGATCACCTTGTCCGGGCCGACTCGGCGCTCGCGGCACCAGGTGGCGAGCCCGAACGCCTTGTCGGCGCCCCGGGCGTTGAGGTCGAGCATCCCGAAGTCGCCCCAGTGGCACATGGTCAGTCCGCCGAGTTCGGCGTCGGCGATCGCGGCGGCCATCTCCTCGCCGCTGCGGTCGGCGCAGTAGACCTTGATCTTGACGGCCCGCTTGGCGCGCTTGAAGACCCCGTCCACATCGGGCGCGAACTCCCAGTTCGAGGCGCCGACCAGCGCGCGGTAGGGCTCCTCGCCGACAATTGCGGTGCCGTTCTCCACGGCGAACACCGCGTCGGGCAGGCGCTTGGCGATCGCCGCGACCGCCTTGCGGCCCAGAGAGGTCCGGATCGAGCGGAGGATGCGGATGCGCCCGGTGGCGGGGTCGTAGACGATGGCGCCGTTCGCGCAGACCGCGCCGTCGAGGTACGGCAGGAGGTCGGGCAGCATGTCCACGCCGTAAGGGGTGCGGGCGGTGACGGCGACGACGGCCATCCCGTCGGCGCGGGCGGCCGCGAGGGCGTCGCGGGTCCGTTCGGACAGGGCGCCGCCCGGGGCGAGGAGCGTGCCGTCCAGATCGGAGGCGATGACGAGGGGTTTGAGCACGCTTCCAGTATCGCCCGGCCCGGCAACTGCGGCAACCGTACGAAACGGCATGATCACCGCACCCTTCGGACCTGTTGCGCACCAGCGCATTCATTGCCTCGTCGTGAAGACCCGACCGTTGTTGACCCCTGAGTCAAGAATGTTGTAGGGTTCAGGACATGGGCAGGCCGAAGAACTTCGAACCGGACGCGGCCGTCGCGCAGGCGATGGAGACGTTCTGGACCAAGGGCTACGCGGGGACCTCCCCCGCGGACCTCGCCGAGGCCACCGGCGTCGGCAAGGGCAGCCTGTACCACACGTTCGGCTCCAAACGGGAGCTGTTCGGCAGGGCGCTGGACCTGTACGGGCAGGTCGGATCGGAGATGACCGAAGCCTTCCTGAACGAACCCGGCACCGCCAGGGAACGCATCCGCGCCTACCTGGCACTCCTTGTCGACATCGACCTCAACGGCCCGGTCAGGCGCGGCTGCCTCGCGGCCAGCACCGCCCTCGAACTGGGCGGCAAGGATCCCGAGGCGATCCGGGCGGTGCAGCGGATGACCGATGCGACCATCGGGCTGTTCGCCGAGCGGATCCGCAAGGGCCAGCGCGACGGGGACGTCGCGAAGGAGGTCGACGCTGAGGCCCAGGCCCATTTCCTGATGAACACGGTGGTCGGGTTGCGCGTCCTGGCCCAGACCCACGACGGCCCGGTGCTGCACCGGATCATCGACACCGCCGTGGCGGGTCTCTGACCGCAGCAGGACCACTGCGCCCTCACTTGAGGGCGTTTTTCTCGCCTCAATTTTTGACCTCTAGTTCAAGAACGAATGAAAGGCAGTCCCATGGAACTCGGACTCAACGGCAAGACCGCCCTCGTGACCGGTGCCAGCCGCGGCATCGGACTCGCGATCGCCGAGACCCTCGCGGCCGAGGGCGTCCGCGTCGTCGGCGCCGCCCGCACCATCACCCCGGAACTCGAGAAGATCGCCGCGGCGACGGTCAGTGCCGACCTGTCCACCAAGGAGGGCGCCGAGCGCATCGTCCACGAGGCGGCCAGCGCGGTCGGCGGGATCGACCTGCTGGTCAACAATGTCGGCGGCGGCGACGCCGACCGGATGGCGCTCGGCGGCTTCCTCGACATCCCGGTCGAGCAGTGGACGGAGGTCTTCAACCTCAACCTGTTCAGTGCGGTGTGGACCACGAAGGCGGCGCTGCCGGGCATCATCGAGCGCCGGGGCGCGATCGTGAACGTCTCCTCGGTCAACAAGTACCTTCCCGCGATCGGACCGGTCGGCTACAGCGAGGCCAAAGCCGGGCTGACGGCCTTCTCCAAGCGGCTCAGCGAAGAGCTCGCGCCGCAGGGCGTGCGGGTCAACACGGTCTCCCCGGGTGTCATCGGCTCCTCGCTGTGGAGGGACGAGGAGCGCTTCGGCGGCAAGGTCGCCGAGGCGTACGGCGTCGCGCACGGCGACTTCCTGGAGGCGATCCCCGGCCAGTTCGGGATCGCCTCGGGCCGCATCGGCGAGCCCGAGGAAGTCGCGGACCTGGTGGCGTTCCTGCTCTCGGGCCGGGCCGCGAACATCCACGGCGCCGACCACGTCATCGACGGCGGCACGCTGAAGGCGGCGTAAGGGTCCGGGCGGGCGCGGTCGGACCGCGCCCGCCCTTCAGCGGTGCCGTTGCGGGTCCGTGATGTCAAGTTTGGGTAACGGCGGGGACCGGTCCCTGTTCCCTGTCGTCACACTGGTAGTGCCGTCGGATTCGCACGGCCGCTCTACCCTGGACTGCACCCATCCGCTGAAGGAGCCATCATGGCCTACAACCCGCCTCCGCACTACAACCTCGGCGGTCCGAGCGATCCCCAGCCGCCGCAGAGCGTCCCGCCTTCCTACTCTCCGCTGCAGCCGCAGCCGTACGACTCCGGGTACGCCCCGCAGTCCCCTGTCTCGGCGCAGCCCGGCCCGCCGCCGCATGCCATCCCGCCGCAGCCGGCGTACGGGACGCAGCCGCTGCTGCAGCCGCCGCTCCCGGCCGCGCCCCGCAAGTCGCCGCTGGTGCCGCTCCTCGCGATCGGCATGGCGGTCGGGCTGGCGGCGGCCGCGGTGTCGGTCGCGTTGTGGCTGCGCGCCAACGGCGACCTGGAGGACGCCGACACGCGGCTCGCCGACCGGGACAAGGAGATCAGCCAGTTGCAGGAGGACTTGGAGGCGGCCGAGGCGCAGGTGTCGGAGCTGGAGGGCCCGGCCGGGGAGGCGGAGGTCATGCAGGCGTGCATCGACGACCTCAACGAGTACTACAGCACGCCGGAGGGTTCCGATGAGGAGGCGGCGGCGCTCACCGCGATCGAGACCTCGTGCGACGGCCTGATCTTCTAAGGTTTGATCGCGAAGGCCCGGCAGCCGTTCGGCTGCCGGGCCTTCGCGATCACTGCCGGTGGTCTACTTGAGGGTCTCGTTGCGGGCGAAGGCGACGGGGATGCGGAGCTCGTGGCCTTTGAACAGGTCCGCTTCCGCCGCTTCCGCTTCGGTCATCCAGCGGTGGTCGGAGGCTTCGAGCGGGGCGAGGCGGATCGTCTGGTCCGGACGGGTCCGGCGGGCGGTGAAGCTCATGATCATCGGCATGCGGCTGTCGCCGAGATTCGTGTCCCGCTTGTCGAACGCCCACGACAGGCCGGTCAGCTCGACTTCGAGGCCGGTCTCCTCGAACGCCTCGCGGACCGACGCCAGGCCGACGGGTTCGCCGACCTCCGCCCCGCCGCCGGGGGCCGCCCACTGGCCGGTGTCGGTGCGCTGTATGACGAGGATGCGGCCCTCGTCGTCGAAGATCGCGGCGTCAGCGCCCGTGGGGACCATGAACGCGGCGAGGTCGCCGCAGTCGATGCGGGGATAGACCAGTTCGGCCTCCACGGTGCGCTCGCAGTGCGCGGCAACCCGGTGGTGCCGTTCGATCGAGTAGGGGCTCGTCGCGGCCGCCAGGGAGTCCTTCGCCAGGGCCGCGACCTCGTCGAGGATCTCCTTGGCCGCCGGGGAGACGCGCAGCGGGCCGCGCTCGCGTACGACGGCGCTGGCGGCCGGGGCCAGGGTCGGCAGGTCGCCGTCGAGGTCCGGGTCGGCCGGTTCGAGGAGCTTCTCGGCCGCGTCGGCGTCGAGGTCCGTCGTGAACTCGTAGACGAGCAGGTAGGTGTGCGGGCAGGGCAGGTCCGCGAGGTCGGTGTCGGCTATGGCGATCGGCTGGGCGGGCACGTCGGCGCCGAGAGCGGCGGCGGTCGCTTCGAGGCGGCGTGCGAGGGGGTCGGAGCGGAAGCGGCGGCGGTGGACGAGGCGGGTGCCGTCGCCGCAGTCGATGCGGAACTCGGTGGCGGGGATCGGCGTCCGCAGCACGCTGTCGGTCGCGAAGACCGCCCTGATCTCCTCGTACGAGCGGTGGTCGACCTCGGCGAGCAGCGCCGCGGCGCGGTCGCGCAGGGCCCGCAGCCGGGCCTCCTCGTCGGGTTCGCTTCCCCAGTACAGGCCGTTCGCGGCTTCGGCACGGAGCATGTCCGCGATGCGGGCGAGACCGATCGCCTCGTGCGGTGCGGGGTTCGAGTCGGCGGTCGGGTTCGTCGTCATGGCGTTCCTCTGCTCGGCTACGGAAGGACGGTGCAACACGGAGAGTGTCAGATCGTACGCTGCCCGACGGCCGCGCGGGCGGCGCTCAACGCGTCCTGTGTCGACGCGATGAGGGCCGGATCGCCGATCTTCTGCCGCATGAGCAGGACCTCGGTCAGGACTTCGACCGCGAGGTGGGGGCGGCGGGCGTCGATGAGGTGTTTGCCATAGTGCTGCAATGCGAAGTGGAGGGTGTGCGGGCTCTCGGCCTGCGCGATCTCGATGGCCTCCTCGTACAGCGGCTCGGCGGCGGCGAGCTCTCCGGGGTAGCGGTGGGCGTCGCCGAGGTTGACGAGCGCCGCGACGCGCTGGTGCGGGGTCACCGCGCGTTGCAGCGCCAGCTTGAGCACCCGCTTCGCCTCGGTGTACTCGCCGAGCGCGACGAGTCCGACGCCGGCCTGCCGCAGTTCCGGTTGGGCGAGCCGGTCTTCGCGGGCGAGCTCGTAGCGGACGAGGCGGCGCAGCCGGTCGGGCTCGGTCGCGTACAGGCGCCCGTCGTTGCCGATCGCGATGAGCTCGGCGATCTGTTGCTGCTCAGCAGACAATGGCGTGTCCCCCGTTCCGCGCCTGGATCGGCCGTGAGGCGGCCTGAGGCGGCCTGAGGCGAGGATAGAGCGCGCTGGAGCGCTTGCCCAGCCCCAAACCCTGCATCAACGGTATCTCGGCGGCCTCGGCGGTCTCAGCGCTTGCGGAGGATGAGTCCCTGGTACTGGTCGATGTCCGATTCGAGCGCGGTGTGGTTCGCCTCGACGAGGTCGAAGTGCTCGTCCGCGACCGCCTCGATGCGGTCGGCGGTGAAGAAGGAGAAGAACCGCTTCGGGACGCAGTGGTCGGTCTCCCAGACCCCCTCGTAGTCCTGGCCGCCGTACTGTCCCCAGTAGAACAACCCTTCCGGGGCGAGCACCCTGCGCACTTCGGCGAGCACGCCGGGGAGTTCGGATTTCGGCACGTGCAGCAGGCAGTTCATGCCGAACACGGCGTCGAAGGACGCGTCCTCGAAGTCCAGGTCGCCGAAGTCCATCACCTGCGCTTCCAGGCCCTTGCCGCGGCAGTGCGCCACGAGTTCGGGCGAGAGGTCGACGCACGTGACGTCGAAACCCTGGTCGGCGAAGAACCGGCCGCTGATCCCGTGCCCCGCACCGATCTCCAGCAGCCGCGACGCCCCGGACTCGCGGAGCCGGTCGGCGAACCGATTGCGTTCCAGGGCCTTCCACGGGCGGTCGCTCATGACCGCGCGGGAGTCGGCGTCGGCGTCGTAGGCCTGGCGCAGGCGTGCTTTCAGTTCCGTGTATTCCACGGCGCCGATGATGCCAGAGGGGTCCGACGCCGCCCGCGGCCTAGCGGAGGCCGGCCTCGGCCAGCGCGCGGTTGCGGGCCTTCTTCGGGAGCCGGTCGACGTAGACGGTGCCTTCGAGGTGGTCGTACTCGTGCTGGAGGCACCGTGCCAAGGTGCCGGTGCCCTCGATCCGTACGGGCTCGCCGTGCGCGTCGAAGCCCTCGACCACGGCGGTGGTCGAACGCGGCGTGTCCTCGAACGCGCCGGGCACCGACAGGCAGCCCTCGTCGTCGACCATGAGCTCCCGGGGCGCGGGCGGCAGGTGGAGCACCGGGTTCACCACGGCCGCCACGGTGCGCACGCCGTCGGCGTCCTCGCAGTCGAGGACGAACACCCGGGCGTCGACGCCGATCTGGTTGGCCGCCAGGCCGACGCCGTTGGCCGCGTGCATGCTCGCGAACATGTCCTCGACCAGCGCCGCCAGCGCGTCGTCGAAGGCCTCGACGGGTTTGCAGGCGCGGTGCAGCACGGCTTCGCCGTATTGCGTGATCGGGTGCGCCCGGCCGAGCTCGCCCGGGACACGCCCGTCGGCGGCGCGGTCAACGGGCGGAGCCTGTTCGTGATCGGTCACCAGTGCCTCCTTCTTCGCCAATCGGTCTCCCTCATGGTCTTCGTCAGTGTTCGGGTGCTGCGCTCATGGACGAGGGCCGGGGGTGGTGGCATATCACATGTCACATGGCCCGCGTCCCTATTGCAAGTATATGGCAACAGTTTCGGCGGTCCTCTTGAGTCGGCGGCGGGAACGCGACCGGGCAGTGCGGCGTCAAACGGGCACATGATCTTCCTTCCCCTATCGAGCGGCTTCCGCAGCTGGTTCGTGACGCGGAGGGAACACCATGGGAGACACCGGGCGGCTCCCCTGCCGCACGCCCCTTCCGAGACCCCTTGCGAGGCTGACCATGCGACTCTTCAGATCCGCCGCCGTGCTCGCCGCGGCCGCAATGTTCCTCTTCGGATGCGCGAGCTCCGGCGGCGCCGGCTCGTCGGTCGAGGGGCAGGACGATCTCGAGGCCGCCGACACGGCCGGACAGGAGGACCCCGGCGCCGTCGCGAACCCGCAGATCGACACCGGCGAGCGCTCCATCGTCTACGAAGCGGTGCTCGAGGTCCAGGACGCCGACGCCGAGGGCGTCGCCGAGGAGGCCTGGGACCTCGCCGAGTCCTACGGCGGGTTCGTCACCGCCGACGAGCGGGACCGCGCGACCGGCGAGGAGGACTCGTACAGCAGCGCCCACCTGGTCCTGCGGGTCCCGTCCGAGCGGTTCACCGAGGCCATGGACGGCCTCGCCGCGCTCGCCGAGAGCGAACGGTACCGGGCGGTGACCACTGAGGATGTCACCGAGGCCGTAGTCGACCTCGACGCGCACATCGCCACGAAGAGCGCGAGTGTGGAGCGGGTGCGCGGGCTCCTCGCGGAGGCGACCTCCGTGACCGCGATCCTCGAACTCGAGGCCGAACTGGCCGAGCGGGAAGGCGAACTGGCGTCCTTGGAGGCGCAACTGGAGGACCTGCAGGACCGGGTGGCGCTGTCGACCATCGACTTCACCGTTGTCGCGCCATCCGCGCCCGCGGCCGAGGACTACGGCGGACCGGACTCGTTCTGGGACGGCGTCGTCGTGGGCTTCAACGGTGCGGTGGGGTTCCTCGTGGTCGTCTCGGTCGTGATCGGCGTCGTGCTGCCGTTCCTGCCCGTCGCGGCGCTCGTGGCCGCCGCGATCATCCTCCCGATCCGCTTGGCGCGCAAGCGCCGCAAGGCCGGAGCGCTCGCTGCGGCGGCGGGACCGGCAACGCCGGTGCCC
>NZ_JAPZVP010000006.1:283808-329166 GCF_027622875.1 Glycomyces luteolus | reverse complement strand
ACGGGAAAGTCGAACGGTTCCACCGCACCCTGACCGACGAATGGGCCTACGCCCGCCCCTACCGGTCAGAACACGAGCGACGAGCCGCCCTCCCGGCATGGCTGCACTGGTATAACCATCACCGCGGCCATACCGCACTCGGAGGCAACCCACCCGCCACCCGCGTTCCCAACCTCACGGGGCAATACATCTAGCCCTTGATGGCGCCGGTGATGACGGCCTTGGTGAAGTGCTTCTGGATGAACGGGTACATGATGACGATCGGGATGATCGTGCAGACCACCACGGCCATCTTCAGCGCCGCGTCCGGGGCGGCGGACTGGTACTGGCTCACGTTGGCCGCGGCGCCGGGCAGGCCCTGCGTCGACATGAGCATCCGCTGGAGCACCACCTGGATCGGCTGCGTCTCCAGGCCAGGGATGTACAGGACCGCCGAGAAGTAGATGTTCCAGTAGCCGACCGCGTAGAACAGCGCGATGACCGCGAGGATCGCCTTCGACATCGGCAGCACGATCTTGAACAGGGTGCGGAACTCGCCCGCGCCGTCCATGCGCGCCGCGTCGAGCAGCTCCGTCGGGACGCTGTTCATGAAGAACGACCTGAGCACGATCAGGTTGAAGGCGCTCAACGCCATCGGCAGGATGATCGACAGGTAGTTGTTGAACAGGCCCAGCTTCTGCACGACCAGGAAGCTCGGGTAGAGGCCCGGCGCGAACAGGAACGTGAAGAGCACCAGCATGAGCAGCGGCCGGTGCAGGAGCGAGCCGGTCCGCGACAGGCCGTAGGCCGCGCCGATGGTGAGGACCATGCTCAGCGCGGTGCCTCCGGCGGTCAGGCCGATCGTGAGGATCAGCGACTTCGTGAGCGCGCCGCCGTCGAAGATCTCCTGGTAGGCCGCGAAGCTGAAATCGGTCGGGATCAGCAGCAGGTTCCCGCCCGCCGAGGCGAGCGATTCCTCGCTGGCGAAGCTGGTGGCGACGACCGCCCAGATCGGCAGGACGATGGCCGCGCCGTAGCAGATCAGGAAGAGCGCCTTGACGGCCTTCCCGAGCACCGAGGGCTCTTCGTCCCAGACGGGGCGGGCGCTCTTGCGGCGGGGCTTGAGCTTGATGTCGATGGCGGTCATGACTTCTGGTAGATCCCTTGCTCTCCGAGGCGGTGCGCGACGCTGTTGGCGATGAGGACCAGGATCAGTCCGATCACGCCCTTGAACAGGCCTGCCGCGGTGCCGAAGGACGGGCCCTCGGTGCCGATGACGCTGCGGTAGTAGATGAAGGTGTCGAGCACTTCGGTGGTCTGGTAGCCGATCGCGTCGCGCTGCAGCTGGTACTGCTCGAAACCGACCGACAGGATGCCTCCGATGTGGAGGATCAGCAGCAGCACGATCACCGGCCGGATGCCCGGCAGGGTGATGTGCCACATGCGCCGCCAGCGGCTGGCGCCGTCCACGGCCGCGGCCTCGTACAGGCTCGGGTTGATCGAGGCGAGGGCCGCGAGGAAGATGATCATGCCCCAGCCTGCGTCCTTCCAGGCCCATTGCAGCCAGGCCAGGAACATGAACGTGTCAGGGTTCGAGGTGAACGACAGCCGGTCGCCGCCGAAGTCGAGCAGCCAGTTGGAGACCAGGCCGTCGGAGCCGAGCGTCTGGACGAACACCGTGACGACCAGGACCCACGAGAAGAAGTACGGCAGGTACACGATCGACTGGAAGACGCTGCGCACCTTGGTCGAGACCACGCTGTGCATGATCAGGGCCAGGATGATCGACAGCGGGAAGAGGAACAGCAGGTTCGCGAAGGAGTACTTCAGCGTGTTCAGCAGCGCCGGCATGAAGTACGGGTTGTTGAACAGTCGCTCGAACCAGGCGAAGCCCACCAGGGGGTTCTCCCAGAACGGGCGGTGCGGGCTGTAGTCCATGAACGCGATGACGTTCCAGGCCGAGGGCCAGTAGAAGAACACCGCGAGCTGGGCCATCGCCGGGAGCGTCATGAGCAGGAGCGGCCAGTCGGACCGGAACCGCTGGGCCACGGTCCGCTTGCGCTTGACAATGACGCGGTCCTGGCCCGGAGGCGAAACCGGGGGCGCTGAGGTCTGGAGAGCTGCCATCGCTTGTGTGAATTCCAGTCAGTGAGTACCTGTGCGGGACGGGGAGGGCCGGGCGCCTTAGCCGTGCAGCTTGTCGTAAGCGGCGGTGTAGTGCTCGCGGCCGGACTCGCCGCCGTTGTTCTTCCAGGTCTCGACCATGTCCGGGATCGACGAGATCTCGGCGCGGCCGAACGCGATGTCGTTCTGCTGGTCGATGAGCACCTGGCCGGCGGACTTGAAGTCGGCCGGGCCCTCGACGCGCATGCCCTCGAAGATGTTGACCTCGGCGAACTCCTTCAGCGAGGCGTTGTACTCGAAGCGGGCCTGGACCATGTCGGGAGTGCCGGTCAGGAACTGCTGCACGTGGCCCGAGATGGTCTTGTGGTTCACCGGGGCCCCGACGATGACGTTGCCGACCTCGTTGAAGACCGGAACGCCGTCGGGGCCGTAGGTGAAGTGCGTGCCCTCGACGCCGTAGTTGATGAGCTCGTACTCGGTGGTGCCGTAAGGCGCCGAGGCGAAGTTGCAGAAGTCGAGGAACTCCTCGACCTGCTCCTTGGAGAGGTCCTTGTTCAGGAAGGTCCAGCTGTCGACGCCGGTGTTGACGTGCACGAGCGGCTTGCGGCCCTTCGCGGCGAGCGCGCCCAGCGGGGCGATGGCGCCCCCGGTGCCCTCGGCGGTGGACTGGTCGATGAAGCCCTGCCACCACGAGATGCCGTCGAGCTGGAAGACGATCGTCCCGGCCTTGTGCAGGGCCTGGCCGTCGAGCGTGCCGGTGGGGACGTCCGGGTGGACCAGCTTCTCGTCCCACAGGAGGCGGCGGAACTCGAGCCACTCGGTGTACTCGGGGCGCTCGCAGTTGTGCACGAGCTTGCCGTCGATGTAGGCCCAGCCGTCGCCGCCGGCGAGGCCGAACCAGGACGGGGTGAGGTAGTCGAGGCCGCCGAAGGCCCAGCGGCCGTTGGCGTCGTCGCTGACGGCGCGGGCGACCTCGATGAGCTCTTCGACCGAGGTCGGCATGGCCTGGCCGGCCGCCTCGAGCAGGTCGGTGCGGGCGAACATCGCGTTGTTCGAGCCGCCCGAGAAGGAGCCGGGGATGCCGAAGACGCGGGCGGTCTCGGGGTCCTCGGGGTCGGTCGACCAGACCGACTGGCCCCAGGAGGCGGTCGGGAGGCCGGCGAGCAGCGGCCAGCGCTCGGAGATGTCGCCCTTGACGATGTCGGTCAGGTCGTAGAAGGTGTTGACCACCGTCTCCTGGAAGTTCGGGTGGGCGAAGAGCATCCAGCTGAAGAGCATGATGCCGTCGCCGAACTCGTTGGCGTTGAGCCACTGCACGGAGGTCTCGGCGAAGGTGTTGCCGTCGGCCTGGCGCAGGTTCACCGTGGTGCCGCCGCTGGCGTCGGCGATCGCCTGGAAGTACGGGTCGTCGTTCGAGGGGGCTTCGCCCCACATCGGCACGGTGATCTCGAAGGTCCCGCTGTTGGACGGGAGGTTCTCGATGGCCGGGACGGGCTCGGGGTAGGTGGTGAAGCCGGAGGGGTGGTTCGGCGGCTCGCCGACCAGGTCGGGCTGGACGGGGAGGGGCCATTCCTTGTACGTGGGCAGGAAGTCGAAGCCCTCGGTCGTCTGCGAGGTGCCGCCGCCGGACTCGATGTCGCTGCACGCGGCGATGAGGGGAAGGCCCGCGGCGCCAGCCGCGCCGAGGCCGGCTGCCTTGAACAGGGAGCGGCGCCGGAAGATCGACCCGTCTGAGGGAGTAGCCACGTTGCTGTCCTTTCGGTCGTACTGCACTGTGAGGGTTTTATGGGGGGTCTGGCCGATAATTAGTTCGGCTATTCGATAAACTAAAGTAGCGCACGGTGACACCCGGCACAAGCCGGGGGTCAGGCGATACGGACGCGGATTGGTCACGATTCGGGAACGGCCCTTGTGGTGAAACGCTTCGCTGCGCAACGGTCAGGGACCGCCCGACGACCGGTTGTCGTGATCTATGAGAATGAGCCGGGACATGCACAGGAGGAACTCATGGCGATGCGCATAGCGTCGAAGTCGGCCGGGACCGTCGGCGAGGAAGCGCGGCTCCGCGCCAAGCGCGCCGACTTCACCGACGTGCGGGCCAACAACCTCGGCTTCGTGCTGCGTCAGGTCCGCGCCGAAGGCCGTTGCTCCCGTGCGGATCTCGCAGCGAAGACCGGCCTCAACAAGGCCACGGTCTCGTCGCTGGTGGCCGAGCTCATCGAGCGGCGGGTGCTGCGCGAATCCGGTTCGGTCATCGGCAACATCGGCCGTCCCGCCGTGCTGCTCAGCGTCGACACCGGCTACTACGCCTCGCTCGGCGTGGAAGTCAATGTGGACTACATGACGCTCGTCGCGGTGGACCTGGCCGGGAACCGCCTCCTGTCCTGGCGCCGCGCCCACGACGGCGCCGGGTCGACCCCCGGCCGCTCCGTCTCCGCCCTTGCGGGCCTTGCCAAGCGCGCCGTCGACAAGATGGACGCCGAAGGCCGCCAGATCCTCGGCCTCGCCGTGGCCGTCCCCGGCATGATCGACAACGAGGGCGTCGTCCAGCGCGCCCCGATGCTCGGCTGGGAGGACTTCGACCTCACCGGCCGCCTCCGCCAGGCCATGCGCGACCCGAAGTACGCCGTGACCGCCGACAACGACGCCAACCTCGGCGCGGTCGCCGAGCAGCGCTTCGGCTCCTGGGCCGGAGTGTCCAACATGATCTACCTGACCGGTGAGATCGGCCTCGGCGCCGGCCTCATCGTGGACGGCGAACTGCGCCGCGGCGCAACCGGATTCGCCGGCGAGATCGGCAACCTCCTCATCGACGTGGACGGCGAGGTCGGCCGCGTCGAAGACCTCGCGGGCATCAGCGCGGTCCTGAAGGCGCTGTCCGAATCGGAGGACATCGCGGGCGCCGAAGTCGAGGCCGAGGTCGAGGACGTGGTCACCCGCGCCCGCGCCGAAGAGCCCGACGTGCTCGAGGCGCTCGACCGCATCGGCCGCTCCCTCGGCGCGGGCATCGCGCTCGCCGTCGACCTGCTCAACCCCGAGGCGGTGGTCCTCGGCGGCCACTACCAGGCGCTGAGCCCGTGGATCGGCCCGGCCGCCGAGCGCGAGCTGGCCGCCCGCACCCACGCCTCCGGGGCCGGAGGCGCCGAGATCGTCGTCTCGGCCCTCGGCCACGAGGCGCCCGCCCTGGGCGCGGCCACCGGCATCCTCAATGACATCGACGCCGGGAGGATGCCCACGCCGCTGGGCTCCTAGCGTCTGTTTCACGATTGTTACCCCGCCCGTTACCGCAGGTCAAAGACCTTCGGAACGGGTGAAACCCGTCAAATACGTACGTTGTCGCATCTCACCCGCCTTGACTTGTCTCACGGCCAAGGTGTAGAAATCTTGCATCCTCAATCGAAGCGCTTCGACAAGACAATTTCCAGTTTCAGATCACGGTCGTAACCCCCTGATCATCGAAGCGCTTCGACACGGGTTTCCAGGAGCACAGCCTCACAACGACAGCGACGTCCGAGTAAGCAAGGAAGTCCACCCATGAGCGACACCGACCCGCGCCCCGCCTTCCGCGACCCGAACCTGCCGCGCGCCGAGCGCGTCGCCGACCTCCTCTCGCGCCTGACGCTGGACGAGAAGATCGGCCTGCTGCACCAGTACCACCGCCCGGTCGAACGCCTGGGCATGGGCCCCTTCAAGACCGGCACCGAAGCGCTGCACGGCCTCGCGTGGCTCGGCGAGGCCACCGTTTTCCCGCAGGTGGTCGCCCTGGGCGCGACCTGGAACCCCGAACTCGTGGAGCAGGTCGGCGCGGCCGTCGCCGACGAGGTGCTCGCCTTCAACCACAACGACCCGGTCAAGGTCGGCCGCAACGTGTGGGCCCCCACCGTGAACCCCCTGCGCGACCCCCGCTGGGGCCGCAACGAGGAGGGCTACTCCGAGGACGCGGGCATGACCGGCCTCATGGGCGCCGCGTACGCGCGGGGCCTCAAGGGCGACAACGGCTCCGTGTGGAAGACCGCGCCCACCGTCAAGCACTTCCTGGCGTACGGCAACGAGGCCGACCGCTGCACCACCTCCTCGAACATGCCGCCGAGGGTGCTCCGCGAATACGAGTTCGCCGCCCACCGCCCGGCACTGGCGAGCGGCGACGCGGTAGCGGTCATGCTCTCCTACAACCTCGTCAACGGCCGCCCGGCCCACGTCACGCCCCTGGTGAACGATGAGCTGCGCACCTGGGCCGACGACGAGGTGTTCATCGTCTCGGACGCCTACGCGCCCAACAACCTCGCGGAACTCCAGGGCTACTTCGAGGACCTCCCGACCGCCTACGCCGCGGCCGTGAAGGCCGGTCTCGACTCGTTCACGCAGGACGACGAGAACGCGCCCGGCGTCCTGGCCCACGTCGAGGCCGCCATTGAACGCGGCCTCCTCGACGAGGGCGACATCGACACGGCCGTGCGCCGCAACCTCCACGTGCGCTTCGGGCTCGGCGAGTTCGACCCCGAGGACCCGTACGCGCACATCGGCGACGACTTCGTCAATTCGCCCGAGCACCAGGCCCTCGCCCGGGAGGCCGCGACCCAGTCGGTCACGCTGCTCAAGAACGACGGCCTCCTCCCGCTCAAGGCCCCCAAGAAGATCGCGGTCATCGGCCCGCTCGCCGACGTCCAGATGCAGGACTGGTACTCCGGCACCCTCCCGTACGCCGTCACCGCCCGCCAGGCCCTCGCCGAGCGCGCCGAGGTCGTCTGCAGCGAGGGCGTCGACCGCATCCGCCTGCGCCACAAGACCGGCTACGTGACCGCGGTCGAGGACGGCAAGGCGCTCGAACTCACCGACACCACCGGTGCGGCCGCCCAGTTCGACCTGTTCGACTGGGGCGGCTGGTCCTACACCGCCCGCAACGTCGCCACCGGCAAGTACGTCGACGGCCGCCGCGACGGCACGGTCGGCGCCGACTCGGTCGGCCCGCACGAGTTCGACGTGCACGAGACGTTCACGATCGTCGAGGTCGAAGGCGGCAAGCTGGCCCTCCAGCAGGTCAACAAGGCCGAGAACGCCGTCAGCGACAACTGGTACGCCATCGAGGACGGCCGGCTCGTCCTCAGCGACGACCGCGCCGACGCCGCCGAATTCGACCTCGAGGTCGTCGTCAAGGGCCGCGAGGTCGCCGCCGAGCTCGCCCGCGACGCCGACGTCGCCGTCGTCGTCCTCGGGGACCACCCGCTGGTCAACGGCCGCGAGACCGAGGACCGCACCGACCTGAACCTGCCGTCCTCCCAGGCGTGGGTGCTGGGCACGGTGCTCGAGGCGAACCCGAATACGATCCTGGTCATGTCCTCCTCCTACCCCTACGCCGCGAACTGGCCCGAGAAGCACGTTCCCGCGATCGTGTGGTCGGGCCACGGCGGACAGGAATGGGGCAACGCGCTCGCCGACGTCCTCTACGGCGACCGCGACCCCGAGGGCCGCCTCCCGCAGACCTGGTACACCGACGCGGCCGAGCTGCCCGCGATGCTCGACTACGACATCGTGGCCTCCGACGCGACCTACCTCTACTACCTCGGCCAGCCGCTCTACCCGTTCGGCCACGGCCTGTCCTATGCGGACTTCAAATACGCGGATCTCAAGGCCGACAAGGAGCACGCCGGTCCTGGCGGCGAGTTCGCCGTGACCGTCGAGGTCACCAATACGAGCGACCGCGACGGCGTCGAGGTCGTGCAGCTCTACACGCACCAGTGCGGCTCGCGCGTCAAGCAGCCGCTGCGCCAGCTCCGCCGCTTCGAGAAGGTCCGCCTGGCCGCTGGCGAGACCCGCACGGTCGCCTTCACCGTTCCCGTCGACGAACTCGCCCACTGGGACAACGTGAACGGGCGGATGGTCGTCGAGAAGTCCCGCCAGCGCCTCATGGTCGGCCGCTCCGCCACGGACATCGTCCTGTCCGCGTCGGTGCGCGTCGACGGCGAGACCGTGGGCGCCCGCGACCTCTCCAAGCCCTTGGCCGCCACCGCGAACGACAGCTACGAGGGCGTGCTCTGGCGCGACGAGAGCCGCACCTCCGGCGACGTGATCGCCGCCGAGGAGGCCGGCGGCTGGATCATGCTGGGCGACTGCGACTTCGGCCCTGGGTACTCCACGGTGACCGCCCGGGTCGCGGGCCAGGCCTCGCAGCTCACGCTCCGCGTGGACGACCCGCTCGACGGCGACGTGCTCGCCAAGATCGACACCCCGGCGACCGACGGCGTGTACGACTACACCGACATCACCGTGGAACTGGGCCGCATCGAGGGCGTCAAGGACCTGTACGTGTCCTTCGAGTCCGGTCCGGTGCGCCTCGCCTCACTGGCCTTCGGCGGGGAGTCCTAGTGGCCGGCCGGGGCGTCACGATCGCCGATGTCGCGGCACGCGCCGGGGTCGCCGCCAGCACCGTCTCGTATGTGCTGAGCGGGAAGCGGTCGATCTCCCCGGAGACCGCCGACCGCGTCATGGCTGCCGTGGCCGACCTCGGCTACCACCCGCACGCCGGGGCGCGCTCGCTCGCCTCCCGGCGCGCGGGGGTCGTCGCGATGATGTTCCCGATCCGCGACGGCATGCACCTGCCGGTGCTCATGCAGTTCGCGGCCGGGGCGGTCGCGGAGGCGCGCCGCCACGACCAGGACGTGCTGCTCATGACGGCCGACGAGGGGCCCTCGGGCCTGGCCCGCGTCGCAGCTTCAGCCATTGTGGACGGATTGATCCTGATGGACGTCGAAGTCCGCGATCCGCGGGTGGAGACCCTGCGCCGCTTGGGACTCCCGAACGTCCTGATCGGATTCCCGGCGGACTCGGAGGGCCTGACGTGCGTCGACCTCGACTTCACGGCGGCGGGCCGGGTGTGCGCCGATTACCTGGCCGAACGCGGCTGCGGCGAGATCGCGCTGCTGGGCGCTGCCGAAGCGGTCTACGAGCGGCGCACGGGCTTCGCCGAGCGCGTCCGGGAGGGCTTCCTCAGCCGCCCCGGCCTGCGGGGGGAGGTCCGGCCCTGCCCGAACTACCCGACCGAGGTGCAGCGCACGGTGAAGGAGCTCCTCTCCGCGCGGCCGGACCTGACCGGCCTCGCCGTCCACAACGAGCCGGCGGTCGGCCATGTCATGCACGCCCTCGCCGACGCGGGCAAGCGCGTGGGGGAGGACTTCCACGTGGTCGTCATCGGCCCCGACGAGGTCGCCGAGCGGGTCCACCCGCAGCTGCCGTCCGTCCTCGTCCCGGCCGAGACCCTCGCCCAGACGGCCGTGCGGCACCTGATGCGCAAGCTCGACGGCCACGACGTCCCCGACTCCACCCTCATCGAACCGCAGCTCACCCTGCGCTAGACAAGACGAGGCGGCCCCGGGGGAGATGCTGTGCATCGACACGGCTCGCAAGCTTCGCCGTGGCCCCGGGGCCGCCGTCTATTCACTTGTAAGGAGAGAGAAAAGCCGTCTCGGCGTCAGCCGACGTCGACGCCGTGCTCCTCGAGCCAGGCGAGCGAGTCGACCTTCTCGCCGTTGATGAGCACCTCGAAGTGCAGGTGCGGGCCGGTCGAGCCGCCGGTGTTCCCGGAGAGGATGATCGTGTCGCCCTTGGAGACCTTGTCGCCGACGCTGACGGGGATCTCGGAGGCGTGCGCGTACCGGGTCTCGATGCCGTCGCCGTGGTCGACGTAGACCACGTTGCCGTAGCCGCCGGCCTCGTAGCCGACGTACGTCACGGTGCCGTCGCCGACCACCGGGATCTTGTCGCCCTCCCAGTTGGCGAAGTCCGTGCCGCCGTGCAGCCTGCCGTCGCGCATCCCGTAGTAGGACGTGATGGCCGCTTCAGAAGGCGCCATCCACGGGTTCGCGGCCTCGGCGGCCTTAGCGGCGGCCTCGGCAGCGGCGCGCTCGGCCTCTTCAGCGGCCACACGGGCCGCTTCCTCGGCGGCGGCCTGCTCAGCGGCCTCCTTCGCGGCCTTCTCGGCAGCGACGCGCTTCGCCTCCTCGGCAGCGGCCTGCTCGGCCTTCTCGCGGGCGGCCTGCTCGGCCACCCACTTGGTCTCCATCCCGCTCAGGACGGTGTCGACCTGCCATTCGGATTGGACGACCGTGTCGTTCTGCTGCTGCTCGGCCTCCGCGGCCTGCGCCGCGGCGTTGTGCCCCGAAAGGGCGGCGAGTCCGGAGCCCACGAGGATCGCGGCGGCGAGCCCTGCGTTCACGAAACGCCAACTGTGACGTTCGCGACGGATGCGGCGGCGCCGAAGCACGGCCCGAAGGCGGCGGCTGGTCATTTCTCTGCCAGCGGATTCGCTGGTGTCGTCATGTTTGCCCATAGCGCGTGGAAACGTAACAGACCCGATTTGGACAACAAGCCCATGACCAGGCGATACAACGCCCGAACTGGTCCTCTTGCGGCAGAGGTCGGCACCCCGGGGCGGCCGTGCCTCCCCCGAACGGAGGAGGTCGAACACGGAATGTGACCGCGCGCATCCTCATGGTGGCACCGGTTATATCGGCATGACCGTGACGTACGACGCCGCCTAAACTTGGAAAGTCTGCGGCAGCGTCGCCAAGTTGGACCTTGCCCGCCACCGCCCGGTCGCCGACCTCCGGCCGCCATCGCCTGAAGGAGTCCCCACATGATCACTGCCACCGGTCTCGAGCTGCGCGCCGGGTCGCGCATCCTCCTGTCCGGGGCCGATCTGCGGATCCAGCCCGGCGACAGGATCGGCCTCGTCGGACGCAACGGCGCCGGCAAGACCACCACCATGAACGTCCTCGCGGGGCTCACCCAGCCCTACGCCGGCAAGATCGAGAACAGCGGCCCCTTCGGGTACCTCCCGCAGGACCCGCGCTTCGCCGACCTCACGCAGACCGCCGCCAACCGCGTCCTCTCCGCCCGCGGCCTCGACCAGCTCCTGTCCGACCTGGCCAAGACCGAGGCCGCACTCGCCGAGGTCGCCGACGACGCCAAACGCGACAAGCTCGTCAACCGCTACTCCCGCCTCGAAGAGCAGTTCTCGGCCCGCGGCGGCTACCAGGCCGAATCCGAGGCCGCCCGCATCTGCTCCAAGCTCGGCCTCGAAGACCGCATCCTCGCCCAGCCGCTCGAGACCCTCTCCGGCGGCCAGCGCCGACGCGTCGAACTCGCCCGCATCCTCTTCTCCGACGACGGCGACGGCATCCTCCTCCTCGACGAGCCCACCAACCACCTCGACGCCGACTCCATCAACTGGCTCCGCGGCTTCCTCGCCAACCACAAGGGCGGCCTGGTCCTCATCACCCACGACGTCGAGCTCCTCGACGAAGTCGTCAACACCGTGTGGTTCCTCGACCCGACCCGCTCGGTCATCGACAGCTACAACCTCGGCTGGACCGCCTACCAGCGCCAGAGGGCCGAAGACGCCGAACGCCGCCGCCGCGAGCGCGCCAACGCCGAGAAGAAGGCCGCCACCCTCACCAAGCAGGCCGCCAAACTCGGCGCGAAGGCCACCAAGGCCAAGGCCGCCAAGGGCATGATCCGCCGCGCCGAGGAGATGCTCGACAACCTCGAAGAGGACCTGCTGCAGGAGAAGGTCGCCGACGTGCGCCTCCCGCAGCCCGCCCCGTGCGGCAAGGTCCCGCTCACCGCCTCGGGCCTCTCGAAGTCCTACGGATCGCTCGAGATCTTCACCGGTGTCGACCTCGCCATCGACCGCGGCTCCCGCGTCGTCATCCTCGGCCTCAACGGCGCCGGCAAGACCACGCTGCTGCGGATGCTCGCCGGAACCCTCGAACCCGACACCGGCCAGGTCGAACCCGGCTACGGACTGCGCATCGGCTACTTCGCGCAGGAGCACGACACCCTCGACCACACCGGCACCGTGCTCGAGCAGATGCAGTCCGCCGCCTCCGACTCCGGCGCGGACCTGCCCGACGCCGACCTGCGGAAGATCCTCGGCGCGTTCCTCTTCCCCGGCGACGACGTGCACAAGCCCGTGCACGTGCTCTCCGGCGGCGAGAAGACGCGGCTGGCGCTGGCGAGCCTGGTGTGCTCGGGCGCGAACGTGCTGCTGCTCGACGAGCCCACGAACAACCTCGACCCGGCGAGCCGCCAGCAGGTGCTCGACGCGGTCGACGGCTTCAGCGGCGCGATCGTGATGGTGACGCACGACCCGGGCGCGGTGCAGGCCCTGCGGCCCGAGCGCGCGATCCTGCTCCCCGACGGCGACGAGGACCTGTGGTCCGATGATCTGATGGAGCTCGTCGAGCTGGCGTAAGCGCCGGCCTCGCGATCCAGGCGGCATCGCCGCCCGCACGCTCGGGTGACACGGGGGCCTTGCGGCCCCCGTCCTGTCGTACCCGGGCGGGACGCTGGGCCGCAGTCCTTCCCCCCAGTGGCGGGTGGGGACGGGGGTCCGTGGGACCGCCGCTCGATCGCGGCCTCGACTCAGCCCGAGGCCGGGCTCATCCTGAATACATGAGCACGATCGCCGCGCAGGCGCCAGCTCCGGCGGTCACCAGCGGCACTCGTACCGACCGCATGCGCGGCTCGCCGAGCCTCCCGGTCTCCTGCGAGCGGTAGTGCTTAGGGGCCGTCGCCGCCACGATCAGCCACGGGCACAAGGCGATCCAGCCGTACTCGGGCTGCTCGGGATTCGATCCGCTCAGCGGCGCGATCATCAGCGCCATCAGCGGCCCGATCATGAGCGGCCACGCCGTGCTCGATCCGAAGCGCCGCAGGCTCTCGATGATCGCCGGGCCGCACGCCACGCACACCAGTGCGGGCATGAGCGCGAGCCACCACAGCTGCCCCGGGTGCGCCGCGATCTCGCCGATCGCCGCGTTGTAGGTGTCCACGAGCCCGTACGGCCACGAGTTCCCCAGGGTCGCAGCCAGTCCCAGCACCGTGAGCGTCGCAGCGGCGGCGGCGAGGATCTGGGCGGACCGGCGCCGGGCGAAGAAGATGCAGAGCAGCGAGACCGCGAACCACGCTGCCCCGTAGGAGAGCAGCGCGGCGATGCCCAGCAGGCCGCCCGCGGCCGCCGCGCCCCAGAACGCGTCCGCGCCCCGGACCTTCCGCTCCGAGACGACCGCGCCGCACGCGAGCACGGCCGCGCAGGCCGCCGCCGAGATCCCGTCGATGCCCAAGGTGGTCCAGGCCGCCCACGGACCGAGGATGAGCACCGGCGAGAGCGACCGCGCCGCAACGGGTCCGGCCACCGACTTGACCGCGACGAGCGTCAGCGGCACCGACAGGCACGAGATCGCGATCACCGTGATCGCCAGGCCCGCCTGCGAGCCGGTGTACGAGACCAGGAGCGCGATCGCCTGCCGCGCACCGGCAGTCGCGGTCGTCATCGTCGTGGGGTCCACATTGGTGTGCAATGCGGCCGACCAGGTGATCGAGGCCAGGTACGAGAGCACCAGCAGCGTGTTCCAGGACATGCGGGCCGCCGCGGGCCGCGAGGCCGCCGCGAGCACGGCCGCGGCCGTCAGCGGCGCGACCACCATGCCCGCGGTGACGTGGAACTGGAGGTTCTGCGCCGGCCACCAGGGGAGTGTCGACGGACCGACCACTTCGGAGGTCTCGACCGCGACCGAAGCGAGCGTCAAGGTGGCCACCAGCAGGGTGAGCCAGATGGCGATGTCGCGCAGCCGCCCGTGGCGCTGCCGGGCCGGGGCGAGGGCGTCGACCCGGTCGGTGAATGAGCTCTGCGGTGCGGTCACGTTACGAAACTATCGGGTATCCGACACAAGCGACCGCCGGGCGAGAAAACTCCGGCAAACTTCACAACGCACCTTCATTACCCTCCGTGCATAGGAAAGGACACATGGCACCAGAGGTTCCACCCCGCAGCAGTGGTGTTCCCGGCCTCCCCGCGGCCGAGTCCGCCAGGACCGACCCGAACCGGCAGGTGAGGGGCATTGAACGCCGCGAGCTCACCGAGTTCGTGAGCGTCGAGTACGAGAAGGGCAAGAGCATCCGGGACATCGCCTCAACCATAGGGCGCTCCTACGGCTTCGTGCACCGGCTCCTGGCCGAGTCCGGCACCGAGCTCCGGACCCGCGGAGGGGCCAGGAAAGGCCCGCGGAAATAAACTCGGCGGGGCCCGGCGTTGACGGTGTCGACTAGACAGCAGCTCAAGCTCCAGCCCAAGCCCACCCGCTCCGCCTTGCAGGCAGACGACGAGCGCGGCCCCAGAACGATCTTGGGCAATACCTGCACACAGGAGGCCCAGTGTCATCGATGGGACCTGCCGGATGGGACGCCATGCGCTCCATGCGGCGCGCTGACGACCTCAAGGGCGTCAAGCTCTCCCGCGGCGTGAAGCGCCGCATCCTCCGCTTCGCGAGGCCGTACCGGCGCGACATCGGCTTCTTCATCGGACTCGTGACGCTCATCGCCGCGATCGGCGTCGCCACCCCGGTGCTCGCCGGCGACATCGTCAACGAGCTCACCGGCGCGAACGGCACGCAGCGCGGCGTCGTCACGATCGCCGCGATCATCGCCGGGCTCGCCGCGGTCGAGGGGCTCCTCAACCTCGCGATGCGCTGGTACGGCGCGAAGCTCGGCGAGGGCATCATCTTCGACCTGCGGCGGGTCGTGTTCGACCACGTGCAGTCGATGCCCGTGGCGTTCTTCACCCGCTCGCAGACCGGCGCGCTCGTCTCGCGCCTGAACAATGACGTGATGGGCGCCCAGCGGGCCTTCACGAGCACCCTCTCGGGGCTCGTCTCGAACGGCATCGCCGTCGCGCTCATCATCGGCGTCATGTTCTTCCAGTCCTGGCAGATCACGCTGCTCTCGCTCGTGCTGGTGCCGGTGTTCCTGGTGCCCGCCAAGTGGGTCGGCCGCAAGCTCGCGGCGCTCACGAAGGAGGGCTTCGACCTGAACGCGGCCATGAACACCCAGATGGCCGAGCGGTTCAACGTGGGCGGCGCGATGCTCGTGAAGCTCTTCGGCCGCCCCGCCACCGAGTCCTCGGCCTTCGCCGACAAGGCCGACCGGGTGCGCGGCATCGGCATCACCACCGCGATGTACGCCCGCACGTTCATCGTCGCGCTCACCCTCGTCGCGGGCCTCTCGCAGGCCCTCGCGTACGGGCTCGGCGGCGCGCTCGTGTTCGCCGGGCAGCTCAGCCCCGGCACCGTCGTCACCCTGGCCCTGCTGCTCACCCGCCTGTACGGTCCGCTCACCGCCCTGTCGAACGTGCGCGTCGACGTGATGAGCGCGCTCGTCAGCTTCCAGCGCGTCTTCGAGGTCCTCGACCTCCAGCCGCTCATCCGCGAGAAGGACGACGCCCGCGAGCTCCCGGCGGGCGCCGCCTCGGTCAGCTTCCGCGACGTGCGGTTCCGCTACCCCGGCGCCGACGAGGTCTCGCTCGCGAGCCTGGAGGACCTGGCCCGGCCCGACCGCTCGGACAGCGGCCGCCAGATCCTCGACGGCGTCTCCTTCGACGTCGCGCCGGGCGAGCTCGTGGCCCTTGTCGGCCACTCCGGCGCCGGGAAGACCACCACGGCGACCCTGGTGCCGCGCCTCTACGACGTCACCGAAGGCGCGGTCGAGGTCGGCGGCGTCGACGTGCGCGACCTCAAGGCCGCCTCGCTCGCCGCCCACATCGGCATGGTCACCCAGGACGCGCACCTGTTCCACGACACCGTGCGCGAGAACCTCGCCTACGCCCGGCCCGAGGCCACCGACGAGCAGATCTGGGAGGCGCTCGACCGCGCCCAGATCGGCGACACCGTGCGCTGCCTCGAATCGGGGCTCGACACCGTCGTGGGCGAGCGCGGCTACCGGTTCTCCGGCGGCGAGAAGCAGCGCCTCGCGATCGCGCGGGTCCTGCTCAAGGCCCCGCCGATCGTGATCCTCGACGAGGCCACCGCGCACCTCGACTCCGAGTCCGAGGCGGCCGTCCAGCGCGCCCTCGACTCGGCCCTCGAAGGCCGCACGTCCCTGGTCATCGCCCACCGCCTCTCGACGGTGCGGCGGGCCGACAAGATCGTGGTCCTCGAGGAGGGGAAGGTCGCCGAGTCCGGCACCCACGACGAACTCGTGGACCGCGGCGGCCTGTACGCCGAGCTGTACAAGACCCAATTCGAGGGAGCCGGAGTATTGTAGGGTGCAGAAGCCGGTTCGGAGTATTCTTCGCCGAAGTGGTGAAAGGCCAGCAATGGCAGCACAGACAGGCCGCGCCGCCGCAGGTCGCCCCGGGTTTCCGGAGCGGGTGAACGGCAGGTCTGGAGATCAACATCGCAAGGAAACGCAGTAATGGCGCAAGGCACTGTTAAGTGGTTTAACTCCGACAAGGGCTTCGGCTTCATCGCTCCCGATGGAGAAGGCCCCGACATCTTCGTCCACTTCACCGCGATCACCGGCAGCGGCTACCGCTCGCTGGAGGAGAACCAGCGGGTCGAGTTCGATGTGGAGCAGGGCAAGAAGGGTCCGCAGGCCGCCAACCTGCGCGCGCTCTAAGCCGATAGCCGAAGCCGCTGCCCTTCCAAGTGGAGGACAGCGGCTTCTGTGGTACCTCGGGCCGATCAGCCGACGTAGTAGCCCCGCAGGATCGTCCCCCCCGAGCTCTGCCCTGGGAGCGTCCGCGTGTCCGCGACGTTCCCTTCGGTGTCCACCAGGGACAGCACGATCTGGCCGTACTGGTCGTCGCAGACGATCATCCACCCGTTCGCCAGGAACACCACGTTCGGGTTGTCCGCCTCCACCGGCAGTTCCAGTTCATCGCCCGTCGCGGTGTCCACGAAGCGGTCGCAGCGGTTCGCCTGGGTGTGGCCCGGCTGCGCCGTCTCGGCGTCGTCGTACTGCAGGCACGCCCGGCTCAGGTCGGCGGAGACCGAGGACAGGCCCGTGAACTCCTCGTCCGCGTTCCAGGCCGCGGCGCCCTCCAGTTCGACCCGGCCGCTCCCGTCCGGCCGCATCGCGACCGAGCCGTCAGCGCTCACCAGGTACTCGCCGTCGGCGGACCAGCGCGGCGAGCAGCCGACCTCCTCGGGAACCTCGGACGAAGCCGCGCCCGTCGCCACATCGAGCAGGTACGTCCCGGTGGACTCGGCGTCGGCCATGTTGAGCACCACCCGGTCCGAATCGGGGGACCAGGACGGGAAGCACTGCACGGTGAAGACCGGCACCCCGTCGATCTTGTCGCCGGTGAGCGTCGCCAGCGTCCCAGCGCACTCCGAAGCGCCCCCGACCGCGAAGCGGCTCCCGTCCGGCGCCAGGTAGTACTCGCCGCCCTCGCCCATGACCGGGGACGGCTCCTCGCCCTCGAACCGCACCAAGGCCGGATCGGCCGAAGCGCCGTCCTGGCGCACCTCGAACACCAGTCCGTCGGGGAGCGCGTCCAGGTCGCCCATCGAATCCGAAGGCCCCCAGCCGGTCCAGCCGTCGGGCACACCGCACGTCTCGTGGCCCTCGGTCCCGGTGGGCGTCACCTCCTGCGGCGTGGTCGCCGCATCGGTCGGGTCGATCGCAGGGGGCGGTTCCTCGACCCCGTCGCGGTCGACGATCGCGGCCGTGGCTCCACCGGCCATGGCCAGGCCCGCGACCACCGCGACCGCGACCGCGGCGAAACGCCGCCGCCCGATCGACCGGGCCCGCCGGTACGCGCCCGCCGCGAGGTCCCGGGAAGGCCCGTCGTCACCTGCGATGCCTTGCAGCACTTCACGGATCGAGTCAGGCATTGGCCTCTCCCCTCACGTTCGCGAATTCGGACTCCCAGCGCGCGAGATGCGTGCCCGGGTCGCCGCCGATCACCAGCTCGGGGAAGCCGTTCCGCAGCCGCCGCAGGCCCCGCTGGACGCGGGCGCGCAAGGTGGTGACCGGACAGTCCAGGATCGCCGCGGCCGACGCCTCGGTCTGGTCTTCGAAGTAGCGCAGCACGATCGCGGCGCGCTGCGTCGCCGGCAGCGACAGCAGCGCCGCGTGCACCGCGAGGCGCAACGCGGTGTCGGGCTCCTCGTCCGGACGCTCGGGCACGGCCTCGGTCGCGACCTCCGCGACCTTCTTGCGCCGCCAGCGGCTCACATGCAGGTGGTACATCGTGCGCCGCGTGTACGCCTCGGCGTTCGCGGTGCGGTGCAGGCGCTTCCACGAACGCCAGGTGCGCGCCAGCGCGTCCTGCACCAGGTCCTCGGCGAGCCCGCGGTCGCCCGTGAGCAGGTACGCGGAGGCGTACAGCGCGCCGGACCGGGCGCGCACGAAATCCTCGAACTCGCTCTGCTTGGTGGCCGCCCGCAACGGCGGCGGCCCCGGTGGTTCCCCTGGGGGGACAGTCGATCCGCTCACGGTCGGTTCCGTTTCTGTCGGGAGCATGCGGTGGAGATACCTGCTAAGACGGGAAAGCGGGCACCGGTCCGCATCCTACGAACGGTCATCCACACCTGACCGAACGGACAGGGGCCGGGCATCCACCGATATCGGATTGAGACCCTGCCTCCCACCCGGCACACTGTTCCAGTGAAAATCATCGAATTCAGCGCCGCAGACCCCGAACTCATCGCACAGGCCTTCGCCGTCTCCACCGCCGCCCACCGCGCGGACACCCCCGAGAACCCCGCGCCCGTCGAGCGCTTCTTCACGACCCTCTTCACCCACGCCTTCCCCGGCCGCGAGAACTACTGGTTCGCCTGCGTCGAGGACGGCACCCTCCTCGGCCACACCCGGGCCACCTTCTTCACCGACGAGAACCGCGAACTCGCGATGCTCCGCTTCGGCGCCGTCCACCCCGACCACCGCGACCGCGGCGTCGGCACCGCCCTCCTCGACCACGTCGAACGCTTCAGCGCCGAGCACGGCCGCACCACCGTCCTCACCAGCGCCCCGGTCTACTGGGAGAACGGCCCCGCGCGCGACGAGCGCTTCGCGCGCCTCCTCGAAGACCGCGACTACAGCAAGGCCCTCACCACCGTCAACCGCCGCAGCCCCGTCGACCCCCTCGGTCCCGAACGCGAGGCCGAGCAGTACGCGAAGGCGCTGGCCGCCGCCGGCGACGCCTACGAGGTGCGCCAGTGGATCGGCGCCGTTCCCGACGACCTCCTCGACACCATGTGCCGCATGGAGACCATGATCATCAGCGAGATCCCCCTGGGGGAGATCGAGATGGAGGTCGAGCACGTGACCCCCGAGAAGCTCCGCGGCCGCGAGGCCGTCTACGCGGCCGAGGGCCGGATCATCGCCCACTCCGTCGCGCTCGACCGCACCGGCGAGATCGTCGCGTGGACCGAGGTCGGCGTCGACGAAGGCGGCTACCGCGACGCCCATCAGGCCATCACCATCGTCGACCCGGCCCACCGCGGCCACCGGCTCGGCCTGCTCCTCAAGCTCGCCAACCTCCGCCAGATCCGCGAGCGCTTCCCGCACGTCGAGTACATCTGGACGGACAACGCCGATGTCAACGCCCCGATGATCGCCATCAACGAGCTCCTCAACTACACCACTGTGGACGCCAGCGCCGAGTACCAGAAGAAGCTGGGGGACTGATGAGCGAGATCCGCCGCATCCTCCCCGCCGAGCGGGAGCTCCTGCTGCAGGTCCACGAGGTCTTCGAGGCCGTGCGCGCCGCCGAGACCCCCGAACTCGCCCCCGTCCCCGCGGAGCGCTACGCCGGGGCGCTCGAGCACCCGCCGCCGAACTCCGAGCTCCAATGCCGCGCCGCCGTCGAGGACGGCAAGGTCCTCGGCCAGCTATGGATCTACCTGCCGCACAAGGAGAACACGCACTACGTCGAGGCCGAGCTGGCCGTCCGCCCGGACCACCGCCGCCGCGGCGCCGGCACCGCCCTCCTCGAGCACCTCCTGCGGTTCGCCCGGGACGAGCACCGCAGCGAACTCGTCGTGACCGTCCGCACCGCCGTCGACGGGGGCCCGAGCCGCCCCGACACCGGTGCGAGGTTCCTCGAGAAGCGCGGCTTCACGTCCGCGCTCACCGAAATCCACCGCAACCTCGAACTCGGCGACCTCGACCAGACGACCGAATCCCGCCTCTGGGACGAGTCGATCACCGCCGCCGCCGACTACGAACTCGTCTCCTGGATCGGCCGCTGCCCCGAGCAGTACGTCGAAGGTCTGGGCCGCATCGACTCCCAGATCTTCGCCGAGATCCCGCTCGGCGACCTCGACCTGCGCCCCCGCACGGTCGACGCCGACTTCGTGCGCACCCGTGAGGACCGCGCCGAAGCGCAGGGCCACACCCTGGTCCGCACCATCGCCGTCCACCGCGCCACCGGCGAGGTCGCCGCCAACACCGTCATCTACGTCCACGCGGGCGAGGAGCACGCCGGCCAGGCCATCACCATCGTCGACCCCGCCCACCGAGGCCACCGCCTCGGCCTGCTCGCCAAGATCGCCAACCTCCGCCAACTGCGCGAGCACCACCCAGGCGTCACCACCATCTGGACCGGCAACGCCGACACGAACGCCAACATGGTCGCCATCAACGACCGGCTCGGCTTCCGCCCCGTCGACGCGCTCGTCTCCTACAAGCGCAAACTCGACGCCTGACCGGACCGCCCGTGCCGGACCCGCACCGGCACGGGCTGCCCCCCGCGTCGCCCGCCGGCGCCCGATCCGCGTCCCGGAACCGAAATTCGGTTGCCGCGCCGCACAGCCGGTGTCCACACTGACGACATGGAAATCATCGAACTCGACCCCGCGGACGGCGACCTCGTCTCCGGCGCATTCGACGTCATGCGCGCCACCCACGCGGCCGACACCCCCGAGAACCCGGCCCCGCACCGGGCCACCTTCATCGCCGGCCTGAGCTACCCGCCGCCGGACGAGGACGAGGCCCACTTCGTCGCCGTCGAAGACGGCCAGGTCGTCGCCCTGCTCGGCATCGGCCTGCCCAACCGCGCGAACCTGCACTTCGGCTGGGCCTGGATCAACGTCCACCCCGACCACCGCCGCAAGGGCATCGGCTCGGCCCTCGTGGACCGCTTCGTCGCGTACGCGCGCGAGCGCGGCCGCACCGAACTCACCCTCGACACCCATATGAGCTGGGAAGGCGGTCTCGAACGCTCCAAGGCCGGGCAGCTGTTCAGCGAGAAGCACGGCTTCAAGCTCGCCCTCACCTGGATCAACCGCCGCTGCGCCGTGGACGCCCTCGACGCCGGCACCGAGCAGGCCCTCCTCGAGAAGGCCCAGGCCGCCGCCGGCGACGAGTACGAGATCATCTCGTGGATCGGGCGCACCCCCGAGGAACTCGTCGAGACGATGGCCCGCATCGACTCCACGATCCTCGCAGAAGTCCCGCTCGGCGACCTCGAACTCGAACCCGAGACCGTCGACGCGGAACTGAAGAACGCCAAGGCCGACCGCAGCGAGGCCATGGGCATGAAGACGGTCCAGACCGTCGCCCGCTACCGCGGCAGCGGCGAGGTCGTCGCCAACACGTGCGTGTTCATCCACGACGACGGCGAGTTCCCGGACGCCTACCAGGGCATCACGATCGTCGACAAGGACCACCGCGGCCACCGCCTCGGCCTGCTCCTCAAGATCGTCAACCTGCGGCTCGTGCGCGAGAACTTCCCGCACATCCGTGCGATCTGGACGGACAACGCCGACGTCAACGCCCCGATGATCGACATCAACGTCACCCTCGGGTACGAGATCGTCGACGCCGGGGGCGAATTCCAGCGCAAGTTCGAGGCCTGACCCGACCGGCGCCGGTCCGCGAAAGGCCGTTCCGCAAGAAGACGCGGCCTCGAAATGGTGTCTCTAGGCACAAGCCGACCGTGAAGGTAGCGAGTCTCCTCCACGGTCGGCTATTGTTCATAGCTGGCCCTCTTAGTGGCCCGATCAGGCGCGTCCCGCCCCATCACCGTCGGCTCATGGTGAACCAAATCTCCGCGGAACGTGCGTCACTTACGAAGTCGTTCTCGCGGAAGGCGAACTATGACCCTTGACAAAACTGTGCCGGATGCTGCCATCAGTCAATCCGACATCGCACTCGAAACCCCCGAAACCACCGAAGCGCCGGCCGTCGAAGCCGCTGCCGTGACCGAGGCCCCGGCCGAGACCACGGTCGAGACCAGCGTCGACGACACCGCCCAGGCCGCTGCCGCGGACACGGCCCCCGCCGATGACTTCACCGTCGAGGCCGACGAGGTCCCGGTCTACACCGGCCCGTCCTTCGACGAACTCGGCCTGCCCGAGAAGATCACCGCCGCGCTGGCCGAGCAGGGCATCATCACGCCCTTCCCGATCCAGGCCGCGACGATCCCGGACGCCCTCGCCGGACGCGACATCCTCGGCCGAGGCCAGACCGGCTCGGGCAAGACCCTGGCCTTCGGCCTGCCGACCCTGTCGCGCCTCGCCGCCGGCGGCCGCACCCGGGCCAAGCGCCCCCGCGCGATCATCATGACCCCGACCCGCGAACTGGCCATCCAGGTCGCCGAGTCGCTGCAGACCTTCGGCGACGCCGTCGGCATCGACATGAAGGTCGTCTGCGGCGGCACCGCGTTCAACCGCCAGATCGACGCGCTTCGCAGCGGAGTCGACATGCTCGTCGCCACCCCGGGCCGCCTGCGCGACCTGATCCGCCGCGGCGAGTGCTCGCTCGAGGACGTCGAACTGGCGATCCTCGACGAGGCCGACCAGATGGCCGACATGGGCTTCCTGCCGGAGGTCGAAGAGCTGTTCGACCAGCTGCCCAAGGGCGGCCAGCGGATGCTGTTCTCGGCCACGCTGGAAGAGGAGATCGACGTCCTCGTCCGCAAGTACCTGTCCGAGCCCGTCGTCCACTCGGTCGACCCGCCGGCCGGTTCGGTCACCACCATGACCCACCACCTGATGCTCATCGGCCCGCGCGACAAGGCCACGATGACCGCCGCCGTCGCGTCCCGTCCGGGCCTGACGATGGTGTTCGTGCGCACGCAGCTCGCCGTCGACCGCATCGCCGAGGAGCTGCGCGAGGCCGGCGTCAACGCCGAGGGCCTCCACGGCGGCATGTCGCAGGTCGACCGCTCGAAGGTCCTGGACCGCTTCAAGAACGGGCGGCTGGACGCGCTGGTCTGCACCGACGTCGCGGCCCGCGGCATCCACGTGGACGGCGTCGACATGGTCCTCCACGTCGACCCGCCGAAGACCCACAAGGACTACCTGCACCGCGCCGGCCGCACCGCGCGCGCCGGGCAGTCCGGGCATGTGGCGACCCTGGTGCTGCCGCACCAGAACCGCAGCATGTTCAGCCTCATCGAGCGCGCCGGCGTCGAGGCCCAGCGCCACTACGTCAACGACAACTTCGACGAAGAGCTCACCAAGCTCATGGGCGCCCGGAACTTCACCGACCTGCGCGCGGTCTCGGCCGAGCACCAGGCGGCGCGCAGCGACGAAGAGGTCAAGCGCCTCGAGCGCCAGATCGAGCGTCTGAAGGAGGACGCCGAGGGCCTGCGCACCGAGGCGGCCCGTCTGCGCGAGCAGGCCGAGCGCGAGATCCTCGACCCGCCGAAGCGCCGCGACCGCGATGACCGCGGCCCGCGCCGCGAGCGCGACGACCGCGGTGGCGGCGAGCGTCGCGGCGGCTACGGCGAACGCCGTGGCGGCAGCGGTGGCGGTGGCTACCGGGGCAACCGCGAGGGCGGCTCCGGCGGCGGCTACCGGGGCAACCGCGAAGGCGGCTCCGGCGGCGGCTACCGCGGCAACCGCGAAGGCGGCTCCGGCGGCGGCTACCAGGGCAACCGCGAGGGCGGTTACCGGGGCAACCGCGAAGGCGGCTCCGGCGGCGGCTACCGCGGCAACCGCGAAGGCGGCTCCGGCGGCGGCTATGGCGGCGGCGAGCGTCGCAGCTATGGCGACCGCGACAACCGCGGCGGCGGCTTCCGAGGCGGCGACAACCGCAGCGGCGGTTACGGAGGCGGCGAGCGTCGCAGCTACGGCGACCGCGACAACCGCGGCGGCGGCGGCTTCCGCAGCGACGACCGCGGCACCCGTGGCGGTTTCCGCGGCGACGACCGCGGCGAGCGCGGCGGCTTCCGAGGCGACCGCGAGCGTCGCGACCGCTGGTAAGCACCGAAGCGCCGGTCAGCACTGACTGAGCAAGCGGCCCTGGGGGAATGCATTCCCCCAGGGCCGCTTTCGCATCCCGGAACGGCTTGACGGCGGCCGGCCGGTCGAGGCGTCAGGCTGTCGCCGAGCGCCGCGGCGGGCATAGGGGATGCCCCTTACCCGCCCGCTGTCCGCCTCCGACCAACCGAAAAGGACCAACCTCCCACACCGGTCCGACAATCCGCGAGGCGCGACTGCCGCTCGCATCGAGGAGAGGTCGCGTTCTCACCCGATCGCCTTGCCGCCGAAAGCGACCGATCCGCTCGTCGCCGCGCCCGAGTACGCTGGTGCGGACCCGATCCGCCCCTCCCCAGAAAGCTCGGCATGGACTCCGCCCCTCGAACGGCAGCCGCGCTCGGCATCGACTTCGGCACCCACCACACGGTCGCCACCGTCCTGCGCGACGACGGCCGCCGCCACCAGCTGCTCTTCGAAGGCACGCCACTCCTGCCTTCAGGGATATATATCGACTACGAGGCATCCATTCTCGTGGGACGCGACGCCGCCCGAGAAGGCCGCCGCCGTCCCGAGCGCTACGAACGCAACCCGAAGCTGCGCCTCGACGCCGCGACGATCCTCCTGGGCGACAAGGAGGTCCCCGTCCGCGATGCCGTCGCGGCAGTCCTGCGCCGGGCCATCGCCGACTGCGGCACCGCCGCGGGGGTGCCCCGGTCGGTCACCGTGACCGTCCCCGCCGGTTGGGGCCCGGCCCGGCGCCACATCATCGCCGACGCCGCCGCCAGCGCCGGAGCGGTGTCCCCGGTCCTCCTGCCCGAACCCGTCGCCGCCGCCCGCTACTTCGCGAACCTCCTCGGCCACGACCTCGCGCCCGGCCAGACCCTCGTCGTCTTCGACCTCGGCGCGGGCACCTTCGACGCGAGTGCCGTGGCGCGCACCGACACCGGCTTCGACGTGCTCGCCGTGGACGGCTCCGACCGCATCGGCGGGCACTACCTCGATCAGGCCCTCGTCGACTATCTCGGCGGGCGCTTCGCCGGGTCCGAGGAGCGCGCCGAGCAGTGGGCCGGGCTCCTCGACCCCGATGCCGGGCCGGAGCGGCTGCGCCAGCGCTTCGCGCTCTATGACGAGGTGCGCGAAGCGAAAGAGCGCCTGTCGCGCCATACCAGCACCGAGATCGCGGTGCCCGGCTTCCCGATCGAGGAACTGCTCACGCGCGCCGAGCTCGACCTGCTGGCCCGGCCGCTCCTGTCCCAGGCGGTCGCGATCACCCGGGCCGTGATCCGCGAGGCCGGGAAGGCGCCCGAGGAGCTCGCAGGCGTGTTCATGGTCGGCGGCGCGAGCCGGATGCCTTTGGCCGCCACCATGATCCACCAGGGCCTCGGTGTCGCTCCGACCCTCATCGAACAGCCCGAGCTGGTCGTCAGCGAAGGCGCCGTGGCGATCCACGCTCCGGCACCGCGCACGCCCGCCGCGCCGCTGGCGCCGGTCACCCCCGCGGCCGCAGCGCCCCACGCCCCGAGCTCGCCGCAGCCGCCCGCTCCGAGCGCCCTCACTCCCGGAGCGGTCCAAGGCCCGCCGACGGCACCGCTGACCGGCGTCCTGCCGCCACCCGCGCCCCGGCCGGTCAAGCGGTCCCCGCGGCCGTTCACCATCTTCGTCATCGCCCTGCTCATCGCCCTCATCATCGGAGCGGTCCTCTCGGAGCTCCTGAACCGCGACGACGACTCCAACGGGACGGGCGGCGAGGAGCCGGACGGCACCGGCGAGGTGCACGCCGAATCCGATGCCGCACAGACCGATGCAGTGCTCCCGGCCTGGCCGGGAGAAGTCGACGAGGTCGCCTCCGGGGTCTCCTCGCTCACCGTCACGACCGACGCCGACCCCGAGTCGACCGGCTGCCGGGTCGACTACACCGGCGCCAGCGATCAGGGCAGCCTCGAAGACGTGTCGTGCGCCGAGTTCACCCTCGAGGGCCTCAACGCCTCGGACACGTACATGTTCTCGATCCACAGCCCCGCGACGGATATCGATCCGGTGACAGGTACCGGCGACACGACCACTGTCGTGGGAACCGTTTACTGGGACTGCCCGCAAATGCGCACATACTGCCAGAACCAAGGTGGCAGGCCCGGCATTCGCGGCGCCGCGGATGATCCGGACGCGATCGACTACGCCGACGTCGGCGAGCAGTTCGAGCTCGCCTGCTTCGCCGAAGCAGAGACCATCGACCCGAGCGGCTGGGAGGACGAGGGCTTCTGGGACTACCACCCCGGCAAGGCCGCCTCGAACCTCATGGTCGAAGTGGAGCTCGCCGAGGGCCGCGGCTTCATCCCGTTCGTGTGGCTCGTGATCGACCCCCGCAACCTGAACTCCCTCGGCGGCCTGGCCGAATGCTGAACCGCCGCACCTAGCCGGCCTTGAAGCCGAGCCGCGGCCCCGCGCCCTCATCGGCCCGCGCGTCAGCCAGGTTGTAGATCGCGCACTTGCTGATCGAGAGGCAGCCGCAGCCGATGCACTCGTCGAGCTCCTCCTGGAGGTTCCGCAGTTGGGCGATGCGGTCCTCGATGCGCCGACTCCATGAGGAGGAGAGCCGCTGCCAGTCGGCGCGGTCCGGGATCCGCCCGTCGGGCAGCCGGTCCAGGGACGCCTTGATCTCCTCAAGGGACAAACCGATCGACCGGGCCGCCCGGATGAACGCGACGCGGCGCAGCTCGGCGCGGCGGTAGCGGCGCTGGTTCCCGCCCGTGCGCACAGCGTGGATCAGGCCGAGCGATTCGTAGTAGCGCAACGCCGAAGCCGTGACGCCGGCGCGGGCGGCGAAGTCGCCGATGGTCAGCATCGTCGCCGGATCATGAGAAGTCATGTGGCCCTGCTCACTTCGATCTTTACTTCAAGTCGACTTGAAGTTACATGATCGCAGGCGTGAACGACACCATCGAACAAGTACGAGCGCTCGCGCACCGCACCGTGACCGATGTGCGCTACCCGATCGTCAAGACCTATACGCTCGACCCGATCTGGGTCCTCTACGACCGGGTCCTGCGCATCGACCCGCAGCGGCCCGACGACCCGGCCCGGGACCGCTTCCTGCTCTCGAAGGGCCACGGCCCCAGCGCCTTCTACGCGGTCCTCGCCGCCAAGGGCTTCTTCCCCGTCGAATGGCTCGACCACGTCGCCGCCCTCGAATCGCCGCTCGGCTCCCACCCCGACGCGACCCTCGTCCCCGGCGTCGAGATGTCCGCCGGGTCCCTCGGCCACGGCCTGCCGCTCGGCGTCGGTACCGCACACGGCCTGCGCGCCACCGGCTTCCCCGACTCGCGCGTCTTCGTGCTCGTCGGCGACGCCGAACTCGACGAGGGGTCGAACCACGAGGCGATCGCGTACGCCGGGGCCGCCGGCCTCGCGAACCTCGACGTGATCGTCGCCGACAACGGCTCGGCCTCCCACGGCTGGAACGGCGGCATCGCGTCCCGCTTCGAAGTGAACGGCTGGAGCGCCGCCACTGTCGACGCGAGCGACCACGAGGCCCTGTACCGCTCCTTCACCACCGACCACCCCGACCGGCCGCACGTCACCGTCGCCGTCCACCGCCCCTGAACTGGAGAAGACCGATGGTGTTCATCGCCGACCCGCTGACCGACGACCGGCAGACCCTGACCATGCGCGACGCCTGGGCCGCGCACCTCACCGACCTCGTCGACGCCGACCCGCGCCTCGCCGTGGTCCTCGCCGACATCTCGTCCGAGATGTTCGCCGAGGCCATGAAGGCCCATCCGGACCGCGTGATCAATGTGGGCATCCGCGAGCAGCTCCTGATCGGCACCGCCGGGGGACTGGCGCTGGCCGGGATGCGCCCGGTCGCCCACTCGTATGCGCCCTTCCTAGTGGAGCGGGCGTTCGAGCAGGTGAAGCTCGACTTCGAGCACCAGGGCACGAGTGGCGTCCTGGTGAGCGTGGGCGCCTCGTACGACTGGGCCGAGGGCAGCTTTACGCATTTCAGTCCGCGCGACGTGGCGCTGTTCGACACGCTGCCGGGCTGGCGGGTGTTCGTGCCCGGCCACGCCGCGGAGGTGCCGCCGCTGCTGGACCGCGCGGTGCGCGCCGACGATAGCGTCTACCTGCGTCTTTCGCTGCGGCACAACGAGAACCCGCACGCCGTGCCTGAGGATTCACTGCTCGTCCTGCGCGAGGGCGCCCGCGCGACGGTGGTCGTGGTCGGCCCGCTGCTCGACAACGTGCTCGAGGCGACGGCCGATCTCGATGTCACCGTGGCGTACACGAATACGCCGCGCCCGCTCGACACCGCGGGCCTCCGCGAGCTGGCGGCGGACACCGGCGACACGATCGTCATGGTCGAGCCCTACCTGGAGGGCACGTCCGCCTGGCTGGTCGCCGAGGCCTACGAGGACCGGCCGCACCGGCTGCTGTCGATCGGCGTGGGTCGCGAGGAGCTGCGCCGCTACGGCACCGCCGCCGAGCACGAGCGCCTGCACGGGCTCGACGCGGAGGGCCTCCGCGCCCGCGTGCGACGGTTCCTGGCGTGAACGACCGGAGCCTCTGAGCGGTACCGCTCAGAGGCTCCGGATTCAATCGGGGCGCAGGCTAAGCCACGCTCTCGACCCGCGCCGGCTCCTCGGCCTTCTTGTCGCCCACCTTGTTCAGCCAGAGTGAGTCGACCGCGAGCGCGCCGCCGCCGGAGAAGCCGATGGCGATCGAGAGGGCGGCCAGCAGGAGCACGTACTCGTAGCCGCCCTCTTGCGAGAAGAACGCGCCGCTGAGCGGGTGCACGAAGTACATCGCGCCGAGCATGACGCTGGCGAGCCAGAGCCCGGCGAGCGGTAGGAGCGCTCCCACAATAAGCAGCGAACCGCCGAGGATCTCGGCGCCGACGGTGAAGTAGGCCGACAGCGTGGGTGCCGGGATGCCCAAGCCCTCGAAGCCCTGCGCCGTCGCCTCCATCCCGTTCACATTGAACTTCTGCCATCCGTGTGCGATGAAGACGACGCCGAGCACGACGCGTCCGATGAGGAGACCGATCGGTTGGAGTCGGGTGATCATTTATGACCTCCAATAGGGGTGTGGCGCCGCGACCGGCCTGTGAGAGGCACAGAGCGCGGTCGGTGGACCGCGCCGCGGAGGAGCCTGAAGCGACACATTGTCTTTTCGACTAAAGGAGAAGTTTAGCAAAATGTAATGATGAATGTAAATGTCTGCCAGCTAGGAACACCATGCGCGTTTTGTGTCGCGTTGAGGCGGTGACAAATGCCGGAGGGACGGGCACAATGCGCGAGTCCTCGATATCGACCGCTCAGTGGCGGCGCACGGCCTCTTCCACGAGACTGAGGATGCGCGTGATGTCGAAGTCGTCGCGGCCGGTCGCGAGATAGCGCACGAGGCCGTCGTACATCAGCTGCAGGAATCCGCCGAGGACCTCGATGTCGACGTCGGTGCGCAGCACCCCGATCTCGCGCTGGTGCTCCAAGCGCTCCCGGCTCGCCTCCGCGATCGCCTCGCGGCGCCGCCCCCAGGCCTCGGCGAACTCCGGGTCGGTGCGCAGGCGCCGCGCCACTTCGAGCTGCGTGCCGAGCCAGCCCGCGATCTCGGGCTTGTCCGCGCCCGTCGTCAGGTCCTGCATCACGCCCACCAGGCCGCGTTCGGCCACCGTCGCCGCCATCTCCGCGGCGTCCACGGACGCGACGGCGAGGAACAGCGCGTCCTTGTCGCGGAAGTGGTGGAAGATCGCCCCGCGGGAGAGCCCCGTCGCCTCCTCCAGCCGCCGCACCGTCGCGCCCTCGTATCCGAACTTGGCGAAGCACGACCGGGCGCCGTCGAGGATCTGCTGACGGCGGGAGTCGAGGTGTTCTTGGCTGACGCGAGGCACCCGGCAATCTTGCCACCTGCGGTTGGCCCCGGCCCACGGTGTCGCCTACCGTTGTCCCGGTGGAACGGCAGGAACGGCGCACCGGAAGGTGCTGGAAGCGGGGGAGCGGCGCATGAAGCAGAGCGATTTCTGGGACCGGATGAACGAGACCTTCGGCGCCGCCTACGCCCGGTCGGTCGCCTCCGACCACTCGCTCGGGCAGCTCGGCGGCCGCACCATCGACCAGGCGCTCGCCGAGGGCGAGAACGCCAAGGCCGTGTGGATGGCCGTCTGCCGCGCCTGGCCCGAGCGGATTCCGTCGCGCCTGGTGCGCTGACCTTCCGGCCACACCGGGCGGTGCTCGTCCGCGTTCCCCGCGCCGCTGCGAACCGAGCCGCTGCCGCCGCCGCGGACGGTGCTTCCTTCATCTCTGCGAGATGTGCCCTGTTCGAACAAGCCGTTGTCCTAGGTTGTCGGTGGGTGCGACTACCGTAATCAGCATGGCTAAGCAGACAGGAACCAGGGGAGGCGGGATGAATTCCGCTCAGGACAAGTCCAAGGCGCTCGATCTCGCCTTGGCCCAGATTGACAAGCAGTTCGGTAAGGGCTCGGTCATGCGGCTGGGCGAGAAGCCGAAGCAGAACGTCAAGACCATCTCGACCGGCTCGATCGCGCTCGACGTGGCGCTCGGCGTCGGCGGCCTGCCGCAGGGCCGCATCATCGAGATCTACGGTCCCGAGTCCAGCGGTAAGACCACCATCGCACTGCACGCTATGGCGAACGTCCAGGCCGAGGGCGGGGTCGCGGCGATGATCGACGCCGAGCACGCGCTCGACCCGATCTACGCCGAGAAGCTCGGCGTCAACGTCGACGACCTCCTCGTCAGCCAGCCGGACACTGGCGAGCAGGCCCTGGAGATCGCCGACATGCTGGTCCGCTCCGGCGCCGTCGACCTCATCGTCATCGACTCGGTGGCCGCGCTCGTGCCGCGCGCCGAGATCGAGGGCGAGATGGGCGACTCGCACGTGGGCCTCCAGGCCCGGCTCATGAGCCAGGCCCTGCGCAAGATCACCGGCGGCCTGAACACCACGGGCACCACGATGATCTTCATCAACCAGCTGCGCGAGAAGATCGGCGTCATGTTCGGCTCGCCCGAGACCACCGCCGGTGGCAAGGCGCTCAAGTTCTACGCCTCGGTGCGCCTGGACATCCGCCGGATCGAGACGCTGAAGGACGGCGGCGAGGCCGTCGGCAACCGCACCCGCGTCAAGGTCGTCAAGAACAAGGTCGGCTCGCCGTTCCGCCAGGCCGAGTTCGACATCCTCTACGGGCACGGCGTGTCCAAGGAGGGCTCGCTCATCGACATGGGCGTCGAGCACGGCATCGTGAAGAAGTCGGGCGCCTGGTACACGTACGAGGGCGACCAGCTCGGCCAGGGCAAGGAGAAGGCCCGGACCAATCTCAAGGAGAACCCGGACCTGGCCCTGGAGATCGAGAAGAAGATCAAGGAGAAGCTCGGCGTCGACGCCGCCGCCGCAGACGCCCCGATCGAGGACGAGATTGAAGAACCCCCGGTCGACTTCTAAGCCGAACGACCCCGAGGCGGCCCGGCAGTACTGTCTCCAACTGCTGTCGGGCCGGCCCCGCACGCGCACCGAACTCGGGGACTCGATGCGCCGCAAGGGCTTCGAAGAGGAGATCGTCACCGAGATCCTGGAGCGCTACGCCGAGGTCGGCCTCATCGACGACGCGGTCTTCGCCCGCGCCTGGGTCGAATCCCGCCACCGCAGCAGAGGCCTGTCGAAGCGGAGCCTCGCGGGGGAGCTGCGCCGCAAAGGCGTCGACCCCGACTTCGTGGACGCGGCGGTCGAGCAGGTCAGCGACGACGACGAGCGCGAGGCCGCGCTGGAGCTCGCGCGCCGTCGCTACCGATCCATGGCGGGCCAGGCCGACGACGCCGTGCTGCGCAAGCTCGTGGGGATGCTCGCCCGCAAGGGCTACGGGTCGGGCGTGGCGATCCCGGTCGTGAAGCAGGTCCTGGCCGAAGCGGAGAGCGACGCGGCGGAGCTCCTCGACGAGGACGCCCATTTCGAGTAGCCGCGGGGCTCACGAAACGGGCGGCGGCTCGTGAGGTGCGGGCTGTCCCAGGCGTGACCTGTGGGGCCCGCCATGCGAGGGGAG
Organism: Glycomyces luteolus; assembly: GCF_027622875.1. Lineage (GTDB taxonomy): Bacteria > Actinomycetota > Actinomycetes > Mycobacteriales > Micromonosporaceae > Glycomyces > Glycomyces luteolus. The sequence continues at coordinate 297,033 of NZ_JAPZVP010000006.1, read as the reverse complement.
TTCCATCATCCGGGATTTGGCAGGTCGGTAAGGAGTCGTTAACGCGTTCGACATACCATTGGCCGCGACGACGCAGCGCCGCGCCCGGTCCTCCGTCTCTCCTTACCTTTGCGAGGTATCCATGACCGAACCGAAACCCGTCGTGGTCATTGCCGACCCGCTCGCGCCCGCCGCGGTCGAAGTCCTCTCCGGCGACTTCGACGTCCGGGAGATCGACGGTACGAACGTGGAGTCCCTCCACGCCGCGCTGGTCGAGGCCGATGCCGTGATCGTCCGTTCCGCCACCACCATCGACGCCCCTGCTCTCGAGCACGCGCCGAAGCTCAAGGTCATCGCCCGCGCCGGTGTCGGGCTCGACAACGTCGACCTGCCCGCCGCCACCGAACGCGGCGTCATGGTCGTCAACGCGCCGACCTCCAACATCGTCTCCGCCGCCGAGCAGGCCATCACGCTGCTGCTCGCCAGCGCCCGCCACATCGCCCGCGCCGACGCCTCGCTGCGCGCCGGGCGCTGGGACCGCAAGAAGTTCACCGGTGTCGAGATCCAGGGCAAGACCCTCGGCGTCATCGGCTTCGGCAAGATCGGGCAGCTCGTCACCACCCGCATGCAGGCCTTCGACATGGACGTCGTCGCCTACGACCCGTACGCCCAGCCCGCGATCGCCGCGAAGCTCGGCGTGAAGCTCGTCGACCTCGACACGCTGCTGGCCTCGTCGGACTTCATCACGATCCACCTGCCGAAGACCCCCGAGACCGTCGGGATCCTCGGTGAGGACGCGTTCAACAAGGTCAAGCCCGGGGTGCGGATCGTCAACGCCGCGCGCGGCGGCCTCATCGACGAAGAAGCGCTCGCGGCCGCGCTGCAGGACGGCCGCGTGGCCGCCGCCGGCCTCGACGTGTTCGTCAAGGAGCCGTGCACCGACTCGCCGCTGTTCGCCCTCGACAACGTGGTCGCGGCCCCGCACCTGGGAGCCTCCACCCGTGAGGCGCAGGACAACGCCGGTCTCGCGGTCGCCAAGAGCGTGCGCCTCGCCCTCTCCGGCGAGTTCGTGCCGGACGCCGCGAACGTGCAGGCCGGGGGTGTCGTCCACGAGGACGTGCGCCCGCTGCTGCCGCTCGCCGAGCGCCTGGGCCGCACGTTCAACGCGCTCACCGGCGCGCCCGTCCAGTCGCTCACGGTCGAGGTACGCGGCGACGTCGTCGACCACGACGTCACGGTGCTGCAGCTCGCGGCCACCAAGGGCCTGTTCGTGGACGTGGCCGACTCGGTCACCTACGTGAACGCGCCGCTCGTGGCTGACCAGCGCGGTGTCGAGGTGGGCCTGTTCACCTCGAAGGAATCGCCGGAGTACCAGACGCTGATCACGCTGCGCGGCGCGCTCGTCGACGGCCGGAGCCTCACGGTGTCCGGCACGATCAGCCCCGGCCCGCACGGCGGCCTGCGCCTGACCGAGATCGACGGCTTCGAGCTCGACATCGACCTGGACGGCTCGCTGCTGTTCCTGCGCTACACCGACCGGCCCGGCGTGGTCGGCCTCATCGGCGGGGCGCTCGGCGACCTGGGCATCAACATCGCGGCGATGCAGGTGGCCCGCAAGGCCGCCGGCGGCGAAGCGGTCATGGCGATGGCCCTCGACGCCCCGGTGCCGTCCGAGCTGCTCGGCCGCATCAAGGAGTCGGTCGGCGCCAAGGGCGTCAAGACGGTGACCCTGCAGGACTAGCGGGCCGCCTGGTGCCCGCCCTCTGTGGTGTTCACCGGTCCGGTTCCATCTGCTGAGAGTCGTTCGTCGGAATGCGGGACGGGTGCGTTAAGGTGAACGCACTCGCCCGCATTCCGCATTTCCCTAGGCGGCACAGCTCGATGGGGATACGGGGCGGTCGGAGGCCGTACGCGGCGCACCAGTTCGCTTCAGCGACTGAGGACGAAATCAGAGAGGCAGCATGAGCAGGATCGCGGTCATCCCGGGCGACGGGATCGGGCAAGAGGTCATCGCCGAGGCGCAGAAGGTGCTCGCCGTGGCGCTTCCCGGCTACGAGTCGACCGAGTACGACCTGGGCGCCCGCCTGTACAACCGCACCGGTGAGGTCCTCCCCGACACCGTGCTGTCCGAACTGGACGGGCACGACGCGATCCTCCTGGGCGCCATCGGCGACCCGTCGGTCCCGCCGGGCGTCCTCGAGCGCGGCCTGCTGCTGAAGCTCCGCTTCGAGTTCGACCAGTACGTGAACCTGCGGCCCAGCCGCCTCTACCCGGGCGCGCCCACGCCGCTGGCCGACGTGAAGCCCGGCGACATCGACTTCGTGGTCGTCCGCGAGGGCACCGAGGGCCTGTACACCGGCGCCGGCGGCAACCTCCACACCGGATCGGCAGCCGAGATCGCCACCGAGGAGTCGCTCAACACGCGCTACGGCACCGAGCGGGTCATCCGCGACGCGTTCGAGCGCGCCAAGCGCCGCCGCGGCCATCTCACCCTGGTCCACAAGACCAACGTGCTCGTGCACGCCGGCGGGCTCTGGAAGCGCACCTTCGACGAGGTCGCCGCCGAGTACCCGGACATCACCACCGAGTACCAGCACGTCGACGCCGCCGCCATGTTCCTGGTGAACCGGCCGCACACGTTCGACGTGATCGTCACCGACAACCTGTTCGGCGACATCCTCACCGACATCGCGGCCGCGGTGACCGGCGGCATCGGACTGGCCGCCACCGGTTCGATCAACCCCGACCACACGCACCCGTCGACGTTCGAGCCCGTGCACGGCTCGGCGCCCGACATCGCCGGTCAGGGCATCGCCGACCCGGTCGCCGCGATCTCCTCCACCGCGCTCCTGCTGGAGCACCTGGGCCGCACCGACGCCGCCATCGCGGTGAACGCCGCGGTCGAGCGCGAACTCGGCGGACGCGACTCCGGCACCAAGATCCGCACGGGCGAGGTAGGCGACCGAGTAGCCGCCGACGTCGCCGGACAGCTCAGCTAACACCCAAGCAGCTTCGACGCCCGGCGGGCCAGCGCTCCGACAAGAGCGCCTCGCCGGGCGTTTTTCCGTGTCGAAGCCCGACCGGGCCACGCACCGCCCGACCACCTGAACGAGCGGTAAGTTAGGCATCAGGACCAAATACAGCACCGCACCCGAGCCACTTGCATTGAAGGACAGATCTATGACCAGCGACGGTCTTCCCGACCTGCGGCGCGAGCCGCACCCGAACCCGATCCCGGCCGCTGAGCGCGACCGCATCCTCGCCAACCCCGGTTTCGGCACCAGCTTCACCGACCACATGTTCCAGATGACCTGGACCGAGGGCCGCGGCTGGCACAGCGCCACCGTCAAGCCCTACGGGCCGCTCACGCTCTCCCCGGCGGCGGCGGTCCTCCACTACGCCCAGGAGATCTTCGAGGGCCTCAAGGCCTACCGCTACCCCGACGGCGGCATCGGCCTGTTCCGCGCCGAGGCCAACGCCCGCCGCCTCAACCTCTCGGCCGAGCGCATGGCCATGCCGCACCTGCCCGAGGAGTGGTTCCTCGCCTCGATCCGCGAGCTCCTCGCCGTCGACGGCGACTGGGTGCCCAGCCAGGAGGAGGCCAGCCTCTACCTGCGGCCGTACATGTTCGCTTCCGAGGCGTTCCTCGGCGTGCGCCCCGCCAAGGAGTACACGTACCTGGTCATCGCCTCCCCGGCCGCCGCGTACTTCAAGCACGGTCCCAAGCCGCTCACGCTGTGGGTCTCCGAGGAGTTCAACCGGGCCGGACCGGGCGGCACCGGCGCCGCCAAATGCGGCGGCAACTACGCCGCGAGTCTGCTCCCGCAGGCCGAGGCCATCGAGCACGGCTGCGACCAGGTGGTCTTCCTCGACGCCGTCAAGTACGAGAACGTGGACGAGCTCGGCGGCATGAACCTGTTCTTCGTCTACGAGAACGAGCGCGTCCTGTACACGCCGAAGCTCGGCACGATCCTCCCCGGCATCACCCGCGACGCGATCTTCACGCTCGCCACCGAGGCGGGCTGGGAGGTCCGCGAGACCGACTACTCGCTCGCGCGCTGGCGCGACGACGCCGAGTCCGGGGTGCTCACCGAGGCCTTCGCGTGCGGCACCGCCGCCGTGATCACCCCCGTCGGCACCGTCAAGGGCCGCAGCGGCGAGTTCCAGGTCAACGGCGGCGAGGCCGGCAAGTTCACCATGCAGCTGCGCCAGACCATCCTCGACCTCCAGCACGGCCGCGCCGAGGACACGCACGGCTGGACCGCCAAGGTCGCCTGAGGCGACCCTCCTTCCGCGACAGGGAGGTTCGACCGCCCGGTCGCGGAAATCGGGACCAATCCCGGTCCCCTTCCCGTACCTTGATATCCACGTGTGTCAAGGCTCGGGGAGGGGACTTTGGGCGACGCCACCATCCGGTTGAACCGGTTCGGGGTCGAACAAGGCCGCATGTGGCAGGCCGTGGTCGCGGCCCTCGCCATCGCACTGCCGCTGGCGTTCTGGATCGGCATCGAACGCGCCCTCGGCGACTCCGTGCAGGACATCGACAAGGGGGAGACCCTTTACCTCCAGTCCTACCCCGTCACCGGCGCCAGCCTCGAGTTCACCCTCCCCGGCGAGGGCTGGACCTCCCCGGGCATCCACATGGCCGACCAGCGCCAGAACTTCCGCCACGGCGCCCTCACCGCCACCGTCGAGGTCGACACGCACGTCGAAAGCCTCGAGAACCTCCTTGTGCGCCGCGCGGACCCGATCACCGCCGAACGCGGCTACGCCTACAACAACGAGCGCCCCTACGAGCACCCCGCGACGGGCCTCTCCGGCTTCCGCGCCGACATCGTCGGCCTCGACACGGCCGGGTCGATCACCGTCGTGGGCGAGAACGGCGGCGCGGCCGCGATCCTCATCCTCATCGCCCCCGGCGACGATCCGAGCAGCGCCTCCGTCGACCCGGACCCGTTCATCGGCTCCTTCAAACTGGAGGGAGAGTGATCGTCCGAACGGAGCGCGTCGTCGTCGAGAGCCAAGGCGCGTTCGTCCGCATCCGCCGCCCCGCCTACTGGCTCTTCGTCGCCTGCCTCGTCTACGGCCTGATCGAACTCGGCCGCGTCCTCTCGCCCGACTACGGCGACATCGCCACCGCCCTGTGGGCCTCCATCGGCGTGAACGCGGTCCTCGCGTACTTCTTCCTCGACATCCTCGCCCGCCTCGACCTCTTCGAGCGCGAACCGCCCACGGTGCGCGCCGCGGCCATGTGCTGGGGCGGGCTCGCCGCCGTCGCCTTCGCCATCTTCGCGAACGACGCCGCGCTCGTCGTCCTCGCCGAATTCACCGACACCCAGTGGGCCCGCACCTGGGCCCCGTCCCTCGTGGGGCCGCTCAACGAGGAATGGCTCAAGGCCATGGGCGTGGTCATGCTCGTCCTCATCGTGCGCGAGCATTTCGACCGCTCCATCGACGGCCTCATCTACGGCGCGCTCGTGGGCCTGGGCTTCCAAGTGGTCGAGAACCTCACGTACGCCATCAAGTACGCGGTCATGAACCCCAACTCCGACCTCACCGGGGCGCTCACCGTGACGTTCACCCGAGTCCTGGTCGCCGGGCCCTGGTCCCACCCGCTGTACACCGGCGCGGCCGGGCTCGGCATCGCGTTCTTCGTGACCCAGACCCGGCGGCGCTTCAGCACCCGCCTCGGCGTCGCGGTCGGCCTCTACGCGCTGGCGCTGGGGATGCACGGCCTGTGGAACCTGCCGCTGCCGTCGAGCATGCCGTCCGCACTGGGCATTCCGCTCAGCTACGGGAAGGGCCTGATCATCCTCGGGCTGTTCTTCGTGCTCTACCATTTCGCGGCCCGCGCGGAATGGCACTGGTTCGTGACCACGATGTCCGATCAGGAGGAAGCGGTGATCACGGCCGACGACCTCACAGAGATGCGGTCGCTGCGCAGCAGGCGCAAGGCCCGGCAGCGCGCGCACAAGCAGTGGGGCAAGGAGGCCTCGCAACTGCTCGGGCAGCTGCACCGGGAGCTGGTGAACCTGGCGACGCTCGTCGCCCGCGACCAGCGGCGGGGCGAGGCGGTCGAGGACGGGCCCGACGTGGCCGCCGTCAAGCGCAACATCGCCGCGATCAGGGCCGAACTCGCCGAGGAGAAGGCGGCATAGCAAGCAGCACGGCAGTGCCGCACCGGGGCGCGGCGGCCGCGAAACGCCGGGCCGCCACTGGGACCGCGGCAGGTAGTCGGCGAGTCTTCGCCGCACCGAACGTGCAGTGAAGACCGAAGCGCGTTCGCTTGATCAGTCTCCGATGGCGCCCTTGCGCGGGATCGGCGCGGTCGAGCCGCGCGGGGCCTGCTCGGCGCTCGGTTGCGCGGAGCTCGAATCCGACGTCGGCTCGGCGGTCAGCTCCTGCGTGGGGCCGTCGCTCGTGGGCAGTGAAGCGCTCGGCGTCGGCTCCGCGGTCGTCGGGGCGTCCGTGGTGGGCTCCTCCGTGGGCGTCTCGGTCGGCGCGTCCGTGGTCGGCCCGTCCGTCGGCTCCTCGGTGGGCTCCTCGGTCGGCGTCGGCGAGTGCTCCTCGACCGAGTCGGAGGTCTCCTCGCCGATCGGCACCAGGCCGGGCGCGTCGCCGAGGTTCTTGCCCGGCGCATCGGCGGAGGGCGACGAGGCCGTGACCTCCGGATCGTCGGCTTCCTCTGCGGCGGAAGGCGAATGCGAGGTCTCCTGCTCCGATGACTCCGCGTCCTGACCGGTCGTGTCGGCGCCCAGGCCGAACCAGCCGTCGGTGATGTCCGAGCCTTCGCCGCCGAGTCCTTGCAGACCCGGCACGGGCTCGCACAGCAGCGCGCCCGTCGCGATCATGCCGCCCGCGACCGCCACCACCGCGATCGCACCGGCCCGCCGGAAGCGCCGCGACTGGCGCAGATCGTAACCGAGGGAACGGAACGCGCCCCTGGCCTCGCGCCCGATGGCGCCGAAGAGTCCCACTGTGTCCCACCGTCCGTTTCATGTCCTTCACTCCGATCAACGAGCGAGGGGACAGGCGGTAACCGTTGCGTCACCCGTGCGGGTGTCATTCGGCCCATTCGGGTGACGGAAGCCGACCGAAAGACACGAAATCCAACGTGGACGGCGACTAGAAGTCCCGCTTCACGGCCTTGACCAGGAGGCCCGCGAAGACCTGCAACGCCGCCGGATCTACATCGGCACGCGAATCCTCCAGCGCCGCTTCGGCTTCCGCCGCCAGCGCCGCGATCCGCTCCTCCGTGTCGGCCAGCGCCCCCGTGTCCATGAGGACCGCCCGCAGCCGCTCCACCCCTGCCGCATCGAGGTTCGGGTCGCCCAGCCCCGAGTCCAGGGCCGCCCGCTGCGCCGCGTCCGCCGACGCCGAAGCCCGCGCGATGAGGAACGTGTGCTTGCCCTCCCGCAGGTCGTCCCCGGCGGGCTTGCCGGTCTGCGCCGGATCGCCGAACACGCCGAGCACGTCGTCGCGCAACTGGAACGCCTCGCCCAGCGGCAGTCCGATCGCCGAATAATGCGCCCGAACCCGCTCGGGAGCGCCCGCCAGTGAAGCGCCGATCAGCATCGGCCGCTCGATCGTGTACTTCGCGGACTTGTACCGCGCCACCTTCGCCGCTGTCGTCTCCGAGACGTCCCGGCGCACCTCCGAGAGCACGTCCAGGTACTGCCCGGCGCTCACCTCGGTGCGCATCAGGTCGAAGTCGCTCCTCGCGGCCGCGACCGCCGCGAACGGCATGCCCGCCGAGCAGAACAGCTCGTCCGACCAGGCCAGGCACAGGTCCCCGAGCAGGATCGCCGCCGCCGCCCCGAAACCGCCGGGCCGGCCCGACCAGCCCTCGGCCTCGTGCAGCGCGGCGAACCGCCGGTGGATCGACGGCATCCCCCGGCGCGTGTCCGAACCGTCGATGAGGTCGTCGTGCATGAGCGCCGACGCCTGCAGCAGCTCCAGTGAAGCCACGCACGCGACCAGCTCGTCCGAATCCGCGAGCCCCGCGCCCCGCGCGCCCCAGTACGCGAACGCCGGGCGCAGGCGCTTTCCGCCCCGCAGCACGAAATCGCGCACCGCGTCCGCATACGCGCCGAGACTGTCGTCGATCCCGCAGATCACGGCGGCCTGACGGTCGAGGAAGACGGTCAGGGCGGCGTCGATGCGGTCGTTGAGCTCCACGCGTCGAACCCTAGGAGACCGGCGCTCCGTCCCAACTATTGGGTGGTCGCCAGTGCAGGTCAGAACACGTGTACCCGAGCCGTTACATTTGCAGGCATGACTCTCGGAGTGCCCAGCGTGATGCCGCAGAAGACCGCCAAGATCGGTGATCTGCTGCGCTCGGGCATGCCGAAGTTCTCCTTCGAGATGTTCCCGCCCCGCGACGAGCAGGCCGATGGCGTCCTCTGGCGCACCATCCGCGCCCTCGAGGGGCTCGGCGCCGACTACGTGTCCGTCACCTACGGCGCGGGCGGCTCCACCAGGCTGAAGACCGTCGAGACCACCGAACGGATCAACTCCGAGACGACGCTCCTGACGATGGCCCACTGCACGGCCGTGAACCACTCGATCGCCGAACTGCGCAACCTCATCGGCCACTTCGCCAACGTCGGCGTGCGCAACATCCTCGCCGTGCGCGGCGACCCGCCGGGAGACCCGCGCGCCGACTGGGTCAAGCACCCCGACGGCGTCCTCCACGCCCGCGAACTCGTCGAACTCATCAAAGAGTCCGGCGACTTCAGCGTCGGCGTCGCCGCCTTCCCCGAAGGCCACCCGCGCGACCTCGACTGGGACAACGGCGTGCGCCGCTTCGTCGAGAAATGCCGCGCCGGGGCCGACTTCGCGATCACCCAGATCTTCTACGACGTCGAGGACTACCTGCGCCTGCGCGACGCCGTCGCGGCGGCCGGATGCGACATCCCGATCGTCCCGGGCATCATGCCCGTCACCAACATCAAGCAGATCGAGCGGTTCGCCGTCCTCACCGGCATGAGCTTCCCCGAAGCGCTCGCCGAACGCCTCCGCGCCGTCGAGGACGACCGCGACGCCATCCGCGACATCGGCGTCGAAGTCGCCACCGACATGGGCGCCCGGCTCCTCGCCGAAGGCGCCCCGGGACTGCACTTCACCACCCTCAACCACTCCCGTTCCACCCGGCGCGTCTGGCAGAACCTCCGCCCCTAGGACTGTCGGCAACCCGATCGAGGGATTGCGGTCACCGCACGGACACGTAGAGTCCTCTTTTATGTTCGATGCTGCGAATGCGCGTTTGATGCCGTCTGCTACAACAACATCCATGCGCACCCGAGTGCCCGCCGACTCCCTTGTAGGCAGGGTCATCCTCTCCACCCGGTTCCAGCCCGGCGCCGTCGTCGGCGTCGGCCTCGTCGCCAGCCTCCTCATCCCCTTCTGCGTCCTCCTCGGCGGACCGATCATCCTGGCCTCCCTGCCGCTGATCGGGATCACCGCGCTGGCCGACTCCTCGTACGCGCTCCTCGCGGCTCGTTCGACGAGCCTCACCCGCCGGGTCCTGGTGTTCGAGCCGCTCGCCGCGCGCCTCTCCGAAGGGTCCTGGCTGCTCGCGCTGTGGTTCCTCGGCGCGCCCGGCTGGAGCGTCACCGTGACCGGCGCGCTGTGCTGGATGTACGTGCTCACCCGCAACCGGGCCCGGCAGGTCGGCCTGCGCGACCTCGGCATGACCACCTTGGGGGAGCGGTCGGTCCGCGAACTCGTCGTCGCGCTCGGCTTCGGCGCGGCGGGCGTGATCGCCGTCGCGGGCGGCGGACAGTACGAGCAGTGGATCGGCGGCGCGATCACCATCGCGGTGACGGCCTGGCTGCTGCTGTCGGCGCTGGGCCTGCTGCAGCTGGTGATCGTGGTCGCGACGGCGCTGCGCAACGACTGATCACCGGGAATGATCCGAAGCGCGCTTGCGTTGTCCACGGAATGCGCTACGACGACATCACCGACGACCAGATCGCCGCCTTCATCGACTCCGAATCCCGGCCGCGCCAGGTCCCCGAGGAGACTCGGCGGCTGCGCGACGCCGAGGAGATGCTGGCCCTCAAAGACCCGCTCGGGGCCCTCCAGTTCCTCGCGCCGCTGCTGCGCGACCACCCGGACCACCCGGACGTCATGCTCTTGGCCGCGCGCGCGTACTTCAAGTCCGCGCAGCTGAACCGGGCGCTCGAGCTCTCCGAGAAGATGGTCGAGGCCAACCCGGCGGACTTCTACGCCCGCAGGCTGCTCGGCCGCACACTGCAGCGGCTCGGCCGCGCCGACGAGGCGCGCGGCCACCTCCGCATGATCGACGAGATCGCGGAGTAGGCCGTCCGAACTACTGGGCGGCTTAGCGCGGCCGCCCGGTTCGTTCGAACAGCGGGTGTGCCGCAGGCGAGTTCCAGGGGCCGCGAACTGTAAGGTTCGCGGCCCTTTTCTATTGCCGTGCAATGGGAGTGCTGTCGGATGCGCGACAGTCCGTAGCCATTTGCTGATTTCGAGCGACGATGGGGGTTGGAAATGTCGGACCCGTATGGTTCCATATTTCTCGAACGCAAGTTCGAACAGGTTTAGGAGGCCCACGTCATGGCAGCTTCTCGACCCGCCATCACCCGATCCGCCTCGCCCGTGGGAGCCCGCGGCGCGAGCGGGCCCCGATTGGTGCAGGCGGGCACCGTGCAGAACTCGCGTCTGCGCATTCCCGCGGACCAGCTCCCCAACCGCTCCCCGCTCCAGCTCCTCGCCACCGCCCGCGTCGACCTGGACGACGCGGCGGAACGCACCCGCCCCGGCGAACGCTATGCCGAGGCTCATCTCGCGGCCCTCAGAGTGGCCGTGGCCGTGCTCGCCGTGCGGGCGGGCGACGCCACTGGCAGGCGGCGGCCCGGCCGCCCGTCGAGCACCTGGGAGCTCCTGCGGGGCGTGGCCCCGGAACTGGAGGAGTGGGCCTCGCACTTCGCCCGCACCGCCCGCAAGCGGGTCCTCGCGCAGGCCGGCATCCCCGACATCGTCACCCCCGAAGAGGCCGACGCGATCGTCGCCGACGCCCGCCGCTTCCTCGACGTCGTGGTGAGACTCCTCGGCTTCAGTGCGCTTGCGCGCTGAAGGATGAGCGGAGCGGCGCGCGACCGGCCCCGCGGCCGCACGCTTGGCGGGCTCGTCGCGTGACCTGCGTGACGTCCGCCGTGGCGGGCGGCACGGCCGAGTCGCTGCGCTGCGCGCGGTTATACGATTGCTGCTGGCACGGATTCTCGAGAGAATGTCATCGGCCCAGGCCCGCGAAGCGGGCCTCGGCGCGGCGTTCCAGGCGAGACCCGCACGCCGCGAACCGGCTCCGCCGGTCCAATCGACCAACCGTTTCCTTCGAGGAGTTTTGAACCCGTGTATCGGACACACCTCGCCGGCACGTTGAGTGCCGCTGACGTCGACCAGCAAGTCACCCTCGCCGGATGGGTGGCGCGTCGCCGCGATCACGGCGGGGTGGAGTTCGTGGACCTGCGCGACGCTTCGGGCGTCGTCCAGGTCGTCTTCCGCGACTCGGAGGCCGCCGAGGCCGCCCAGAAGCTGCGCAACGAGTACTGCGTCTCCGTCACCGGCACCGTCGCGCGCCGCCCCGAAGGCAACGAGAACCCCGACCTGCCCACCGGCCAGATCGAGATCACCGCGACCAACCTCGAAGTGCTCTCCGAGTCGGCGCCGCTGCCGTTCCAGATCGACGACCACGTGGACGTCTCCGAGGACATCCGCCTGCGCCACCGCTACCTCGACCTGCGCCGCACCGGCCCGAACAACGCGATCCGCCTGCGCTCCAAGGCGAACCACATCGCCCGCAACCTCCTGGTCGAGGACGGCTACGTCGAGATCGAGACCCCGACGCTGACCCGCTCCACCCCCGAGGGCGCCCGCGACTTCCTCGTCCCCGTGCGCCTGCAGCCCGGCACCTGGTACGCCCTGCCGCAGTCCCCGCAGCTGTTCAAGCAGCTCCTCATGGTCGGCGGCTTCGAGAAGTACTTCCAGATCGCCCGCTGCTACCGCGACGAGGACTTCCGCGCCGACCGCCAGCCCGAGTTCACGCAGCTCGACATCGAGGCCTCCTTCGTCGACCAGGACGACATCATCGACCTGGGCGAGCGCGTCGTCCAGGCCCTCTGGTCCGAGCTCGCCGACCACCAGGTCCAGCTGCCGATTCCGCGCATGACCTGGCACGACGCCATGGACCGCTACGGCTCGGACAAGCCCGACCTGCGCTTCGGCCAGGAGCTCGTCGAGCTCACCGACTACCTGCGCGGCACCGAGTTCCGCGTCTTCGCCGGCGCGATCGACGCCGGCGGCTATGTCGGCGCGGTCGTCATGCCCGGCGGCGCCTCGCAGACCCGCAAGGAGCTCGACGGCTGGCAGGACTGGGCCAAGGCGCGCGGCGCCAAGGGCCTGGCCTACATCACCTTCAACGCCGAGACCGGCGAGCCGAAGGGCCCTGTCGCCAAGAACCTCTCCGAGGACCACCTCGCCGGGCTCGCCGACGCCGTCGGCGCCAAGGCCGGCGACGCCGTGTTCTTCGCCGCGTCCACCGACCGCCGCGAGGCACAGGAGCTGCTCGGCGCGGCCCGCCTCGAGGTCGGCAAGCGCGTGGGCCTCATCGACCCGGACGCCTGGGCGTTCTGCTGGGTCGTCGACGCGCCCATGTTCGAACCCACCGAGACCGGCGGCTGGACCGCGATCCACCACCCGTTCACCTCGCCGAACCCGGAGTGGATCGACAAGTTCGAGTCCGACCCGGCGAACGCGCTCACCTACGCGTACGACATCGTCTGCAACGGCAACGAGCTCGGCGGCGGTTCGATCCGTATCCACGACGCGAAGGTCCAGAGCCGCGTCTTCGACGTGCTCGGCCTCACTCACGAGGAAGCCAAGGAGCAGTTCGGGTTCCTCCTCGAAGGCCTCAAGTACGGCGCCCCGCCGCACGGCGGCATCGCGCTCGGCTGGGACCGCGTCTGCGGCATCCTCGCCAAGTCCGACTCGATCCGCGATGTCATCGCGTTCCCCAAGTCGGGCGGCGGCATGGACCCGCTGACCTCGGCTCCCACCACCATCACGCCCGAGCAGCGCGCCGAGGCCGGCATCGACTTCGTGCCGGAAGAGGAAGCGGGTACCGAGGCGGTTGCCGGTTAGCCCTACGATGTCGTAGTGGGGGGGGGGGGGGGGCCGGCCCGGGCGCCGGGGGGGGGGGTGGGGGGCCGGGTGGCCCCGACCC
>NZ_JAPZVP010000006.1:179260-283798 GCF_027622875.1 Glycomyces luteolus | reverse complement strand
CCGCACGCGGAAGGGGGACCCGCGGCGGTCGCCGGTTCGCCCAACGCTGTCGTCGGGGGCGGCCGGGGCCTCCGGCCCGGGCCGCCGTTCGTTCGATGCGTGCCCGGTTGCCCCTCAGCCAATTCCGACTGGCAGGAGTCCGTGAAGGCGGCCGCCGCGGACCGCTGACGGCTGCTATATGTAACATCCGGCCGATGCAGGAGTAAGAGGAGCGGGTTCGACGTGCAGAGCGGGACCTTGGTGGCGGGTCGCTATCGATTGGATGAGCGGATTGCCGCGGGCGGTATGGGGGAGGTCTGGAAGGGCACCGATACCCGGCTCGGCCGCACCGTGGCCATCAAGATCCTCCACGCTGGACTGTCGAGCAACGACAAGTTCCGCACCCGCTTCCAGCTCGAGGCCCGCGCCGTCGCGGCCCTCCAGTCGCCGGGCATCGTCGCGCTCTACGACTACGGCGAAGAGACCAACGACGACGGCGAAGTCTCCTACCTCATCATGGAACTCGTGCGCGGCCGCTCGCTCGCCGAGATCCTCCGCGACCGCGGCACCCTGCCCCCCGCCGAGGTCATGAGCATCGTCGCAGCCGCCGCCGACGCCCTCGAGACCGCGCACCGCCACGACATCATCCACCGCGACGTCAAGCCCGCCAACCTCCTCGTCGACGAGGAGACCGGGGCTGCCAAGATCGTCGACTTCGGCATCTCCGCCGCTCGCGGCGCCTCCGGCCTCACCGAGACCGGCACCGTCATGGGAACGCTCGCTTACGCCTCTCCCGAGCAGCTCAACGGCGCCGAGCTCACCGGGGCCAGCGACCTCTACTCGCTCGGCATCGTCGCTTACGAAGCGCTCATGGGCCGCCCGCCGTTCGTCTCCGACACGCCCGTCGCGGTCATGAACGGCCACATGACCCAGGCCCCACCGCCGCTCTCCCGCGAGATCCCCGCCGGGGTCGCCCAAGTCGTCCTCCAGGCGCTCCAGAAGGACCCGCGCGCCCGCTACACCTCGGCCGCCGAGATGGCCCGCTCCGCCCGCGAAGGCCGCGTCGTCACCGGCGGCATCCCCGTCGCGCCGACGACCCCGCCCGACGGCCAGCAGGCCCAGTACTTCGGCTCGGACCAGACCGCCCTCCTCGGCGCCGGCCTCGCCGGAGGCGGCAACACCGCCGAGCAGCCCACCGGCGCGATGGCGCAGGAAGAGGAGAAGCGCAGCGCCGCACCGTGGATCATCACTGCGTCCGTGGTCGTGATCCTGGCCCTCATCGGCCTGCTCATCTGGCTCGACGACCGAAACGGCACACCTGGCCAGATCAAGACTCCTGAGCCGTCCACGTCATCCGTTCAGACTTCCGAGTCGCCCTCGCCTACCGAGGAGGAGTCGACCGAGGACGATGACGACGATTCGAACTGGGAACCGTCCACCGAGGAGGAGACCTCCGAGACGCCCAGCGAGACGCCCTCGACGCCGGATACGGAGACTTCATCGCCGGATTCTGAGACCTCCTCTCCGGACACCGAGACGAGTCAGCCCGATGATGAAACCACACCGCCGGACAACACGGGCTCTCCGACTACGGAAGCGAGCGACAACCCGTAGCTTCGGAATGATTCTGTAAGGGGCGCAACCGATCCCCGCGCACCGCGCGGGGGTCGGTTCAGTTCGATCAATCGCCGATCGGCCGGTACCGCACCACCTTGTCCTGGCCGCCGCCGTTCGACGTGGTCACCCACAGCCAGCCGTCCGGGCCCAGTTCGACCGTGCGGATGCGGCCGAGTTCGCCTTCCAGGACCGCGACCGGTTCGCCCGCCTCGCCGCCGCTCACCGGCACCGTCCACAAGCGCTGGCCTCGCAGTGCTCCGATGTACATGGTGTCGCCGACGACCTCGCCCCCCGAAGGTGAGGCCTCGGCGGTGGTCCAGGTGACCAGCGGGTCGACGTACTCAGGATCGCCGCCGGTGCCTTCGACCTCGGGCCAGCCGTAGTTCGCCCCGGGTTCGATGCGGTTGAGCTCGTCCCAGGTATTCTGACCGAACTCGGTCGCGTACATCTCGCCGTCCGGGCCCCACGAGAGGCCCTGCACGTTCCGGTGCCCGTAGGTGTAGACCATCGAGCCTTCGATCGGGTTGTCCTCGGGCACCGACCCGTCCGCGTTGGCGCGCAGGATCTTTCCGCCGAGGCTCTCGAGGTCCTGCGCGTTCGCCGTGTCGTTCGCGTCGCCGGTGGTGATGTAGAGCTTGCCGTCCGGACCGAAGGCCAGCCGCCCGCCGTTGTGGTTGAGCGCGGAGGGGATCCCGGTGACCACCGGCTCCGGATCGAAGGTGTCGAGGTGGAAGCGCACGACCCGGTTGTCCTCCTCGGTCGAGATGTACGCGTAGACCCATCCGTCGGTCGCGAACGTGGGCGAGACCGCCAGGCCCAGGAGTCCGCGCTCGTCGAACTGGCTGGTGCCGCCCACGACCTCGAGGTTCCCGAGGACCACCGGGTCGGCGTCGGTGCCGATGCGCAGCACGTCGCCGGAGTTGCGTTCGGCCACGATCCCCGATCCGTCGGGGAGGAATCCGAGCCCCCACGGGATGGCGAGTCCGGTGGCGACGGTGTCGCCGGTGTTGAAGTCGAAGGCGGGGTCCTGGAGGGGTTCGATCTCGGGGCCCTCCTGGGCTGATGCCGTGGCGGTGCCGACGGCCAGGGCCAGTCCCGCGACCGCCGCGCCGATGGCGGGGAGTCTGCGTCGCATGGATGCTCCTTGTCTCTCTTGGTGCCGGGTAAGAAAGCGAAGAAATGATGATATAGAGGTATATCAATCTAATTGCCATCGTAAGCGCGAATGGGGACGGATGTCCAGACGGCCGGAATCGCCGAAATTGATCGAGAATCGTGACGTTGGCATGTTCACTTATGTCGATGGTTGGAATAAGCTGGGCCCAACCCCTCACGGTTACCGATCACGCAGATTCCCACCTGCATGATCGTTCGAGCGAAGATTGGTTGGACAGTGACGTCTCAACGATTCATCGGCGCCCTCGTTGCCATTGCGGCAGTGGCGCTTCCGGCCTCGGCGGCGGTAGCCGCCCCAGCCGACGGTCCGCTCCTCTGGTACCAGTTCGACGAGACGACCGGCAGCGTCGTCGCCGACGCGTCCGGGAACGGCCGCGACGGCACCCTCGTCGGCGGCGGCACCTGGAACGAGGGCCTCCACCTCGACGGCGTCGACGACTACGTCGAGCTGCCCGACGACCTCCTCGCGGGCCTCGACGCGGTCACGGTGACCGCCGAGGTCTACATCGAGCCCGACCAGGCCAGCCCGTACTTCATCTACGGCCTCGGCAACTCCAGCGGCTCCTGGGGGAACGGCTACCTCTTCACCACCGGCAACGGCTACCGGACCTCGATCTCCACCTGCCACTGGACCTGCGAGCAGAACGCCTCGACCGGCCAGAACCTCGCCCGGGGCACGTGGAACCACCTCGCCTACACCCTCGAAGGCGGCACCGCCGTCCTCTACCTCAACGGCCAGGAAGTGGCCCGCAACGAGGCCGTCACCATCACTCCCGGCGACATCGGCGCGGGCGCGACCACCGCGAACTACCTCGGCCGCTCCCTCTACAGCGGCGACCGGTTCTTCAAGGGCGCTTTCTCGGACTTCCGGATCTACGACGGCGCGGTCTCCGGCGCCGAGATCGGCGAGCAGGCCGCCCACATCAGCGCCGAGAAGGCAGCCGAGGACGCCGCCGCGATCGACCTCGGCGACACGACGGCCGTCACCGGCGACCTCGACCTGCCGACCCGGGGCGCGAACGGCTCCCAGATCACTTGGGCATCTAGCGATCCCGGTGTGATCGGCACCGACGGCACGGTCACCCGCCCGGCGATGGACGCCGACGACGCGACGGTCACCCTCACGGCAACCGTTATCCTCGGTTCTGTGCAAGAGCAACGCGACTTCACGGCGACCGTGCTCGCCGAATACGACGACCAGGAGGCCGTCGCCCTCGACGCCGCCGCCATCGCGATCCCGAACCTCGACGACGTGCGCTCGGCGATCGACCTGCCGACCGAGGGCGACAACGGCTCCGCGATCGAATGGAAGTCCGACAACCGGGCGGTCATCTCCAACGACGGCCTGGTGCACCGCGCCGAGCCGGGCGGCGAGACCTACACCGTCAAGCTCAAGGCCATCGTCGAGCGCGGCGACGTGAAGCAGAAGCTCACGTTCACCGCCACCGTGCCGCCGCTCCCGGCCGAGGCCGACTACACCGGCTACTTCTTCACCTACTTCACCGGCGAGGGCACGCCCACCGGCGAGCAGGTCTACGGGGCGCTCAGCGACGGCAACGACCCGCTCAGCTTCACCGAACTGAACGACGCCCAGCCGATCCTCACCTCCGACCAGGGCGAGCAGGGCGTGCGCGACCCGTTCCTCATCCGCTCGCCCGAAGGCGACCGGTTCTTCCTCATCGCCACCGACCTCAAGATCAACGGCAACGGCGACTGGAACCGGGCGCAGCGCCACGGCAGCCTCTCGATCATGGTCTGGGAATCCGACGACCTGGTGAACTGGAGCGAAGGCCGCCTCGTCGAGGTCTCGCCCGAGAACGCCGGCGCCACTTGGGCACCCGAGGCCTACTGGGACGCCGAGCAGAACGCCTACGTCGTCTACTGGGCGTCCCCGCTGTTCACCACCGAGGACCACTCCGAGGGCTTCTACCACCGGATGATGTACGCGACGACCCGCGACTTCGTCAACTTCTCCGAAGCCCAGGTGTGGGTCGACCAGGGCTACTCGACGATCGACTCGACCATGATCGAGTCGGACGGCGTGTACTACCGCTTCACCAAGGACGAGCGCTCGAACTCCGCCTCGACCCCGTGCGGCAAGTTCATCCTCGCCGAGACCGCCACTTCCCTTGCGGCCGATGCCGAATGGCAGTTCCTCGCCGATTGCGTCGGCTCGGGCGCCATCAGCGCCGGCGAAGGGCCGCTGGTCTTCAAGTCCAACACGGAAGACAAGTGGTACCTGTTCATCGACGAGTTCGGCGGCCGCGGCTACGTGCCGTTCGAGACCACCGACCTCGCCTCCGGCGAATGGACGCCGGTCGCCGACTACGACCTGCCGTCGAGTCCGCGCCACGGAACGGTGCTGCCGATCACTGCCGCCGAGTACGAACGGCTGCAAACGGCCTGGTAACGATTCGGTCATCGGGAGGGCCGCCGCACCTTGGGTGTAGCGGCCCTCCCTTATGCTCTGAAACGGAACTCAGATCACCCCGAAACCCAGGAGCACCCATGTCCTCCCGCACTGCCACCCGCCTGATCGGCGCGCTCGCCGTCCCCGCACTCGGCCTCGGCCTGGCCGCCTGCGGCGCCGAAGAGAAGCCCGCCGAAGACGCGACCACCGCCGCTGAGGAGGGCGCGGCCGCCGCGCTCAGCCCCGGCGAAGCCGTCCTCGCCTCCGTCGAGAACCTGAACGGCTCCTCGTACAAGATGGAGTCCACCATGACCGTCGACGGCGTCGACTTCATGGCCATGACCGGCATGTACGAGGGCGAGAACTCCCAGGCCAGCGCCGACATCTTCATGGGCGCCATGATGGAGGCCTCGGGCGAGACGATGACCGCTGAGGAAGAGGCCATGATGGGCGGCCTGCTCGGCGACATGCACACCGAGACCGTCGTCTTCGACAAGGTCATGTACATGCAGATGACCGGCGGCATGTTCGACGCCATGGCCGAGAGCTACGGCGAGGACGCCTGGTTCACCATGGACCTCACCTCGGACGAGGAGATGGCCCAGGTCTACGCGCAGTACGGCGGCATGGACCTCGCGCAGCAGACCGAACTCATGCTCTCCGAGCTGGAGAACGTCGAGGAGACCGGCGACAACACCTTCACCGGCACCCTCAGCGCCGACTCCGAGGCCATGTCGGCCTTGTCCGGTTCGATGGGCGGCGCGGACGCGGCCGCCGCGATCGACGGCACCGAGGTCACCGTGACCCTCGACGATGACGGCCTGCTCAAGTCGATGACCATGGAGATGCCCGAGATCGAGGGCATGACCATGGCGATGACCAGCGAGATCGTCGAGATCGGCGGGACCTACGACATCAAGGCCCCCGAGTCGACGAACCTGCACGACTTCGAGGAGCTCACCGCCGGCCTCGGCGGCATGTAATCCCGCGACGAGCAGGGCCGCCGCACCGAAACCGGTGCGGCGGCCCTTCGCCTGTTCGGCGACCGGCTCGGCCTCTTTCGAGGGGGGCCTGCCGGTCGTTCCAGGCGATGGCGAGGCCGCGGGCGGCTTCGCCGCGATCATCCAGAGGGCCGGCGCGAAGCGGACCGCGTCGAGTGGTTCGGCCGCAGATCTGCGGAATGCTCATGCAGATGGCTTACGCTCATGGGGATATGGACGCTCCAGGTTTGTTCGACAACACCCCGCCGCCCGAGCCGCAGGGCTCGGGGATCCTCGGCACCGGCTCCGCCTCGGGCGACGAGCCGCTCGCGGTGCGGATGCGCCCGCGTGCGCTCGACGAGCTCGTGGGCCAGGACCACCTCCTCGGGGCCGGTTCGCCGCTGCGCCAGGTCGTGGAGGGCCGCCAGCCGCTGTCGGTGATCCTGTGGGGCCCGCCCGGCTCCGGCAAGACCACCATCGCGCACCTCGTCGCCCAGTCGGGGGACCGGCGCTTCCGCGCCATGTCCGCGCTGAACTCCGGCGTGAAGGACGTGCGCGCCGCGATCGACGAGGCCCGCCGCATCCGCCGCACCGGCGGCCCGCAGACCATCCTCTTCATCGACGAGGTGCACCGCTTCACCAAGACCCAGCAGGACTCCCTGCTCGGCGCCGTCGAGGACCGCACCATCACGCTCCTGGCCGCCACCACCGAGAACCCCTACTTCTCCGTGGTCGCCCCGCTCGTGAGCCGCTGCGTGCTCCTCACCCTCCGCGAGCTCGACGCCGCCGACATCGGCGAGCTCGTCGACCGCGCCGTCGCGGACGAACGCGGCCTGAACGGTGCGGTCACCCTCGAGAAGGAGGCCCGCGACCACCTCGTGCGCACGGCCGCCGGTGACGCGCGGAAGGCGTTGACCGCCTTGGAAGCCGCCGCGCTCACCGCCGGGAACGAACCCGAGATCACCGTCGCAGTCGTCGAGGCCGCCATCGACACCGCCGCGGTCCGCTACGACCGCGACGGCGACGGCCACTACGACGTCGCCAGCGCCTTCATCAAGAGCCTGCGCGGCTCCGACGTCGACGCCGCGATGCACTACCTCGCGCGGATGCTCGTGGCGGGGGAGGACCCGCGGTTCATCGCCCGCCGCCTGGTCGTCTTCGCCTCCGAGGACGTCGGCATGGCCGACCCGACCGCGCTGCTGGCCGCCACGGCCGCGTCGACGGCGGTCGAGCGGATCGGCCTGCCCGAGGCCCGCATCAACCTCGCCCAGGCGGTCGCGCACCTCGCCACGGCCCCGAAGTCGAACGCGGTCATCACCGCGATCGACGAGGCGATGCGCGATGTGCGCCAAGGGAAGATCGGCCCGATCCCGGCCGATCTCCGCGACGCCCATTACAAGGGCGCCGGCGACCTCGGCCACGGCAAGGCGTACGTCTACCCGCACGCCGATCCGCGCGGCGTGGTCCCGCAGCGGTACGCGCCCGACGTGGTGGCCGGGCGCGACTACTACCGGCCGACCCGCCACGGCCGCGAGGCCGAGATCGGCGAGCGCCTCGAGAAGCTGCGCCGGATCGTGCGCAGGCCGGCCGATGGCGACTGATCCGCCGCGCCGCGCCGAGAGCGCCTCGAACCGCATCGCCGCGGACCTGGAGCGCTCCGCGGCGAGGATCGCGCGGCTGCGCATGACGGTGGCGGTGATCGCGGTCTTCGCGGTGCTCCTGGTAGCGGCCGTCCTGTGGCTGGGCCGGGCCTTCACGGTGGACCCGACGCGCCGGGCCGTCGACGAGTTGGCGGTGCCGGGCTGGGCCGCGGTGAGCGTGCACGACGAGACCTACGGCAGCCGCTGGTGCCTGGGGGAGTGCCGGGTCCGGATGCGCACCTGGACTTCTGAAGGCACAGTGGACGATACGGCGAACGAGTACTGGCAGGCGGTTCTGAACGCGGGATGGATTCCGGTCGACCCGGAGCAGTGCGTGGGCGGCTCCGGCGAGGAGGGCTGCTATGTGCGCGACGAGCTCTACCTCGAGCTGTGGGTCGTCCCCGTCGACTGCGGCGACCGCTACGAGCTGTGCGTCGGCTCCGAGGTCACGGCCGTGGTCGCCGCGCAGGCGGCGCTGCCGCGCCTCGCGGAGGAGCGCATGTCGACCTAGGCGGCTACTTGCTTGTGGACTGACCGCCCCGTTGCGCCGGATGTCCGGTCCCGCAAGGTAAGGTCGACACCGCGCCGCTCACTCGCGAGAGCCCGGCTTCACCGACGGCACCGCACGGCTGGCGCGTTCGGGCCCGAGAGGGCCGAGACCACACACTGCATCGCCGGTTCACAGCACCGGCGGTATCGCGACACAGGGGGAAACCGTGCCTGAGGAGACCGTGGCGGCAGGATGGACCGGGAGCGTCTGGGAGCTGGGGGTCCTGCTCGCAGGCCTCGGCTTCTTCCTCCTGTGCGTGATGCTCGCCTTCCGCCTCATCAGCAAGGCCACCGCGACCCTCAACCGCGTCAACAAGACGCTCGACAAGGTCGACCACGAGATCGGCCCGATCCTGCGGAACGTGAACACGACCCTCGACAACGTCAACGGCTCCCTCACCCAGGTCGAGGGCGAGCTGGAGAAGGTCGGCACGATCACCGGGAACGCCGCGCACATCTCCTCGAACGTCGCCAACATCACGAGCCTGGTCGTCTCGGCCGTCGGCTCGCCGCTGGTGAAGGCCGCCGCGTTCGGGTTCGGTCTGCGCACCGCCGTCAAGAAGCGCAACCAGGACGTGGACGAGCAGCAGGTGCGCCGCATGGTCGAGGCCTCGCGCCAGACCAGGCGCCAGGCGAAGCGGGCCGCGAAGGCCCGCCGGAAGTCCGGCGAGTAGACCGCACGCGATTAAACGGCTTGAGGAGTACCCGTGTTGAAACGGATGATCTGGGTAGGCATCGGCATCGCGGTCGGCGTGATCGTGGTCCGCAAGGTCACGAAGGCGGCGGAGTCGGTCACTCCCGGCGGGGTCGCCGAGCGTGTGGGCGACGCCGGTGCTGAAATGAGGGCATCGTTCAAATCGTTCTGGGCGGACGTCTCTGAGGCCAAGCAGGCCAAAGAGGCCGAGCTGTTCGACGCGATCGAGCGCGGCGAGGACATCACGCCGCTCCTCACCGAAGACGAAGAAGAGGACGACCCGGCCCGCGGCCGGTCGTTCTAGCAGTTTCGAGCCCTTGAAGGAGGTGCCCCATGGAGACCGCTGAAATCCAACGCCGGTTTCTGAAGTTCTTCGAGTCCAACGGCCATACGGTGGTCCCCAGCGCACCGCTGCCCGCCTTCGAGGACCCGAACCTGCTGTTCGTGCCCGCGGGCATGGTCCCGTTCGTGCCCTACTTCCTGGGCCAGGCGACCCCTGAGTGGAACCGCGCCACATCGGTGCAGAAGTGCATCCGCACGCCCGACATCGACGAGGTCGGCAAGACCTCGCGCCACGGCACGTTCTTCCAGATGAACGGCAACTTCTCCTTCGGGGACTACTTCAAGGAGCAGGCGATCCGCTTCGCCTGGGACCTCACCACCGGCTCAGTCGAGTCCGGCGGCCTCGGCCTCGACGGCGACAGGATCTGGGCCACGGTCTACCTCGACGACGACGAGGCGATCGACATCTGGCACAAGCAGATCGGGCTGCCGCTCGACCGCATCGTGCGCCGCGGCCAGGCCGACAACATGTGGTCGATGGGCATCCCCGGCCCGTGCGGCCCCTGCTCCGAGCTGTACTACGACCGCGGCCCCGACTACGGGCCCGAAGGCGGTCCGGAGGTCGACGAGGACCGCTACCTCGAGTTCTGGAACCTCGTGTTCATGCAGAACCTCCGCGGCGGCGGCCCCGCCAAGGAGGGCTACGAGGTCACCGGCGACCTGCCGAAGAAGAACATCGACACCGGCATGGGCATGGAGCGCATGGCCGCGCTCCTCCAGGGCGTCGACAACATGTACGAGACCGACCAGGTCCGGCCGATCATCGACAAGGCCTCGGAACTGACCGGCAAGCGCTACGGCGTCTCGACCTCGCACACCGCCTCCGAGTCCCACCCGGACGACATCCGCTTCCGGGTGATCGGCGACCACGTGCGCTCCTCGCTGATGCTCATCGGCGACGGCGTCGCGCCCTCCAACGAGGGCCGCGGCTACGTGCTGCGCCGCCTCATGCGCCGCGCGATCCGCGCCGTGCGCCTGCTCGGCTACGACAAGCCCGCGATGCCCGAGCTGCTGCCGGTCGCCATGGAGCGCATGTCCGCCGCGTACCCGGAGCTCCGCACCGATTTCGAGCGGATCTCCTCCTACGCGTACGGCGAGGAAGAGGCCTTCCTCAAGACCCTCAAGCACGGCACGACGATCCTCGACACCGCCGTGTCCGAGACCAAGTCCGAGGGCGGCAAGACCCTCTCCGGATCCAAGGCGTTCGAGCTGCACGACACCTACGGCTTCCCGATCGACCTGACCCTCGAGATGGCCGAGGAGCAGGGCCTCTCGGTCGACCAGGAGGGCTTCCGCAAGCTCATGACCGAGCAGCGCCAGCGCGCGAAGGCGGACGCGGCGGCCCGCAAGACCGGCCACGCGGACCTGTCCGCGTACTGGCAGCTCCTCCAGGAGCAGGGCCCCACCGACTGGAAGGCCTACGAGACCCTCGACACCGAGTCGCGCGTCATCGGCGTCCTCAAGGACGGCCAGCCGATCCCGCTCGCGAAGGCCGGGGACATCGTCGAGGTCGTGCTCGACCGGACCCCGTTCTACGCCGAGTCCGGCGGCCAGCACGCCGACGCCGGCAAGCTCGTCGGCCCGAGCCTGTTCGCCGAGGTCCTCGACGTGCAGCGCCCGGTCAAGAAGCTCGTGGTCCACAAGGTCCGCGTCCTCGAAGGCGAGCTCGTCCTGGACGACAAGATCGAGGCCTCGGTCGACCCCGAATGGCGTCTCGGTGCGCGCCAAGCGCACTCGGGCACGCACGTGGTCCACGCGGCCCTGCGCGAGGTGCTCGGCCCGACCGCGCTCCAGTCCGGTTCGTTCAACCGCCCCGGCTACCTCCGCCTCGACTTCTCGTGGCGCTCGAAGCTCTCGGACGAGACGAAGAGCGAGATCGAAGAGGTCTCCAACCGGGCCGTCCGCGACGACCTGCCGGTCGCCGTCCAGTACATGACGCTCCCGGAGGCCAAGGACTTCGGCGCGGTCGCGCTGTTCGGCGAGACCTACGACGAGACCGTGCGCGTCGTCGAGATCGGCGGCCCCTGGTCGCGCGAGCTCTGCGGTGGCACGCACGTGTCCCGCTCGGCCCAGATCGGCCCGCTCGTCCTCACGGCCGAGTCCTCGGTCGGCTCCGGCCAGCGCCGCGTCGAGGCCGCCACCGGCATGGAGGCGTACAAGTACCTGGCGCGCGAGCGCGACCTGGTCACCCAGATCGCCGAGGAGATCGGCGCGCAGCGGGGCGACGTGCTCGAACGCGTGCGCGCGATCCTGCAGCGCACCAAGGACGCCGAGCGCGAGCTGGCGAACCTCCAGGCGAAGGCCGTCTCCGGCCGCGCCGCCGAGTTCGCCGCGAACGCGAAGCAGGTCGGGGCCGTCAAGGTCGCGGCCGTGCAGGCGCCCGAGGGCACCAAGGGCGGCGACGTCCGCAACCTCGCCATGCAGATCCGCGGGCACCTGCCCGAGGACCAGCCCGGGGTCGCCGCGGTCGTCGCGACCGCCGGAGGCAAGGCCAGCATCGTCGTCGCGGCCAACAAGGCCGCGCAGGCGCAGCACGTCTCGGCTCAGGCGCTCGTGAAGGCCGCGCTCTCCGGCAAGGGCGGCGGCAACGACGAGGTCGCCCAAGGCGGCGGCGTCCCCGCCGACCAGGCCGAGCAGCTGCTCGCGGCCGTCACCGGCGCGATCCTCGCCTAGGTTTTCCGGGCGCAGATGAACGACACAGCGAACGGCCCCGCACCCGTGCAATGGGTGCGGGGCCGCCGCCTCGGCATCGATCTGGGCAAAGCGCGCATCGGGGTCGCCGTGTGCGACCCGGACGGACTCCTCGCCACTCCAGTCGCGACAGTTCGTCGCGACCTCAAAACCGCTGGTGAGGACATTCCAAGCGATATCCGGGAAATCGCCGAAACGGCCCGCGAGTACGAGGTTGTCGAAATCATCGTTGGCCTACCCGTTACTCTTTCGGGTGAGGAGGGGCCGGCAGCCGCTCACACCCGAGCCTGGGTGCAGCGATTCGCCGACCACGTCTCACCCGTTCCGGTGACCCTGACCGATGAGCGCATGACCACCGCCGTCGCGACACGCAGACTCAATGAAGGCGGCGTGCGCGGCAGACGGAAGCGCTCCATAGTCGATCAGGCGGCGGCGGTGGAGATCCTCCAGCATTGGTTGGACCAGCGGCGGAGGTAGAGAACAGGATGCTCGGCGATTTCCGGACCGAGGACGAGCGGGCGGACGCTCCAAGGAGCCACCGCCGCAAGGACTCCGGCAAGTCCCTGATCGCCATGACCCTGGTCGTGGCCTTGTTCGCCGCCATCGGCTTCGGCGGCTGGTGGGCGTACAACAACGTCATCAAGGACTACTTCGTCGCCGAGGACTACTCCGGCGAGGGCAACGGCACCGAGGTCACCATCACCGTCGAGGAGGGCTGGACGGTCTCCGACATCGCCAACCACCTCGAAGAGGAAGGCGTCGTGGCCTCCGCGAAGGCGTTCCTCAACGCCTCCGAGGACAACGGCGACTCCGGTCAGAGCATCCAGCCCGGCGTCTACCTCCTGCAGGAGGAGATGTCCGGCGCGGCCGCGCTCGACCACCTGACCAAGCCCGAGAACCGGGTCGTCAACGGCTTCACCGTCGTCGAGGGCAAGACCTCCTTCGAGATCTACGCCGAGCTCTCCGAGAAGTACGGCATCCCGGTCGAGGAGTTCGAGACCGCCGCGAAGGACCCGGTGGCGCTGGGCGTCCCCGAGTTCTGGTTCGAGAACTTCGAGTCCGACCAGGTCGTCTCCATCGAGGGCTTCCTCTTCCCCTCCACGTACGAGTTCGACGAGGGCGCGACCGCGACCGACATGCTCAAGGCGATGGTCGCCAAGTTCAACTCGGTGATCGAGGAGATCGATTTCGTGGCCGACGCCGAAGCGCTCGGCCGGGAACCGTGGCAGGCCCTCCAAGTCGCCTCCATCGTCCAGGCCGAATCGGGCCACCCGGACGACGACGCCAAGATCGCCGCGGTCATGTACAACCGCCTCTACGCCGACGGCGCGGTCGACGAACTCGGCTGCAACTGCCTCGGCAGCGAGGCCATCTGGAACTACGGCCGCGAGTTCGAGGGCCTGGAGCCGATCCCGTCCTCGGACATGACCGGTGACGAGATGTGGGACGAGGACAACCGCTGGGCCGCAAGCGTCAACGTGGGCTATTACCCGACCCCGATCTCCAGCCCCAGCCAGGCCGCCCTCGAAGGCGCCGTCAACCCGACCGACGACACGTACCTGTACTTCGTCACCGCCTACCCCGACGGCAAGGCCTACTTCTCGAACACACTCGAGGAGCACAACGCCGAGGGCATCCCGCTCGCCGAAGAGAACGGATGGCTGTGAGAGCCGCAGTACTGGGCAAGCCCATCGAGCACTCGCTGTCCCCGGTCATCCACAACGCCGGGTACCTCGCGGCGGGCCTGCACGACTGGACCTACACGCGCCACGAATGCGATGAGCCCGCGCTCGCCCGCTTCGTCGACTCGCTCGACGAGAACTGGGCCGGCCTCTCGCTCACCATGCCGCTCAAGGAGATCGCCCTCACCGTCGCCGACGAGGCCACACCCGTCGCCGAGGCGATCGGCGCGGCCAACACCCTCGTGCTGCGCGGCGGGCGCCGCCTCGCCGACAACACCGACGCGCCCGGAATGGTGGACGCGCTGGCCGAGATCGGCCTGACCGCCGCCGAAGAGGTCGCCGTGCTCGGCGCCGGCGGCTCGGCCCGCGCCGCGCTCGCCGCCGCCCAGCAGCTCGGTGCGGGAGCCGTCCAGGTCTACGCCCGCCGCCGCGAGGCGATCATGGAGCTCGAACCGGTCGCCTCCGCGCTCGGGCTGCGGCTCGATGCCCGCAGCTGGGAGGAGGCCGTCCACGTCGGCGACGCCGACCTGGTGATCGCCACCGTCCCGAAGGGCGTCACGGACACCCTGCACCCGAAGTGGAAGCCCGGCTCGGTCCTGTTCGACATCCTCTACGACCCCTGGCCGACTCCGCTCGCCGCCGAGGCCGAGCGCCAGGGCGCGCGGGTCCTCGACGGGCTCGCGCTGCTGCTCGCGCAGGCCGTGCGCCAGTGGACCCAGTTCACCGGCGTGGACGAGGCCCCGGTCACGGCGATGCGCGAGGCGCTCTACGGAGCGGTACCGTCGAGAAAGCCCTCATGAACCGTTTTCCCCTTACCGAACGCTGAATCGAGACCGGCATGGACCACACCTTCCTCTACGACGGAGACTGCGCGTTCTGCACCAAGGCCGCCCAGTTCATGGAGCGGCGCATCCGCACCACCGCCGAGATCATCCCCTGGCAGTGGGCCGACCTCGACGGCCTCGGCGTGACCCGGGCCGAAGCCGAGGAAGCGGTCATGTGGATCGAGTCGAACTTCCGGGAGTCCGGGCCGGACGCGATCGCCGTGGCCCTGCGACGGGCCCAGTGGTACTGGAAGCCCTTCGGCTGGGTCCTCTCGTTGGGGTTCGTCTCGAAGCTCGCCTGGCCGGTCTACCGGCTCATCGCCCGCAACCGCCACCGGCTCCCCGGCGGCACCGCCGCGTGCTCGCTGCCGCAGGCCGAACGGGACCGCCTCCAAGGCAACTGACGTTCCGTCTCAAGCAGATTTCGCCGGATATGGCATACTCGCCCCGTGCCGAGAGTCGTTGACGAGCCGCCGCTGACGCGCCGAGGGAAGCTCGCGCGGATCGCGGCGACCCTCGCGATGACCCTCGCGCTCATGGCGACCTCCCTGTGGGGCACCGACGACTTCTTCCCGTTCGCGCCGTTCAAGATGTACTCGCACGCGCACGACCCCGACGGCTGGGCGAACAGCACGAGCCTCATCCTCACCGACGCGACCGGCCGCAGCTTCCCCGTCGGCGACAACGACACCGGCTTCCGGCGGGCCGAGCTCGAAGGGCAGCTGAGCCGCTTCCGGGAGGACCCCGGGCTCCTGGCGCTCATCGCCGAGGCCTATGAGGACGCCCACCCGGGCAGCCCCGAGATCGTCGCTGCCGAAGTGCGCATCGTGCACTACGAGCTCAAGGACGGCGAACGCACCGGCGCCGAGCGGACCGAGATCGCCGCCGCCTGGACCGAAGGGCCCGATGCGCCGTGACCCGCTACGTGAACGGCTTCTTCTTCACGCCCGTGGCCCTCGGCCGCGTCGCCGCGATGCGCTTCCTCGCCGGGCTCTTCGTCTGGATCGAATGGTGGGCCTACAAACCGTTCATCATCCAGCACCGCTTCCTGCCCGAAGACCTCTACCAGCCGCTCTTCATCGGACGCCTCCTGCCGATCCCCGCCCCGAACTACTGGATCGTCACCGGCACCCTCGTGGTGATGCTCGCGGCCGCGCTGCCGGTCATGTTCGGCTACCGCCCGCGCCTGTTCGGGTGGATCCTCTTCATCGCCTACTTCGAGTGGATGCTCATCTACAACTCGTACGGCAAGGTCGACCACGCGAGCTTCGGCTTCATGGCGCTCCTGCTCGTGCTCTGCATGATGCCTGCAGCCCGCTGGGGGGACCGCGAGCACGTCTCCGAGCGCGTCGGATGGGGCTTCAACCTCGTGCAGATCGCCGTGGTGTGCACGTACTTCCTCTCGACCTGGTCCAAGTTCCGCTACGGCGGCTTCGACTGGGCCAACTCCGGGGTCTTCACCTGGGCGATCATCCGGCGCGGCACGGTCTTCTCGGAATGGCTGCTCGACTTCCCGCAGCTCCTCACGGCCGCCCAGTGGGGCATGATCGCGTTCGAGCTGCTCACCCCGCTCGTGCTGTTCGTCTACCCCTGGAAGCGGCTCCAGTACTCGATTATCGCGTTCTTCTACGTCTTCCACGTGGGGATCTTCGCCGCGCTCACGATCAGCTTCCTCCCGCACCTGTTCGCCATGGCCTGCTTCCTGCCGCTCGAGCGGATCGACCCGAAGGACCTCGTCCGCCGCGCCCGCGCGAGACGCCAAGGCCGCGAGGCGGATCCGCAGCCGCGCGATCGCGACGAACCGGACCCCGAACTCACCGCGGCGGGCTGACTCGGGGGCGTCCCCTGTGGCACACCCGTGCCATACTCTTGCCGTGGATACCCAGTACGCGAAGGTCCGGCCGCTCGGGCGGGCCCTGCGGGTCACGATCACCATGGTCGTGCTCGCCCTCGTCACCGCCACCACCTTCTGGGGCGGCGACGACTTCTTCCCCTTCGCGCCCTTCAAGATGTACTCGTCCTCCATGGAACTCGACGGCTGGGCCGGATCGACCCGCGTCGAGGTCGTCAACGAAGAGGGCGAGCGCTTCAGCCTCACCGAGGCCGCCACCGGCTTCCGCCGCGCCGAACTCGAAGGGCAGAAGAGCCGGTTCATCGAGGACCCCACCCTGCTCGAGTACATCGCCCAGGCGTACGAGAACACCAACCCGGACAAGCCCGAGATCGTCACGGTCGAGATCATCGAACGCCGCTACCGGCTCGAGGACGGCCACCAGACCGGCGAGGTCACCGAAGTCGTCGAGGCCACCTACACCCGTGAAGGAGCCGACGCGTGACCCCGTTGACCACGAGGGCCGCCGGCTGGTTCTTCCAGCCCGTCGCGCTCGGCCGCGTCGCCGCGATGCGCTTCCTCGCCGGAGCGTTCATCTGGGTCGACTGGTGGTGGTACATGCCGTGGATCCTCGGCCACCGCCACGTCCCCGGCGAGCTCTACCAGCCGCTGTTCATCGGCAGAGTACTGCCGATTCCCGTCCCGAACTACTGGATCGTCGTCGGCACTCTCGTCGTGCTCCTCGCGGCCGCGATCCCCATGATGTTCAACCGGGCCCCGCGCCTCTTCGGGTGGATCGTCGCGGTCGCCTACCTCGAATGGATGATCATCGCGATGTCCTACGGGAAGGTCGACCACGGCAAATTCGGCTTCCTCATCCTCTTGTTCCTCCTGCCCACCATGCCGAAAGCCCGCTGGGGAGACCGCAGGAACCTCTCCGAGCACGTCGGCTGGGGCTTCAACCTCGTCCAGATCGGCGTGGTCTGCACGTACTTCTTCGCGGCCTGGGCCAAGATCCGCTACGGCGGCTGGGAATGGGTCAACTCCGCGACCATGACCTGGGCGATCCTGCGGCGCGGCACCGAGTTCTCGACCTGGCTCCTCGACTACCCGTGGCTGCTGCGCCTCTCCCAATGGGGGATGGTCGGCTTCGAACTGCTCAGCCCCGTCGTCATGTTCGCGGCCGCCAAACGCCTCAGATACGGCATCGTCGCGTTCTTCTACCTCTTCCATCTCACGGTCTTCCTCGCCGTCGAGATCAGCTTCCTGCCCCATATGGTCGCCATGGCCTGCTTCCTCCCGCTGGAACGCATCCGCCCGCGTGAGCTGATTCGCAATGCGCCGGGGCTCCCCGGCCGCATCCGCCGCAAGCTCAAGGCCCGCAAGGCGATACCAGCGCAGACGACGCCCGACACAACCGCCAGGGAGCCCGAACCGGCGTCCTGACCCGCGGAAAACGAGTGGCCCGCTCCCACCGAACTTCCTACGGTGGGAGCATGCCGATTCTCGAATCCCAGTCCCTCACCAAGACCTTCCGCAGGCCTGACAAGGCCTCGGGGTTCAAGGGCGCCGTCAAACACCTGGCCCAGCGCAAATACAAGAACTACACCGCCGTCGACGGGATCGACCTCTCGATCGACGCGGGCGAGTCGGTGGCCTATGTGGGGCCCAACGGCGCCGGCAAATCCACCACCGTCAAGCTCCTCACCGGCATCCTGCGGCCCTCCGAAGGCACCGTTCGGGTGATGGGCCGCGACCCGCACACCGAGCGCATCGCCAACGCCCACGACATCGGCGTCCTCTTCGGCCAGCGCACCCAGCTCTGGTGGGACCTGCCCGTCGAGGAGTCCCTGAAGCTCCTCAAGCACATGTACGGCGTCTCCGACGCCGACTACAAGCGCCGCATCGAGCGCTTCGACGAGCTGCTCGACCTGAACGAGTTCATGCCCGCCCTCGCCCGCACCCTCTCCCTCGGCCAGCGGATGCGCGCCGACCTCGCGTGCGCGCTCATCCACGACCCCAAGATGGTCTACCTCGACGAGCCCACGATCGGCCTCGACATCTCCGTGAAGGACCGCCTCCGCGCGTTCCTGCGCGAACTCGTCAACGACGGCACCACGCTCCTGCTCACCAGCCACGACCTCGCCGACATCGAAGAGGTGTGCGAGCGGATCGTCGTGATCGACAAGGGCGCCATCGCCTACGACGGCTCCATCGAGCGCCTCAAGGCCCACTACATCACCACCAAGGCCGTGAACCTCTACCTCGAAGGCGCCGCGGACGTGCCGGCGCTGGCCGAGAAGTTCCCCGACTACGAGTGGACCGCAGGCGAGGCGCCCTCCGAGGTCACCGTGACCTACGAGTCGAACCGCTTCACCACCGCCGAGGTCCTCGGCTCGCTCACCGCCCAGCTCTCCCCGCGGGACCTGTCGCTGTCCGAGCCGTCCATCGAGGACGTCATCCGCCGCCTGTACGCCGGGGAGCTCACGAAGTGACCCGCACTCCCCGCCCCGCCCGACCGCTCGACGCACCGAACCGGAGCAGACGAAGATGACCCACGCCTTCGCAGTCGACCGCGCGCTCGTGGTCATTGCGTTCAAACGGCGACTCGCCTACAAGTCCGGCTGGATCTTCGGCCTCGCGCTCGGCGGCGGCTCGATGCTCATCTCGATGGCCATGTGGCAGAACCTGCTCGGTGGCGGCTCGCTCAACGGCTACGACTGGTCCTCCATGCGCGCGTACACGATCATCGGATTCGTCGCCGCCACCATGGTCTTCGGCGCCGCCGACTTCCAGATCGCCGACCGCATCCTCGACGGCCACATCGCCGTCGACATGACCAAGCCCGTCGACTTCCAGCGGGCCCGGGCCGCCGAATACGTCGGCTCGATGATCTCCACCGCCCCGACCGCCGCGCTCGGCGTCCTCGGGGCCTGGCTCCTGTTCGACCCGCCCGGACCGGTCACGCCGATGGCGGGCCTGCTCACCGCCCTGTGCTTCGTCCTCCTGTTCCCCCTGGCCTTCGGCATCACCTACCTCTCGGTCCTGGTGTGCTTCTGGACCAAGCGGTACATGGGGATCATGTGGCTGCGCGAGGCCCTGCTCAGCTTCTTCTCCGGACTCATGATCCCGCTCGCGTTCATGCCGGGCTGGCTCCAGGCCGCGGCCTGGGCCCTGCCGTTCCCGCACTTCACGACCACCCCGGCCGCGATCTACCTGGGCCGGGTCGACACCGCGGGCGCCCTCGGCCTCATCGCCGCCGAGGCCGCCTGGGTCGTCGGCCTCTGGTACGCGGGTCGGCTCGTCTTCCGCTTCGCGGTCAGGAAAGTGACGGTGCACGGTGGCTGACGCCTTGTCCATCAAACGGTCCGTGCCCGTCCGGCACGCCTCCGGCATCTACTGGCGCGCCCTGGCGGCGCACATCCGCTCCGTCATCGAATACCCGGCCGACCTCTGGATCATGGCCTCGGCAGGGGCGGTGTGGAACGTCCTGCAGTTCGCGTTCCTCGCAGTGCTGTTCGCCAACATCCCGAACATCGAAGGCTGGGGCTTCCACGAGATGCTCATGCTCTCGGGCCTCCTCAGCGTCGCCGGCGGCGCGAACGCGCTGTGCTTCGACGGCGCCTGGAACACCGGCAGCATGGTCATCAAGGGCGACATCGACTACCGGATCACCCGGCCCGCCCCGGTGATCCTCCAGGTCGGGTCGTCCCACATCGGACTCCAGTCGTTCGGCGAGCTGGCACTCGGCTTCGCGATGCTGGTCTACGGCTGGATCGGCGCCGGAGTCGGCATGGCGTGGATCCCGGTCGGCGCTCTGGCGATCGTCAGCGCTGCCCTCATCCAGACGGCGCTCGTGACCGCGCTCTGCGCCGTGAACTTCTGGATCAAGAGCCCGATGTCGATCTTCGCGTTCCTCCTCATCCAACTCCAGGGAGGCGCGATGAAGCTGCCGCTCGGCGTCTTCCCCGCAGCAGTCAGGATCGTCTCGCTCTTCATCGTGCCGGTCGCGTTCATCAACGTCGTCCCCGTCGCGGTCCTCACCGGACACATGAACGCCTGGTGGCTGGTCGGCACACCGGTCGCGGCGGTCGCAGCGGTCGCGCTGGCCGCCGGCGTGTACCGGCTCGGCCTGCGCGCCTACGACTCGGCGGGACACTGACATGGCGAGCATCGACATCGCGCTCGCGACCATCGCGTTCAAGCGCAAGATCGCGTACAAGACGACCTGGCTCTTCTCGGTCCTGTTCGGCGGCTGGGCGCTCCTGGCGGGCCTCGCCGTTTGGAACCACCTCATCGGCGACGGCGAGATCGGCGGCTACGACTGGGAGGCCATGAAGGCGTACCTGGTCATCGGCTTCCTCACGACGACGCTCGCGTGGGCGGGCGCGGAATGGGACATGGCCAACCGGATCCTCGACGGCCTCGTGGCGATCGACCTGACCAAACCGGTGGACTTCCAGCGGGCGAGGGCCGCCGAGTACATCGGCGGCATGACGGCGTCCGTCCCGGCGGCGATCCTCGGCACCGTGATCGCGGTCCTGGTCTTCCGGCCGGCGGGTCCGGCGTCGCCGCTCGCGGCCGCGCTGACCGTGTTCAGTCTGCTGTTCATCTTCCCGCTGGCGTTCGGCATCAGCTATCTGGCGATCCTGTGCTGCTTCGTGACACAGCGGTTCCTCGGCATCCAGTGGGCCAAGGACAGCTTGGTGGCGTTCTTCTCGGGGATGATGATCCCGATCGCGCTCATGCCCGGCTGGCTCCAGGGCCTCGCCTGGGCGATGCCTTTCGTCCACTTCACCACCACTCCGGCCTCGATCTACCTGGGCCGCGTCGACACTGCGGGCGCACTCGGCCTCATTGCGGTCGAAGCGGCCTGGGCCGTCGGACTGCTGGTGATAGCCCGGCTCATCTGGCGCCAGCTCGTCAAGAAAGTGACCGTCCATGGCGGCTAACCCGCATTCCGCCCTCCACGCCGGGGGCGTCTACCGCCGCTCGATCGGCGCCTACCTCCGCTCCATAGCGGAGTATCCGGCCGACTTCTGGGTCATGGCCCTCTCCGGAACGTCATGGCAGATCATGCTGTTCTCGTTCCTGAGCATCCTGTTCTCGAACGTCAAGGCCATCGCCGGGTGGGACTACCACCAGATGCTGGTGCTCGCCGGGTTCCTCGCCGTCTCATGGGGCTCCACCGCACTGTTCTGGGACGGCATCTGGGACACCGGCAAACTCATCATCGACGGCGACATGGACTACCGGATCACCCGGCCCGCGC
The DNA here is from genome assembly GCF_027622875.1 of Glycomyces luteolus. Taxonomy (GTDB): domain Bacteria; phylum Actinomycetota; class Actinomycetes; order Mycobacteriales; family Micromonosporaceae; genus Glycomyces; species Glycomyces luteolus. The sequence goes on along the minus strand of NZ_JAPZVP010000006.1, from coordinate 262,111 downwards.
CGGTCCTTGTCCAGGTGGGGTCCAAGCATGTCGGCATGCAGGTCTTCGGTGATGTGACCGTGGGCCTGGTGATGATCGCCGTCGGATGGATCGGCGCGGGCATCAGCACCGCCGCGATTCCCTTGGCGCTCTTCCTGCTGCTGTGCGCGGCGGTCATCCAGGCCTCGCTGCTCACGATCGCGAACGCCGTGAACTTCTGGGTCAAGGGCCGCACCCCGGTGGCCGCGTTCATGCTCGCCGAGCTCCAGAACGAGGCGATGCGGTTCCCGCTCACGATCTTCCCGGCGGCGGTCCGCATCATCTTCACCTTCGGCCTGCCCCTGGCGTTCGCCAGCTTCATCCCGGTCCAGATCCTCACCGGCAAACTCGACCCGTGGTGGCTCCTCGCCCCTCCCGTGGCCGCGGCCGCCACGGCCTTCCTCGCCGTCCTCGCGTTCCGGGCAGGCCTGAAAGCCTACGACTCCGCCGGCCACTGAACCGAACGCTTGACCATGGTCAGGAAGGCGAGGCGACATTGATGCCGTTGAGGCTCGCGACTTCGAGGAGCCGCTTGTCGTAGACCAGCATCCAGTCGATCGCCTTGCGGAACTCCATTACGGACGCGAGATGGATTGCGTCGAGTGATCGCAGGAGCGGCAAAACCTGTCCTCGCGCAGTTCGTCGAGGATTTCCTGGCTTGAAGCGGCGCCAGGGGAGGGGGGATGCTCTTGATGTCCCGCGGATTGCCGGGATCTTCGGGGCCGATGAGGCGGCCTGACCGAATCAGCGCCGCTATCCGGTCTGTACCGGGGGCGGCGTGTGCGACGCCCCGGACGAGATCGACAAGGTTCGCGCCCCGATCCGGTCGCTGAAATTGGCTTTGACTCGGCAACCCCTTGCGGTGCAAGCTGGTCTCCCGCCTCCCCCTTGACCCCTGGATGCTGATGCCCTTGACCGCAATCCCCGTCCGAGCGCGCCCCGGCGCGTTCTCCGTCGATCTCGCGCTGGCCACCGTCGCGCTGAAGCGGCGCCTCGCCTACCGCCTGAACTGGATCTTCAGCGTCGTGCTCGGCGGCGGCGAACTCCTCGTCTCCCTCACACTGTGGGGCACCATCCTCGCCGAACAGGGATCGGTCGCCGGCTACGACTGGGACGCCATGCGCACCTATTACGTCATCGGCTTCGTCACCGGCACCTTCGTCTTCAGCGGCTCCGACACCGCCCAGCGCATCCTCGACGGCAGCGTCGCGATCGACCTGCTCAAGCCCGTCGACTTCCAGCGGGCCCGCGCCGCCGAGTTCTACGGCGGCCTCGCCGGGTCACTCCCGACCATGGCCGTCGGGCTCACCATCGCCCTGATCTTCTTCACGCCGCTGCCGCCGGCCTCCGTCGCCGCGGGCCTGCTCACCCTCGTCAGCATCGCCCTGATCGCCCCGATCGCGTTCAGCGTCGTGTACCTGTCCACCATGCTGTGCTTCTGGACCCGCAGCTACCACGGGATCATGTGGGCCAGGCAGACCGTCGTCGCGTTCTTCTCGGGCGCGATGGTGCCCTTGGCCATCATGCCGGGACCGCTGCAGGTCCTCGCCTGGTGCCTGCCGTTCGTCCACTTCACGACCACCCCGTCCCAGATCTACCTGGGCCGGGTCGACACCCTCGGCGCGCTCGGGCTCATTGCGGCCCAGCTCGCGTGGGCGGTCGCACTCTGGTTCCTCGGGCGCTGGCTGTGGAGCCGCGCGGTCCGGGCCGTCACCATCCACGGAGGCTGACATGCGTCATACCGCGTCCGTATACGCGCGCCTGATCGCGGCGCAGTTCCGGTCCATCACCGAGTACCCGGCCGACTTCTGGACGATGATCTCGGTCGCGCTGGTCCAGCAGGCGGCCCAGCTCGCCTTCATCGCGGTGATCTTCGCGCAGATCACCACCCTCGGCGGCTGGGGCTTCCCGGAGATGCTCCTGCTCATCGGCTTCATGGTCCTGACCGATTCGGTGACCGAAGTCGGCTGGGACGGCATGTGGCGGGTCGGCCGCATGATCGTCGACGGCGGCCTCGACTACGCGGTCGTCCGGCCGGTCCCGGTGATGATGCAGATCGGCGCCAGCGCCATCGGCATGCAGTCGGCCGCGAACCTGACCACCGGCGCGGCGATGATCGCCATCGGCTGGGGCGGCGCGGGCATCGCGCTGTCGATGATCCCCGCGGCGCTCCTGCTCTTCCTCTGCGCCGTCGTGGTGCAGCTGACGATCATCACGACGATGAACTGCGCGAACTTCTGGCTCAAGGGCCCGAGCCCGATCTTCGCCTGGCTGACCGCCCAGACCCAGGAGACCGCGACGCGCTTTCCCCTGACGATCTACCCCAGAGCGGTCCGCGCCCTGCTCACCTGGGCCGTTCCGCTCGCCTTCGTCAACTACATCCCGGTCCGGATCCTCACCGGGGACCTCCCCGCCTGGTGGCTGGCGATCCCGCCGGGGGTCGCACTGGTCCTCTTCGCGGTCGCCGCCCTGGTGGCCAAGGCGGGACTGCGCCGCTACGAATCCTCAGGCCACTGACGTGTCGCGGCTCACGCGGAAAAACCAGTTGCGCGGTTCCGGGGCGATCCGGTAGGGTTCTCGCTGTTGCCCGAGGCGTGTCGCCTTGGGGCTCTTGAGGATTGGAGGTGTTACTGATGGCTGTCGTTGTTCGCGTTCATGCCTTGAAACTCAGTTCACCTCCCGTCGGCTCGCGCTGATTCCGCAGCGAGCGACGGACCTTCCTCCAGGAGCTCGCCACCTTGGCACGCAAGTCTGACTTTTCCGAATCCTTCCAAGCCATCAAAGGCCGCAAGTCCAAGAACAGCCGGGTCTTCTCAGACGAAGACCAGGCCCGGTTCGAGGAGATGCGCACCCAGTTCGACGAGATGCCGCAGGACGACGGCCCGCCCGCCGGCGACCGGTGGTCGATCTGGTGGGACTCCGAGCCGCTCCAGCGCGGCCCCGAGCCCCGCCCGGACTGGGTCATCACCGACCACGGGGCCGTCGACTACGAACTCGGCGTCCTCAAGACCGGCAAGGAAGCCGACGTCTTCCTCATCGAACGCGCCGTCCCGGGCACCGGCCGGGCCGTGATCCTCGCGTCGAAGCGCTACCGCAGCGCCGAGCACACCCAGTTCAACCGGGCCGGGGACTACATGGCCGGACGCGGCGCGAAGCGCTCGCGCGACGCCCGCGCCATGGCCAAGCGCACCACGTTCGGCCTCGAGCAGGCCGCGGGGCGCTGGGCCGCCGCCGAGTTCGACGCGCTCAAGACCATGTACAACGCCGGCGTCCCGGTCCCGTACCCGGTCCAGATCCTCGGCCGCGAGGTCCTCATGGAGTTCATCGGCGACGGCCGTACGGCCGCGCCGCGACTCGCCGAGACCAAGCCCGACGAGGTCGAACTCGAGAGCCTGTGGGAGCAGGCCGCGGAGGCGCTCCGGCGCATGACCGAGCTCGGGTTCGCCCACGGCGACCTCTCGCCCTACAACACCGTCGTCCACGACGGACGGCTCGTCGTCCTCGACCTCCCGCAGGTCGTGGACCTGTACGCGAACCCGCTGGGCTTCGACTTCCTCACCAGGGACGTCGAGAACCTCGGCTCGTGGTTCACCGCGCGCGGCATAGCCCGTGAAGAGGTCGAAGACCTCCAAGCGGAGCTGAAGGCCTTGGCCGCCATGCCGTAGTCACGGGTGTGTCGGGGGCGGGTCATATCCTTGTGGTGTGGCAGTTGATTACCGTCCCGCCCCCGGCACCATCCCGACCGAGCCGGGCGTCTACCGCTTTCGGGACCGCGACCGGCGCGTCATCTACGTGGGCAAGGCCAAGAACCTCCGGAACCGCCTGAACTCGTACTTCGCCGACGAGACGCGGCTGCACGAGCGCACCCGCCGCATGGTCAACACCGCCCGCAGCGTCGAGTGGACCGTGGTCGCGACCGAGGTCGAGGCCCTCCAGCTGGAGTGGACCTGGATCAAGGAGTACGACCCGCGCTTCAACGTCATGTTCAAGGACGACAAGTCCTACCCGTGGCTCGCCGTCACCGTGGGGGAGGAGTTCCCCCGCGCCCAGGTCATGCGCGGTGCCCGCCGCAAGGGCGTGCGCTACTTCGGGCCCTTCGGCTCCGCCTGGGCCATCCGCCAGACCCTCGACCTCCTCACCCGGGTCTTCCCGATCCGCACGTGCTCGGACTCAGAGTTCAAGCGCTGCAACCGGATCGGCCGCCCCAACCTCCTCGCCGACATCGGCAAGTGCTCGGCGCCCTGCGTCGGCCGCATCTCCGCCGAGGACTACCGCGAACTCGTGAACGGCTTCTGCGCCTTCATGTCCGGCGACCACGCCCCCGTCCGCCGCCGCCTCCTGGGCGAGATGCAGGAGGCCTCCGAAGCCCTCGAATTCGAGCGGGCCGCGCGCCTCCGCGACGACCTCGCCGCCCTCGACAAGGTCCTCGAACAGCAGGTCGTGGTCCTCGCCGAAGACGTCGACTGCGACGTCATGGCCGTCGCCGACGACGAGCTCGAAGCGGCCGTCCAGGTCTTCCACGTCCGAGGCGGCCGCATCCGCGGCCAGCGCGGCTGGGTCATCGACAAGGCCGAACCGGTCGACCTCGCCGGCATCGTCGAGAGCTTCTGCCTCCAGTTCTACGGCGAGCAGAACGAGGTCGTGCCCCGCGAAGTGCTCGTCCCGGCCCTGCCCGACGACGCCCCGGCCCTGGCCGAGCTCCTCAGCGAGCGGCGCGGCGCCAAGGTCGACCTGCGCGTGCCCCGCCGCGGCGACAAGCGGGCGCTGGCCGAGACCGTCGAGAAGAACGCGATCGAGAACCTGCAGCGCCACAAGCTCAAGCGCGCCGGGGACCTCACCGCCCGCTCCAAGGCCCTCGAAGAGCTCGCCGACGCCCTCGACCTGCCCGAGGCCCCGCTGCGGATCGAATGCTACGACGTCTCGCAGTCCCAGGGGGAGGACGTGGTCGCGTCGATGGTCGTGTTCGAGGACGGCCTGCCGCGCAAGAGCGAGTACCGCCGCTTCATCATCAAGGGCGAGCGCAAGGACGACCTCGCGAGCCTCCAGGAGACGCTGCGCCGCCGCCTCGCGAAGCTCGCCGACCAGCCGACCGGCTCGCCCACCGAGGACGACGACGAGCCCAAGCGCGGTTTCCACTACCCGCCGCAGCTGCTCGTCGTCGACGGCGGCCAGCCGCAGGTCGCCGCCGCCGAGGCCGTGTTCGCCGAGCTCGGCATCGACACGATCAACCTCGCCGGACTCGCCAAGCGGCTCGAGGAGATCTGGCTCCCCGGCGAGGAGTACCCGGTGATCCTCTCGCGCACCTCCGAGGCCCTGTACCTGATGCAGCGCGTCCGCGACGAGGCCCACCGCTTCGCGATCTCCCTGCACCGCACCAGGAGGCGCAAGAGCCTCATCAACTCGGCCCTCGACGGCGTCCCCGGTCTCGGCGAGTCCAAGCGCAAGGCGCTCCTCAAGCAGTTCGGCTCCGTCAAGCGCATCCGCGAGGCCGAACTGTCCGATTTGGAAGCGGTTCCGGGGATCGGCCCGAAACTAGCCGAGGCTTTGCAGACACATCTGCGTAATCCCGACGACAACGGGGCTTGAGAAGCGGTAGGTAGTAATACGCTTGTCAGTTCGGCAAGCACGTGGAAGCCGTGTCACCACGGCGGCAGGAATGAATTCGGGGATACTGGACTTATGGGTGTGGCAGCAGTGCAAGCGGGCGCGACCGACCGCGGCGAATTGGACCTCGTCATCGTCACCGGCATTTCCGGCGGCGGCCGCTCGACGGTGGCGCGCGCCCTGGAGAACGTCGGCTACTACGTCATCGACAACCTCCCCGAATCGCTCGTCGGCCAGGCCGCCGAGCTGGCCGCGGCCGGGGGAGAAGAGGTGCGGCGCACCGCGATGGTCCTCGACGTGCGCTCACGCGCGTTCATGACCGACCTCGTGGGCGTCATCGAGGACCTCCGCAAGGGCGGCTTCAAACCCCACCTCGTGTTCGTCGACGCCGACGACGACATCATCATCCGCCGCTTCGAGAAGGTTCGCCGCGCCCACCCGCTCCAGGGCGACGGGATGCTCGCCGACGGCATCGCCGCCGAGCGCCGCATCCTCGAACCGGCCCGCGGCTCGGCCGACACCCTCTTCGACACCACGCACCTCAACGAGAACCAGCTGCGCTCCCGCGTCGAGGAGGCCTTCCTCGCGCCCTCCACCCCGGGACTCCAGTTCACCTGCATGTCGTTCGGGTTCAAGTACGGCATCCCGCGCGATGCGGACTACGTCGCCGACGTAAGATTCCTTCCCAACCCGTACTGGGTTCCCACCCTGCGCGAGCACACCGGGACCGACCAGGACGTCTCCGACTACGTCCTCGGCCAGGACGGCGCCGAGGAATTCGTCGCCGCCTACGCCTCCCTGCTGCTCGGCACCACCCAAGGGTTCGAGCGGGAAGGCAAGCGGTACATGACGATCGCCATCGGCTGCACGGGCGGCAAGCACCGCTCCGTCGCCATCGCCGAATCGCTCGCGAAGCGCCTCAACGCCGCCGGCTTCCCCGCCAACACCCACCACCGCGACCGGGGCAACGAGTGACCGACGCGCCCGCAGGACCCGGCCGGGACGGCCACGCCCCCCACGCGGGTCCTCCGGACGCCTTCCCTCCCCGACCCGAACGCCCCACTCCCGAGGTGACCGCATGACCAGAGTCGTCGCGTTCGGCGGCGGGCGGGGCCTCTCGGCCGCGCTCCGCGCCCTCACCAGGCTCGACGTGGACCTCACCGCTGTGGTCACCGTGGCCGACGACGGCGGCTCCACCGGCGACATCCGGGCCACCCGCCCGGTCCTGCCCCCCGGCGACCTGCGCAAAGCCCTCGTCGCCACCGCGGACCCGGCGAAATCCGAGACCGCCCGCCTCTTCTCCCACCGCTTCGGCGGCGAGGACTTCCTCACCGGCCACCCCGTCGGCAACGTCGTCCTCACCGGCCTCCTCGAACTCCACGCCGACCCCGTGGTCGCCCTCGACTTCGCCGCCCGCCTCCTCGGCTCCCGCGCCCGCGTCCTCCCCATGTCCTGCACCCCGCTCGACATCGAGGCCGACCTCGAAGAGGGCCCCGGCACCCGCACCATCGTCGGCCAGCACGACGTCGCCGTCGCCGACGGCAGCGTCAAGGACGTGCGGCTCCTCCCCGCGGACGCCACCGCCTGCCCCGAGACCCTCGAAGCCGTCGCCGAGGCCGACTGGCACGTCTTCGGCCCCGGCTCCTGGTACACCTCCGTCATCCCGCACCTGCTCCTCCCCGACCTCCGCGAGGCCATCGGCGCCTCGAAGGCCCGCCGCATCGTCGTGCTCAACCTCTCCGAGGAGAAGGAGACCGACGGCCTCACCCTCGCCGGACATGTCGACACGCTGCGCCGATACGCCGAAGGTGTCCGGTTTCACTACGTCGTCTCAGGCGATACCCGAACCCTCGCCGATCCCGGATCGTTGAACAGTGCGGCACAATCGTTGGAGGCCCAGCTGGTCGCGGCGGACCTCGCCTCCGACGGCGTGACGCACGATGTCGCCGCGCTGGCTGCCGTATTGGGAAACCTGCTGGTCGAAGATGGTGGTTAACGAATGGCGATGACCTCGGAGGTCAAGGACGAACTCAGTCGCATCGAGGTGACGAAATCCTGCTGCCAGCGCGCTGAACTCGGTGCGCTCTTCCGGTTCGCCGGAGGCCTCCACCTCGTCGGCCAGGGCAACGTCGTCGTCGAGGCCGAGGTGGACGCCGGCAACGTCGCCCGCCGCGCCAAGCGCATGATCGACCAGCTCTACCACTACGAGTCCGAAATCCACGTGCTCGTGGCCGCCGGGCTGCGCCGCAACAACCACTACCTGCTGCGCGTCATGGCGGACGGCCAGGCCTTCTCCAAGCAGATCGGCCTCACCGACCAGCGCGGCTACCCCGTCCGGGGCCTGCCCAACCACGTCGTCGGCGCCTACCCGTGCTGCGCCGAGGCCGCCTGGCGCGGGGCCTTCCTCGCCCGCGGCTCCCTCACCGAGCCCGGCCGCTCCTCCTCGCTCGAGGTCACCTGCCCGGGCCCCGAATCGGCGCTCGCGCTCGTCGGCGCCGCGCGGCGCCTCGGCATCGCCGCGAAGTCCCGCGACGTGCGCGGGGTCGACCGCGTCGTCATCCGCGACGGCGACGCCATCGGCGAGCTGCTCACCCGCCTCGGCGCCCACTCCTCGGTCCTCACCTGGGAAGAACGCCGCGTCCGCCGCGAAGTACGCGCCACCGCCAACCGCCTCGCCAACTTCGACGACGCCAACCTGCGCCGCTCCGCGCGCGCCGCCGTCGCCGCCGCCGCGAAGGTCACCCGCGCCCTCGAAGTCCTCGGCGACGACGTCCCCGAGCACCTCGCCTCCGCGGGGCGCCTGCGCCTCGACCACCGCCAGGCCTCGCTCGAGGAGCTCGGCGCGCTCGCCGACCCTCCCCTGACCAAGGACGCCATCGCGGGACGCATCCGCCGCCTCATCAACATGGCGACCAAGCGCGCCCAGGAGCACGGCATCCCCGGGCCCGACGACGTTGTCGCGGAAGAGGAAATGTTCGTCGCCTGACGTGCGCACTTCCTGCCCGTCCTTGGGCGCGGTAACTCGCGCCGACGGCCGATCAACCTATACGCTTAACCGCGATGTCACACCTCTGTTCCGGGTGTGACATGATCGGGGGGAACCGGCCGCGAATGGTTCAGGAACTGCAGCGGTAGGGTTAAAGAGTGCTCGGCGACGAGGCCGAACAGCGATCTGTTCCACCGTCGCTATTCGGCTGAACGGATCGCGTACGAGACCGCTCCCGGTCTCAGTCAGTTATTCGATCCTGTTCAAGCGAGGAGATGGCCACGTGACCATCCGTGTGGGCGTCAACGGCTTCGGCCGCATTGGGCGCAACTTCTTCCGGGCGGTTCTCGCCTCTGGCGCCGATATCGAAATCGTCGCCTTCAACGACCTCGGCGACCTCAACACCATCGCCAACCTGCTCAAGTACGACTCGATCCTCGGCCGCCTGCCGTACGAGGTCAAGATCGGCGACGGTGAGCTCACCGTCAACGGCAAGACCATCAAGGCGTTCAGCGAGCGCGACCCGAAGAACCTGCCCTGGGGCGAGGTCGGCGCGGACGTCGTCATCGAGTCCACCGGCTTCTTCACCGACGGCACGAAGGCCTCGGCCCACCTCGAAGGCGGCGCCAAGAAGGTCATCATCTCCGCTCCGGCGAAGAACGAGGACATCACGATCGTGATGGGCGTCAACCACGACAAGTACGACGCCGAGAAGCACAACGTCATCTCGAACGCCTCGTGCACCACCAACTGCCTGGCCCCGATGGCCAAGGTCCTGAACGAGTCCGTGGGCATCGAGAAGGGTCTGATGACCACGATCCACGCCTACACCCAGGACCAGATGCTGCAGGACGGCCCGCACAGCGACCCGCGTCGCGCCCGCGCCGCCGCCCTCAACGTCGTGCCCACCACCACCGGCGCCGCCAAGGCCGTCGGCGTGGTGCTGCCCGAGCTCAACGGCAAGCTCGACGGCTACTCGCTGCGCGTCCCGGTCCCGACCGGCTCGATCACCGACCTCACCTTCGAGGCGTCGCGCAACGTGACGGCCGAAGAGGTCAACGCCGCGCTCAAGGCCGCCGCCGAGGGCCCGCTCAAGGGCATCCTGTACTACACCGAGGACCCGATCGTCTCCAAGGACATCGAGACCGACCCGCACTCGTGCATCATCGACGGCCTCCTGACCAAGGTCATCGACAACCAGGTCAAGGTCTTCGGCTGGTACGACAACGAGTGGGGCTTCTCGAACCGCCTCGTCGACCTCGTCAAGCTGGTCGGCTAGCAGCCTGATGAAGACGCTCGACGAACTCCTGCAGGAGGGCGTCAACGGTCGGCGCGTACTCGTACGCGCCGACCTCAACGTCCCTCTCGACGGGAAGAACATCACCGACGACGGCCGCATCCGCGCCGTCGCGCCCACCGTCAAGGCGCTGGCGGACGCCGGCGCCCGAGTCGTGGTGTGCTCGCACCTGGGCCGCCCGAAGGGCGAGCCCGACCCCGCCTTCTCGCTGGCCCCCGTGGCCCAGCGCCTCGGCGAGGTCCTCGGCCGCGAGGTCGCCTTCGCGACCGACACCGTCGGGACGGACGCCGAGAACAAGGCCGTCGCCCAGAGCGACGGCGACGTCCTCCTGCTGGAGAACCTGCGCTTCAACAAGGGCGAGACCAGCAAGGACGACACCCAGCGGGCCGAGTTCGCCGGCCAGCTGGCCGCCTTCGGCGACGTGTACGTGGACGACGCCTTCGGCGCCGTGCACCGCAAGCACGCCTCCGTCTACGACGTCGCGCAGCTGCTCCCGCACTACGCGGGCTGGCTCATCGCCAAAGAGGTCGAGGTCCTCTCGAAGCTCACCGGCAAGCCCGAGCAGCCGTACGTCGTCATCCTCGGCGGCGCGAAGGTCTCCGACAAGCTCGCGGTCATCGACAACCTGCTCGACAAGGTCGACACGCTCATCGTCGGCGGCGGCATGATGTTCACCTTCCTCGCCGCCAAGGGCTACGAGGTCGGCTCCTCGCTGCTCGAGAAGGACCAGATCGAGGTCTGCAAGACCTACCTCGAGCGCGCCGCCGAACTCGGCGTCGAACTGCTGCTGCCGGTCGACACGACCACCGCGGCCGAGTTCGCCGCCGACGCCGAACCGCTCACTGTAGGCGTGGACGCGATCCCGGCCGACCGCATGGGCCTCGACATCGGCCCCGAGTCCGCGAAGCTCTTCGCCGAGCGGATCGCCGGAGCCAAGACCGTGTTCTGGAACGGCCCCATGGGCGTCTTCGAGTTCCCCGACTACGCCGCCGGCACCAAGACCGTCGCGCAGGCGCTCGTCGACTCCGAGGCGTTCTCGGTGGTCGGCGGCGGCGACTCCGCCGCCGCGGTCCGCACCCTCGGCCTGCCCGAGGACGGCTTCGGCCACATCTCGACCGGCGGAGGGGCGAGCCTCGAGTACCTCGAGGGCAAGACCCTGCCCGGCCTGGACGCACTGGAGAATTGAAGATGACTGAGACCCGCAAGCCGCTCATCGCCGGCAACTGGAAGATGAACCTCAACCACCTCGAGGCGATCGGACTGGTGCAGAAGCTCGCCTTCAGCCTCACCCGCGAGCAGCTCGAAGCGGTCGAGACGGTCGTCCTGCCGCCGTTCGTCGACATCCGCAGCGTGCAGACGCTCGTCGACGGCGACAAGCTGACCATCGGCTTCGGCGCCCAGGACCTGTCGGCGCACCCGTCGGGCGCTTACACCGGCGAGATCGCCGGCTCGATGCTCGCGAAGCTCGGCTGCTCCTACGTGGCCGTCGGCCACTCCGAGCGCCGCCAGTACCACGAAGAGGGCGACGAACTGGTGGCCGCCAAGGTCCGCCAGGCCCTCAACAACGGCATCAGCCCGATCCTGTGCGTCGGCGAGGCGCTCGACGTGCGCGAGGCCGGCAACCACATCGAGCACTCCGTCAGCCAGCTCATCGCTGCCGTCGACGGCCTCACCGAGGACGAGCTCGCCAAGGTCGTCGTGGCCTACGAGCCCGTCTGGGCCATCGGCACCGGCCGCACGGCCAGCGCCGAGGACGCCCAGGAGGTCATCGGGGCCCTGCGCCGCGCGCTCGCCGACAAGTTCGGTGCGGTCGCCGAGCGGGTCCGGATCCTCTACGGCGGTTCGGTCAAGTCCTCGAATGTCGCCCAGATCATGGCCAAGCCCGACATCGACGGCGCCCTCGTGGGCGGCGCGAGCCTCGACGCTGAAGAGTTCGCCAAGATCGTGCGCTTCCCGGAACACGCGGGAGCGTAGAACAACCGCCTGCAGTGCCCGAGCTGAGCGCTGCAGGCCGCAGACAGGGCCGCCGCACAGCGTTGTGCGGCGGCTCCTTTGCTCTGGGCGCTTGGCAAGCTTTCCCCGCGTCTTTCTAGCAGGCAAGGCCGCGTGGCTTACCGATAAGCCAAACGCTAGACTCGGGCGTGGCCCGCGCCCCATAACGGGCCAGAATTGCTGAGAGGACACCCGATCACCGATGATGACGGTTCTGAGTTACGCCCTGCTGATCCTGCTGCTGCTCTCCAGCGCGGTCCTGATCCTCATGGTGCTGCTGCACAAGGGCAAGGGCGGCGGTCTGTCGAGCATGTTCGGCGGCGGCATGTCCTCGGTGGCCTCGGGCTCCTCGGTGGCGGAGAAGAACCTCACCCGGATCACGATCGGCGTCGGGGTCATCTGGTTCGCGTGCATCGTGGCCTACGGCCTGCTCCTGCGCACCCTCGTCTAGGCGCCGACAGACTGCTGCGAAGGCCCCGACCGCAATGCGGTCGGGGCCTTCGCCTTGCCCTGCGGGTCAGGAGTCCTCATATCGCTTCAGGCGAGCGCGGGTCTCGCCGAGCTCTGCGCGCAGGCGCTGGTTCTCCACTTCCATCTCCAGTACGAGCTTGATGCCCGCCAAGTTCAGTCCGATCTCCAGGAGCTCGTTGATGTGCTGGATGCGCCCCAGGTCGTCGTCGCTGTACCGGCGGGTGCCGCCGGAGGTCCGGCTGGGCTCGATCAGGCCCCGGGCCTCGTAGACGCGCAGCGTCTGGGGTGCGAGGTTCATCAGTTCGGCCGCGACCGAGATGCCGTACACGGCTTGATCGGGCGCGTACCTGCCGAACTGCGGTGTTGCTCCCTCGGGCTTGCGGGCCACTTGTCCTCCAGCTTTCGACGTTCTTCGGCACCAGTTTACCTCTTGGCTCTGGTGGACAAAATCTCAATCCTGCGCTATATATTTTTGTGTCGGTTTGTTTTGAGGTCTCATTCAGGAGGTGACCTGCAATGCTGATGCGCACGGACCCGTTCCGCGAGTTCGACCGTCTCGCTCAGCAGTTGTTCTCCCGCGACGGTTCGCAGCTCATGATGCCGATGGACGCGTGGAAGGAAGGCCACGCCTTCACGGTGGAGCTCGACCTGCCGGGTGTGCGGGAAGAGGACATCGACCTCGAGGTCGAGCGGAACGTCCTCACCGTCAGGGCCGAACGCCGTCCGGCGGAGCTCGGCGACCGCGAGGTCATCCACGCCGAGCGCCCCACGGGCGAGTTCATGCGCCAGATCTTCCTCAGCGACTCGCTCGACACCGAGCAGGTGGAGGCGTCCTATCGGGATGGCGTGCTCACGCTGAAGATCCCGATGGCCGAGGAGGCCAAGCCGCGCAAGGTGCTCATCGGGCCAGGGAAGCGCGAGATCGAGCAGTAGCGGCCGCAGCCGCGACGATCGGGGCGCCCGGCCGTTCGGCGGTGCCGGGCGCCCCCTGGGGGAGCGAACCAGAATGAGCGGAGAGTGCTACAGCTACTTCAACGGCGGCATCGAGTACGAGCTGCGCTGCGATCAGTGCGGAACGTCGTTCCGATGCGGCGACGACTCCTATTTCAGTTGGCCGGTGCTGTGCGCGGCCGCTGAGGCCGAGGGATGGCGGGTGGGGCCTGAACTCGAAGGCCGACACGAATGCGGCGAATGCGCGGGTTCCCACCTGGCCAGGAGCGGACGGCGGCAGTTCGTCCCGGCTTGACGGCGCCGTCTCGTCCTCCGCCGGGGTCTCTTCCCCGGCGGAGGCCGCGGCCGCGCGAGTGCGGGCTGTTTCGGTGTCCCGGCTGCCGTTTCGTGGTGGGATGCCATTTATGAAGGCAGTGGTGCTGCCCCGCTACGGCGGGGCCGATGATCTGGAAGTCGCCGAGGTCCCGCGGCCGCAGTGCGCGGCCGGGGAAGTGCTCGTGGAACTCAGGGCGACCTCGGTGAACCCGGTTGACTGGAAGGTCGGGGCCGGGCTCCTCGATGCCGCGATCCCGGGGGAGTTCCCGCTCATCCCCGGGTGGGATGCCGCCGGTGTCATCGCCGAGGTCGGATCCGGGGTGGCGGACTTCGCGGTCGGGGACGAGGTGTTCGGGTACGTGCGCCGCCCGGTCGCCAAGTGGGGGACCTACGCGGAGTACACGATCGCCGAGCCCGGCATGATCGCCAAGAAGCCCGCGAACCTCGACTGGGGTTCCGCCGCAGGGCTTCCCCTCGTCGGCATGACGGCGCTGCAATGCCTGGATGCGGTGCGGGTCAAGGACGGCGACACCGTGCTCATCCACGCCGCCGCGGGCGGCGTGGGGACCATGGCGGTCCAGATCGCGAAGGCTCGCGGCGCCCGCGTCATCGGCACCGCCAGCGCCCGCAACCACGACTACCTCGTCGCGTTCGGGGCCGAGCCGGTCGAATACGGTCCCGGACTGCTTGAGCGCGTTCGATTGCTGGTCCCCGACGGTCCCGATGCGGCCATGGACGCGGCGGGCGGCGATGCGATCGAGCTGTCGATCGAAGCCGGAACCGATCCTTCCAGGGTCGTCTCGATCATCGACCCCGCGATCAGGGAGCAAGGCGGGGAGTACGTGTTCGTGGGTGCGGATTCGGAGGATCTGCGGCAGCTCGCCGCGCTCACCGAGTCGCGGGAGCTCGTCGTGCCGATCTCGGAGACCTATCCGCTTGAACAGGCTGCGGTGGCGTGGCGGGCGAGTCAGAGCGGCCGCACCAGGGGCAAGATCGTTCTTCGGATCTCCTAGGGACGGTCCGACTCGCGAAGGGGCCGTGCGTGAGTGCACGGTCCCTGCCTTTATGTGAAACCATTTCGCCATAGTCTTTACAGTGTGTGCTTTACGTCATAGAATTGCTGCGGGCGGTGCCCCAGCCGCTCCGACCGGTGACTCCACGGCGACGCTCAGGGGAGTCGCGGCCCCTTCCCGCCCGCTCCTCCTGTGGCCGTGTCCGGTTGACGTCCACAGAAGATCCCCCGTCTGTGAGGAGCGACCACACATATGTCCAACGGACAGGCCATCCGAGGCACCCGCATAGGCGCCACCCCGGGCCTTCACTCGGAACGCGGCGAGCCGGTGCCCCGGCAGCACATCAAGTACTGGTGCGCCAACGGACACGAGACCGCACTGTCATTCGCGCTCTACGTCGAGGTCCCGCAGGAGTGGGACTGCACCTGCTGCGGCTGGCCCGCCAGCCCCGACCAGGACAACCCTCCGGAACGCCGCACCGCCAAGCCCTACAAGTCCCATCTCACCTATGTGCGCGAGCGCCGCAGTGACGAAGAGGCGGAAGACCTCCTCGCCGAAGCCCTCGCCGCACGCGCCGCCGCCCGCGGCGAGCGTTCACTGTTCTAAGAGCAAGGCGCAACGCAAAGGCGCAGTTGAGAGGCGGCCCCGCATCGCAAGGTTGGGCGATGCACCGCCGACACGACGAAGGGCCCGGCTCCCTCCCTGGTTGCAGGAACGGAGCCGGGCCCTCGCGCTTGTGCCTAGAACTCCAAGTGCTTCAGCTGCGAGGCCGCGTCCTTGTCGATGAGCCACCGGGTGTGGCCCGTCGCCTTCACCCGACCGGCGGGAAGCTCGCCCTTCGAAAGTGCCTCGTCGACCGCCTCGGCCTTGCCCTCGCCCGAGGCGATGATCCATGCGGCCGTAGCCGAATTGATCGCGCTCATCGTCAGCGAGACGCGCTCCGGCGGCGGCTTGGGGGAGTTGCGCACCCCCACAACCGCGACGCCGTCGACGTCGAGCGCCGGGTTCCCCGGGAACAGCGACGCGACGTGACCGTCCTCGCCGATGCCCAAGAGCAGCAGGTCGAACGCGGGCACTTCCGAGCCCAGCTCGGCCGCGTACAGCTCGGCCGCCTCTTCGGGAGAGCCGACCGCATCGGAGGCCGCCATCGGGTGCACGCGCTTCGGGTCCACCGGCAGGTGGTCCAGGAACGCCTCCCGAGCCTGCGTCTCGTTCCGCTCCGGGTCGCCGGACGGCAGGAACCGCTCGTCGCCCCACCAGAAGTCGACCTTCGACCAGTCCACGACCGTGCGGATCGGCGAACCCAGGATGTTCTGGTACACCTTCGCCGCGATCCGCCCGCCCGTCAGGACGATCGACGCCTCGCCGCGGTGCGCCTGCGCATCCGCGAGCCGGTTGAGCAGCCGCGACGCGACCGCCTCCGCCAGCACGTCGGCGTCGTTGTGGACGATCACCGCACCCGAACGGCTCATGCGTTCGCCCGCTCGGCCGCGTAGTGCTCCTGGAAGGTGTCGAGCACCTTCCGGTAGGCCGTGTCGGGGTCGATGTGCCGCAGCTCCTCGGCGAGCAGCTGGCCGAGCGTGCGGCCCTGCAGCGTCTGGCGGCGCTTGGGCAGCCCCGCCTGGCGCAGCACGGTGGTGCCGTCGGCCTTCCGCTCGACCTCCATGGTCTCGCCCCCGGCCATCGTGAACGCCACGGAGGCGATCGCGGGCAGGTGCTCGGAGTTGCGCTCCACCTCGGTGTCGACGATCTCCGGCGACACGCCCAGTCGCGTGTGCAGCCACGCGGCCATGAGCTGCGCCGACGGGTCGTCGTCGTCCGCCTTGATGGTGATCTTCTCGACCGCGTGGGTCACCCCGTCGAAGGCGCTGGCGATGAGCGAGCGCCACAGGCTGATGCGGGTCCAGCAGATGTCGGTGTCGCCGGCGACGTACGTCTCCGCCCGCCGGTACAGCGACTGCACCGGGTCGTTCGCGCGCGCCGAGTACGTGATGCGGCGGTCGGCGAAGCTGCGCAGCTCCTGCTCCAGGCCGTAGCGGACCGGGTCCAGCAGCCACCAGGTGACCACCGGGACGTCGGAGGCCAGCATGGGCAGCACGATCGAGCTCAGGTGCGCGGCGGCCGGGCCGTCGAGGCGCAGGATGATCGCCTCGGCGGAGCCGAGCCGCTCGCCCACGGTCACTTCGGCGTCGATGCGCGGCTCGGTGGCCTCGAGGTCGCGCGGGATCGCCATGATGAGCCGGTACGGGTGTTCCTGCGCGGCGACGGAGGCGGCGTTCTCCACCTCCTCGCGCTCATCCTCAGTGGTCAGTGCGACCAGGTTGAGCGCGAGGCTGGAACCGCCGCCGACCTCATGCAGGAGCCCGTCGAGGGCCTTCATGATGCCGCCGGTGGTGGTGTCCTTCAGATGCACTTCCAGACTCCCCTTCTAGGCCCGGCGCCAGCGGCGGCCGGATGCTTGCAGCATGAGATCGGCGCCCGTCGGGCCCCAGGTGCCCGACTCGTACGGTTCGGGCTTGGTGTTGGCCCAGAACTCCTCGAGCGGGTCGACGACGGCCCAGGAGGCGTCGACTTCCTGCGCGTCGGGGAACAGGGTCTTGTCGCCCAGGAGCACGTCCAGGATGAGCCGCTCGTACGCCTCGGGGCTGGACTCGGTGAAGGTCTCGCCGTAGCCGAAGCCCATCGAGATGTCCCGCAGCTCCATGCCGGTGCCGGGGACCTTCGAGCCGAACTTCACCGTGATGCCCTCGTCCGGCTGGACGCGGATGACCAGCTGGTTGTTGCCGAGCGTCTTGGTGTCGTAGTCGGCGAAGGGCATGTGCGGGGCCTCCTTGAAGACCACCGCGATCTCGGTGACCCGCTTGGGGAGCCGCTTGCCGGTGCGCAGGTAGAACGGGACGCCGTTCCAGCGCCGGTTCTGGATGCCGAGCTGGACCGCCGCGTAGGTCTCGGTGGTCGAGGTCGGCGGGATGTTCTCCTCGGACAGGTAGCCCTGGACGGGGCGCCCCTGGACCCAGCCGTCCGCGTACTGGCCGCGGATGGCGGTGGCCTCGAGGTCGTCGTGGAGCTTGATGGCCCGCAGGACCTTCAGCTTCTCGGTGCGGATCTCCTCGGCCTCGAACCCGTTGGGCTGCTCCATGGCCGCGATGGCCAGGAGCTGCAGCACGTGGTTCTGGAGGACGTCGCGGGCCGCGCCGTTGTCGTCGTAGAACCCGGCCCGGGAGCCGATGCCGACGTCCTCGGCCATGGTGATCTGGACGTGGTCGACGTAGTTGGAGTTCCAGATCGGCTCGAACATGGCGTTCGCGAAGCGCAGCGCGAAGATGTTCTGCACCGTCTCCTTGCCGAGGTAGTGGTCGATGCGGAACACGTCTTCGGCGGTGAACACGTCGTCGACGAGCTTGTTCAGCTCGGCCGCGGAGGGGCGGTCCTCACCGAACGGCTTCTCGACCACGACGCGGCGCCAGCCGCCGCCGTCCTGGCGGTTGTCCGACATGCCGGTCCGCTTGAGCTGCTTGAGCACCGTGGGGAACGCCAGCGGCGGGATCGAGAAGTAGAACGCCGCGTTGCCGACAATGCCGTGCGTGATGCGCAGCTCGTCGACCGTGGCGTCGAGCTTGTCGAACGCCTCGTCGTCGTCGAACGTGCCGGGCACGAACTTGAAGTTGCCGGCCAGGCGGGCCCAGACCTCTTCGCGCCAGGGCGTGCGGGCGTGCGACTTGGCGGCCTCGCGGGCCATCTCTTCGAACGTCTCGTCCCCCCAGTCGCGCCGGGCGAAGCCGACGATCACGAACGACGCCGGGAGCAGGCCCCGGTTGGCGAGGTCGTAGACGGCCGGGATGAGCTTCTTCTTCGCGAGGTCGCCGGTGACGCCGAAGATCACCAGGGCGCAGGGCTCGGGGATCCGCGGGAGCCGACGGTCGGCGGGGTCGCGGAGCGGGTTGGTGGAGTACAGGGTCTCGCCCATCTAGCTCAGCTCCCTCACGGCGTGGAGCAGCTGGTTGATGCCGCGCTTGCGGTCGGTCAGGTGCAGGCGCACGAGCGGGCGCTCGCGCGATTCGAGGGCCTGGCGGTCCCCGGCGGCCTGCGCGGCCTGGAGCCCGGCGAAGCTGTACTCGCGGCCGGGGATCTCGAGGTCCTGCTCGACCTCGCCGGTGAGCTGCAGGAACACGCCGGTCTGGCGGCCGCCCTTGTGGAACTGGCCCGTGGAGTGCAGGAACCGCGGTCCCCAGCCCCACGTGACGGGCGCGCCGGTGCGATCGGCCAGTTCGGCCCGGAGCTTCGCCACGTCGGCGTCTTCGATCCGGTCCAGGTAGGCCAGGACGGCGATGTACGCGTCCTCGCGGTCGGCGTCGGTGAGCACCTCGCCGAGCGCGCCGGCGACGGTCTCGGCGTGCGAGCCGTAGATCTCCACCGAGCCGTCGACGGCGTGCGGCCGCTCTTCCGGCAGGCCGTCCTTGAGGATGCGGTTGGTGTTGTTCTTCGACTCGGTCACGTTGGGCTGGTTGAACGGGTCGATGCCGATCAGGTAGCCCGCGTAAGCGGTCGCGAGTTCCCACGCGAGGAACTGGGCGCCCAAGGGGCCGTTGACGACCACGTCCGGCATCGCCAGCGCCGAACCCGAGGACGGCAGGCCCGTCGAGGAGCCCCCGACGGTGGCGTACACGCGGTCGGAGCCGCGCGCGCCCGCCGCGGCGGGTCCTTCGAGGACGACCGGGAGCGTGCCCTTGCCGTCCTTGCCGAGGGACTCGGCGATGAGCTGCTCGGCCCAGTCGCCCAGGCCCACGATGCCGGTGCCGTCGTCGGCGATGGTGATCGTCGGCTTGGCCGCGATGACCGCGCCGAGCACGACCGCCGGGTCGTCGCCGTCGGAGCCGATGGTGGCCGCGAAGGCCTCGGCCTGGTCGATCAGCTCGGCTACGTCGGCGCCCGCGAGCGCGGTCGGGACGAGGCCGAACGCGGTGAGCGCCGAGTACCGGCCGCCCACGGTGGCGTCGGCGAGGAACAGGTGCGAGCCCTGCTTCGTCGCGAGCTCTTCGAGCGCGGAGCCGGGGTCGGTGACGAACACGAAGCGGCCCGCGTGCTCGGTGATCCCGATGCCCTCGAACGCCTTCTCGAAGGCGCGGCGCTGGGAGTCGGTCTCCACGGTGGACCCGGACTTGGAGGACACGACGACGGCGGTGCGCCGCAGCTTGGCCTCGCCGAACTCGGTCAGGATCTGGCCGGGGTCGGTGGTGTCGAGGATGCTGATCCCCAGGTCGAGGGTGCGGGAGATGACCTCGGGGGCGAGCGAGGAGCCGCCCATGCCCGCGAGGGCGATATGGTCGATGCCCTGCTCGCCCAGCTCGGCGCGGAGCTTCGCGAGCGGTGCGAGGAGCTCCTTCGACTTGACGAAGGTGTCGACCCAGCCGAGCCGGATCGCGGCCTCCTCTTCAGCCTCGGGGCCCCACAGGGTGGCGTCCTTGGCGGCGACCTTGGCCGGGATGCCCTCGGCCCGGAGCCGCTCGACGGTCCGGTTCACGTCGACGCCCGTGGTCGCGGCCAGGCCGCCAGCGGCTTCCATCTTTCCCATCGGATCGCTCACTTCTATTCTCCGCTCTCACTGAGCTTGGATTCGATCTGGTCCAGAAGCTGCTTCCAGCTGACGATGAACTTCTCGACGCCCTCGTCCTCGAGCACCTGCACGACATCGTCGTAGTCGATGCCGACCTCTTTGAGGCGCAGCAGGACCGTGGCGGCCTCGTCGTAGAACGGGCGCACCGTGTCGGGCTCGGTCTCGCCGTGGTCGGCGAAGTCGCGGAGGGTGCCCTCGGGCATCGTGTTCACGGTGCCGGGGGCGACGAGGTCCTCGACGTAGAGGACGTCGCGGTACTGCGGGTTCTTGACCGAGGTGGAGGCCCACAGCGGGCGCTGCGGGTGGGCGCCGGCGGCGGCCAGGGCCTCCCAGCGCGGGGACGCGGTGACGTTCTCGAACGCCTGGTACGCCAAGCGCGCGTTGGCGACTGCCGCCTTGCCCTTGAGCGAGACGGCGAGGTCGGTGCCGATGCCGTCGAGCCGCTTGTCGATCTCCGCGTCCACACGGGACACGAAGAAGGAGGCGACGGAGCGGATCGAGGAGAGGTCGATCCCGGCGGCCTTCGCGGACTCCAGCCCCGCCATGTAGGCGTCCATGACCTCGCGGTAGCGCTCGAGCGAGAAGATCAGCGTCACGTTGACGCTGATGCCCGCCGCGATCGCGGCCGTGATGGCGGGGAGCCCGGCCCGGGTGGCGGGGATCTTGATCATGGTGTTCGGCCGGTCCACGGCCCACCACAGGGCCTTGGCCTCGGCGATGGTCGCCTGCGTCTCGTTGGCGAGGCGCGGGTCGACCTCGATGGACACGCGGCCGTCCTGGCCCCCGGTGGTCTCGAAGACCGGGGCCAGGACGTCCGCGGCCCAGCGGATGTCGAAGGTGGTGATGGCGCGAGCGGCCTCGTCGACGCTCACTTTGCGGACCGCCAGGTCGGCGATCTGCTCGTCGTACGCGCTGCCCTTGGAGAGGGCCGCGGCGAAAATGGACGGGTTCGAGGTGACGCCCACGACGGACGACCCGGCGATGAGGTCTTTCAGGTTGCCCGTCTCCAGGCGTTCACGCGAGATGTCGTCCAACCAGACGGACACTCCCGCTGCCGACAGTCCAGCGAGGTTCTCGTTCGCGCTCATCGGTGTTCCTCCAGCTTTCCAGCTAGTTCTTCGACGTTGCTACTGCTGTGCCTTCTTGATGGAGGAGCGGGCCGCGTCCGCCACGGCGGCGGCGGTGATGCCGAACTCCTCGTACAGCTTCTCGAACGGCGCGGAGGCACCGAAGTGTTCCAGGGAGACGCTGACTCCCGCGTCACCCACGAGGTCGCGCCAGGACAGGCCGATGCCGGCCTCGACCGAGACGCGGGCCTTGACCGCCTTCGGCAGCACCGACTCGCGGTAGTCCTCGTCCTGCTCGTCGAACCACTCGATCGACGGCACGGACACGACGCGGGCCTTGACGCCCTCGCCCGCGAGCGACTCGGCGGCCTTGACCGCGAGCTGCACCTCGGAGCCGGAGCCCATCAGGATCACGTCGGGGGTGCCCTCGGTGTCGAGGAGGGTGTACGCGCCCTTCGCGGCGCCCTCGGCCGAAGCGAACTTCGTGCGGTCCCACACCGGGATGTTCTGGCGGGTCAGCGCCAGCGCGGCCGGGCGGTCGGTCTTGCCCAGCAGGGTCTTCCAGACCACGGCGGTCTCGTTCGCGTCGCCGGGGCGGATGACGTCCAGGCCCGGGATGGCGCGGAGCGAGGCGAGGTGCTCGACCGGCTGGTGGGTCGGGCCGTCCTCGCCGAGGCCGATCGAGTCGTGCGTCCACACGTAGACCACGGGGGTCTTCATGAGGGCCGCGAGGCGGACCGCGCCGCGCATGTAGTCGGAGAACACGAGGAACGTGCCGCCGTACGGGCGGGTCGGGCCGTGGAGCTTGATGCCGTTGAGGATCGTGCCCATCGCGAACTCGCGGATGCCGAAGTGGAGGGTGCGGCCGTACGGGTTGCCCGGGTAGGCCTTCGTCTGGCGCGACAGCGGCAGGAACGACGGCTCGCCGTCCATCGTGGTGTTGTTCGAGCCCGCGAGGTCGGCCGAGCCGCCCCACAGCTCGGGCAGGACCGGCGCGAGGGCCGACAGGACCTTGCCGGAGGCCGAACGGGTCGCGACGCCCTTCTCGGACGGCTCGAACACGGGGAACGCGTCCTCGAAGCCCTCGGGGAACTCGCCCGCCCACAGGCGGTCGTGCAGGGCCTTGTTCGCCGGGTTCGCGGCGGCCCAGTTGTTGAACTCGGTCTGCCACGCCGAGCGCTCGTTCTGGCCGCGCTCGATCGAGCCGCGGGTGTACGCGAGGACGTCCTCGGGCACGTTGAACGAGACGGCCGGGTCGAAGCCGAGCAGCTCCTTGGTCGCGGCGATCTCCTCGGCGCCCAGGGCGGAGCCGTGCGCGGCGTAGGAGTTCTGCTTCTTCGGCGCGGGCCAGCCGATGATGGTCTTCAGGCGGATCAGCGAGGGCTTGTCCGTGACGGCCTTGGCCTTCTCGATCGCCTCGAAGAGGGCCTTCGGGTCCTCCTCGTACTCGGCGCCGGACTTCCAGTCGACGGTCTGGACATGCCAGCCGTAGGCCTCGTAGCGCTGGGCGACATCCTCGCCCAGGGCGATCTTGGTGTCGTCCTCGATGGAGATCTCGTTGTCGTCGTAGACGACCACGAGGTTGCCGAGTTCCTGCACACCCGCGATGGCGGAGGCCTCGTGGGTCACGCCCTCCTCGATGTCGCCGTCGGACGCGATCACATACACGAAGTGGTCGAACAGGCTCTCGCCCACGGCCGGCTCGGGGTCGAACAGGCCGCGCTCGCGGCGGGCGGCCATCGCCATGCCCACGGCGGTCGCCAGGCCCTGGCCCAGCGGCCCGGTGGTGGTCTCAACGCCGGCGGTGTGGCCCACCTCGGGGTGGCCCGGGGTCAGCGAACCCCACTGGCGCAGGCTCTTCAGGTCCTCAAGCTCCAGGCCGTAGCCCTGGAGGTACAGCTGCACGTACAGGGTCAGGCTGGAGTGGCCGCACGAGAGCACGAAGCGGTCGCGGCCTTCCCAGTCGGGGGCGCTCGGGTCGTGGCGCATGACCTTCTGGAACAGGGTGTGCGCGACCGGGGCGAGGCTCATGGCGGTGCCGGGGTGACCGTTGCCGGCCTTCTCCACCGCGTCGGCGGCGAGCAGCCGCGCCGTGTCGACCGCCTTCTGGTCGAGTACGGTCCACTCGAACTGTGCCACTGGGATACTCCTTGGATACTCGTCGTATTTGGGCCATTGACGTGTGCCTTCTGACCCTACCTACACAGGCTGAACTTTATGCGCGGTCTCTCGGAGGACGGAATTCGACGGCTTGTGAGCCCGCCCACGAGCAATCCTCCCATCGGAAACGCCCAGGTAGGGGCCCTTGCCCCAGGCCCAGGTCACCACCTCACTGCCCGTATGGTGAGCGGTGATGAACGAGGACCCGACCCGCGCCCTGGCCGACCGCCCCCGGCCCCAGGCCCGCAAGCGAATCGAACTGCCCGCGCCCGGCGCCGAGGCCGCTGCCAAGCCCTCCCTGCGGACCCTCGTCGGAGCCTATGTCTCCCTGACGAAACCGCGCATCGTCGAACTGCTCCTCATCACCACGATCCCGGCGATGCTCGTGGCCGCGCGCATGGAGTACAACGGCCTGCCCACCCTCAAGGCGGTCCTCGCGACCCTCATCGGCGGGGCCCTCGCCGCCGGGTCCGCGAACGCGATCAACTGCTACATCGACCGCGACATCGACCAGCTCATGGCCCGCACCTCGCGGCGCCCGCTCGCCAAGCACCAGATCCCGCCGCGCAACGCGCTCGTCTTCGGCCTCGTCATCGGCGCCGTCGCGGTCCTCGGCATGGGCCTCCTCGTGAACTGGCTCGCCGCGCTCCTCACCTTCGGCGCCATCGTCTACTACGACGTCGTCTACACGATCTGGCTCAAGCGCACCACCCCGTACAACACGGTCTGGGGCGGCGCCTGCGGCGCGGCCCCCGTGCTCATCGGCTGGGCCGCCGTCACCGGGCACATGTCCTGGATGGCCTGGGTGCTCTTCGCCGTCGTCTTCCTGTGGCAACCCCCGCACTTCTACGTGCTCGCCATGAAGTTCAAGGACGACTACGCCGCCGCGGGCATCCCGATGCTCCCCGTCGTCGCCCCCGCCCGGCGCGTCGCGATCGAATCCGTGGTCTACGGCTGGGCGATGCTCGCCGTCTCCCTCGTCGCCGTCCCGCTCGGCGCCACCTGGCTCTACGGCCTCGTCGCCCTCGTCGCGGGCGGCCTGTTCGTACTCGAGTGCCACAAGCTCCTCGGCCGCGTCAACCGCGGCGAGGACCCCAAGCCGATGCGCCTCTTCCACTGGTCCACGAGCTACCTGACGCTGCTGTTCCTCGCGCTGGCGGTCGACTCCTTCCTCATGTAAGCGGCTGTTCGAAAGCCCGGCCCTACGGCCGGGCTTTCGGCGTCTCCGGGGTGTCGCACCGCGGGCCTATCGTCGTGGGCGACACTTCCCGACGAAGGACATCGATGACCGATCACGTTGCCCCCCAAGAAGACCAGCTGGTACTGCCGGCGGCCTGGAACGCCAAGCCGCTGCCGTGGCGCGGCAGGCGCGCCGGGAACCCGGCCGCGCCCGCCGACCCCGAAGCGCTCGTCCGGCACCGCGAGCTGATCACGGCCCGCGAGGCGACGATCCGGGCCGCACTGGCGACCGGCGGCAACGCGCCGTACGCCGCGGACGCGGAGGCCTACCTCGAAGGGAAGCCCGATCCGCGCGGCGCCGCCGCGGTCGCGACGCTGATCCTCGACTACGACCGCCGCGCCCACACCTCGATGCTGTACCCGGAGTTCGCCTGCTGGCTGCAGGAGCACGGCCTGGCCTTCGCCGTGGCCGCGGCCGTCGAGCGACTCGCCCTCGCCCCGGTCACCGACGGGTACTACGGCGGTGCCGTCAGCGGGCACCGCATCGCCAAGGAGCACGAGGTCGAGCATCCCGAGACCTGCGACCACGAACTGGCCCACGGCGGGATCGCCGCGGTGCGGTCGACCCTGGCCGCCGCGTCGGACGAGGAGTACGCCGAAGCCGTCGCGGCGGTCGCCGCGCACCGCGACACGGCCCCGAAGCGCATCGCCGCCATGCTCCTGCTCCCCACTGAGACCGATTGGGTTCTCGAAGCCTGCGCCGACTACGGGAAGGCCCGGCACTGGGCCTCGGCCGACCTGGTCGTCGCGCACGCCGCCAGCCGCCCCGAGCACCTGGCCGCCGCGGGCATCACCGAGATCGACGGCTGCATCGCCGACGTCGACACCCTCGCGGTCCTGCTCGGCGGGCTCGGCACCGACGCACTGCCCGTCCTCCTCGAGACCCACAAAGCCCGCCACTACTACAACGACGACTTCCGAAAGCAGCTCTACCGGGCGATCGCCCTGATACCACTCGACGACGCCACGGCGTTCGTGTTCGCGCACCTCGACTCGCCGAACGTCTGGGAGGCGGCGACCGAGGCCGCCGCCCGCTTCCCCGTCCGCGCCCTCCGCGCCGCCGCGCGGCTCGCCCCGACCGCGAACGCCGACGTGCGCCTCTGGACCGCCGCCGTCGTGAACCGCATCGACCCGGCGCTGCACGTCCATGTGAGCGAAGCGGACCGGTCGGTCCTCGCCGACCTGCTCACCGGCGACGGCCGCGTGCCGTCCGCCGCACCCGAGGACCTGCCGCCGCTGCTGGTCGCCCCGCCGTGGACCCGCAAGCGGCCCAAGGCGAAGCCGGTCGTCATCGAAGGCCTCGAGCCGCCCGCCGAATCGCACGTGGCGTGGACCGAAGCCGAGCAGGACCGGTGGAATCGGACCCTGGAGCTCTGGATCGAGGACCCGGTCTGGATCGATGCGCGGGACCTCGAGCCCTGGCAGTTCGCCCACGGCCTCGCGTACGCGACCCCCGAACGGGCCGAGGCGCTCCTGGAGCGCTGGCAGGGCGAGGCGGACGCCTCCTGGTCGGAGGACCTCCTGCGCGTCCTGGCCCGCTACGGCGATCGCGTGATCGACCGGGTGCTCAAGGTCCCCGCCGCCGACCACCGCTGCGATGCGCTTCCCGGGCCGATCCTGAACCTGACCGCCGCCCGCATCGCGGCCGAACGGCTGGAGCGGCTCAGATCGGCCCGTCCCAGCGCGGTCGGGTGGTTCCGGCGCCACGGGCTCGCCGCGGTGCCGTACCTGGTGCCCGACGCCCTGGGAACCGACAAGCGGCTGCGCCGGTATGCCGAGTTCGCGCTGGCCCACCTCGCCTCGCTCTACGCCAGCGGAGCCGTCACGGCCGGGGCCGCCGAATACGGAGCCGAAGCGGCCGAGGCGATCACGGCCCTGCTCGAGGCCGACCCAGTGATCCCGCGCGTCAAGGTCCCCCAGCCCGGGAACTGGGTCTCACCGCTGATCCTGCCGCAGGTGCTCCTCAAAGACGGCGAGCGCGCGCTGCCCGCCGAGTCGATCCCGCACTTGATCACCGTGCTGGCCCTGGGCACTCCGGAGTACGACTACGCCGGGGTCGTGGTGGTCGCCGAAGCCTGCGACCGCGCCTCACTCGCCCGGTTCAGCCGGGCCCTGTTCGACCGGTGGACGGCGATCGGCGCACCGGCGAAGGACTCCTGGGCGCTGACGCAGCTCATCCATTTCGCCGACGACGCGACCGTGTGGACGCTCGCGCCGCGCATCCGGGACTGGCCCGGCGAAGGCCAGCACCGGCGCGCCGTCGCCGGGCTCGAGGTACTCGGCGCGATCGGCACTGAGGAGGCGCTGCGCGCGGTCAAGCAGATCGCCGACAAGGTGAAGTTCAAGGCGCTCAAGGCGGAGGCCACCCGCCAGATCGAGGCGATCGCGGGGGAGCTCGGCCTCGACCAGGAGCAGTTGTCGGACCGGCTCGTCCCCGACTTCGGGCTCGGCGACAAGGCCACGATCGTGCTCGACTACGGGACGCGCGCCTTCACCGTGGCCTTCGACGAGCACTTGCGGCCGTTCGTGATCGATGAGTCCGGAAAGCCGCGCAAGAGCCTCCCGAAGCCCGGCGCCAAGGACGCCCCGGGCGTCGCCGACGACGCGTACGCGCGCTTCACGGCGCTGAAGCGGGAGTTGAAGGCCGTCGCGGCCGAGCAGGTGTCGCGGCTCGAAGCCGCGATGGTCGACGGCCGCGCCTGGAGTGCCGCGGAGTTCCGGCGGTACTTCGCCGAGCACCCGCTCACCGGGCACCTCGCGCGCCGCCTCGTGTGGCTGGCCGGGGACGCCGGGTTCCGCATCGCCGAGGACGGTTCGTTCAGCGACGCCGACGACGAGGCGTTCACGCTCGCCGACGACGCGACCGTGCGATTGGCGCATGCCGTCCATCTTGGGCACCGGCTCGCCGACTGGGCCGAGCTTTTCGCCGATTACGAGATCCTGCAGCCGTTCCCGCAGCTCGCCCGGCCCGTCTTCGCGTTCACCGAGGACGACCTGGCGACCGGCCGCCTTGAGCGCTTCGAAGGGGCCACAGTGGAGGTCGGACGCCTCCTCGGCATGACCCGCCGCGGCTGGCGACGCGCCGAACCCCGTACCGGCGGCATGTGCCCCGGGCTCGCCTTCGCCCTGCCGGGCGGCGGCTTCGCCACCGTCGCAGTCGAACCCGGCATCGCCGTCGGCTACCCGGCCGAGTACCCGCAGCAGACCGTGCGCGGCGTCCATCTCGTCAGCGCAGAGGCCTATCCGTGGCACGGCGACCCGGTACCGGTGCCGCCCAAGAACATCGACGCGGTCGCCGCCTCCGAGATCCTCGCCGCGCTCTCCCGACTCACCAGCGCCTGAACCGAACCGACCGACACGAGGGAGCGCCGTCCCCGGGCCCTATGCTCGGGGCGGCACCCCTCCAGCCCTCTGAAGGACCCCGATGACAGCGACACCCGCACCCCGAGAAGACGGACTCGAGCTCCCCGAAAGCTGGTCCGGCTACCTGCTGCCCAAGCGCGGCAAGCGGATCGGCGAACCCGTCACGCTCGACCCCGAAGCGCCGAACACGCTCCGCGTGCGCACCGCGCGCTACGAGAAGGACCTCCGCGCGGCGATGGCCAACCCCCTCAACCAGGCCGTCGCCCCCTCGATCCTGCGCCACCTCGACGGCGAGGCGGACGCGTACGGCGCAGGGGCCACGGCCGCCCTGCTGAGCACTGAAAAGCACGGGTCCGGGCAACTCCTGCGCCCCGAAGTCGACGCCTGGACGATCGAGCACGGGTTGCCGTTCGCGGTCTGCGCCGCCATCGCCAAGCTCTCGCTCAACCCCTGGGCCACCGACTACCGCACCCGCGTCCACAACATCGCGGACCGACAGATCAGCGACGGCACCGTCGCGAACCTCAGCCGGATCGTCCAGGAGATCCCCGACGGCATCGGCGTCGTGCGGGGCCTGCTCGCCGCCGCCTCCGAAACCGAATACGACCAGGCGCTCGCCGGGGCCGCGACCTTCCGGACCACCCCCGTGCAGCGCTTCGTGGCCACCGCGCTCTTCCCTGAACAGGAGACCTGGGCCGCGGAGATCTGCGCTGAGCACCGCAGCGCGAGCTCGTTCGAATTCGACGCGTTCCTCTGGTACGTCATCGACCGGCCCGAGCTGCTCGCCGGCGTCAAACTCTCCCGACTCGACCCCTACTGGACCAGCCCGAAACTCATCGCCGCGGCCGTCGACAACCTCGGCACCGCCGCGCTCCCGCACCTGCTCGCAACCCTCCGCAACGAGCACGACCCGGACCGGCGGCGGTGGCTCCTCGACGGCATCGCCGTCCTCCCGAGCGACGAGGCCATGGCCCACCTCGTCGGCAACCTCATCGAACCGCAGGTCTTCCCGGCGGCGGCCGACGCGGCCGCCCGCTTCCCCCGCCGCGCACTCCGCGCGATCGCCGCCGCAGCCGAGACGACCCCACCCGAACTGCGGCCCCGCCTCGCCGCCCTCGCGGCTGTCGTCCCAGAAGCACTCCGCGACACAGCGAACGTCGACACCGCGCAAGCGCCGGAGGCCCCGCCCGAAGCCCTCCCTCCACTGCTTACCACGCCGCCGTGGACGCAGAAGCGCCCCAAGCGCAAAGCAGCCGTCATCGCGGGCCTCCAAGCGCCCGCCGAGACCCGGATCGTCTGGGCCGAAGGCGAACAGGAGCGCTGGGCGGTCCCCGCGGAGAGCTATCACAGCCGCCTCACCGACGGGGAATGGGAGCACCGGCTGCGCAGCCTCGGGAATCGCGACCACGGCCGGATGAACTGCGACCTCCTCGTCCACGCGCCCGATGCGATCGCCGCCAAGGCCTTCGACCGATGGACCGGCGGCATCCCCCCGTACACCACGGACTACGGCAAGACCATCCTCGCCCGCTTCGGCACCCCGGCCGCGGCCCGCCTGGTGGAGTCGCTGCGGAACGATCCGATCGAGCACGCGACCCTGCCGCCGATCCACAGCCTCGCGGCCGCCCGGCTCGCCGCCGACTGGCTCGACCGCCTCAAGACCGCCCGGGCCAGCGCGATCGCCTGGTTCGACCGGCACGGCACCGAAGGCGCCCGCATGCTCGTCCCGGACGCCTTGGGGGAGGACAAGAAAGCGCGTCGGCTCGCCGAGAACGCCCTGGTGTTCCTGGCGCTGCGCCACGGCCCCGACGCGGTCCTCCGCGCCGCCGAAGCGTACGGTCCGGAAGCCGCGGCCGCGATCGCCGCGCTCCTCGACGGCGACCCGCTCGAACCGGGCGTGAAAGTCCCGAAGCCCGGATCCTGGATCGACCCGGCGCAGCTGCCGCAGGTCCTCCTTGCGGACGGCGAACGGGCGCTGCCGTCATCGTCGCTGCCGCACTTGATCACCGTGCTCGCGCTGGCCACTCCCGACTATCCGTACCCGGGCCTCGAAGTGGTCGCCGAGACCTGCGACCGGGGCTCGCTGACCCGCTTCAGCAGGGCGCTGTTCCAGCTGTGGCTGGCGGAGGGCGCGCCGTCGAAGGACGCCTGGGCCCTGACCCAGCTGGCCCACTTCGCCGATGACGCCACGGTGCGGCTGCTCGCCGCGAAGGTCCGCCAATGGCCCGGTCAGAGCCATCACAAACGGGCGGTCAACGGTCTCGGCGTGCTGGGCGCGATCGGCTCCGAGACGGCGCTGCGGGCCATCCAAGGCATCTCTGAGAAGGTGAAGTTCAAGGCGCTCAAGGCCGAAGCAGGTGTCCAGATCGGACTGATCGCCGCCGGGCTCGGCCTGAGCTCCGCGCAGCTGGCCGACCGCCTCGTCCCCGACTTCGGGCTCGGCGCGGAGCCGCTGGTGCTCGACTACGGTCCGCGCCGATTCACGGTGGCCTTCGACGAGCAGTTGCGCCCGTACGTCACCGACGACACCGGGAAACCCCGCAAGGCGCTGCCGAAGCCGGGCGCGAAGGACGACGCCGAGCTCGCCGAAGCCGCATACCAGCGGTTCGCGCTGCTGAAGAAGGAACTGCGCACCGCCGCCGCCGACCAGGTCTCCCGGCTCGAAGCGGCCATGGCGGACTCCCGCACCTGGTCCGTCGAGGAGTTCGAACGGTTCTTCGCGGCGCACCCGCTCGTCAAGCACTTGGCGCGCAGGCTGGTCTGGCTGGCCGGCGACACCGGGTTCCGCATCGCGGAGGACGGCACCTACAGCGACGTGAACGACGAGTCGGTGGCGCTCCCGGACGACGCCGTGATCCGGCTCGCGCACCCGGTCCACTTGGAGCCCAAGGAGATCGACGCCTGGGCGGAGGTCTTGTCCGACTACGAGATCCTGCAGCCCTTCGAGCAGCTCTCGCGTCCCGTCATGGCGTTCACCGATGAGGAACTCGCCTCCGGGCACCTGGCCCGCTTCGACGGCGCCGACGTCGAGATCGGCCGCCTCCTGGCGCTCACCAAGCGCGGCTGGCACCGTGCCGCGCCCGAGGACGCCGGGGTCGAACCCGGCATCTACTACCCGATCCCCGGAGGCGGCTACGTCACCATCGCGCTCGACCCGGGCATCTGGGTCGGCATGATCGCCGAGAACCCGATCCAGCGCCTCGACGGGATCTTCCTCTCCGACCGCCTGGAGTACTGGCGGCCGAACTGGCGAAGCGCGGGCGGAGGCCTCTCCACTGAAATCGACCCGGTTACCGCCTCGGAGATCCTGGGCGCCCTCACCAGCCTGAACGGAGTGCAAAGTGGCCAGTGACGTCATCGCGGTAGCACTGCCCGACGAGGACCGACCCGCCTTCCCCGAAACCTGGCAGCGCTTCGTGCAGCCCCGCCGCGGCGCCGCCAAGCCGCGAAAGATCAAGCGCGACCCCGAAGCCGGTCGCGCCCTCCTCGGCGAGCACGCCGACCGGCTCCGATCGTTCAGGCTCGTGAAACCCGACGACGAGTTCGCCGTCGCCTGCTCGGCCTTCCTCGACGGGGCAGCCGACGTCCTGGGTGCGGCGGTCGCCTTGCGGCTCACCAAGCTCGACTACGGCTCGACGAAATTCCGCCCCGTGTTCGACGCGCTGGCGGCCGATCACGGCCTGCCGTTCGCCGCGGCCGCGCTCGCCGAGGCCTTCGCCCTCGACCAGGAGAAGAACGGCCAGAAGTTCGGCCTCAACCGGCGTCCGCTCGCGAAGTCCGGCTGGGCGCACCTCTACGACAACACTGAAGTCCGCCAGATCAGGGCGCTCATCGCGGCCGCCGCCGACTACGAGGCGGTCGTGGCCGCGCTCGCCGAGCGCCGCACCAGCCCCGAGCTGAGGCTGGCGGTGAGCGTCCTCGTCCCCGACGAAGAGGCCTGGCTGAACGAGGTCTGCGAAGAGCACCGGTCCCTGGCGCCGAACGCGTCCTATTCGGTCCTGTTCCTCGCTTTGGCCACGACCGAGCAGCAGCTCGATACGGTCGAGATCGACGCGTCCGCTTTCTACTGGCTGCCGGCCTCCGAGATAGCCGACCTCGTCCACCGGCTCGGGGTCGCCGCACTGCCCGTCATCGAGGGGCGCCTCAACGGCTATGTCGACGCGAACGACAGGAAGATCCTCTACCGTGCGCTCGCGGCCCTGCCCAGCGAGCGTGCCATGACGCTGCTGCTCGACCGGCTCGACGCCGCTGACGCCATGGGCTTCGCGATGGAGGCCGCCGCGAACTTCCCCAGGCGCGCACTGGAACTGATCGCCCGCCGCGTCCCCGGTGCCGACGACGACCAGCGCAAGCAGCTCTCGGCCCTGCTCCACTCCGACCCGATCCTGCTCGACACCGCACTCCCGCTGATGGACGCGGACACCCGGTCGGCCGTCGCGAGCCTCACCGCCGATCTCCAGCGCGTCCCCGAGGCACCGTCCGACGCCGTGCCCCCGCTGCTGGCCATGCCTCCCTGGACCACCGGCGCCGCTGCGAGCGAACCGGTCGTCGTCAAGGGTCTGGAACCCGCTCCGATCAACCGGATGGTCTGGGCCGAGGGCGAGTACGAGGCCTGGTCCAATGCACAACACCACGGTTTCGCCCGCTACAGCAAGGGCGACTGGGACCGCACGCGCTGGGAGTCCGAGGCGGGGGAGTTCGACGCCAGGCACGTGAGCGACCAGGCGGTCCTGCTCGCTCTGGCCCCCCGAGCGATCGCCGCCGACCTGTTGCCGCATTGGCGACCCGAGCACCACTACTTCAGCACCGCGATCCTCCAGCGCATCGCGGCGAACCTGGGAGCCGACGCGGCACCACAGCTGCTGAGCGCGACCAGCTACGACATGGAACAGCGCCGACTCCTGCTGGTGCCCGTGGCGAACCTCGCCGCGGCCCGGTACGCCGCCGACGCACTCGCACGGCTGAAGACCATGCGGCCCTTCGCACTCGCGTGGCTCGACCGGCACCGCGCCGACGCCGCCGCGCTGCTCGTTCCGGACGCGCTCGGCAAGGCCAAGAAGCTCCGGGCCGCCGCCGAGGTCGCGCTGCGCTACCTCGCCTCGACGCACGGCCCGGACACGGTGCGCGAAGCCGCCGTCCAATATGGAGACGAGGCCGCCGCCGCGATCAAAGCGCTGGTGGACATCGATCCGCTGATGCCCGTCGGCGTCCAGATCCCGCAGGCCGGCGCCTGGGCGTCGCCTATGACGCTGCCGCAGGTCCTGCTCAACGGGCGCGAGCGGGCGTTGCCGAACGCCGCCGTCCGCAACCTCGTCACCGTGCTCGCCCTCGGCACGCCCGAATACCACTACCCGGGCGTCGCGGTCGTCGCCGAGACCTGCGACCGGATCTCCCTGGCCCGCTTCTCCCTCGCGCTGTTCGAGCAGTGGATCACCGCCGGAGCGCCCTCCGAGGACGGTTGGGCGCTGACGCAGCTCGCGCACTTCGCCGACGACGAGGCCGTGCGCCTCCTCCAGCCGCTCGTCGCGAAGTGGCCCGGCGAGAGCCAGCACCAGCGGGCGGTGAAAGGCCTCAAGGCGCTCGGCGCGATCGGCACCGAGGCCGCGCTGCGGGCGATCAACCAGATCGCCGAGAAGGCCAAGTTCGCCGCGATCAAAGCCGAAGCGAGAGAGCAGATCGAAACGATCGCCGCGAATCTCGGCCTCACCGCCGACCAGCTCGGCGACCGGCTCGTGCCCGACTTCGGGCTGCGCGAGGAATCAGCGCTCGTACTCGACTACGGGCAGAGGCGGTTCAAGGTCGGCTTCGACGAGGCGCTCAAACCCTTCGTGTCCGACATGGACGGCAAACCGCGCAAGAGCCTCCCGAAACCCGCGGCGAAGGACGACGAACTGCTCGCCGACGCCGCCTACAAGCGGTTCGCGGCCCTCCGGAAGGACCTCCGGACCGTCGCCGCCGACCAGGTGAAGCGGCTCGAACGCGCGATGGTGCAGGGCCGCACCTGGACGCCCGCCGAATTCGAGGAGCATTTCGTGCGGCATCCGCTCGTGTGGCACCTCGCGAGGCGACTCGTGTGGACGGCCGAAACCGACGGGACCCGCACGACCTTCCGCCTCGCGGAGGACAAGGGCTGCACCGACGTCGAAGAGAACGAGTACACACTCCCCGCGAACGCCGCCGTCCGGCTCGCCCACCCCGCGATCATGGGCGACGAGGTCGAAGCCTGGGCCGAGATCCTCGCCGACTACGAGATCCTGCAGCCTTTCCCGCAACTGGGGCGGCCGGTGATGGCCTTCACCGAGGAAGAACTGCGGACGGGCCGCCTGACACGCTTCGAGGGGATCACCGTCCCCGTCGGGAGACTCCTCGGGCTCACGAGCAAGGGCTGGGAACGGTCCTCGCCGATGGACGCGGGGATCGAAGCGGGCATGTCGTGCGTCATGCACGGCGCCGGATACCTCGTGCTCGGCCTCGATCCCGGAATCTGGGTCGGCGCGATCGACCAGTGCCCGGACCAGACACTGCGGACCGTGGTGCTCTCGCGGCAGAGTCTGGACGGCTGGAGCGTGCCCCGGCCGAAGGCCGGCTTCGGCCCGGTCGACCCGGTGGTCGCCTCCGAGACGCTGGCGGCGCTGGCGAGGGCCACCGATCTGTCCTGAGCCCGCCCCCCTCCGGCCCGCCGCCGTTCGAACAGCGGCGGGCCGGAGGCGTGTCGCACCGTTCTCTTATGCTCTCCAGAACGAAGCCGCCTCCCGAAAGCCGGACATGCCCGATCACCTTGCGCCACAAGAAAAGCAACTCGACGTGACGATCGAGTCGCCGCCGCTCGGCCTCCCCGAGGCGGCGCTTGCGGACCTCCCGAAGGTGCTCGTCTCCCCGCCCTGGGCCGAGCCGCGCCGGAGCCGCCCGCCCCGCGAGATCCCCGGGCTCGAAACCCCCGCACCGCAGATCGTCGGGCGCGGCGACGAGTTCGAGCGCGCCATGGCCATCGAACCCGACCTGGTCGAATGGGACCCGGACACCTACTGGGACCAGCAGGTCGGCATCAGCTACTCCTACGGCTGGAAACTCGCCGAGAGCGTCCTCTCGCAGCTCGCCCGCCGAGGCCCGTCGATCGCCGACGAAGCCGTCGAAGTGCTCCGCGACTCCCCCTGGGCCGGCCGCGCCCTCCTCCCGATCCGCAGCACCCCGGCCGCCGCCCTCGCCGCGCACTGGTTTCTCCGCCTCGACGCCGGACGCGGCCCCGGCCTCGACTGGTTCGACCGCCACGGCCTCCACGCCGTACCCCTACTCGTCCCGGAGGCCTTCGGCCCCAAGGGCTACCAGCGCACCACCGCACGAGGCGCGCTGCGACTCCTCGCCTGGCGCTACGGCCCCGAGGCCGTCATCGAAGGCGCTGAAACCCATGGGCCCGAAGCGGTCGCGGGCGTCACCGCAGTGCTCGCCGACTACCCCGACCGGCCGCTCCTCAACAACCCCAACGCGGGCTCCCCCGACATCGGCGAGCCGCTCCCTCCGGTGCTCACCGCCGACCGCTCCGCGCTCCTGCCGTCCACCGCCGTCTCGCACCTCATCGCCGTCCTCTCGCAGTGGTCCCCCCGCACGCCGTACCCCGCCGTCGAGACCGTCGCCGAGGCCTGCGACCGCGAATCGCTCGCCCGCTTCTCGCTCGCGCTGGTGAACCACTACGGCTATGCGGACTGGTCGGTCGGCCAGCTCGCCCGTTTCGGCGGGGCCGAGGCCGCCGCGCTGGTCGAGGGGTGGTCGGCGGCATCAAGCGCCCGCTATCTCGACGGGACCGCCATGGCACTGGAGACCCTTCCGGCATTCCCCGCCGAGCTCGCGTTCCCGGCGCTGTACCGCCTCTCCCGAGGCAAGCAGCACGAATCGGTGCGGGAGCTCGCCACCTCCCACGCCGCCAAGGTCGCCGCCCGGATCGGGTCCGAAGTGGAATCGCTGGCGGACCGGGACGCGCGTGCGCTCGGCCTCGACGACCCCGCTCGGCTCACGCTCGACTTCGGGTCGCGCGTCTTCCACATCAAGGCCGACGAACGGCTCAAGCTGAGCGTCACCGACGCCGCGGGAAAGCGCCGCGCGCGCGTGCCCCGCCCCGGAGTCCGCGACGACGCCGAGACCGCCAAGGCCTCGATCGCCCGCTTTCGCAAGCTCTCCAAGGACCTCACCGCCGAGCTCGCCTTCCAGAGCGACCGCCTCAAGGACGCGATGCTCCACAGTCGCGTCTGGGCGGCCGACGAGTTCGCGCACCTCACCGCGCACCCGGTGCTCGCCTCCCTCGCCCGCGGACTCCTCTGGATCGGCGAGACCGCCGCTGGGCCCCAAGGCTTCCGCCTCGCCGAGGACGGCAGCTTCGCCGCCGTCGACGACAAACCGCTCCAGCTCCTCGACGGCGCCCGCGTCCGCCTCGCGCACCCCGTACTGCTCGGCCCCGACCTGCCGCTCTGGACCGAGATCTTCGCCGACTACGAGATCCTGCAGCCCTTCGACCAGCTCGCCCGCCCGGCGCTCACCCTCACGCCGGAGGAGGCCCGCACCGGCGTCCTCGACCGGTTCTCCGGTGCGACCGCCGCGTTCGGCGCTCTGAACGAGGTGCTGGACTGGAAGCGGCTCCACTGGGACGAGCTGCCCGACTGGGCCTCCAGGCCGTTCACCTACCTGTTCGCCCGCGACCTCCCGCGCGCGGCGCTGAACGCCGAGAGCGCCGCTATCGTCTACAACGCCCACCTCCTCGCCGAGATCGACCCCAGCCCCGACTACGACGACCCCGATCCCGAAGGCCGCCACCGGATCCTCTGGATCTGGTTCTCGCCCACCAAGAACCGCCGCCGCGGCGTCCCGACGCTGCGCGGCGACGCCCTCGACCCCGTCCTCGTCGCCGAGATCCTCGCCGGACTCGGCCGCGCCACCGGCATCCACCACTGAGCAGAAAGCCGCCATGACCGCCACCGCACTCCCAGCAGAGCCGAAACTCCAACGCCCGCCCGCCGAGCGCCGCTACGCCTCCGAGCTCGAGAAGCTCGCCGCCGAGGACGAGTCGCCCCGCCCGCCCGGGTGGGCCCTCAGCCTCCAGGCCGCCCGCACCTTCATCGTGGGCGACGAATCGCGCGGCATCAGCCGCAAGTTCGTGGGCGACCCCTCGCTCATCGACCGGGCGCTCGTCACGCTCGCCACCAACCGCGGCCTCATGCTCGTGGGGGAGCCCGGCACCGCGAAATCGCTGCTGTCCGAGCTCATCGCGGCCGCCGTCTCCGGCGACTCCACCCTCACCATCCAAGGTGGAGCGTCCACCACGGAAGACCAGATCGCCTACTCCTGGAACTACTCCCTGCTGGTCTCCGAGGGGCCGACCGAACGCGCGCTCGTGCCCGCGCCCCTGCTGCGCGGCATGTCCGAGGGCCGGGTCGTGCGCTTCGAGGAGATCACCCGCTGCCCCCTCGAAGTCCAGGACTCGCTGCTCTCGCCCCTGTCCGACCGCGTGCTCGCCATCCCGGAGCTCGACGGCGACTCGATGGTGTTCGCCCGCGAGGGCTTCAACATCATCGCCACCGCCAACACCCGCGACCGCGGAGTGAACGAGATGAGCGCGGCCCTCAAGCGCCGCTTCAACTTCGAGACGGTCTTCCCCATCGCCGACTTCAAGACCGAGCTCGACCTGGTCGAGACCGAGGCCGCCGCTGCCCTCTCCCGCTCGGGCGTGCCCGCGCCCCCGTCGCGGGACGTGCTCGAAGTGCTCGTGCGGGTCTTCCGCGACCTCCGCACCGGCGACGCGAACTCCGGCCGCCCTCAGGCGGTCATGTCGACCGCCGAAGCCGTCTCCGTCGCCCACGCCGTGGGCATCAAGGCCTGGTACCTGCGCGGCGGCACCGCCGTCGCCGGGGACATCGTGGACTGCATGGCCGGGGCCGCCGCCAAGGACAACGCGGAGGACCTCGCGCGCCTGCGCCGCTACCTCGAGCAGAAGGCCCCCAAACGCAAAGGCCCGCACTGGGAATCGCTCTACCAGGCGCGGAACCTGCTGCCGGGATGATCGAGCGCCTCCACGTCCAGGGCGTGCGGCACCACTCGCCCGCCTGCGCCCGCCTCGTCGCCGAGCGGATCGAGGAGCTGCGGCCCGCCGCCGTGCTCATCGAGGGCCCGGCGGACTTCAACGACCGCCTCGGCGAACTCGCCCTCGAACACGAACTGCCCGTGGCGATCTACTCGTACGCGAGCACCGACCTCGCGGTGCGCCGCACTTGGGCGCCGATGTGCGACTACTCGCCCGAGTGGGTCGCGCTCGCCGAGGGCCGCCGCGCCGGGGCGGAGGTCCGCTTCATCGACCTTCCCGCCTGGCACCAGGCCTTCGACGGCGTCGAGAACCGGTACTCGGACGCCGAGCGCCGCTACACCGAGGCCACCGACCGGCTCTGCCGCGCCTTCGCCGTGGACAATGTGGACGCACTCTGGGACCACCTCGTCGAGGTCGCCGACCCTGAAGGGCTCGCCGACCGGCTCGACCGGTACTTCGACCTCGTGCGCGGCGAGGCCGAGACCGCCGATGTGGACACCGCCCGCGAAGCCTTCATGGCCCAGTGGATCCACGCGACGCTGGCGGCGACCGACGGTCCCGTGCTCGTCGTCTGCGGCGGCTTCCACGCTCCCGCGCTGCGCCGCCTCGTCGCGCTCGCCGCCACCGAGAACGAGGACGCCGCCCCTCCTCCGCTGCCCGAACCCCCCGAAGGCACCGAGACCGGCGGCTACCTCGTGCCCTACTCCTTCAAGCGCCTCGACGCCTTCGCCGGATACCAGTCCGGGATGCCCTCGCCCGAGTACTACCAGCGCCTCTGGGAAGCCGGGCCCGAGGAGGCGGCGGCCACGCTCGTGCAGCGCATCACCACCCGCCTGCGCCTCCGCGGCCTGCACGTCTCCACTTCGGACCTCATCGGCGCACGCAGCCTCACCGAGGGCCTCGCGCGCCTGCGCGGCCACGAACGGCCCGGCCGCACCGACCTCCTCGACGGCCTCGCCAGCGCCCTCATCAGCGACGACCTCGAGCAGCCGCTCCCGTGGACCCGCCGCGGACTGCTCACGGCCGGAACGCATCCGGTCGTGGTCGAGATGACCGCGGCCCTCACCGGCGAGCGGGTCGGCCGCCTCCACCCGGACACGCCCCGGCCTCCGCTCGTGGACGACGCCGAAGCCGAGAT
Organism: Glycomyces luteolus; assembly: GCF_027622875.1. Lineage (GTDB taxonomy): Bacteria > Actinomycetota > Actinomycetes > Mycobacteriales > Micromonosporaceae > Glycomyces > Glycomyces luteolus. The sequence goes on along the minus strand of NZ_JAPZVP010000006.1, from coordinate 222,817 downwards.
GGCCCGCCTCCGCCTCGACGGCGACGGACCGCTCCGCCTCGACCTCGCCAAACCCAAAGACCTCGAACGCAGCCGCGTCCTCCACTGCATGCGGCTCCTGCGCCTCCCCGGAGTGAAGCGCGACGAGGGTCCCACGGCGGGAGCGGACGTCCAAGCCCATGAGCACTGGACGCTCGACTCGAGGGCCGACCGGCTCCCAGTGCTCATCGAGTCCGGAGCGCTCGGCGCCACCCTCGGCGACGCCGCCCAGACCGTTCTCGAGCAGCGCGCCGACGCCGAGACCGCGCTCGACGCCTTGGCCGCCATGCTGTTCGACGCCGCCCTGTGCGGCCGCGCGCACCTCACCGACCGCCTCGGCGCCGCCGTCGAATCCGCTGTGGACGACAGCGGCAACCTCGGCGAGGTCGGACCCGCACTCGCCACCGTGCTCGCGCTGTGGCGCCACGACCACCTCTTCGGCACCGCCGGGAGCGACCTCTACGCCGCCGTCGTCACCGCGTGCGCGAACCGCCTCCTGTGGCTCGCCGAAGGCCTGCACGCCGGGCCCGGCCCTGCCGACCACGGACGCCTCCGCGCGATGCGCGCCCTGCGCGACGCCGTGCGCCACGCCCCGGGCCTCACGCCCCCGGCCGCCTCGGTCGCCGCTGCGGCCCAAAGGATCGCGATCGACGGCCAGGCCCCGCCCGACCTGCGCGGCGCGGCCCTCGGCCTCGCCTGGGCGCTCGGCGCGCCCGCGAACGCCGCCGAAGCCGCCGCGGGCGCGGCCGACCCCGACCGCCTCGGCGACTGGCTCGCCGGGCTCTTCGCCGTCGCCCGCGAAGAGGTCCTCGCCGAGGAGCAGGGTGTCGTGTCCGCTGTGGATGAACTGGTGGCCGACCTCAGCGAGGACGAGTTCCTCATCGCCCTGCCGGCCCTGCGGCAGGCGTTCGCGATGTTCCCGCCGCGTGAGCGCGGCCTCATCGCCGAACGCCTCGTAGCGGTCCGAGGCGGCGGCGACGCCCGCAGCCTCACCCGCAAACTCGCCGTCGACCCGGTCGTGATGGCCGCCGCGATGGCACTCGAAGCCCGCGTCGAGGCCGCCCTCGCCCGCGAAGACCTCGTATTCGGAGGGGAGTCCTGATGGGGGACGAGCACAACGGAGCCGACCTGCAACGCTGGCGGCTCATCCTCGGGCCCGCCGCCGAGAGCTGCACCGGCGGCCTCAGCGCCGAGAACGCCGGGCGCGACGCCGCCCTCGACTGGCTCTACAGCCGCGACGACGACCTCGGCAAGCGCGGCGTCCGACGCGGCGGGGCACGAGGCGACCGGGACGGCCAGCGCGGCGCGGACGACTCGCCGTCGCAGCTCACCACCGTGGACTGGCTCGACGGCATTCACCGGCTCTTCCCCAAGGAGACCATCGAACGGCTCGAACGCGACGCGATCGAACGCTACGAGATCAGCGACGTGCTCACCAATCCCGATGTGCTGGAGCGCATCGAGCCGAGCCCGGCCCTCCTCAAGGCCGTCCTGCGCACCAAGCACCTCATGAACCCGCAGGTGCTCGCCGCCGCCCGCCGCATCGTCGAAGAGGTCGTGCAGCGCCTCGTCGAGAAGCTCTCCGTGCAGGTGCGCACCGTCTTCACCGGCAGCCGCACCCGCAAACCCAGCTTCCACCGCCGCTCCCGCGACTTCGACCTCAAACGCACGCTGCGCGCCAACCTCAAGCACTACCAGCCCGAGGAGCGGCGCGTCGCCATCGAACGCCCGCAGTTCCATTCGCGCACTTCCAAACGCCTGGAGCAGTGGCAGCTCGTGCTGCTCGTCGACCAGTCCGGGTCCATGACCGGCTCGGTGATCCACTCGGCCGTCACCGCCGCATGCCTGCACGCCCTCCCCGGCCTCAAGACCCACCTGATCGCGTTCGACACCGCCGTGGTCGACATGACCTCCGATGTGGACGACCCGGTCGAACTGCTCATGAAGGTCCAGCTCGGCGGCGGCACCGACATCGCCCGAGCCGTCGAGTACGGCGCCGGACTCATCGAGAACCCGCGCCGCTCCATCGTGGCCCTCATCAGCGACTTCTACGAAGGCGGCAGCGAAGCCCGGCTCGTCCACCTCGTCAAGCAGCTCTGCGATCAGGGCACCCAGGTGCTCGGCCTCGCCGCCCTCGACGAGGACGCGAACCCGATCTTCGACCGCCACATGGCCGCCCGCCTCACCAAGGCCGGCGCCCACGTCGGCGCCATGACCCCCTCCCACCTGGTCGAATTCGTTGCGGAAAGGCTCGGCACGTGACCGCGGAACCCAGGCACGACCTCCTCGCCCTCACCCCCGACGCCCTTGCGGCCCTTGCCAACCGCGGCCTCGTCAAACGCGCCGCCAAGGACCTCGACGCCGGGACGGCCCCCACCGTCACGCTCGCCGAGGACGGCACCCTCACCGCCGTCTTCCCCGACGGCGCAGAGACCGCGCTCCCGGCCGCGGGCGGCCTCGAAGCCTCCACCTGCACCTGCGGCGCCTCCGGCAAGTGCCGCCACCGCGTCGGCGCCGTCCTCGCCTACCAGCGCGCACAAGCGGCGCCCGAAACGGCTCCGGCAGCAACCGAACCGGTCGCCAGCCCCGCCGCCATCACCGACGAGGAGCTCCGCGGCACCCTCGGCCACCACGCCCTCAAAGCCGCCGAGCAGACCCGCCGCGCCGGATACACCGCCCGCCTCACCTGGCCCGGCCCCGACCGGCCAGCCGCGGCCGAACTCCCCGCGGCGACAGTGAAGTTCCTCGTCCCCGGCCTCGGCTACGTCCACACCGACGCCACCGGCCCCGCCCGCGACGCCGCTATCGTCCTCGCCGTCTGGGCCTTCCGAGACGCCGAACCGGACGCGATCACCGTCAGCGTCGGCGGCGCTGTCGCCACCGACGGCCTCGACGCCGCCCTCGGCGCCGCCCTGGACCAGGCCCTCACCCTCGCCGAACGCGTCCTCCTCGACGGCGCGGTCGGTGCCGACGGCGTCCTCCGCGCCGCGCTCCAACGCGAGTCCCAAGCCCTCACCCGCCGCCGCGCCCACTGGCCCGCCGGAGCGGTCGACGACCTCATCGACCAGCTCGAACGCTACGAGGAACGCTCAGCCGCGTACGACCCGCAGCGGCTCGCCGTCCTCCTTGCCGAACTCCCCGCCCGAGCCCGCGCCGCCAGACACCGTGAAGGCACCCCGACCGCCCAGGTTCTCGGCAGCGAGGAAGCCGACGCCACCCCGCTCACCCTCGTGCGCCTCACCGGCCTCGGCGCCCGCGTCGGCACCGAAGGCGACACGCGCACCCTCGAGATCTACCTCGCGCAGCCCGAGACCGGCATGGTCCTCGCGGTCCAGCGCGACTGGCCCGTCGCGGAGAACGGCGGCCCCACCGGATCAGAGCTCGCCTCGCGCCGCCTCGCCGGATGCAAGATCGGCGCTCTGGCCTCCGGGAACACCGTCACCGAGGCCGCCTCGCGCACGGCGGCCCGCGCGCTCAGACTCGGCACCGGCCGACTCGCCAAAACCCAGGTCCTGCCGCTGGGCCTGGCCTGGAACGACCTCCCGGACTCGCTCCGCACCACCGACCTCGACGCCCTGGCCGAGGAACTCGCCGCCCGCCCGCCCGCACTCGTGCGCCCGCGCGTGGCCGCCGAATCCCTGCGCGTCATCGCCGTCGAGGAGGCCCGGCTCCTCGGCTACGATCCCGCCTCGCAGTGCCTCGAAGCCCGCATCAGCGCCCCCAAGGGCGGCACCGCGATCCTTCGCGTCCCCCATCGCGGCGCTGCACCCGGCGCCCTTGAAGCGGCCGAGCAGGCCCTGCTCAAAGGGGTCATCGGCGTCGCCGGTCACGTGCACCGCCACCGCGGCGAGCTCATCGTCGAGCCCACCGCGCTCCTCACCGAGGACGGCCCCGTGATCCCCGACTTCGCGCCGGGGGACGACACGGCCGAGCTGGCGGCCGTCGACGCGGCGGCCGAAACCGACCCGGTCGCCGCCGCGATCGAGGGCGCGCTCACCGCATGCGCCGATCTCGCGCACCAGGGCCTGCGGGGCGCCCGCGAGCCGTCCCGGCGCCGCGTGGACGCCACCGCCGCCGAACTCCAGCGGGTCGGACTGCAAAGGGCCGCAAGCGATTTCGTGCACCTGTCCAAATCGTTGGCCGGCGGGGACGACACCGCGAAATGCGCCGCCTGGACTGCCGCCGTTGTCCGAATACTGGTCACCGCTGAGCTACACTGACCGCCTGGGCAATCCCCAGTCTGTAACTTCAGCCACTCAAATCTCAGCCGGAGCCATCCGTTCGGCGTACGCAGAGTCGGCGATCATCATCGAAGCAATGAGGCTTGACCAATGATCGACCTGCAAGACCCGATCTTCGTCGCCCACGAGGGCGGCAAACTGCGCACCTCCACCACCGTTCCACTCGCCAGCCGCGAGGACCTCGCGGTCGCCTACACGCCCGGCGTGGCCCGCGTCTGCGAGGCCATCGCCGCCGACGAGTCCCTGGCGCGGACCCACACCTGGCGCTCCAACGTGGTCGCCGTGGTCACCGACGGCACCGCCGTCCTCGGCCTCGGCGACATCGGCCCGGCCGCCTCCCTCCCCGTCATGGAGGGCAAGGCCGCCTTGTTCCGCCAGTTCGCCGACGTCGACGCGGTCCCGATCTGCCTGGACACCAAGGACCCCGACGCGATCGTGGCCGCCGTCGCGGCCATCGCGCCGTCCTTCGGCGGCATCAACCTGGAGGACATCTCCGCTCCGCGCTGCTTCGAGATCGAGGACCGGCTCAAGGCCCTCCTCGACATCCCGGTCTTCCACGACGACCAGCACGGCACCGCCGTGGTCGTCCTCGCCGCGCTCACCAGCGCACTGCGCCTCCAGGGCCGCCGCGCCGAAGACCTCACGGTCGCCGTCGTCGGCGCCGGTGCGGCGGGCGTCGCGATCACCAAGATCCTGAGCGAAGCGGGCGTCGGCGACCTCATCGTCTGCGACTCCACCGGGATCATCCACGAGGGCCGCGACCGCCTCAACCCGGTGAAGGCGCGGCTCGCGACCGCGACGAACCGATCCGGCCGCAGCGGCGGCGTCGCCGAGGCGCTCAAAGGCGCCGACGTCCTCGTCGGCGTCTCGGGCGGCTCCGTCCCCGAATCGGCCCTGGAAGGCATGGCGGACAACGCGATCGTGTTCGCCCTCGCCAACCCGACACCGGAGGTCGCACCCGAGATCGCCGCGGAGTACGCCGCGATCGTCGCCACCGGCCGCAGCGACTACCCGAACCAGATCAACAACGTCCTCGCGTTCCCCGGGATCTTCCGCGGCGCCCTCGACGCGGGCGCCCCGCAGATCACCGAAGCGATGAAACTCGCCGCGGCCCAGGCGATCGCGGACATCGCCGCCGAAGACCTCGCCGCCGACCGCATCGTCCCGTCCCCGCTCGACCCCCGGGTCGCCCCGGCGGTGGCGGCGGCAGTGCGGGCCGCGGCCTAGCGGACACATGAACGGGCGGCCCGGCACACGCCGGGCCGCCCCTTCGCTTCCCTTGCGAGGCGAGCACGCCCGGCGCGCCGATGTCATACTGCGATGACGGGGGAAACGAACGTGCTGCCCAGCCGCGAGAGGACCCCGGTGACCCAGCCCCCCACGGACGCACCCGACCAGCACAAGCCCGTCAAGGACGACAGCCTCTTCACCCGCGTCTCCACCGCGATGCTCGCCGTGGTCGCGATCCCGATGCTGCTGCCCGCCGCCGAGCCCTGGTTCCAAGGCAACCTGTACCTGCGCATCGCCGTCGTCGCCGTCCTCGTGCTGCCCTTCGTCTTCCTCAGCACCCGTCGCGCCATCCGCCGCCGAGGACGCCCCGAGGACCCCGCCGACGAAGTCCGCCTCGGCAAAGCCGCCGACCGCCTCGCCGCCGCCGTCCGCGAGCAGTGGTTCAGCGAGGCCACCAACCTCAAACTCAACCGCGCCAAAGACCTCATCGACCTCGACTGGGACGCCGCCGGACGCCGCGCCCCCAGAAGCCGCCGCGACCGCACCCTCACCCAACTCCCCGGCCTCTTCGACGACCTGGCCGCACACGGCTCACCGCGGCTCGTCCTCCTCGGCGGTCCCGAGAGCGGCAAGAGCGCCTCCCTCGTCTACCTCACCCTCCGCCTCCTCAAGACCCGCGGCCCCCAAGCCCGACGCGTCCCCGTCCTCTTCACCCTCGCCGACTGGAACACCCCCGACAGCTTCGAGGACTGGCTCATCGCCCGCCTCACCGACCAGCACACCTGGCTCACCGCCGAGGACTACGGCCCCGACCTCCCCGCCCTCCTCATCCGCGGCGGCTACATCCTCCCGGTCCTCGACTCGTTCGACGAGATCAGCGTCAAGGCGACCGAGACCGGCGGCCCGACCGGCGACACCTCCCTCGAACTGCGCAAGCAGCTCATCGCCTCGCTCAACGAGACCGCCCTCGAACTGCCCGGCCTCATCCTCTCCTCCCGCACCCCCGAGTACACCGAAGCCGAAAGGAGAGGCGGACCGCTCGACGACGCCACCGTCATCGAACTCCAGCCGCTCACCAAGAAGCAGGTCCGCGCCTACCTCGAACGCGTCATCCTCGAAGAGGCCCACGACGAATGGCGGCCCGTCTTCAACGACCTCCGCGACCTCCCGTTCCGGCGCGGCAACCCGGCCCTCCTCGCACTCACCTCACCGCTCGTCCTCAGGCTCACCATCGAGATCTGGGAGAAGACCGACATGCGACCGGCCCATCTCACCGACCGCCGCCGCTTCCCCGACGCCGCCGCCGTCACCGCCTTCGTCCTGCGCGAATTCGCGCCCACCCGCTTCAAACAGCGCCCCAGCAAGATCGAACGGAAGAAGGGCCGACTCGCCCGCGAAGAGGCCATGCGCTCGCTCCAATACCTCGCCGCGAACACCCGCAACGGCGACACCTGGGACGCCATCCGGTGGTGGGAGCTGTCCATGCTCGCCCGCACTCCGACCAGAATCGCCGCCGGCGCCATCGGCTTCGCCCTCACCCTCGCCGCCGTCGGCCTCGGCGGCCGCATCGGCTTCGAGCAGGCCGGGCTCGACCCGCGCGGCGCCTGGCTCGTCGGCGGCCTCCTCGGCCTCTTCGCCGCCTGCCTCCTCGGCTACTTCTGCTACCGCAACCGCCCGCCGCTGCCCGCCGAGACCCAGGTCCACACCGACGGCAAGCAGCTCATGACCGCCCTCAAGAGCGGCATTCCGATCTTCCTCTTCGCCACCGTGGCCGGGGTCGCCATGCTCGGCCCCGAACGCGGCCCGCTCATCGGCTTCGGCTTCGCCCTCCCGATCGGCGCCATGTACGCCCTCGTCACCCCCGACCCCGCCGCGAAAGCGACCAACCCGCGCCTGCTGCTCACTCGCGACCTGCGGGTCGGCTACGTCTTCGGTGCCGCCTACGCCGTCCCCGCCTTCGTCGTCGCCTTCGTGACCTCCGACCGGATCTGGTTGAGCGTGGCCTTCGCGATCGCCTGCGCGCTAGCGGGAGCGCTGCTCTACGGCGCGCAATGGGCGCTCGCACTGCGAGGCGGCAAGGCCGGGGCCGTCGCCTTCGTGCACTTGGCGTTGGCGATCCTGGTGCTCGCGCCGAAGCGGCACCTGCCGTGGAAGGTCATGCACTTCCTCGAGGAGGCCCACAAGTGCGGCATCCTGCGGCGGCAGGCGGGCGGCACCTACGAGTTCCGACACGCCAACATCGCCGCCGCCATCGCGGCGCGGGGAGCGAAGGAGCTGGAGCGGGCCTAGGGCTTCCACGCCCCGGTGTCGAACCGGAACGACCGCAACCTGCGGCGCACGTCGAGGCCTTCGGTCCCGAGGCCGAGCGCCCGCAGGTACGCCTCCGGTCGTTCGAGGCCGAGCGGCACGCGTGTGCCCTCGTGCGGGAACGGCAGGATCCGAGAGGCCACCGGCTCGCCCGGCGCCTCGCGCAGTCCCCGCAGTTTCAGCTCGGCCCGCTCGCGCCAGAGCGCCGCCCAACCCCCTTCGGGGCGAACGAGTTCGGCGTCGTCGAGGCCCAGGTGCTCGGCCCACAGCCGGCGCCGCAATCCGGAGGCGAGGTGCCGCACCGCCGCGCCGTCCCCGCCGTCGAAGTCGGCGATCGAGAGGTTGACCTCGGTGGCGCGCACCAGTTCCGGAGCCTCGGGTCCGAAGACCCCGGACACCCGCCCGAGCCAGCGGACGGGGAGCGAAGCCCGGCGGCGGTGGTCGGAAGCCAGCGTGGACAAGCCGTCGAGGTTCGCCGAGCCGACGGTCAGCCACCGGTCGTCCACAATGGCGACCTTCGAGTGGATGTGGGTGCGGATGATCGAGCGGCCCTCGTGGCTCCAGGCGGTGTACACGCCGACCCGGTTCGCCGCGCCCGCTCTGCGGACGCCCGTCCACAGCCGCTCGAGGGCCTCAGCCTGCCAGCGCGGGTAGCCGGGGATGTCGGGGCGGCTGTTGAGGAGCGCGATCACCTGGAGGTCCCTGCTGCGTCGCAAGGCCGCGACGAGCTCGTCCACGATCGCGGTCGAGGTCAGATACTGGTTCTCCAGGTACACGAACTCCTCGGCCTCGGCGAGGGCCGTCCGGTAGGACTCGTGGACGCCCGTCTCGCCTTGCGGCAGTGCGGCGAAGCGGCCGCCGTGCAGGGTCCGGGTGACCTGGACCGGGATCGTTCCGGTGCGGTCGTCGGGCTTGCGCTCGGTGCGGTCGTCGGGCCCGCAGTGGTCCCAGTGGAGGCGGAACACCGCGTCCAGGTCGGCGGTGGCGGGCCCGGTGACGCGGGCGGAGACGTCGTGATTGGGGGCGAGTACCGAACTGCGCCAGCGCAGGTGGCCGCGCCGCGGGTCGTCGACCGCGTGGGCGGGGCCGTCGAAGTACTCCTGGGCGAAGATCGACCCGATCGAGTACGCGAGCGCGTCGTCGATGATGAAGAGCTTCGCGTGGATCGGGGCGGCCTGCGGTGTCGTGAAGCGCCGCAACCGGATGCGGCCGGTGCCGTCGTGCCGGGCGAAGTACCGCTCCACGGCCCGGCTGGTGTTGGCGGGGGACCAGCCGGGTCGGACGTCGTTGAGCAGCACGTCGACTTCGACACCGCGGCGGGCGGCCGCGAGCAGGGCCTCCTCCATCCGGACGCTGCCCGGGGCTCCCGGGCGGCCCGCCGGGTCCTCGGCGAAGCCCAGGCGCACGTGCGGCAGGTCGAGCATGAACAGCATGCAGCGCAGGGAGGTCCGCGCACTTGCGATGTCCTCGGCGAGGCGTCCCCAGGCGGCCTCGTTGTCGATCAGGAACTCGACGCGGTTCCCGCGGCTCGGGCGCGGTCCCTGGACGACTGCGGCGGTCATGGATTCGCCGTCTCGCCATCCGGTGCGGCCCAAAGGCCTCGGCAGCGCCAGGCGGCGAACGAGGCCAGGCTCGCGGCGGCGATGCCGCCCGCGAGGTCGGCGAGGTAGTGCTGGTGCACGAACACCGTGGAGACCACCACGAGCGCGCACCAGGTCGTGCAGATGATCCCCACGCGGCCGCCGAAGCGCAGCCAGTGGATCGCGAAGACCGTCGAGAATCCAGTGTGGAGACTGGGGAAGGCGTTGTAGGGCTCGTCATTGCCGTAGACGAGCCGCAGGCCGTCCCAAAGAGGGCCGGTGCCGAGCTCGTCGGGGCGGGCCACGTAGGTCTGCGCGGTGAGGTAGACGGTGTAGGCGATGAGCAGCAGCACGACCGCCGCGAGCAGGGTGCTCAGCAGCAGGTCGGCCGCGCGCAGACCGAACACGAGAAAGGTGAGCGGCGCGAGCGCGAACACGGACAGGTAGGGGATGACGAACGCGGGCACGAGCGGGATGCGCTCGTCGAGGGGCGTTCGGAGCACCATGTCCTCGGGGCCGTGGTTGAGCGCTCCATAGCAGGTGGACAGGCCCGCGAGAGCGGCGACGAGGACGAGCAGGGCGATGATCTCGCGCCGGCTCCGGAGGGGGCGTGCGGTCATCCGTCCAGCTTGGCACAGGTACGCCTTCCCCGTCATGCGCCGGTTTCGGGCTCAGGCAACGGGTTCCATTCGGGCGGCCAATGCGGTGATCGTGTCCCGTCCCTCCACTTGCGAGGCCCATTCCCTCGGCAGGGCCGCATGGCCGTACGCCGCGCCGTAGAGGTTCCCTAGGATCGCACCCGTCGAATCCGAGTCGCCGCTGTGGCTCACGGAGGCGGTGAGGCCCTTCCGCACGTCGTCGGTGCCGAGGAAGCAGTAGACGGCGATCGCCAAGGCCTCCTCGGCGATCCAGCCTTCGCCGAGCGGCGCGCAGGTGTTCGGTCCGGGAGGGACGTTGCCCGCCAACCGGTACGCCTGCTGCAGCGCGTCAGCGGTCTCGGAGCGGTCGAGGCCGCCGCGCAGGTGCAGCAGGGTCGCGGAGACGGCGCGCTGCGGCGTCTCGCCGTTCATCAAGTGCGCCACGATCATCGCGAACGCGCCCGCCGAGGCCCCGGCGGTCGGGTGGCCGTGGGTCAGGGCCGAGCACCGCTCGGCGAGCGCGAACGCCTCATCCGGTCCGAAGTGGAATCCGAACGGCGCTGAGCGCATGACGGTGCCGCAGCCCTTCGAGTCCATGTTGACGCCGGGCCCGCCGCCGGCCCGCAGGCCTGAGAGGCACGCGTTGCCCGGGGCGCGGCGGTCGTAGAGCCACGGCTCGGCGGCCAGCCCCCGCGCGCCGCTCGGCGGCAGGTACTCCTTCTGCGTCGCGTACCAGCGCATATAGGCGCGCTTGACCGACTCGAACTCGTCGCCCGCCGATGCCTCCAGGAGTCCTTCGGCGGTGAAGAGGGTCATCTGGGTGTCGTCGGAGATCTGGTTGCGGCGGAGCTCGGTGACTCCTTCCGGCCCCCACGACACATTGATCCGGTCCCAGTGGTTGAACTCGACCTGATATCCGAGGGCGTCGCCGACCGCCCCGCCGATGAGGCATCCGAGAACGCGGTCGTGCCGCGAGAGCGCTTGAGTCACGCCGGGATTGTATGGCGTCCAAGCCCCTTGGGCCTCCGGCAGATCGGTCCAAGTGCGGACTCTTGACGCGAGTGACCGTTAACATGCACAATACATCGACATATTTCGACCCTCCCTCACATCAGGACGGAAGACGATGAAGCCTCCGACCAGAACGAGAACGGTGACCGTCGTTGCAGCGGCGGCCATCGTGCTCTCCACCTTCTCCGCCTCCCAAGCGTCGGCGCAGGAGGCCGACGCGAGCATCCGCGTCGACCTCGACGACGCCACCGCGATCTCCGACGAGCTCTACGGCCTGTTCTACGAGGACATCAACCACGCCGCAGACGGCGGCCTCTACGCCGAGCTCGTCCAAAACCGCTCCTTCGAGTTCAGCCCGGCCGACGAGGGCTCCTACCACTCGCTGACCTCGTGGACCGTGAACGGCGAGGCCGCAGTGGCCGACACGGACGGCCTGCACGAGAACAACGTCCACTACCTCGCCGCCGAAGCGGGCACCGCGATCGTCAACGCCGGCTACAACAGCGGCATGGCGATCGAAGCCGGTGAGACCTACGACTTCAGCGTCTGGGCGCGCGCCGACCAGAACGCGAACCTCACCGCCCGGCTCCTCGACGCCGACGGCAACCCGGTCAGCGGCACCGCCACCGTCAACACCGGCGCGGGCGAATGGGTGGAACTCTCCACAGTGCTCAACGCCAGCGCCTCCACTGTGAACGGCCGCCTCGCGGTCACCACCGACGCCGCCGCCGACCTCGACATGGTCTCGCTCTTCCCGCAGGACACCTTCCTCGGGCGGGAGAACGGCCTGCGCAAGGATCTCGCCGAACTCATCGCCGACCTCGACCCGAGCTTCCTGCGCTTCCCCGGCGGCTGCATCGTCAACACCGGCGACTTCGACCGCGAGGGCCGCGAGCGCGCCTACAACTGGAAAGACACCGTGGGGCCCGTCGAGGAGCGCCTGACCAACCAGAACTTCTGGGGCTACAACCAGACCTACGGCCTCGGCTACTACGAGTACTTCCAGTTCGCCGAGGACATCGGGGCGCAGCCGCTGCCCGTCGTCCCGGTCGGCGTGACCGGCTGCGGCCAGTCCGCCGAGATCACCGATGCCGCCGAGCTCCAGACCTGGGTCCAGGACACGCTCGACCTCATCGAGTTCGCCAACGGCCCCGCCGACTCCGAATGGGGTTCGCTTCGCGCCGCGATGGGCCACCCGGAGCCCTTCGGGCTCACCAAGATCGGCCTCGGCAACGAGGAGTACAAGGACCAGTTCTACGTGAACTTCCCGGCCTTCAAAGAAGCGCTCCGCGAGGCCCACCCCGAGATCGAGATCGTCGGCAACTCCGGCATCGACGACTCCGGCGCGGTCTTCGACCGCAGCTGGGAGTTCATGCGCGAGCAGCAGGTCGACCTCGTCGACGAGCACTACTACAACTCGCCCGAGTGGTTCTTCTCCAACAACACGCGCTACGACGGCTACGACCGGATGGGCCCGCACGTGTTCGTCGGCGAGTACGCCTCCCGCTCGAACACCTGGTGGAGCGCCCTCTCCGAGGCCTCCTACCTGACGGGCATCGAACGCAACGGCGACGTGGTCGACATGGCCTCCTACGCCCCGCTGCTGTCCAACATCGACTACATCGACTGGGCGCCGGACATGATCTGGTACGACAACCACCAGGCCGTCAAGTCCGCCAGCTACGAGGTCCAGAAGCTCTTCAGCACCAACGCCGGAGACGAAGTGCTGGCCTCCACTCTGGAAGCAACGCCGATCGCCTCGCCCGACATCCAGGGCGGCATCGGCCTCGCCACCTGGAACACCGCCGCGACCTACGATGACGTGAAGGTGACCGCCGCCGACGGCACCGAGCTCTTCAGCGACGACTTCTCCACGGGCGCCGACGGCTGGACCGTCGGCGGCAACGCCGCCGGCGCCTGGTCGGCGGCAGACGGTTCGTACAGCCAGACCGCGCTCGTCGAGGACGCCCGCAGCACCGCCGGCTCGGCGGACTGGTCGAACTACACGTATGAAGTCAAGGCCACCAAGACCGCCGGCAGCGAGGGCTTCCTTGTCATGTTCGGCGTCGAAGGCTCCGACGACTACTACTGGTGGAACCTCGGCGGCTGGAACAACACCACCAGCGCCGTCGAGAAGGCCGGCAACGGCGCGAAGTCCACGCTCCTCAACCACGACACCGTGATCGAGACCGGCCGCACCTACGACCTCAAGATCGAGGTCGAGGGCCGCACCGTCACCGGCTACGTGGACGGCGTGCAGGCCTTCACGTTCGAGGACAAGGAGGCGGTCGAACCGCTCTACCAGGTCGTCACCCGCAACGAGGACACCGGCGAGGTCACCCTCAAGGTCGTCAACGCCCAGAGCGAAGCGGTCGCCACCGACGTCGAAATCGAAGGGCAGAGCCTCCGAAGCACGGCCGAGGTCACCACCATCGCCTGCGAACCCGGCTGCGACAACCTCCTCGGCCAGGACCAGGTCGTCTACCCGGCCACCGAGGAGGTCAAGGGCCTCGGCAACGAGTTCACCTACGAGTTCGAGCCCTACTCCGTCACCTTCATCACCCTGAAACCACAAGGGCGCCATTAAGAACGAACGCGGCCCCGGGCGAAAGCCCAGGGCCGCGCCTTGCTCGAATTCAGTCGCGCACGCGACGGGTCGCCACGGCGACCGCAAGCGCACCGATGGTCAGCGCCGCCGAGAACACGACGACCGCCGCACCGAGCCAGCCGCCGGCGTGCAGCAAGCCGTCCCTCGGCCAGTTCGACTCGTCGAGGCCGAAGCCGTTCTCTTCCACGTGGAAGACGTAGGTGATCAGCCAGGCGGTCAAGCCCCACGCGACCGCGAACCAGTACGACAGGACGTGCGCCGACCGGCGGGCGCCCTCCTCACCTGAGCGCAGACCGTCCACCCGTCGCGCTGCTGCGCGCAGCAGCGGCAGATGCGCGCCCAGGAACAGCGCCACCGGAACCGCGACTGCCGTGACGAGGATCGGGTCCTGCCACGAGATGCCCTCGTTCGGGTCGCCCACGATCATCTCGACGGTCGAGCTGACGCAGTAATAGACCAGCAGGGCGACGAGATTGAGCGCTGACGCGACCCGATACCCGCGCAACAACCGCGCGCTCGACTCCATACGGCCGGCCGCCCCGGCCAACCCGGACTCCATCGCCGTCATGCAACCACCTTCCTATGGGAAGTTCTGATGCCGGCTATACGCGGTGACCGCGGTCGACGGTTGCACCATTCACCCGAATCCGTGCGGCATCTCGGCGACCCCACCGGCGGGCATGCGAACGAAACGTGGCCTCGGGATGCACCGACAAGGCGCCGCCGCTGCCGCACCGTTCCGTTGGTGGCTGGTTGAACCTCGCCTCAAGCCGACCCGGCCCCGGTCCAGCGCCCCCGGTCTTTCGCCGGCCACCCCCGTCACTCCTGGCAGCCGGATTCGTGCACCTGCGGATTGAGCGAGTCAGGCGACGGGTTCGGGGTCGAGGATTCGGTCGCCTTCCCGGTCGCCGTGGATCTCGTAGTGGAGGGGGACCGCTTCGATGCTCGGTTCGCGTTTGCGGAGGCTGAAGGGGACCGCCACCGCCGCGACCCAGAGCACCCCGGCGCCGAACATGTGGAGGCCGACCAGGAGCACCGGCAGATCCAGGTAGTACTGCGTGTAGCCGACGACCCCTTGCAGAAGCTCGACCGCGAGCAGCGTGTACGCCACGCGCTTCGCCGCCTCGGGGGCCTTCACCGCGTGCAGGGCCGCGATCAGCGCCACCGTGAGGCCGAGCAGCAGCCACACCAGGTCCGCGTGCAGCTGCGACATCAGCGCCGGGTCCAGACCGTTGCGAGGCGTCTCGGCGTCGCCCGCGTGCGGGCCCGAACCGGTCACGACCACGCCGAGCACGATCACCGCGAAGGCGACCCCCACCAGGCCGCGAGCGAGCAGCTGCACGGGGCGGGGGACCAGCGGCACCACTTCGCCGTCCGGCTCGCCCGAGCGCACGTACAGCGCCACGGAGAGGGCCACCAGTGGGATCGAGGCCAGGAAGTGCAGTCCCACGACCCACGGGTTCAAGCCCGTCCAGACCGTGATGCCGCCGAGGATCGCCTGAACCGGCACATAGAGGCACGCGCCGAACGCCAGCTTCACCAGCGACGACCGCCGCGGGATCCGCCGCCACGCCGCCACCAGCGCGCCGATCGCGATCGCGACGAGCACCCAGGTCAGGACCCGGTTCCCGAATTCGATCGCGCCGTAGATCCCCATCTCAGGGGTCGCCACCAGCGAGTCGGCTGTGCATTGGGGCCATTCGGGGCAGCCCAGACCCGACTCGGTCAGCCGCACCGCGCCGCCGGTCACGATGATGCCGACGTTCGCGATGACGCTCGCGAGCGCCCACCGGCGCACCGCGCCCGGTCTGCCAAACCACCGCTGCAACAGGTTCACGCCGCGAATTTATCCCTGTCCCCGGTCACGGCTTCGGGCCGGGCCTCGAGGTGTGGGCTGGAGCGGCACCTGAGGAATGTGAGGTTAGGCAAACCTGCGTGCCCCGTCTCACCGGCGGCCATCTCGACGTGCCGCGCCGAATTAAGTAAGCTTTGTGTTGTGGAAATGGTGACGAGGGCGACCAGCCACTCGACGGACGGGGACACCCGCCGCCGAGTGACCCGGTTGCTGCTCGAACGCGGTCAAGCCACGGCCGCCGACCTCGCGCAGGACCTCGGCATCACCGCCACCGCCACCCGCCGCCATCTCGACGCGATGGAGGCCGAAGGCCAGGTCGAGACCCGCGTGGTCAAGACCGCCGGTCGCGGAAGGCCCGCCAAGAGCTACCAGCTCACGCCCGCCGCCCGCACCAACTTCGGCCACACCTACGACGACCTCGCGATGGAGGCGCTGCGCTGGATCCGCCGCTTCGAAGGCGAGGACGCCGTAGGCGGCTTCGCCGCCGAGCAGGTCGCGCGATTGGAGGCCCGTTGCCGGGCCGCCATGGACGCGGTCGACTCGGACGATTCGATGGCCCGCGCGCAGGCGCTGGCCACCGCCATGTCAGGCGAGGGCTACGCCGCAACTGCGTCGGTCATCGCTTCAGGCGGGCAGATCTGCCAGCACCACTGCCCGGTGGCGGGCGTGGCCGCGGAGTTCCCGCAGCTGTGCGAGGCGGAGACGCGGGTGATCAGCCGCCTGCTGGGCGTTCACGTCCAGCGCCTGGCGACGATCGCCAACGGGGACGGGGTGTGCACCACCCACGTGCCCGGCACGAACCGCGGCCTCCGGGCCGCGGGCGCCGAAGGCCCGGTGCCATTGCCAGACCCCGAACGCGCAGACCGATAACCCGACAGGTCAAAGGTGAGACTTGAGATGACCGACACGCAGAAGTCCGAGCCGCTGAGCCAAGCAGAGGCCCTCGCCTCCCTCGAGCGGTACGAGTACGGCTGGGCCGACTCCGACGCCGCCGGCGCGAACGCGCGCCGCGGGCTGACCGAAGAGGTCGTCCGCGACATCTCCGCGCGCAAGGACGAACCCGAGTGGATGCTCGACCTGCGCCTGAAGGGCCTCAAGCTCTTCGGCCGCAAGCCCATGCCCAACTGGGGCGCCGACCTGTCCGGCATCGACTTCGACAACATCAAGTACTACGTCGAGGCGTCCGAGAAGCAGGCCGAGTCCTGGGAGGACCTGCCCGAGGACATCAAGAAGACCTACGACAAGCTGGGCATCCCCGAGGCCGAGCGCCAGCAGCTCGTCTCCGGCGTCGCCGCCCAGTACGAGTCCACGGTGCTCTACCACTCCATCCGCGAGGACCTGGAGCAGCAGGGCGTCGTCTTCATGGACACCGACACGGGCCTGCGCGAGCACCCGGAGATCTTCAAGGAGTACTTCGGCTCCGTGATCCCGGTGGGCGACAACAAGTTCGCCGCGCTCAACACCGCCACCTGGTCGGGCGGCTCGTTCATCTACGTGCCCAAGGGCGTCCACGTCGACATCCCGCTCCAGGCCTACTTCCGGATCAACACCGAGAACATGGGCCAGTTCGAGCGCACGCTCATCATCGCCGACGAGGGCTCGTTCGTGCACTACATCGAGGGCTGCACCGCCCCGGTGTACTCCTCGGACTCGCTGCACTCCGCGGTCGTCGAGATCATCGTCAAGAAGGACGCCCGCGTCCGCTACACGACCATCCAGAACTGGTCGTCCAACGTCTACAACCTGGTCACCAAGCGCGCGATCGCCGAGCAGGGCGCGACCATGGAATGGGTCGACGGCAACCTCGGCTCCAAGGTCACCATGAAGTACCCGGCCGTGGTCATGGTCGGCGAGCACGCCAAGGGCGAGGTCCTGTCCGTCGCCATGGCGGGCGAGGGCCAGCACCAGGACACCGGCGCGAAGATGACGCACGCGGCGCCGCACACCTCCTCGACGATCGTCTCCAAGTCGATCTCGCGCGGCGGCGGCCGCACCTCGTACCGCGGCCTGGTCAAGGTCGACGAGGGCTCGCACCACTCGAAGTCCACCGTGAAGTGCGACGCGCTGCTGGTCGACACCATCTCGCGCTCCGACACGTACCCGTACGTCGACATCCGCGAGGACGACGTCGACATGGGCCACGAGGCCACCGTGTCCAAGATCGGCGAGGACCAGATGTTCTACCTCATGAGCCGGGGCCTCACCGAGGACGAGGCGGCGGCCATGATCGTGCGCGGCTTCATCGAGCCCATCGCCAAGGAGCTCCCGATGGAGTACGCCCTCGAGCTCAACCGCCTGATCGAGCTTCAAATGGAAGGCGCCGTCGGTTAAGCGGCCCGGCTAGGACGAGGAAACCAGAGATTTCATGAGCATCGAATTGGCAGTCGCCAAGCCGCACACCCACGGCGCGGGCGAGGCGCCCCCGAAGACCAAGTCGCAGCTGCTGCGCTCCTTCGAGCCAGCGGACTTCCCGGCCCTCACCGGCCGGGAGGAGGACTGGCGCTTCACGCCCATCAAGCGCCTCGCCGGGCTCGACAGCCTCGAGACCGCCCCGGCGGCCAAGGCCGCCGAGTACGCGATCCGCAGCCTGCCCGAAGGGGTCAGCGCCGAGGCCGTCGGCAAGGACGACGAGCGCCTGGGCTCCATCCTCAAGCCCTTCGACCGGCCCAGCGCCATCGCGTGGGCCAAGAGCGAGAAGGCCCTGCTCGTCGCGATCTCGCCCGAAGCGCAGGTCACCGAACCGGTCTGGATCGACGTGACGGGCGGCGGCCTCGACGGCGCCACCTGGGCCCACACCTTCATCGAGGTCGGCCACCACGCCGACGTCACCTTGATCGTGCGGCACACCGGCCTGGCCCGCCTCGGCGACAACGTGGAGATCGCCGTCGGCGACGGCGCCCACCTGCGCCTCGTCGTGGTCGCCGAATGGGACCGCGAGTCCACCCACGTCGAGCACCAGAAGGCCCGCCTCGGCCGCGACGCCAAGCTCGACCACATCGCCGTCACGCTCGGCGGCGACCTGGTCCGCCAGTACCTGTCGGTCGACTACGCCGCCCAGGGCGGGTCCGTGGACGCCTTCGGCCTCTACTTCGCCGACGCCGGCCAGCACCTGGAGCAGCGCCAGCTCGTGGACCACGCGGTCCCCGACTGCCGCTCCAACGTGAACTACCGCGGCGCCCTCCAAGGCGACGGCGCGCACACCGTGTGGATCGGCGACGTCCTCATCCAGGACGCGGCCACCGGCACCGACACGTACGAGATCAACCGCAACCTCGTGCTCTCCGACGGCGCCCGCGCCGACTCGGTGCCGAACCTCGAGATCGAGACCGGCGAGATCGTCGGCGCCGGCCACGCCTCGACCACCGGCCGCTTCGACGAGGAGCACCTGTTCTACCTCCAGTCGAGGGGCATCCCCGAAGCGGAGGCCCGCCGCCTGGTCGTCAAGGGCTTCTTCAACGAGATCGTCCAGAAGATCCCCGACGAGGGCCTGCGCGAGGAGCTCACCGAGCTCGTCGTCGCCCGCCTGGACGCCGGCAGATTCCTCGCACCCGCGGATGTCGAGGCCGGTGCGTAAATGACCGACAACGACTTCCTGCGCGTATGCGCCCTCGACGAACTGCCGGAGGGCGAGGCCATCGCGGCCGACATCCACGGCACGTCGATCGTGCTCGTGCGCAAAGGAGACGAGGCCTTCGCCCTCTACGACGAGTGCTCCCACGCGGCCGTGGCGCTCTCCGAGGGCGACGTCGAGGACTGCTCGATCGAATGCTGGCTGCACGGGTCGACCTTCGACCTGCGCACCGGCAAGCCGTCCGGCCCGCCCGCCACGACCGCGGTCGCGACCTATCCGATCGAGATCCGCGACGGCGACGTCTATCTCAGCCTGAAGCCCAAGACCACCGAAAACGCCTGAAGGAAACAGTTATGAGCAAGCTCGAGATCCGCGACCTGCACGTCTCGGTCAACACCGACGAGGGCGCCAAGCCGATCCTGCACGGCGTCGACCTGACCATCAGCTCCGGCGAGACCCACGCCATCATGGGCCCCAACGGCTCCGGCAAGTCGACTCTGGCCTACTCGCTGGCCGGTCACCCGAAGTACGAGATCACCTCCGGCTCCGTCCTGCTCGACGGCGAGGACGTCCTCGAGATGACCGTCGACGAGCGCGCCCGCGCCGGCCTCTTCCTCGCCATGCAGTACCCGGTCGAGGTCCCCGGCGTCTCGGTCTCCAACTTCCTGCGCACCGCCAAGACCGCCGTCGACGGCGAGGCCCCCAAGATCCGCACCTGGATGAAGGACCTCAAAGGCGCCATGGCCGAGCTGAAGATGGACGAGGCGTTCATCAACCGCAACGTGAACGAGGGATTCTCCGGCGGCGAGAAGAAGCGCCATGAGATTCTGCAGATGGAGCTGCTCAAGCCCAAGATGGCGATCCTCGACGAGACCGACTCCGGCCTCGACGTCGACGCCCTCCGCATCGTCTCCGAGGGCATCAACCACGCCAAGGCCACGAGCAACCCGGGCGTCCTGCTCATCACGCACTACACGCGCATCCTGCGGTACGTGAAGCCCGACTTCGTCCACGTCTTCGTCGACGGCAAGATCGCCGAAGAGGGCGGCCCCGAACTCGCCGACAAGCTCGAAGCCGAAGGCTACGAGTCCTACGTCGGCACGAAGGCCGCCTAGCCAACAGGAAGAAGGAGCCGTGGAGGCTGCCAGCAAGCTCGACGTCGAGGCCATCAGGGCCGACTTCCCGATCCTGCAGCGCAGGATCGGGGACAAGCCCCTGACCTACCTCGACTCGGCCGCGACCTCGCAGAAGCCGGTCCAGGTCGTCGAGGCCATGCGCCACTTCACCGACCACTCGAACGCGAACATCTCGCGCTCGGTCCACACGCTCGGTTCCGAGGCCACCGAGGCCTACGAGGGCGCCCGCGCCAAGGTCGCCGCGTTCATCGGCGCCCCGAGCCCCGACGAAGTGGTGTTCACCAAGAACTCCACCGAGTCGATCAACCTGATGGCCTACGCGTTCCAGAACGCCGCCTTCGACCCCGCCGCCGACCCGCGCTTCAAGCTCGGCCCCGGCGACGAGGTCGTGGTGACCGAGATGGAGCACCACGCCAACCTCATCCCCTGGCAGCAGCTCTGCCAGCGGACCGGCGCGACGCTGAAGTGGATCGGCATCACCGACGCCGGCCGCCTCGACCTCGACACCGTCGACGAGGTCATCACCGAACGCTGCAAGGTCATCTCGTTCGTCCACGTCGCCAACCTGCTCGGCACGGTCAACCCGACCTCGCAGATCACGCGGCGCGCACGCGAGGTCGGCGCCCTCGTCGGGCTCGACGCCTCCCAGTCCGTCCCGCACCTCCCCGTGGACGTGACCGAACTCGGCGTCGACTTCATCGCCTTCACCGGACACAAGATGCTCGGCCCGACCGGGATCGGCGTCCTGTGGGCGAAAGCGGACCTGCTCGCCGCCATGCCCCCGTTCCTGACGGGCGGCTCGATGATCAAGACCGTCACGATGGAGCACACCACCTTCGCCGACGCGCCCGCCAAGTTCGAGGCCGGCACGCCGCCGATCGCCGAGGCCGTGGGCCTCGCCGCCGCCGTCGACTACCTCGACAAGCTCGGCATGGCGAACGTGCGCTCCCACGAGAAGGAGCTCGCCGGCTACATGCTCGACAGGCTCGAGACCGTGGACGGCCTTGAGATCATCGGCCCGCGCGTCCCGATCGGGCGCAGCGCCACGGTCTCCTTCACCTTCGAAGGGGTTCACCCGCACGACGTCGGACAGATCCTCGACGCCGAGGGCATCGCGGTCCGGGTAGGCCACCACTGCGCCAAACCCACCTGCGCCCGCTTCGGCGTCAACGCCACCACGCGCGCCTCCGGGTACCTCTACAACACCCATGAGGAAATAGACCGGCTCGTGGAGGCGTTGGGCCAGGTGCGAAAGGTGTTCGGCTGATGAATCTCGACGAGCTCTACCAGGAAGTCATCCTGGACCACTACAAGCGCCCGCGCGGCGCGGGCCTGCGCGAACCCTACGAGGGCGAGTCGCACCAGGTCAACCCGACCTGCGGCGACGAGATCACCCTCCGGGTCCACGTGGCGGACGGCAAGGTCGCCGACGTCTCCTACGACAACGTCGGCTGCTCGATCTCGAAGGCCTCGGCCTCCGTGATGTACGAGCTCATCAACGGCACTACGGTGGACGACGCGCTGGCGAAGCTGGCCGAGTTCACCGAGCTGATGAACTCCAAGGGCCAGTCCGAGGGCGACGAGGAGTCGCTCGAGGACGCCGTCGCGTTCGCGGGCGTCTCGAAGTACCCGATGCGCGTCAAATGCGCGCTGCTGGGCTGGAAGGCGTTCCAGGACGCCCTAGTCAGAGCTGAAGCCTCGATCCCCGGAAGGACCGACGCATGACCGACACCGTGAAGGCGAAAGAGGACGACATCCTCGAAGCCATGAAAGACGTGGTCGACCCCGAGCTGGGCATCAACGTGGTCGACCTCGGCCTCATCTACGGCGTGCACGTGGACGAGCAGAACGTGGTCACCCTCGACATGACCCTGACCTCGGCGGCCTGCCCGCTGACGGACGTCATCGAGGACCAGTCCCGCTCCGCCCTGTGCAGCGGCCCGGAAGGCGGCCTCGCCGCCGACCTCAAGATCAACTGGGTGTGGATCCCGCCGTGGGGCCCGGACAAGATCACCGACGACGGCCGCGACCAGCTTCGCGCTCTAGGGTTCAACGTCTAGGAATGGTGAAGATCCGCCCCGCTTCAGGCGGCGGCAAGATCGTCGAAGTCGAGCCCGAACGGCTTCCGAGGTGGGTCGCGAACTTCGCGACGCGCAACGGCGGCATCGCGAGCCATCACGCCGAAGGCGACGCCTGGACGATCGAATCGAACGAGGGAACGTCGGCCAGTGTCGTATGGACGCTGGCCGGCGGCCTGCCCGCGGGCTGGCTGCTCGACGACGACCCGCTCAAGGCCGCCGAGCACCTTCGCGACTACGCCCTCGAACCCCGCCGCATCGCAGTCTTGCTGGCCCGCAAGGGCGCGTACTCGGTCGGCATCATCGTCGACGGCCGCGTCACGGTCTCCAAGACCGACACCGCTTACGTCCAGGGCAAGACGAAAGCGGGCGGCCAGTCCCAGCAGCGCTTCGCGCGCAGGCGCGAAGGGCAGGCCCACGCCGCTGAGAAGCGCGCCCGGGACGCGGTCGTCGCCGTCCTCGGCAACGCCGACTTCGACGCCCTCGTGACCGGCGGCCCCGTGGAGGGCATCCTCGAAGACCCGAGGCTCGCGAAGCTCAAACCGGCGATCCACTTCGGCGACATCGCCGAACCCAAGCAGGCCCTCCTCACCGAGAACGCCTACCGCGCCATCGGCTTCGCCATCCGCATCGCTTGAGGCGCGGGGTCATTCGAGTGCGAGGCCGACCAGCCGCTCCGCGTGCAGGCGCGTCGAGTCGAAGACCGGGACCGGGCTGTCGGATTCGTCGACGAGCAGCGTGATCTCGGTGCAGCCGTAGATGATCCCCTCGCAGCCCTGCTCCGCGAGATCGGCCATGATCCGCCGGTAGGACGCCCGCGAGTCGTCCTCGGCCACGCCGAGCGTCAGCTCGCCGTAGATGATCTCGTGGACCGTCTCGCGGTCCCCGGAGGGCGGCACGATGACCTCGACGCCGTGCCGGGCCATCCGCTCGGCGTAGAAGCCCATCTCCATGGTGAAGCGGGTGGCGAGCAGCCCGACCCGCTCGATCCGGGCTGCCGTGATGCGCTCGGCAGTCGCGTCGACCAGGTGGACGAACGGCACCCGGGACACCGCTTCGATGCGGTCGGCGACAAGGTGCATCGTGTTGGTGCACAGGGCGATCATGTCGGCGCCGCCGCGTTCGAGGGCCGTCGCGGCCTCGGCAAGGACCTTCCCGGCTCGGTCCCAGTCATCGGCGCGCTGCATCGCCTCGATCTCCGCGAAGTCCACCGTGACCATGAGGCTGCGTGCATTGTGCTGCCCGCCCAGGCGGGTCCGGACGCCCTCGTTGATCAACCGGTAGTACTCCGCCGAGGACTCCCAGGACATGCCGCCGATGAGGCCGATGGTGCGCATCCGCTCATTCTCCACTCCGGGGCGCTACCGCGCCAGTGAGTAGCGGCCGAGAGCTCTTGGGATGCGAGGGGAGGTCGCCGCGGCGGCGGCACCCTCCCCTCCGCATCGCGGTCAGGGGGCGAAGGTGAGCGCGGTGGACCAGTTGCCGTTGATCTCGCCTTGCACTTTCATGTGGAGCAGCTGCATGGCCTCGAGGGTGGCGGCGTGCTTGCGGCCGCCGACGTCGATCGGGCGTAGGTCGGCGTCGGTGCAGAGGCTCGCGATCTGCTTGCGGGCGTCGCCGTCGTCCCCGGCGATGAAGACGTCGAGCTTTCCGGTGGTCGCTAGCCGGGACGCGAACGTGGTGTTGAAGGCCTTGACGACCTTCGCGCCCGGCGCGGCCTCGGCGATCTCGTCGGTCGCGGATTTGCCGGGCGGCGTGACGAGCCGGTCGAACGTCTCGTAGTCGACGGGGTTGCTGATGTCGACGATGATCTTGCCCGCGAGCCGGTCGGCCCAGACCTCGGCGATCTCCTTGCTGCCCTCGTAAGGCAGGGCGAGGATGACGACCTGGGCGCCGGCGGCGCTGTCGAGCGGCTCGCCGGAGGCGTTGTCGCCGAGCTCCGCCGCGAGGTCCGCGGCCTTGTCGGGTTCGCGGTGGGCGATGCGCACCTGGTGCCCGCCGCGCACGAGCCGCAGGCCGATGCCCCGGGCCATGCCGCCCGCTCCGACGATCAGTACTTCCATTGCTCCTCCTTGGTTTCCGGTCGGACAACTCGCTTACGGAAGGGTGTCGGCCCGGATCTGGTCAGCCGCGGTGTCGGGCTCCTCGGTCCGCGCGTCAGGTGCGCCGCGCAGGACGAGGTCCGGCAGGAACAGGGTCAGCACGATCGCGACGGCGGTGATGACCGCCGCGACGAGGAAGACGTCGTCCATGCCGTCGGTGAACGCCTGCTGCACGACCAGCCGCACCGGTTCCGGCAGGCCCTGGACGGCGGTGGGCGACTCGGTCAGCGCCGACAGGTCCGAGCCGCCGAACGCGGCGGCCTCTTGAGGGGAGAGCTGCGCGAGGGCCGCGGGGAGGTTCGCGGTGAGCTCGCGGTCGAGCGTCGCGTTCATGACCGCGCCGAGCACCGAGGTGCCGACCGCCCCGCCGAGGGTCCGCGCGAACGTGTTCGTACTGGTGGCGACGCCGAGGTCCGCCATCGACACGATGTTCTGCATCGCGAGCACCAAGGGCTGCATGAACATGCCCATGCCGAGGCCGAGGACCAGCAAGTACACGGCGCTCGTCGCCAGCGGCGTGTCCACGTGCACCTGCGTGAACAGCGACAGCCCGACGGTCGACACGACCGCGCCGCCCACCAGGAACCACTTGTAGCGACCCGCCTTGGAGATCACGAAGCCCGAGAGGATCGAGGTCGCGACCATGCCGACCATCATCGGCAGCATGAGCAGGCCCGACTTGGTGGGCGTGTAGCCGCGCACCATCTGGAAGAACAGCGGGATGTAGACGATCCCGGCGAACATGGCGATGCCGAAGACGAACCCGATCACCGAGGCGAGGCTGAACGTGCCCTGGTGGAACATCCGCAGCGGCAGGATCGGCTCCTCCGCGCGGGTCTCCACCACCAGGAACGCCGCGGTCAGCACCGCCGCGGCCGTGAACAGGCCGAGGATGACCCCGGAGGTCCACGCGTAGTCCTGGCCGCCCCAGGTCGTCGCCAGCAGCAGGCAGGTCACGGCCGGGACGAGGAACATCGCCCCGAGGTAGTCGATCTTGTGCTGCCGCGTCGGGATCGGGTGCTTGCGCAGCACCGCGTTGACGGCGACGAGCGCGACCAGGCCGGTGGGCAGGTTGATGTAGAAGATCCAGCGCCAGTCCACCTCGGCCAGCCAGCCGCCGAGCACCGGGCCCGCGACCGACGACAGCGCGAACACCGCGCCGAACAGGCCCTGGTACTTGCCGCGGTCGCGCGGCGGCAGCACGTCCGAGACGATGGTGAACGCCAGCGTCATGAGCCCGCCGGCGCCCACGCCCTGGAGGCCGCGGAACAGCACGAGCTGGAGCATGTTCTGCGACAGGCCCGCCAGTGCCGAGGACACCAGGAAGATCGTGATGGCCAGCAGGATGATCGGCCGCCGCCCGTAGAGGTCGGAGAGCTTGCCGTACAGCGGGGTGGTGGCCGCGGTCGCGATGAGGTAGGCGGTGACGACCCACGTGTAGTCGTCCATGCCGTTGAGGTCGCCCACGATCGTGGGCAGGGCCGTGCCGACGATCGTCTGGTCGAGCGCGGCCAGCAGCATGGTGAGCATGAGCGCGCTGAACAGCGTGAACAGTTCGCGGCCGCTGAGGCGCTGGCCGGTCCAGGCGTTGTCGTCGCTCATGCGCCTGAGCGTATGGCCCGCCTCCGCGGAGGCGGGCCGGAATGCCCCATTCGGGCCGTCTGTCAGACCTTCCGGTCGACGGCCCAGGAGCCGGCGGGGACGATCACGTGCCCGACCTGCTCTTCCTTGTCGGTGTGGTTGATGATGAACCGCCACTGGCCGCGGTCGACGACGTCGAGTCCGGGGCGGCCCGGGCCGCTGAGTTTCAGTTCCTCGAAGAGCCGGTCCCAGGCCTCGTCGACGAGCTTGCAGGAGACGTACCAGGCCTCGCCCTCGCCGAAGGGGTTGACGGTGACGGCGGGCTGGTTCTCGATGACGTCCCCGGTGGCGTACTGGGTGACGCACTGGGCGCCGCGCAGTTCGACGAGTTCGCAGAAGCGCTCGGCGGCCCCGAAGTTCCACAGGGCGCGCAGTTCGCCGGCGGGCTGGGGGAGGTGCTCGGTGACGCGGATGCCGAAGAGGTCGGTCATGCCGCCGAGGTAGCCGTCGAGCCACACCTGGCAGTGCTCGTCGACGGCGCCGGTGAGGTAGGAGGCGACGAGGCGCCCGCCCCCGGCGGTGAACCAGCGGAGGTTCTCGGCCCCGGCCCGGCTGAGCACGTAGGTGGTAGGGGCGATCACGGTCTTGTACTTGGAGAGGTCGCCTTCAGGGGCGACGAAGTCGGCGATGACGCCGCGGTCGCGCAGGACCCGGTGGATCTGGGCGACGTTCTCGAGGTAGTCGACCTGCCCGGGCAGGTGCACGCCGCCGTGGGTGGCCCACCAGGAGTCGGGGCTCCACAGGATCGCGACGTCGGTCTCGACGGGGGCCTCGACGGTGTGGGCGATGCTCGGGAGGGTGTTGCCGAATTCGGCGACTTCGCGGAACACGCGGGTGTTCTTGCCCGCGTGGGGGACCAGCGCGGAGTGCCACTGCTCGGCGCCGCCGCGTCCGGCGCGCCACTGGAAGAACATGGCGCCCTTGGAGCCGCGGCTGATGTGGATCATCGAGTGGCGGGCCATGCGCCCGGGGGCCTTGGCGATCCGGCCGTCCTTGGAGTGCAGGGTTCCGGCGGCCTGCTCCATGAGGAGCCAGTCGCCGCCGCCGGCCCAGGAGCGGCAGAGGTCGGCGTGGAAGGCGCTCTGCTGCTCGGCCCGCTCATCGGGCGCGGACGGGTACGAGTCGAACGCCACGACGTCCACTTCGGACGCCCATTTCCAGTGGTCGACCGGGACCCACTGCCCGAACACGAAGTTCGTGGTGATCGGGACCTCCGGGTTCGCGGCGCGGAGGATCTCGCGCTGCTCCTTGTAGTGCTCCAGCATCGCGTCGGAGGTGAAGCGCTTGAAGTCGAGCTCTTGAGCGGGGTTCTGGAGGTACTGGGTGGCGCGGGGCGCGAGGATCTGGTCCCACTCGCTGTAGTGCTGGCTCCAGAAGGAGCCCCACCAGGCGGCGTTCAGGGCGTCGAGGCTCTCGTACTTCGCCTGCAGCCAGAGGCGGAACGCCCGTTCGGCGTGCTCGGAGTACGTGGAGGAGCCGTACTCGTTGTGCACGTGCCACATCGCGAGCGCGGGGTGGTCGGCGTACCGCTCGGCGAGTTTCGCGGCGATGGTGCGCGAGGCCTCGCGGTAGGCGGGCGCGCAGATGTCGTAGGTGTCGCGGGAGCCGTGCACCTGGCGCACGCCGTCGGGGCGGGTGTTGAGCGCGTCGGGGTGGGCGAGGGTGAACCACGGCGGGGGCGAGGCGGTGGGGGTGGCGAGGTTGACGGCGATCCCCCCGGCGTGGAGCTTGCCGAGGACGGCATCGAGCCAGCCGAAGTCGTACTCGCCTTGGCGCGGTTCGAGTCTGGCCCACGAGAAGACGCCGACGCTGACGAGGTTGACGCCCGCCTCGCGCATGAGCATGACGTCGTCGTCCCAGACGTCCTCAGGCCACTGCTCGGGGTTGTAGTCGCCGCCGTAGCTCAGGCCTTCGACGCCTTTGGGCCAGTCCATGGGGTTCTCCTCGCGCGCATCGCACCGGCGCGGCGGGGGAGGCCGCGCCGGGGTCAATTAGTTGTCTGACAAAACTAACCGCATGTGGGTGGTTTCGCCAGCCTAATGCGAGCGGGAGTACCGTCCGTAAGGGCTCCGGTGGGGAGGCTACTGCGCTGCCGACAGCGCCTGGAAGCGCTCGGCGCGCAGCCGCTCCGGCCACGTGTCGTCGACCGGCGGCAGCTGCGACGGGTCCACCCCGATCGCCCACGCCAGCAGCAGGTCAGCGAGCTTCGGGTTGCGCGCCAGGCCCGGACCGTGCATGTACGTGCCGATCACGTGACCCGCCCACGCGCCCTCGGTCGCGCCGTCGTTCCCGATCCCGGCGGTGACCCGCGCGAGCGGCTGCACCGCCTCGCCCAGGTGCGTACGCCCGCCGTGGTTCTCGAATCCGGTGATCGGCCCGATCCCCAGCTGCGGCGCCGCCTCGCCCGCGATCTCGCCCACAGCCCGCGACGGGCCCCGGTCCGAGCGCAGGTCCAGGATGTTCAAGCCCTCGTACGCGCGGCCGTTGGCGTAGAACGACGCGCCCAGCAGCTGATACCCGGCGCAGATCGCGAGGATCGGCTTCCCCGCCTCGGCGGCCCGGTTCAGCGCGCCGTCCTGCAGCAGCCGGTCGGCCGCCACGGCCTGCGGGCCGTCCTCGCCGCCGCCGATCAGGTACATGTCCGCGGTGTGCGGGACGCGCTGGTCGCTGCGGACCTGCATGGGCTCCACGTCGATGCCCCGGGCGCGGGCCCGGTGGGCCAGCACCAGCAGGTTCCCCCGGTCGCCGTAGGTGGACAAGAGGTCGGGGTAGAGCCAGACGATGCGCAGGGTGCTCATAGCCACGATGGGACGCTCTCTCTCGCTAGTTGACCCGGTTGAATTCGGCGCGGATGTCCTGGAAGGCCGTGTAGTTCGCGACGACCTCCACTTGCCCCGGCGGCACCGCCGCGATCGCCGCCCTGATGTCGTCCACCACGATGAAGTCGACGCCGTCGACCTCCAGGCGCACGGCCAGGTCGGTGCGCCGGTCGCCCGTCACGACCACCTTGCGGCCCGCGAGCGACGTGAAGTCCACGTCGTAGATCCACGACGTGTCGAAGCCGTCCACCTCGCGCGCGTTCAGCGACAAGACCACCGGAGGGTTCGGCTCGATCATGTCGAACGACTCCAGCCACCCGGCTGGATTCTTCGCCAGCAGCAGCCGCAGCTGGCGGCCCTCCCGCTCGACCTTCGCGTACCGCCCGGCCACCGAAGCGACCTCCGAGAGGCGCGGCGCGGCCTGCGCCGGATCCACCCCGAACAGGCTCGCAACGGCCAGCGCCGTCGCGGCGTTCGCGCGGTTCACCCGGCCCGGCAGCTGCAGGTTCAGCTCGTAGCGGCGTCCGTCCGGGCCCACCACCGCCTCGCCCTCCTGCGCCACCGACCACTGCGGGCTCGGCCGGTTCAGGCCGCAGTTCGTGCAGCGCCAGAACTCGCCGAACCGGTCCAGGTGCGAACCGCAGTTCGGGCAGATCGCCGAGTCCGCCGTCCACGACTGGCCCGCCGCCACCCACACCACGCGCTGGCACACCGAGGCGGCCCACACGATGAGCGGGTCGTCCGCGTTCGCGACGATCGTCGACTGCCCGGCCGAAGTCTGCAGGGTCTGGCGCCACTTCGCCGCCAGCGCCGTGACCTCCATGGCCCGGTCGAGCTGGTCGCGCGAGAGGTTGAGCAGGGCCACGACCTTCGGGCTCGCCGCGTCCAGCAGCTGCCCCAGGTAGTGCTCGTCGCATTCGAGCGCGGCGTACTCCGCCTTGGGCGCCTTCGCCAGCGCGGTCGTGTGGCCCGTCGGCATGTTCGCGCCGAACGAGTTCGTGGCGACCTTCCCGATCGCCTCGATCGCGGCCGTCGTGAACCGGGTGGTCGTGGTCTTGCCGTTCGTGCCCGAGATGAGCACGACATGGCGGCCCTCGGCCAGCAGCTCCAGCAGCCGCGGCTCGACGATCAACCCGACGCGTCCGCCGATCACCGAGCCGTCGCCGCGGCCCGTGGCCCGCGAGAGCGCCGCCGCGGTCCTGAGGAGCGTGGTGGCGAATTTCGCGCGTGGGGTCAGATTCGCGCTCATGCGGGCTCGCTTTCAGCTTGATCGGAACCGGTGACTATGCACAAGAGTTTGTCACATGCGCACCGGAACCCGTGATGAGTGGCGGCGTTGCGTGAGGTGGACCGGGGATCGGCGACGCTTGCGGGCCGCCGATCGGCACGAGTGCTACCCGGGGCAGCGACGAACGCCGATGCGCCGCCCGCACCGGGCAGCGCGGACGCCCCCGGATCGCCTCCACTCCCCGCCACCCCTCGCTCCACAGTGATCGCACGGGCGCGCACTGTGCCCGTGACCGTCGCCCTCCGTGCCCGATGCGTCGCCGACAACCGGGTCCTCTTGGGCCGCTTGCCACCCGCGGTGGTGAAGGATGAACGGAATTCGCCTTCTGGGGCACGTGTTGCGCACTCGTCACTCCACTGTCCTCCACCAACCCTGACCAGCCCTAACGCCACGCCCACCACGGATGCCACGCGGAAACAACCCCCAAGGGTGGGGGAGAGTGGAGTAAGGTGGGGCGCAATGGTGGGGCCGTCGCCTCATCGACGCGGTCGGAGCGGCCGCGCAGCCTGAGAGTCACGGGGGGTGGCGCCGATGTTCCTCGGCACCCACAACCCGCGCCTGGACGACAAGGGCCGCGTCATCCTCCCCGCGAAGTTCAGGGAAGGACTGGCGGAAGGAGTCGTGATCACCAAGGGCCAGGAACGCTGCCTGTACGTGTTCCCCGAAACGGAGTTCACGCGCATCGCCCAAGCGCTCCAGCAGGCCCCCATGTCGAGCAAGACCGCCCGCGCTTACAGCCGGGTGTTCTTCGCCTCGGCCCACGACGAGGTCCCCGACAAGCAGGGGCGCGTCACCATCCCCCCGCGGCTGCGCGAATACGCCGGCCTCGACCGCGAACTCGCGGTCATCGGCGCCTCCAACCGCGTGGAGATCTGGAACACCCAGACCTGGGACGACTACCTGGAGGCCTCGGAAGAGGCCTTCGCCGACATCGAAGAGGGCGACCTGCCCGAAGGACTGTAGAGAAGGAGGTGAGCGGAATGAACGCACCGCACATCCCGGTGATGCTCGACGAAGTGCTGGAATACCTCGCGCCCGCCGCCTCGCGCCCCGGGGCGCTGGCCGTCGACGCGACCCTCGGCGCCGGAGGGCACACCGAGGCGCTGCTGACCGCCCACCCCGGCCTCACGGTCATCGGCGTCGACCGCGACCCCACCGCACTCGAACTCGCCTCCAAGCGCCTCGCCGACTTCGGCGAGCGCTTCATCCCGGCCCGCGCCGTCTACGACGAGATCCCGGAAGTCCTGGAGGACAACGGCTTCGCATCACTGGACGCCGTCCTGTTCGACCTCGGCGTCTCCTCGATGCAGCTCGACCAGGCCGACCGCGGCTTCGCCTACAGCCAGGACGCGCGCCTCGACATGCGCATGAACCCCGACGACCCGCTCACCGCCGAGATCGTCGTGAACACCTACGAGCCGGGCGACCTCGTGCGCATCCTGCGCGAGTACGGCGAGGAGAAGTTCGCGACCCGCGTCGTCTCCAGCATCGTCAAGGCCCGGGCCAAGGCCCCGATCACCTCCAGCAGCGCGCTGGCGGACCTGGTGCGGGACGCGATCCCGGCCGCGGCCCGCCGCACCGGCGGCAACCCCGCCAAGCGGACCTTCCAGGCCCTGCGGATCGAGGTCAACGGCGAGCTCGAGACCTGGGAGCGCGCACTGCCCGCGGCGCTCGACGTGATGGCCCCCGGCGGCCGCGTCGTCGTGCTCTCCTACCACTCGCTCGAAGACCGCATCACCAAGCAGGAGCTGGCCCGAAGGGCCACTTCCACCAGCCCGGCCGGCCTCCCCGTCGACCTCCCCGGAACCGAACCCACCTTTCGACTCCTCACGAAGAAGGCCCAGCAACCGACCCAGACCGAACTCGACCGCAATCCGCGCGCGGCGCCCGCCCGGCTCCGCGCCGCGGAACGCATCGCACCGTCCACAGGAGCAGGAGGCGCACCATGAGCGACCAGTACCGTCGCGCGCAAGCCGACCCCGACGAGATCATCAAGGCCGCCCGCCGGCGGGCCCGCGCCGCGTCTTCGCGACGCCGCGGCCTCGTCGGCGACGCCGATGACTCCGCGCCTGTGTTCGAGGGGAACCTCGCCGTCCAGCCCGCCACCGTCCCGG
Organism: Glycomyces luteolus; assembly: GCF_027622875.1. Classification (GTDB taxonomy): domain Bacteria; phylum Actinomycetota; class Actinomycetes; order Mycobacteriales; family Micromonosporaceae; genus Glycomyces; species Glycomyces luteolus. Next base: position 190,580 of record NZ_JAPZVP010000006.1, on the reverse strand, counting down.
TCGAGGCGCCTCCGGCGGAGACCGAGACCCCGGCCGCGCCGCAGCGCGAGACCGTGGTGCTCCCGCGCACCCGGACTGAGACGAAGGCCAAGCCCGCGCCGGAGCCGGTGGAGGTGCCGCGCCCGGCGTTCGTCGGCGGCATCCTCGCGCTGGTGGTCGCCGGGATCTTCGGCCTGCTGGTGCTGAACACGGTCATCAACGAGGACGCCTACCGGCTGCAGGAGCTGCGGACCCAGGCCGGCGAGCTCGACCAGACCGAGCAGGCGCTCGAGGACGAGCTGTCGCACCTCGACACGCCGGTGTACCTCCAGGCCCAGGCGCAGCTGTACGGCATGGTGCACCCGGAGAAGGTGACCTTCCTGTACCTGCCCGGCGGCGAGACCGTCGAGGTGCCCTGGAACGAAGAGTAAGGACGTCGATGACCGAATCCGACCCCCGTCGACGGCGCGACCCCTCATCGATCAGTCGAGCGCGCCGTTACACGCCTCGCGGGCGCACCGTCCGCGAGGCGGCGGAGGGGTCCGAGGACAACCGGGCCCGGGAGAACGGGGCGCGCGACCGCGAGGCCGCGCGCCGCGAACGCAACCGGACCTCGCAGCAGCAGGAGGCCGACGACCTCGCGGCGCGCAGGCGCCGCGAGGCCGCGGCCCGCTCGCGCGAGCGCCGCCAGCGCGAGACCGGCACGATCACCGAGCCCCGCAGGCCCGAACCCGAACCGAAGCGCACCGCCGCCGACCGCTCGGAGCCGGTGCGCCGCACCGGGACCGTCCGTCCGGCGCCGACCAGGCGCACCGGTCCGGTCAACCCGCCGCGCCGCGGCGGACCGCGCGGCACGCTCCGTGCCACCGGGCCGATCGAGGTGCGGCCGCTCGCGAGCCTGCCGCGCATCGGCAACCCGCGGCGGCGGCTGCGCATGGCCGCGGCCTTCGTCATGATCCTGCTGCTCGTCTCGGGCGCCAGGCTCGTGCAGCTCCAGGTCACCGACTCAGCGGCCTACGCGGCGGAGGCCCTGAACCAGCGCCTCACGACCGAGCCGTTGCCCGCCGAGCGCGGCGCGATCCTCGACCGCAACGGCAACCGGCTCGCCTACTCGATCGAGGCGAACTACATCGCCGTCGATCCCGGCATGGTCAAGGGCGACCCCGCGGAGGTGGCCGCGACCCTGGCGCCGCTCCTGGGCCGGAAGGCCTCCGACATCGAACCGATCATCGCCACCAAGGAGACCGCGCAGGGCGAGGCGATCCGCTTCGCGTACCTGCAGCGCGGCGTCAGCCTCGAGGTCGGCGACCGGATCCGCGAGATGGAGAACCCGGGCCTCATCATCGGCGAGGACGAGAGCCGCATGGTCCCCGGACACGACTTGGCCGCCAACGTCATCGGCTTCACCGGCGGCGAAGGGAACGGCCTCGTCGGCCTGGAGGCCGCCTACGACGACTGGCTCTCGGGCGAGGACGGCGAGGTCTCGTACGAGCGCAGCCAGTCCGGCCAGCCGATCCCCGGCGCGTTCTACCGCGAGGAGGAAGCGGTGCCGGGCAACGACATCCAGCTCACCCTCGACGACAAGCTCCAGTTCCAGGTGCAGAACATCCTGCAGGAGACGGTGAAGGAGCACGACGCCGAGTTCGGCTCGGCGATGGTCATGGAGGTCGGCTCCGGCGAGATGCTGGCGATGGCCTCGACCCCGACCTACGACGCGGCCAACCCGTTCGACGTGGACGACCCCGAGGCGTACCGCGACTACGGCACTCAGGCCACTGTGGACCCGGGATCGATCCACAAGGCGATCGTGTTCGCCGCGGCCCTCGAGGAGGGCTGCATCGAGCCCGACGGCACGATGCCTCTCGAGCAGACGATCACCAAGGGCGACACCGTCTACAAGGACGGCTACGAGCACGGCGACGCGGTGCTCAGCCTCGCCGGGATCATCGCGCAGTCCTCGAACGTGGGCACCATCAAGCTCGCCGACTGCATCGGCAAGGAGAAGCTCTACGAGTACCAGCTCGCCTTCGGCCTCGGCCAGCCCACGGGCGTCGGGATCGCGGGCGAGGCCTCGGGCATCCTCCAGGAACCCCAGAACTGGTCGGGCACCTCGTACGGCTCGGTCCCGATCGGCCACGAGGGCACCACCACGATCATGCAGATGGCCGCGCTCTACGGCGCCATCGCCAACGACGGTGTCTACGTGCAGCCCACGCTCGTCGACCAGAAGATCGAGGCCGACGGCACCGTCGTGGAGCAGCCCGAACCCGAGACGCACCGCGTCATCTCCAAGGAGACCGCCGAGAACCTCCAGTACCTGCTGCAGGCGCCCATCGCGGCCGAGACCGGCACGGGCCGCAACGCGGCGCTCGAGAACTACCACCTGGCCGGCAAGACCGGCACCGGCAGCCTCGTCGTCGACGGCGCGTACGCGCCCGGCAACATCACCTCGTTCGTGGGATTCGCCCCGGCCGAGGATCCGCAGTACGTGGTGGCCGTGAGCGTCTACGTTCCCGGCGGTGGCGGCGGCGGTTCCACCACGGGCGAGGCGTTTAAGGAGATCAACGAGTTCGCCTTGGGGTACTTCGGGGTTCGCCCCGCGACCGAGCCCGCGCCGGAGTTCGACGTCTGGGGGTGACGCTTCTCCGAAGTTCTCCGCGAGCGGGAATCGGGGGTCGGCCCAGGGCGTTAGCATCGAAGGCGTCAAGGAAGAAGGAGCCGATTGTTTTGAACGTTGACCCTTGGGCACTGTGCGAGGTCCTGGCGGAACCGGCCGAGGCGCGGGGAGCGGTGCTGCTGCACTTCCTCGACGGGTTCATGGACGCAGGCCAAGCGGGTCGCGGGGTGGTGGACCACCTGTTCAAGACCTGCGAGCACACCCCGGTCGCGTCGTTCGACGTGGACCAGCTCATCGACTACCGCTCCCGGCGGCCCAACCTCACGTTCTCGATCGACCGCTGGTCGGACTTCGAGGCCCCGCAGCTGGTGGTGTACCTGATGCGGGACGCGGCGGACAAGCCGTTCCTGCTCATGACGGGCCCTGAGCCCGACTTCGCCTGGGAACGCTTCGTGGACTCGGTGGAGGACCTGGTCGAGCACTGGCATGTGCCGCTCACCCTGGGCTTCCAGGGCATCCCGATGGGGGTGCCGCACACCCGGCCGCTCGGCATGACCGTGCACGCCACCCGGCCCGAACTCGTCTTCGACAACCGCCCGGTGTTCAACGAGGTCACGGTCCCCGGCAACGCCGCGGGGCTGCTGGAGTACCGCCTCGGCGAGTCCGGCCGCGACGCGATCGGCCTCTCGGTGCACGTGCCGCATTACGTCATGCAGATGACCTACCCGGCCGCCTCGCTGCGCCTCCTCGAGGGCATCCGCGAGGCCACCGGCCTCGACCTGCCCTCCGACGAGGAGCTGGAAGTCGAACGCGCGCAAGTGGATTCGGACATCGCCGAGCAGGTCGCCGAATCCGAGGAGGTCGCCGACGTGGTGAAGACCCTTGAGGAGCAGTACGACTCGTTCACCGAGGCCGCCGAGGCCGACGAGATGCTCCAGGACGGCCGGATGCCGACCGCCGACGAACTCGGAGCGGCGTTCGAGCACTTCTTGGCCGAGCGCCAGCGAGGCGAGGACGACAAGTAGCGCCTCGTGGTGCGCGGCAAGCGCGACGGCGACCGAATAACAGCGGAAAGCGGGCCCGACCGGAAGGTCGGGCCCGCTTTCCGCGTTCAGGGCTTACTTGCCGTGCTTGGCCTTCGAAGCGCTCCGGCCGCGCTCCTTCTGGTCCAGGACGACCTTGCGGATGCGGACGGTGTCCGGGGTGATCTCCACGCACTCGTCCTCGCGGCAGAACTCCAGGGACTGCTCCAGCGACAGCGCGCGCGGCGGGACCACGTTCTCGGTCGAGTCCGCCGAGGCGGCGCGCATGTTGGTGAGCTTCTTCTCCTTGGTGATGTTGACGTCCATGTCGTCGGAGCGCGAGTTCTCGCCGACGATCATGCCCTCGTACACCTCGGTGGTCGGGCCCACGAACAGCGTGCCGCGCTCCTGCAGGTTGATCATCGCGAAGGCGGTGACGGCCCCGGCGCGGTCGGCCACCAGCGAGCCGTTGTTGCGGGTCTTGAGCTCGCCGAACCACGGCTCGTGCTTCTCGTAGATCGAGTGCGCGATGCCGGTGCCGCGGGTCTGCGTCAGGAACTCGGTCCGGAAGCCGATGAGACCGCGCGAGGGCACCAGCCACTCCATGCGGATCCAGCCCGAACCGTGGTTCGTCATGGTCTCCATGCGGCCCTTGCGGGTCGCCATGAGCTGCGTGATCGCGCCCAGGTGCTCCTCGGGGGAGTCGATGGTCAGGCGCTCGACCGGCTCGTGGGTCTTGCCGTCGATCTGCTTGGTGACGACCTCGGGCTTGCCGACGGTGAGCTCGAAGCCCTCGCGGCGCATCTGCTCGACCAGGATCGCGAGGGCCAGCTCGCCGCGGCCCTGCACCTCCCAGGCGTCGGGGCGCTCGGTCGGGAGGACCCGGAGCGAGACGTTGCCGACCAGTTCGCGGTCGAGGCGGTCCTTCACCAGGCGGGCGGTGACCTTGTGGCCCTTGCCGCCCTTGCCGACCAGCGGCGAGGTGTTGGTGCCGATGGTCATCGAGATCGCCGGCTCGTCGACGGTGATGAGCGGCAGCGCGATCGGGTTCTCCGGGTCGGCGAGGGTCTCGCCGATCATGATGTCCGGGATGCCCGCGATGGCGCAGATGTCGCCGGGGCCGGCCTTCTCGGCGGGCTTGCGGGTGAGCGCCTCGGTCATCATGAGCTCGGTGATGCGCACGTTCTGCTGGGTGCCGTCGCGCTTGATCCAGGTGACGGTCTGGCCCTTGCGCAGCTCGCCCTCCATGACGCGGCACAGCGCGATGCGGCCGAGGAAGTTGTCGGCGTCGAGGTTCGTGACGTGGGCCTGGAGCGGCTTCGCCTCGTCGTACTCGGGTGCGGGCACGTGCTCGATGATGGTGTCGAAGAACGGCTTGAGGCTGTCGGAGTCCTCGGGAACGGTGCCGTCCTTGGGCTTGTTCAGCGAGGCGACGCCGTCGCGGGCGCAGGCGTAGACGATCGGGAACTCGATCTGGTCCTCGTCGGCGTCCAAGTCCAGGAACAGGTCGTAGGTCTCGTTGACGACCTCGTCGATGCGGGCGTCCGGACGGTCGGTCTTGTTGATGCACAAGATGACCGGCAGGCGCGCGGTGAGCGCTTTGCGGAGCACGAAGCGGGTCTGCGGGAGCGGACCCTCCGAGGCGTCGACCAGGAGCACGACGGCGTCGACCATGGACAGGCCGCGCTCGACCTCGCCGCCGAAGTCGGCGTGGCCCGGCGTGTCGATGATGTTGATGACCATCTGGGAGCCGTCGGCCGGGTTGGTGTAGTGGACCGCGGTGTTCTTCGCGAGGATCGTGATGCCCTTCTCGCGTTCAAGGTCACCGGAGTCCATGACGCGGTCGTCGACGGCGGCACCCTCGCGGAAGGCGCCGGCCTGCTTGAGCATGGCGTCGACGAGCGTGGTCTTGCCGTGGTCGACGTGGGCGACGATGGCGATGTTGCGCAGATCAGAGCGTGTAGACACGACGACCATTGTCGCTTAAGCACGAGAGGGACCTGGCGTCAACCCAGGTGATCGCGGACACCAGAAACCTCGTCCGATGCCTGAAGTTTGTTCACATTGAGCCTTTCAATGACAGAAAATCCCTCATTATCTAGGCTGCCCACTATGGGCGTATTCCAAATATACATCCGGTTCGTTACGGTTCTCGCGCTCGCCGCCGGGGTGATCCTCGTCGGCGCGGCCCCCGGACAGGCCAAGATCACCGGTGCGATCATCGCCACCGAAGGCGGCACGCTGAACGTCCGCACCGGCCCGGCCACGGACCAGAAGACCGCCGGGACCCTCGCCAACGGCGCGAACCCCGAGGTGTTCTGCATGGTCCGCGGCGAGGAGATCAGCGGTTACGTCCGCACCACGTCAACCTGGCTGCGCATCGGCAAGAACCGCTGGATCTCCAACTCGTACGTCAACTGGTCGCCCCCGCAGCCCGTGCCGTGGTGCTCCGCCGCCACGAAGGCCGCCACCAACGCCATGGTCAGCACCGACGGCGGCGAACTCAACATCCGCGCCGCCGCGAACTCGACCTCCGACAGGCAGGGCACCTTCGCCAACGGCACCGGGATCTCCGTCAAATGCCAGGTCTGGGGCCAGGAGGTCACCGGCCCCGCCCGCAAGACGGGCGCCTGGTACCTGATCGGCGACAAGCGCTACGTCTCCGCCGCCTACATCAAGTGGAGCGCCGGCGAGCCGTGGCTGCCCTGGTGCGGCCAGGCCCCGCCCGCGGTCCCGCGCGGCGGCACCGCGGGCTTCATCGACGCGCACGCTTCCGCCGCGCAGGCCAGCGACCGCGCCACCGGCGTGCCCGCCTCGGTGACCATCGCGCAGGCGATCCTCGAATCCGGTTGGGGCAAGGGCGCACTGGCCCGCGAGGACCACAACCTGTTCGGCATGAAGTGCTTCGGCTCGCCCGGCGACCACGCCATCGGCTGCCGCGACTACGCCACCTTCGAGTGCAGTCCGACCGGCGGCTGCTTCGACATGGACGCGACGTTCCGCGCTTACAGGAACGTGGCCGACTCCTACCGCGACCACGGCGACCTGCTCGCGAACTGGTCCCGCTACGCCACCGCCATGGACCACGCGGACGACGCGAAGCGCTTCGCCCGAGAGATCCACAAGGCCGGCTACGCGACCGACCCGCAGTACTCGGACAAGCTCATCGGGATCATGGACGACTACGACCTCTACCGGTTCGACTGAACCGGACGGGTCACCCACAAGGCTTGATTCCTGCCATCGAAGGCGGGTCCGGTCAAGGCGGCGGCATTCTCGGCGAAACTCGCGAGCCATGCATGCGCGCCGCCACCGGGCCCGCTTTCGTATGCGTGGAGCCTGAGTCAAAGGTCACATCGGCGTACGAATCCGCACTACGCGGGGGAGTAGCCTCGTAGGGCGGCCCTCCTTCGAACAGCGGGGCTCCCAGAACTGTCGGACCCGAACGTTAGATTCCCACCGTGGCCAACGAGCACCTTCTGATCGACACCGAAACTCCCGAATCCGGACCTCAGCGCTCCGCTTCCGAACGACACGCAGCGGGCACCATCGTCGTGCGCGGCGCGCGCGAGCACAACCTCAAGGACGTCGACCTCGACCTCCCGCGCGACTCGCTCATCGTCTTCACCGGCCTGTCCGGCTCGGGCAAGTCCTCCCTGGCGTTCGACACGATCTTCGCGGAAGGCCAGCGCCGCTACGTCGAATCGCTCTCGGCCTACGCCCGCCAGTTCCTCGGCCAGATGGACAAGCCCGATGTCGACTTCATCGAAGGCCTGTCCCCGGCGGTGTCGATCGACCAGAAGTCCACCTCCCGCAACCCGCGGTCGACGGTGGGCACGATCACCGAGATCTACGACTACCTGCGCCTCCTCTACGCCCGCATCGGCGTCCCGCACTGCCCGCAGTGCGGCGAGGCCATCGTCAGCCAGTCGCCGCAGCAGATCACCGACCAGATCATGGCGATGCCCGAGGGCACCCGCTTCCAGGTCCTCGCCCCGGTGGTGCGCAAGCGCAAGGGCGAGTTCGTGGACCTCTTCGGCGACCTCCAGCAGCAGGGCTACGCCCGCGCCCGGGTCGACGGCGAGGTGTACGCACTCACCGACGTGCCGAAGCTGAAGAAGCAGGAGAAGCACGACATCGACGTGGTCATCGACCGCCTCGCCGTCAAGGCCTCCGCGATCCAGCGCGTCACCGACTCGGTCGAGTCCGCGCTCGGGCTCGCCGACGGGGTCGTGGTGCTCGACTTCGTCGACGTCCCCGAGGACGACCCGAACCGCACCCGCCGCTTCTCCGAGAAGCTCGCGTGCCCCAACGACCACCCGCTCTCGCTCGACGAACTCGAGCCGCGAACCTTCTCCTTCAACGCGCCCTTCGGCGCCTGCCCGGTGTGCCACGGCCTCGGCGTGCGCAAGGAGGTCGACCCGGAGCTCGTGATCCGCGACCAGGAGTCGAGCATCCGCGACGGCGCGCTCGCGCCCTGGTCCTCGGTCGGCATGGGGGACTACTTCCTGTTCCAGATCGTCGCCCTCGGCGAGGCGGTCGGCTTCGACGTCGACACCCCCTGGGCCGACCTCCCGGCCCGGGCGCAGAAGGCCGTGCTCTACGGCTACGGCGAGACCCTGCAGGTCTCCTACCGCAACAAGCGCGGCCAGCGCCGCTCCTACGAGACGCGCTTCGAAGGCGTCGTGCCGTGGGTCGAGCGCCGCCACCACGAGACCGACTCCGAGTGGACCCGCGAGAAGTACGAGCAGTTCATGCGGGAGATCCCGTGCTCGACATGCGAGGGGACCCGGCTCAAGCCCGAGGTCCTGGCGGTCACCGTGGAGGGCCTGTCCATCCACGAGGTCTGCACGCTCTCGGTCGCGGACTGCTCGGTGTTCTTCGACGCGCTGAAGCTCTCGAACCGCGACTCGATGATCGCCGCGCCGATCGTCAAGGAGGTCAAGGCCCGCCTGCAGTTCCTGCTCGACGTCGGCCTCGACTACCTGACGCTCGCGCGCGCCGCAGGGAGCCTCTCGGGCGGTGAGGCCCAGCGCATCCGGCTCGCCACGCAGATCGGCGCGGGCCTCGTGGGCGTCCTGTACGTGCTCGACGAGCCTTCGATCGGCCTGCACCAGCGCGACAACAACCGGCTCATCGCGACCCTGGAGCGGCTGCGGGACCTCGGCAACACGCTCATCGTCGTCGAGCACGACGAGGACACCATCCGCGTCGCCGACCACATCGTCGACATCGGCCCCGGCGCGGGCGAGCACGGCGGCCACGTCATCTACTCCGGACCGGTCGCCGGCCTCACCGAGGCCGATGGCTCCATCACCGGCGACTACGTGTCCGGCCGCAAGCACATCCCGGTGCCCGAGCAGCGCCGCCCGGCCGACCACGGCCGCGAACTGGTCGTCAAGGGCGCCAGGGAGAACAACCTCAAGGGCATCGACGCGGCCTTCCCGATGGGCTGCCTCGTCTCGGTCACCGGCGTCTCCGGCTCCGGCAAGTCCACGCTCGTGAACGAGATCCTCTACAACACCCTCGCGGCCGAGGTCAACGGCGCGAAGATCGTCGCGGGACGGCACCGCACGATCACCGGCATCGACGGGGTCGACAAGGTCGTGGGCGTCGACCAGTCGCCGATCGGGCGCACCCCGCGCTCGAACCCGGCCACGTACACCGGCGTGTTCGACAAGGTCCGCAAGCTCTTCTCGGGCACACCCGAGGCGAAGGTGCGCGGCTGGGGCCCGGGCCGGTTCTCCTTCAACGTCAAGGGCGGGCGCTGCGAGGCGTGCAGCGGCGACGGCACGCTCAAGATCGAGATGAACTTCCTGCCCGACGTGTACGTGCCGTGCGAGGAGTGCGGCGGCGCCCGCTACAACCGGGACACGCTCAAGGTCCACTACCGCGGCAAGACCATCTCCGACGTGCTCGACATGCCCATCGAGGAGGCCGCCGACTTCTTCGAGCCGATCCAGACGATCCACCGGCACCTGAAGACGCTCAACGACGTCGGACTCGGCTACGTGCGGCTCGGCCAGCCCGCGCCGACCCTGTCCGGCGGCGAGGCGCAGCGCGTGAAGCTCGCGTCCGAGCTGCAGAAGCGCTCGACCGGCAAGACCGTGTACATCCTGGACGAGCCGACCACCGGTCTGCACTTCGAGGACGTGCGCAAGCTCCTCGGGGTCCTCGACGGCCTGGTCGACAAGGGCAACACCGTGATCACCATCGAGCACAACCTCGAAGTGATCAAATGCTCCGACTGGGTCATCGACCTCGGCCCCGAAGGCGGCGACAAGGGCGGCACGCTCGTCGCGGCGGGCACGCCCGAAGAGGTCGCGGCGATCGCGGCCAGCCACACCGGCGCGTACCTCCGCCCGCTGCTCGGCCTCGACGGCAAGGGCAACGGCGACGGTGCCGCCGCGCGCAGGGCCAAGGCGGGCAACGGCCGCAAGACCGCCGCGAAGCGGTAGTCCGGGCCGCCTCGCTCCCGCGGTGCCCCAACGGCTTCCCGCGGCACTGCCGCCGCATCCCCGGTGACCCTGCGCCCCAACTCAACCCGACCACCGCGGGCCCCGCGCCCGACCGCGCCCGCGTCGCTCCCGTATTCCGCCCCAACGGAATGCGAGCATCGCAGCGTGCTCTTCCCCGGTGCTCTCTATATCGGCGCGGCCACGGCCGCCCTCCTCGCGGGCCCAGGCCTCGGCCGCTGCGTCGCCCTGGCGACCGACCGCCATCCCGACCCGCGCCTCGTCAAGAGCGTGAGCCTCGCTGTAGCCCTCCTGATCGCCTGGCGCGCAGACGGACTGCTGCACGGGGTCGCACTCGGCACAGTCGCCGCGGTCGGCATCGCGGCGGGCTGGATCGACGTCTACCAGCGACGCCTGCCCGACGTGCTCATCCTGCCCGCCTACCCCCTCGCGGGAGCGCTGCTCATCGCCACCGGCGACCCGGACATGCTGCTGCGGGCCGTCGCCTGCGCCGCGATCGCCATGGCGCTGTACGGCATCGGCTGCGCGACCGGCCAGATCGGCTTCGGCGACGTCAAGCTCGCGGGGCTGCTCGGCCTCGTCACCGGCTGGGCCGCTTGGGAAGCGGCGGCCCTGGCGCTCGCGGCCGCGATCCTCTTCGGAGGAGGCCAGGCGGTCGCCGTCATGGCCATGGGCCGCAAGGACTTCCCCTACGGCCCGGCGATGCTCACCGGAGCCGCCGCGGCCATCGCGACGGAGCCGTGGATCTTCTGGTGAGGTGAAGGCCCGCTTTCCAGGACGTTCGAGCCTGATGAGTCTGGTTTGTCGATTCCCTATATCCGACACGACCCAGTCGTTATATTCGGGGCTGGCTCGCTACAAAAGGGTCAATATCGACACCGACACTGAGAGGTGACCATGATTCGTTTCATCGCCAGAACCGCCATCGCGGCCGGAGCCGCTGGAATGCTCGCCGCCGGGGTGGCGACACCCGTGTTCGCGGCCGGCACCGTCGAGTCCGGCGAGCCGAGCAGCGTGCTGTCCGCGGTGGTGGGTGGCGCGGACGACATCGTCGCGTCGGTCGTCGGCGCTGACGTTCTCAACCTCGACAAGCTCGTCGCGGTCGACTAGCGCTCAAGCAGAGGGGCGGCCGCTTTCGATACCGGCGGCCGCCCCTCGCCGCGGCCGGGCGCCGCGGCCCGGGCCCGCCCGAGGGCAGGGGGGCGCGGAGGGGACCCACCCGGGGG
>NZ_JAPZVP010000006.1:146620-179250 GCF_027622875.1 Glycomyces luteolus | reverse complement strand
CCGGCGCGCCCGCCGCGCCCCCACGCAGCGGGGCGGCCGGTGGCGACCCCGGGGCCCCCCCCCCCCCGCCCCCGGGCGCCGCGCCCGGGCACGGCTCATGCTCAGGCGGCCGAGCAGGTCACCGACGCGGGCGCGACCGCGGTGCGGCCGTCCTTGCCGCCGATGAGCCCGAACGTGAACGTCCGGCCGGGCTTCAGCTCCTGGCCTCCGGCCACGTCGGTGGCGGTCACCATGTGGCCGTCCTGCTCCAGCGCCACGCTCCACGAGTGCACGATGGACTGTCCGGTCGGCAGCGCCCACTTGAGCGTGATGTCGTTCAGCGGTTCGTCACCGGTGTTGGTGACGAGGATCTGCGCGTTGAACCCGCTCGGCCACTGGCCGTTGATCAGGTACTCCACCTGGCACGACGGGGTCGTCGCGACCGTACCGGTCGCCTGCTCGGCCGCGAAGTTCGCGATCTGCGCGAGCGGGGCGTTCCAGTTGACCGTCAGCTCGTTCGTCGCCCACGAGCCGATGTCGTCGATGTAGCACCGCTGCGGGGCGCAGCCGGTGAGCCAGCGCTGCGCGATCGGGTCCCACGTCGCCGGGACCGAGTTCGGTCCGCCCGCGAGCGTTCCGGCGGGCGGGTTCGGCAGGCTCGGGTCGAGCTGGTTGGCGTACCAGCGGCTGTGCATGTTGTGCGAGTCGTGCGAGCCGTAACCGGTCACATAGGAGTTGCCGAGGGCGTTGCGGCCCAGGATGTAGTCGAGACCGACCAGCACGCCGTCGCGGTACTGCGACTCGCCGGTGAGGTCGAAGGCGGTGGCCACGACCACGAGCTCGTTGAGCACGGCGCTGTTGGAGCCCCAGTCGAAGGTCCCGTTGGAGCCGTAGGAGAGATCCCACGGGCTCGCCGCCTGCAGCTCGAGGTACTTGTCGGCCCCGGCCACGACCTGCGCGACCACGTCGTCGCGGCCCGGCAGGGCGTTCGGCACCAGGGCCAGGTCGAGCTTCGCGAGGGCGGCGACGCTGCCCCAGTAGAAGGCGCCCGCGCCGAACGAGTCGGCCTCGTGCAGCTTCGAGCCGAGCAGGTATTCCTCATAGGACTTCGCGCCGGTGGTCAGGAACAGTTCGGCCGCGGCCCAGTAGAACTCGTCGCTCACCTCGGAGTCGCCGTAGGGGCCGCCGCCGTCGGGGCTGGTGTCCGGCGCGTACAGGTCCGGGTGCGCGAGCGCCGCCGCCCAAGCGGTCTCGGCCGCTTCCAGGCATTCGGCCGCGAACTCGGCGTCGTACGGGGCGAAGAGTCGCGCGGCCTGCGCGGCGGCCGCGGCCAGGTTCAGGGTCGCGGCGGTCGACGGCGGCTGCAGGTAGCGCGGCTGCGGGTCGTCGGCCGGCATGAGCGGCAGGCCGGTCCACTTCTCGTCGTGGATCTTGTGGTGGGCCATGCCCGCCAGTTCCTCGCCCGCGGGCACCTGCATCGAGAGCAGGAACTCGACCTCCCAGCGGGCCTCGTCGAGCACGTCGGGAACGCCGTCGCCGTGCTCGGGGATGCGCAGGCTGCCGTCGGCGAGGCGGGTCGCGTCGCCGGTGGGGGCGTGGAGGGCCCGCTCGTAGACGGACATGAGCTGCGCGACCGAGATGCCGCCGTTGACGACGTACTTGCCGTGGTCGCCCGCGTCGTACCAGCCGCCGCTCACGTCCAGGCTGTAGTCGCAGGCGTCGGCGAAGCAGGACACGGCCCCGTCGCCCTGGTTCGGAGCGACGTCGACGTGCCCGGCCTCGCGGCCGTATCCGGGCGCGATGGCGTCGTCGATCGCGATCCCCGAGCGCTGCGGGTAGTAGAAGGACATCGCGTCGACCGCCAAGTCCCCGTAGGCGTCCCCGCCGATGCTGAACGGATACGAGGTCTCGCCGTCGGCGGTGAGGGTGAAGCCCTCGCCGGTGGCGGCCGCGTCGGAGAAGTCGATGACGTGCACCGATTCGCCCGAGGTGGACTCAGCGCCGTGCGGTGCCGAATCGCCTTCGGCCACCAGGGCTCCCGCGGCGTCGTGGAGCCGCCACGGGACCGGGTCGGTCGCCTCGGTGACGAGTGTGGCCCGCTTCGGCGCGTCGGGGAGGTACCCGACCTGGTTCACGCGTACGCGCGGCCCGGTATCGGGCTCGTACACGGGCGGTTCGGCTCCGGTGAGCAACTGGACCTCCGATATGCAGAACTGCCACGGGTCGGCGTGGCGGCCGATCTGGAACGCGAGCTGCGCGTCCGTCCAGTCGGCGTTGGCGGTGAAGGCGTAGCTGAAGTCCTGCGCCTCGCTGGTGAGCAGCGGGAACTCCTCGACCGCGGTCGGCCAGGGGTCGACCGGGCGTTGCACGAGGGCGCGGACGCTCACGTCGGCGGAGGCGCGGGCGGTGAAGCGCAGTTCGTAGGACTCGCCGGTGACCAGGGGCAGGCCGTCCTGGCCGACGATGGCGTCCCAGGCGTTCGCGGTGCCGCCGGGCACGTCGACGCACCACTCGCCGTCGGCCACCGCGCCGGTCAGGTTGGCCGTGGTCCACCAGCCGTTCGTGCCGGAGGCGAAGTCGCCGTTGGTGATGAGGTCGGTGGGCTCCTCGTCCTGGGCCAGGGCCTGCGTGGCGGGCACTGCGGCGGCGCCGAGTGCCAGAGCGGTCAAGACGGCGACGCCGAGGCGTCTCCGGCGAAGTGCGGTTCGCGGCATGGGGTGCCCTCCATTGAGTTTGGGAGCGATACCACCAGCCATCTTGTCATTCAAATATGTAAATGTCAATCACTCCGAGGCGGGCGGACCGCTCGTGCCGCGCACGACCAGCTTCGACTCCAGTTTCAAGCACACGCCGGGATCCCTTGCGCCCCTGAGCTGTTCGTCGGCAGCCTCGACGGCGAGCTGCGCGAGCCGCGGCACGTCCTGGCGCACCGTGGTCAGGTCGATGTGGCTCAGCCCGGCGATGTGGCTGTCGTCGTAGCCCACGATCGAGACCTGCTCGGGGATCTTCACCCCGGCCCGGGTGAACACGTCGAGCAGCCCGATCGCGCACTGGTCGTTCGCCGCGAACACCGCCGTCGGCAGCGGCGCGTCCTCCTCCAGCAGCAGCCGCGCCGCCTCCGAGCCGCCCTCCTGCGAGTGGTTCCCCGGGATCACCCGGACGCGGTCGGCCAGGCCGTGCGCCCGCATCGCGTCGCGATAGGCGCGCCGCCGCTCCGGCCCGCCCGGCCGGTTGCCCGCGTCCACGTGCACGATGTCGCGATGCCCGAGGCCCACCAGGTAGTCGACCACCTCCCGGGCGCCGGGCCGGTCGTACGAGGTGACCACGTCGACCCGCGCGTCCTTGATATGGCGCCCGATCACCACCGTGGGCACCCGCGAGCCCAGCTCGGTCACGTCCTCGTCGGGGATCGTGGGCCCGCACAGCAGCAGCGCCTCGCTGCGGTGTCCGATGAGCGCCTCGATCGCGTTGTGCTCGTTGCGGGTCGGCACCGTCGCGCTCAGCACCAGGTCGTAGCCGAGCTCCTCGGCGGCCGGGTAGATCGCTTCCACGAGGTCGATGTGGTACGGGTTCCTGGCGGTGAAGAGCACGCCGAGGACCTTGCTGCGGCCGCGCGCCAGCAGCCGCGCGGCCATGTCCGGCTTGTAGCCGAGCCGAGCGGCGGCGTCGAAGACCCGCTCGCGGGTGTCGGGGCTCGCGCCGGGCTGGCCGCGGAACACCAGCGACACGAGCGCCCGCGAGACGCCGACCTCGGCGGCGACGTCGGCCATCGTGGGTTTGCGGGACCGCGGTGCCGGGGAGCGGTCTGGGGATCTCCGCGCGTGCTGGGGGCTCATCGCACCGTCGTCCTTCCTTATGCAGCTTTGTTGAAAGTTCCAGTATTGAGGGGCTGACCTGGGAACGAAGGGACCAGTGTAACCACCCGGTACCAGGAAGCGGGTCGGCGCGGACCGCGGGCGCCGGGCTCGGCAACCCTTTGCCCATCTCGGGGCACTCGCCGAAACGCGAATGCTGCTCTCGATACGGCCATAGACTCCAGCTTGGGGGTGAGAGCCATGCATCAAGTGGCAGTCAAGAACTTCAGCAAGCCCGACCAGACCGTGGATCTCAGCGGCCACGGGCACAGGGACACCGTGATGCTCGACGGCATGCCCGTCGAGTTCTCCGAGTTCGAGAAGGGCTGGCGCTGGTCCAACGACGTCAAACCGATCGTCGGCGGCGATTCCTGTCAGGCCAACCACCTCGGCTACTGCATCGAGGGGCACCTGAAGGTCCATATGAACGACGGCACCGACAAGGACATCAACGCCGGAGACGTGTTCGAGATCCCGCCGGGGCACGACGCGGAAGTCATCGGCGACCACAAGGTCGTGCTGGTCGACTTCGGCAAGGCCATGGGCGACATGTAGCCGCGAGGCCGCAAGGACCGGGCCGCCCCCCGCGAGGGGGGCGGCCTTGGGGTGCCCGATCGCGCCCAGCCCATGAGACACGCTTTCCACCAGGTGCCCGATCACATCAGCGCGGGTGGCAGACTTGACGGCGTGTTGCGATGGATGACTGCTGGAGAATCTCACGGACCCGAACTCGTGGTCACGCTCGACGGCCTGCCCGCCGGGATCGAGCTGACCACCGACGCGGTAGCGGCCGAACTGGCCCGCCGCCGCCTCGGTTACGGACGCGGCGCGCGCATGAAGTTCGAGGCCGACGCCGTCAGCTTCATCGGCGGCGTCCGCCACGGCCGCACCCTCGGCTCGCCGATCGCCATCCGCGTCGGCAACTCCGAGTGGCCCAAGTGGGAGACCGTGATGGCCGCCGACCCCGTCGACCCGGCCGAACTCGCGGGGATCGCCCGCAACGCCCCGCTCACGCGCCCGCGCCCCGGCCACGCCGACCTCGCCGGCATGCAGAAGTACGACCACGAGGACGCCCGCCCGATCCTCGAGCGCGCCTCCGCCCGCGAGACCGCCGCCCGCGTCGCCGGCGGCACCGCCGCCAAGGCCTTCCTCAAGCAGGCCTTCGGCATCGAGATCGTCTCCCACGTCAAGGCCCTCGGCCCCGTCCGCGCCAAGGAAGGCCTCGTGCCGACCCCGGACGACTTCGCGGCCGTCGACGCCGACCCGCTGCGCTGCATGGACCCCGAGGCCTCCGCCCGCATGGTCGCCGAAGTGGACGCCGCCAAGAAGGACGCCGACACGCTCGGCGGCGTCGTCGAGGTCCTCGCCTACCACCTCCCGCCCGGCCTCGGCTCCCACGTCCAGTGGGACCGCAAGCTCGACGCCCGCCTCGCCACCGCCCTCATGTCGATCCAGTCGGTCAAGGCCGTCGAGATCGGCGACGGCCTCATGCAGGCCGCGGTGCGCGGCTCCTCCGCCCATGACGAGATCGTCGCCGGGCCCAGCGGCGTCGAGCGCCTCACCGACCGCGCCGGCGGCCTCGAAGGCGGCATCACCACCGGCCAGCCGCTCCGCGTCTCCGCGATGCTCAAGCCGATCTCCTCGCTCACGCGCCCGCTGCGCACCATCGACACCACCACCGGCGAAGCCGCCGAAGCGATCAACCAGCGCTCCGACGTCTGCGCGGTCCCCGCCGGGGCCGTCGTCGCCGAGCACATGGTCGCCTACGTCCTCGCCGAGGCCGCCCTGGAGAAGTTCGGCGGCGACTCCATCGCCGAATCCCGCCGCAACTACGAGCAGTACCTCGAACACCTGCGGGTGAAGTAGTGGCGCTCGTCGTCATCGTCGGGCCCCCCGGCTCGGGCAAGACCACGATCGGCCGGGCGCTGGCCGCGGCGCTCGACGTGCCGTTCCGCGACGTGGACGCCGACATCGCCGACGCCGCGGGCAAGCCGATCCCGGACATCTTCGTGGACGACGGCGAGGAGCACTTCCGCGCCCTCGAACGCGAGGCCGTGCGCCGCGCCGTGGCCGAGCACGACGGCGTCCTCGCCCTCGGCGGCGGCGCCGTCCTCGCCGAGTCCACCCGGAAGCTCCTCGCGGACTGCACGGTCGTCCACCTCCGCGTGGACCTCGGCGAAGCGGTCAAGCGCACCGAGATCGACAAGGGCCGCCCGCTCCTGCAGGTGAACCCGCGCGCCACGCTCCGCCGCCTCATGGACGAGCGGCTGCCGCTCTACCGCGAGGTCGAGACCATCGCGATCGACACCACCGGAAGGGAAGTGGACGACCTGACCGACGAGATCAAGGCCCGCCTCGCGACGCGCACCGTCGACGTCCACGATGCCGAGTCCCCCTACCCGGTCCTCATCGGACGCGGCACCACCGACCGGCTGCCCGAGTTCCTCGGCAAGGCCTCGCGGGTCGCCGTGCTCCACACCGCGAGCACCGCGCCGCTCGCCGAACGCGTCGGCGCGCTCTGCCCCGACGGCGTCGAGGCCACCCTCATGGAACTGCCCGACGCCGAGGACGGCAAGACCGTCAGCGTCGCCGAGCAGGTCTGGGAGGCCCTCGGTGAAGAAGGCTTCACCCGCACCGACCTCGTCGTCGGCGTCGGCGGGGGAGCGGTCACCGACCTCGCCGGGTTCGCCGCTGCCTGCTGGCTGCGCGGCGTCGCCGTCGTCCACGTCCCGACCTCGCTGCTCGGCGCGGTCGACGCGGCCGTGGGCGGCAAGACCGGCGTCAACACCGCCGCGGGCAAGAACCTCGTCGGCGCCTTCCACCCGCCTCGCGCGGTCCTGGTCGACCTCGACCACTTCACCACCCTCCCGAAGCGCGACCTCGCGGCGGGCCTCGCCGAGGTCGTCAAGGCCGGCTTCATCGCCGACCCGGCCATCCTCGACCTCGTCGAGGCCGATCCCGAAGCGGCCCTGGACGCCGCGAACCCGGTCGTAGCCGAACTCGTCGAGCGCGCCATCGCCGTCAAGGCCGAGGTCGTCGGCTCCGACCTCAAGGAAGGCGGCCTGCGCGCCGTCCTCAACTACGGGCACACCTTCGCCCACGCGGTGGAGAAGCTCGAGCACTACCGCTGGCGCCACGGCGACGCCGTCGCCGTGGGCATGGTCTACGCCGCGCACCTGAACGCCATCACCGGCCGCGTCGACCTCGTCGAGCGCACGAAGTCGGTGCTCGCCTCGCTCGGCCTGCCCATCACGTACGAGGCGGGACGCTGGGACGACATCCTCAAGGTCATGAAGATCGACAAGAAGAACGTCGGCGCGACCCAGCGCTTCGTGCTCCTCGACGCGCTCGCGAAACCGGTCGTCGTCGACGACGTGACCGCCGAGCAGCAGCGCGAGGCCTATGAGAGGCTGACCGGATGAAGACCTTGGTGCTGAACGGCCCCAACCTCGACCGGCTCGGCAAGCGGGAGCCCGAGATCTACGGCTCCCAGACGCTCGCCGACCTCGCCGACCTGTGCGTGACCACCGGCAAGGAACTGGGCCTGGACGTCGACTTCCGGCAGACCAACCACGAGGGCGAACTCCTGGAGTGGCTGCATGAGGCCGCCGACAACGGGTACCCGGTGGTGCTCAACGCCGCCGCCTGGACCCACACGTCGATCGCGGTCGGCGACGCCTGCGCCCAGCTGACCGCGCCGCTCGTCGAGGTCCACCTCTCGAACGTCCACAAGCGGGAGCCGTTCCGGCACCACTCGTACATCTCGGCGTACGCGGCCGGCGTCATCGCCGGGCTCGGGGCCGAGGGTTACGCCGCGGCGCTGCGCTACATCGCCGAATAACACCGCTGCGCCGCCCACCACAGCCGGTGCGGCCGCGGCGCTGACCAGCCTGGCCGCCCGCTACCATAGACGGTCGGTCAAGACAGAACCTCTATCGAAAGAGACGAACGCCCGTGGCATCCACGAACGACCTCAAGAACGGCCTGGTGCTCAACCTGGAGGGCCAGCTCTGGCAGGTGCAGGAGTTCCAGCACGTCAAGCCCGGCAAGGGCCCGGCGTTCGTGCGCACCACGCTCAAGCAGATCCCCTCGGGCAAGATCGTCGACAAGACCTTCAACGCCGGCACCAAGGTCGAGACCGCGAACGTCGACCGCCGCACCATGACCTACCTGTACAAGGAAGGCGACTCCTTCGTCTTCATGGACACCGACACCTACGACCAGATCCCGGTCGGCCCGGACGTCGTGGGCGACGCCGCCAAGTTCCTCCTCGAGAACTCCGACGCCACGGTCGCCCAGCACGAGGGCAAGGTCCTCTACGTCGAGCTGCCCGCCTCGGTCGAGCTCACCATCACCTACACCGAGCCGGGCCTCCAGGGCGACCGCTCCTCCGGCGGCACCAAGCCCGCCACCGTCGAGACCGGCGCGCAGGTGCTCGTCCCGCTCTTCATCGACAACGGCGAGAAGATCAAAGTCGACACCCGCGACGGCAAGTACCTCTCCCGGGCATAGGCGTGGGGAACCAGAGCAACAGCCCTGACCGGCTCACTGCCCGCACCAAGTGGCGGATGCGGGCCGTCGAGATCCTGTACGAAGCCGAAAGCCGCGACACCGAGCCCTCCCGGGTCCTCGCCGAGCGCGCCGACCGGGCCTTCAAGGACCCGGAGGCCCCGCGCCTCCCGGCGTACTCGGAGCAGCTCGTACGCGGCGTCGCCTCCCACCTGGACGAACTGGACGCCGTGCTCGGCAAGGCGTCCACGAGCTGGTCGGTCGAGCGCATGCCCGCCGTCGACCGGAACGTGCTGCGCGTGGCCCTCTACGAGATCCGCCACGTGGACGACGTCGACACCGCCGTCGCCATCAAGGAGGCCATGCGCGTGGCGCTGCAGATCGGCTCCTCGGACGACACCTCGTTCGTGAACGCCGTCCTCGACGCCGCCGCCAGGGCCGAATAGCTTCAGACGCAAGGAAACGGCCGGGCCCCGACTGCGACACAGCCGGAGCCCGGCCGTTCCTTCGCCGTCAGACCCTGATCGGAAACGGCGGCCGAGCCCCCCGATCCGGGGCCCGGCCGCCGCCTGCTTGCCAAGTGTCCTGCTCAGGACCTATTCGGAGTCCGAGGCGAAGAACGCCTGCAGGTCGTGCACGAGGACACCGAAGTCCTCGAGCTTCTCGATCAGGCCCGAAGGCGTGGTCGAGTAGACGACGGCCAGGGTGTAGAGGTCGTCGGCGCGGATCGAGAGGATCCGGCCGTTGTAGTCACCGCGACGCTGCTGGATGGAGCGCGCCAGCTTGGCGACGTGCTCCAGGTCGGAGTCGGGGTGGTCGTAGAGCGCCTCGAGGTTGAGAACGATCTTCTCGGCCTGCTCGACCGGGAGCGGCACGCCCTCGGGAAGCAGCTCAGAGACGGGGATCCGGTAGAAGTCGGCCAACTCGGCGAGACGGCTGACGGTGATCGACCGGTCGCCTCGCTCGTAGGAACCGATGACGACGGCCTTCCACTTGCCGCCGGACTTGTCCTCGACGCCTTGCAACGACAGCCCCTGCTGCATGCGGATGTCACGCAGCCGGTTGCCGAGCGCCTTGGCGTAGTCAGATGTCGCCATGCTGGATCAACTCCAATTTTCGGTACGAGAGGAATCCTATTCTTGACTACGGTCGGTCACCATCGGCCGTTGGGGTGCCCCCAAACAGTGTTCTTCGTCGCGTAGGCCCCACGTAACCGCCTGGCAAACCTGGAAAAACCTGACATCATGGCCGCTACCGACCCCGCGCTTTTGGGATCGGCCTTTACGCTCCGTCACGGGCGGCGTAGCATGGCCCGCGACGAAACCGTTCTTTAACAGACCGTCCAGTGAGGCGGAGAAGGAGGTTCGCGTGGTTTCCCCTGCCCTCAGGCAGTCAGAGGAAGACCCGTCGGGCAAGCAGATCCTCTCGGGCGAGGACATCGGCCGCATCCTCGACCGCATCGCCCACCAGATCCTCGAGAAGACCAAGGGCGCCCCCGACACCATGCTCCTGGGCATCCCCACCCGCGGCGTCGCGCTGGCCGGCCGGCTCGCCGACCGCATCCGCCGCTTCGCCGACCTCGACGTCCCCGCCGGGACCCTCGACATCACGCTCTACCGAGACGACTTGCGCCGCAACGCGCTCCGGGCCCTCGGCCCGACCGAGCTGCCGCCCGGCGGCGTCGACGACCAGCGCATCATCCTCGTCGACGACGTCCTCTACTCCGGCCGCACCGTGCGCGCCGCGCTCAACGCGCTCTACGACCTCGGCCGGCCCGCGAGCGTCCAGCTCGCCATCCTGGTCGACCGCGGCCACCGCGAGCTGCCGATCCGCGCCGACTACGTCGGCAAGAACATCCCCACCGCGCGCGACGAGTCCGTGGCCGTGCGCCTCCACGAGTATGACGGCCTCGACGCCGTGATCCTGACCGGAGGACGAGACCGATGAAGCACCTGCTCACCACCAAGGAGCTCACCCGCGAGGAAGCCGAGCTCATCCTCGACGTCACCGAGCAGATGGCCGAGGCCGTCACCGGCCGCGAGGTCCCGAAGCTCCCGGCGCTGCGCGGGCGCACCGTCGTGAACCTCTTCTACGAGGACTCCACGCGCACCCGCACCTCCTTCGAGACCGCCGCCAAGCGGCTCTCCGCCGACGTCGTCAACTTCGCGGCCAAGACCTCGAGCGTCAACAAGGGCGAGAGCCTGCGCGACACGGCGCTCACCTTGCAGGCCATGGGCGCCGACGCGGTGGTCATCCGCCACCCGGCCGCCGGGGCCCCGCAGCGGCTCACCGAATGGCTCGACGGCGCGGTGCTCAACGCCGGGGACGGCACGCACGCCCACCCGACCCAGGCCCTGCTCGACGCCTACACGATGCGGCGACGCCTCGGCGGCATCGAGGGCCGGACCGTGGCGATCGTGGGGGACATCCTCCACTCGCGCGTGGCCCGCTCGAACATCTGGCTGCTGACCAAGCTCGGCGCGAACGTGCGCCTGGTCGGCCCGCCCACCCTGCTGCCCAAGGACATCGACGACTGGCCCGTGGAGATCGCCTACGACCTCGACGCCAGCCTCAAGGGCGTCGACGCGGTGATGATGCTCCGCGTCCAGCACGAGCGCCAGAACGCCGCGTTCTTCCCCACCGCGAACGAGTACGCGCGGCTCTACGGGCTCGACGAGCGCCGCCTCGCGCTCATGCCCGACCACGCTATCGTCATGCACCCCGGCCCGATGAACCGCGGCATGGAGATCGCCGCGTCCGTCGCCGACTCGCCCCGCGCCACCATCACCGAGCAGGTGACGAACGGCGTGTGGGTCCGCATGGCCGTCCTCTACCTCCTGCTGACGAACGGAGAGAGCAAGTGAGCGATCTGCTCATCAAGAGCGCCGACATCGTCGGCAGGGGACGTCAGGACGTCCTCGTCCGCGACGGCCGAGTGGCCGAGGTCGGTTCGGTGTCCGCAAAGGACGCTGAGGTGGTCGACGCCGACGGCCTGGTGCTCCTGCCCGGCCTCGTCGACCTCCACACCCACCTGCGCGAGCCCGGCCGCGAGGACGCCGAGACCGTCCTCTCCGGCACCCGCGCCGCCGCCAAGGGCGGCTACACCGCGGTGTGCGCCATGGCGAACTCCTACCCCGTGGCCGACACGGCCGGGGTGGTGGAGCAGGTCGCCGCGCTCGGCCGCGCCGCCGGGTACGCCGACGTGCAGCCCATCGGCGCCGTCTCGATCGGCCTGGAGGGCAAGCGGCTCGCCGAGATCGGCGCGATGGCCCAGTCCGCCGCGCAGGTCCGCATGTTCTCCGACGACGGCCACTGCGTGCACGACCCGGTGCTCATGCGCCGCGCCCTCGAGTACGTGAAGACCTTCGACGGCCTCATCGCCCAGCACGCCGAGGAGCCGCGGCTCACCGAAGGCGCCCAGATGAACGAGGGCGCCGTCTCGGCCGAGCTCGGACTGCCCGGGTGGCCGTCCGTCGCCGAGGAGGCGATCATCGCCCGCGACGTGCTCCTCGCCGAGTACACCGGCGCGCGCGTCCACTTCTGCCACGTCTCCACCGCCCGCTCGGTGGCGATCATCCGCGAGGCCAAGGCCCGCGGCGCCAACGTGACCGCCGAGGTCTGCCCGCACCACCTCCTCCTCACCGACGAGGCCGCGCGCTCCTACGACCCGGTCTACAAGGTCAACCCGCCGCTGCGCCGCGAGGCCGACGTCGCGATCCTGCGCGCCGCGCTCGCCGAGGGCGTGATCGACGCCGTCGCGACCGACCACGCCCCGCACGCCCCGCAGGACAAGGAATGCGAGTGGGCCGCCGCCCGCCCCGGGATGCTCGGCCTCGAGACCGCGCTCTCGATCAGCGTCCTCGCCCTCGGCGGACCCTCCGACGTGGACTGGGACGTGCTCGCCCAGCGCACCTCCCGCACCCCCGCGCGGATCGCGGGCCTCGAAGCCCACGGCCGCGACCCGCAGCCGGGGGCCGAAGCGAACTTCACCCTCGTCGACCCCTCCGCGACCTGGACCGTGGTGCCCGAGGGCCTCGCCTCCCTGTCGCGCAACACCCCCTACGCCGGGATGGAACTCCCGGTCACCGTCCAGGCGACGTTCCTTCGCGGGCGCGCCACCGTGTTGAACGGGAAAATCGAAGAGGAGATGTCCGAATGAGCAGCAGAGCACCAGCGATCCTCGTTCTCGAGGACGGCCGCGCCTTCCGCGGCGAGGCCTACGGCTCCGTCGGCGAGACCTTCGGCGAAGCGGTCTTCAACACCGGCATGACCGGCTACCAGGAGACCCTCACCGACCCGTCCTACTACGGGCAGGTCGTCGCCCAGACCGCCCCGCAGATCGGCAACACCGGCTGGAACGACGAGGACGACGAGTCCCGCCGCATCTGGGTCGCCGGGTACGTCGTGCGCGACCCCGCCCGCACCGCCTCGAACTGGCGCGCCGAGCGCGGCCTCGAGGACGAGCTCGCCGCACAGGGCGTCGTGGGAATCTGCGGCGTCGACACCCGCGCGCTCACCCGCCACCTGCGCGAGGCCGGCGCCATGCGCGTCGGCATCTCCTCCCGAGACACCGACGCGGCCGCGCTCCTCCAGAAGGTGCGCGCCACCCCGCACATGGCCGGCGCCAACCACGTCGGCGCCGTGACCGCCTCCGAGCCCTACACCTACGAGGCCAAAGAGACCAAGTACACGGTCGCCGCCCTCGACCTGGGCATCAAGCGGAACACGCCGCGCCGCCTCGCCGCGCGCGGCATCACCACCACCGTCTACCCGGCCCATGCCGAAGTGGACCAGCTGCTCTCGGGCAACCCCGACGCGGTGTTCCTCTCCAACGGCCCCGGCGACCCGGCCACCGCCGACCACCAGGTCGAGCTCACCCGCGAACTGCTGCGCCGCAAGGTCCCGGTCTTCGGCATCTGCTTCGGCAACCAGATCCTCGGCCGCGCCCTGGGCCTGGAGACCTACAAGCTGAAGTTCGGCCACCGCGGCATCAACCAGCCGGTGCTCGACCGCCACACGAACAAGATCGAGATCACCGCCCACAACCACGGGTTCGCCCTCAAGGCCCCCGAGAGCGGCGAGTTCTTCGAGACCGACTTCGGCCGCGTCCAGGTGAGCCACGTCTGCCTCAACGACGACGTCGTCGAAGGCCTCACCTGCCTCGACGTGCCCGCCTACTCCGTGCAGTACCACCCCGAGGCCGCCGGCGGGCCGCACGACGCCGACTACCTGTTCGACCGTCTGATCGAACTCATTCAGCAGCAAGAAGGGGCCCCGACCCATGCCTAAGCGCGAAGACCTCAAGCACATCCTGGTCATCGGGTCCGGACCCATCCAGATCGGCCAGGCCTGCGAATTCGACTACTCCGGCACGCAGGCCTGCCGCGTGCTCCGCGAGGAGGGCCTGCGCGTCACCCTCGTCAACTCCAACCCGGCCACGATCATGACCGACCCCGAGTTCGCCGACGCCACCTACGTCGAGCCGATCACCACCGAGGTCATCGAGCAGATCATCGCCAAGGAGAAGCCCGACGCGATCCTGGCGACCCTCGGCGGCCAGACCGCCCTCAACGCCGCCGTCGGCCTCCACGAGGCCGGCATCCTCACCAAGTACGGGGTCGAGCTCATCGGCGCCGACATGGACGCCATCCAGCGCGGCGAGGACCGGCAGCAGTTCAAGGAGGTCGTCCTCAAGGTCGGCGGCGAGGTCCCGCGCTCCGCGGTCTGCCACTCCATGGACGAGGTCCGCGACACCGTCAAGGACCTCGGCCTGCCCGTGGTCATCCGCCCCTCCTTCACCATGGGCGGCTTGGGCTCCGGCATGGCCCACACGTGGGAGGACGTCGACCGCATCGCCGGGAACGGCCTCGCCGAGTCCCCCACCACCGAGGTCCTCATCGAGGAGTCCGTGCTCGGCTGGAAGGAGTACGAGCTCGAGCTCATGCGCGACCGGAACGACAACGTCGTGGTCGTCTGCTCCATCGAGAACGTCGACCCCATGGGCGTCCACACCGGCGACTCCGTCACCGTCGCCCCCTCGATGACCCTCACCGACCGCGAATACCAGCACATGCGCGACGTCGGCATCGCCATCCTCCGCGAGGTCGGCGTCGACACCGGCGGCTGCAACATCCAGTTCGCGATCGACCCGGCCACCGGCCGCATGATCGTCATCGAGATGAACCCGCGCGTCTCCCGATCCTCTGCGCTCGCGTCGAAGGCCACCGGCTTCCCGATCGCGAAGATCGCCGCGAAGCTCGCCATCGGCTACACGCTCGACGAGATCCCGAACGACATCACCAAGGCCACCCCGGCCGCGTTCGAGCCCACCCTCGACTACGTCGTCGTCAAGGTCCCGCGCTTCACCTTCGAGAAGTTCCCCGGCGCCGACCCGACCCTGACCACCACCATGAAGTCCGTCGGCGAGGCCATGAGCCTCGGCCGGACCTTCCAGCAGGCCCTCCAGAAGGCCCTGCGGTCCACCGAGACCAAGCAGGCCGGGTTCTGGACCCGCCCCGACCCCGAGGGCGCGACCCTCGAGAACACCATGGAAGCGCTGCGGACCGCGCACGACGGCACCCTCTACACCGCCGAGCGCGCCCTCCGCTTCGGCGCGACGGTCGCGGAGGTCCACGAGGCCTGCAAGATCGACCCGTGGTTCCTCGACCAGGTCGCCCAGCTCATCGACCTGCGCGGGGAGATCGAGAACGCCGCCGTCGTCGACGAGGCCCTGCTCCGCCGGGCCAAGCGCGCCGGATGCTCCGACGCCCAGGTCGCCGCCCTGCGCCCCGAGCTCGCCGGCGAGGACGGCGTGCGCCGCCTGCGCCACCGGCTCGGCCTGCGCCCGGTCTACAAGACCGTCGACACCTGCGCCGCCGAGTTCGAGGCCAACACGCCCTACCACTACTCGACCTACGAGGACGAGACCGAGGTCGCGCCCTCCAACCGGCCCAAGGTCATGATCCTCGGCTCCGGCCCCAACCGCATCGGCCAGGGCATCGAGTTCGACTACTCGTGCGTCCACGCCGTGCAGGCCCTGCGCGAGGTCGGCTTCGAGACCATCATGGTCAACTGCAACCCCGAGACGGTCTCCACCGACTACGACACCGCCGACCGGCTCTACTTCGAGCCGCTCACCTTCGAGGACGTCACCGAGGTCTACCAGGCCGAGAACGAGTCCGGCCGCAGCGCGGGCGGGCCCGGCGTCGTCGGCGTCGTCGTCCAGCTCGGCGGCCAGACCCCGCTCGGCCTCGCCGAACGCCTCCAGGACGCCGGACTGCCCATCGTCGGCACCAGCCCGAAGGCCATCCACAGCGCCGAGGACCGCGGCGTCTTCGGCCGCCTCCTCGACGAACTCGGCCTCGTCGCCCCCGCCGGCGGCACCGCCACCTCCTACGAGGAGGCCCGCGAGGTCGCCGCCCAGATCGGCTACCCCGTGCTCGTGCGTCCGTCGTACGTCCTCGGCGGCCGCGGCATGGAGATCGTCTACGACGAGGACACCCTCGCCGGATACATCTCCCGCGCCACCGAGGCCAGCCCCGAGCACCCGATCCTCATCGACCGGTTCCTCGACGACGCCATCGAGATCGACGTCGACTGCCTCTGCGACGGCACCGACTTCTACCTCGGCGGCATCATGGAGCACATCGAGGAGGCCGGCGTCCACTCCGGCGACTCCTCCTGCGCGCTCCCGCCCATCACCCTGGGCGCCACGGTCATCGAGCAGATCCGCGACTACACCGCGAAGCTCGCCTTCGGCATCGGCGTGCGCGGTCTCATGAACGTCCAGTACGCCCTCAAGGACGAGCAGCTCTACGTCCTCGAAGCGAACCCGCGGGCCTCGCGCACGGTCCCGTTCGTCTCCAAGGCCACCGCCGTGCCGCTCGCCAAGGCCGCCGCCCGCATCGCCCTCGGCGCCACGATCGAGGAACTGCGCGGCGAAGGCCTGCTCCTGCCCGAAGGCGACGGCTCCGACGCCGGACCCGAAGTCCCGATCTCGGTCAAGGAGGTCCTCCTGCCCTTCAAGCGGTTCCGCACCGTCGAAGGCGCCGGACTCGACGCCGTGCTCGGCCCGGAGATGAAGTCCACCGGCGAAGTGATGGGCATCGACTCGTCCTTCGGCCTCGCCTTCGCCAAGGCCACGCTCGCCGTCTACGGCAAGCTGCCCACCTCCGGCAAGATCTTCGTGTCCGTCGCCGACCGCGACAAGCGCGCCATCGTCTTCCCGGTGCGCCGCCTCGTCGACCTCGGCTTCACCGTCTACGCCACCGAAGGCACCGGCCTGGTCCTCAAACGGCACGGCATCGACTTCACGCCCGTCGCACGCCACAGCTCCGGCGAAGCGGTCGACGCCGTCAGCCTCATCGCCTCCGGCGAGATCGACCTGGTCATCACCACGCCCTCGGCCTCCTCGGGCCCCCGCACCGACGGCTGGGAGATCCGCTCGGCCGCCGTCGTCGCCGACGTCAGCTGCGTCACGACCATCCAGGGCGCGGCCGCCGCCACCCAGGCCATCGAATCGGCCTCCCGCGGCGAGATCCGCGTCGCCTCGCTCCAGGAACTGCACCAGCGCCTCCGCGGCAGCGAAACGCTCGTCTAATCCCGCACCGGGTGGGTGACAGCGCTCCTGTAGCGGTGTCACTCACCCGGTGCATTGACGTATACAGGAATGAGCATGCTGTATCAGAATCTGGCCCGCCCGGTCCTGTTCCGGATCGGACGCGGCGACGCCGAACGAGCGCACGAGACCACCCTGCGTTGGCTCTCCCGCCTGTCCTCTCAACGGCAGACCCGGAACGCGCTCATCAAGCTCAACCAGGTCAGCGCCCCTGTCACGGTCTGCGGCATCCCCTTTCCCAATCCCATCGGCCTCGCCGCCGGGATGGACAAGAACGGCGTCGCCACGGGTGCCTGGCCCGCCCTCGGCTTCGGGTTCGCGGAGATCGGCACCGTGACCGCCCAGCCGCAGCCGGGCAACCCGAAGCCGCGCATGTTCCGGATGCGCCGCTCCGAGGGCATCATCAACCGCATGGGCTTCAACAACGATGGCGCGCAGGCCCTGGCCGCGCGGCTCACCGCCGCCCCGGCCGTGAACTGCCCGCTGGGCATCAGCATCGGCAAGTCGAAGGTGGTGCCGCTCGAAGCCGCGATCGAGGACTACCTGATCTCGATGCGGTTCCTCTACCCGTTCGCGGACTACATCGCCATCAACGTCTCCTCGCCGAACACGCCGGGCCTGCGCCAGCTGCAGGACGCCGGGGCCCTGCGCGCCCTGCTGGGCGCGCTGCGCGCCGAAGGGGTGCGCCTGGCCGCCGGCCGCCAGCCGCGGCCGGTGCTGGTCAAGATCGCCCCCGACCTCACCGAACCGGCCATGGCGCAGCTCCTGGAGGTCTGCCTCGAGTCCGGCGTCTCGGGCGTGATCGCCACGAACACGACCCTGGGCCGCGACGGCGTCGACCCGAGCGAGGACGCGATCGCCGCCGAGCCCGGCGGCATGTCGGGGAAGCCCCTGACCCAGGTCTCGCGCGAGATCGTGCGCTTCGTGCACCGCGAGACGGGCGGGACGCTGCCGATCATCGGCTCCGGCGGGATCATGACCGCCGACGACGCGCAGGCGATGTTCGACGCCGGCGCCAGCCTCGTCCAGCTCTACTCGGGCCTCGTGTTCAACGGGCCCGGCCTGGTGCGCAGCAGTGTGCGCCGCTACCGATCCTCCGTCCGCAAGGGCGCCCGCACCCCTCAGTCCAACTGACGACAAGCCTGACCCTCTTAAGGAAGTGCAATGCCTACCAACAAGGATTTCGGCTCCCGGGCCCACCACCTCTCGCAGGTACGCGGGCCGCTGTGCGCCGGAATCGACCCGCACGGCGCGCTGCTGCAGCACTGGGGGCTCGACGACGACCTGGCCGGAGCCGAGCGCTTCGCGATGACGATCGTGGAGGCGACCGCCGGGTCCTGCGCGTTCATCAAGCCGCAGTCGGCTTTCTACGAGCGGTTCGGCTCGGGCGGCGTGGCGCTCCTCGAACGGGTGATCGCGGAGTCCCGCAAGGCGGGGGCGCTCGTCATCCTGGACGTCAAGCGCGGCGACATCGGCTCCACGATGGCGGCCTACGCCCAGGCCTACCTCGACCCGGCCTCGCCGCTCGCGGTCGACGCGATCACCGTGAGCCCGTTCCTCGGCACCGGTTCGCTGCAGCCCGCCTTCGACCTCGCCAACGCGCACGGCAAGGGCCTGTTCGTGCTGGCCCGCACCTCGAACCCCGAGGGCAAGCAGGTGCAGATGGCCAAGCGCCGCGACGGCAAGTCCGTGGCGCAGGGGATCATCGACGAGGTGAACGAGCACAACGGCGACGCCGAGCCGATGGGCTCCTTCGGCATCGTCATGGGCGCCACCATCGGCGCCTGCGCCTCCGAAGGGGAGGCGCGCCTGCGTGAGTCGACTTACGGAATCACGCACACCACCGTGCGCCAACGTGACACCGCTCACGACTTGTCCCAGTTCAACGGCCCCATCCTGGTCCCGGGCATGGGCGCCCAGGGTGGACGCCCGAGTGATCTTCCGCGCGTCCTCGGCGCGGCAACGAACTTCGCAATTCCGTCCTATTCCCGACAAATCGCACAGCCGGGGCCAGCCGTGGCGAGCATTCGCAGCGCCGTCGAGGCGCTGCAGGAGGAATGCCGCGCCGCGATGGGGGAATAAAGCGGCGATTTCCGGGGCCGGAATTTGCCCCACCCCCGGTCGCAGGCGTGTCGGACGCTGGGGTTACCGTTCCCGAGCTGGGTATGCTTCAGCGATACCCGCACGTCAAGGTCCACAGGGACGAAACCATCGACTGCAAGGAGACCCCGTGCCGCTCCCTAAACTGACTCCGGAACAGCGCGCCGCCGCCCTTGAAAAGGCCGCCGCGGCCCGCAAGGCCCGCGCGCTGCTCAAGGAGAAGCTGAAGTCGGGCGAGACCACCCTGGAAGCGGTCCTCAAGTCCGCTGCCACCGACGACATTTCGGGCAAGATGAAGGTCTCGGCCGTGCTCAAGGCCCTCCCCGGCATCGGCGACAAGCGCGCCACCCAGATCATGGAGAAGCTCAAGATCGCCGACTCCCGTCGGCTGCGCGGCCTCGGCGAGCACCAGCGCGCCGCGCTTCTGGATGAATTCAAGGGCGACCAGGCCTAAGTTCGGGTAGTTGTAGTCGCGTGAGCATCGATCGTCACCACGCCGCCCTGGCCCAGCGCCTCACGGTGCTCTCCGGCCCGTCCGGAGTCGGCAAGGGCAGCGTCAAGGCCCTCATCCAGGAGTACTACCCGTGGGTCTGGCTCTCCGTGAGCGCCACGACCCGCAAGCCGCGTCCTGGTGAGGTCGACGGCGCCGACTACCACTTCGTGTCGACCGAGCAGTTCGAGTCGATGATCGCCGCGGGGGAGTTCCTTGAGTGGGCCTCCTACGCGGGGAACCTCTACGGAACCCCCCGCGGCCCGGTCGAGGAGCGCCTGCGCGCCGGACTCCCGGCGCTGCTGGAGATCGAACTGCAGGGCGCCCGCCAGGTCCGCCGGGCCATGCAGGACGCCCAACTGGTGTTCCTGGCGCCGCCGTCGTGGGACGAACTCGTCCGCCGCCTCACCGGGCGGGGGACCGAGGACGAGGCCACGATCGCGCGCCGCCTGGACGCCGCCCGCCAAGAGCTCGCCGCGGAGGCCGAGTTCGATCACACAGTCACCAATGTGTCGATCGAGCAGGCGGCCGCCGAGCTGGTAGAGTTGCTCAGTTCTCCGGCTTTGGCCGCGAAGGCGGCCAGCCGCGCCTAGGCGCGGCAGGGCCAGGAAAGCGTCGGGTTCCGGCATCCCGGAACCGGCAGCAACAACAAGTCGCACACGAAGGATTACACGTGTCAGGGACTGTCGCCGACCCCGTCGGCATCACCAACCCGCCGATCGACGACCTGCTCGAGAAGAGCCAGTCGAAGTACCAGCTGGTCATCTACTCGGCCAAGCGCGCGCGCCAGATCAACGCGTACTACTCGCAGCTGGGCGAAGGCCTGCTCGAGTACGTCGGCCCGCTCGTCGAGACCACTCCCGAGGAGAAGCCGCTGTCGATCGCCATGCGCGAGCTCGACAAGGGTCTGCTCGAGACGAAGGCGTTCGACGACCCCGACGCGTAAGCGTCCGGTGTTGCCGAGGCGTAAGCTTCGCGCGTGAACATCGTCCTGGGCGTGTCGGGCGGCATCGCCGCCTACAAGGCCTGCATCCTGCTCCGCCTCCTCAAGGAATCCGGACACGACGTCCACGTCATTCCCACTGAGGCGGCGCTCAAGTTCGTCGGTGAAGCCACCTGGGAGGCCCTTTCGGGCCACCGGGTGGCTTCCGGCGTCTTCTCCGACGTCTCCGAGGTCAAGCACGTGCGGCTCGGCCGCCAGGCCGACCTCGTCGTGGTCGCCCCCGCGACGGCCGACCTGCTCGCGCGGGCCGCGCACGGCCGCGCTGACGACCTCCTCACCAGCACGCTGCTGACCGCCACCTGCCCCGTCGTGTTCGCCCCGGCGATGCACACGGAGATGTGGGAGCACGCGGCCACCCGCGCGAACGTGGCCACGCTGCGCGAGCGCGGCGCGCATGTCGTCGAACCCGACTCGGGCCGCCTCACCGGCGCCGACACCGGCCCCGGCCGCCTCCCCGAACCCGAATCGCTCTTCGCGCTCATCAAGGGCTTCCTCCCGCACCCGTCGCCCCGCGACGCCTCTCCCCGAACCGGAGTGGACGCTCTCCCTATCTCCCGCAAGCGGGACCTGTTGGGCCGCAAGGTCCTCGTCACCGCCGGCGGGACCCGCGAGCCGATCGACCCGGTGCGCTTCATCGGGAACCACTCCTCGGGCCGGCAGGGCATCGCCCTCGCCGCCGCGGCCGCCGCGCGCGGCGCGGACGTGCACCTCATCGCCGCCCACATCGACGCGCCGCTGCCCGCCGGGATCAGCGTCGAGCGCGTCTCCACCACCGGCGAGCTGTACGAGGCGACGGTGAAGGCCGCCGCCGAAGCCGACGCCGCGGTGCTCGCCGCCGCGCCCGCCGACTTCACCCCGAAAGAGCGCTCGGACCGCAAGCTCAAGCGCAAGGGCGACCTCGACCTCGCGCTGACCTCCACCGCGGACATCTCGGCGGCGGTGGGCCGCGAGAAGCGGCCCGAACAGGTGCTCGTCGTGTTCGCCGCCGAGACGAACGACGGCCCCGAGCACGCGATGCGCAAACGCGAGGCCAAAGGCGCCGACTTGGTCGTCCTCAACGACGTCTCGGGGGGCGCCGTGTTCGGCTCCGCGGAGAACTCGGTCACCGTGTTCGACGAACGTGGCGAAGTCGACGTCCGCGAGCGCGTCTCGAAGGAGGTCGTGGCCGACGCCATCTGGGACGCAGTATCGGCGCGACTCCCGCTGAGTGGACGCGATTGACACCGCGTGACCGCCGCGTGCCGACTTGGTGGGATGATCTTCACCGCATAGACTTGTGAGCTGCGAAGTCAGTCGAAGAGCGCCGTACCGCGGCGTGGAAGTGTTGAGGAGTGCCGTGGCACGTCG
This sequence comes from Glycomyces luteolus, assembly GCF_027622875.1. Classification (GTDB taxonomy): domain Bacteria; phylum Actinomycetota; class Actinomycetes; order Mycobacteriales; family Micromonosporaceae; genus Glycomyces; species Glycomyces luteolus. The sequence continues at coordinate 157,351 of NZ_JAPZVP010000006.1, read as the reverse complement.
CCTGTTCACCTCCGAGTCGGTCACTGAGGGCCACCCGGACAAGATCGCCGACCAGATCTCCGATGGGATCCTGGACGCCCTGCTGGGCGAGGACCCGTCGAGTCGGGTCGCGGTCGAAACCCTCATCACCACCGGTCAGGTGCACGTGGCGGGCGAGGTCACGACCCACGCCTACGCGGACATCCCCCGGATCGTGCGCGACACGATCCTGCGGATCGGCTACGACTCGTCCAAGAAGGGCTTCGACGGCGCCTCGTGCGGCGTGAACGTCTCGATCGGCGGGCAGAGCCCCGACATCGCCCAGGGCGTCGACAAGGCCTGGGAGTCCCGTGTGGACTCCGGCGACATCGACGAGATGGACCTGCAGGGCGCGGGCGACCAGGGCCTCATGTTCGGCTTCGCGTGCCGCGAGACCCCTGAGCTCATGCCGCTGCCGATCGCCTTGGCGCACCGGCTCTCCCAGCGGCTCACCGAGGTCCGCAAGGACGGCACCGTGCCGTACCTGCGCCCGGACGGCAAGACCCAGGTCACCATCGAGTACGAGGGCAACAAGCCCGTCCGCCTGGACACGGTGGTCGTCTCGAGCCAGCACGCGCCCGACATCTCGCTCGACTCGCTGCTGTCGCCCGACGTCGCCGAGCACGTCATCGCGCCGGTCGTCTCGGGTCTCGACCTCGACACCGCCGACTACAAGCTCCTGGTGAACCCGACCGGCCGCTTCGAGATCGGCGGCCCGATGGGCGACGCCGGCCTCACCGGCCGCAAGATCATCGTCGACACCTACGGCGGGTACGCCCGCCACGGCGGCGGCGCCTTCTCCGGCAAGGACCCGTCGAAGGTCGACCGCTCGGCCGCGTACGCCGCCCGCTGGGTGGCGAAGAACGTCGTGGCCGCCGGGCTCGCCGAGCGCTGCGAGGTCCAGGTCGCCTACGCGATCGGCAAGGCCAAGCCCGTCAGCGTCGCGGTCGACGCGCAGGGCACCGAGACCGTCGACCCCGCGCGCATCGAGCGCGCGGTGCTCGAGGTCTTCGACCTCCGCCCCGCCGCGATCATCCGCGACCTCAACCTGATCCGCCCGGTCTACTCCAAGACCGCCGCCTACGGCCACTTCGGCCGCGAACTCCCCGAGTTCACCTGGGAGGCCACCGACCGAGCCGCGGCCCTCAAAGAGGCCGTGAACTAGGCACAAGCTGAAGGCACCGGGCGGCTCCCATTGTCGGAGCCGCCCGGTACTTTTATTCGATGGACGAGTCCCCGGCACGATACGCAGCGGTCTGCGTAGACCACCCGTTGCCGCAGCTCAACCAGCTTTTCGACTACCGGGTGCCGGTCGAACTCCTCGACGAGGTGCGCCCGGGCTGCCGCGTCGCGGTGCGGTTCAACGGCCGCAAACTCAAGGCGACCGTGATGGAGCTGCGCGACCGCACGGACTTCCCCGGCAAGATCCTGCCGGTGCTCGAAACGGTCCCGCCCGGGCCGGTGCTCACCGCTGAAGTGGCCGCGGCGGCCAGGCGCGTCGCCGACCGCTATGCGGGGAACCTGGCCGACGTGCTGCGCCTCGCGCTTCCCGAACGCAAGCTGCGGGTCGAGAAGGAGGTCCCGGCCGAACCGCTGCAGGTGGAGGCTCCGAACCACGCTCTCTGGAATAGATATATCGCAGGCGAGGCATTCCTGCGCGCGTTGGGCGCGGGCAAGCAACCCCGCATCGTCTGGAACGCCGTCCCCGGCGAGGACTGGGCCGCCCGACTCGCCGAGGCCGCCGCTGCCGCCGCTGCCGCCGGGCGCGGAGCGCTGCTCGTCGTCCCCGACCAGTACGACCTGGAACGGCTCGATGCGGCGCTGAACAATGTGCTCGGTCCGGACCGGCACGTCACGATCTCGAACGCGATGGGGCCGACGCCCCGCTACCGGTCGTTCCTCAAGGCGCTGCGCGGGGAGGTCCGCGTGGTCGCGGGCACGCAGGTCGCGATGCTCGCCCCGGTGGAACGCCTTGGGCTCGTTGCGGTGTGGGACGACGGCGACAAGAACCTGATCAGCCTCCACGCCCCCTACCCGCACGCCCGCGACGTGCTCCTGACCCGCGCCGAACTCGCCGGGGCCGCCTGCGTGGTCGGCGGCTTCTCGCGCACCCCGCAGGCGCAGCTCCTCGTCGAGACCGGCTGGGCCGTCTCCGCGGTCGGCGAACGCGACGCGCTCCGCGCGGCCGCGCCCCGGGTCGTGCCGATCGGCGACGACGCCGACCTCGCGGCCGACCCGTCGAGTTCCACCGCGCGACTGCCCACGGTCGCTTGGGAAGCCGCCCGGAAAGCACTGAACGACGATCTGCCGGTGCTCCTGCAGGTGCCGCGCCGCGGCTACGTCCCGGCGGTGTCCTGCCAGCGCTGCCGCACCCGCGCGCTGTGCCCCGAATGCACTGGACCGCTGCGGCTCACCGGCCCGCGCCGTCCTCCGGTGTGCACCTGGTGCGGCCGGGTCGATGAGCAATACCGTTGCAAGGAATGCGGATCGACGCGGATCAGGGCGAACGTGATCGGTGCGGCGCGGACCGCTGAGGAACTCGCGAGCGCCTTCCCCGGCGTCGAGGTGGTCGAGTCGAACGCTTCGGAGCGGCTCGACGCGATTCCGCGGGGCCGCCGCATCGTCGTGTCCACGCCCGGAGTCGAACCGGCTGCGCCGCAAGGCTACGGCGCGGTGCTGCTGCTCGACACCTGGGCGCAGCTGACTCGTGCCGAACTGACCGCTTCTGAAGAGGCGCTTCGGATCTGGATGAACGCGGTGGCGCTGTGCGCCCCCCGCGGCACGGCCGTGGTCACGGCCGACGGCGGCCTGCCGGTGGTGCAGGCCCTGATCCGTTGGGACCCTGCGTGGTTCGCGCGCCTCGAACTCGACGAACGCGCAGAGCTGGGCTTCCCGCCGGTGATGAAGTTCGCCGCGCTCACCGGGCCGAACGGCGAGGCGGAGAAGATCGCCGCGAACCTGCCGGCGGGTCTGCACGCCGAGGCCATCGGGCCGATCCCGGTCGACGAGCACACCGAGCGCCTGCTGCTGCGGGTCCGCCGCCGCGACGGCGCCGCCCTCGCGAGCGTCCTCGCCAAGGCGGCCGCCGAACGGTCGAGCGCGAAGGCCGAACAGGTCAAGATCCAAATCGACCCCCGCGAAATCGCCTGAGCCCGAGCGGGATCGGTGCGGTCAGAAGTCCGAGGTGGCGCCGACGCCGAAGACCAGGAGAATGCGGAGCACGATCCAGGCGACCGCGATCCAGCCGAGGACGATGCCCGCCGTGGCCATGCCGGCGCCGGCCTGGCCGGTCTCCTCGATCTGGCGCCGTGCGATGTTGCCGAAGATGATGCCCAGGAAGCCGAAGCAGAAGCAGAGGCCGACGATGCCGACGACGAGGGCCGTGACGGCGAAGCCGTTGGTGCCGGGCTTCGGCGGCTGCCAGTAGTACGGCGGGGGCGGGGCGTACGGATCGTACGGCGGCGGTGGGACGGCGTACGGGTCGTACGGCGGCGGTGTGCTCGATGCGGCGGTGCCGTCGACCGGATTCGGGTCGGGCACGGGGGCTGCCGGGGCCTGGTCGGGGACGTGGTCCGGTACGGGGCTCGGATCGGACGCGGGGCGGGGTTCGTCGTCGGCCATGGCGGGGTCCTTCGCATCGGGGGACCTCAAGTGTCGCTGCCGAGCCGCGGGAGGGGTCCCGGCACCGGCAGCGTGGCCCTGCCGATCCTGTACGTGGCCGTCGTCGCGCGCCGGAACCGCCTTCCCCGCGGTCCGCGGGCCCGACTGACCGACCTGGCGGGCCGCCGCGAGGCAGACTTGGAGCATGGCGGTCTTCATCGGCACTTCCGGATGGCAGTACCGGGACTGGAGGGGCGCGTTCTATCCTGAGCGGCTCGCCCAGCGCGACTGGCTGTCCCACTACGCCTCGCACTTCAGCACGGTGGAGAACAACGGGGCGTTCTACCGGCTGCCCGAGCGGGCGATCTTCGAGGCCTGGCAGTCGCATCTGCCCGAGGGTTTTTCGATGGCGGTCAAGGCGAGCCGGTTCCTCACCCATGTGAAGCGCTTGAAGGCCCCCGCCGAGCCCGTCGACAAGCTCGTCAAGGCCTCCGCGGGGCTCGGGGACCGGCTCGGGCCGTTCCTGCTCCAGCTGCCGCCGAACCTGCACGCCGACCCGGAGCGCCTGGCCCACTGCCTCGACCGCTTCCCCGAGGGCGCGCGCGTCGCCGTCGAGCCCCGGCATGAGTCCTGGTGGAACGACGACGTGCGCTCGGTCCTGTCCGAGCGGGACGCGGCCCTGTGCTGGGCCGACCGCGGCGGCCGCCCCGTGACCCCGTTGTGGCGCACCGCTTCCTGGGGGTACCTGCGGCTCCACGAGGGTCGCGCGAAGCCCGCCCCGAGCTACGGGGACGCCGCGCTCCGGTCGTGGTGCCGCCGCATCGACGAGACGTGGCCGAAGCGGGCCGAATGCCATGTGTACTTCAACAACGACCACGGCGGGGCCGCGGTGCGGAACGCCTTCCGCTTTGCCGAGCTGATGCGCGAGGTCGGGGGCCGCGGCGTTCCCGGCGCGCGGCCGTGACTACTCGGCCTCGCTCCGGCTGAGCTTGGCGCGCAACCCGGTCCACAGTGAACGGAGGCGCTGGCGGAACAGGTACGCGAGACCAAGGACGATCAGCACGAACGGGATCGCGATCGGCAGGACGGTGGTGAACCCGAGGAGCACGATCAGCGCTTCGACGCCGATGAACGAGGCGACGCCCATGTATCCGACGACGGTGAACGCCTGCATCCGATAGACGAGCGCCGCGACGGCGTTGCGGAATCGGCCGGGCCGGGGTTCGGTCACCGCTCATGTATACCAGCGGGGGGGTCAGGCGGCGATCTCCCATGTGTACCCGGGAGGGGCGGCGAGCGCGCTCCTCGGCAACGGGTGGGACGGCGCGGTCGGCGCGGCGTCATCCGTGCGGCGGGGTCTGAGCGAGGAGCTCGGCCACTTCGTCCTTCCCGTACGTGCCGATCGACTCGTGCAGGCGCAGCGCCCGCTCCCAGTGCTTCCGTGCCCCGCGCTGGTCGTCCTGGGCCGCGAGCGAGTTGCCGAGGCCCTGGTTGGCGCGGGCCTCCTCGTACGGGTCGGGCGCGGCCTCGGCGAGGTCGAGCGCTTCGCGGTGGAGGCGTTCGGCGGTCACCGGGTCGCCGACGACGCAGTAGGTGAACCCGGTGTTGTTGAGGACCTCCATGCGCAGCTCCACGCTCGTGGCCGAGGCGGTGGCGTCGAGAGCGTGCTCGGCGAGTGCGACCGCCTCGGTGCGATCGCCCATGCGGGCGCGGACGTTCGCGAGGCGGCTGCGGATGAAGGCCTGGCCGAAGCCGTCGCCGGTGCCGCGGTAGGCCTCGAGGGCGCGGTCCAGAAGCTCGGCCGCGGTCTCGGGCTCTTCTTGGCGCAGGCGCAGCAGCGCGAGCCCGGCGAGCGCCGCGCCGTGGCTCTGGCCCCATCCGCGTTCGGCGAAGATCTTGATCGACCGTTCGAAACCGGCGGCCGCGCTCTCGTGGTCGCCGGTGAGCAGGTCGAGGTGGGCGATGTCGTCCAGGGCGTTCATCTCCTGGTCGGCGTCGCCCAGTTCGCGGAACCCGCGGGCGACCTCGATGGCGCATTCGCGGGCCTCCCCGAGCTTCCATCGTTCGAGGTGGCACCAGCCGATGGAGCCGAGGGCCCGGAGTTCGCCGCGGCGGTCCTCCGCCCCGATGGCGAGCGCTCGGGCCTCGGTGAGGCTCGCGTACGCCTCGTCGATGGCGCCGAGGGCCCGCTGGGTGCTGCCGATCTGGTAGAGCACGGTCCCCTGGTGGCGGAGGTCGCCGAGCGCTCGATCGGCGTCCAGGGCGACCCGCAGGTTATCGATGGTCTCGGTGCGCTGGCCGCGCGTGTACTGGTGCCGCCAGAGGGTGCTCGCGAGGCGGGACGCGTGCCACGGGTGGCCTTCGGACGCGGCGTGGCGGATCATCTCGGACAGCGCGCCTTGGCGGGCGTCGAGCCATGCGATCGCGTCGTCGGGTGCGGCGAAGGACGGGACGGGGACGGTGCTCTCGGGGACGACCTCCGGTTCGAGTCCGAACAGGAGGTCCAGGGTCCCCGCGACCGTCGCGAGATGCCAGTCGTAGAGGCGGCCCAGTGCCGAGTCCCGGTCGGGCAGGTCCTGTGCCAGCTCGCGGGCGTAGGCGCGGACGAGGTCGTGGACGCTCCAGCGGCCGTCGTCGCCGGGCGCGGCGAGGTGGACCTCGGCGAGCCGGTGGAGCGCGGCGGTGGCCTCGGCGATCGTGGTCCCTGCGATCGCGGCGATACCGGCGGGCTCGAACTCGGTGGCCGGGTGGAGGCCGATCGCGTCGAGGGCCTTGCGTTCGGCGGGTTCGAGACGGTCGCGGGTGAGGTCGAGGCACGAGCGGAGGCCGGCGGCCTCGTCGCCGGGGAGGTCGAGGTTGGCGAGGGGCGCGCTGGCGATGCGGTCGCGGAGCTCGTCGAGGGCCTGTTCGGGGTGGGCGAGGCTCTGGCACGCGGCGAGGCGCAGTGCGAGCGGGAGGTCGCCGCAGGCGGCGGCGAGGCCGCGGGCCGCTACGGGGTCGGTGGCGATGCGGCCGCGGCCGACCATGGCGCCGAGGAGGTCCATGGACTCGTCGCGGGCGAGCGGGGCGAGGCGCAGGTGGGGCACGCCGTGGGTCGCCGTGAGTCCGAACAGGACGGTGCGGGCGGTGATGAGGGCGGCGGACCCTCCGGTGCCGGGGAGGAGGTCGCGCAGCTGCTCGGGGCTGCGGGCGTTGTCGAGGACGACGAGGACGCGGCGGTGGCTCAGAAGCGAGCGGTACATCGCGGCGCGTTCGTCAGCCTCCGGCGGGATCTCGTCCGCGTCGGTCCCGAGGGCGGTGAGGAACCGTTGCAGCACAGGGGAAGGCGCGAGCGGGTCGGCGCCGGAGAAGCCGCGGAGGTCGACGTAGAGCTGCCCGTCGGGGTAGTCGTCGAGGGCGCGGTGGGCCCAGTGGAGGACGAGCGCGGTCTTGCCGATCCCGGCGGACCCGGCCACGACGACGGCGCGGGGCGAGGCCTCGCGGGTGTGCTCGCCGATGAGGCGCAGTTCCCGTTCGCGGCCGGTGAAGGCGTGCGGGGCGGGCGGGAGCTGGCGCGGGACCTGGCCGCCGTCCGACACGTCGGCGGCGGCGATGCGGGAGCACTGGGCGAGCCAGGTGTCGACGGCGGCTTCGTCGCCGCCGCAGGCGCGCACGAGCGCGGCGACCACTTCGGAGCGGGGGAGCGAATCGCGGTTGAGCACGGCGGCGAGCGTGGAAGTGGGGAGCCAGTCGCCGTGGTCGCGGGCGCGCCGGCTGACCTCGCGGATGCTCAGCCCGGAGCCGGCGCGCAGCTCGCGGAGGAGGGCGACCATCTGGGGCGCCGAACCGGCGGTGGAGGGGTCAAGGCCATCGAGGGAATGACGCACGTCGCTGAGTCTAGCGAGGTGCGCTCGCCTCCGCGGATCCCGTCCGGGACGTTCCGGGACGCCCGCAGCCGTTGCCGCCCATGGGGATTCGGTAGATGCCACGGCGTCCTTTCAGGCGGTGCCCTTTCAGACCGCGTCTTTCAGGCCACGCCCCTCAAGGAAACCGGGCCGACTCGTGCTGTCGTCGGCCCGCGCCTCCCGGCCGCTCCCCGCCACCCATGCGGGAGCGGCCGGGAGCCTCAGCGGATCGGTCCGGGGCTCGCGGCCGTCGCCCTCGCGATGTCGCGGATGAGGTCCAGGTCGACCCGCTTCGGACTGCTGAACCGCAGGCAGACCTTCCCCACGTCGTGGCCCGCGAGGCGCTCGGCGAGGGTCTCGCGCACGTCCGCGCGCATGTAGAACGAGATATACCGCTTCTGCGAGGCGAAGGCGACCCCGCCGGTGCCCTCGCCCGCGAACGCCGGCATGCCGTACTCCATCACCTCGGCGAATCCGGGCAGCTCCTCCCGGCAGACGTCCCGGATCGCGGTCATCACCGCCCGGCGCTCCTCCGGGAGAGCCGCCAGGTACTCGTCCACGGTCGCCGCGTCGCTCTGCACCATTCCGGAAACCTAGCGCCGAACCGCGCCGAAGCGATGAGTTTCGGCTCGCAGCCTCGTCTCAACTGGTGCAATCGGCATATCAGCTCCGCTCGGAAGGACGAACCGCCATGCAGAAGATCGTCACCAACATCTGGTACCAGGACAACGCCGCCGAAGAGGCCGTCGAGTGGTACCTCACGCTCTTCGACGACGCCAAGGTCACCAGCACCATCCCGTACGTCGAGGACGCCCACGGCAAGGTAGGCGACGCCATGGTCGTGAACTTCGACCTCGCCGGGCAGTCGTTCACCGCCATCAACGGCGACGACTCGGCCAAGCACGACCACGCCATGTCGCTGCTCATCAACTGCGACTCCCAGGAGGAGGTCGACCGCCTCTGGGACGCGTTCCTCGCCAACGGCGGCAGCGAGATCCAGTGCGGCTGGATCGCCGACAAGTGGGGTGTCAACTGGCAGGTCTGGCCCACCGAGGCGGACCAGTACGTGGGCGGTCCCGACAAGGAGTCGGCGGTGCGCGCCGTCAAGGCCATGTACGAGATGATGAAGATCGACCTCCAAGGACTCAAAGACGCCTACGAAGGCAAATAGCGCCCGTACCGGGCAGGCCCGGTCCCCCGAGCGGGGGACCGGGCCCCCGCCGCGGAGGGAGGGCGAGGGGCCCGCCGCCTGCGAGGCTGGACCCATGACCCGCCGCTGGCACAATGGCCCCATGCGCCTCCTCGCCCCGCTCTGGTCCCGGGCCACCTACCGCGGCTGGGTCTGGATCATCCTCGGCGGCGCGCTCATGATGCCGTTCATGATGGTCGGCGCCATCGGCCACAACGCCATCGACCCCGACAGCGGCTTCAACGGCGTCATCGAACCCGCCGTCTTCGCCGCCGTCCTCCCGCTCGTCGCCGCCGCCTCGCTGCTCCTGCCCGACCGGGAAGTCGAGCGCACGGCCGCCCGCCGCCTCCTCGGCGCCGAGTTCGCCTCGCCCGCCGACGACGAGTCCTGGAACTCCCGCTGGCGCACCGGCTGCTGGTTCACCCTCCACGCCGCGATCGGCGGCATCGTCAGCGGCATCACGCTCGCGCTCGTCCCGTACGTCGCCTTCCTGCTCTACTACGGCGCCCGGTTCGCCTTCGCCGGGCTCGACACCGTGCCCGGCGTCTTCTCCGGGCCCATCGCCGAATGGGGCCTGCTCACCGGCCCCGCGTTCCTGGCGGCCCTCATCGCGCTCGTCGCGGCCACCACCGCCGCCATGCGGGCCCTCGCGCCCCGGCTCCTCGGCCAGGGCGCGAGCGACCGGCTCGCCGCCTCCCGCGCCGAGGCCGCCCGCCTGGCCGCCCGCAACCGCATCGCCCGCGAACTCCACGATTCCGTCGGCCACGCCCTGTCGGTGGTCGTCGTTCAGTCCGAGGCCGCCTCGCGGCTCATCGCGCGCGACCCGGCGTTCGCCGCCGAGGCCATGGCCGCCGTCGGCGAGACCGCCCGCGGCGCGCTCGCCGAGCTCGACGCCGTGATCGGGGCCCTGCGCGAGGACCGCGACGACTCGCGCGCGCCGCAGCGGGACCTCGCCGACCTCGCGTCGCTCGCCGCCGAGTCCGGCGTCGCGGTCGACCTGCGCGTCACCGGCGAACCTGAAGCCTTGGGCCGCTTGGCCTCCCGCGAGACCTACCGGATCGTCCAGGAAGCGCTGACGAACGTGCTGCGCCACGCCGACGAACCGCGCGCACTGGTGGCCGTGGACGTCGGCACGGAAGCGGCCTCCGTGACCGTGACCAGCCCGGCCGCGCGCCGCCCGCGCGGGCGCCCCGGTGGCCGGGGCCTCATCGGCATGGCCGAACGCGCCACCGTCCTCGGCGGCACGGCCGCAAGCGACTGGGACGCGGGCGAATGGACCGTGCGCGCCTCCATACCGATCGAAACGAAGGGCCGGGAATGACCGCACCGCTGCGCATCGCGCTGATCGACGACGAGGCCCTGATCCGCACCGGGTTCGCCGCGATCATCGGGGCCGAACCGGACCTGGAGGTCGTCGCCCAAGGCGGGGACGGGATCGACGCGCTCACCATCGCGCGCTCCGGCAAGGCCGACGTACTCCTCATGGACGTGCGAATGCCCACAGTAGACGGTATCCAGGCGACCGGGCGGATCGTCGCCGAACTCGACTCGCCCCCGAAGATCCTCGTCGTCACCACCTTCGACAACGACGACTACGTGTGGCAGGCGCTCCGGGCCGGAGCCGACGGGTTCCTGCTCAAACGCACCCGCGTCGAAGACCTGCTCGCGGCCGTCCGGCTCGTCGCCCGCACCGACGCGCTCCTGTTCCCCGAAGCGGTCCGCCGCCTCGCCGCCGCCACCCCGACCCGCAAGGCCCCCAAAGGCATCAGCGACCTGAGCGACCGCGAACGAGAGGTCCTCGTGCTCGCCGCCAAGGGCCTCTCGAACCAGGAGATCGCCGCCGAGCTCTTCCTCGGCCGCGAGACCGTCAAGACCCACCTCAGCAGCGTCTACACCAAGCTCGGCGTCCGCGACCGCACGCAAGCGGTGATCGCCGCCTACGAAGGCGGCCTCGTCTAGCAACGGCGTCCGGCCCCCAGGGGGGGGGGGCGGCCGCCACCCAAGCGGGGGTCACCCCGCGCCCGCCGCGCTCCGGGCCGG
>NZ_JAPZVP010000006.1:114532-146610 GCF_027622875.1 Glycomyces luteolus | reverse complement strand
CCCGCCCCCGCCCCCAGGGGGTGCCCCCCGCCCCCGCCCGCCCCCGCCCCCCCCCCCCGCGCCCCCCCCCCGGGGGGGGGGCCCCCACGCCTCCTATGCGGTGAACACCGCGCTCGCACCGGAATCGGTGCCGTCGCCGGTGAAGCCCTCGGCCAGGACGACCGCGCCTGTCGTGCTCTGGTCGGCCGTCGGGTGCGCGGCCGGGTCGGCCAGTTCGGACTCGGTGACCGTGATTCCCGCGGTCGCCTCCTCCTCGGCCTCGCCGCCGCTCGCCGCGACCACGGTCAGCGCGGCCTCCATGCCGTGCAGCGTCCCCCGCAGGTATTGGAGGTTCCGCCAGGTGGAGGCGTGGAACTCCAGGTACCGGACCGCCGCGTTCTCGGCCGCGCCCGGCGCGGTCCCGAACGCCGGGGCCCGGCTCAGGGTCCCGGTGCCCAGCACCGGGATCACCTGGTTCTCGAGCGTCTCGAGCAGCTCCAGCAGAAACAGCCGGTACTCCTCGATCGCCTCGGGGTCGAACACCCGCTCCTGTGCCATCGCGCGTCTCCTCGCTAGTTGTAGGGGTCGTCGCCGGGTCTGACGTAGCCCCAGGCGAAGTCGGTCTCGCGGAAGGTCAGGTCCTCTTCCTCCGCTTCTTCGTCCTCTTCGGACTTACTCTGCTTCTTGCGGGCCTCGGCGGCCTGCTGCTGTTGCTGCGGCGCACCGCCGACCATCGCGGTCCGCGTCCCGCCCGAGCCGCCGCCCGAACCGCCCGACGGGGCCGCACCAGTCGTCACGGGAGCGGTGAAGCCGCCCGGCATCGCGGCGCCGAACGCACTGCCCGCCGACGCACCGCCGGTCGGCACGGTCGCGCCCCCGGGGACGGCACCGAGGCCGCCGCCCATGCCGCCGCCGAACCCGCCGCCACCGCTCGCGAGGCCACCAGAGACCTCGCCCTCGGCGCTCGCCGTCTCCCAAGGGTCCGTAGCGTCCTCGGCCTGCGCCACCGTCCCGTCGCCGCCGGGAGGCACCGGAGTCGGGTCCTGGGTCGTCTGCGGCGGCACCGGCGGCGCCGGCTGCTCCATCGCGGGCGGTTCGAGGTCCATATAGGCCCCGTCGGCGCTGTCGGGATACGGCCGATCCGCCCCGGCGGTCTGCAGCGACGCCAACTGCTCGCTCTGGCCCGAGCGCTTCTCGCCGATCGACTCGTCGATCGCCGCCTGCCGCTCGGCATACGCGGCCAACTCGGCCGAGATGCGCGAACCGAAGCTCGACTTCGCCTCCTCGCCCGCCGCCACCCGCGACTCGGAGACGACCGCACCAACCACAGTGGAAGCCGCCTCACCGGCCTTCTGCTCAATGAACGAACGCACCTCAGCCGCCAGCGCCGGATCGGCCCCGCCCAGCTCGAGCGCCCTCTCGGCCTCCTCGCAGGTCATCTGGATGCAGTCGCCGTGCCACCACGCGGGCCGCACATGGATCGCGACCAGGTTCGTCCATTCGCCCTCCGCGCCGACCAGCGGCGCGGGGTACGGGATCTCGCCGGAGTCGCCGCCCTGGAGCGTATAGATCGCCTCCTCGCGGTGCTTGAGCTCCTGCGCGGCCGCCTCCACGTCGTCGAGGATGCCCTCCAGCAGGGCGCGGACCTGGTCGGTCTGGTCGGCGAACGCGTCGAAATCCGCTCCGGCCCAACCGGTCGACAGCGCCGTCAGCTTCGTCTTGATCAGCGCGGGCCAATCGCCGATGACGGCCGCGACCTCGTCGTTCCAGCCGGTGCGCAGGCGCTGCAGCGAGAACGCGTCGGGGTCGATGGGCCGCACCGCGCTCACCGCCGCCCGGAAGTCGTCCTCGGTCGGGTACGACATGCCCTCGCAGAACGGCTTGAACCGGCCCAGCTGGCCCTCGACCGGGACGGCCGAAGCCAGCTGCTCCCAATCGGTCTCGGCCGGATGCGCCACCGGGTGCGGGCAGGACCCCGCCGCGCAGCCGGCGCGCTCGGCCCCCGCGGTCTCGAGGCCGGACGTGTCGCCGAAGGCGATCGTGGAACTCGCGGCCGCCGACTCCATCTCCGTGTACGTCGCCCCGTCGTAGGGCGCGGAGTCGTATTCGAGGCCCGCCTCCTCGTAGCCGATCCCCGTGTCCGCCGACTCCGCCGCCGAACCTGCCTCGAAGACCGTCACGAACTCGGACCCCGAGCCTTCGCCGGGGGCCGAGCCCTCGATCAAACCGCCGTCGCTCATGCCGTTGCACCTCCCTGATTCGCTGCGTCCCATGCAAGACCGGCGCGCCCCGGAATCGCCATGACTTCGCTCTAGCCGCAATGGGACGGGTCCGTGGCGGCGGGAGGCACATTGCAGGGAAGCCCGAACCGAAGGAGGAGCAGCGTGGACGAGGTCTACATGGAAGTCGAGCAGGTGCGCGGCGGCGGCGGCGACCTGCAAGCGCTCGCGCCGAAGGCCAAGCTGGCCTCCGACCGGGTGCAGGCGCCCGCGCAGACCGCCGCGTCGAGCAACGGCGGCTTCGTCACCGGCGAGGCCGGCGTCCAGTGGCACGGCAGGTTCGACGCGGTCACCGCAGGCGTCGAACGCCGCGTCGACTGGCAGGGCGCGCAGGTGGCCACCAGCGCCGACGAGCTCGAAGCCTGCGACAAGGAGGTGCGCGGCAGGTTCCGCGCCCTCGAACGCCGCATTCCCGCCCGCCGCGAGTCCTAGGAGGAGCCATGCCCGCATATGAGGAGGCGCTGGCCGCCGATCCCACCGCGTTCGTCGACTGCGCTGCGGAGATGAGCGCCGCCGGTACCGATCTGAGCGACCACGGGACCGAGTACGGCACGAAGGTCACCGCGATCAACGACGGCTGGCAGGACCAGGCGAACGCCGCGTTCAACGATGACGTGTCTATCGTGGACGCGCATGTGGACGAGGTCGTCTCGAAGGTCGGCGGCGCCGCTGAGGTGCTGCACACCGGCGGCTCGGCGATGGTCTCGCAGGTGGACCAGTTGAAGGCCACTGATGCGGCCTACAAGGGCGCGGGGTTCGTCGTGCAGCCCGCGCCGAAGGTCGAGCTGGGGCCCGTCCACTGGGCGGCGATCGCGGCCGCCGGGCCTTTCGGGCCGGTGCTGCAGGCCGTGTTCCAGGCGCGCGCCGACGAGGGCACGATGCAGCTCACGACCGGCCTGGCCGTGCTCACCGCGACCGACGTGGCGACGGGGACCGCGCTCACCTCGGCCGCCGGGGAGCTGCAGCCCTTGGAGGACAAGGGCCCCGGCGCGACCGACTGCCTGCCCGTTGACGACGAGGACCGCGAGGGGAACCTCGAGAAGGTCGATCAGCGGGCGGATGCCGAGGCCGACAAGGACGCTGACAAGAAGACGGGCCAGGACGAAAAGGACCAGGAAAAGGACGTCGAGGAGAAGGACAAGGACGACCAGGGCAAAGACGAGGCCGAGAAGGACAAAGAGGACGAGGACAAGCAGGAGCAGGACCAGGCCCAGCCGCAGCAGCCCGAGGACCCGAGCAACGAGGTCCCGCAGCCCGAAGGTGAGCGGCCCCAGCCGGAGCAGCCCGAGGTGCCCGGGTTCGAGCCGCCCGGGCAGCCCGAGGTCCCGGACTTCTCGACCGATCCGATCACGCCCGGTACTCCTGACCTGGGCAGCCCTTGGAAGCCGAGCGAACTCGAAGATCCTGAAGTGCCCTCCGGGGGCCTCGCTTCCGGCGGTGGCGGCGGCCTCGGCGGCGGGCTTGGATCGCCGGAGGTGCCGACTGGCGGCCCGGGAGGCGGTTCCGCCGGTCTTGTCGCCACACCGGGCGGCGGCAGTGCCGCCGGCACTGCCGCGCCCGGCAGCAGGCCCGGCTTCGGCGGGGGACTGGTGGGCGCGCCCGCGCGCGGGCCCGTGAACCCCGACGAGGAGTACGAGCGCGAGTCGTTCCTGACCGAGGATCCGGAGGACGACGTGTGGGGGATCGGCACCGATGAAGGCAACCCCTATGTCGACTACCAAGAGGAGCAGCCGAAGGAGCCCGAACTGCCGCTGCTCCCGCCGGTGGACGAGCTGCCGCCCATCACCTTCCCCGGCTTCGACCTGCCCGAGCCCGGCAAGTCCTGAACCGCGGGAGAACCGGCCCGGTGTCCCTTATGGATGTCGGGCCGTCTCCCCGCGCACTGGCCCGCGGCGGCAGAGAAGATCCGACCGCATGAACTGACGCCCGGCGAGTCGGCCGCCGCCTTGGACGGCGGGCCGACTCGCTTTTGCGCCCTAGCGCGCCGTGGCCTGGAACAGCGCGGCGAGGCGGTCGGACGCGCGCCGTTGTGCCAACCCGATCGCCGCCGAGACCGCCGCGGAGAGCTCCTCGTGGTCGGTGTCGATCGTGGCATTGGGGACCAGGAACCTGAACGCGGTCAGCCTGCCCGCGAAGGTCACCTCCGCCTCGCACAGGTCGTCGTCGGTGGCCTCGCTGGTGAACCGCTCCGGCGAGCGTTCGATCCACTCCCGCAGATCGGCCGAGCGCACGTCGGGCCGGCAGCGTGCGAGCAGGTCCGCGCCTTCGCGCTCGGTGCGCATCACGTGCTCGGCACGGGCCGCTTCGGCGGCGTCCCACGCGGTCTGCACCGCCTTGGCCACCGCTCGGCCGCTCATCCGGTCCACGGTGGGGCTCAACGCGAGCGAGCCGAGCCGACCGGTGTAGTCGAGTCGAAGCCAGACCACCCGGCCCGCGTCGGTGCCGTCGAACCCGGCGCTCGTCAACTGCGCGGCCAGCCTCCCCGCGGTGGCCGCGGCCTGCGCCGCGTCATCGAACCGCTCGCGCGTCGGCGCCCCTTCCAAGGCCCGCAGCGCGCTGTCGCGCACCGGCCCCTCGGGCAGCCGGGCGGCCGCGGTATGCGCCGCCCGCAGACGGTCCTCGTAGTCCTCAGGGATGGCGATCCGGTCCATTGGGACCTCCTCGGCTCGTTCTGTGTTGCGACTGTGCATTTTCGACCCCCGCATTTTCGACCCCCGCATCCTCGCCCCGGCCGCCACGGATCCGCCCTCGAATCGCCATGCCTCACGACGGCAACAGCGCCGCACCTTGTGGGACAATGGACCTCCCTCGACCCGCGGTGCTGAAAGCGACGACGCCATGACCCTCGACGTGCGCCTGCTCGGACCCCTCGAAGTCCGCGTCGACGGCCGTCCCGTGTCATTCCCCCGAGGCAACGCCACCACGATCCTCGCGCTGCTGCTCGACGACGCCGGACGCGTGATCCCCATGAGCAGTCTCGTGTCCGGCGTCTACGGCGACGACCTCCCGCTCGACCCCGAAGCCCAGATCCAGAACACCATCGGCGTCCTGCGCCGCCAGCTCGGCATGGCCCGCGACCGCATCGAGACCGTCGGCCGCGCGTACCGATTCCGCATCGCAGCGACCGAACTCGACACGTTGCGCTGCAAGGCGAAGGAATCCCGGGCCCGCACGCTCCGCCGCGAAGGCGAGCACGACGGGGCCGCCGCGGTCCTGCGCGAGGCCCTCGCCGAATGGCGCGGCCCCGCGCTCGCCGACCTCCCCGGGCGGGCCGCCGGGGCGATCGGCCGCCGCCTCGACGAATACCGGCTCACCCTCCTCGAGCAGCGCATCGACGCCGACATCGAATCCGGCCGCGCACCGGCCGCCGTCGAAGAACTGCGGCAGGTCCTCGCCGTCCACGACTCCCGCCAGCGCCTCGTCGGCCTCCTCATGCGGGCCCTCCACGCCTGCGGCCGCACCGCCGAGGCCCTCGACGCCTTCGCCGCCTTGAAGGAACGGCTCGCCGACGCCCTCGGCGCCGACCCCAACCGCGAACTCGTCGACCTCCACACGGCGATCCTGCGCGACCAGCCCGCCGAACCCGTTGCGGCCCAAGCCGAACCAGTCGCGGCCCCCGCAGTCCCGGCGATGCTGCCGCGCACCACGCGCCGCTTCACCGGACGCGAGAGCGAGATCCGGGCCCTCGACAAGTTCCTCATGGACGCCGGGTCCGAGGCCGGGCTCGCGGCCGTCACCGGCATGGGCGGCGTCGGCAAGACCGCCCTCGCCGTCTCCTGGGCCCACCGCGTCGCCCACCGCTTCCCCGACGGGCAGCTGTTCTTCAACCTGCGCGGCTTCGACCCCTCCGCGCCGGTCGCCCGCCCCGAAGACGTGCTCGGCGAGGCGCTCGCCGCGCTCGGCGTCCCCGCTGAACGCCTCCCGGCCGGGCTCGACGAACGCGCCGGGCTCTACCGCACGATCCTCGCCCAGCGGCGCGTCCTCATCGTGCTCGACAACGCCCGCGACGCCGCGCACGTGCGCCCGCTCCTGACCACCGCGCCCGGCTCGTTCACCATCGTCACCAGCCGCGACCGCCTCACCGGCCTAGACATGAGCGAAGGCGCCGAGGTCGTGCACCTCGGCCTGCTGTCCGAAGCCGACTCCCAGGCGCTCCTGGCGCGGCGGATCGGCCCCGAGCGCGCCGCCGACGACAGGTCCGCCGTCAACCGCATCGCCGCCGCCTGCGGGCGGCTCCCGCTGGCGCTCACCCTGGTCGGCTCCTGGTCCGCCGCCGATCCCGCGCTCACCCTGAATTCGCTCGCCGACCGGCTCGCGAGCACCGGCAACCTCCTCAACGTGCTCGTCTCCACCGACCACGCCTCCGACCCGCGCGCGGTCTTCGACAGCTCCTACCAGCTGCTGGGGGAGCGGGACGCCCTCGCGTTCTGCCTCTTCGGCCTCCACCCCGGCCCCTCGCTCACGCCCGCGGCCCTCGCCAGCCTCATGGGCGCCCCGCTCGCCGAGGCCCGCGCCGCTCTGGCCGCACTCGCCGAGATCAACCTGGTCGACCGCTACCCCGGCGGCCGCTACGGCGTGCACGGCCTCATGCGCGAGTACGCCGCCGAGTGCTTCGCGGACGAAGTGCTCGACGTGGAGCGCCGCGCCGCCGCGCTGCGGATGCTCGAGCACTACCTGTTCGCCGCCCACCGGGCCGAACGGCGCGCGACCCACCGCTTCGACCAGAGTCATGTGCACCCCGGCGCACCGGCCCCGGGCGTCTTCGTCGAACTCGTCGTGGACGCCCCCACCTGGTTCTCGGCCGAGCGCGCGGTCCTCCACGGGCTCCTGCGCGTCGAAGCCGGATTCGCGGCGGACCTGCGGATCTGGGAGCTCGGCTGGGTCCTCGCCGAACGCTCGCTCGACCGCCCCGACGAGCTGCTGTCGGTCCAGACAGCCGCGCTCGCGGCCGCCGAGCGGCGCGGCGACGCGTTCGAGCAGGCGGTCTCCCTCGGATACCTGGGCCTCGCCCACCACGGCCTCGGCGACGCGGCCGCCGCCCGCGCGTGCGGCGACCGCGCCGCCGCCTTCGCCGAACGCGACGGCCGCACCTGGACCCGCGGATTCACCGCCTACGCCCGGGCCGCCGCGGCCGGACGCGACCGCGAGGCCCAGACCCTCCGCGCCCGCCTCGCGTCCCTCCCCATCGAGAACCGCGGCGGGTCCGCCCCGCATATGCCGTAGCTCGCAACGGCACGGAGAACTCAAGCACCGCAACACCTTTCAACGAGCGCGGGCCGACGCGTGTAGGTTCTCAGGCGAAATGCCCGGTTGACAGTTATGGGCTGGCCCCACCGTTGCGTCTCAGTGGAATGTCCGCGGTCAGTCTCTGTCCACTTCCTCAGCGGTAGCAAAGCGGCGTGGAGCAAACCAGTCCTGAGTGGGCACGGCTCGATGTGGCCTGCCGAACGGAAACGTGTTTGACGTTCGGCCTGAGAGCGGCCTACGGTACCGCGAATGACAGCATTCTTCATTCACGGCGCGGGCCGCTCCGGTCACGAAGCATGGCCGCTGCAGGCCGCTGACATGGAGTGTGCGGATTTCCACTTTGTCGGATCCATCGCCAAGTCCAACGACCCGCACCTAACCGCAGCGGCGGTAGGGGCCCTCATGTCCGAGCCGGGTCACGTGGTCGCACACTCCTACGGAGCGATCGCCGCCTTCTTGCTCGCCGAACGCCATCCGGATCTTGTCCGCAGCTTGGTGCTGTTCGAACCAGCGACATTGGCACTGGCGCGCGGCCGAACTGCGGTTGAGGCGCACATCGCCGCCATGACCCCTGTCTTCGAACTCTGTGAGGACGCGACGTTGAGCGGCCGGGCTTTCGCCGAGAGGTTCCTCAACGCCATGGGCGTAGCCCCCAAGGGCGCCGCCGATGAGTTGGAGGCCAAGGGAACGCTCTTGCGCGCGATCGTTCCACCCTGGGAATTCGATGTTGATCTGACCGTTCCCTCACGCATCCCGACCTTGGTCGTCACCGGGGCCGGTGCGCCCATGTACGGGGAGATCGCCGCCGTGCTTGCAAACGAGGGCGCGGCCCACCTCGTTCTGGAAGGAACCGGGCACCGTCCGCAAGACCACCCCCGTGCAGTCGAGCGCATGAAGGCCTTCTGGCTCAAATCCGTCACTCAATCCGTCATCTGATCTGCGCGCAACAGCTCAGTAATCGATGAGGGGACGCACAGCTTCACTCCAGCACTTTTCAGTATGACGACGCCAAGGGACAGTTGATGATCGCGCTCATCAGATTCACTGCTTCACAGGGCAAGGGCATCATCCTGCTCCTGGCGTCGTCATTGTTCTCGGCAGTCCTCGCCGTCGCTCTGACTTTTCTGATCGGGCAAGTCGTCGGCGCCGTGCCCGGTGTCGGCTCGGCTTCGTTGAGCACGTTCGCCTGGCTGAGTGCGGCGCTCGTCGCCGTTTTCGCCTTGACCTCGGTGCAACCGGTGCTCCAGGACCTCGTGACGCTCCGCACGATCTACGACCTTGAACAGGCCACGCACGCCCGCATCGTCGGGCCGCTGCTCGACTCCACGCACATCAGCCATCTGGAAAGCCGTGAGGTGCAGGACCGTGTGAGCCGTGCGCAGGGGATCGGTAGTTTCGGGGTGAGCACCGGCATCGAGTCGATGGGCGGTCTCGTCAACGCCCGGTTGACGGCGGTGGGTTCCGCGGCGGTGCTCGCTGTGAGTTTCTCCTGGGTCGCGGCGGTCATCCTGCTCGCCTCGAACTTCCTGCTGGAGTGGTATTCGGCGAGGCTGCTGCGAGCTGAATCCGATCAACTGGACGACTTGACCGAAGAACAGCGGCGGTACGCGTACCTGTTCGACCTTCCCATGGGCGCGGCGGCCAAGGAGGTCCGGGTGTTCGGCCTTTCGAGCTGGTTCGTGGACCGATACCTCCGTGTGTGGACGGACGCTATGACTCCGCTCTGGGAGGAGCGGCGCAAGGCGGTGTTCCCGACGCTCTTGATCTACGGGATTCACCTGGCCGTCATGGCCGGGATCGCGGTGGTGATCGGTCGGCAGGCCGCGAGCGGTGAGCTCTCGTTGACCGTCGCCACCACAGCCCTGGTCGCGATGCTCAGTCTCGGGATGTCCGTTGACGGGCACTCGGCTTCGCGTCTGCGACGAGGGCTCGAAGCGCTGGACGCTGTGGAGTCCCTCCCGGGGCTCGTTGCGAAGGCCAACGGCCCGAGACTCATGGGAACCGCCACCCGGACCGAGCCCGCTGATGAGTCAGAACCGTTGGTGCGCTTCGACGGTGTGTGGTTCAAGTACCCGGAGTCGGGCGCTTCCGCGGACTACATCTTGCGCGACCTCGACCTGTCCCTCCACTCGGGGGAGGCATTGGCGCTCGTGGGGGTCAATGGTGCCGGCAAGTCGACCTTGGTGAAGCTGATGGCCGGCATGTACCGGCCGATCAAGGGAAGGATTCTCATTCAAGGCGTTGACTTGTCGGAACTGGGAGAGCCGGGAATCCACGCGTGGCAGGACCGAATCGCGCCGATTCCCCAGGACTTCATCCGGCTGCCGTTCAGCATGACCGAGAACATCGTCTTCAACTCCCGGGCCGGCGTGCACGACCCGGATCAGCAGCTGCGGGAAGCTACGAAGCTGGCCGGGATCGCGAAGTTGATCGGAACACTCCCGCACGGCGCCGAGACGGTGCTCGCGAAGACGCTCGAAGGCGGCGTCGACCTTTCCGGGGGTGAATGGCAGCGGGTCGCGCTCGCGCGCGCGCTCTACTCGCTTCGCAATGGCGCAAGTGTGCTGGTGCTGGACGAACCCGCGGCCGCATTGGACGTCAGGGGAGAAGCCGACATGGTCGACCGCTACCTGGAGTTGACCGCCGGTGCGACATCGATGATCATTTCCCACCGCTTCTCAGTGGTCAGAGGCGCGGACCGCATCTGCGTGCTGGAGGACGGCCGTATCGCTGAGGCCGGCACGCACGAGGAACTGCTCAAATCCGAGGGGCGCTATGCGACCATGTTCCGCCGCCAGGCGGAGCGGTATGCGCAAGGAGCCGAGCATGCGTGAGACATTCCGTTCGGGCCTGACACTGTTCGGTCTGGTCATCAGGTCGGCGCCGTTGCTGGCCGCCGCCGAGTTCTCCGCGGCGATCATCATCGCCGTCGCCGTGCCGCTGCAGACCTACGGACTCGGTCTCGTGGTCGACGGCATCGCCGCCGGGGACGGTGTGCTGCGGGGAATGGTTGTCCTGGCGGGCGCCATCATCGCCTATTTCGGGTGCCGCATCCTCTCCAGCGCGGTGCAGTCGGCGATGGAAGACCGCGTCGAGGGCAGCTTGAACCGGGAACTCCTCGCCATCACCACCGGCATCCCCGGTCTGGAACATCATGAACGCCCCGATGTCGCGGACCGGTTGGCAGTGATCCGGGAGGAGTCCCGATACCTCAAGTACGGTGCGACGACCCTCGCGAGCGCCCTCGCTGTTGCGGCCGGATCCGTCACGGTCCTGGCGCTGCTCGTAGTCGTGCATCCGCTGTTCATCCTGCTGCCCCTGCTGGGGACCGTGCGCGTATTGTGCGCGGGCAGAGCGGGGCGGCTCCGGTTGCGGGCCATGGAGGCGACCGCCGATCGACACCGCATGATCGACATGCTCACCGAAATCGCCAAATCACCTCGCCACGGACTCGAAGTCCGAACCTTCAGGCTCGGCGACTTCATCACCGAGCGGCTCGCGCTGCTCCACTCGCAGCGCGACGAACCGCGATGGGCGGCGGCGAAGCGCGCAGCCGGCATCGACGTGATCGGAAGAATCGTCTCGGCGCTCGGCTACGGCGGCGCCATCGGGTTCGTCGTCTGGCTGTCAACGCAGGGAACCGTCGGCCCGAGCGAGATCGTCATGGTCGTATTGCTGGTGCCCCAGGTCGATCGAGCGGCAGCCGAGCTGTCGAACTCGTCCAACGAGCTGACGTGGGCACTCGGAACCGTCGCCAACTTCCGCTGGCTGAGGGACTACGCGCGGTCGCACGCTCCGACCGGTGAGCTGTCTCCGGCGCCCGCTCGCCTGGAGACCGGCATCAGATTCAGCGACGTCACGTTCTCCTATCCAGGAGCGCAGCGGGCCAGCCTTGAATCCGTCGACCTCTTCCTTCCCGCCGGAAGCACGGTGGCATTCGTCGGCGACAACGGCGCCGGAAAGTCCACTTTGGTAAAACTGCTCGCGCGGTTTTATGATCCGAGCCGGGGAACCATCGAGGTGGACGGGCAGGACCTGCGGCAGATCGACCCCGAGAGCTGGCGCCGGGCCATGTCGGCGGGATTCCAGGACTTCGTCAAGTTCGAGTTCGAGACCAAGGAGGCGATCGGCATCGGTGACCTCCCCCGGCTGGACGACAGAGCGGCGATCGAACACGCGGTCGTCAGGGCGGACGCCGAGGGCGTGGTCGAGCACCTGCCGTCCGGACTCGACACCCAGATCGGGTCGAGGTTCTCCGGAGGGGTGGAACTCTCAGGGGGGCAATGGCAACGAGTGGCTCTGGCACGGTCGTTCATGCGGAACGATCCCGTTCTCCTGCTGCTGGACGAGCCTACTGCGGCCATCGATCCCGAATCGGAATCGGCCCTGTTCGAACGCTTCGCGGCCGCGTCGGCCACGACGGCCGCGAACACCGGTGGCATCACCGTGCTGGTATCGCACCGCTTCTCGACCGTCCGCATGGCCGATCTCATCGTCGTGGTCGAAGACGGCGGCATCGCCGAAGCGGGCAGCCATGAGGAACTCATGGCCGCCAACGGTCATTACGCGGAGATGTTCGAGCTGCAAGCCAGGTCGTATCGATAGAAGAGCCCAGCGTCGCTCCACCGCTCTCTCCATCGACAACCGCGGCCCCTCGGTGACCCGAATGTCGTAACTCTCACTGCCACCAAACCACAAGCGCCACAACATCTTTCACCGAACCCGCCATTCCCGCGAGGCCGGGCCCGGGCCGGTGCGCGCCTGCTCGGGTTGACACGCTTCGGCATCGACGTGCTATGGTTCATTAGTCAAGTAATGAACCTCTGAACCGACCAACCATTCGCACTAGACCGAAGGAGGCGAGATGTTCGATGACGGCACACCGATCTATCGGCAGATCGCCGATCAGATCAAGGCCGAGATCATGAACGGCTCGCTCGAACCGGGAGGCAAGGTCATGTCGACCAACCAGTACGCCGCCTTCTACCAGATCAACCCGGCCACCGCGCAGAAGGCGTTCCGGGAGCTGGTCGACGAAGGCGTCCTCTACAAGCAGCGCGGCGTCGGCATGTTCGTCGCCGAGGACGCCCGCGAGCGGCTCGCCGCCGACTTCCGCGAGCGGTTCTTCGAACGCGTGCTCGCCCCCCTCGTCCAAGAGGCCCGCCAGGCGGGCATCACCCTCACCGACATCATCGACTACCTCGAAGCACAGGAAGGCGCCCGCAAATGAGCTTCTCCGCCACCCTCCGCGACGTCACCCTCAAGTACCGCGACGGCGACGCCCTCGCCGACGTGAACCTCGACCTCGAGGCCGGGAAGATCTACGGCCTGCTCGGCCGCAACGGCGCCGGCAAGACCAGCCTCCTGAGCCTCCTCGCCGCCTTCCGCAAACCCACCAGCGGCGAGATCCTCGTGGGCGGCGAACCCGTGTGGGAGAACGCCGGGATCGTCTCGCGCGTCGCCCTCATCCGCGAAGGCGGCGACTTCGACGACTCCGACACCGTCAAGGCCGCCATCGAGACCGGCCAGATCCGGCCCGGCTTCGACACCGCCTACGCCCTCAAGCTCGCCGAGCGCTTCGAGCTGCCGCTCAAGAAGAAGGTCCGCGAGCTCTCCCGCGGCAAGCGCTCCATCCTCGCCGCGATCTGCGGCCTCGCCGCCCGCGCCGAGCTCACCATGTTCGACGAAGTCCACCTCGGCATGGACGCCCCCACCCGGGACGCGTTCTACAAGGAGCTCCTCGCCGAGTACATGGACCGGCCCCACACCGTCATCCTCTCCACCCACCTCATCGACGAGGTCGCCAACTACCTCGAAGAGGTCATCATCGTCGACAAGGGACGCATCCTCCGCCACGAGGAGCTCGAGGTCCTCCAGGACCTGGGCGCCACCCTCACCGGTCCGGCCGCCGCCGTCGACGACGTCGCCGCCGGACTCGAAGTCCTCGCCGAGCAGCAGCTCGGCGGCACCAAGAGCGTCACCGTCGCGGCCTTCGGCCCCGGCACCCGCGAGCGCGCCGCCGCTGCCGGACTCGAGATCGGACCGGTCGGCCTCCAGGACCTCTTCATCCACCTCACCGAGCCGAGCCGGAACGGAGCCTGACGATGCTCGCCCTGCAGAACCTCACCCTTCCCAACCGCCGCTTCACCCTCGGCCTCGGGATCGCCCAGGCGGCCCTCAACTACTTCAAGTACTGGATCATCGCCGCAGTCGCCATCGCCTTCCTCGGACCGCTCTCGCTCTCGCAGTACAACGAGATCGACCTCTCGACCTGGTTCTACACCGCGAACATCGCCAAGTGGTTCACCGCGTTCGTCGCCGGGGGCTTCCTCTACGTGCTGGTGCCCAACATGATCGCCACCGGCATGACCCGCCGCGAACTCAGCGTCGCCATGGGCGTCTTCGGTCTCCTGTGGTCGGCCGCGCTGGGCGTGCTCGTCTTCGCCGGGCTCCTCATCGAACGCGTCTACTACGGCGCCATGGACTGGACCCAGGGCATCCAGGCAGACAACGCGACCACCGCGATCGGCACATGGGGCGAGACGGCCGCCTTCGCCGCGGTCTATCCGCTCCTGTACCTCGCGTACTTCGCCGCCGGTGCCCTCATCGGCGCCGCCGCCTACCGCTGGCAGAGCAGCGGCTGGCTGCTGCTGTTCCCGGTCCTCGTGGTCGTCTTCAGCCTCGACAACGCCGTCTACGACACCGAGCCCTTCGGCCCGTCCTGGGCGGGCGTGCTCGGCAGGTTCATCGACGACTGGGGACGCGGCCTCGTCCTGACGGGCATCGCCGTCGTCGCGGCGGGCCTCGCGATCGCCTCCCGCCGCATCCTCATCGACATCCCGCTGCACAGCAAGAAGGCATGACCATGAACGCCGCACTCGCGAACCGCCGCTACCGCTTCGGCCGCCGCCTCTTCACTGGTGCCGTCTCCTGGCTCCGCTGGTGGCTCATCTCCGGCATCGTCCTCGTCCCCGCCCTCTCCGCAGTGTTCGCCGAGGTCTTCGAGCTCGGGCTCTGGTCCGTCACCGCGGCCGTGCTCCAGTGGTTCGCCGCGGGCACCGCCGGAATGATGCTCTACGCGAACCTGCCGGTGTGGATCTCACGCGGCTGCACCCGCCGCGAGATCACCGTCGCCTACGCCGTCTTCGGAACCCTGGCCACCGTCGGACTCGCGGCCTACCTCACGGCCGGGTTCGCCGCTGAGCACGCCCTGCTCGCGCTCGCCGCCGAACCGCCGACCAGCCTCGGCGAAGCGCTCGGCTCGGGCGCCCGATATCTCGCGATCACGCCGATCTACTTCTTCGCGGGCACCCTCATCGCCGCCCTCGCCACCCGCTTCGGCGGGGACAACCGGTTCACCGCCGCCGTCCTCTTCGGCGCCGGCGCGCTCTACGCCGCCATCCTCTACCTCGAATTCAACGACGCGTGGTTCGAACCCGGCGGGCCCACGGCCGTCTGGGCGGCCGCCGCACTCGCCCTGACCGCAGTCCTGATCGCCGCGAACGCCGCCGCGCTGCGATCGGTCCCGATCCGAGCAAAGGCCTGACCATGAACACCCTTCTCGCCCAACGCAAATACCGCCTGGCGATACGGCTCTCCACCGACACCGCCAAGACCTTCGGCCTGTGGGCCGCGGCCGCATACGCGCTCCTCCAGGCCGTCCAGGGCGTTTTCAGAGTCCTCACCGGGTTCGACGCCGACTACGGCAATTACCTGGTCGGCTTCCTGCCGCTGCTGCTGCTCGCCATCAGCTGGGTCAATTTCGTCAAGGCCTACCCGTCCGCCATCGGCGCCGGAATGACCCGCCGCGAGTTCGGCACCGCCTACGCCCTGTTCAGCGCCCTCCTGATCGCCGCGGGATTCGCGTTCACGCAGTTGATCGTGATCGTCGCCGAACTGACGGACAGCAGCGCCTACGACGGGTTCTACGGAGCCGCCCCCATCGACGCCCTCACCCGGGCCGCGGTCTACGTGACCGCCGGAGCGGCGGCCGGCGCGATCATCGTCCGCTTCGACCGCGACCTCGTCAAAGGAACGCTCGCGGGCGTCCTGATCGCCATGCTGCTGCTGCGGCAGATCCCGCTCCAGATCGCCGCATCCGAGGCGCCCAGCGGCGACGGGGACCTCGTCTTCTTCGAATTCCCCGCTGACGGCGTGCCGCTCGCCCCCCTCGACGCCGTCCTCACCGTCGCCTTCGTCCTCATCGCCTGGCTCGCGCTCGCCAGGGCGCCGATGCCCGACAAGAAAGCCTGAACCATGGGACTCCTCAGCGTCGAAGTGCCCTTCCCCCTGGTCGTGCTGCTCCTGTGCATCACCGCCTGCCTCGTCGCCGCGCTCATGCTGACCACCGAGCGGGCCGTCGCGACGCGCCCCGCCGCGGGCCGCCTCCGGGAGCGGCGGCCCCGACCCGCACCACACCCGCCGCCGACCCCTCACGGAATGCGCCCGGCGGGTGGGACACTGGTAGACGGCCAGTACACGCATCGGAAGGTCAGCACATTGTCGATTCAGCCCATCCGCATCTTCGGCGACCCGGTCCTGCGCACCGCCGCCGAGGAAGTCGACACCTATGACAAGGAACTGCGGGGCCTCGTGAAGGACCTGCTCGACACCATGCGCGACGAAGGCGGCGCCGGGCTCGCCGCACCCCAGCTGGGCGTCAGCAAACGAGTGTTCTCCTTCGACGTCGACGACGTCATCGGCCACATCGTCAACCCCGTGCTCGAATTCCCCGACGAAGAGGAGCAGGACGGCCCCGAAGGCTGCCTCTCCCTCCCCGGGCTCTACTTCGACACCGTCCGCCGTCAGAACGTCGTCGCCAAGGGCTTCAACGAATACGGCGACCCCCTCCAGATCGTCGGCACCGGCCTCATGGCCCGCTGCCTCCAGCACGAGACCGACCACCTCGACGGCATCATCTTCATCGACCGCCTCGACTCCGACCGCCGCAAGGCCGCGATGGCCGAGATCCAGTCCCAGGACTGGTACAACGAAGACGTCAAAGTCAAAGTCACCCCCCACGACTCCAAGGGTGTGTTCTTCAAGCGATGAGGATCGTCTTCGCCGGGACCCCGGAGGTCGCACTGCCGACCCTCGAGGCCCTCCACGCGTCCGACCACGAAGTGGTGGCGGTGCTGACCCGCCCCGACGCGCGCACCGGGCGCGGCCGCAAGGTCTCCCGCTCGCCCGTCGCCGCCTGGGCCGACGAGCACGGCGTCGAAGTACTCACGCCCGCGAAACCGCGCGAACCCGAGTTCCTCGACCGCCTGCGCGAACTCGACGCCGACATCGTGCCGGTCGTCGCCTACGGCGCGCTCGTGCCGCCCGCAGCCCTGGAGATCCCGCGCCTCGGCTGGATCAACCTGCACTTCTCGCTCCTGCCCGCATGGCGCGGCGCCGCCCCCGTGCAGCACGCCGTGCTCAACGGCGACGAGATGACCGGCGCCTGCGTCTTCCAGCTCGAAGCCGGACTCGACACCGGCCCCGTCTACGGCCGCCTCACCGAGCCGATCGACGCCACCGACACCTCCGGCGACCTCCTCGGCCGTCTCGCCGTCGCCGGCGCCCGCCTCACCGTCGACGTCGTCAACGCCCTCGAAGCCGGCGTCATCGTCGGTGAACCGCAGCCCGAGGACGGCGTCTCCTACGCCCCCAAGATCACCGTCGAAGACGCCCGCGTCCGCTGGACCGACCCCGCCTTCGCCGTCGACCGCCGCATCCGCGCCGTCACCCCCGCCCCCGGGGCCTGGACCGAGTTCGAAGGCCAGCGCCTGCGCCTCGGCCCCGTCCGCCCCGACCCCGAGGGTCCGCGCCTCGCCCCCGGCCAGATCGCCCTCGCCAAGAAGTCCGTCCATGTCGGCACCGCCACCGACCCGGTCCTCCTCGACCAGGTCCAGCCAGCCGGGAAGAAGCCCATGGACGCCGCCGCATGGGGCCGCGGCCTCCAGACCGAGAGCCCGGTATTCGTATGAGCGACAACAGCAACCGCCGACGCAGCAGCCGTTCCGGCCCGCGCGCCGCCGATGAGCGCGACCGCCCGAAGGTGAACCCGCGCCGCGTCGCGTTCGACGCGATCAACGCCGTCACCGCCGACAACGCCTACGCCAACCTCGTGCTGCCGCGGATGCTCGCCGAGACCGACAACACCGGCCGCGACGCCGCCCTCGCCACCGAGCTCACCTACGGCACGCTCCGCAGCCTGGGCACCCT
This sequence comes from Glycomyces luteolus, assembly GCF_027622875.1. GTDB lineage: Bacteria > Actinomycetota > Actinomycetes > Mycobacteriales > Micromonosporaceae > Glycomyces > Glycomyces luteolus. The sequence goes on along the minus strand of NZ_JAPZVP010000006.1, from coordinate 128,896 downwards.
CGAAGCGATCCTCGCCGCCGCCTCCGGCCGCGAGATCCGCCAGCTCCAGCAGGACCTCGTGGACGCCCTCTGCCTGGGCGCCTACCAGCTCCTGTACATGCGCATCCCCGCGCACGCGGCGGTCGCCACCACCGTCAGCCTCGTCAAGGCCGCGGTCTCGCCGCGCGTCTCCGGACTCGCGAACGCCGTGCTGCGCAAGGTCGCCGCGAAGGACCTCGAGGAGTGGACCGCGGAGCTCGCCACCGGCGACCGCCTCCACGACCTCTCGCTGCGCTACGCGCACCCGCAGTGGATCTCGGCCGAGTTCGAGGCGGTGCTGGGCGCGGACGAGCTGCCGCCCGCTCTGGCAGCGGACAACGTCGCGCCGCCGGTGCACTTGTGCGCCAAGCCCGGTCGCATCACCAAGGGCGACCTCTCGCGCGAGACTCGCGGGGGCGAGCACGGCCAGTGGTCGCCGTACGCGGTGTACCTGCCGAGCGGCGATCCGGGCCGGGTGCGGGCCGTCGCGACCGGGCTCGCGCATGTCCAGGACGAGGGCAGCCAGCTGGTCGCCGTGCAGCTCGCGGAGGCCCCGCTCGAAGGGCCGGACCGGTCGTGGGTCGACCTGTGCGCCGGTCCCGGCGGTAAGACCGGCCTGCTCGGTGCCATTGCGGCGCAAAGGGACGCGACGCTCGATGCGGTGGAGATCCAGTCGCACCGGGCGGAGCTGGTGGCGAAGGCCTCGCGAGGCCTGCCCGTCACCGTCCACACCGGCGACGGCCGGACCTACGGGAAGGCCCGTTCGGCCGACCGGGTGCTCGTGGACGCCCCGTGCTCGGGCCTCGGCGCGCTGCGCCGCCGGCCGGAGGCACGGTGGCGCAAGCAGCGCAGCGACATCGACGACCTGGTGCCGCTGCAGCGCGAACTCCTCGCCTCGGGTCTGCGCCTGGCGCGGCCGGGCGGGATCGTCGCGTACGTGACCTGCTCGCCGGTCGGCGCAGAGACGTCCGAGGTGGTCGAGTCGGTGCTCGCGGCCGGGGGAGCGGAGCTCGTCCGTCCAGATTGGCTCACCAAGCGCGTGCCCGGTTCGGAGCGCGGCGACTTCGTGCAGCTGTGGCCGCACCGCCACGGCACCGACGCGATGTTCCTTGCGCTGCTTCGCAAAACCGGCAACCGATAACATTCCAGCTCGCTGGCCCCTTCCCGCGTCACGGTGCGAACCGGTCGCAGGAGGGGGCCGCTTTTTTTCGGGTGGGGCATCGAAACCCGTCGATTTGGAAGCGCTACCATTCCATTGACAGGGGTGAATATTTCCCCGGGTTACCGGCACGACTGACCCTAGGAGCACCAAGATGAAACGACGACAGCGTCTCGCGGCGATCGTCGCGGGAGCCGCAACCGCGGTGGCGGCCGCGCTCAGCGCGGGCTTCCTCCTCAGCCCCAATGCGGGCGCGCAGGAGGACGTCAGCGCCCAAGCCCAAGCACTGTGGACGAACCCGAACACGGGAGCGGCCCGGTGGGTCAACCAGAACCCGAACGACTGGCGGGCGGGCATGATCCGCGACCGGATCGCCGAGACCCCCGCGGGCACCTGGTTCACCCAGTACAACCCCACCGGCGGGATCGCCGCGCAGGTCGCCGCGGTCGTCGACGGCGCGGCCGCGGACGGCGCGGCCCCGATCATGGTCGTCTACGGCATCCCCAACCGCGACTGCGGCGGCCACTCCGGCGGCGGCGCCCCCGACCACAACGCCTACCGCGGCTGGATCGACCAGATCGCGAACGAGATCGACGGGCCCGCGTACATCGTGATCGAACCCGACGTGCTCGCGCAGGACTGCCACAACGCCACCGAACGCGCCCAGATCAACGCCTCCCTCAGCTACGCGGCCCAGAAACTCAACGCCGCCTCCCCGGAGGCGAAGGTCTACCTCGACGCCGGGAACTCGGCCTGGCTCACCGCCGCCGAAGCCGGCAGGCGCCTCCAGGCAGCGGGCATCCAATACGCCGACGGCTTCTCCCTCAACGTCTCCAACTACCGCACCACCGACGAGGCCACCGCCTACGCCAACCAGATCCGCGGCATCGTCGGCTCCGGCAAGACCGCCGTGATCGACACCAGCCGCAACGGCAACGGCCCGCTGAACCCGCCGAACCCGAACGACTGGTGCGACCCGCCCGGCCGCGCCATCGGCAAGTTCCCGACCACCGCCACCGGCGTCAGCGGCATCGACGCCTACCTGTGGGTGAAGCTCCCCGGCGAGGCCGACGGCTGCGCGGGCTCCGCGGGCCAGTTCATCCCCGACCTGGCCTACCAGCTCGCCAACAACGCCGGCAGCGGCTGGCCCGGCCAGGTCGAGCCGACCGACCCGGTGACCAGCCCGACCGGCGGCCCGACCAGCGACAACCCCACCACCGGCGGGCCCGGCGAGACGGACTGCACCGTCCACATCGACGTCGTCAGCGACTGGGGCACGGGCTGGCAGGGCAAGGTCTCGATGACCGCCGACCAGGCCGTGAACGGCTGGACGGTCTCGTGGACCTGGCCCGGCTCCCAAGCGGTCACGAGCAGCTGGAACACCCAGCTGACCACCTCCGGCAAGACCGTCACCGCCAAGGACGTCGGCTGGAACGCCACCGTCGCGGCGGGCCAGACCAAGGAGCTGTTCGGCTTCGTCGCCTCCGGCGCCGCAGCCGACATGGACGTCCCCTGCTGATCTGACATCACAACAGGCACCCGGTGTCCGGCCTGCGTCGCGGTTCCGCGACCTACACTGTCCGTGTGGCACAGTTCCGAACGGCGCAGGCCGACACCGTCATCGCCCCGAGTCTCCTGGCGGCGGACTTCGCCCGTCTCGCCGAGGCGGCCGACGCGGTCGAGGGGGCCGTCGACTGGCTCCACGTCGATGTCATGGACAACCACTTCGTTCCCAACCTGACGCTCGGCCCGCCGGTCGTCAAGTCCCTCAAGGCCGCCACGGGCATCCCGCTCGACTGCCACCTCATGATCGAGGACCCCGAACGCTGGGCGACCGGCTACGCCGAACTCGGCGCCTACAACGTCACCTTCCACGCCGAGGCCGCCGACGACCCCGTCCGGCTCGCGAAGGACTTGCGCGCAGCAGGCTCCAAAGCCGGGCTCGCGATCGACCGCGACACCCCGGTAGAGGACTACCTCGACGTCCTCCCCGCCTTCGACACGCTGCTCATCATGACGATCAAGGCCGGCTTCGGCGGCCAGAAGTTCATGCCCGAGCTGCTCGACAAGGTCCGCACCGCCCGCCGCCACGCCGACTCCGGACACCTGGAGCTGCGCATCGAGGTCGACGGCGGCATCGCCGACGACACCATCGCCGCCGCCGCGGAGGCCGGAGCCGACGCGTTCGTCGCCGGCACCGCGGTCTACGGCGCGACCGACCCCGCCGATGCGGCCAGACGCCTGCGCGCCCGCGCCGACGCGGCGCGATCATCCGGATGACGCGAACATGCCAGCCGCCACCCCCGAATTGGTCCTCATCGCCGACAACGACCCCGAGATCGCCGAATTCCTCGCCGCGAGACTGAGGGCCGACGGCTTCGACACCGCGCTCGCCCGCGACGGCTACCAGGCGCTCGCCGGGATCGCGCTCCGCCGCCCCGGCATCGTCCTGCTCGAAGCCGACCTGCCGTTCATCGACGGACTCGCCCTCACCCGCCAGCTCCGCGCCGACCCGGCCACCGCGAGCCTGCCGCTCATCCTCCTCGGCGCCGGGCCCTCCTCGGCCGACAAGATCGCCGGCCTCAAAGCCGGGGCCGACGACTACATCGCCAAGCCCTTCGACCCCGCCGAAGTCTCGGCCCGCATCGACTCGGCGATCCGCCGCCACCGCGAGGTCCGCGAGTCCTCCCCGCTCACCGGCATGCCCGGCAACGACAGGATCCTCCGCGAACTCCAGGCCTGGATCAAACGCGGCGACCCGTTCGCCTTGTGCTACATCGACATCGACCAGTTCAAAGCGGTCAACGACGTGTACGGGTTCGTGCGCGGCGACGAGTTCATCCGAGCCCTCGCCGAATGCGTGTACGCGGCCGCCGGGGACGCCGGGGCCGCGCCGGTCTTCCTCGGCCACGTGGGCGGCGACGACTTCACCATCCTCTGCCTGCCCGAGCACGCCGAAGCGGTGACCGGCTTCCTCAACGACCACTTCGCCCGCCGCGTCCGCCAGCTCTGCGAACCGCGCGATGTCGAGCGCGGCTACATCGAGCACGCCGACCGCACCTCCCGGCGCCTCACCCGCTCGCGCCTGCCCACGCTCTCCACCGGCGTCGCCCTCTCCACCGTGCGCCGCTTCGCCGATGCCTACGAGGCCGTAGCCGAGGCCACCACCCTCAAGAGCGTCGCCAAATCCCACCCCGGGAACTACGTGGCCTTCCCCGAGGGCCGCGCGCCCGGCCGCACCAACCGCCGTCCCGTCTTCTGGACGAATGACGGCTGAACACGCCTGCGGTCAGTAGGGTGCGTCACAGTGAGGACCCCGGCGGAATATCCACGTGGCACAATTCCTTGTAGCAAACGCGCGTCAGCGGGGTCGGTGAAATTCCGAGCCGGCGGTGAGCAGGCCAGGGCCTGCGAGTCCGCGACCCGTCCGCATCCAGCGGACGGTTGACCTGGTGAGAATCCAGGACCGACGGTTAAAGTCCGGATGGGAGCAGACGCAACGCAGGAGGCCACTGGTGGCCCCTGCGAGCCATTCTCTTGCCCCCGCCTGCGCGCCGCAGATCGTACGCAGCAGGTAGGGAGTTCCAACCGTGTTCACCGGAATCGTCGAAGAACTCGGCGAAGTCGTCAAGGCCAGTGAAGCGTTCCTGGCCGTCCGCGGGCCCGTCGTCACCTCTGACGCCGCCCTCGGCGACTCCATCAGCGTCAACGGCGTCTGCCTCACCGTCGTGAGCGTCGAAGGCGATGTCTTCACCGCCGACGTCATGGAGGAGACCTACCGCCGCTCGGTCATCGGCAAGCTCGAACCCGGCGACCCCGTCAACCTCGAGCGCGCCGCCACCCTCACCACTCGACTCGGCGGGCACCTCGTGCAGGGCCACGTGGACGGCGTCGCCCACATCGTGAAGCGCACCCCCGCCGCCGAGTGGGAGGAAGTCACCTTCCGCCTCCCCGAAGGCCTCGCCAGGTACGTGGTCGAGAAGGGCTCCATCACCATCGACGGCACCTCGCTCACCGTCGCCGCCATCGACGGCGACGAGTTCAGCGTCGGCCTCATCCCCACCACGCTCGAAGCGACCACCTTGGGCCGCAAGCAGGTCGGCGACCCGGTCCACATCGAGACCGACGTCGTCGCCAAGCACGTCGAAAAACTCCTCCAGTCTGCCGGGAGCATCTGATGAACGACATCCGCATGGACACCGTCGAAGACGCGATCGCCGCGATCGCCGCGGGCCGGGCCGTCATCGTCGCCGACGACGAAGGCCGCGAGAACGAGGGCGACATCATCTTCGCCGCCCAGGACGCCACGCCCGAGCTCGTCGCGTTCACCATCCGCCACACCGGCGGCTACCTGTGCGTGCCGATGCTCCCCGACCGCGCCGACCTGCTCCAACTGCCGCCGCAGGCGGCCGAGAACCAGGACCCGCGGGGCACCGCTTACACGGTCACCGTCGACGCCCGCCGCGGCATCGCCACCGGCATCTCCGCCGCCGACCGCGCCCACACCATCAGCGTGCTCGCCAACCCGGGCACGGTCGCGGGCGACTTGAGCCGCCCCGGCCACGTGGTCCCGCTGCGCGCCAAGGAAGGCGGCGTGCTCGTCCGCACCGGCCACACCGAGGCCGCCGTGGACCTGGCCCGCCTTGCGGGCAAGGAACCCGTCGGCGTCCTCAGCGAGATGATGAACGACGACGGCACCATGATGCGACTGCCCGAGCTCCGCGAGTTCGCCGACGAGCACGGCCTCGCGCTCATCACCGTCGCCCAGCTCGTCGAATGGCGCCAGCGCAACGAGGTCCACGTCAAGCGCCTCGCCGAGGCCCGCCTCCCGCTCGAGGCCGGCCAGTTCACCGCCATCGGCTACCGCGCCGTCTTCGACGGCAACGAGCACGTCGCCCTCGTCAAGGGCGACATCGGCAACGGCGAAGACGTGCTCGTGCGCGTCCACTCCGAATGCCTCACCGGCGACGCCTTCGGCTCCCTGCGCTGCGACTGCGGCCCCCAGCTCCAGGCCGCGCTGCGCGCCGTCGAGGCCGAAGGCCGCGGCGTCGTGCTCTACATGCGCGGCCACGAGGGCCGCGGCATCGGCCTGGTCCACAAGCTCCAGGCCTACCAGCTCCAGGACCAGGGCCGCGACACCGTGGACGCGAACCTCGAACTGGGCCTGCCCGCCGACGCCCGCGACTGGGCCATCGGCGCGCAGATCCTCGACGACCTCGGCATCAAGTCGATGCGGCTGCTGACCAACAACCCGGACAAGCGCGCCGGCATCGAAGGCCACGGCCTCGAGGTCCTCGACCGGGTCGCCCTGCCGACCTACGCCACCCCCGACAACCTCGCCTACCTGACGACCAAGCGCGACCGCATGGGCCACCTGCTGGCCGACCTGCCCGCGCCCGTCCTCGCCGCAAAGGGAGCCGCATAACATGGCCGGTCACGGAGCACCCGCGATCAACGTCCCCGACGCCGCCGGGCTCACCCTCGGTATCGTTGCCACGGACTGGAACACCGAGATCGTCGGCCAGCTGCTCAAGCGCGCACTCGAAGCCGCCGCCGACGCCAAGGTCGCCGACGTCAAGGTCCTGCACGTCGCCGGAGCGGTCGAACTGCCGATCGCCGCGCAGGCGCTCGCCCGCAGATACGACGCCGTGGTCGCCCTCGGCACCGTCATCCGCGGCGGCACCGCCCACTTCGACTACGTGTGCAAGTCCGTCACCGAAGGGCTCACCCGGGTCGCGCTCGACGAGTCGACCCCCGTCGCCCACGGCGTGCTCACGGTCGACAACCAGGAGCAGGCCCTCGCCCGCGCCGGATACCCCGACTCCACTGAGGACAAGGGCTACGAGGCGGTCGTCGCCGCCCTCGGCGCGGCGCTGGCGATCCGCTCGCTCGATTGAGCCGCGCAGCGCGAAGCCCCCGGCGGAGATCCGCCGGGGGCTTCGCTGCTCGGTCAGTTGCAGTGGACGCCGTAGCGGTGGCCGCTGACGACCTCGCCGTTGGGGAGCTCGACGATGCCCTCGAGGTTGACGCAGCGGCCGGACATGTTCACGCCTGACGGGGTGTAGACGGGGCCCGCGTAGTACGAGTAGTCCCTGTCGTCCTGGTCGTACTGGTCGTAGTAGCCGGAGGCCCAGATGAGGATGCCCTTGCGGCCGTTGAAGCCGTAGGTCTTGCCGGTGCCGTTGAGCACCGCGCAGTTGCGGTTGGCGGAGTCCGACCAGTACAGGTCCATGTAGGCGGCGGTGCCCTGGGTGGCGCTGTTGATGGCGTAGCGGTCGATGTGGCTGTACGACGAGCCGCAGGGCCCGACGGCGGCCGCGGGCGAGGCGGCGAAGACGATCGCCGAGACGGCGCCGAGGGTGACGGCGAGGAACGCCATGGCGGCGCGGCGCAGGGCCGCACGCATCCGAGCTTTCATCGAGAAGCTCTCCAACTCTGTTCAGTTCCGATGGGGACGGGGATCGCGGTGACTATAGCGTGCCCCCGTTGCCATGTGAAAGCTGAGGAAGTTGAATACCGTTGCAACGGAACGCGAACGCACGCCGGCGCACCAACCGCTCAACTGTAATGCTGGAACTCGGGCCACAACTCGGTCCACGGCAGAACCGGACCATGGCACACGCCGATGACCCGGCCCTGTTCCTCGTTGTCGATGCCGAGGCGGTTGTCGAGCCCGCCGGCCCGCTCGCACGAGTCGAAGTAGGGGAGGAGTCCCGCGAGCTCCATGCCCACGGTGACGACCGTGTCGGTGTCCGCCGGAGGCGGGCCGTACTCGTGGAGTTCGTTGTGGCCGCTGAAGACCGGCGGCAGATCCTCCCCGTACCGCATGAGCGCCCCGGCCTCGCCGTAGTTCGCGGTGATGATCGCCGTGCCCTCCGCGGGAGCCGTGGCGGCCACGGCTTCGACCTGATCCGTGTACGCCTGCCAGCCGACCCCGTCCGGGATTGAGCTGTTCATGTCGGGGATCGGCGTATCGCCGACGATGCCGACGGGCAGCAGCGGCAGCGCGACCAGGGCCGAGATCGCGCTGTTGAGCGCCACACCGACCACCAGCACCCGGCGACGGCTCAGCGTGCCCGCCCAAGCCGCGACCGGGACGCATCCGGCCGCGTACAGGGCGAAGACCAGGCCCATGGGGTAGTAGAACTGGCCGCCGGTCGCCAGCGTGACCGCGAGCAGGATCGGGTACGCCGCGGCCATCGCCCTGACCGGTCGCCACTCGGGGCGGCGCAGCAGCGCGATGCATCCGGTTATCCAGACCGGGACGAGGAACAGCCCGACCAATAGGAACTGGAAGGGCAGCAGCAGGATCCGGTTCTCGGTGCCGTCGGTTTCGTTGATGGCCGAGGCCATCTCGAGCTGCGGCCAATCGTGCGCCGCCTGGTACACGAGGTTCGGCGCGCCGATCACCAGCGCCACCGCGGCCCCGGCCCACAGCCACTTGGAGAGCAGGACCTTCCGCGGCCCCACCGCGAGGAGCGCCAAGCCGAGGCTGAGGAGCAGCAGCACGACCAGGTGCTTGTTGTACAGGCCGATGCCGGCGACCGCGCCGACGGCGAGCCACCATTGCGGCCGGTCGCGCAGGAGCGCCTTCACCGCGAACAGCAGCGCGGCCGTCCACACCGCCAAGTCGATCGAGTTGGTAGAGAGCTGGTGTCCGAACGCGAGCGCGACCCCGGCGAACGCCAGGCCCCAGACGCAGAGCGCCTGCGCCGCCTTGCCGCCGCCGAATTCGCGGGTGAGCAGCGCCGCGATCCACAGCACCCCGACCATGCACAGGATCGAAGGGAACCGCAAGGCCCACAGCGAATCGCCGAGCAGCGCGGTCGCGGCCTTTCCGAGCAGCGGCGTGAGCGGCGGCTGGTCCGCGTAGCCCCAGGCGGGCTCGAGCATCCTGAAGTACAGCTCGTCGCGGTGGTAGTCGTAGCGGCCGTTGAGGATCGCGAGCACGGCGGCGAGCGCCGCGGTGGCGGCGACGAGGTGGGCGCGGTAGAGGGGAGGGGATTGCATGGGCGGGCCTTCGCATTCGGGGGTGGCCCAAATCCTTCCGCAGTGGACCGACGCGCGCAACCCGCCCGCCTGTCCCGACCCGACCGGGACAGGCGGGGACCGCCGGGCGGTCCCCGCTGTGCTCGGCTAGGCCGCGTCGATCCTCGCGAAGTACGCGTCGACCATGGGCTTGCCGATGCCGGTCATCCACTGCTCGAAGGTGAGCAGGCCCGGGTGGATCTCGCGCAGCGCCGCGATGTCGACCGGGATGCGGTGTTCGTTGATCAGCGCGATCATCTTCGCCGTCGTGGGGCTCTCCTTCGCGATCTGCTCCACGGTGATCTCCACGTACGGCACCTCTCTGCCGACGACGCGCCCGATGAGCGCGGCCTTGTCGGCCTGCGTGAGGTCGTCGCCGGCCAGCTCGTGCACCTGCCCGCGGTGCCGCCTCGGGTCGGTGAAGGCGATCGCGGCGAAGGCGGCGATGTCCGCTGCGGCGATGAGCGGCTCGTAGGTGTCGGCCCGCAATGTGGAGACGAGCGCGCCGTTCTGGAGCTCCCTGAAGGAGTCGAAGGTGTTCTCCATGAACGCGGTCGGCCGCAGGATCGTGAGCGAGACGCCGCTCTCGCGGATCGCCGCTTCGGCCTCGGCCTTGCGCTGGAGCATGTCCATCGAGCGCTCCAGCGGCCCGCCTACGCCGACCGAGGAGGAGTGCACGACGTGGACGACGCCGGCCGCCTGCGCGGCGGCCCCGATCTTCGCGGCGCTGCGCGCCTCATGCCCGAGGTCGTCGCCGTACGGCCCGCCCTCGTACGCCCCGGCGTGGACGCTGAAGACGCCGTAAGCGCCCGCGACGGCCGCGTCGAGCGAGGCCCGGTGGTCGAGGTCGCCCGGGACGACCTCGGCACCGGATGCCTTGAGCGCCTTGGCTTTCGTGCTGTCGGGGTCGCGGGTGAGGGCGCGGACGTGCCAACCGTCGGCCAGCAGGCGGGCGGTCACGGCCCCGCCCTGTCGGCCCGTCGCGCCGGTGACGAGGATGGTCTTCTCGGAAGCGGGCATGGGTGTTCCTTTCCATGGCGGGGTTCGCCGACTAATATCGGGAGCGGCAACCCGGTTGATAAAACGGAACACTACACCCGTTTAAGCGAGTCCACGAGAGGGGGACCCATGCCCCAGCGGATCCAGACTCCGCAGGCGTCGCCGAAGAGCGCCGTCCAGCGAGCCGAACGCGTTGACGCCCAGCGCAACCGCCTCAAGGTCCTGCAGACGGCCGACCGGCTGTTCGGCGAGCGCGGCACCTCGGTCTCCCTGGGGGAGATCGCGACCGCCGCGGGCGTCGGCGCCGGGACCGTCTACCGGCACTTCCCGACCAAGGACGCCCTGCTCGCGACGGTGCTCGACCATCGGCTCTCCCAGCTCAGCGAGCGCGGCGCCGAGATGATGCGACGCCCGGACCCCGAGCGCGCCTTCTTCGAGTACATGGAATACCTGACCGGCCAGGCCCTCGCCAACCGCGCGATCTGCGAGGCGCTCGCCTCGCGGGGCGACTGGCAGGAGCCGTCGAAGCTCGAGGGGGTCTGCGTGGTCGACACCCCGCTGGGCATCCTCCTGCAGCGGGCCCAGCGGGCCGGGGCCGTGCGTTCCGACTTGGACCCCAACGATGTCCGGGCCCTGCTGGCCGGCTGCGTCGGCATGTCGCAGGCGATCGAATCGCCCGAGCGGGCCCGCCGCCTCTCGAGGATCCTGTGGGAAGGCCTCCGGTTGGAACGAAACTTCGAGAATCGTAACGAAAGCCTCGAGCCGAGCGGGTTGCGTAACGAAATTGCCGTAACGGAACGATCCTGCCCGGTCTGCGGCACGCCGCTCCCCGAGACCGCCACCGGCCGGCCCGCGAAGTACTGCTCGGCGGCCTGCCGTCAGAAGGCGTTCCGGGAAAAGCGCAAGACTACGTAGTCACAGGGCCTTCCCCTCTGGCAACCGGTCGCCTAGGATCAGTCCCGCATCTGACGAGACCACCCGAGGAGGCCGCATGGCCCGCAGGTTCGCGACACACGAGCGGCGCGAGGTCGCCGCGCTCGACGGCATCTGGGACTTCACGTTCCTGGGCGACGCCGACCCCGACGCGATCGCCGTCGACCGCATCGCCTTCGACGACGTGATGGCCGTGCCCGGCTGCTTCGACGCCACCCCCGCCTTCGCCGGAAAACGCGGCCTGGCCGCCTACCGCATCCGCGTCGACGTCGAGGCCGCCCGCCATCGCCTCGTCTTCGAGGCCGTCCAGCACTGGTGCCGGGTCTTCTGGAACGGCGAGCTGATCCGCGAGCACGCGGGCGGCTTCACGCGGTTCTGGTCCGAGACCGAGGCCGAAGCGGGCGAAGCCGAGATCATCGTGCTCGTCGACAACCGCTTCGACGAGCGTTCGCCACTCCACATGGAGCATTTCGACTGGTACGCCTACGGGGGCATCTCTCGGAGCGTCGAGCTCCACCGGCTGGGCCCGGTCCGGATCGACGGCGTGCGGATCGCCACCGAGTCGGTCGCCGCACGGCGGGTGCACGTGCGGATCGACTACACCGCGGACACCGCCGCGTCGGTGCCGCTCGAGATCGAGTGCGACGGCCGGACCGTCCTCAGCGAAGCCGTCGACCTCCAGACCTCCGGCAGCCTCGAGCGCACCCTCGAACTCCCTTGGGTCGCACCGTGGTCGCCCGCCGAACCGAATCTGAGCCTCCTCACCGTGCGCCTCGGCGGGGACGATCTGCGCGAGCGTTTCGGCGTCCGCGAGGTCCGCACCGAGAACGCCCGGATCACCGTCAACGGCGAGCCCGTCACGCTCCAGGGCGTCAACCGCCACGAGGCCCACCCGCAGTTCGGCCACACCCAACCCGAAGCGCTGCTCGTCAACGACATCCAGCAGCTCCAGGACCTCGGCTGCAACTTCGTGCGCGGCAGCCACTACCCGCTCGACCCGCTGTTCCTCGACCTGTGCGACGAGGCCGGGATCCTGGTGTGGTGCGAGTCGGTCGGCTGGCAGTACCCGGTCGAGCACCTCACCGACCCCGGCTTCATCGAGGCGCAGGTGGCGCACATCGACGAGATGGTCGCCGCTTCGCAGAACCACCCCTCGATCATCCTGTGGGGCATCCTGAACGAGTGCCCGAGCTGGTCCGAGGCCGGCCGGCCGGTCTACGCGAAGCTGCTCGGGCGCCTGCGCGAGCTCGACGGCTCCCGCCCGGTCACCTACGCGGCCATCAACGCCCACGACGACCAGTGCTTCGACCTGGTCGACGTCGTCTCCGCGAACACCTACCCCGGCTGGTACTTCGGCGACATCCCCGACATCCCGGGGGAGCTCGACCGCATCAGCGCCCGCGTGGACGGCCTCGGACTGGGGGACAAGCCGCTCATCATCTCCGAGATCGGCGCGGGCGCGGTGCCGGGCCACGTCGACCAGCTCGGTTCACTGTGGACCGAGGACTACCAGTCGCGCCTGCTCGACACCGTGATCGGCCACCTCCTCGACGGGCAGGACCGGATCTCCGGGCTCGCCATCTGGGTCCTGGGCGACTTCCGCACCACCGAGCAGCGCGACTTCCTGCTCCGGCGCCCGCGCGGGGTCAACGACAAGGGCCTCGTCGACGAGTACCGCCGCCCCAAGCAGGCCTACCGGACCGTGCGGGGGCGCTTTCGGCGCGACAAGGCTTGACGCGCGGGCGGATCGGCTCAGTGGCGCTTGACCTTCTGCAGAACCTCGCGACCGCGTTCGGGAAGCTCGGAGGCCGCCGAGAGGAGCGCCTCCCGCGCGTCCTCCAGCGCCGTGACCGCCCGCTGGTAGCCCTTCGCGGATCTGCGGCGGTCGTAGGCGATCTTGCCTCCGACCACCGCGCCCGCCACCAGGACCAGCGCGGCCGCGGCGAAGGCGAGCCTGCGGCGACCGCTCTTGGCGACGGGCCACAGGTCGTCGTCGGTGCCGTACTCGTCGAACTCGATGCGGGCGCCCTCGTTCTCGGCGAGGTCGGACAGGCGCAGCGCGTCGGTCTCGTCCGCTGGTTCCCCGCCGTGTTCCGCCAGTTCCTTCTGCGATTTCATGGTCGCACCCTCCCTTGGTCGGACCGGCGTCCCGACTCGCGGGCCCGGCTGCCGTCAACCCGGAGTTTACCCAGTACGACAACGAATGCGACGCCTCGAACCGCGAAGATTTCCGCGGTTCGAGGCGTCGCGGGCTCACTAGGTCGAGAGTGAGTAGCTGTTCATCCGGAAGTCGCGCCCGCCGGAGGACGAGGTGATCTCCCAGCCGAGCTGGATCTGGTCGATGCGCACGTTGGGCATCCGGCCCTGGTTCACCAGCCACTGGCAGATCGGCGTGATGTTCACCGTGCCGCTCGTGAACTGGCTCGTCGCCATGAAGCTGTAGACGGGGTTGCCGCCGTTGTGGCCCTGGTGGTAGTTCCAGTTGCGGCCGCCGAGGTTGACGTTGGTGACGTAGCCGCCGATCGGACCGACGTTGGACGTCCACTGCGTCCAGATCATGATCTCGTGGGCGTGGCCGTTGCCCCACACGTCGTAGGTGGTGTTGTACGCCAGGCCCGAGCCCGAACCGGGCACGGTGACGTTGAAGTTGCTGCTCACGTTCCCCATGCTGGAGACGGTGCGCCCCAGCGTGTAGGAGACGTTCGGGTAGGACTTGATGCCGCCCGTGTTCGGGTGGTTGGCCCACACGCCCCAGTTGCTGTACGAGTTCGCCCAGATCGACTGCGGCCCGTAGCCGGAGGGGGCCCAGACGTTGTTGTAGAGCGTGTAGGCGCCGTTCTGCCAGGTTCCCCACTTGTCGGAGGAGGACCAGGTGGCGGCGTGTGCCGGGGACTGGAGGGCGCCGACGGCGCCCGCGGTGGCCAGGGGGGCGGCCAGCGCGGCGGAGAGGAGCGATCTGCGTCGCATGAAGGGCATGCCTTTCTCGAGGTCATGGTTTCAGTCATCGGGCCCGACATCGACGATAAATATCGACAAATCCCGATACGTTAATTAGATCATGCGACCCAATTAAAGTCCATACCTGCCCTGAACTGTGAAATCCCAATGCTCGCGCGCGCAAGTCGTTGAGTGAGTTCGAGCGCGTGGAGGGGCCGCGGCGAACGCCGCGGCCCCACCCTTTAGCGCCGGGTGAGACGGTCAGGGTGTAGTCGTTCACGGGGTAGTCG
>NZ_JAPZVP010000006.1:63199-114522 GCF_027622875.1 Glycomyces luteolus | reverse complement strand
CGGGCCCTCCCCACGCGCCCGCGGCCCCCTGGGGGTGTTGCGCGCGCGCGCGGGGGGGGCGCCCGCCCCCCCGCCCCCCCCCCTCCGTTTCGCGCCGGATCAGACGGTCAGCGTGTAGTCGTTCACTGTGAAGTCGTGCCCGCCCGCGGCGGAGGTGATCTCCCAGCCGAACTGGATCTGGTCGATCCGCACCTCAGGCATGTGGCCCTGGGCGACCAGCCACTGGCAGTGGCCGGTGATGTCGATCGAGGCCTCGGTGCTCTGCGAGTTCGCCAGGAAGCTGTAGACCTCGTTGGCGCCGTTGCTGCCCTGGTGGTAAGTCCAGGTCTGGCCGCCGATATCGACCTCGCCGGACGGGCCGCCGATCGGGCCGACCGGTCCGTGCCAGTTGGTCCAGATCATGATCTCGTGCTCGTTGCCGTTGCCCCACACGTCGTAGGCCGTGTTGTAGGCCAGGCCGTCGCCGGTCGGGACGCCCACCGCGTTGGTACTCGTCACCTGCCCCATCTCGGAGACGTTGCGCCCCAAGGTGTAGGAGACGTTCGGGTAGGACTTGATCCCGCCGGTGTTCGGGTGGTCGGCCCGCACGCCCCAGTCGCCGGGCGCGTTCGCCCAGATCGACTGGGAGCCCGCGCCGGAGCCCCAGATGTTGTTATAGAAGGTGTAGTCGCCGGAGGTCCAGTTGCCCCACTGCTCGTCGGACGTCCAGGTCTGGGCCGCCCCGGCCTCGTCGTCGCCGGTCTGCGCCCATGCCGGGAGGGTGCCGACGGCCGCCGTGCCCGCCACGAGCGTGGCCGCGCCGGCGGTGAAGAGCGTTCTGCGTCGCATCTCGTCTGCCTTCCGTTGTCCCGTTCGATGCCACATAGGACGACAAAACGGGTCGAATGATGACAACTGGATTAGATCACACGACCCGATTAAGTCTCACCTTGGGTGCGACCTGGGTCTCACCGTCCCGGCCAGCGGTAGCGGCAGGCGGTTCGCGGTCGCCGCATCCAGGCCCGCCACGTAGAATTCCGGCCGTGAAGACCTTCGAGCAGCTCTACGCCGAACTCGCCGACAAAGCCGCCACCCGACCCGAGGGGTCGGGCACCGTCGCCCAGCTCGACGCCGGCGTCCATGCCATCGGCAAGAAGATCGTCGAAGAGGCGGCCGAGGTCTGGATGGCCGCCGAATACGAGTCGGACGAGGCCGCGGCCGAGGAGATCTCCCAGCTCCTCTACCACCTCCAGGTGATGATGGTCGCCCGCGGCATCAGCCTCGACGACGTGTACCGGTACCTCTAACCAGCTTCTGAAAGGCCCATCCGCATGCTCCGCATCGCCGTGCCCAACAAGGGATCGCTCTCCCAGGGCGCCACCGACATGCTCACCGAGGCGGGCTACCGCCAGCGCGGCTCCAGCCGCGACCTGCAGTCCCTCGACGCCGCCAACGACGTCGAATTCTTCTACCTGCGCCCCGGCGACATCGCCACCTACGTCGCCTCCGGTGACCTCGACCTCGGCATCACCGGCCAGGACCTCGCCGTGAACTCCGGCGAGGAGGTCGAAGAGGTGCTCGCTCTCGGCTTCGGCCGCTCCACGTTCCGGTACGCCGCCCGCCCGGGCGCCGTCGACACCGTGGCGGGCCTCGACGGCAAGCGCATCGCGACCTCGTTCCCCGGCGTCGTCCGCTCGGACCTCGAGAAACACGGCGTGAAGGCCGAGATCGTCAAGCTCGCGGGCGCGGTCGAGAACGCCATCGCGCTCGGCGTCGCCGACGCCATCGCCGACGTGGTCGAGACCGGCACCACCCTGAAGCAGGCCGGACTCGCCATCTTCGGCGAGCCGATCATGCAGTCCGAGGCGGTCCTGGTCCGCAAGGCCGGCAACGGCCAGTCCGCGGCCGTCGAGCAGCTGCTGCGTCGCCTCCGCGGCGTGCTCGTGGCCCGCTCCTACGTGATGCTCGCCTACGACGTGCGCGCCGAGCTCCTCGAAGCCGCCGTCGAACTGACCCCCGGCATCGAATCGCCGACGGTCTCCCCGCTGCATCGGGAAGGCTGGGTCGCGGTCCAGTCGATGACCGAGCGCGCCGAGCTCCACCGGGTCATGGACGCCCTCTACGAGATCGGCGCCCGCGGCATCCTGGCCTCGAACATCGACGCCTGCCGGCTCTAGGCACAGCGCCGCCTGCAGGCCCTAGGGTTCGCCTGCGCTGACACCGCTCCGATCAGCTGAGCCGCGGCGCCTCGAGCGCCGCGGCCGCGTCCGCCCGCCTGCGCAGCTCGGCGGCCATCGCGACGGCTTCACCGACGTCGCGGTGCGCCGCCTTCGCCGTGTGCCCGAGGCCCCCGGCCGTCATCGCGTGCACCGTGGCCAGCCCCTGCATCCGCTGCAGCCGACCCTGCACGACCCGCACCGACTGGATCCGCGCGTACGGCACCGCCACATACGTATTGACCCACCAGCCGTGCCGCACCACGAACACCTTCTCGTCGAGCATCGCCCCGGTCCGCTTCCAGCGCAACGGCATCCGCCACCGAGCCCGACTCGGCGGCCGCTCCACCGCGAACGCCGCCGGAAGCTCCGGCACCGCCTCGGCCGCCACCAGCGCCACCTCCGCGGGACCGCCGACCGGCAGCGCCGTGGTCGACTTGACGACGCTGGTGCTCTGCTGCGCCACCGCGGCCGTCCACACCTCGACCCGCCGCCAGTCCTTGCGCCGCCACAGGATCGGCTCGTCGAAACTCACGGCCGTCACCCGGTCCACGGGCACCGTCTCGTGGCTCGTGTCCGTCAGGCCCCGCTCGATGAGCAGGTTCCCGCCGTCGCGGGTGATGCGGAACCGGCAGTTGCGCAGGAAACGGTTCACCGTCGCCACCGTGCTCTGCAGGTAGCCCAGCAGCGCCGGAGCGAAGAAACCGAACCACAGCGCCGTCGCGACCTTGGTGAACCCGAAGATCGATCCGGTCACCGCGAACGCGGTCCCGAAGACCAGCAGCGCCGTCAACTGCACCGGCAGCGCCTCGAGCAGTGACGCCACCGCCAGCTTCCGCACCGTCACCGGCGGCACCAGCGGCGCCGCCGGAGCCTCCGCAGCGGACTCCTCCGCGCGCTCGAGCTTCGGCGCCGCCCCGGGCCTCCCCGCGATCGACAGCAGTTCGGCACGCAACTCCAGCGCCCGGTCGTGCTTGAGGTACGCGAGCCGCGCGTCCGTCCCGTCGCCGCCCGCGACCTCGATGTTCAACTGCGCCAAGCCGAACACCCGCGCCCGCAGCGGCCGCGCCAGGTCCACCGACTGCAGCCGGTCCAGCGGCACCGTGCGGTGGCTGCGCGTGAACACGCCGCCGTAGATGTGCAGCTCCCGGCCCCAGATCACGAACCCCCGGAACTGGAGCGCGATCAGGCTCGCGATGCCGCCCACGACCGCCGCGGCCACCGCCGCGTACACCGCGAACAGGAAGTTCCGCGACGTGAACATCTGGATGCCCACCGCCGCCGCGGCAGCGGTGAGGAACCGCACGCTCTCCAGCAGCGGCGTGAGCGGATGCAGGCGCTGGCGCTGCATGCCCTCGGGCGGCGCGCTCGGCGCGTACGGCGCCGGGCCGTAGGGCGCGGGCGCCAGCGGGGGAGCGGGCTCGTCGGTACTCACGTCGCTCCCTGAACCTGGCCGGATTTGGTTTCAGGTGCTTGGACGGTAATTCGGAACCGATACTTACACATCCGTGACCTTTCTGTAAGTGGCTTCACCTGGCGAAGTCGGCGGCGCCGCTGCCATTCGTCAAAGGCCCTCCCGGACCTCGGCGGCGCGGACGGCGAGCCGGTCGCGCAGCGCGGCGGCCACCAGCGGGTCGAGCCCGGGCACTTCGGTGTTCGAACCCAGCGCCGCGGTGCGCACCTGCACCGTGGTGAGCCCGAACATCCGCTCGATCGGCCCCGCCGAGAGGTCGATGAGCTGGATGCGGCCGTAGGGGACGATGCTCAGGCGCCGCGTCAGCAGCCCGTGCCGCACCAGCAGGTCCTGCTCCCGTTCGGCGTAACCCCAGGTCCGCACGGTGCGGGAGACCGCGAGGGCGCGCAGGCCGGCGAGCAGCACGTAGCCGCCGAGGGCCCACAGCAGTCCGTCCCAGCCGAGCCAGATCGTCAGCGGGACCGCGGCGGCCACCGCCAGGATCAAGACGTTGAGCAGGCTCCGCAGCACCCACACCGTGCGCAGCTTCGGCGACATCGGCTGCCATTCGATCCCGCCGGGCCACAGGTCCCACACGGGGACCGCTCTCGCGTTCATCGCTCGATCATTCCACGCTCGATCACGGCAACCTCTGGGTCTCGCAAGGGAATCCGCGTGCTGTGAGGAATTCGCGCAGCACCGGCTCGTGCTCGTCGCACGCGGCCCACCGCTTCACGCGGTCGGAGCCGTGGATGCGGGGATTGCGCCACAGCAGCATCCAGGCCGCCGTGTTGCGGCAGCCGCGCGACGAGCAGATGGGCGCCTCGGGATCGGAAGTCACAGCGCGATTGTCCGCCAAGTGCCGCCTCAGCCGGTGCGGGGCCACACCGCTGTGTCGATGAACGCTTCCACCGCTTCGATCACGTCCGCCATCGCGTGCGCCGATTCGACCAGCGGCCTGCCGCGGATGAACATGCCGTGGTCGGCCCCGCGCACCTCGCAGACCTCCCCGGGCAGCTCGCGGGCCAGCGCGGTGTTCCACGCCGGATCCGCGGTGCCGCCCACGAGCAGGTACGGCGCGGTCGAGCGCCGCAGGGCCTGCACGATCGGATAGTGCTGGAGGAACGGCGTGAACCAGATCGCCGGGAGCCCGTGATGCGCGGCGAGGATCGCGGCGGCCGTGCCGAGGGACTTGCCGATGAGGAGCGGCGGGTCGTCGTTGTGCACGCGGTCGAGCACGGCCTCGGTCTGCTCGCACACGCCGTCGATCATGGCCTGCTCGTCGGCGGCGAGCTGGTCCACGCCCCGCCACACCAGCGGATAGGTATGGGCGCCACGGGACTGCAGGGCCACGTGGGTGTACATCAGCAGCGGCCCTTGGACGCTGTAGTTGCGTCCGGGGAGCAGGAGGGCCTGGCGGCGGCGGGGCATGAGGGGAATTCTAGTTGCCCTGGGGCCGAAAGCACGTCCCCCGGAACGACCGCGCGCGGCGGCCCTCCGGGCATGAAAAGACCCGCACGACCACGGGGGAAGTCGTGCGGGTTGCAGAAAGCATAGCGCTCCGACATTTCGCAGCAACGGATTGAATCCGCGCGGCGTGTCACGCTTCTGGGCAAATAGCGCCTTTCCGTTTGCCGCAGCGGTGTCGTGGCAGTTTAGACCCCCTGTGCCGCAAGGGGTTCGGTGAGAACTGTCGGGTTCCCGACAAATTCCGGTGCGGGAGCGCCGCGCGGGTCCGTGCAGCCCCCTGCCATCCTCGAACGGGCGAATTAGTATCGACAGGACCAGACCGAACCGCACGGGCAGGAGCCGACATGGGATCAGCCGAGGCCGACCGTTCAGACCGCTCGAAAGGACCCTCAGCAGTGAGTTCCACCCCGGCGGAGAACGCCGCCCTGCTGGAGAAGGCGCTGTTCGAGATCAAGAAGGTCATCGTCGGCCAGGACGCCCTCGTCGAGCGGATGTTCGCCGCGCTGCTGGCCCGCGGGCACTGCCTCATCGAAGGCGTGCCCGGCGTCGCCAAGACCCTCGCGGTCGAGACCATGGCGAAGGTCGTCGGCGCCGATTTCCAGCGCATCCAGTTCACCCCCGACCTGGTCCCGGCCGACATCGTGGGCACGCGCATCTACCGGCAGTCCAGAGAGGCCTTCGACGTCGAGCTCGGCCCCGTCTACACCAACTTCGTGCTCGCCGACGAGATCAACCGCGCTCCCGCGAAGGTCCAGTCCGCGATGCTCGAGGTCATGGCCGAGGGCCGCATCTCCATCGGCGGCCAGACGCACGTGCTGCCCAAGCCGTTCCTGGTCATGGCCACCCAGAACCCGATCGAGCAGGAGGGGGTCTACCCGCTGCCCGAGGCGCAGCGCGACCGCTTCCTCTTCAAAGTCAACGTCGGCTACCCCACCGACGCCGAAGAGCGCGAGATCGTCTTCCGTATGGGCGTCGACTCGCCCGTGCCCGACCGGATCCTCGACACCGAGGACCTCCTGCGGCTCCAGCAGGCCGCGGACGGCGTGTTCATCCACAACGCCCTGGTCGACTACGCGGTGCGCATCGTCATGGCCACCCGCAACCCGGCGGCCGCGGGCCTGGGCGGCATCGCCCGGCACATCCAGTACGGGGCCAGCCCCCGCGCCTCGCTCGGCCTCATCCGCGCCACGCGCGCGATCGCGCTGCTGCGGGGCCGCGACTACGCGCTGCCGCAGGACCTCGACGACATCGCACCGGACGTGCTCCGCCACCGGCTCGTGCTCTCCTACGACGCCATGGCCGACGGCGTGGTCACCGACCAGCTCGTGGCCCAGCTCCTCGCGGCCGTCCCGGCCCCGACGGTGAGCCCCCGCCAGGACGCCGCCCCGCGCTCCGAGTCCTACCAGCCGCAGCAGCCGGGCGCCTGGTGAGTGCGACGGTTCCCTTGGAACACGATCTCCGCGCTCTCGACCGCCTGCAGCTCAACGTCACCCGCCGCCTCGACGGGCTGCTGCACGGCGACTACCTGGGCCTGCTGCCCGGGCCCGGCACCGAGGCCGGCGAGGCCCGCGAATACCGCGCCGGGGACGACGTGCGCCGCATGGACTGGCCCGTCACGGCCCGCACGACCGTGCCGCACGTCCGCACCACCATCGCCGACCGCGAACTCGAGACCTGGCTCGCCGTCGATCTCTCGCCGAGCCTCGACTTCGGCACCGTCGGCATGCTCAAGCGCGAACTCGCCGAAGGCGCTGTCGCCGCCTTCGCCTACCTCGCCGGACGCGGCGGCAACCGCATCGGCGCCGTCGTCACCGAAGGCGGCCCCGCCAAGGCCATCCCGCCGCGCCCCGGCCGCGGCGGCGCCCGCTCGCTCCTGAGAACGGTCACCACGCTGCCGCGCGGCGAGGGCGCCGGCGATCTCGCCGAGCTCATCGACAAGACCCGTCGACACGCCCGCCGCCGCGGACTCGCGATCGTCATCTCCGACTTCCTGGAGGACGAGGACGATCCGAGCGACTGGCCCCGGGAACTGCGCCGCCTCGCCGTGCGCCAGCAGGTGCTGTGCGTCGAGATCCTCGACCCGGCCGAGCTCGCGCTCCCCGACGTCGGCGTGCTCGACCTGATGGACCCCGAAACCGGCGCCACGGTCGAGGTCCAGACCGGCAACGCGCGGTTCCGCGCCCGATACGCCGAAGCAGCCGCCGAACAGCGCCGCCGCATCGCCGCCGGCATCCGCTCCGGCGGCGCGTCCCACCTGCGCCTCTCGACCGGCTCGGACTGGCTGCGCGACATCGCCGCGTTCATCGCGCAGCGCCGCCACCTCGCCGCCTACCGCTAGCGCCACCGCACCTTTTCACGACACGGAGGAGAACCGTTGATCCGCCTGCTCGAACCGATGTGGCTTCTGGCGTTCATCCCGGTCGCCGCGCTCGCCGCGGTCTACGTCTGGGCCCAGTTCGCCCGCAAGCGGATCGCCGTCAGGTTCGCCAACGCCTCGCTCCTGGCCAAGCTCGTGCCCAAGGTCCCCGGCTGGCGCCGCCACCTCCCGGCCGGGCTCCTCGTGATCGCCCTGGCCGTGCTCGTGGGCGGCATGTCCCGCCCCGCGGTCGACGTCGACGAGCCGCAGGAGCGGGCCACGATCATCCTCGCCGTCGACGTCTCACTGTCCATGATGTCCGAAGACGTGTCGCCGACCCGGATCGAGGCCGCCAAGGAGGCCGCCGCCGGGTTCGTCAACGACCTGCCCGAGGAGTACAACGTCGGCCTCGTCTCCTTCGCCGGGTTCGCCTCGGTCAACGTGCCGCCGACCAAGGACCACGCGAGCGTCGCCTCCGCGATCCTCGGCCTCAACCTCGCCGAGGCCACCGCCACCGGTGAAGCGGTCTTCGCGTCGCTCCAGGCCGTGCAGCAGGTGCCCGCCGACGAGTCTGGCACGCTCCCGCCCGCCCGCGTCCTGCTCATGTCCGACGGCTACCGCACGGCCGGGCGCACCGTCGAGGAGGCCACCGAGGCCGCCTCGGCCGCGAACATCCCCGTCTCCACGGTCGCGTTCGGCACCGACGAGGGCGTGATCGAACTCGACCAGGAGCTCGTCTCGGTCCCGGTCGACCGCGAGGCCCTCGCCGAGCTCGCCGAAGGCACCGGCGGGAACTTCTACGAGGCCGTCACCGCCGAGCAGCTCCGGTCCGTCTACGAGGACATGGAGTCCTCGCTCGCGCACCAGACGATCGCCCAGGACATCTCCCAGTGGTTCATCGGCACCGCCATGATCCTCCTGTTCGCGGCGGCCGGCTTGAGCCTCGCCTGGACCTCCCGCCTCACCTGAACCTGAGGCGGGTGCCACACGGTGCGTGAAGGCCCCTTCGCCACTGAAGGGGCCCGTCGCTACGATCGTCGGTGGCTTCGTACAAAGAAACTTGAGGAGTTCGAACAATGGCGCGCACGGTCCTCGTCACCGGAGGCAATCGCGGGATCGGTCTCGCTATCGCCCAAGCCTTCGCGGCCCAGGGCGACAACGTCGCCGTCACCCATCGCGGCACCGGCGCGCCCGACGGCCTCTACGGCGTCCAGTGCGACATCACCGACACCGCCTCGGTCGACGCCGCGTTCACCGACGTCGAAGGCAAGTTCGGCCCCGTCGAGATCCTCGTCGCCAACGCCGGCATCACCGACGACACGCTGCTGCTTCGCATGAGCGACGAGCAGTTCGAGCGCGTCATCGACACGAACCTCAAGGGCGCGTGGCGGGTCGCCAAGCGCGCCTCCTCGAAGATGCTGCGCGCCAAGTTCGGCCGCATGATCTTCATCTCCTCGGTCGTCGGACTCTACGGCAACGCCGGGCAGACCAACTACGCCGCGTCCAAGGCCGGCCTGGTCGGCCTCAGCCGCTCGATCACCCGCGAACTCGGCTCGCGCAACATCACCGCGAACGTCGTCGCCCCCGGCTTCGTCCAGACCGACATGACCGACGCGCTCCCCGAGGCCCAGCGCAAGGCCTACCTCGACTCGATCCCCGCCAAGCGCTTCGCCACGGCCGAGGAGATCGCCGGCGCCGTCACCTGGCTCGCGGGCGACAACGCCGCCTACGTCAACGGCGCGGTCATCCCCGTCGACGGCGGCCTCGGCATGGGCCACTAGGCCCCTGAAGCGCCACAGTATTTGCAAGCACGAATAACGACGGAGGAACAGATGACTGGATTCTTGGACGGCAAACGGCTGCTCATCACCGGGGTGATCACCGAGCAGTCCCTCGGCTTCGGTGTGGCGAAGTACGCGCAGGAGCAGGGCGCCGAAGTGGTCCTCACCGGCTTCGGACGCATGTCCCTGGTCGAGCGGATCGCCAAGAAGCTCCCCACGCCCGCCCCCGTCATCGAGCTCGACGCCACCGACCCCGAGCAGCTCGCCGGGCTCGAGGCGAAGGTCCGCGAGCACGTCGACGGCATCGACGGCGTCCTGCACGCCATCGCCTACGCCCCGCCGTCGGCGCTCGGCGGGAACTTCCTCAACACCCCGTGGGAGGACGTCGCGACTGCGCTGCAGGTCTCGACCTTCTCCTACAAGGCCCTCGCCATGGCCTGCCTGCCGCTGATGGGGAACGGAGGCTCCATCGTCGGTCTCACCTTCGACGCCAGCCAGGCCTGGCCGGTCTACGACTGGATGGGCGTCGCCAAGGCCGGCCTCGAGTCCGCCAACCGCTACCTCGCGCGCGACCTGGGCCCCAAGGGGATCCGCGTCAACCTCGTGTCCGCGGGTCCGCAGCGCACCATGGCCGCGAAGTCCATCCCGGGCTTCGAGGCCTTCGAGAAGGCCTGGACCGAGCGCGCCCCGCTCGGCTGGTCGCTCACGGACTCCGAGCCGGTCGCCAAGGCCTGCGCGGCGCTCCTGTCCGACCTCTTCCCGGCCACCAGCGGCGAGATCCTGCACGTCGACGGCGGCTTCCACGCCGTCGGGGTCGAGCGCACCGAGCAGTAGCGGAGCCGCCATGACAATGAATGGCTATGACGCCGTCCTGCTCGTCTCGTTCGGCGGCCCCGAAGGCCCCGGCGACGTGCTGCCGTTCCTGCGCAACGTCACCCGAGGCCGCGGCATACCCGACGAACGCCTTGCCGAGGTCGCCGAGCACTACTACCACTTCGGCGGCATCTCGCCGATCAACCAGTGGTGCCGCGAGGTCCTCGACGCCCTCCGCCAGGAGTTCCGCGTCAGCGGGATCGACCTGCCCATCTACTGGGGCAACCGCAACTGGCCCCCGATGCTCGTCGACGCCGTCACCCAGATGACCGGCGACGGCGTCAAGCGCGCCCTGGCCCTGTGCACCAGCGCCTACGGCTCGTACTCCTCGTGCCGCCAGTACGTGGAGGACATCAACGCCGCGCGCGCCGCCGTCGGGGACACCGCGCCCGTCATCGACAAGATCAGGCACTTCTTCGACCACCCGGGCTTCGTCGGCGGCTTCGCCGACCAGCTGAAGAAGAGCCTCGGCCAGATCGAGGACCAGTCGAAGACCCGCGTGGTCTTCACCGCCCACTCGATCCCCGACGTCATGGACGAGTGCTCCGGCCCCGAAGGCGCCCGCTACTCCGACCAGGTCGCCGAGGCGGCCGCGCTCGTCGCCGAGCACGCCGGGTGGCACGGGCTCTTCGACGTCGTCTGGCAGTCCCGCTCGGGCCCGCCGTCGATGCCGTGGCTCGCCCCCGACATCAACGACCACCTCAAGGCCCTCGCCGCCGACGACGTCGACACGGTCGTGGTCAGCCCCGTCGGCTTCCTCTCGGACCACATCGAAGTGCTGTGGGACCTCGACAACGAGGCCAAGGACACCGCCGCCGAACTCGGCCTGCGCTACCTCCGGGCCGGCACGCCCGAGGTCGGCGCCGACCTCGTCGGCATGTTCCGCGACCTCGTCGCCGAGCGCGTCCTGGGCGCGCCCCTGCAGCGCCTCGGCAAGCTCCCCGTCTGGGACCCCACGGTCGAGGGCTGCTGCCCCGCCCGCAGGCCCCCGGCCCCCGAGAAGCACCGGGGCCGCTAGCGCGCTCGAACCGCTGAAGACCACCGGGCCCGCGTCCGAACCGGGACGCGGGCCCGCACCGTAATCCCCGCTGGTCGGATCCGCATGACATGCTTGACGGGTGGAACCCGTCTTCTATTGGATCATCGCCGCTGTGATCCTCGGCGCCATCGAACTCTTCACCGGCACCCTCGTCCTCGCCATGGTCGGCGTCGGCGCGGTCCTCGCCGGCATCGGCGCCGCCCTCGGCGCCCCCTTCTGGCTCCAAGCCGTGCTCTTCGGGGCCGGCTCCCTCGCCTCCATCTTCGGCCTCCGCCCCTTCCTCAAGCAGGCCCTCGAAAGCGACTCCGGCGGGGACAGGACCCCCCGCGTCTTCGGCACCCGCGCCATCGAAGGCGCCGAGGCCCGCGTCCTCACCAAGGTCGACCTCTCCGGGGGCCTCGTCGAGATCCACGGGGACAACTGGACCGCCTTCCCCCTCGAACCCGACCAAGTGCTGGAACCCGGAGACAGCGTGACAGTGGTAGAAATCAAGGGAGCCACCGTCATCGTCTGGAAGCAGAGCTGACTGGCCACGCCCGTATAGCCTTTCCGCAACGTCTGGAACCAGACCCAGAGCAAGCCAAGAGAAAAGCCCGCCGATCCGCCAGACCACTGGAGGCTGAAACACCATGGACGCCGTAGGCATACTGCTGCTGATAGTCGCGATCTTCTTCATCATCGTGCTGTTCCGCTCGATCAAGATCGTTCCCCAGCAGTGGAACTACATCATCGAACGCCTCGGCAAGTACCGACGCACCCTGGAACCCGGGCCCCGGCTCCTGGTGCCGTTCGTCGACAACGTTCGCGCCAAAGTGGACCTCCGCGAGCGCGTCGTCAACTTCCCGCCCCAGCCCGTGATCACCGCCGACAACCTCGGCGTGCAGATCGACACCGTGCTGTACTACATCATCACCAAGCCCACCGACGCCGTGTACAGCATCGACGACTACCTCGCGGGCGTCGAGCAGCTCACCACGACCACCCTCCGCAACGTCGTCGGCTCGCTCGACCTGGAGAAGACCCTCACCAGCCGCGAGGAGATCAACGCCCGCCTCGCCGCCGAACTCGACAAGGCCACCGACAAGTGGGGCCTCAAGGTCACCCGCGTCGAACTGCGCTCCATCGAACCGCCGCTCAGCATCCGCGACGCCATGGAGAAGCAGATGCGCGCCGAGCGCGACCGCCGCGCTGCCATCCTCAACGCCGAAGGCACCAAGCGCGCCGCGATCCTCAACGCCGAAGGCGAGCAGCAGTCCCAGGTCCTCCGCGCCAAGGGCGCCCGCGACGCCGAGGTCCTCCGCGCCGACGGCCAGGCCAAGGCCATCCAGACCGTCTTCGCGGCCATCCACAAGGCCAAGCCCACCGACCGGCTCCTGGCCTACCAGTACCTCCAGACCCTCCCCAAGATCGCCCAAGGCGACGCCAACAAGGTCTGGGTCGTGCCCGCCGAACTCACCAAGGCCCTCGGCGGCATCGGCAACGCCCTCGGCGGGATCACCGAAAGCGCCCAGGACGAAGAAGAGGTCGAGGTCGACACGAGCGCCCTCGAACTCGACGACTCGGCCGCCCAGGCCCTCGAAGCCGCCGAAAAGGCCGCCCGCGAGGTCCAGGACATCGGCGAAGGCAAGAAGCCCGTGAACAACGAGCTGCCGCCCGCCCCGGCCTAATACGACGTGACGCCCGGGGAGTCCGCTCTGCCAATTCATGGCTCGCAAGGTTCGCCATGAGGGACTCCCCGGGCGCTGCCATACCCGTAGTGGAGAATCACCGGGTGCCCGACGTCATCCACATCCACGACCCCGAGGACGAGCGCCTAGGCGACTACCGCGCCCTCACCGACCTCGCCCTCCGCACCCGCTTCGAACAACCCAACGGCCTGTTCATCGCCGAAGGCCACCAGGTCATCAACCGGGCCCTCCGCGCCGGCTACCGGATGCGCTCGATGCTCATCGACGCCAAACGCGCCGACCAGCTCGCACACCTCGCCGAAGACGCCCCCTGCTACACCGCCGGGCCCGACGTCCTCGAATCCGTGACCGGATTCCACGTCCACCGGGGCGCGCTGGCCTCGTTCCACCGCAAGGAACTCCCGGCCCCGGCGGACCTCCTGACGAGCGTCAAACGCCTCGTGGTCCTCGAAGGCATCAACAACCACACCAACATCGGCGCGATCTTCCGCGTCGCCGCCGGACTCGGCTTCGACGGCGTCCTCCTCGCCCCTGACTGCGCCGACCCGCTGTACCGCCGCAGCGTGCGCGTGAGCATGGGGGAGGTGTTCGCCGTGCCCTACGCCTACCTGGAGCCCTGGCCGAGCGGCCTCGCCCAGGTCCGCGACGCCGGGTTCACCCTGCACGGCCTGAGCCCTTCGCGCGGCGCGATCGACATCGGCCGGGTGAGCGCCGAGGAACGCGAACGCCCGGCCCTGATGTTCGGCGCTGAAGGCCCCGGCCTGACGAAGGCCGCACTGGACGCCTGCGACCGCACCGTGGTCATCCCCATGCACGCGGGCGTCGATTCCCTCAACGTCGCCGCGGCGACGGCGGTGGCCTGCTGGGAGCTGTCCCAGCCGACGCCCCGCTAGAGGCTCACCGTGGCGAACTCGGACTCGCAGGGCGGTCCCCACGTGTAGGAGAACCGCCTGGCGTCGAGCTCCAGATGGGCGGCGAAGGCCGTATGCGTCTGCAGCTCAACGGGATCGGTCTCGACGGGATGACGACAGAGCCCGAGCGGCCCGCCCTCGTGGTCCCGCATGGCGGCGTGCAGACGCTCGGTCGACACCGGCGACTCCTTGGCGAGCAGCGTCTCCATCCGCTCGCACCGGTGGTACGTCGATACCCGACCGGTCTCAAGCCAGCTCTGGTAGACCCCGAGCGCCTCCGGATCCCGGAAGTGGTTGGCGTGCACCAGAGGAGCGTCGCCGTCCTCGTAGATCACCCGGGAACCCAGGGGAGAGGTCTCGACGGTGGCCACACCCTCCGAAGCACTCCCGATGAAGAAGTTCGAAGAGCAAGCGGGACGAGGACCGACGGCGTGCCCGATCGCCTCAGCGAGGCTCGTCGACTCCAGCACCCGCCGAGACCGGAGATGGAACGGCACCGTGTCGAGGCGCCAGTCATCGGCCGAGGCCCCGAGTCCGTTGATGCACAAGCCGATCCCGGCGCTGTTGAGCCCGATCTTCGCTCCGGCGACGCCGGCCTCGGTGAATCCGATCACCGTCGTACCGTCGTGTTCCCACTGCAGCAGGGCCCCTTCGACACCGGTGAACCAGTCCCAGTTCTGCCCGATATGCGTCCCAGCCGCGGTGAACACCCCGTCGGAGCCGCCGAACGAGGTGCACTCGGACCGGATGCTGTCGACCGTGGGCCGCCCGAACTCGCTCCAAGCGCTGTACAGCAGTTCGTACCGGGCATTGAGCAGGGCGATGTCCAGCAGATCCTGCCCGGACGCCTCCGCGATCCCGTCCATCGTCGCCCGGTAACCGGCGTCGTACCGCTCGAACTGCTTCAGAAACCGCTGGGAACGCTCGGCGAGCTCGCCCTCGGGCACGCCCGACGTGAGCATCCGGGACCGGTAGACCGCGACGTTGGCGGCGATCGCCTCCCGCAGTTCCTCGCCGTGCTGCAGACCCTGCCGATGCGGGCTGCCCTGAAGGTGGAGAAGCGGAAGCGAAGTCATGAAAGCCATTGTGACAAAGGCGAAAGCGATAAGCCAGCGACTTCCTAGCGCCCCATCAGGGCCTGCTCCACCTGCGAGTAGTGGATCGTCCACCACTTCACGAGCCCGGTCTGCCCGGGCAGCAGGTGGTCGCACGCGGAGTTGTGCCGCACGTAGTGCCACTCGATGACCCAGTTGTCGGTCAGTCGGTCCCACCACAACTGGTGGGTGGCCAGTCCGATCTCGGGCTCCCCGACATCGAAGACCGACCGGTAGCCCCCGGCGAACGCCCGAATCCGGTCGCAATCGAGCCCGCGCTCATCCCCGTACGTGAAGTAGAACACCGCGGCCCGTGCCATCTCCCGTGCGTACGACGAGACCACCAACCGGTCCCAGTCCAGGATCGCGGAGATCCGGTCGTCCGGCCCATGCAAGACGTTGTGCGGGTGAAGGTCCCCGTGCGTATAACCCGTGTACTGCGGCAGCAGGTCCGGAGGCCGGCGATCCCCGAGCCTGACCAGCAGCCCCCGCTTCAACCGCAGCGTCTGCTCGGCGATGGCCTCGAATCCGGTCTTGTCCCCGCGGCCTGCGGCGACGAGCTCCAGCAGCCGGTCGACCTTCTGCAGCGCGGCCTCGGTCGTCGGCGGATTCTCCGCCTTGGGTGCCCGATCTGCGGGAATGGAGGCATGCAGGGTCCGGTGCAGTCTCCCGATCACCGACCCGAGGTCGCGGCAGGCGTCCCGTGACATGGACAAACCCGACCGGTGCCGTCCCCCGACCCACGGAAAGACCCCGAACTCCTCGCCTTCCAGGAAGATCGTCGTCCGCCCGTCCCGGCTGAGCACCGGCAGCACCACAGGCACCCCCGAGCCGCCCAAGGTCTGCAGCACATGGAACTGAAACTGCAGCTCAGGGCCGGTAACGTCCCGGAACAACTTGAGGAGATAAGACCCAGAGGAGGTGTCGACCCGCCACGACCGGTTCATCAGCCCGGTCTGGACCCGCTGCATCTGGTAGATCTGCCCGAGATCCCAATGTGTCAACGCCGCGTCGGGGAGTCGAGGCGCGGTCACGGTCATGCCCCCAAGCCTAGCCGCCGCCGGCCCGCCCGCCCGACCGTGAACCCCCCTTGCGCCTACCGCCGAACCATCGTGTAAAGTTTCGTCTCGTGCCACGGAGGGCGGGAAAGCCCACCTGGCAGGCAAAACAAACTACATATACACTTCTGTGTGCACGCGCGAGTGGCGGAATGGCAGACGCGCTAGCTTGAGGTGCTAGTGTCCTATTATGGACGTGGGGGTTCAAGTCCCCCCTCGCGCACAGAATGAAAGGCCCCGTCACCGGGGCCTTTTTCGTGTCTTAGGGCGACGTTTCGGCCCCCGGCGGAAGATCCGTCGGGGGCCGAAACGAGCCAATTTACGAGCCATTCAGCACGGTCATTCGTGGTCGAGGAAGCCCTTCCCGAAGGCCCCGTCGAGCATCTCAGCCCCCTTGGTAATGACCGGCCGAAGCTGGTGGCGGTAGATCGTCCGCGTCGTCGTCGTATTGGCATGACCGACGAGGTCCGCGATAAGTTCCTCTGATGCGCCCGAGTCGGACATGAGCGAGACGAACGAGTGGCGAAGCTCCCTCGGCGTCCAGCTACCGCGGATCCCGGCCTTGGCTACGACACTACGGAACTGGTCACGGATGACCTGGGCCTGTTGGGCCGTGTCGTAGCGGGTGCCGAAGACGTAGACGATCCCCTCCGATTTCCAGCCGCGGTCGGCCCGGGTCTTCTGCTGCTGCTCTTGGTGTTCGGTCAGGATCTCGACTACGAACTCCGGGAGCGCGATGGTCCGTCGGCTCTTGGGCGTCTTGGTGTCCGCGCCCATCCGGACCGACCGCCACACCTCCACATGCGGTGGTAGATCTTCCGAGTGCTCACCGCCGCAGGAGCAGATCTGGCCTTTGACCGGGTTGAGGTGCGTGTGCTGCCACTTCAGCGGCCGGGCCTCCTCGGTGCGGACGCCGGTGAACATCGACATGGCGATGTAGGCGTGGATCGGCTTGCCGCGGCTGGCGCGAAGCAGCGCCTTGCCCTGCTCGAGGGTGAGCGCCTTACTGGGCCGTCCTTCCTTTCCCTTGGGCGGGGCGACCAGGGCGGCGACATTGCGGCGCACCCGGTTGCGCGACTCGGCGAACTTGATGACTCGTCGCAGCGTGCCCAGGCGCCGTTTGATCGAGGAGGTGGACAGCACTTCGATCATCTTCTCGAGCCAGGCGTCGACGTCCTCGGCCTTCAGCTGCTTCAGTTTCGCTTGGCCCAGATGCGGAATGATCCACTTCTCGGAGTGCATGCGAAGCTCGTCGATCGTGGCGTCTCCGAGGCCGCGCACGCCGCTCTTGAGGAAGTCGCGGACGGCGTCCTCGACGCTGTACTTGTCGCCGAGTTCGATGCCGTCATCGAAGTCGTCCTTGAGCTCCTTGAGCTTGGCCCGGACTTCTTTCTGGGTCGCGCCGCGCACGCTCGGGCGGTTGCGTGTGCCGTCGGGTTTGGTGCCGAGGGATATCGATCCCACGTAGCACTGGTTCTTCTCGTCCCAGTAGATCGAACCGTCGCCTTTGCGGGCCTGCTTGCGCCCGGTGGGCTTCTTCGCGCTAGTCATCGGCGGACTCCTCAGCGCGGCGGGCGACCCACGCTCGGACGTGCCCGGGGTCGTAGCGCAGGTGCTTGCCGATCCGGGCGGCGGCTGGCCCGGTCTTGTTCTTCCGCCAGGTGCGGAGTGTCTGGACGGGGATCTTCAGGTAGTTGGCTACCTGACTGATCGTCCATAGGGACTCGACCAGCGCGGTCGCGCCGGGGGAGTACTGGAGTGCGGTCACTTCGGTGGCTCCTCGTGCTCGGCACGGGCACCGGAGTGAGTCGTGATCAGGCTCGGCGTCCGGACCCGTGGTGTCGGTTCCGGAGGCGGCATCGGCTCCTGTTCGGACGGTCGATGAACGTAGCTCCACTTCAGGGCCGAATCGAGCCTCGCGCGAGTCGCGCTCGCGGGCGCCTGGCGCCGATTCGGGCGTGGGTGCTGCGGCGGCTTTGGGGCGTCGACCGGTCTCGGTCATGCCAGCCCCCGGGGCGTCGGGGTGGTGCCGCCCGCGCACGGACGTGCACCGAGGCCGGGAACGTGCAACGGCCAGGCATCAGCCGGATGGGGACAGGGTTTGGCCATGGCGCCGCAGTGATCGACTGCCGAAGGCAGATTCAGGACGGTTCGGGTCGGCACGGGAGCGTCTCACCGGCACACCGATAGATCCAGGCTCCCTATATAGGCAGGGTGCGCGGCGGTTTCCGCGGAGGGTGCGCGGGGTGCGCGCACCCGACAGACACGGCAAATTTGCGGAAGAGAGCTCAAGGGAGGAAACGCAGCGGTTTCGAGCCGTGCCGGGGACACCACGCGGAACCTCTACATCAACGGCCGCCGCTACGGGCGGCCGTTGGGTTATCGAGGCTAGTTTCCCGTTGTCCTAGAGAACGTTTACGCGCCAGGCGACCTGGATTCGAGCCTCGAAGTGCTTGTGAGCTTGAGCACGGTCGCTTTGATAAGTGTCCATGGGTGTGCTGCCGTGATGATTGGACTGCGTGGTTCAGGAGAGTGCTTTGATGAGCAATCCGATTCCGATCGCACCCGCGACGAGCATGCCGATCTGTGCGTACTGGCTCGCAACTGCAACGCGCGTTCGGAGATCGAGGACCTTTCGGTTGGCATCAATCACCCGCTTCTTGGCGGTGGCGACCTTGAGCAGGGCATCGTTTTCAGAGACTTGCCACTCTTCGAAGGTGCTCATTCGGTCCAGCGTCCGGGCGTGGACGATGTGATAGACGCGGTTCCCCGAGAGGTGGATCCCAGCGCTCATTGCCAATGCCGCACAGATGAGTGAGATGACAAGCCAGGTGATGGCCGCGGTATCGCTGATCCGTGTTGGCTCGCCTCCGGCGATCAAACCGAGGACGATGCCCATGCCCGTGATGAATGCGACCGAGTGGGTGATCAGGTGTCGCCCTTGGGCTTGAATGTCTCGACGCCGCTCAGCCTCACGCAAGTACTCCTCGCCGATGAAGGCAGCGTAGACCACCGACCCATTGCCGCCCGGCTGCTCAGCCACGCTGCTCGCTCTCGGGCAGGGTGTTGCCCTCACGTGTTTCCATCGTCTTGATCCAGTCAAGGTCCGGTGCTGCCGGCTGATTGGGAGCTGGCTCGGGAGCCGGCTCCGCGGGCGGCGGTGCTGACGGGGGCTCAGCGTTATGGTCACTCATGAGAGCATCATAACTGGGTGTCACGATTGACTGCCCTGTCGTGCCACGAGGGCCGGCCGGAGGGAGGCGCACATCGAAACTTCGGAGATGGAGGAGGCTCGGCGTCGGCTCGCGGAGTCGATTCGTCAGGTGGCAGTTTCAGGCAAGGAGATTCTCTGGTCACCAGCCGCGGTCGCGGCGGTTCGAACTCTGGAGGCGCGTCAGGCCGGGCAGGATGCTGAAGTAAGGATCCTGCTGGGGAACTACTGGTTGATCCGCTGGCGTGCAACTCGACAGCGTTCCGCTCTGCGAAAAGCTGCCGCGGTGCTTGGCGATTTTGACATCCTCACGCAGGTGATCACCTCCGCCGGGGCAGCGGACGCGGTGGACGCTGCGGCAGCCCAAGCCCAGGCTGATGTGAAGGCTGAGGTCGACAAGATTGAGCGCGAGAAGGAAGACGCCGACCCTGTCGTGGCCGTAGCTCTGAGCACGTTCGTTCTTTCGCATATGCGCCTTGCTGGAGCTGACTACGTGACAGCAGCCCAGCGCAATTTGGCCTACTCTTACTGGCTCTCGGGCCGACACCGGGGATCGCTTGACGACATGGCGGCGGCATTGGCGCTCAGCCTCGAGGCCCTCAGTGCTGAACCGGATGACACGCCGCTCTCCATGCAGCTGATCGCGGACATTGCCGCAGGCGTCACGGTGTTCGCCGAGGCGATTCCAACGCAGTTCCTCCCGGATCTCCAAGAGCAGTTCGCGCCGCGCGCCCGCCGGTATGCGGCTGGCGGCTATCGCCCGGAGTCGCTCTACGCCGGGCTCGGAGCTATCGCTCTTACTGTCTGGCATGCCTACGAGGACGAAAACGCCCTCGCGGAGGCGCGGGAGGTTCTCGAGCAGGCCGCAGCTGCCACCGGTCCTGGCACTGAGGGATACGTCGGTGCCAAGGCCAACCTCGGGGCAACGGCACTTTTGCAGGTGCGC
This sequence comes from Glycomyces luteolus, assembly GCF_027622875.1. Lineage (GTDB taxonomy): Bacteria > Actinomycetota > Actinomycetes > Mycobacteriales > Micromonosporaceae > Glycomyces > Glycomyces luteolus. The sequence continues at coordinate 94,447 of NZ_JAPZVP010000006.1, read as the reverse complement.
TCGTCCGGCCGACTCGATGATTTCAAGGAAGCACTCGTGCTTCTCAGCCAAGCCGCTGAACTGGTCGATCCTGACCACCGGTTCTATCCGAACGTCCATCTTGCTTTGGCGAGCGCTTACCAGCAGCGGTTCTGGGGCTTTGGAAATCCTGGGGATCGCACCGCTGCTCAGCAGGCTGCGGTGCGGGGATGTGTGGCGATCAGCCGGCATCCGATCCGGGGCCTGCGTGACCTTCAACGTTATGTCAAGCACGCCTGTGGCTTTGCTGAAATCGCGGACGATCCAGTGGCCGTCGCCGACCTCCTGGCTTCGATCGAAAGGTTGCGTCACGACTGGGCGGAAGCCTTGTCAACTTCTCCTTCGGTAGACGCGCAGGTTGATGAAGCGCACGGCCTGCTCACTCTCTGCTTGGCGTCCCTCCGCGGATTCGAGGAGCACCTTCTTACGACCGCAGCCGCCGATCTCACCAGCGCCGTCTCCGGAGCTCAATCGGTGAGCGAGCTGCGGAGACGGCTCGGCAAGCTCGGCCAGACGCTTGAACTCATCGGCCTGCACCGTCCATCGCCACAAGCCTGGATGGACCTGGTGATCGTTGCGGAGACGATGGTCGAACTCACTTCAAAGGGGTCGGCGTTCGAACGTACGGTTGCCGCCCACAACCTGGCGCTGGCGCGCGCCTGCCAGGTGATTGCTGAAGTCGATGCGGGCGCAGGGGTAGAGACGCACGCGACCGCGGTTGGGACGATCGTTGACCTCGAGCTTGTGGCGGTGTCAAACGGTGACGTCCCAGCTCGACAGCGGCTCCAGAACGCTGAGGCTACGGCTGCACTTGTCGACCGCCACTGGCCCGATCAAAGTGCACCTCTATGGGAGGCGGCATCGGCCCTTCTCGCCGAGGTTGCGGCCTGGTATCTGCCACTACCTGCCCGGGAGGACATCCTCCACCGTTTCGAAGACCTAGCCACTCGCGCCGCGGACAGACTCTTGCAGAACAGCACCGTGGACGGCCCAGAACGCGCGCTGGTTGTCCTGCGGCGAGATAGCCATCTCCTTACCATCGAGCACCGGCGCCTCCGTCAACTTGATGCTGCCCTGGAACGAAATCCCGAGCTAGGCGAACGCTACAAGGGACTGATTGCAGCCATCCTGTCGAATGAGACCTGGCGAGCCCGATCTTCCTGGGAGGACCAGGCTCGATTCGATGCACATCAGGAACTCGAATCTCTGGTCAATGACTTGCTAGAAGCTCCCCCTGCAGAGATCACGTCAGGTCAGGACAGCGGCCTCGCGGAAGACTGCAAACGAACCATGCATCTCTTCGCCGGACCCGAACACGCTTGGGCGCTGATCGCCGGGGTGGACATAGTTGCGATCGCCCTTGACGTGGCCTCAAAGGAGCTCGAGGCCATCGCTGCAGACGTCCCCGCCTTGGCGACGAAGGAGATGGCGCAGCTTCGAGCCGCCGCGGCCGGCCCCGCACCTGAGGCTCGCTTCTGGCACGAAGGCGGCAGTGAACTGCTGCGGACCCTCCGCAGATTGGGCACGACCGTCGTCCAACCGGTCCTCAATGCATTGGAGCAATCCACGGCCAGCAGGCCTGCTCCGAAGTTGCACTGGGTGCTACACGGCCGTCTCACCGGTCTCCCGCTACACATCGCGGTCCTTGGCGGGATCTCGAAGCACGATGTCGCCAGACCCGAGTACTTGCTCGACCGATGCGAAGTGACCTACGGGATGATAGATGCCGCGTCTGAGATCGGCACCGACGTCGCCTCGGTGCAACAGGCCCCTTCGCTCCTCGCCGTTGGCGCTCCGAACGATGGGCGCAAGAGGCTTGAACAAGCAGAATCGGAACTCGCGATCGCCAAGCAGGCGGGGCCATGGGCAGACCCGGTGGTATTGACGGGCGCCGATGCCGACATCGAGCACACAGTCGAACATCTACGACAAGCCAGCGTGGTGCACTTTGCCCTTCACGGCAAGGCGAATCCGCACCATCCCTCACAGAGCGCCCTCTACCTGACCGGTGCGCCGCTGACCGTCGAGCACTTGCTCGGCATCGACCTCAGCCACGTGCGGCTGGGGAACCTGTCCGCCTGCCAAACGGGAGTCGTTGCCGCAGCACCTCTCCGTAGCCAATCGCTGTCTCTTGCAACCGGATTCCACCTCGCAGGTATCTCGAAGGTAATCGCGACCCTTTGGTCCGTCCCGGACAAGACCACGCTTGATTTCAACACCGAGTTCTATCAGCGAATCTGGGTCGACGGCGAATTCAGATCCGATCGCGCAGCGAGCGCGGTGCGCGAGGCCATGATCGCCGTTCGGGATCGAACAGGGTACATCGCGTGGCCCTCGGTTTGGGCAGGGTTTGTGCTGGTGCGCAGCTGAACCAGGTCTTCCCCCGGCCGTTGAGACTCTTCAAGCAGGCGTACGTCCGCGTTCGTCTTCGCCACCGCTAGACGCGAATCGATATTGTTGAGGTCTCGCGTTCTGTAGTCGGAGGCACCCCTCGGATGGATCCACTCACCTCAACACTCGCGGCCTGGGCAGGCAGAAAGCTCCTGGATACAGCGGCGGGCGCCGCGCGAAGGCGCGCCCTACGCGGGCGGGACCTACCAGCGATGCGCAAGGCACTTGAGTCAGCGGTAAGCGGCGGCGTAACCGACGCTGTGGCGAGCCTCTTCGAGGATCAGCTTGAACGGGACCACATCGGATCGCTCCTGCTCGAGAGAGCGATCGATGATTGGCCCCTCCTCGACGGGTCGTATCCGATCGACATCGTTCCGGCCGTACGCGCCTGGGTGGGGGAGATCTACGCTCCCCCTGGGCCGGACGGGACGACCGATCCTGCAGACCGCCACGACCCCCTTGTAGTGGCGCTTTGCGTGGGCATCCTCGAGCAGATCCGCAGAGAAGCGGTTCGCGGGGAACACGCCCTCGCGGAGATGTGGAGCGACTTCCTAGCGGAAGCTGACCTAGACAAACTTGGGCCGAAGCGGCAAAGCGACTATTGGAACCCCGACACGACCACTGCCAGTTTCGTTGGCCGCGACGATGAACTCCGCCAACTTGCCAAAACACTCGAATCAGGGGACGGGATTGCCAGGATTCAGTCTGTCCGTGGCTTCGGTGGCATTGGAAAAACGAGGTTGGCCCTCGCTTATGCTGACCGCTATCGCGACCGCTATCCGGATGGTCGCATCTTCTATGACTTCCAGTCGTATTCTGGCGACCATGCGCCGCAATCGGTCGATCAAGCCCTGCTTCAGATTCTTCCCACTGTGACTGAACAGATTTCGGCTGAGCAGGTCAGCCGCCTGTCGCCTGCAGAGCGATTGAGTGCATGGCGTGCCTACACGGCAGGGCGTCGCCTCTTGATGGTGTGGGACAACATTCGAAATCTCAATCAAATCGCGGAGCTTCTTGTACGCGGCGAACCGAACTGTGCCACCATCATTACTAGTCGCGACTATATCGAACTGTCAAGTGACAACTCGCCACTGACGCTCGACGCGCTTGACGATCCGAGTGCAGTTGCTCTCTTTTCTCAGGTTGCCGGATCTGGGCATGATTGCAAGCTGATAGAAAAGATTGTCGAGGCAGACTTCCGAATTCCCGTACTTGTGGAATTTCACGCCCTGCAAATTCGAGAGCGATATCGCAGCCTTGAAGAAATCGCGAGCGACGTTGAATCTGTTCCGTTCGACGAAAGTCTGGATGTTCAACGGCAACTATTTGATCGTTTTGACGGTTCGTACCGAAACCTTAGCGGCGACCAGCAATATGCGCTGCGCGTCTTTGGCGCGCACCCGGGGTACGCTCCGACCGCAGGGAGTCTTTCTGCTGCGCTAGGTTGCGATATTCGGGAAGCGCATCAATTGATGGATGAACTTATGAAAGCAGGGTTTGCTCGTCGTTTTTTCCATAGTGTCGAGATCTCCGATCCAAGCCTTCGCTCATACAGCAGTCATGACAGCCTTCGTGACTATGCATATTTTCAGAGCGAAAGATCGGGAGAAATCCTAGCTGTGCAAGACTCGTTGGCTAATTACTATGCTGAACGATTGCAATCCTTTCGTCCCTGGAGCGAGGCGACGCGTATGTGGTTCCTGGCCGAGGTGGATAATGTTTCAAACTCCTTTCATCTGGTCGAGCCCGGCAGTCGAGCGCAGCTCATGGATACCCTTGACATGGCCATCAGCCGGTTCAATCATCCGGCATCATTCGCGTCTGAATCTGCCGGACGGACGCTACATTGGCGAATATCTAGAGGTGCGTCCGAATATGGAGATTGGCCCTCGTCGGACTAACTGCAATGAGGCATTTCCATCCGAGGCGAGTCTGCTGCTCGAGGCTCGATCCTTTTCACCATGGAACCATTCCGCGAGATTTTCACGGACTCGTCGGCGCCAGCGGGTTACTTGATCAGGACTGAGTCCATGTGCCCCGGCGTAGTCGTTCACGCTCTGACCGTCGAGGAAGGTGTCCTGGATCATTCTCGCGTCGTCCTCGTCGATGGCATTGTCGCTCACGGCACGGGCGAGGACGAAGTCGACGTGCCCGTCGGGCCTGCGGGGCGGGCGGGATTCGTAGACGACTGAGGTCAGCCCTTTCTCGTAGCGGCCGAGCTCCTTGGCGTACCGGCGGGCCTCAGTGTGCGCGCTGTTGCACAGGCGCCTGACGATGCGGGGCGCCACAAGGTCGACGTCGGGGAGCGCGGTGGTGAAGCCCTCCATGGCGGCCGATTCGATGTCGGCGCGTTCGGCATAGCTGGGGGCGAGCCAGGCCGCCTTCTTGACGGCGTTGCGCAGGCCGGGCAGAGCCAGGCCAGCGCAGATGAAGGTCCAAGGCGCAGGCGACCTCCTGGTTCGTATCACCAGCTCGGCCCAGAGGGCGTCCTTGGCCCCGTTCGTAGTGTCACGGTTGCTCAAGATGGCTGCGATCTCTGCGAGGCTCAGTTCACGGTCAGGTAGGCCGCTCATCTTGGCGGCGTCGACGGTGATCTTCTCCTGGCCGGTGATGAGTGTGGTGAACGCGTCGGCGACTACTTCCAGCGGTGTCTTGTCGGTGCGCATGATGGGCTCCTGATGCTTGTTCGAGGCCGGTCGCCTCGGCGTTCTCCCAGGTAGCGCGCGCACCCGAGGGTGCGTCCAGTCCCGTGCGCACCCTGTGCCTGGGGTGCGCGCACCTGCCCTCGCGCACCCCGCTGAACAGCGCGCACCCTTCCCCGACACATCCGCGCACCCACTGCGAGGTGCCCGCTGAGGGCTTGGCCGGGGTGCGCGCACCCTCCGAGCGGTGGTTAGCGCCCGGCCGCGATGTTTCGCCCGGTCGGGTGCGCGCGAGGTGCGCGCACCTCCGCGGAAATGCCCGCGCACCCTGCCGTACCTAGGTGAGTCGGTCGGACAGATGGCTGGCTCGGGTCCCGCCAGGCGCGGGTGCGGTCCAGGCGTTCCTGTTCGCATCCGACCTGAGGAGGTGGTGTCTCACCGAGCACCGACCCCCGCCGGCGGGCCCGGTCGGCCCGGCCAATCCCCGGGCCGACCTCACGACTCGATCGCGCCTGGGGGGTGCGGGACGTGGGAACGGCTCACCGAACAACGAGGGCTCGTCTGGCCCGATGGCTACCGCCGTTGGCGGCGGTCGGCGCCGGCGTCGGGGTGTTGGTCTTTGCGACGCCGAGTGCGGCGCTGGCCGAGACCGAGGACATCATCGCGGTGCTCGACAACTTGCGCCTGTGGATTTTCGGCATTGCCGGGACCGTGGTCGCGGTCATGCTCACGGTCGCCGGGCTCCGGTATCTGCTCGCCTCTGATCCGAGTGAGACAGAGAAAGCCAAGAGCGGTTTGCGAGCGTCTGCTATCGGTTTCGCCATCGTCATTCTCGCCGTGCCGTTCGTCGAGGTTCTGAGAGCGATCCTGGTCCATGAATGACATCTTCGACGGCCTCATCAAATGGTTTTTCAACAAGCTCGACGAATGGCGCCAGGGGTTGTGGGAGGAAATCACCACCTCTGACTTCCTGCACCTGTCAGGCACGTTCCACGACCATGGCATGACGTTCAGTGAGTCGTTTCTGATGGTCGTGGGATCTTCCTATGCGCTGGTGATCGTCGTGGGTGGCTTCCTGCTCATGACCCATGAGACGCTGCAGACCCGATACTCCGTTCGCGAGATCGCTCCTCGACTTGTCATCGGGCTCCTGCTCGCGGGCCTGTCAGCGCCATTGCTCGACCAGTCGTTCAGCATTACCAACGACCTGGTTGACGCTTTCGCTTCGGGCGACCTGAGCATCGACCAGGAATGGGAGTGCACGGAACCGGGCTACGACGAGGACGGTAACTACAGCAGCTCATGCTCTGCTGTTCCCGGTACCGAGGTCGAGCGATCCAGCTTCGCATCCCGTTTGTCAGCGCGCATTTTCGAGGGTGACGATACGCCGACACTGTTCGACATTTTCATGATCATCCTCGCCATTATCTGTCTTGCGGTCCTGTTCATCACCTCGCTGATTCGCAACCTCGTCTGGTTCTTCGTCGTGGCATTGGCGCCGCTTGGACTGGCGTGCCACGGGCTACCGGCGACACAGCAATTCGCGACCATGTGGTGGCGGCTCATGGGCGCTTGCATGGCCTCGTGTATCGGCCAGGCGCTCCTGGTCTGGACCTATCACGAGGTCATTGTCGAGCTGCCGAACCAGACCCTCCTGGAATGGAACTGGACGTTCATCTACGTCGTGCTACTGGTCTGGTTCATGTGGAAAGTCCAGGGCGAGGTCTTCAAGATCGCGCGAGGCCGACCCGTGGCGATTCCCGGCTCTCGACTGGCGCAGGCGCTGGTGATGTCGAAATTGATCGACGGCGCTAGCGGCGGCCGCGCTGGAGGTGCCAAAAAGCGGAATACGACCGTTCCTGGAACCGTCTGGGGGCGCGATATGACTCGGCCGCCGTGGAAGCGCAAGCCGCACCAGGACCGCTTTCCGGATCTGCCGCCCGAACCGGCCGGGTTCAACGAGTGGGCCGGGTTCCGCAATGACGCCGAGGCCCGCGCGACGCACTCGCCCGCACCCGCCCGCGGGCCGGAGCAGGGACCGCAATCGCCGTTGGACGATGCGGCGCCGGTCAGTGTCGACGGGAGCCCGAGCATCGGCGGCAACGCCACACCATACGCGCCGGCCGCTGAGACGGCCCCGCGGCCGGACCACCGCCTGAGCACGGTGACTTCGCCGCTGGACGACGCCAGTCCCGACCCGGCCGCGGGGACGCGCCCCGCACCGGCACGCGAGACCCATCCGTTGGCGGCAGTACCGGACGGCACCCTCATCGAGCGGCCCGAGGCCCAGCCGGTCGTCCAAGTCCGCCGCGACGAAGTGGTCCCGCTCGCACACCGCCGCGAAGAAGCCCTCGACGCCAACCAGCGCCGTGACCAAGAAGCGGCAGCCGAGGCTGCGGCAGCGCGCGCCCGGGCCGAGCAGCAGCAGGCCGAACTGCGCGCCAAAGCGAAAGCCGCGATGGCGCGCATGGCCGCCTCACCCAGCGCCCGACCCCACGCGATTCCCGCCGCGGGCCCGGGCCACCATGCCCCGCCCCCGCCTCCGGGCAAGGCCCCGGGCTCAGGCCCAGCGCTGGGATCGAAGCGCCCGGCGGGAGGTGAGCAGTGATGGAACGCGGCGTCTACGTCCCAGCCGACCTGGATCTGCCGGACAAGCTGTTGTTCAACCTCACGGCTCGCCAAGTCGCGGTCCTCACTCCTGCGGCGCTGACCCTGTGGGGCCTGTGGCAGGCCCTGGCCGGCCAGGTTCACCCGATGCTGTTGCTGCTGGTCTCCGCGCCGCTCGCTGCGGCGGCGTTCGTGCTCGCACTCGCACGCAGGGACGGCACCACGTTGGACCGGCTGGTGTGGGCCGCGCTGCGCGCCCCGCGTCGGCCGCTCGCCGCCGGAACCCCCGATCCCGCCGCTGTCAAAGCCGCCGCGGCCACGTCCGGGCGCAAAGGCCGCTTGAGCCGGGTCCGGCCGGTCCCGGCACCGGTGGACGGTGTCGATGACGACGGCGTCATCGACTTCGGCGGGAAGTGCGCGGTCGCAGTCGCGGCCGGGTGCGTCAACTTCGACCTGCGCTCGGGCTCCGAGCAGGCCGCGCTGTGCGAGGCGTTCGCCCGCCTACTCCACGCCCTAGAGGGCCACCTCCAGGTGTGCGTGACGCAGCGGCCGGTCGACCTCACCGGCTACCTCGCCGGCCTCGACACCCGCGCCGCAGCGCTGCCGGTGCCACTGCGGTCCGCAGCCGAGGCGCACCGCGCCTGGCTCGCCTCGCTTACCGCCGGGCATCAGCTGCTGGGCCGTGAAGTCACCGTGGTCGTCGCCGGCCCCGACGCCGACGCCGCCATCCGAGCTGCGGGTCAGGTGGAGGCGTTCTGCGCCCAGATCGGCGCCGACGCCCACCGCCTGGACCGCGCCGCCCTCGCCGAGCGCATCCGGTTCGGCCTCGATCCATTCGGTACCGCCGACGCCGCATTCGGGAGCTGGTCACGATGAACCGCAACCTGTTCAACTACCGCCGCACCAGCGCAGCGCTCGAGGCCGACTTGTGGCCCGACACGGCCGTATTCGAGATGCGCCGGGTCCGTATCGGTGACTCCTGGGCCGCGGTGCTGCTGGTGACCGGCTACCCGGCGACCCTGCCGTGGGGGTGGGCCGCGCAGTTGGCGGTGCCGGGCTCGCGTGTCTCGCTCACCCTCCACCTGGACGGGGTGGCGGCGCAGGTCGCGGCGAGTCAGCTGCAGCGGCGGCGTTCTCGGTTCGAGTCCCAGCGCCGCTACCAGGCGGTGCGGGGCCGGCTCGACGACCCGGCCGTGGAGGCCGCTGCCGCGGACGCGGCCGACCTCGCCGCGCAAGTCGCCCGCGGTCACTCCCAGCTCCACCGCCAGGCGGTCTACCTGACCGTGCATGCCGAGACCCCGGCCGAGCTGGACTTGGTGTGCGCGCGGGTCCGGTCGCGGGCGGCGGCGGCGATGGTCGACGTCCGCCCAGCGACGGCGCGGCAGCTGCCGGGGCTGATCGCGGGGGTCCCGTTCGGGATCGACCCGGTCGGTGCGCACCGGACGGTCGACACGCCCACTGCCGCCGCGGCCTTCCCGTTCGCTTCACCGGATATGGACGGACCCGTCCCCGACTCAGCGGTCCTGTACGGGGTGAATCTGTATTCGGGGTCGCCGGTCATGTGGGACCGGTGGGCGTCCATGGACAACCACAACTCCGTCACCATCGCCCGCAGCGGGGCAGGCAAGTCTTACCTGACGAAGACCACGATCCTGCGGGAGCTCTACCAGAGCGTCCGAGTGGTCGTGGTCGACCCCGAATCCGAGTACCTGGACCTCGCCGCGCACGTCGGCGGCACCATCCACCGCCCCGGCAGCCCGGGTGCGCGTCTGAATCCGCTGGCGATGCCGCTCGAGGGCGAGGCCGACGAGTTCGCCCGCCGCCGCCTGTTCGCCGGCACCGTCGTGGAGACCCTGCTGGGCGAGAAGCTCACCGGCGCCGAAGCCGCTGTGCTGCAACGCGCGGTCGCGGCCTGCTACGAGGCGGCCGGGATCGGCGAGGACCGGGCCACGTGGGCCCGGCAGGCCCCCTCGATGGCCGACGTCGCCGCCGTCCTCGCCACCGACGGGGTCGGCGCCGATCTCGCCGCCCGCCTCGACCCATGGGTCGGGGCCGGCACCGTCTTCGACACCAGCGACACCGCTGCCGCGTCGGCGGGGGCGCGTTCGCCTTTGGAGGTGTGGGATCTGGCGTCGGTGCCGCCGGAGCTGGCCCCGGTGGTCACGCTGCTGGTCCTCGACCAGATATGGCGGTCGCTGCGCCCCGGTGGTTCCCGGACGCTCGTGGTCGTGGACGAGGCGTGGCTGATGCTGCGCACCGGCCAGGGCGCCGCCTGGCTCTCCCGGCTCGCGAAGTCGGCCAGAAAGCGCAACTGCGGTCTCGCGGTCGTCACCCAGGACGCCGAAGACGTCACCGGCTCCGAGCTCGGGCGCACCGTCATCCACAACGCCGCCACGCAGATCATCATGCGCCAAGCAGCGCAAGCGATCGACGCCGTCGCTGCCGCGTTCAAACTCACCGCCGCGGAGACCGCGCTCATCGGCTCGGCCCGCCTGGGCGAGGGCCTGCTCCTGGGCGGCGGCGCGCACGTCGCGTTCCGGGCTATCGCCAGCCCCGAGGAGCACCGCCTAGCCCTGACCGGCCTGTCCGCGGGGAGCCGGTCATGAAGCGGCTCTTCGTGCTCGGCGTGCTCATCTCCATGGTGGTGGGCGGGTGCATGGTCGTCGCGATCGGTGCCGCTCAGCAGGACCGGCACCACGCGATCGGCGCAGGTGCGGGTGCCGGTTTCTGTGCCGCGAGCGAGGCCGACCTCGAGGCCGTCGCCGACGCGCTCGGGGACGGTTATGGGACGACCCAGGCGGAGCATGCGGTCACGATCGTGCAGACCGCCGCCGCGCGCGACCTGCCTGAACAGGCTGCCGTGGTCGCGCTTGCCACCGCGATGCAGGAGTCGGGGATCAGAGTCCTCGCCAACCCGGCAGTCCCGGCAAGCTACGACTTCCCGCACGACGGCGAGGGAGGCGACCACGACAGCATCGGCATCTACCAGCAGCGACCCCATTGGGGCCCTGTGGAAGTGCTCATGGACCCTGCCGGTTCGGCCGACTTGTTCTATGACGCGCTGGAACGCATCGACGGCTGGGAGGACCTCCCAGTCACCGTTGCCGCCCAGGAGGTCCAGGTGTCCGCGTACCCGGATGCGTACGCCGATGACGAAGCGGGCGCACGAGCCGCCGTCGAGGCGGCCGGTGCCTGCGAGTGGATCCACCCCGTCGCCGGATACGGGGTCAACTCCGGCTGGCGAACGGCCGAGCGTCCGACCCACAACGGTGTCGACCTCGGCGCCCCGCGCGGTGAGCCGATTCTCGCCGCCTCGGCCGGCGAGGTCGTCACGGTGGTGTGCAACGCCCGCACGCCGGCTGGGAGGCAGTACTCGTGCGATGTCGACGGGAACCCGACGATGATGGGCTGCGGCTGGTATGTCGAGATCGCCCACGCCGACTCGGTGCTGACCCGCTACTGCCACATGGGCTCGCGTCCCGGGGTGAGCGTTGGTGACACCGTCGCGGCCGGCGATCTCCTCGGCTACGTCGGCTCCTCCGGACGATCAAGCGGCCCCCACCTGCATCTGGAGGTGCATCGCAGCCACCAGCCGAACTTCGACACCGCGATATCCCCTGTGGACTTCTTCGAGTCGAGAGAGGTGACGCTGTGATTGCCTGGGTTTCGGAGTCGCTTGCTCGGCTGGGTCTGTCACCGGTGCTACTGGTCTCGATTACCGTCATCGCCCTGGCTGTGGGGTTGTCGGTGGCGATCTTGCGCGCCAGTGCCCGCCGGAGTTCGGCCGCCGCTTGGCGGGAGGGGGCCCGCTACGTCCGGATCGAGGCGCCGCCTGAGGTCGATGCGAAGGCTGCGGTCCTGGCGTGGAAGCACCTGAGTGCGATCGAGCATGGCCGGTGGCGGCGCTGGTGGTCGGGCCAGCCGCACTTGATCTTCGAGTATTGCTTTGTCGGGCAGCGGCTCACGGTGCGCATCTGGGTGCCCGGCACGGTGGCGACCAGCCAGGTCACCCACGCGGTCGACGCAGCGTGGCCCGGTGCGGTTTGCACCGTCGTCGAGGCCCAGCCGCCGCTCCCGGTTGGAGAGCGGGTCCGCATCGAGGGCGGGACGTTCACGCTCGCCAAGCGCGGAGTCGGTGCGCTGCCGCTGGTGGCGGGGATCGAGGCCGGGGAAGTGCTCCGCGGGCTCGTTGCCGCGGGGACGTCGAACCGCGCCGATGATGTCCGCATCATGCAGGTGGTCGCTGCGCCGCCGAGCAGACGCCAGGTCCGCCTGGCGGCGAAGGCCGCCGCCGGGCCGAAGTCCAGCGGGTCGCTGCTGGGCGAGGTGCTCGACCTGTTCACCCCCGGTGCCGGCCACCACAAGAGCGGCCGGCCCATGCCCGAGCCGGCATGGATTGCTCAGCACCGCAAGCTGGTCGCTGAGCGGCTCGCCTCGGGGACGCTGTGGTCGATGCGGGTCCGCTACGCCGTCGCCACCACCGCCGGGCGCCCGCACGCCGTCGCTGCAGCGCGTGACCTCGCTGCCGGAACGGCCGGGGTCCTGGGCGGGGCGTGGCGGCGCAGGAAGGCCCCGCGCATCGCCGCGGCGGTCAACGCATGGAGTGGCGGGCCGGGTGTGCTGGTCTCGGCCGCCGAGCTCGCTGCTGTCGCCCATGTGCCGGCCGACGCTGTCATGCCCGCGCTCGCCCGCGCCGGGGCCCGCCCGATCGCACCCGCGCCCGAAGTCCCGTCAGGGGGCCGGGGCACCAAGACGCTCGGCGTCGCCGCCCTCTCTGGCCGCAAGATCGCCCTCGCCGCGGCCGACGGGCGCTACCACGCGCACCTGATCGGCGCGACCGGCTCAGGCAAGTCCACGCTCATGGTGAACATGATCTTGCAGGACATCCGCGACAAGCGGGCCGTGGTAGTCCTCGACCCTCACGGTGACCTGGTCCGTGACGTCCTCGACCGGCTTGACCCTGCCACCGTGGCCGGGCGGGTGGTCCTCATCGACCCCGCCTCCGATGCCCCGCCGCCGGGACTGCCGCCGGTGCTGCGTGCCCCCGACGCCGAGATCGCCATCGACTACCTCGTCGGGATCTGGCGCCAGCTGTGGCCCGACCACTGGGGGCCCCGGGCCGACGACATCGCCCGCCAGGCCCTGCGCACCCAGGCCCAACTCCAGCAGCGCGACCTCGCCGGCCTCTCGGCGCTGCCGATCATCCTCGCCGACAAGGCTGAACGCGCGCCCCTGGTCACCAACATCAAGGACGACACCGTCCTGCGCGGCTTCTGGAACTGGTTCGATGCCTTGCCCATCGGCGTGCAGACCCAGGCATCCGGGCCGGTGCTCTCGCGCCTGCGCACCCTTCTGTCCCGGAAGTTCATCCGCGACACCATCGGCGACCCGCTCGAGGAATACTGCATCAACCTGCCTCGCGCCCTGGACAACGGCGGGATCATCCTCGCCCGGCTCCCCAAGGGCGAATTGGGCAACGACGCGTCCAAATTCCTCGGCTCCAACATCGCCGCCCAGGTGTGGCAAGCTGTCCTGCCGCGCCAATCCCAGCGGATGGAAGATCGCAAGGACTGCGTGCTGTACGCGGACGAGGGCCACAACTGGCTCCAGTTCCCCCAGATCCTCTCCGACATGTTCGCCGAGGCCAGGAAGCTGAAACTCTCCTTCGTGTTCGCCCACCAGCACCTCGGGCAGCTCCCCAAGGAACTCGCCGAGACCCTCGATGCGAACGCCCGCACCAAGATCATCTTCTCGACCTCGCCCAGGGATGCGAAAGTCCTTGCCGCGCATACCCTCCCGCACCTGGATGACCATGACCTGGTCCACCTGGGCGCCTACACTGCGGCCTGCCGCACCATCGCCGCCGGCGCCCCGCTGCCGGCTTTCACGCTCCAGACGCTGCCGCCGCCCGAGGCGGTCGGCGAAGCCGAGACCATCCGCGCCGGAGCCGCGCGGCACCGCGCCTTCACCTGGGAGCCATGATGAATGCTGTCCGCCGCTCCCGCACCGATGCCGAGGCCCTCGCCGGCCTCGCCAGGCGGCTCACCGCCCGCGACTACGCCGTGCTCGAGTTCTTCGCCCAGCACCGTATCGCCACCACCAGCATCGTCGCCGCGGTGTTCTTCACCCGTAGGCGCCTTGCCGCCATCCGCCTCAACGAGCTGTGCGACCTCGGGCTGCTCACCCGCAGCCGTGTCACCGGCTCCCGCGCCTACCGCTACACCCTCGACTGGGGCGGTGCCGCCATCTGCGCCCTGCGAGCTGGCACCACCCCGCCCACCCGCGCCGCGGCAGCCTGGACCGCCCAGCAGGTCTTCCATTCCGCGCACCGGCCTCACCGCGAAGCTGTCAACGCGTTCTTCGCTCAACTACACCTCGCCGCACGTGCCACAGGACGTGCCCGTGTCAGTGAATGGCTTCCCGAAGCTGCAGCCAGCGCCGAGATCATCCACGCCCGACCCGATGCTGCCGGGGAACTCACGTGGGACGATGGCCGCAAGCTGCGGCTGTGGTACGAGCACGACCGCGGCACCGAACCTCTTGCAATACTCGCCGAGAAGATCACCCACTACCGGACCGGCCGCCTCGCTGGCGCGCTCGGCGACCGCATCCTTCTGTTCGGGCTCAACGGCCCGCGTCGGCTCAACGGGCTCCGCCGCGTCTGCCCACCCACCGGTGACCTCACCGTCGCCGCGGCCATCACCGAACCGCTGCCCGCCGACCCCGACGTGCGATCCGTCGACACCGGTGTCCTCACCGATCACCGATGGCAACTCCTCGGCTCCGAACAAGCCACGAGTCTGGAGTCCCTTGCCCGCTGAGGGCCACCACAGCATCATCCAAGCTGCACCATCCAAGCTGACCCATCCAATCGGGCATCCACAGCCCCATCCACACGATCAGTGCCGCGCACCCCGCATACGCCCAGCTCACCGCGCACGACGAACCCCAAAGCGAACTCCGAATATATAGTCATATTCCCGCAGGGCCCCGTCCCCGAGTTCGGATTCCCAGCTCCGTCATCCGATACCCCAGCCTTGCATCGTCCGGCCCCCACCCCCGTTCCCGCGCTTCGAAACCTGGGTCGTATCCGGTCGCGCTGCCCGCTACCGATGCCGGAGGCTGGACCCGGAGGTACAGAGGCGAGTCTGACCGGCATACGCTGCTGCGACGGTGACGAACGCCCTGGCTCTGGTCAAGGGAAGCGACTCCGGGATCCGACGTGCGCACGTTTCTGCACGTTCAGGTGACACCATGGCAAGGGCGCGGATGCCCTCTACCAGCTCAGACTGATGGATGCTTCTCAGCCTGGTCACCATTTCACCATCGTCCTCGCGTGCCTCTGAGTGGGAAATCAGCGCTTGGGTGAATGATTCGGCATCGTTCAGCAGTTCGTCGCCGCGGTCGGGGTCGAGCGGCAGGAAGGACTGTGCGAGAGCGGTGACCAAATCCGGCCTCAACGTCCGATTACTGTTCTGGTAGAGGTGGAGCCCCCTCTTCGCGTAAGGCATGGCCGCCTCGGAGTCGGCGGCGGCTAGCGACGCCGCGATCGCCGCATTGGCGAGAAGCTCTTCCGGTTCCGCCCCCTCTGGGGAGAGCTTGCCGGCTTCGGCAGCGAGGTGCCGGGCCCGCGCTAGGTCAACCGATGCGAATGCGGCGGCCACCTCGAAGAGCGCGGCTGCGCGATCCGCTTCATCCGCAACGAGATGGGCAGCGCGCTCGGCCCGGTTCTGGTCGCGCGGCGCCCAGAACGTCACCAGATCCCCCAACGCTGCATCACGTTCCAAGTCCACGTTGGAAATTCCCTGCACCAGCCGTAGTGCCAAGTCAGGCGCCGTCGGCGTCAGCTCGCTGACCAAGGCGACGACGGTGCCAGGGTCACGCCGGCCTTCGCGATCGGCGATGACGTAGGCGAGACGCTCGGCCCTGAGGACATCGACCCGAGCAAGGGCAGCCACCACCTGGCCGAGGCTCTGATGCGCATTGGCTCCGAGGTCGAGAACGCTGGCAGTGAGCGATTCAGCGCGATCATCAAATGCCGCAAAGGCGGCCGCTACACGGCTTAGAGCATCAACCGTGGACCGGCGGCCCCAGTCTGCCCAAGCCAGCCGCTCCGCCTCGGAAAGAAGCGCCGCAGCGCGAGCGACATCGCTGTCGACATGCCGCTCCGCCACCGCTATCAGTGCCTCCCACCGCTCGGTCAACTCGACTTGAGGGAGTAGCGCTTCGGCATCGGCGAGCAACAGGCGAGCCAGCCGCGGTTGAGACACGGCAATTGCCCGCTCAATGGCGATGAACGCCGCTATTCGATCTTTGGGCGCGAACACTGCACGGGCCAGCGCGATCGCGCGGTCTGGCGCGCTCTCCGCGAGTGCCGCGGCCGTGGTGGTCAGTGCCCCTTGCCTGAGGTGGTGTTGCCGATCGATCAAGGACCAGGCGAACTTTTCAGCGAGGTCGAGATCCGAGCGGACCAATTCCTCGGCGAGAGCCGCGCACAGCAGCTCCAGCGGCCGGTCCCAAGGCCCCCAGTCTTGCACGTACTTTATGGCGGCCACCGGGTTGACTGCCGTCATGACGCGCACCAGTTGCAGCAGCAGCCGCTCATAGCCTTCGGCGTCGGTGACCTGCTGCAGTAGTTGAGATGCCTCGCCAAGCAGGTCATGCAGGTGCATGGCCTGCGCGTCGAGAGTGCCGCCATCCCCCGTGGCTCGGGTTTTGCCAGGGGCGTGGTGCTTTGTCAGCGGGGCGAGTGACGGGGCCGGGCTGGTCCGAGCGATGGGGAACTCACCCTCGCCGGAGAACCGGAGCTGTGGGTGCTGGGCCACCGCGTTGTTCGAACCCAGCAGAGATCCTGCGGTACAACTCAGGCACTGACAGCGGTCCAGGAGCGCCTGGTTCGCGGATCGCGGCGACGAATTGCCTCGTGAACGGGCTGGGCTGCCCCTGGCCGTCTTCATCTGCGGCAAGTTGCACCTCACGGGTACTGGTGATGAGGTAGTGGCCGCGGCCGGTCATGGATTCCCCGCCGCCACCGCGGAAGGTGCCGCTATGGCAGCAGTCGAGCACGATGACGACCCGTTTCGCCGGCGAAGTCGTGATGAGCGAGTCGATCGAGTCGAATGCAATCCCGGTCGCCCACAGCAGGTCAGGCTGTGTGTTCTGCGTACAAAGGTACAGCTTGCCGAGCGCGTCGAGCCGGCCGTGGCCGCTGAAGTACATCAGCAGCACGTCATCGGGTGCCGACGCGCTGAAGAACCGCTGCACCTGTTTGTTGATCTCCCAGTGCGGCTGATCCTCCAAGCGCATGACGTCCGCTGCGTCGAAGAGGCCGACGTTGGCATCAGTCAGAACCTCGGCGACGGCGGTTACGTCCCGTGGTGGTCCGTGAAGCTCGGGAAGCTCCTGGGGGTCGGCTTCGGGAAAGCGCGCATTGGCAATCAGGAGCGCCCGATACCGGTACGACGGGCTTGTCACTGCTGCTCCAACCGCCGCCCGATGGATTCGACCAGGACCTGGAAGGACTGCTGGTCCAGGTGCTCGCCGGCGACGGTGATCCGCTGCTCGGATCCGTGCTCATCGGTCCATGTCAGGGTCACCGACCGGGTCTTGTCGGCCTTCAGCCACGCTTGGAAACAAGCCACGGCAGCGGTGATTGCGCCGGAGGATCCGAGGGCGAGGATGATGGCCTCGGCCGCTCCACGGTGCCCTGTCGTTGGCGCACCAGAACGGTGCAGGCCGCCGACCTCGGATTGAAGGCCGCTGAACAGCACGGCGGTGTGACTGGACCAGCCAGGGTGATCGGCGCTGTATCGGGTCGAGTCGGGCTCGATGGTCAGGTCAATCGTCATCTGCGGGTCTCGCTCTCCATAGGGGCTTTCGCATTTTATGAGAGTTCCCCCGGCCCGTGGTGCCACCGTGCCGCATACAGCGCTCTGTTCGCGATCGCGGAGGGTGCGCGCACCCTCGCGCACCCAGCGCGGAAAATGCCGCGCACCCTGCCTATATAGAGCATTACTTCTTCACAACCGCATACTCCTGAGCCGCAGGTAGCGCCTGCCAGCCCCGGTATTGCCGCCGGACCTCCCACCAGTCACCTGGTCGGAACCGACGGTCCCCGAGGACCACCGCCACCGGACTCAACCCACAACCGCAGCGCCTCACAGGCACTGCCCGCACAACACGTTCTCGCACCCGCACGCCACACGGCGCGCGGGCCTTCGTCGTGCCTTCGCACGACTCGACGAACAAGGAATTCGAAATGCCCTACCGCGATTGGAAGGCAGGAGACCGGTGCAAAGTGCGCCCCGTGTTCACCCTCCCGGCCGGGGTGCGCTCGCACTGGAAGATCCGCTCGCCTTACCGCATCACCGCCACCATCAAGAGCCTCAGCATCGCGCGCCTCGGCGTCGTCGCGATCGTCGTCCTCGATCAGCACAAGCAGCTGACGGTCGACACCTGCGACCGGGAGCAGGCGTTCACCCTGTTCGCGCTCCACGCCCTCGAATGCCAGTGCCGCGGCTGCCGGCTCCGCCCGCACGACCGGCGCTCCTGGCCGCGGCCGCTGCGTGCCTGGCGGTGGCTGAAGCGGACCTTCACCGGCAACGGCCGCAGGCCCCGGCACTCGCCGAAGCAGTCGTCCGAGCCGGCCTCCGGCAAGTAGCACCCGGCAGCGGACCCGATGCCCGCTGCCGTCATCACCAGCGCAGGGCGGTGCCAACGGCACCGCCCCATTTCCGTGCCCCGCAGCGGGGCCAGAAGCACAGGCAGGAACGAAAGGAAACGACCATGGGATACGAAGCCACCTATCGAGGCCGGATCGAACTCGACCCGCCCATGAACACGGCTACCTGGCTGGGGTTGCAGGGCCGCGAAGACTTCGGAGACGTCGCTCCGAACCCTAGAAGGATCCTCGACCCGGTCATCGTCCCGGTGCTCTCACGTGACCGCCGACTGGTCGTCGCAGTCGAACCCGGCGAGTTCGGGTGCAAGCCCTCGGTGATGTATCTCGTCCTGCGGGACTTCGCGTGGTTCGCTTCGCTGTTCACCGACGAGGACAACCGCCGCTTCCGCCGCTTCTCCGGCAGCTTCGAAGGGCAGGGCGAGGACGGCAAACGGTACCGCTTGACCATCGGCGACACCGACCCGATCAACCAGGAGGTCTTCGACCAGCCCGAATATCCCACCGACTAACCCAACCCACGAGGGGCGCAGCCACTGGCTGCGCCCCTTTTCTCATGCCCGCAGCACAAACCTAGAAAAGAGGAATCCGACATGATCACCGACAACCTGTGCACCGCACTGCGTATCTGGACTGGCCCCGCACAGGACCGCCTGGCTGCCGACGACACCAGGACCCGCGTTCCCGGGATCATCGCCTGCTGGGAAGACGGAGCCGGCCAGATCTCAACCTCCCTCCTCCCCACCGCCACCGCCGCCCTCCAAGCCCACCTCGGCCATGCTGACCTCGACCCCGAGCAGCGAGCCCTGCCCACCGACTGGCCCAAGGCCGCCAGCGACTTCACCGCGCTCATGCGCGACATCGTCATGGGCGAGCCCTGGTACCTGGCCGGAATCGGATTGGTCACCCGAACGACGGCGGCCACCGGGCAGCACACGATGTGCATCCAGATCGCGGCGGACCGCGGCACCGCCTTCACGTACGAGCGCCACGACAGCGGCAGCGAAACCCGCCTCCGCTTCGACGTCGGCGACCCGCTGTGGTGGGACCAGCAGGCCGTTCTCGAGCCCCTGGAGCGCTACCGCGCCGCAGCTACCGGTTGGCCGCCCGTCCTCCCCGAGGCCGACCCGGCCCACACGGAACCGCCCCGCGCCCACGCCGGGCCCGGCTCGCACTGAATCCCGAATCTGCTCAACGACCTTCAACGGCGCACCTCCTGGTGCGCCGTTTGCCGTAACCGCTTCATTGAAAGGAAAGCGACCATGAACATCAACACGGACAACAGCACCGATCAGCGAGCGTGGCAGCACGCGGGAATGTTGGCGGTGAACTTCTGCGGGAGCGACTGGACCCCGCTCCTGGACCGCCTCACGGCCCTCGATGACGATCGCATCGGCCAGCTCACCGAGGCCGCTGCGCGCCTTCGCGAGGCCGACCGCGCTGCGGCCGAATCGATCGGCATCTGCCGCGCCAGCGTGGAGCGCTTCGGTGCCGTCAACGACGAGTACCAGATCCACCTCGAAGACGCCGAGGCCATGCTCGCCGTCCACGGCTACCTCCACCCCTCCCACGGCCGGCTCCTCGGCACCAACGCGCTCCAGGCGCTGGGCGACCGCCACAACGCCCGGAACGTCCTCATCGACCTCCTGCTCGAAGCGCGCCTCTTCCTCGACGGCGTCAGCTGAGAGCAATCCATGCAGGGGCCGCGCTTCGGCGCGGCCCCTGCATTCCGTTCCACCGACTCGAAAGCAGGCCAACGCATGCCTCTTGACCCATCGATCTTCGGCCTCCTATTGGGGGCTCTGCTCGGGACCGTCGCCGGGTTCGCTGCTCGCGGACTCCTCGTGGAGGCCGACAGGCGCCGCGCGCAACGACACCCGTGGCCGATCACCACACCAGTCGCGCGAGACCTCG
The DNA here is from genome assembly GCF_027622875.1 of Glycomyces luteolus. Taxonomy (GTDB): domain Bacteria; phylum Actinomycetota; class Actinomycetes; order Mycobacteriales; family Micromonosporaceae; genus Glycomyces; species Glycomyces luteolus. The sequence goes on along the minus strand of NZ_JAPZVP010000006.1, from coordinate 74,197 downwards.
ACGGCGCACGCCGCGTCATCAACAGCCTCGCAAGACAGCTCAACGATGCTCGCCGTGCTCGACACAGTAACGAACCGCCCGAGTACCTCGCCCAGACCTACCAGGTCGTTCTGCTCGGAGCCGCCGTAGACGAAGGCGACCTCGTGGCGATCTCGACCACCTTGCTCGACCTCATCGGCACGGCCGCATCCGAATCCGAACCGGACCGGCGAACTGATGAGCAGCGCTGACCGAAAGCAATTCCCCATTCCGCGCAATTGAAAGGAGTCACCCTTGAACCGCCGCAATCAGGCTCGAACCCGACACCAAGACCTGCTCGAAGCCGCCGACCGTGTCCTCGCGCTGCCCGAAGCCGGCGCCCTTGCCACCGAAATGGCACTGCGCGACGCGAGCATCGCCCGATGGACACTGCGCAGCCAATGCGTCCTGCAACTCCAAGAGCAGCAGCTCCAGAAGCGACTCCGCGGGTTCGCTATCACCGAACTCGGCACCAGGGAGGGATGGGCCCGCCTGGGCCGCGTCCCGGTCAAGAACGCCAATCGGGTCTACATCTTCAGCGAGCCCCGCCGCGAACGCGGATCCTTCCCGGTCTTCGACCGCAGCCAGACCCGCCCGACCGTGCCCGGCAGGGACCGGCGGCAAGCCAAGCGGCCCGATCCCGCGCGGACATGGATGCGCACGCTCCAACGAGGGCTGCAGGCCTGCGGTTTCTCCCTCCAGTGCGAGACCGGGGAGTGCCTCGAGATCGGTGCCGAGGACCAGCAGCTGATTCTCACCGCCCCCGACCTCCATTCGCCTGCGGCCCTAGCCGTCCTCGCTCAGCACTGCGCCGGCCTCTTCCTCGCCTCCAGCACAGGCACGCCGCGAGCGATCTGACCCGCCGGAGCCGCCAGCTCCGGCACACCGAGGAAGCGCCGATGCCGCCGCTTCCGACCGATCCACGTTCACAACCGAACGGAGAGAACATGAACGACAACGACCAACCGCCAGAGTGCGCCTGCGCCAACACCGAGTGCACCAGCGGCGAGGCACCCCTTCCCGGCTACGACGACTGCGAAACCTGCGCGTGGGAGGGCCACCTCGAGCGCGAGACCGCGGCGCTGCGATCACGCATTGCAGACCTCGAATCCCAGCTCGAAGCCGGCCAGGATCTCCGCGCCCACCGCACCGCGCTGCGCGACTTCGACCGCGCGAGCGCCGACGAGTCCCGCACCTTCGGCGAACGCAACGCCGCACGGGCCGGGCATGCCGCCCGGCTCCTGTCGCTCAGCGCCGACGAGCAACCGGTCGCGCCTCGCGACGCCGAACGCGACCGCATCGTCCGAGCGCTGACCGACCTTCTCCACTGCAGCGAAGGCGCTGGCGCGTACGTCGACGAGATCATCAGCGACGCGGTGCGACTGCATGGCCGCGAGATCGAAGTCGAGGAACGGGAGACCTGGAACCGCCGCGAGGAGATCGAGGTCGCCTGTCCCGACTGCGGCCAACGACGGCAGCAACCCAAGCGCTGGCACGAGCCGTGCAGCGCCTGTCGGCTCCGGCTCGGCGGGCGCGAGGGCCGCATCAGCGACGACCCCGCCGAAGCCAACGAGCAGCGGGCGCTCCTGGTCGAGGACACCCTCGACGCGTTCGCCGCACGCACCGGCCAGAGCGGACCGCTCGCGCATGCCGACACCGAGACCTGCGCCGAAGTCCTGCGCGACTTCTACTGCAACCTCGGCCACTGGACCGATGCCCGACAGCTCGACTTCGACCAGATCGCCGCCGACGGCCGCGCCGTCTACCGCGAAGAACGCGCCGAAGCCGACGACAGCGCCACCGCCTGAACGCCCGGTTCAAACGGCCTCAGCGCTACCCAACCACCAGAAAGGGAATTACCCATGTCCACCATCTGTCACTTCGGCGACGGCGTCCTGCGCTGGCCCGAAGCCGACGGCCACGCCGACCCGCCCGGCATGGTCGCCCTGCACGACGCACAGACCGAGCGCCGGCTCATTCTGCCGCGCATCCCGGTCGGCCGCACCGGCGTGCTCGTCGCCGCCATCGCCATCGGAGACCTGCCCGAGCACCTCGGCGAGGTCGATATCCACGCGAAGGACGCCGGATTCCTGAGCATCGTGCTCGCCTCGGGCACCGTCCGGGCCAATCAGCCCGCGCCCGGGATCGGCCCGGCCGACCTCATCGGTTGCGCCCCGAACGGCGCGACCTGGTGCTGGCTCGATCCTGACGCGATCGGCCTTGCCACTGACCGTCATGTCCGCCTCGAGTTCCACAACGGCTGCACCTGCACACCCGAAGCGGCGCACTCGACACCGCCGAAGAGCGTCGCTTCGATGGCGACGAACCCAACCGGCACCGAATAACTGCATACGTCGAAGACGGTGCGGGCCAAGCGAATTGGACCTCCCTTGGCCCGCACCTCCACCACGGAAATCCCAGCGAAAGGAAACGCAGTGTTCCTGCAATCGTACGTACACGCCGGATGCGGCGACATCGAACTGCTCGACCCCGCAGTGGTCGCCGCCATGACCCCCCTCTGGGTCGGCCGCACCCCCAGCGAGGAACTGGTCGGCATCGGCACCACCGGCACCGCGACCGGTGCCATCATCACCTGGCCCCTGGCCGACCTGCGAGACGATGCGGCCGCCGACCGCTTCTTCCACACCTTCACCCAAACCCGGTGCCACAGCGTATGGCTGATGGCCTTCACCCAGAATCCGGTAGCACTCGCCGGACCGCTCGCGCACCTGGCCACCGCAGCAGACCACGCCTGGTACGGCTACGGAAGTCCCACTGTCGCGGTTACCGACTACGGGCGCCGCTGGGCGGCGGTCGACCGGAACCAGGCGCCGGCGCTCACCGAACTCGACTTCCAGCCGGTCCCCGAACTCGACCCGGTGGCCGCACGGATGTGGCTGCTGGCCTGTCGGGCCGGACGCGAGCAGAGCCGCACGCTCCAGACCCTGCGACGCCAACCCGACCCAGAGAGGTTCGCCGCCGCCGAACGCGCCCGCGACTCAATCCGGCAGGCGCGCAACGGCATCGACGCTGCCGTGCAAGCCGCTGACAACGCCGCCGCCCTCCAGCGGGCCCTGACCGAACCGGAGCTCCCGGGCCTGCGGCACACCGTCGCACTCGGCATGGCGCTCGAAGAGAATTCGGACCTGCTCGCGGCCGCGATCGACGCGATCTGGACTGCCGACACCACCACCGCGGCCAGAGCCGACCTCTGGCAGCACCTGGCAGCAGCGGCCACCGGCGACGCCTACGGCACCACGACCGCACTGGTCGCGCTCGCCGCCTGGCGCACCGGCGACCTCGCCTACGCCACCGCCGTCCTCGAGCACGCCGTCGATATCGGCGGCAGCCCCCTGATCGGCTGGCTGTGCGACCTCATCGCCCACGGCGTCCCGGCCGCCGACCTGCACGCGGGAGCCCCGCTGATCCCGGCGCACCTGCCCGGGGCCATAGCCGGTCGCGCCGAGCAGGAAGAGAGGGCCTGACGTGAACACGACCGCCAACCTCGACGACCCCCAGCACTCCACGGTCAACCGCCTGCTCCGGGATGCGCTCGCCGAGTGCATCGCGTTGCCGCACAGCGGCATCATCGGCCTCCGCCACCAGGGAGACCTGTCCTTGCACTGGCTCGCCGGTCCCACCGCGTGCCTCGCCGCCCGACTGGGCGCCGGGTACAACTTCGCCGCGTCGATCAAGGTGATCGCCACCGAGTACTCCGCCGTACGCCCGGCCAGCGTGCCCGGCCTCATCGGCACCGGGCTGTTGTCCACGGTGCCGGGACCAGACGCAAACCTGATCGCCTTCGCGACCCTGGTCGTCGACACCAAGGTGCACACCGTCCGCTGGACCGCCGGCGCCGCCGCCCCGACCTGGCGCATCCAAGCCCAGGCCGATGCCGGAACCGGGACGACGACCGGGCTCGCCGCCCTCTTGTCGGCCCTCGCCCCGAAGGCGGTGTCTTAGATGAAAGCCGATCTGCACCAGCAATTGCTCACGGCGCTCCTGGACCACGCCGGCCCAGCTCGGTTCCACTATCGACTCGGCGTGCTGACGCTCCGGCAACGCCCTGATGGCTTCCAGATCGGCACCGTGTCGAAACTGGCCGACCGAATCTGGAGCGAACACCGCTTGTGCTCGCTGCCGACAGCCATCGAACGCGTCGCGGACACGATGCCCCGCCACTGCTACGGAGCCTGGTCCGAAGACCTGCTCGGACTCGCGGTCGTCCAGCAACGCGGCGTGCCGTGGACCTGGAGCGGCGCCGGATCCTGGAGCCACCGCGCCGTGGCGGCCCTAGATGCCGACGTCCAATACCGGCTCGGGTGGCGCCTGGACGTTCCCAGCCCGCTCGCGGCCGTCGTCGAACCCTCCGCAGCCGGGAGGTGGTGGCCGAACCAGTGGTGGTGGGCTCGCACCGGAGCAGCAACCGCCCGGCTCCTGGCATCGGTGAGCACGGGAGGTGTGCGATGACCATCGTGATCATCGACGGCGACGGCGAGAACTCGTTCGATGCCACGCTCGCGGCCGTCCTCAATGACCTGGTCCAGGCCCCCGGGGACACCGTGATGGGGCTGTACCACTACGGCGATGCGCTGGAAGCCACACCAATCGATGCGCTCGGGGTAGCCGTGGAGCAGGAGTACCGCACCGCAGTCCAGCACCACACCGGTCGGGCCGCATTCAGGCAGGCACTCCGCCGAGCCGGGCGACGGATGCGATCGGGTGAGGACCTGCTGGAGACCGAGTTCCTCTGGGGGGTTGCGATCTCGATGCGTTTCAGCGACGGAGGCGAACGGTGTGTCCGCCTGGTCGCCGTCGGGGTCGACGGCACCGTCCACTGGTGCACCGCCAAGGGCCAGCTCCCGCCAGCCTTCGCTCGAATCCCTGACGGCACCGCGCTGCTGAGCAGCGACCATGTCGTTGCCGGCCTCGACGCGGTGCTCGATGCCGCAGTCCGTGAGTCGGACCGGGCCTGCCGCGCCGCAGTCGCCGCCATGATCGGGTCCATACGCGGCGGCGACGGTGCCGGAGACGGCCACGCCGCCTTCGGTATCTGGCAGCAGGGGGGCGACTTCTCGGCCACGACTCTGCAGCAGGCCACGGATGTCCTCGACCGCCACTTGGCGGCGACGGGTGATATCGACTCAGCCACGGAACGCGCGGCCGCTGAGCTCGCAACGGCACCAGGGGGGCAGAACGCGAACGGCTTCGTGGGCAGCGGACTGGTCAACATCGACCGGACCGGGCCCGCGCCCATGATCGTCGCCAACGCGGTCGTCGGCACGCGGCTGCACCTGGTCGCTTGGCCGCTTGAGGAGTCCGAGCCGGTCGAAGAGACCTGCCCCTGGCACGAACTGGCGCCAAGCAATCGGCCGTTCGTCAACGCGCTCCGTGCACTGACCAGGGCGCTGACGAGCCTCTCGGCCTGAACCCCGCGAGCCGTCGCCAACGCCACCAACGAGACTCCAGCGTGGATCGCACCCTGACCGGGCCCGATCTTCTGAGTCTTCTTCCCGATGGCCCGAGGCGATGCCGCCTCGGGCCTCATTCGCGTTCCCGCAAACCAAAGCGGGTTCGCTCTCTCCCCATTTCCATGCCACGCAAAAGAAAGGTAGCGGCATGTCTCCAATTAGACCGTCAGGAAAACTGCCCCAGGACATCCTGGACGTTCTCACCCAGAACGCTCAACCTATGACGGCAAAAGCCGTCCACGAGCAGGTCACCGCCATCAGCAAGACTTCCGAAGGCGCCGTGCGGCACGTCCTGCGGGACCTGTGTGACGAGGGCAAGGTGCAAATGCTGCCCACTTCACCGCAGGAGTTCGCACTCGCCGGAACCACCTCTGCGGCGGTTCAGGCCACACCGGCGCCCTCAACCGCCCCGACTCCGGCCCCGGCCATGACGCGGGTCGCACCGGTCCAGCGGCCGAGCGGGAGCCTCTACCACCCTCGGGAGCTCAACGGGGAGCCCGACGTCGAGGTCCTGCGCAAACTCCGGGAGGTTGGCGCCCCAGTGCTGCTGCAGGGCCCACCCGGAACTGGCAAGACCGCGCTGGCCGAGGCCGCGCACCCGGACCTGGTCACCATCGCCGGCGACGGCGACACCTGCGTGTCAGACTTCGTCGGCGAGTACACCCAGGAGCCGGGCGGGAACTTCGTGTTCGTATACGGGCCCATGGTGGTCGCGATGCGCGAGGGCCGGGCCCTGTTCATCGACGACGCCACGCTCATCCCCCCGCCGGTGCTCGCCACGCTGTATCCGGCTATGGACGGCCGCGGCGAGATCACCATCAAGGCCCACAAAGCCGAGGTCGTCAAGGCCGCCCCCGGCTTCTATGTGCTGGCAGGGCACAACCCCGGCGTCCACGGCGCAGTCCTGACCGAAGCGCTCGCTAGCAGGTTCAGCGTCCACGTCGAGGTCGAAACCGACTACGACCTGGCGAAGCAGCTCGGGGTGCCGACGGCGGCCGTCCGCATCGCGAAGGCGCTGAACAAGAAGCGGGGCGAAGGGAAGCTCTCGCGGGCTCCCCAGATGCGGGAGCTCATCGCCTTCCGCGACACCGAGGCAGCCATGGGGCGCGACTTCGCGCTCATGAACCTGCTGTCCACCGCACCCGAGGACGACCGGGCGCTGGTCGCCCAGGTCATCAACAAGGAAGCCGGCGGCGGCCAGCGCACCCCGCTGCGCCTGGGCGCGCAGATCAAGACCGTAAGGGCCCCGCAGCCCAGCCCAGCCGCACCGAGCGCCGCGCAGACCGCTCCCGCGCAGCCGAATCCGCAAACCCAACCGCAAGGAGGACCGACCACATGAAACCGTCACCGCACAACCGCACCAAGACCGTGCCGACGCCGTGCCACCCGGACTGGCAGGACGTCTCGCAGGGCCTGACCGCCCTGCTGGCGACCATGACCGGCGGCGCCCGGATCACCGTGACCGCCTCTCCGGGAGCCGCCCACGGCGCCCCCGGATGCTTCCTGAGGGACCTGGGCATCGTCGAACTCGACGCTGACCGGTGCTTCCCGGGCATGGACCCGGCCGACATCGACGTCACCGACACGTTTGATCACTTCTGGTACCCGACCGCGATCGGGGTCCTCGCCCACGAAGCAGCCCACGTCCGCAACACCCGGTGGATTGTGGACGAATCCTGGCCGGCCTTGGTCGGTCGGGCCGCGATGCTCCTCGAAGAGGTCCGTATCGAAGCCGCCCACCTCAAGTACCGGCCCGGCGACCGGCAGTGGCTGCGATCGGCATCAGCCGACCTCGACCTCGGAACCGGATCGGGTGGTGTCAGCGCAGCGCTGTACCCGCTCCTGGGCCTGTGGTACGCCGCCGACGCCGCGTGCCGGTGCCTCGGCCGGGTCGACGCCGGCGTCCTGGACGCGACCGATGCCGGTATCGGCGCAGCCCGCACGGCGATCACCGCGGTCTGCGGCGCGGACCTGCTCGGCAAGCTCGAAACGATCTGGCGTGACGCCATCGCCACCGCCAATCACGACGGCGACCGGATGCGGGACCTGGCCGTGGCTTGGTGCCGGCTGCTGATCTCCCAGCAGGCCAAAGAGGTCGCTGCTGCAGCGGCCGCGGCCGGAACGCTCGACCAGGCCACCGAGGCAGCTGCCGAAGCCCTCGCCGACGCCGCCGCCGACACGCCCACAGCCGCCGATCCGGACGCCTCGGCGGGATGGGACATCAGCGGCAGCGGCGGCGTTCCCGGTGGTTCCTCAACGGCCGAGGCCGGCCGCAAGCTCTGGGACAAGTTCACCTCCCCGAGGGCCTCGCGGGACGCCACCGACGACGAGAGGGCCGCTGCCCGACAGCTGGCCGCGACGATCCGCAAGGCCGCGCAGCGGCCGCGCACCCACACCAAGACGCCCTCGCAGGTCCCGCCGGGTCGTCTGCGCATGCGCGGGGCACTCAATGCCAAGGCCCAGCAGACATCCGGGGCCTTGGTCACCGCCCAGCCCTGGCAGCAGCGGACGAAGCAGACCCCGCCTGACCCGCAGGCGAGGGTCGGCATCGCCGTCGACGTCTCCGGTTCCATGGGCGACTGGTTCGACCCGGCCGGGGCCTGCGCGTGGATCTTCGCCCACGCCACCGACGCCTCGGGCGGATCGGCAGCCGCGACCACCTTCGGGGAGCGAGCCCGAGCAATGCTCGCCGTCGGAGAAGTCCCGCAGCAAGTTCCGCTGCCGGTCCTCGAGTACGCCACGGACCACGCCGACGTCGCCATCGCCGCACTGATCGAGTCGCTCGACCTCGACAGCGAGGACGGGAACGCCCGCTTTCTGGTCCTTATCACCGACGGCGACCTCGCTCAGGACCAGGTGAAACTCGTTGCGGCCCAGTGCAAGACGCTGACCGAATCTGGGTGCGCGATCCTCCAGCTCGGGCCCGACCGCAGCACCCACCTCGCCGACGCCGAGTTCGTCGGCATCGACCAGCCCGCCGAGGCTATCGACGTCATCGCCGACGCCGTGACCGACGCGCTCCACGCAGCCGCACAGACGCCCTGACCGTCTGGGCTGCAACGCATTCCATGAACAAAGGCGCGGCCGGAACCGAATTCCACTTCACACCGGCCGCGCCGCCACCAGGCCAACCCAAGAAAGGAAGGATCCAGGTGAACACCGAATCCTACCGGCCCTACCGGGCCATCACGCCCACTCGCGGCGGCATGAACGCCGTCCTTGAGAGGGGGCAGCGGTGACGCACTTCCCCGTCCTCGTCTGCCTTCCCGCAGACACCGACCTACCCGATCTCGAATTTCAGCTCAGCGAAGTCCTCGAGCGGTGGAACGAAAACCGCGCGGTCCCCGAATACCGCGCCTTCATCGACGGCGGGCCCGAATCGTTCTGGTGGGTCCAGCACGTCCGAGCCGCCGCGGAACGCCATCACCAAGGCAGGGCCGAGCGCATCCGCACACAGAATCCGCTCGACGCGCTCGCGATCACCGCACACGACCCGAAGACGGACCCCGCGCAGAGCGACACCGCCAGAGACGCCGCCTGGGCCGCCGAACTCGGTTCCCGCCCGAACTGGGAGCAGGTCGTCCGGGTCTACAACGACCGCTTCCATCCCTACGACGGGACCTCCGAACTCGACCTCGCCGGGAAAGGAGCCCTCTTCTACGACGCCGAGACCGGCACGGCCTTTCAATACTCGACCGCGAATCCCGAGGGCCGGTGGGACTGGTGGGTGATCGGCGGACGCTGGTCCGGCTACTTCATCGCCCGCGGTCCCGCAGCCGGCCTGATCTGGGGGCGGTCTGACCACAAGGAAGAGGGCACCGCTATCGGCGACGGGTTGCTGCGCTGTGACGGGGGACCGATCGGCGGGCTCGACCTCGCCGTGATGCGCGATCGAGGCGAGGAAGCCGCCCGGAAACGCTACCAGCGGTGGGCGGCCATCCAGGCTGCCTGCCCGCCCGCCAAGGGCTGGGCCCACTTCGCGGGTCTCGTCCACGTCGGCGTCGCCACCATCGACGAAGCTCGCACCGAGTACAACGGCCAACCGGCGATCGCGGCGGCGAACGAATCCGGGCTGACCGGCTGGTTCGACCCGTGCCCGATCGAGGAGTTCCTCGCAGGTGATGACGAGTACGCCTCTGCGGCCCGCAGCGCCGCCGTCCCCGGCTACGCGCTGGTCACCCTCGAGAAGGAATGGCTCGCCCCCGGGGAGATGGGCTGGTTCGGCCACTCAACCGACGGTCCAGGTGAGCGAGACGCCTACCAGGTCCAAGTCAACCAGTACCTCGACCAGCTCGACCCAGCCGTCCTGGTCGTGGCCATCGACTGCCACGTCTGACCGCCGCAACCGGTGCCGGGCCAACTGGCCCGGCACCGGCTCGCTTTCCGCTCCGACGCGAAGCCGGACAGGCGAATTGCGGCAGGTTTCCAGCAGTTTCAACGCCTTTATTTCCATAATGGCTGCTTCCTACCTGCAGCAGCCCGACATCAAGGAGTTCCGATGATGCGCTACCAGCATCAGCCCCAACCCCCCTTCCATGAATCACTGGCTTCGACGTGGACGGAGCTCGCAGCGCTCGTCCGCGAGGCCGACTATGACCAGATCCGCGGGCTCTACCTGCACCGCAAGCCGGGAACAGACGAGGGCCACCTCGAAGTCCGCTTCCTCGGCGAAGTACTTGAGGCCCTTGCCGAATCCGAGAGCGGCGATATCGAAGCCGACTTTGCGCAGCTCATCGACCGGATCCGTACCGGGGCGGTCACGGTGGACGTCGCCGATCTCGTAGGACTGGCGATCACAGTGCGGGACGAGGAGCGCCGAATCATGGTCGACGCCGTCTTCACCGACGGCACGACCCACGCCACCACCGCCCATCCGGAAGGCCCCATCGAGTCGACCATCCACGTTGAGAACTCGGGCAACGAGGAGAATGCGGTCGCCGCGGCCATGGTGGGCCTCCTCGACGCCGTCATCGGTGACCGGCACGAGCAGGTCACTAGCGCATTGCAAGACGCGCTGGCGTTGTGTCTGCGCAACGGATTCCAGGCGGCCATCGGAATCTGGGAACAGGAGCCGGGGGTCTATCAGGCCCGCCCCTACCCCGACCTCGGGCAAGGGCTCATTGCCGCCTCGCAAGCCGGAGCCAGCCTCGAAGCCGCCCTCAAACGCGCGGCCAAAGACCTCCGCTCCCGGCAGCAGCGCAAGCCCAAACGACCGCCGGCCGGCTTCGGCTGGATCCGCTACGACGGCTCGGGCCACGGAGCGGCGAGCATCACCGGCATCGCCGTACTGGACGGCTGGGTCTACTTCGGTTCCTCGAGGGGGACCGCCCCAGTTCCTGGGCGATGGCGCGGATCGCGGCGCCCTCACGCCGCAGGTCGGCGATGGCGATCCGCTCGTCCTCGCGCAAGTACCGCGACGGCAGGGAAGGGGGGGGGGGGGGGGGGGGGGGCGCCCCCCCCCGGGGGGGGGGGCGCCGGGGGGGGGGGGGGGGGGCCGGGGCCCCCCCGC
>NZ_JAPZVP010000006.1:0-63189 GCF_027622875.1 Glycomyces luteolus | reverse complement strand
GGGCGGGCGGGCCCGCCCCCCGCCCCCCCCCCCGCCGCGGGCGGGGGGGGGGCGCCCCCCGCCCCCCCCCCCCCCCCCCCCCTGGTGCTTCCCGACCGGGTTGCGGCCGTAGCGCCAACGTTCACCGGTCCTGGGGTTGACCCCCACGACCTTGCAGGCCGCTTTGTTGCTGTAACCCTCGCTCACGAGCTGCAAGTATGCGGCTCGCTCACGAACGAGCTTCCTGCGCCCCTGCGGCCGCCGGTCGTCCCGGACCTCGAAATCCACTGCAATCCCTTGTAGATCAAGGTGTTGCAACGACTCCTAGAACCCAAGGTACGGGCCGCGGCCTTTGCCGTACCCGTCTTTCCACCTTCTGACAAGGAGGCTCTCATGCTCACCACGAACACCGCCGGCGTCCTACACAATTCGGACGGGGCATCGACGACCCTGCCACAGCGACACGCCCACCCCGAACGGCAGCCAATCGGACCGAACCGACCCGACACCGACCTTCGCAGTCTGCCCCAGTTCAGGGTCGACCTTGAAACGGCCGAACACTACCGCAACCTCACCCGTGGACTGCTCTGCGGCCCAAGTGGTTCGAAGGTCCTCCGAATCCAATCAACCCACTGCGAACAGAAGCTGTGGGCACAGCTCCTGTGGCAAATCCCCGACCAACTGCTCTGGGATCTCGCCTGCGGCCGGACCGTCATCGTTCACGACCAGTCCGAACGCGACCGCGAAACCCGCGCCATGTGGCAGGGACTGCAACTGGTCCGCATCGTCACCGAGACTTCCTGGTTCGGCGACCCGGCCGGCCGGTACCACTTCGGACGCGGTGGCACCTCCGCATACCAGCACCTCCAGGCTGTCGCTGCGGCACTGCCCCGGCCGGTGCGCAAACGCTTCGCCTACTACCGCCCGTACTGCGCACCCCATCTGAAAGAGGCCCGCCTCTTCTCTTGCTATCGCCTCGGACTGCACCGGCATGCGCGCGTGCCGCTCTAGTCGGCAACAGCCGCGAATGGATATGGGGCAGCACCGCCTGCCGCCCGGTTCGCGCTGCACGTCGCCTCCATCGTCGCGATCGGACCAGAACTGGTGCCAACGGTGGCGAACTCATGCAACGAAGTTGCGACTGATCGCAGGCGCGAATGACCCACAATATGCGCCACTCGACACCTCCGGGGAGTCGCGGTTGCATGGCCATGCCCGATCAGGGCGGCCGGGCCGCCCTGCCGCACAAGGCGACACGGGGCCCGCATAGATCAGACACGAAAGGAATCAAGTCGTGACCGACATCGACACCGAAACCCACGCGGCCGGAGAGGACATCGACTGGGAGGCGTTCGCCGCCGCTGAAACCCAGCAGTTCCGCGACGACATCCAAGCCTTCCGAGAGGCAGCGAACACGCTCGTCCGCGAGCGTGCCGCCGAGTGCAACTTCGAGTACGACGACCTCCTGGAGGCGATGGTCTACGGACTCGCCCTCATCACCGAGGAATTCCGTTCCTACAGCTACTTCGTGACCGACATGTGGCCGACCGCCGTCGGTCGCGAAGCCGAGGACGCCGCCGAGCACCTGGCCGAATCGGCCCGCCGACTGGCCGCCGTCTACGGCCAGATTCACGCGCTCCCGCAAGTCCCCGACAACGGCACGACCCGGTCCGCGCGGTAGCACCAGATAAGCGACGGCAGGGGCGACCACGGGGCGCCCCTGCCGTTTTCATGCCCTACAACCGAAAGGAGGCGGCTTTGCTGACACCTGTGGATTTTCGTTCGCCAACGGGCGGCGATGATCGACCAATGGGGACGTGGAGACCCGCACCTGATCGAGCGGACCGCGAGCTTTCTCGCCCAGAGCACGAGTCCTGGTGGCCCCGAGCGCTTTGATGATGCTCGCGCTCTGTGCGAGGAGCAACGCAACGCCCTCATCGGCACCGACATGTTCCTGTTCACCCCTGAACTGGCCGAGTGCGCCCGACAGGCATTGGGCCAACTCGACCCTCGCGAATATCTCGATCTCGACCCCCTTCCCTTCGGCGGGGTATTCGCCTTCACCGAACCCGTCCACGCACCAGGTCACTCTGAACAAGTCACCGCCTCGGTGCTGCTTCCGATGCCCGGGTCGATCCTTGCCGATAAGTCAAACCCCGACGAACCGATCCGGGCTGGGCTCTTCGCCTACTCGCTGCGGTCCGTGCTCTTGGAGCGCGCTCGCGAGCGGATCGCAGCGGGTAACGACATCGACCAGCATCGACGGGTTGAAGCGCTCCTGCGTGAACAGGCCGCGCCGTGGTGGCTGAACGGCGTCGAGTTTGTCCGACACGACAGTCGTCCCGACACCTGGGAGCTGCTCTTGCGTGCAGCGGTCACCTTCGCAAAGTCACCGGGAATCGCACAATCCACGCGCGCAGCAATTCCCCGGAACGTCGCCCGGGCCGCCGCCCTGTTCAAAGCCGAACTACCCGACTCTGGCGTGCAAGTGATCGACCTACGCCGCCGCAGTCGAAGCAGCCCTGGTGACGAGGGAGCCTCGAGCCCCGGCCGCACCCTCACTCAGCGAGTGATCGTCCGCGGACACTGGCGCCACCAAGCATGCGGCCCCGGACACTCCGAGCGGCGACTGATCTGGGTCGACCAACACCTTCGCGGCGCCGAAGACGCCGAGATCAAAGGTGTTCACCGTGTCTACTTCGGCCGCAGGCCGCAATTACCGCCGCCGATCCACTAACCAAGCGAGAGAGAGGAACTCACAGGAATCAAACCCGCCACCTGGACGAGGGAACGCACTCGCCAGAGCACTCGCCGATGGCTCGACGCCCGCTGGGAGTCGAGCCATCGTCGTGCAACCCGAACGCCACATCCTGAGCTGCCGTTCCTGAGATTGACGGCGTTCAACGGCTTCAGCAGCAAGAACGACGAGCACGACCATCCAGGGCGGCCTCGCTGACGCGGGGTCGCCCCAACCCGAAAGGAAAACAAGCCCATGGCTGTGAACACACCCGACCCGGCGACACGCGCTATCGCCACATACCTGAGCGAGCACCCCGGCCCCCAGGGCCTCGACACGATCTCCACGGCGGCAGGCGTCAGCAAGCCGATCGCGGGGAAGGTCCTCAAGCAGTTGGTCGACACCACGCCGGCCGTGGTTCGCCTCGACCAGTCCGATCCCAAGCACAAGACCTGGGCTTGGGCACTTCCCGCCACGGCCGAATCCGAGGAGCCTGCTGCGAGCCAGCCCGCCGACACCGGGCGCGAACCCGACCCGGACAAAGAGAAGGCTGCGGAGCCGGTGGAGGACTCCACCAAAGGCGCCGAAACGCCTGCCGCCGACGCCAGCGTCGGGACCGGGAGCACGGACATCGATGAGCCCGAAGATTCGGACTCCGCGCCTGAACGGGACGCGGACCAGGTGATCATGCACGCCGCGCGCACCCTCGCCGCTGCAACCGAGCCAATCACCACCGCCGAGATCGCCGCCGCCGGTTACCTCTCGGCGCGATCGCTCCATCTGCTCACAGGACTGCGCGCCCTGACGTTCCACGGCCTGATCGACTGCTCCAAACCGTTCGAACCCGATGCGTCCGACTGCACCTGGACCTGGAACGGGGGCGACACTGCCGCCTTCCTCGCAAAAGCAGCAGCAGTGGACGTGGCCGACGCACCCGATGCGCAGGTCTGCCCGACCTGCGGCAACTCCAAATCGATCCCAGGGATCGCCAAAGACCGCAAACGGGGGGGCAACGTCCGACTCGACGGCAAGACGAAGTTCGCGAACAACGAGCTGGCGGACATGGTGAAGGCATGGATCGAGATGCCAGAGAACGCCGGGAAGCTCGTCAAGGTCAACGACGTGATCGTCGGGCTCCGCAAGGTCCACGGTGACCGCATCTCCAAGCAGTCGTACGGATCGGTCAGCAAGGCGATGGTCAAACTCACCGCACTCGACCCGGCGCACAAGAACCGCCCTGCGCTGCTGACACACGAGTCCGACAAGCCAGTCACGTACCGCATCCGTTCCCTCGTGTGAGCGAGAGCGCCTGACCAACCGAACGCCGCCGCGCCCCGACCATCCGGGCGCGGCGGCGACCAACCAACACTCATCCGTCTAGATGGAGTCCAATATGGATGTATCTGTAACGGTGATCGAGCTCGGCGAGGGGTTCCTCGCCCTGCCCGAGACCGAACGCACCACTCGCAGGTGGGGCACGGTCTGCCTGACCGACGCTGACGGCAACCCAATCCCGCTGCGGAGCTTGCCCCCCGGCCCCGGCATCGCGCTCACCGCCGCGCCGCTGCCCGACACCGACGGCATAAGCCTGTCCCTCAAGCGAGAACTCCTCGGTGCAGGCACCGCCTTCACTGAAGCGACGACCGTCAAAGGTCACACCGTCGCTGCCCTTGGGGTCGTCCCTCCGGACGATCGAACCAGCCAGTGGCTATTCCCGGCCGCGGTGGGACGACTGCTCGGTAGACGGGTCCTGCTCGAAGCGCACCTGGTCTGCCCGATCGGACGGCATAGCCACGCCGCTCTGCTCGAACCGCCTGGGGCCGACCATGACTGAACTCAGGTCCACCATCGTGCTCGGCGAAGGAATCCTTACTTGGCCGCCGGAAGAACGCACGCTCGGGCGCTTCGGCTCAGTGCAGCTCGTACTTGGCGCCGACCAATACGTCTCCTTCAGGGACGCGCCGGTCAGTTCCCTCGCGTGCATGACCGCCACGGTCCTCAAGGTGCGGCACGCGACCCTTCCGGGTGACTTCGTCCGGAAGCTCGCACCCACGCTTCCGCAATGGGGCGAGGTGATCGAACTCGGGATCGGGTGGGTCTTCCAACCTGACCTCGCTGGGCGCGGTGTGACTGCGATCGGGCTTGCGCCACCTGCTGAGTACTGGCGCGGCAACGAATGGCTCTCGCCGACCGCACTCTACCGAGCGCACAACCACCACGTCCGCCTCGAACTGCACCCATACCGTGCGTTCACTACCGAGGCGGCACCAGCGGTGAAAGTCGCCTAGGCGGCAACCTCCAAGTCCGCAGAACACGGTGCGGCCGAATCGAAGTCGACGTCGTTCGGCCGCACCCGCAACTACCAGCCCAAACACAGAAAGTAGGAAAGCAGATGCAATCGGAATTCTATCCGCGTCCGCGCGACCTCGCCGAAGCCGATCCAGGCATCGTCGCCGCGCTCGTGCCCCACCTCCTGAACGAAGTCCCCCACGAGACACTGGTGGCGATCCCCATCGGACTCGAGGGACCGCTCCATGTGGTCCACCAGTCTCTGTACCGCCTCGACTACGCACACGACGAGGACCTCACCGAGTTCAGCGCGGCGCTCTCCGATATCGGCGCCATCCACGGGTGGATCATCGGCTACGCCGAGGATCCCGCCGATGTCGCCCGGGCCCTCACGCGCGTCAGCGAATACAACAACGCGATCGAGTTCGTCGACCGCAGCACCGTCCTGGCCGTGACCGAGAGTGGGACCCGCTGGGGTCGCCTGGCCGACTACACCGACCCCAACACCGCGATCGACTTCGCACCGGTGCCGAGCACTGACCCGGCATGGGCGCACCTGACGGCAATCGCGATCCGCGCCCACACCGTGCGCGCGGCCGCTATGCGCCGCCTCGGCCTGCCCGAGACCTTCAGCGACATCGATCAGCTCTCTGCCGCGAACGATCAGGTCGCCCGGTTGCGCACTCTCGCTGCTCGGGCAGATGCTGCCGTCCTGGCCGCTGGCGACAAAGACCTGCTCGAAGATCTCCTGAGCCGCATGCGGCCGATCTCCGCCCCCGAGGCGATCAACCTGGGCGCTGCACTCGCCGCCGATCCCGTGCTCTACGCCCGTGCCGTCGACCACATCCTCGACCGCACGCCCCCGTCTACATCGCGATGCGAACTGTGGAGCGAGCTCACCCGGCACGCACTCGGGCCCGCCCGGAGAGTGTGCGCCTCCTTGGCGGCCCTCGCCGCATGGCACGACGGCGACCCCATCCAGGGTGCGGCAGCGGCGGTCTTGACCGCTCGCTGGAACGAGCAGACGCCCCCCGCCGTGGCCGCGGTCGCCGCGATCCTGGACGCCGGCGCAACCGCGAAGGACCTCCGGCTCTACCTCCATGGATCTCGGCTGCAAGTCGCCAGTGGCGAAGCCACCCAGGGCAACAACGTAGAGGAGGAACAATGAGCCGTCTCGACGCCGAGGCGCAGCAGCAGATCAGCGCAGCGCTCAGGCAGATGCTTGCGGACAGCATGTTCGAAGGCGCAGGCGGCTTCATTGGCGTCTGGGACCTGCCCGACCGGTACAGGATCGCCCACATAGGAGACCTGGCTGTCACCTATGCCGAACACCGGTCCGCTGGGCTCGGCGTCATGGCTGCGCTCAATACCGTGGCCGCCGAGATCCGTGCCGACGAATGCTCCCAGCCCGATTCGCACCTAGTCGGCTTGGGGCTGATCGGACATGCCTACATGGGGCCGAACGGGGTCGTTGCCTCTCTGCTCGCTCTCGTCGAAGGCTGGTCGCACGAGATCCTCTGGTTGCACGCTCAAGCGCAGCCGACATGGGAGATCCGGCCCGTGGCTGACGTGGACGACGAGGACTGCGCCACCTACCTCAACGCCCTGAGCGACCTCATTGACGCCCTCACCGGCCCGGCCTGCGGAGGTGCGAAATGAGCAGGGACTTCCACGAGGCGTGCAGCACGGCGCTGCGTACGGCAATCGCCGACGCCATTCGCGGCAGCAACCGCTGACCAATCTGATCGACCCGGGGCAGGCATCGCGCTTGCCCCGGGCGCTCCCGCCACATGTGGACCGCTGCCCTGATCGGCGGGATGGCGCGGTAGTACCGGCTGAAGCGTCACCGCACGCATACGAGGCCTCTTTCTGTATCTATAGGGTCCACTATGGCTAGTCGGTCGCTGGTCGAGTGCGGGAAGCGCACTGCCCGGGCGACATGTCCGACGAAGACCTAAAATTTGAGTGAATTATTCTAGTAATGCTTCATTTGCGGAACAATAGGCAGATGGCCGAGCTGACTGAAGTAGGCGAGTATTGGGATCGGCCGGTGCGCACCTTCTCGCCCCGGTCGGTGCCGCAGTTGTGGGCGGGACTCGTGAACGGGATCGAGTCGCCGACTCCGCTGAGGTTGACGGCGGCTGCGATCGAGGCCGGGAGCCAGATGTTTTTCGGCTCAGGAAACCTCCGGCAGGCAGCCGGCGCGGTCATCGACTGGCACCGGCAAGTGCTTCGGCGCTGTCGGCTTTACCATTTCTCGGCACAGCTGTGGGCGCACGCGCTTGATTGCGAGACCGACTTCCCCGAATGGATTCCTACCAGGCACGATTTCCCGACGCCCTACGGAATGGTGGTCTTCGAACGCCCGGTCAAGGTCAACGACCTTCCCATATCGGCGTTCACCTACGGACCCGGAGCCAACTGGTCGGGCGAGATGCAGCTGTGCCTCCCTGCCAGCTACTCCAACAATGGTCGCCCGATCCGTTCACGCAACTTCGGTCCGTTGAAGGCGTCATGGCTGGTGTCGGTGTGGACGACGACGCTGGAGTCCGAGCGGGTCAACGGCATGGGGCCACTGGTCAACGAGACCGACTTCTACCTCGATCTGGGGGTACCGGGTCTGATGGACCCTTGGCCGGTGCCGCGTACGGAGGATGGCAGCACCGCGCTGGCGCGGGCGTTCAAGATCGCGTTCGACCTCGCCACACAGACGGACATCGCGACCCGACGAAGTGAGCCGGTCCCCAGGTCGCTGCGTAAGAGGGCCGAGCGCGCCATGCCCGAGGCCGAGATCCCCACCGAGGTTGTCGTCCACGACCTGCGCCCGCGCTTGGCCGCCGCGATCGGCGCCCGGGGCGGCCCAGCCGATCCGGTAGAGCGTACTGACGCCCACTTTCGCATCAAGTGCTGGCCGGTCCGACCGGTCCTCGACCCCGCTACCGGTGATCTCCTCCGTCGCGGCTACATCGCTTACCGGGACCCGTCCCTGCTTGAAGGCGATTTGCCCGAACCGGCCGAAGTATGGCGCGGCACTGACTTTGAAGAGACACACGGAGAGGCGAGCTGAGGAAAGACTGCCCGTTCTCTTGCGTCTCGGATCGTATGCGAGGCTCATCGAGCGGTTCGGCCGTTAGCCTGTCACCGCAAGCAGGGCGGTCAGCCACCAGCCGCCCAGGAGTGCAGGGCCGGCCGGAATCAAGTCGCCGCGCGTGCGACGGCGGAGCTTGTGGATGGCGGCGATCGCGGCGGCGATGAGCAGGGCGGCAAGAATGCCGAGCCAGGCGAGGGCCCATCCGTGCCAGCCCAGGTAGAAGGCGATGACGGCGATGAGGGCGACGTCGCCGAGCCCGATCCGTCCATTGGCGGCATACCACCAGGCCAGTGCGAGGATCCCAATCGCGCATGCCGCGCCGAGAGCCGACCGGAACTGCGACCAGGTGCCGTGGACGAGGGCATCGGTGCCGAACGCGCAGGCCGCCGCCGCGGCGAGCAGCCCGGAGAGGACCAGCGGGAGACGCATGGCGCGGACGTCGATGAACGCCAGAGCAGGAGCGGTGCCAGCGGCAAGAATCAGGGCGGCCGACGCCGGCCTGGCAGGGGCAAGGAGGGCCGCTGTCCCCCCAGCCGCGGCGCCGAAGATCGCGATCGCCACGGTCGTATGGCGGCGCTGGGGCCCGGTGAGGTCGGGTGCGAAGCGTCCGGCGTAAGCGGGTTCGAGCCGAAATGCGTACTGCCCGAGCACTGCGGCGAGGGTGCCGCTGAGCACGGCGGCGGTGATCACCTCGTGTCCGGTTCGGGGGCAAGGGCGCCGGCGCGGGATCGGTAGTGCTCGGCCCGTGCAGCGTCGCCATTCTCAACCCAGTAGCCGGCGAGTTTCCGCAGTGCACGAGCGGCCGCGGCGCGGTACTGGGCGCGGAGCTCTTCCGCTTGCGGGGTGTGGAGGTCCGGGGCGAGGTCACCGGTGTAGAGGCGGGCCGCTTCCTCGAGGTGTGCGGCGGCCTCGGCCGGGTCGGTGGCGAGCGCGGCGGATTGTTCGGCGGCGTCGAAGGCGTCGCGATCGGTCGTGAAGGCGCCGGGCTCGAGTTCGTACCGGTCGGTGGCCTTGTCCCAGTGATAGACGGTCGTCTTGGTGCCGGTTGCGTCTTGGAGGTTCGCTCGGAGCGAGGAACCGATGGTGTTGAGGTTGGTGCGGGCCCGGGTCGGGTCGTCGTAGCCGGGCAGGACCGCGGTCATCAGATCGGCGCGGCTCAAGGGCTCGTCGGCGAGGGCGAGCGCGGCCAGGAATGCCTTGGCACGCTTGCCTTTCTTGAACACGACCGGCTGTTCCCCGACGTAGACTTCGGGCGTGCCGAACAGGCACAGGTGCGGAGCCGACGAGGCGGTATCGGCGGTGGTTGGCGGCGTGGCCTCTGGTGCGGGCTCGTCGGCGCTGTCGTCAGCGACCTCCATTAGCGGCTCGGGCTCCTGCGTCGCGTCGTCGGCGGAGAGCTTGGTGTTCGGCGTTTCGGCCTCGTCGGGCTCGGGGATCTCGGGCTGGTTGTCCTCCTGAAGTCCTTTCAGGAGCGCGGTAGTGGTGTCACGGTCGGCGATGTGGAGCATGCCGAGGTTGTCGGGGATTCCGGTGGTCGCTTCGACGGTGCCGTCGCCGGCTGCGTGGACGGTGGCCGGCGCCCATTCGCCGAGGATGATCGCCCCGTGCCCGTCGGCGGCGAGGAATCCATCGAGCCCTGTTCGAGTGCTCTCGTCGACCTCGGTATCGGCGCACACGACCACGGCCTCGCCACCGGTCTGGATATCGGTGGCGGCTTCGAGGTCGTCGACCAGCCGCACCTGCTCGGGTAGCTGGTCGGCGTCGAGGTCGAGGCGCAGGTTCGCGGCCTCGGTCAGGCGTACATGGACCCCTGCGGTGGCGGCGGCGATGATGGCGGCGCGGGCGACCCCGTGCTGGCCGGGTCCGAGCAGGCCGATGCCGGCTCCGGTCAGGTGGCGCAGGTCGACTGGGGCGCGGTCGGCGCCGACGGCCACCGTCACCGATGCCACGTCAACTTGGTCGTCTGTAGGTGTGGTGAGTTTGCGGTTCTCGGCCTCAATGATGGTTTCCAAGTCCGAGAGCCGCCCGGTCATCGGGTCGTCCGGGCTCGCCGATGCGGCGTCGTGGAGGTTGCTGCTGTGTTTGCGGCGCAGGCGTGCGGCGAGGGCGGCGACGGTCGCGGCGGCCAGGCAGGTGCCGCCGGTCAGCCAGATCCCGAAGGGGACGGCGTCGAACGGGTTCGAGGACGACTGATCGCTGTCGGCTTCCGACGCCGCGTCGTTGTTTCTGCTGGGTTCGGGACCGGCTGGTTGATCGGTCGTCTCCGGTGCGGGAGCGGTGGGTTCTGCCGGTGTCGGCGCTGGCGTGTCAGGGACGGGACCGTCGTCGCCTTCGGCCGGATCGTCCTCGGGCCCGGGCCCGGGAGGTTCTTCAGCCGGTGCTTCAGGGCTGTGGGCCTGGTCGGTCGGGATCAGGATGTCCCAGCCGTTGAGGATGACAGCGGGGTCGGTGAGCGTGCTGCCATCGGCCTGGACACGGTCGTCGTTGAGGTCGGCGATCTCGTCGTAGCGGGAGCCGTCGCCGAGATACTGCTCGGCGTAGCCCCAGAGGCTCTCGCCGTCTTCGACGGTCTCGCGGATGAAGCCGTCCTCGTCCGCTTCCTCCCCGGTATCGGTGTGGTCGGGGATGACCAGGTGCCAGCCTGGGTGAATCTCGCCGGGATCGGTGTAGGTTCGCCCGTCGGGTTGGACCGTGTCCTTGTTGGCGTTCCAGATCGCCTGCCACTGCGCGCCCTCGCCGTAATAGTGCTCGGCGAGCGTCCACGGGTTCTCTCCCCGCTGCACGGTGTGGACGGTCCCTTCAGCATCGGCTGCCTCGACTTCGGTGTCGCTTGCGGTGGTCGACGCCGTGGTGGCAGCGTTCGGGCTTGCCCACACCAGCGGCCGGGGAGCGGTGGTCCGGTCGGTATCGGCTGCGGCCTCGCCGGTGTCGAGGCTGGTAGCCGCGGGGACGGTGGGGGTCGCGGCGCTGGCGCCTGCGGTCGGGATTGCGGCCGCGACGGCTCCGATGAGGGCGCCGGCGAGCCACCGTGCCGGACTGGCCGTGTCGCGCAGGGTCTGGGGGCTGAGGCCCCAGCGCAGGGCGTGGACGATCTGGCCGATGAGCACGGCCGCCATCCAGGCCCACACCGCCCAGCCGGCCAGGCCCAGGAGCTTCCACGCGAGGTCGGCTTCGTGGAGTTGCCAGTAGGTGATCTCGTCGCCGGTGGGCAGCGCGGGCGGCCAGCCGAATGCGGTGGTCAGTACGACCGGGACGCCGACGAGCAGCACGGCGAGGCCGATCCCGGCGGCGGTGCCCCACAGCGCCCTGGCGGCCATCGAAGCCTTCGCGGACGGGGTGTCGTGGTGCGCGGCAAGACGAGTCATGGCCCGTTCCCTTCGGTTGACGGTGCGGCTGGTGGCGCGGCGAGGTCGGTGCCCTGATCGGGGCCAGCGGTCGCGGTCGCGGTGACGGGGATGGCGCCGATGCCGACGGCGGTGAGGATCTGGGTGGGGTGGGAGGCTTCGACGGTGACGGTGACCTCGGCGACGGTGGCCGAGGCGGTCCCGGTGTGGCCGGTGGCGCTCAGCCAGGCGCTGGCGGCGGCCTGGGCGGCGGAGGGGTCGAGCCGGATGACGTTGTTGGTGCGTAGGAAGTCCAGGTCGATCTCGCTCGCGCCCGCGCGGGCTGCCTCGGCAGCGGCGGTTTGGGCGCGGGCATCGGCTGCCGCAGCGCCGCCGGCGTCGACGACCAAGCCGAGGACGGCGATGAGCGCGGCGAACATGACCAGGATGAGCGCGGTCGCATATCCCGCATCGCGCTCCGCTTGATGGTCGCGGATGCCGGGGAACGGCAGGGTCTGGGCGCGCATCAGGGTTCACCCCGCCAGGCGTCGACAGGGGAGGAGGCAGTTGAGGTGACCTCGTAGGAGGACCAGACCGGGGAGTCGACGCTGATGGTGCACGAGAGCGTCGCGGTCACCGTCCCTCCGGGTTCCAGATCCCCGGCTAGGCCAACCGTCGCGCTGCCGCACTGGTCGCCCATGCTCGCAGTGGCCGCCGTTTCGGCGGCGGACTGGGCCGCCGCCATGGTGTGTTCGAGGCTGGCGGCCCGGGCCGCGGCGTGCGCGGCGCCGTCGGTGTCGATCCGGCCCTGGACGATCTGACCGGCGGCGACGATGAGCAGCGTCAAGGCGATCAGAATCGGGGCCATGAGCACCAGCTCTACCGCGGCCGAGCCCGCGTCGGACCGCCGCCGGGGCGCGAGGCCGGGGGGCGCTGTGAGGAATGGATCCCTTTCGCGCATGGTCAGCCTCCGCTTCCCGAGGGGATGAACCGTTCGACCGGGCCGGTCGCCGATGCCTCGACGTCCCAGTCCAGACCGGGGATCGGCACGATCGAGGGCGCTTGCCCGGTGATGGTGACCGTGACGGTCTCGGCACCCCGGTCGACCTCGACGGCGACCCCTTCGAGCGCGCCGCCGGCGTTGACGCCGAGGGCTTCAGCGCCCGCAGCCGAACCGGTCCCGGCCGAGCCCTCCTCGGCGCGTGCGGTGGCGAGTGCGGTCTGCGCGGCCGCCGCCGCGACGTGGTGGGCGTGCGCCCAGATGCCGACCTGGATGACCAGGAGCAGCATCAACATGAGCACGGGCGCGGCGATCACCGATTCGACGACGCCGGCCCCGCGATCGCGGCCTCGAACCGGCGAGCCCAGCAGCGGGAGCGGTGTGCTGACCATGGCAGACCACCTAGAAGGCGATCCCGCCGGCTTTGGCGACGACGGCCGCGGCGATGAGCCCGGCGGCCGTGATCGCGGCACCAACGATGATGGCCATCCACGAGACTTCGTCAGACATCCCGCCCCTGCCGCCGTCCTCGCGGACGGCTTGCCGCAGGTGCCAGGTCTGGCAGCGGATCCAGTCAAGATAGGTGCTGTACATGATTCCCCCGTAATCGATTCCAGTAGTTGCGGTCGGTAGTTCAAAGTCCTGTCAGGACGGCGGTGATCGACGGGTAGCCGATCAGCAGCAGGAAGCTGGAGGCGAGCGCGACGATGGGCAGGCTCATCCGCTCGGTGGCGATGTTCGCCTTCGTCTCGAGCTCAGCCAGGCGTGCCAGGCGCAAGGCCCGGGCGCGGTCGGCCACGGACTTGCCGATGCGCGCCCCGGATTCACCGGCGAGGCCAGCGGTCGCGCCGAGCTGCTCGAACGCGGCGACGCCGATGCGCTCGCCGAGGTCGGCCAGGGCGTCCCACGGGGTCTGGCCGAGGACGGCGGCCCGGTCGAGGGCAGCGCGGATGGCCTCGAATGCCGGGCCGTGGCCTGCGGCGGCGGCCTTGCGCAGCGCCGACTCGATCCCGGCGCCCGCGGACAGGCGCATCGCGGCCAGACCGAGATAGGCGGCCAGGGCCCGCCGGTACTCATCCCGCGCTTCGGTAGCGGCGACGCGCACCTGCGCGGTGGCGAACTGGTAGGCGATGAGCGCGGCGAACACCGACAGGCCGAGCGGCACGAAGAGCCCGATCCCGGTCCCGGACAGCGCCAAGAGCCCGGCGAGGAGCAGCGGCGCGCTGGCTGCGGTCGCGACGATCCGGAACAGCCGGCGCTGGTAGGCGGCCGGGGTCTGGCCGATCGCGGCCAGGTCCTGCCGCACCCGGTCCGACGGGAACCCCGCACGGTCGGCCGTCTCCGTTCGGCCTGTCGGGGCAGTGCCGGTGAGGGTCTGGAGCGTCGCGGCCGGCGCGGGCCGGGCGGGACGCAGCACGAAGACACCAGCGGTGACGGCGGTGCCGAAGACGCCGCCGAGGACGATCGGGATGAGCACGTTCACGTCCGGGCTCCTTCCAGGTTCGCGCCATCGGCCGGGCGCAGCAGGCTCGGCGGTTCGGGCTCGGCGGCGAGCCGATACAACGACCACAGTCCAAGCGCACCGAGGCCGAACACGAACGCCAGCACGACCTGCCCGGCAAGGCCGTCGTACGGCTCCAGATAGGAGCCGCCGAAGGCGATCAGCAGCGCGGCCATGGCGACGATGACGATGGTGATCACCCGCGCGGCGGTATGGATGCGGGCGCGCGCGGCGCGGATGCGCATCCGCCTCCCCGCTTCCTCGCGGGCTTCCTCGGCCAAGCGGGTGAGAACCGCAGCGAGGTTCCCGGCGCTGGAGGACGCCTCCAGAAGTGCGATCACGGCGTCGTCGATGGTCGGGTCGTTGGCCGCGGCGGCGAAGTCGAGCAGCGCGGCCCGCAGCGGCGTCCCAGCGCGTAGGGCGCCTGCGAGCGCTTCGATCTCTGTCCGCAGGCCCGGTGGGACGCGGCGGGCCGAGGCGACGATGGTCGCCTCCAAGCCGGCGGCGGCGATCAGGTTGTCGCGCAAGGACTCGACCCACGCGGCGGCGGCATCGATGCGCTCCATGGCCGTCTCGAACTCCTTGGCGCCGCCGAAGATCCTGGGCGCGAACCAAGCGAGGAGGCCGGCGGCTGCGGCAGCGACCGGCCAGCGGGTGGCCGCGAATACCGCCCCCGCCGCCAACACCACTAGCGCCACGCGCAGCACCGGAACCGTTGCGGCCCGGCTCGTCACGGGTGCGGTGACGTCGGCGGGCTTCGGTGGTCGGGCGGCCAGCACCGCGCCGGCGACAGCGAGCCCGAACGCTCCGCCGAGCACGGCGGCAATGGTCCAGTGCATCGTCACCACCCCGCCAGTTCGGGTTGGGTCCAGCCGTGATCTGCGAGCCGCTCGGCCCGTTCGGCGCTGGGCATGGTCCGAAACAGTGCGCGGCCGTCGTTGGTCGGCTCCCACAGTTCGTTGCTGGCCACTTGGATGCCGTCGGCGCCGCGGACTTCGCGGATCGAGGCGATGTAGCGGCCGCGGGCTTTGGTGTGGCGGATCTGGACGACGAAGTCCAGGCCCTCGGCGATCTTCTCAGCTGAGGCTTCGGGGTCGAGGCCGCCGTCGCGTGCGAAGCTCTTGATTTTCGAGAACACGCCTTGGCTGGAGCTGGTGTGCATCGTGCACAGGCTCCCGTCGGTGCCGGTCGACATCGCCTCGAGCATGACCCGGACCTCGCCGCCGCGGACTTCGCCGACGATGATCCGGTCCGGGCTCATGCGCAGTGCCTCGCGAAACAGGCGGGAGGCGCTGATCTCGCCGGCGCCTTCGATGTTGGCCTCCCGCGTCTCGAACGAGACGACCTGGCTGTGCCGGGAGTCGCGGTGCAGGCCCAGCTCTCGGGCGTCCTCTATGGTGATGAGCCGCTCTTCGGGCGGCAGGAGCCCGGCGAGTGCGCCGAGCAGGGTGGTCTTGCCCGAGCGGAACGGCCCGGAGATGATCATGTTGAACCGGGCCGCGACCGCCGCACGGAAGAACGCGGCGATATCGGGATCGAACATGCCAGTGGCTTGGAGGTCGTCGATGCTGGCCTCGACCATGCGGTGGCGCCGGATCGAGACCGTGATGCGGTCGGAGACGCCCATGGTCGCGTGCAGGCGGGACCCGTCGGGCAACTGGGCGTTCACCATCGGGTTGGCCGCGTCGAAGCGCCGCTCGGTATCGGCTCCGCCTGCCGAGACGATGCCGCGGACCAGGTCCTCCAGTTCGGCATCGGACCCGGCGATCGGTGCGGAGCGCTCCCTGACGTCGCCGGCGCGGACGATGTGGACGTTGTCGAATCCGATGCACCAGATGTCCTCGATGGATTCATCGGCGAGGAGGGGCGCGAAGGCCCCGAGTCCTGACAGGCGGGCCTCGATGGCGCCGCGCAGGCGCCGCTGCCCGGCGGCATCGACCGGGGCCGAGCCGGCGCGCAGCAGCTCTTGGCTGTGCTCGGCGACCGCCCGCTCCGCTGCGGCTGCGATCGCCGCGGGCCGCTCGGCCGCGTCGGGGGCCTCACGCTCGGCCAGGATCCCCCTGGCGGCGATGCACAGGCGCTCCACCACGGCGGCCTCATCGGCCATGTCCGTGCCTCCCAATGGGAGTCGCGCCGTCGAGGTGGTCATGACCGCTCCTCCCCGGAGCGAGTTCCCGCTTCGATGGCCAAGGGCGGCTGGGCGAGCGCGCGGTCGCGGACGGCGGCGGCGAGGTCGTGCCAGGTGCCCAGGGCCCGGCGTCCCCGCCACCCGATCGGGTCCGGGCCGATCGGCCGGGCCGGGCCCGCAAGCCCCGCCACCGGGACCGTCAAACCCGCAGCGCGCAGCAGGTCCTGCGCCTGGTTCGGCCGGTAGGCGCCTGGCGTCAGTGCCACGGTGAACCGCCCCCGGAACCGGCGCGCGAGCGTCTCGAATCGGCCGCGCAGATGCGCCAGGCCCTCCAGGTGCGACCGGGCCACGAGCACCGTGCAATCCGCAGCGGCAACCAGCGGCCACGTCGGTGAGTGCTCGTCCAGGCGGCCAAGGTCGGCCACGATCCACCCGTCCGGGTCGTGCATCGCCTTCGACCCGGGGGCGGCCAGGACCGCGAGCGCCGGTGCCACCTCGGCTCCGCCCAGAGAGGCGCACACGACCGTCACGTCTCGGCCGGCGACCTCGATCTGCTGGGCCCCTGCCGTGAGGACTTCGGGGCCGGGCTGGTCGGTCGCTGCTGCGGCCTGGCCGGTTTCGGCAAGGCCCGGGCGGACTTCGAGGTTCCAGCGGGCGGCCAGGTCGCCTCCGGACGGGTCGCACTCGACCAGGACCGGCACCGCCTCGCCCTCAGGCCAGCAGGCGGCCAATCCCAGCGCGGTCGTCGTGACGCCCTGGGCTCCGGCCATGCTGGCGACGGCGATGAGTCCCATGATTCAGTTCCCTCCTGTTGGTGCGGTGGGGGCGCTGATGACGACCATGAGCGAGGCCGGGTCGGCCCCGGCGAGCGCCGGCGCGTCGGCCGCGGTCAGCGAGAGCGACACCAGAGCGCCGCCACCGCCTTCGGGCACGGCGATGCCGAGCGCTACCGCCCCGGTCTGCCAGGCAGCGCCGGCGGCGTTCACGCCCATCACGGTCACCGGCAGGCCCGCCTCCAGCGCGGTCGGCCAGCGCCCATCGGCCAGCAGTACCGTCGCCGTCACCCGGCCGGGCTCCGGCAGCGCCGCGTCGCCCAGCATCCGCTCGGTGAGCAGCGCGCCTTCGGTGACCGGCACCGCCACGACCTTGCCGACGACCGAGCTGGCATGGTCGGCGTCCATCGCCTCCAGATCGGCCACATCGGCCGCGGCAACTTCCCGCTCGTCCAGATCGGCGTTGGTGACGACGTGGCCGGCCGCCAGGGCCTGGCGGGCCACGAGGACCGTCGTGCGCTCCTCAGCGTTGGTGAAGGCGACCAGGCTGAACACTGCTGCGGAGCCGAGCGCGGCCAGGATGCAGGCGATCAGCGCGACGGTCCGTCTCGGCGGGCGCCGCCGCTCCGGTTTGCTCTTCATCGTGGTCTTGGCGTTCACAGTTCCCCCGTGGATTCCGTTCATCGTTCGACGAGCGCTTGCGACTCGAGGACGGGCCAGGCGGTCTGCCCGGTCGTGGACATGTCCGGCTCAGCCCCGGAGGCGACTTCGGCGCCGCCGGTGTCGGTCACGACCCACGTCACCTGCCAGGTGACCGTCGCGGACACCGGCAGCTCCTCCGAACTGGGCCGGGTGTAGGTGTGAGAGCAGTCCGAGGCCGCCTCAGGGTCGGTGCCCCGTTCCCATTCGGTCCCGCGACCGTCGCACTCGACCGTGGAGCCGTCGCCCATGTCCCAGGAGACTGCGACCGGAGTCGCTGTGGCGGTCGCGGTCAGGCCGCCGGCAGCGGCCTGGGCGGTGCGCACGGACCAGGTGGTCGCGCTGACCCACAGCCAGGTGGGCAGCTGCACCAGCTGCACGGTCTCGGGGCTGGCCTCGATTCCGGGCTGCAGCAGGACGAGGCGGTCAACCGCTCGCTGGGCGAGCAGTTCGGGAGAGAGTTGCATCTGGCCGTCGGCGCCGAGCTCGACCCATTCGGCCGACTGGATGCTGGAGCCCGTCTCCGTCGTGCAGGTCTCGATGACCAACACCGAGCGGTCATTCGGGCGCGGGCCGGCTTGCGGATGAGCATCGGCGTCCGGGAGCATCGAGGACGTGCAGTCGGTGAGGGCGTCGGTCTCGGTACCCGAGCCGCCCCCCGCGGGCGGCTCGGCACCGTCTCCTGTTCCCGGATCGGTCCCGCTACCGCCGCCCTCACCTCCGGGGATCTCGACCTCGACCTCGCACCAGTCGTCGGCATCTGAACACGACGGATTCAAGTCCGCCGAGGCCGGATGAGCGGCGATGGCGACGAAGGCCAGAGCGGTCGCCGTGGAGGTCAGGATCGCTAGTCGTCGGGTACGCATGATCCGACCTCCTGGATTGCCATCACCGTGACAACCCACATGCCTTCGAGCAGTTCGACTCGGGCCTGGACCTCTTGGGGTCCATAGGACTCGCCAGCCACGGTGTTGCCGTTCTGGTCGATCGTTTCCATGTCGCTGGAGTCCGCGCAGTCGAGCACGACTATCTGGCTGGCGTCGTCAGTCACGACGGAGTCCTTGACCGAAGGGCTGCGGCTGATCGTGCCGGTCATGCGGGTCCCGTTGTCGAAGGCTTCGGATTCGATCGAGACCGCATACTCCAGTGCCTGATCGGCGCTGATGGCATCGAACTCGCTGTAGTCGCCATCCGGCGCAGCGGCCGAGGCGGTGAGCGTGTCCCAGTAACGGGCGTACGCGGCGATGGCCGCGTCCTCAGGGTCCTCGATCTGCTCGGGAATGAGGGCGGGGGATGCGGAGGTGCTCGGGGAGGCGGCGTCTTCGGATGTTTCTGCTGGTCCAGCGTCTCCTGCGGTAGTGCAGGCCGAGAATGCAAACAGTGCGCTGGCGAGTGCGAACACGAAAGAAAGTCCGCTTGCTGCGGTGTGGTGCGTACCATAGTGACTCACGCAATCGATGGTTCCACAACACGGAAAGTAAGCGCAGTCCTGAGAGTCGGATAGCTGACACTTTGATTCGGGGAGGACCCGGAAACCGGGACTTCGCCGCCCGACGCCCGCACCTTGGGCGGTCTGTCATCCGCGTCCGGAACCGCCGCACCAGGAGGTGTCTGGTCATGGAAACACGCGCCGATCCCAATCGGAGGAAGCACCAGGTGCAGGCTTCCGAGCGCACCCTGGCGATCCTCCGGGCGGTCCTCGACCATCCCGGCAACACCGTCAAGCAGCTCCGCCCGCATATCGCCGGGGACCGGCCCTCCGATCAGAGCCTTCGCGACCATCTCGAGCTGCTCGTCGCCGGCGGCTGGGTCCGCCGCACCTTCCTGAACCAGATCGTCGTGGGCCCGACCCTCGTCGCCGGAGCCAAGGCCATTAGCGACTTCCAAATGCTTCTCGCCCGCCTGCGACAGGCGTCGGTAGACGGCATGACGACCCAGGAACTGGCCGCCGAAACCGGCCTGACGCCCCGTGCGGTCAGCGCTGCCATGACCATCGGCATCGAATTTGACTGCATCACTCCGGTAGGGGACGACCGGTTCCGGCTTAACGCCGATGGCCTGCTCCTGCCGCCGTGCACCGTCAGCGAAGAAGACCTTGTAACGGTGTTGAAAGACTTCTCCAGCGTCTCCGGACATGACGCGGCCTTGGTCCGCCTATCCCAAGCCGACGGCCTGATCCTTTCGCACCTGCAACCTGCGCCTGACGGCACCTCGCTGCTAGTCGATATCGGAGCCGACGCTGCTCACGCCACCGCCAGCGGTCAGGCTGCGCTCAGTTGGGTTGACGACGCGCAACGCCACAGGTACCTCCAGACCCACGGCATGAGGGCCTTCACCAAGCGGACGCCGACAACCATCGAGGCCCTTGCCCCGCAACTGATTCGAGAACCAGGCCGGATCTATACGGCCGAGGGACAATACTGTGCAGAGGGAGCCTGTCTGGCAGTCCTCGTCCGCAACGGCCCCCGCACTGACGACCGGATCGTCCTCACCACCTCAGTGCGCCTCGACCAGCTTGAACGGGCCCGCGATCGACTCAAGAGCGACCTACGAGACGCGGCTGTCGCGCTAAGCAACCTCATCGACGGGCCACTCCCACCAGTTTCAACCTGAGATACAGACAAGGCGTGCACTCCGAGGAGTCGGAAGACGCCTCGAAGCTGCGGGACGGCTTGCTGGACGGATGTGGCAGTAGCCAGCGGTCAACTCATTCCTGAGTCGGTGCCTCGGGCGCAACATCTTCCCTCAAGAGGTCATCGAGTTCGAGCAGCACCGGAACCAGCTCGTTCGGGGACTCGACCCTTTCGGGATCGACGGACACGACGGCCCCGTCCGGGTATCCCTCCGGTGCCGGAGTCGCGGTGATGCCTGCGGGCCATTGCTCGATGCGGCGGATGTCGGGCACCAGCATGATCGGGCCAAGTCGACCCGCCACCTCGCGTCGGGCCTTTCTGAGGGCCCGTTGGACCATTCGCACCGTGATCCGTGCTTCGTCGGCCTCGACTGCCGCCGCAGCGGTGGTCAGCAGTTCAGTAAGCGGTTCTGCGGCGCCGGCGGGGAACGGTGCCGGGCTCGGTTCGAATGAATAGCTGGTGTGGAACTTGAAGGTATCGTCGCCTCCGACGTGCCAGGTGCAGTCAGCGACGCCTTCGCCGGAGTCGGGGTGGTATGCCTGGACCGACCCGGACATGCCGAGCTCGGGCCATGGCTGTGGCGGCACGCTCTCATCATGGGCGACGCCCTGCTCGATGAGCGCGGCGACAGCGGAGACCTCTCGCCATTGCGACGCGTCGGCAAATCGGTTCCGCCATTCGGGTCGGAATCCGTACTGCTCGTGGAGGAAGTCGGAGACGATCTCGAGCTGCCCGATCAGTCGGGCGGCTTCGCCTTCAAGGCCTTTCTCGGCCTGCCGGGTGGAGCTTGTGACTAGCGCCCAGCTCATGACTGTTCCTCCGGGTAGGGCTTGTGGAATGCCTCGATCTTGCCACGCAGGTAGACGTCGCGGTCGAGGTAGTCGTTGAGTGCGTCGGCGAACTCCTCGTCAGCACACCACCATTCAACAGGTCGGCCTCCGGCGGCTCGCACCTGGCGTTCGGCCTGTTGCCGCGTGTGTTCGAGGCCGCCACGTTCGCGGAAGAACCACTTGAAGGTGCCGTCCGGCTGTACGAACTGGCCGTAGTTCCCTTTCGCATCGATCAAGTACTCGACCTTGCCGGTGCCGGTGTCCTCGATCCGCTGGGCGTCGAACCAGACCGCTTTGCCGGTGGGGCCGATGACCTGGTACTCCAAGTCGCCTGCGGGGCCGCCATTCGCGGTTTTGACCCATTCTTCGTATTCAGCGTTGAAAGGGTTGCCGAAGCTTCGCTTCGGCGGGGTCGCCCAAGTGCCGGCAGGAGTGAACGTGGGGGCAGTCGGCGCGGCGGGCGGTGCGCCGGAGCCAGTGGCCGGGACGGTGGCGGTGCGGGGACTGGTGCCGCCGCCCTGTAAACCGCTCTGCTTGAGCCCCTCGACTTCCTGCCGGAGCTCCTCCAGCTTCGTCTTGAGTGCGGCCGCGGCCGCGGCGGCTTCGCTCTCGAGGCGCTCGGCGATGCTGTGGGTCTGCGCGGTCTTCGTTTCCAGGCCGAGGCCGGCGAGCTGTCCGGCGAGCCCTTCGCCGGTGTCTTTCGCGGCGTGGATCGCGGTGAGGGCGGTTTCGACGCTGTCCGCGGCGGTGCCGACGGCGGCGCTGAACTCGTCAATCGACATGGGGGTGGCCTCTCAGACGTGGAACCGATGTAGCGTATTCGATCCATGTCTGAGAAGTGCTCTCGGTCTTTATTGGGGCTGTCGACGGTTCGATGTGGGCACCCGCAGAATGTGTCTACTCGATACTCTCGGCCTCGGCGAGCTTGAAGGAGTTCCCCAGCGTTAGAGAACTCGCTGGCTCCAGCGAATCGGGGCGAAACCCTGGTCGGCGAGGAAGGTTTTCCGCAACAGGGGCGCTGGCGGATCCGGCAGCAAGAGCGTTGCACGTTTCCGCGAGGCTAGCCGCGACGAGTGCGCCTGCTCGATCGGTCTCTTCTGTCGTAACGGGCCTTGCCGTTGCACACGGCACAGTCCCTCCACGCTCGCTTGCGCCGCAGGCACAGCAGTGCCAGAAGGAGGGGCTCGTAGTCCCGGCCGGTGCCTCCGCAGGTCTTGCAGCCGAGGTAGGGCCAGGTGCGACGCGAATACCCGACGGTCATGCCCCACACGACGACTGCGAGCGCGAGTGTCGAGACCACGATGCCGCCCGTGGCCCCCAGCAGGGTCGTCACGATCGAGAAGGCGGTCACGGCAACGCTGAGCGGAATGCAGACCAGCAGGACCTTCCGGTGCGTCCTTGGACGGGAGGTTCTATCTCGGCCTTTCCGCCGGGATACCGCTCGTGCCTTCGGTGAAGGCTTCGAGACAGTAGCGACGGGAGCTGCGCCGTGTTTCGGCTTGCCGGTGCCGCTTCCCTCCACTGGCTTTGGTTCTTGGGGGATCTCCGGGGCCGACTCGTCGAACTCTTGCAGCTGGGCGGATCCGTTAATGGAGAAAACGGGCGATGGGTCAGTGGATTCCTTTGGCTCCGACTCAGCATCTTGCTCGTCGGGCTGCAATAGGCGGATTTCGGTTCGGCGGGGCTGCGTCCGCAGTCGCAGGCTCAAGATGTGAGTCCTCTCTCGGCGAAGGGTTTCCGGCAGCGGTGGACCACTCACCGGATATGGATGTGACGGGTGGTCAGCGGTGAACTGCGTCGGCTTCGCCGCTGACAAGGCGCTCGAGCGCGGCCGCGGCGATGAATCGAGCGATTTCGGGGTTCTGGCGGCAAAGCTCGTCGAGAACTCCGGCGATGACCGCGAAGCGCGGAACCGGTTCGGACGGGAGCATTTGATCGGACCGGAGCTTCTCAATCGTTGCGTCCAACCGCTACTGCAGTCTGTGGAAGTCGTCCGTGACGGGTGCATCGGGTTCAGGAAGATCCATAGGTCCTCGTTTCCATCGAGTTGAGTTGAGGTGGTGTGTCGCGCGGAGCTAGACGCGGTGTGCGAAGGATTTCGCAAGGTGGAACTCGCGCCACGGCATCCATGACGCGGCTGGGCAGGTTGGCGGGCAGTTGGAGATCGAGAGCGTGAACCTATCGACCGGCACGGTGGCGTCGAATGTCATGAGCGATCGGCAGACGCGCTCCATCCCATCCGGTTCGACTCGATGAGCTACGGTCACGTGCGGGTGGAAGGGGAACTGCTGCGGCAGCGGAACTGGACCTGAGCGGATCCCCGCTGCGAGCGCCGCAAGATCCTTGCCGCCGTCGATAACCGGTACGAAGGCCACCGGGGAAATCGGCAGGAACGAAGACACCCCATGCAGGGCGATGGTGAAAGCGGCCATCGAGTCAGCCACTATCGCGAGGTGCTCCGCCAACGTCTCCAACTGATCGGAAGCGAGCGTAGTTGGGGCGAGCAGGGTCAGGTGCGGAGGCACGGTGGCGGCTAGCGGGTCGCCGGAGTCCTTGCGAGCCTGTTGGAGCGCACCGGACCAGGACTCGGGGATCGCGATGATCGCACCGACCGTGATCTCCGAGACCTCTGTGTGGAAGCAACGGTGCTCCATGATGCGGTTATCCGCCGCGCTCTGGCTTACCCTCGTCCTTCGCTCCATTTTGGAACACCGCCATCCTGTGGAGGGAACTGCGACCAGCGCAGCTCGACCGGCAACGGCCCGCCGGGTCGCGTGTCGATTAGTACTTGTTCGAGGCGGCCGCGCAGGACGCGCAGGATGTCGGTCGCTTGCTTGAGCGGCGCGAGCGCCTGGCGCATCACAGGTTCTGCTTGCAGCAGCCGCCATGCGGCCGCATCGGCATCACGGGCATAGACGCGGCTCGCGTCGCACCGCTGGTTGTGGCAGGCGTACACAGGCCCCTGATTCAGCCACGGCCACGGCACCATCACCACCGCGCAGTCCCGGCACGTTGCCAGGCCCGGAAGCAGCAGTCGTGTGCCGAACGCGGCCTCGACTTGAGCTGCCGCCCGGAGCGCCAGACGGACATCGCGGTTGGCCCTCGCGGGCAGCGGCGGCACCAGGATTTTGGATATGATCTGCTGCATCGAGACTCCGTTCTCGAAGCCGCAACCTCGCCGGGTGCCATCCGGGACCGTGGTTGCGGTGCCTAATGAGCGTTCGGTTGATTCCTTTCGCCAGGGGTTTCGCGTTCCGGTCCACATCTACGCCGACTCCGTCCAGGACGCGAGTGCGCTGAACTCCGTCTTTCACAGGGGGAGTGGGGGCCCCGTGGAGCGCTGCTAGTTCTCGATCGGATGGGAGCATCCATCGCCATTGCATCCGTGTCGGAGTGCGTCGGCAAGTCGATCCTTCGAAAGCCGACATTCCATTGACAGTGCTCACAAGAGAAACCGAAGAGGATACGATGGTCGACTTGAACTTCACC
Organism: Glycomyces luteolus; assembly: GCF_027622875.1. Classification (GTDB taxonomy): domain Bacteria; phylum Actinomycetota; class Actinomycetes; order Mycobacteriales; family Micromonosporaceae; genus Glycomyces; species Glycomyces luteolus. The sequence goes on along the minus strand of NZ_JAPZVP010000006.1, from coordinate 38,717 downwards.
CATGGCAAGGCGCTACGAGTAAGCGTCGGGTCCGGAGCGACTACGGTAAACCTGACGCCTGGTACCGGAGCTCACCGATTGGCTGTCACGGTGACCGTCGCCTCGGTTGGGCTGGCGGAGGGACTACCGATTCAGCTCGGCGGCGAGGTGTACACCAACTTTCCCAACGGAGCGACCAGTTGGCTCGGGCCCTTGCATCTCAAGCTGGTGACGACACGTCAATTCGACTGCACGGAGCAGTTGTCGTGCGGCCTGAGCGATAACCAGCTTTGGTCCATCGAGACACTGCGAGATGGCAGGGACTTGCAGCTCCAGCTTCATCTGAGTGCCGTACTCCTCTACCCGGTACGCGATCTGCATCCGGTCGTTGAGGCGCAGGAGGTGGCTTTCGTACCGGCAGAATCATGGGCGCGACAGCTTGAGAGCCTGGGCGCGGCCGTCGCGATGGAAGTCCTCGTTCCGCTCCCGCTCGACGGCAGCGAGCTGCGAAGAGCGGTCGGCCGTATCCGGGAGGCCAAGGGCCACATCACGGACGGCAAGTTCGAGGAAGCGGTCATCAAGGCGCGGGCCGCACTCGAATACGTGCGGGAAGTAGTGGCGCCCGAAGCACAGAACGCTGTTGCGAGACAACGGACGCAAGCGCAACGCTGGCGTGTCCTGATCGATGATCTCTACAGCTTGGCGAGCGGCGCAAGCCATGACGACGAGGTGACGAGCGACTTTGCCTGGAGTCGGGACGATGCAATCATGATCGTGGGAACCGTGGCGGGGTTGTTGGGGAGGCTGCCGTAAGCGTGTCTGATCTTAGAGATCGGCGACGTTCGGCTCGACGTGCCTTCGCTACCTTCGGCTGCCCCGATCTGAACACGTTCTGCCGCCTGTCGGTGGTGGCGGGGACAATCGACAGATGGTGGACACGGTGGAACACGCAGAGCTACGGGCGCTGATCCGCCCCATCGTCCTTGGTCTCAAGGATTACTACAGGCACAAAGATCTTCCCGAAGCGTGTCAACGGCTCGGCCTGCCCACGCCAGCTCAGGATGGCACGAAGGCCGAGCGGCTCGAAGCCAGTCTTGACGCACTTCCCGATGCCGGCTTGGGTTCGGTCATTGTTGGCCTCCTGGGTCAGGAGATTCTGTCGGCGTCCCAACGCCGAGCGCTCGAAGACATCTTGCGGGCGCAGCAGGGAACGGTAGAGGTTCCCCAGCGAGTACGGCGCGAGATCGCCCGAGCGTTGGACTTGGACGACCTGACGCAGCACTCCGGTCGGTTTATGGACGTTCTCACCTGGTTCTGGCTTCCCGACGAGGACTTCTTCAGCCTGCTCGCCGTGCAGACCTTGCCGGGTCTGCGAGCCGATGTCGAGCGGCATGTGCTGCGTAACCCGGGCGACTGGTCCGCTGAGGATCTATTCGAGCAGCTCGGTGCTTTCGCCGCTCCGCACCCCCGATTCGTCCGATTCATGGAAGCGCTGGTCTCAGCGGATCTGGTCCCTGACGAGCTGATCCAGCGCCGCCTGGTCGCCGCCATCGACCCCTGTCTGCGGGCCGCCGGCGTGGAAGTACGCGAGACTGGCATCTCCGAGGGCTACCCGGTCTTCGCTCTCGTGCCTTCAGGTCTGCCGCGAAGTCGACGGCCCAAGAACTTGATCTTCGCGTCCAAGGAGAAACCCGACCTGCGGTTTCGCAATGCCGTTGACAACGACATCGAGGTCGTCGGCAACCAGGACCATGTCTTGGTCTACGACAGGCCGATCGGATCCGGTGGCGTCCGGTGGCGGGACCTGCAGGACTGGTGGCAACAGACCCGAGATGTCACCGATGCCGAGGAAGCTAAGCGGGGCCTCTACCAGAGGCTGTGCGAGAGTCTGCCCGACAACTCACCGGGCCAGCACAACCTCTTTGTCCTCTACCACCGGATTTTCGGTGCCGCTGTTCCCGAGCTCCCGGCACTGTTGCCCGAGGTGTGGCTGCACTGGGATCCCAAGACCGTAAAACAGCGCGGACGCGAGGCCCTGCTCCGCTTCCGGATGGACTTCCTTCTGTTGCTGCCGCATGGTCAGCGCGTGGTTCTGGAGGTCGACGGCTCACAGCACTTCACCGACAAGGCCAAGTATGCGGCTGACATGCGGGCCGATCGAGAACTCAAACTCAGCGGATACGAGGTCTTCCGTTTCGGCCACGAAGAACTCAAGCGGGAGTCGCGGGCTGAGAAAGTCCTGCAGGAGTTCTTCATGGAGCTGTTCGGCCGCTTCGATGTCACCCCATACGGCCAATGATTACGGACTGGCCGGATCGCAGCTGCTCATGACCGGTCGTCGGCGCTTCCGGAGTACGGGTCTTGCCGACGTCGGTGGGCAATGCTTGGCCCGCCGGCAGCATTCGTATACAAACGCAATGCCGACCAGGATCGACTGCTCGATGAGGTTGTTGGCGAATATAGGCGGCCGAGGGAATCGACAATCGCGGGTGTAGAACTTCAGCCTTCTGCGCCGCCTGCGAGTGAACCTGTGATCGCGAGGAGCCGTGCGATGGCGGCGTGGAGGAAGCACTCGAAGTTGCCGTACACCGTTGTCTGGACGCCTTCGAACCACACGGGCTCACCCGTGCGAGGGCGGCCGGGACGGATGACGACTGCGGTGCCTCCCTCACGCGCCCATGCAACCAGGTACACGTCGTCGGCCTCGAGTGCCGCGTCGGCAAGGTCTCTCGTAGCTGTCAGGTCGACCGCCATGCTCGCCATGCGGAGCCGGTCGCTGAGTTCAGGTAGGCCGAAGAAGCCGACAGGCCAGAACGGGGGCCATCCGTTCACGTGCAGGAGGAAGCGGCGGTGGCCTGCGTCGAGACGGCAGTCGGTGGGTTGCTCGAACGCGGCGATCGCTACTGCTGCCGCTCACGGCCGGGGCCCTCCGCCCAAAAACTGGATTCAAGTCGTCCGGTGATTGGACTGGTTGCGCGGCATGGGATATTGGGCTACTTGACGACGGGGTTCGACAAGGCGATGTGGCTCGACCCCGGGACACTGCTGCCACCGCGCCGACTTAGAAGTGGCCTTCCCGCGATAGCCGGAAGTGCCTGCGGGCCATGCAGCGTGACATGCTACGGACGACTATCATTGGTTCATGCCCGCTAGCAAAAACTCGCTTCATGTGCGCCGACCTCGAGGGATTAGCCCATGGCTCTTGGCGCTCCTATTAACTCCTGTCACAGTGATACTTGGTGCATGGCTGATGTACCAGTTCCAAATTCACTACGTCACTGATCTGGACGGTCAAGGAACAACGGAACGCGATGTCACGATAACCACGCTCCGTGCAGAGGTTATCCGGAATGCACTGCTTGTGGGGGCTGGAGTTGGTGCTCTTGCCACTCTGATAATCGGAATACGACGCCAGCAGCACTCTGAATTCCATGCGACCCAAGAACGGATTACGGAACTTCGAATCAAGGCTGTGGAGCAACTTGGATCTACCAATCCGGTGGTTCGGATTGGTGGACTGCACAACCTTGAGCGTCTCGGGGAGCAGCATAAGGAGCTCCGTCAGATCATCCTCGATGAGATTTGTGCGTATCTCCGACTGCCGGCTCCAAATTTTAGTGAGCTTTCAGAGAGATTTTCAAACGAGGACTCAACCCACCTATTTGAACCAATGGGACCTTTGCCTACGCCTATAACTGACGAAATAAAGCAGGAGTTCTTTGTTCGAATGACAGCCAATGAAATCTTGCAGCGCCATGTGCGATGGAAAGGAAATCAAGGAAATTATTGGAGACATGAACGTCTCAATTTGACTGGCGCATACCTGGCGGACAATGATTTCACTGGAGCGAAACTAACGAATAGCAACTTCCATTACGCTACATTCGAGATAGGGGCCTCCTTTAAAGATGCAATATTTGAGACTGAGCCGAAGTTCAATTTTGCGCACTTCAAAGGTCCTGTGGACTTTACTGAAGCAACATTTATGACTAATGCCGATTTCTACCACATTAAAGCCAGCCATGAAGTCAACTTCTCAAAGGCCAGGGGCCCTGCCAGATTGTATATATACATGATGGAAAACGTTGGAAATATTGTTCTTGAGGATGCTGATTTCAGCGAGGTCGGTCTATCAAATATGAAGTACAAGGGTGCTGGCAGTTTCAAGAACTTGAAGGTGCAGCAGAAATTTTGGATAAGGAACTTGTCATTCGATGACGGTGTCAATCTTGAAGGAATTGACGTTACTCGATTCAAGTTTGATGATGATATCCGATTCAAGATAGAGCCTAGCAAAATACCTGCAAATCTTCGCGTTGGGGTAGATGCGCAAAACACTGGCTGGGGTAGGCTGGTAAATCCTGAAGGAGAACTTTAAGCATGCGATTTAACCCGCGCGTCAGATGGTTAGGAATCAACTTGATTCGCACGGAAGTCGTCGCGCAGCTTCATCCAGAGCTTGCCCAGCATGTTTTGGCCTGATCCGTCTGCGCCTTCGCCCCAGAAGTAGTCGGTCGGCGAATCCTCAACAATGTCCTCGCGGCCGCTGTCCTTCAAGGCTTCCCGGGCTTCTGCGTGTTGCTCAAGCTTGGCGCGCAGGATCTCCTCAAGAACGCCTACTTTCTTACGGCCCCAGTCAGGGTCCTTCGCGGCGCGATAGGTCTCGTTAGCCAGTGTTTTGGCCTGGAGTGGACTACGGGCCCTGCGAATTGTCTCCTGGCCGACGGGATCTGTGCATTTCGTGGCCTGGTAGGCGTGCTCCGAGGTTGGGTAAAGCTTCCCTCGGTACTCGATGGAATGCGCCGAGAAGTTGTTGAATACGTAGTACTTCGGTGTATAGAAATTTATCGCCATCAGGTTGCCAATCTATTCGAAGAGAATGTGAGCGTCAGAGCGTTCCAACGGAGAAATTCTCTGTCGGTTCTACTATTCATTCAATTCGTCAACGGCAGTGAGCAGGCCACTCACAGCTGGCGAGTCACATTCAGCCGCGATCACTCTTGCAAGGGCTACGGCATCGATGAGCATTCGAGATGAGCCGGAACCACGCGCAATTTGAAGCGCAGAGGCGACCCGGGCAGCAGCAGCGTCATACTGTCCGACTCCTGCATACGCCCTAGCTAGCAACACTTGCGCCTGGCCGCGGTCCCGGTGGTAAACGTCTGGAACCTGAGCCACTGCGTGTTCGAATATCGGGACCGCCAGCTCTGGTCGCCCCAATGTAAGCCAGCATTTTGCTCGTTGAACTTCGATGTAGGTTGGCGTGCAAAAATCTCCGTGACCGGTACGGCCATCCCTCTTAGTGTCAGGGGAAGCTGCGAATTCGTGAGCGTCGTCGAGCCGCTTATGGCATTCGCGTTCGTTTCCTTCCAGCGCATACCCTTGGGCTTCCTGCTGTTGGATGGCAGCGCGCGCAGGGTCCGCAAGCCGCTCTTCATTCCTCTGGGCCGCCTTGGACAGGCTGATCGTCTGGGCAGCGTTCCTCCGCGTCGTGGCCTGCTGGCTCCTGCGGAACATCGCCCAGGAGACCATGGCTTGGTCTCCCGCCTCAGTAGCCCATTCCAGTGCTTGTCGTGTCCAATTCTCAGCTCTCCGCATATTGGCGGTATCTTCATGAAGCCAAGCTGCGGATTCGGCATACCGTGAGCCGAGCTTCAGGACTTCCTGCCGCTGCACACCTTGGGCATACTCCAAAAGCGAATCTAGAATCGACAGTTGCTGATGAACTGATTCTAGAGCATGGCGAGGGCCGAAAAGATTGTCAGTTCTGACCAAGGTGTGCCACAGGTCTGCCAGGTGCTCGATTGCAGCGTCCAACTGGGAGCCCTGCAATCTGTGGGGTGGTCGAAGACTCCCAATCTTCAGCTGATTGCGCGAGGGCTGATCCCATGCGTCCCTAGGTACGGTGTGGCTTGTGGAGGCTGCGGCTCCTCCTGCAATGTCACCACCGGTCAAGTCGAGCCTGATTGCGGTCTTGGTGGGTTCGCTCCACGACTGTCGTTGTTCCTCAAGTCGTTGACGGGCCGCGGTGGCCTCGGATCGTTTTTGATCCTGGACCGCCTCGAATACCTGGCGGTATGCGGCGAGAAGGCTACCCTCGGCGTCGAGAGCGTCGTCGCATTCGGACCAAAAATTTTCGTCGGGGAACTGCCTTCCAGTCTCTGTGTTGGCGACCGTGGACCGCGAGGTGCGAACTCGGCCTTCGACGATGAGCTGCTGTTGTGTCCAGCCTTTCGCATCCCGGAGGTCGGCCAGCATGAGGCCGAGGTCGGCCTTCATGCGGGCGATGTCTCTGGGTTCCAAGACGATCCTCCAGGGGTCCGGTCCTGTGGGTAACGACTATGGGGCCGCTGTCAATGGTTTGTCAATCATCGCTGCCAGTGCTTGCCGACATCTCGTCCGACAGGTGGAATCGAGTCAGCGGGTCGTGGCGGTCGTCACTGTCGGTGGTCGCAACTGTATCGCGCTCCGCTCCGAGCACGCCAACACCTGCCAGGAGGGCTCATGAAGAGGTCCCTGATCGTCGACACCCACGCGTCAAGCTGCTACTTCCGAACCTCGATCGCGGGCGAGGGCCGCAAGGCGCTGGTACAGATCACCGAGCGCTGCAATCTCCATTGCGGACATTGCTTTGTGTCATCTGGTGACTGGGGCGATCACATGCCCCTCGAACTGATCGTCGACAGGGTGATACCGCGCCTGAAGGCAGCCGGAGTTCAACGCCTGACGCTCACCGGCGGGGAACCCTTCGTCCACCCGAACATCATGGCGATCTGCCGGGCCGTCAGGTCGGCCGGTTTGCCACTGGGCATCTGCACGAACGCGACCTCGACCTCTGATGACCAGATCGCCGAGCTCGTCGGGCTCGGCGACGTGCACGTCAACGTCTCGTTCGACGGGTTCCGGCCCGAGTCCCACGGCAAGTTCCGCGGCGATCGCTCCAGCTTCGCGACCACCGTGGAGACGACGCGGAAGTTCGCCGAAGCGGGTCTGCTGCAGGGGCTACTGTCCACGCCGAACGCGCTGTCGGAGCCCGAGGAGTTCGCCGATCTGTGTGCCTTCGCCAGCGACATCGGCGCGCAGTACGTGCTGATGAACCCGCTCTCGCCGTTCGGACGCGGGATCGCATCGCAAGGGCGCCTGGCGGCGGACGAGGACAAGATGCGAGCGATCGCAGCGGTCACGGCGCGCTTCGACCGCCCTGACATGCAGACGGTCCGCATCCGCTTCCCCAACGAGGACAAGCCGCTCGGTGGCTGCGACGCCGGCAAGATCATCTACGTCTTCACTCGCGGGCAGGTCGCGGTCTGCCCCTACCTCGTGTTCGCCGCCCGCAACCCGGTCTCGCGCTACCTCGATCAGGAGTTCATGGTCGGCAACATTCTCGAGGCGGACGTCGCTGGCGCTCTCGACGATTATCGCTTTCACCGCCGGTTCCGGGTCGGGGCCAATGCGACGTGTCGTTCCTGCGCGATGGACGCTGTCTGCGGGAAGGGCTGCCCGGCGGCGGTGGTCGCCCGCGGCGAGCGCATCGGCGAAGTCGACAGCGAGCAGTGCTCTATCGTCTCCTCTCCGAAGCGTTCGATTCCTCTGGCGGTGAAGCGATGAGCGGGCGGTTCCTCGTTGTGGAGGGGCCCAACGGGGTCGGGAAGACCACGGTGTGTGCTCACTTGGCCGCGGCGCTGCGCCGCAACGACCCTCGCGTCCATGCCACGACCGAGCCGAGCCAGTCCCCGCTGGGCAGGCTCCTGCGCGCCGCCGAAGCCACGGTCACCGGCAGGGCGCTCGGCCTGGCGATCGCCGCCGACCGCGCCCACCATGTCGAAGAGGAGATCATCCCGCACTTGAACGCCGGTTTCACTGTCGTGTGCGACCGCTACGTGCCCTCTTCGCTGGTCCTGCAACGCCTCGACGGACTTGCCGTCGATGAGATTTGGGCGTACAACGAGTACACGATCCCGCCCACCCTGACGGTCTACCTCGAGGACGATGCCGAGGTCATCGCCGAACGCCTCGATCAGCGGCGGGCGCGCTCGCGGTTGGAGAGCGTGGGCGGGCCGGCCGAGGAACTCGACCTGTACCGTCAGGCCCGCGAGTTCCTCGACCAGGAGGGCTGGCGCCAAGCCGTCATCGACTGCCGTGGCCGCACGCCGGCCGAGGTCGCCTCCGCGGTTCTCTCCGAGTTCAACGCCCCGGAAGTTGCATGTTCTCCCTGACGACGGTCAATATCGGTGCCGCTGCCCCTGACCGTGCGGCACGGATCGGCGACTGGCTTGCCGCAGCCGACGATGACGTGGTGGTCTTGACCGAGACCAGCGCCGGCAAGGGCACCGCGACGCTCATGGACCGCTACGCACGCGCCGGGTGGAACTGCACCGAACTCACCGACATGGGCGGCGACCGGGGTGCGGCAGTCGCCGCTCGGCTGGCTCCCGGCCGCGTTGTCGCGCAGGGCATGCCAGTGACGCTCGCACACCGACTCGCCACGCTACCGCTGTCGACCAACCCGGAGGCGATCGTCCTGGGTGTGTACGTGCCCAGCCGCGATCGCAGCCAGTTGAAAGTCGAGCGGAAGCGGGCCTTTCTGTCCGAGCTGCTCACCGCGATCGAGAAGTGTGATCCGTCGATGCGCGAGCGGCTGATCCTGGCCGGGGATTTCAACATCGTCGCCGCCGGCAGTCCGCAGGCGCGGACCATGCTGCCGTTCGAGCTCGAAGTCCTGCCGCGCCTGGCCGACGCCGGCCTGGTCGACCTCGCTGCGGCAGCGGGCTTCGCCGAGGAAGCCACCTGGGTCGGGCGTACCGGGGACCGTACCGATACGACTATGTCTGCGCCGGTGCCGCGTTGGCGGAGCGTGTCGTAGGTGTGGAGTTCCTGCACGAGACCCGTTCGCTCGGACTGACCGACCACAGCGCGTTTCGGGTCCGGTTCGAAGGCGATGCCGAGCGGATCGCCGTCGCCGTTCCTACTGCGGAACCGACGCTGTTCTAACGCCCAACGCCCAACGCCCAACGCCTCACGCACCAGCGTGTCGTAGGTGTCGGTGACCCGTACGCCCTCGATACCGAGTGCCCGAACCTGCTCGGCGAGTTGCTGCTGCACCCGAGCGGGGTCGTCTTCGGTGAGTAGTTCCAGTTCAAGGAAGGTTCCGGCGTGCTCGACCTCATCGAGGCACAGCGACACTTCGCCCCACGACCCGCTCCGACGTGTCTTGACGATGCGAACCGTCGGCGCGAATCCCATCGCGACCACGGCGGCGTGCATCGCGGCACGGTCGGCGACGGTCGTCTCATGTTCGAGGCAGTCCATCTCATTCGACTGCGGCGTCTTCACGGTGAACACGTGCCGGTCGTCCTCGGTGCGGAGGCGAGCGAACGGCACACCGGTCTTGTCCATCCCGTAGGACCAGGTGCTGGGCGCGTACGCCTGGTCGTCCTGGAAGACGGGAGATGACCATGCCACGCCTTCGGTCTTGAATCTGGCCATCACCTCCGCTGCATCGGCGATACGGAACTTGACCTCTACTTCGCGGCGCACCCTCACTCCTTGCCTCGCTCGGACCGGTGACCGGGAGCCGAGCCTACCGGGGCCTCGGCCGGAACCGGCGCAGCACACGGTTGTCAATGGATTGTCGGTTCCCTGATCAGCGCCTTGCCGACACCAACCGACACCAGTGAAATGGGAATCACACAGCGCGAGAACACGGTTCCAAGGAGGTGCAGGACCCGATGACGACACCGACACCGCCCGGCACCCCGCTCGGCACGATCTCCGGGTACGGGTACGAGTTCGCCGCCACGGGCGAGCCCGACTCGATGGTGCTCACCAGGATGAGCACGCACGGCCAGACCCATGCGACCGGCCAGCTGACCTGGGACGCGGCCCAAGATGCCTTCGCTGCCGAATGGAATCCCGAAGCCTTCCCGCGGATCGAGCCGGACTCGCTGCTCGCAATGCACCTGCTGCGCAGCGTCCGTCAACTCCGAGCGGCAGTTGCCCATGGGGAACCACTGCCTGGCAGTTCCGCCGTCCGGCTGGCGCAGCCACTCCCTAGCGAACGGGTTCACAGCATCCTCGACAAGGGAGCGAACCAATGAACGGCACCAAGAGCGCCGAGGCATGGGCGTGCATCGATGCGAACTCCGAACAGGGCCCGTCAATAGTCGACGGCTTCTCCAACTTCAAAAGGCAGCTTCCTCCGGAGGACGCCTCTGTCGCCGAAGGCGGCCGCGTCTACCGGGCTGTCGACATCCGTGATTATCAGACTGACGCCGACGATCTTGCAGAGCGGGTGGGTGCTCCGCGAATCGGATTGGTGTCTTGCTGTCTCTGCCAGGCTCAGTTGAAGGTCCCCTGTATGGGCTATGGGGATTTGGTGCGCCGGGCAGAGGCGGCCGGCTGGCGCTATCGGCCCGCTCGCTGCGATCGCGCACGAGTCTGGTGCCCGCGGTGTCAGCACGACGCCGGGAGTGCAGCGTGATGGATACCTGGCAGCGCAGCCTCCAACCGGCCGGGCCGACCGCGCACGCTAACACTGAGCGGTCGGCCCCCTCCCATGACCAGTTCCCCCAAAGTCTCGACGGCATCACACCGGCTCGCGAGCGGCGGCGCCCGGACCTGCTCGCCGCCGCGGAGATCGGGCGCATCCTCTCCGGCGGCGAGTGGCTCAGCGTCCACTACCACAACGCCCGGGCGATGTGGTTGTGCCGCAACAGCGACTTCCGCTCCACGGTCGGCATCATCCGCTGGGATTTCGGCAAGAGCCCGCAGCTGCTGCTCGACCCGAATGATGCCCGCTTCGACCATCCGGACTCCAGCGAAGTGCTCGCCATGGTCGGCCAAGCGATGGCGGTGTGGTGGTGCGTCGTAGACCAGCAGGTCCTCGACCCTAGGTTGAAAGTGGCGATCCACCCGGTTTTCGCCCCGTTCGTCGTCTATCGGGGCAGTGGTGATCACCCGCATATGGACGTCCCCAGGCAAAGGACCGGGTTCCCTTCACCACCGGGAACCCAGCAAGTACAGGCACACCGTGAATGAGGAGGAACAGGTGACCCGAGAAACCACACAGACCGACGAGGAGCAGACCGCCGCGCGTCTTCGCCTCGAACTGGCCGAGGCGATCGTGAAGAACCGCGCCGACATCGGCAAGTCAGTCGACGAGGCGATCCTGGCTGCCGTGCGCACGGTGCCGCGGCATCTGTTCACGCCTGGCGTGAGCCTGGAGGAGGCGTACGCCGACGCGGTGCCGATCATGAAGCGCGACGGCGACGGGGTGGCGATCAGCTCGGTCTCGGCCCCGTGGCTTCAGGCGACCATGCTCCAGCAGGCCCAAATCACGTCAGGCATGACCGTGCTCGAGATCGGCAGCGGCGGCTACAACGCGGCGCTCATCGCCGAGCTCGTCGGCCCGAAAGGCAGGGTCGTGAGCCTCGACATCGACCCGGAGGTGTGCGAGCGGGCAGAGCAAGGCCTAGCCGGCGCCGGCTACGACGATGTGGTCTCTGTCGTCTGCGCCGACGGTGAATTCGGCGCCGAGCAGTTCGCGCCGTTCGACCGCATCCTCGTCACCGTCAGCGCCCCCGACATCCCGCCTGCATGGACCGATCAACTCGCCGAAGACGGCCGCCTCGTCGTTCCGCTGCGCGTACACGGCCTGGAACGCTCCTTCGTGTTCCAGCCCGAGGGCGATCACCTCGTCTGCACTGAGTTCGAGTTGGCCGGGTTCGTGCCGATGCAGGGTGCCGCCGAAAACCGCCAGCGCCTGGTCGGCCTGCACGACGATGACATTGTGCTCCGCGTCGACGACCGCCAGCCGGTCGAAGCCGAGCCGCTGCGGCTCGCACTGGAAGGGCCGCAACACGAGTCGTGGTCGGGGATCCTGGTCGGCGGGATGGAACCGTGGGACGACCTGGACATGTGGCTCGCGACCGTCTCACCCACCTACGGCTACCTCACTGCCACCGACCAGGGCATGGCCACCGGGCTCGTGACGCTCACGCTGCGCTGGGGCATGTCCGCGGTCTGGGACCATGACTCGCTCGCCTACCTGACGCTTCGTCCGGTCACCGAGGACCGCACCGAGTTCGAATTCGGCGCCTACGCCCACGGGCCCAACGCGACTGAACTCGCCAGCCAGATGGTCGCGCACATCCGCAGCTGGGACCGCGACCAGCGCCGCGGCACCGGCCCGCACTTCGAAGTCCACCCCAAGGACGCCCTCGACGGCGACCTCCCGCGCGGCCTGGTCGTCGAGAAACGCCACAGCCGCGTCACCGTCTCCTGGCCCAAGGCTCCCGGTCTTACCAGCCAGGCGAACTGATCCGCAAACCGAGAATCACAAGGAGTGATTGACATGGACACTCAGCAGCTCGACAAGGTGGACGAGGACGCCTTCGAACTGGACATCCAGTTCGTCGAGTCGGGCCCCGACCTCGGGAAGATCCTCTACGACACCAGCGACGGCTGCGGGTCCACCTGCGCCAGCGCCTGCACCAGCTGCAGCTAGGCCCCCTTCGCCGGTACTGGTTCCCAGACCAGTACCGGCCACATCCTGCTCCCGGACAAGTGCATTGATCCGTAGCCGAGAAGAACAAGGAGCGACATGGACACTCAGCAGCTCGACAAGGTGGACGAGGACGCCTTCGAACTGGACATCCAGTTCGTCGAGTCGGGCCCCGACCTCGGGAAGATCCTCTACGACAGCAGTGGCGGCTGCGGCGCGACCTGCCAAAGCTCTTGCGCCAGCTGCTCCTAGAGCCCCCCTTTAGCCGGTACCGGTCCCCAGGCCGGTACCGGCCCCCTGCCCCAGCACCCCGTCCAAGGAGAACCCGGCATGTTCCGAGCCGTCGAAGCAGGACTGGTCCGTCTGAGCGCCCACACGCCAATCGCATCACAGCCCCGCCTCCCCGACGCCGAACGCACCGGTCCCGAAGCCGCCGCCGCGCAACGCGAATGGATCCGGACGGTCTGGGGCCACGGCCACCTGGCTACCGCGATCGAGGCCGCCGCGCCCGCGCTGGCAGGCCGCATCGAGGCGATCTGCGCGGACAAGGTCACCGAACCCCAACAGATCCGCCGGGCCGCGCTGGCCCTGCTGCGCTATCGGCTTCGCAGCGAATCCCGCGCCACCCCGTTCGGGCTCTTCGCCGGCATCGCACCGGTCCATTTTGCTCCGCAGCCGATCGCGAACATCGGTGCCGCGCACTGGGCGATCGTCCGGCCCGACGCGAGGCTGCTCCACCAGATCATCACCGAGCTCGAACACGACCTGCTTCCCGACCTGGCGGTCATGGCCAACAACCTCGCCGCAGTCCAAGGAGAACGGCTGGTGCTGCTCTCGCAAGCCGACAGCGACGAGCCCGGCCCTGGGGTGGTCTCACTTCGATGGACCCGAGCGGTTGAGACGGCCATGCGGTGGGCCGAGGACCCGATCCGCTTCGCCGACCTCGCCGTCAAGCTCACCGCCGAGTTCCCGCGAACCTTGCAGGACGCGATCACCGCGATGCTCCGGTCCATGGTCGCCCAAGGGGCACTTATCACCGCGCTCAGGACGCCGATGGCCGAAGCGGACCCGCTCGAACTCTTCCTGGACGAGTTGGATGCGGCCGACCTGGCGAGCCCACACCCTTTGGTAGAAGCGACAAGGACGGCGCACCGGCTCCTTTCCTCCATACAGGACCTCACGGGTCGCGGCCCGGCTCAGCTACCGCTGCGAGAGGCCGCCGAAGTCCTCGGCGCCGAATCCCACCGGCCCGCGTTCGCCATCGACCTTCGCATCGACGCCCAGCTCGGTTTGCCGCCCTCCGTGGTGGCAGAAGCGGAGCACGCCGCCACTGAACTGCAGCGGCTGACCCGCTTCCCCGAGGGCTTCCCGTCCTGGACGGCATACCACCACCAGTTCCTCGAACGCTACGGCCTCGGCCAGGTCGTGCGCGTGCGCGAGCTGACCGATCCGGTTGCCGGGCTCGGGTTCCCCTCGGGGTTCCGCGACTCCCTGTTCGCCAAGTCCGAGCCGTGGGCGACCGATCGCGACCGGGCGCTCCTGCAGCTCGCGCACGAGGCGGTCGCCCAAGGGCGCATGGAGATCGACCTCGACGCCGCCGACACCGAGCGCATCGCAGTCGCTTCACCCACCGCGCCGCCGCACGTCGGCATCGCCTTCCATCTGCGCGCCGCCGACCTCGACGCGCTCGCCACCAGCCGCTTCACACTCGTCGTCGAGGGCGCCGGACGCGCGGTCGGTACGACCGAGGACAGGTTTCTCCACCTGCTCGACCAGGCCGATCGCGACCGGATAGCGGCGCTCTGGGGCCAGCTCCCGACTGCCGCGGTCGGGGCCTCGCATGTGCAGCTTTCGGGCCCGCCGCTGTGGGCCTCGACGGCGAACGTCGGCCGCGTCCCGCAGGCGCTCCCCGACCTCCTCGCCCTCGGCGAATACCCGACTGAGCAGCGCGGCGCACTCCGCCTCGACGACCTGGCGGTCACGGCCGACGCCGAACGGCTCTACCTGGTCAACCTGGCCGACGGCGGCATCGTCGAGCCGATGGTCCCCAACGCGATCGAACCGGCGATCCGGCTGCACCCGATGCAGCGATTCCTCGCCGAACTCCCGCGCGCCACGTCGTCGGTCTACGCGATGTTCGACTGGGGCGGCGCCGCGGCCCTGCCGGTGCTCCCACGGGTACGCTCCGGCCGCAGCATCCTGACCGCCGCCCGGTGGAAGATCACCGCTCGGCAGCTCCCCGCCAAAGACCGCCCCTGGAGCGAATGGACGGCAGCATGGCGACAGCTGCAACGCGACCTCCAGATCCCCAGCACCTTGTACCTCGGCGACAGCGACATCCGCGTCCGCATCGACACCGCCGACGACGCCCACCTGGCCCTACTGCGCCACGAACTCGACCGGCACCAGACGGTGATCCTGCGCGAAGCCCCGACCGAGGCGGAACTCGGCTGGATCAGCGGCCGAGCCCACGAGATCACCCTGCCGCTCGCCGCGACCGCACCGCCGAAACCACGGCCCCGCCACCTCGAAGGGCCGCTGCAACCGGCCACTGTGGCGGATGAGCAGCTCCCCGGTGCGGGATCGTGGCTCTACGCCAAGGTCTACAGCCACCCCGGGCGCTTCAACGACCTGCTCGACGGACACCTGGACGCACTGCACGGGACCTGGCCCGAGACGCCCGAATGGTGGTTCATCCGCTACAAGGACCCCCTTCCGCACCTGCGCTTGCGATACCGGCTGACCGAAGCCACCGGGTACGGCTCCGCCGTTGAGCGGCTCGGTGCCTGGGCCGCGGACCTGCGCCGACGGGGCCTCATCAGCCGCCTCCAGCTCGACACCTATGTGCCCGAGACCGGCCGGTACGGCCACGGCGGGGCTATGCAAGCGGCCGAAGAGGTCTTCGCCGCCGATACGGCCGCCGCGCTCGCCCAGATCCGCCACGCCGCCAAAGCACCAGTGATCACCCAGGCGCTGTGCGCGGCGAGTCTCATCGACCTGGTCATCGCCTTCACCGGCTCAGTCGATGCGGGCATGAACTGGCTCTTCGACCACGTCGACCGATCCGGCCCCCCGCTGGACCGCGACGCCGTCGCCACCCTCGCCAGCCTCCTGGACACCGAAGCCGGCGACCCCACCCGCCTCACCGCATCGGCATCGGCCAGCGGCGTTCTCGACGCCTGGCAGCACCGGAGCCGAGCGGTCGCCACCTACCGGCTCGAACTCCTCATCAACGGTCGCGGCGACCTGGATGCGGTGTTGTCATCCCTGCTGCACCTGCACTACATCAGGGCGATCGACATCGACCCCGAGTCCGAGCGGGCTTGCCTCAGGCTCGCTCGCGCCGCCGCCCTCGCCTGGCGATCCCGTAACCGAAGGAGCCGAACCCGATGAACACCAGCACCGCCACGACCAGCACCGCAGCGGCCGACCGCATCGCCGCCGAGTTGGCCGACCCGGGAACCGTGCCGCTCCGGGAGGGCGTGGCCGCGCAGTCGCTCGGCGCCGGACGCCTCGGCGTCGCGCTGCTCCACTTCGAACGCGTCCGCACCGGCCACGGCGACCCCGGCACGGCCCGGGCCTGGCTGCGCGCCACCGCCTATCCCCGAACCAACTGCGCCACCGCCACCAATCTCTTCAACGGCGCCCCCGCCATCAGCTTCGTCCTGCACACCACCGACACCCAGGACTCCTACGGTGAGCTTCGGGACCGCCTCCACGAACGAGTCAAGATCATCATCACCGTACGGCTCGCCCTGGCCCGCGAGCGGATCCGGCAGCAACTGCCAACCGGATTCGCCGAATACAGCCAGCTTTCGGGCCTGTCGGGCCTGGGCACCTACCTCCTGGCCACCGAACCCGGAAGCGAGCTCACCGGCGAAGTCCTCGCCTACCTGGTCGACCTGACCAAACCGATCCGCGCCGGCGATACCTGGCTGCCCGGATGGTGGTCCGCCCACGACCCCTTCCTCAAACAATCCAGCGACTTCCCCGGCGGCCACGTCAACCTCGGTGCCGCACACGGCATCGCCGGACCGCTCGTCGTCCTCGCCACCGCCCACAACGCTGGCGTCAGCGTCCCTGGCCAGCGGGACGCGATCGAGCGGATCTGGTCCTTCTACGACACCTGGCAGCACGAACACGGCTGGTGGCCCCAGTGGCTCACCCAAAGTGAACTCGAGCGCGGCTGCAGCACCCAGCCCGGCCCCGGGCGGCCGAGCTGGTGCTACGGCACCCCGGGAATCGCCCGAGCCCTGCAACTGGCGGCCATCGCCCTCGACGACCCGGTCCGCCAACGCCGGGCCGAAGACGCCCTCCTGCGCTGCCTCGCCGACACCGACCAGCAATCCAGGCTGGTCGAAGGCGGCCTGTGCCACGGGACTACCGGGCTCTACCGGATCATCCAGCGCGCTGCCGAAGACGCCCAAGACGACCGGCTCGCCGCGGCGCTCCCCGAACTCGAAGCACGCCTGCGCTCCAGCGCCGTCCCCGAGAACGGATTCCTCGACGGCGAAGCTGGCCTCGCACTGACCCTGCACGGCCTCGGCCCGCGCATCACCGACGACGCCACCTGGGATGCCGCCCTGGGTCTGGCCGCACCGAAAGTACTGCGTTGATGAGGATCCTCTGCCCGCCGACCCCGTGGCTTCAGACCAGCATCCAGCTGGCCGAGCCCGACCGCGCCGAGCACGTCCTCACGGAGGTCCTGTGGCCCCAGATTCGGTCGGCGATGGAAGACGGCGTCCTCGACGGCTGGTTCTTCATCCGCAAGAGCCCGGAGTGGCGACTGCGATACCTGCCCGGCGGTGACGTGACGCCTCTCCGGGCGCGCACGCTCTTCATCGACATCCTCACCAGCAGACAGGCCAAGCCGTATATCGCCGAGTTCACCCATCAGATCTACGAACCCGAGACCTACGCCTTCGGTGGCGCCTCCGCGATGGCCGTTGCTCACCGGTCTTTCCACCGCGACTCAATTTTCGTCGCCGAGTACCTCACGCATTGCGGGCGCGACCCAGAAACCGACAAGCGGCGCGAACTCTCGCTGCTGCTGTGCACGGCCATGACGCGCGCGGCCGGCCTGGAATGGTACGAGCAGGGCGACATCTGGGCCCGCCTCGCAGCCATCCGCGGAGCCGACCCCCACCCGCAATCCAACCCGGATGCAGCGGCCGAGAACGCCCGACACCTCATGACAGCGGACATCGATGCGACCATCGCCCGGATGGGCGCCGGCACCGCCACAGCCGCTGCTGATGCGCTCAGCGAGTACCGGGCCGCGGGGACGGCACTGCGGCAACTCGCAGACGAGGGGCGACTTGAACGCGGCCTCCGCGAAGTCCTCGGCCACCACCTCCTGTTCTGCTGGAACCGGATCGGACTGCGAGTGGCAGGCCAACGGGACCTCGCCCGCGCCGCCCGCGACGCCGTCTTCACCAGCCCCCGAACCGAATCCGCCAGCCGAGGAACCGACTCCGAAGGGAACGAATCCGATGCATGAGCTGCGAGCGCTCGCGATCTGGTTCCCGCTCGTGCCCAGGGCCAGACCGAGCTGTCAGCCACTCGACCGGCGCGTCGAAGCCGTCACCGCCATGGCTCACCAGGCAAGAACCCCGACCGAGACGGCAGCAGCGCTCAACCTGACCGCGCTCATCGCCAGCGACGTCGGCGCCGGTGACCTCGCGGCCGATCTTTGCTGGAGGCAACTCCGCACCTTCGCCGACCACGCACCGCTCAACGAAACGCACGCTGGCCTCGCGATGGAGCCGGTCATCAACCTTGCCCGGCTCGCCATCCGCGCCGGCGACGGCGACCGCGCCCACAAGATTCTTGACCAAACCCTGGCTGCCGCCGCTGACGGCAGCGCCGCAAGCATCGACGGCTACCCGATCGACTTCACGGCGCTGACCGACTCCACCGGAAGCCGACGTGCCGCGCACGAGCGGTTGTGGACCGCGTTCCTCTCCGACGGCACCCGAGCGCTCACCCGCGCCGGCCGTTGGGACGAAGCGCTACTCGCCAGCGAACGCCGAGGCGGCATCGGCGACCGGCTCCTCGACGGACGCCAGACCGCGATCATCGCCCGACTCATGGCCGGAGACCTCGACGGCGCGAAAGCCATGATCGCCGACACCACGGCCATCGACCCGTGGGAGAAGGTCCTCGCCGCCTACCTCGAAGCTTGTCTCGCCGCCGCGACCGGCTGCGCGGACACGGCGACCTGCGCCTCACTAGCCGACATGGTGCGGCAGCTGGATTTGCCACCTGAACAGCAGCTCTTCCAGATCCGCTTGGGCCTGAGCGTCCTAGAGCTCACTCATCTCCACGCCGGTAACACACCCGAGCTGACGGCGGCCCTCGCTACGATCGCCGCCCGGAACGGGGACGCCTACGCTGCCCGCGATCTGCTCAGCGACCCCGTCTTCCAGACCCTGGCAGACGAGCGGACCACCTTGAGCCTCACCACGGCACTGGAGCTGGCTGGCCTCGCCCCGCTCCAGGACCCGACACTGCAGCACCAGCACCTCCAAGTCGTCGCCGATGTCGGACTCACCCGCCTGCAGCACCTCCTCGGCAGGGTCCCGGAGGGAGCCTGAGCACCGTGGGGATGCGATGCGTCCCCCACATCAAGGACGTCAACACAACATCAGACAGGAGAATCCGTGAACAGACACCATCTGAGCCGCTACCGCGCCGCACTCTCCAATCTGATCGAATGCCGCAGCCACCCTCGACTTGCAGAGCGGGCGCTCGCCCGCGAGACCAACAGGATCGGCGGCAACCCCGCCACGCCGCTTCTGGTCCTGGCCCGCGGTCACGTCCACACCATCGTCGGCGCGCTCGCGACTGCGGAACTCGACGCCGAGTCCGCCCGCACCTGGGCCCGAGCCGTGTTCGAGCGGCTCGCCTACCTCGACACCGGCGGCAGGCCGGTCGCCGCCGAGATCGGGTACCGGTTCGCGATCTACAACACCGTCGAGATCCTCGCCTCCGACCCTCCTCCGTTCACGCTCGATACCGATGGATTCGCGCGCTTGGATGCGCTGCTGGAATGCCCCGACGTTCCCGAAAATGACGGCGACTGGGACGAGGACACCATCGCCGCGTTCAAGGCGCGGCAGCACCTGCTGCCCCAGGGAGCGGGCCTGGACCTCGACCAGATCCAGCAGCACCTGGAGTCCGCGATACTGGAGGCCGACATCCGCGGCATCCCCGACCCGCAACCGGTCCCCTTCTTGCTCGCGGTGGGCCGGCCTCAACCCGGTGAACACCTCCAGCCGCCGCTCGGCGAGGGCGAAACCGACATGGTCGGGTTCGACCTGTGCGATCAGTCGTGGATGATCCGACCTGGCCCCGCCCCCGGCATCGCCGCCCTCTACCGGGCTTCAAAAGGCCGCCTGAGGCTGGCTGCCCACCTCGTCCACGACAAAGGCGTATACGAGCGGCTGCTCCCGATCCCCGATGCCGCCCCCGCGCCGCCACTGGTCATCAACACCATTCCGATCATCCTTGCCGACGCACGCGTTTCGGGACTGCGACTATGACGTGTCAGCGGTCAGCCACCGGTCTAGAGCTACTGCGCGGCTGAACAACCGGCCGCCGCGAGACCACTTCAAAACCGTTTCGCGCTGCTTGCGTGGATAGCCGGGTGCGCGCACCCCGCGCACCCGGCGCGGAACGAGCCGCGCACCCTGCCTATATAAGGAGCCTGGATCTATCGGTGTGCGGTGAGACGATGACTTGCCGAACCGAAATTCTTCGAAGCCGCCGCTGGCGGTGAACCGCTACGGCGGTCTGGACGTGCCCTTGTCGGTGTGGACCGTCAACGGAGCGACCGACCTCGTGGCGGGGCTGCTGGTGGAAATCGCACCGACGGGCCCGGTGGCCGCGATCGACCTGCCCGGGTGGACCGCGATACCCATCTCGGGCCGCTGCACCCGCGCCTATAGCCGCTCTCGCGCCGCTAGCGCTCGGGAGCTCGCGACCTTGTCCGATGCCGCCCGTCAGCGGGTAGCGCACCATCTCGTCAACAGGACCACGCTCGCTGGGAAGTTGCGCTCCGAGCGCGGCTTGGGCATGGTGTGCACCTCGAGCTGGCTTCTCCACTGCACCGGAGGGCTCGACGCCGCGATCAGCGCGCTGCGACCTGACGGGGTACTCGCGGTCCTCGGTCGCACCGACGAAGATGCGGTCGACATCGCCACGCTCGTCGACACCGACGCCACCGGGGGCCAAGCCTCGGCACTCGACTTCGCCGCGTACCTAGTCGCGACCGCACCTGAAACGCTCGATGCCGCCGTCCAGGCCGCCGAGGGCGAGCAGGTGGAGGTCGAGCGGCACTGGGCGGTCGGCGTCTGGTGCAAGCGCGCCCAGCGGTCGGGAGGCGCCCGTGCGTAACCCGAAGATCTCCGTTCCGAGCGTGTGGGCGACCGGCCAGCTTCAACCCCGACGCCAGCGCAGCAGCGCCTACGTTGCGGGCAACCGGCACCCGGCGAAGATGTGGCCGGCCATCGCCAGGACCGCGATCGAGCGGTACTCCCGGCCCGGCGAGGTCGTGCTCGACCCGATGGCCGGCGTCGGCACCAGCCTGGTCGAAGCGATTCTGGCCGGCCGCTGTGCCTACGGCGTCGACCTGGAAGCCGAATGGGTTGCCCACGCCCGGGCGAACGTCGCGGCAGCACTCAAGACCAGGCGCGGCCAGTGGGGCGAGGTGTTCCAAGGCGACGCCGGCGACCTCGCCTCAATGCTGGACGGCAAACGCCTGAAGGCACCGGTAGACATGGTGCTCACGAGCCCGCCGTACGGGGCGGTGACCCACGGCCAGCCCGATACGGCCCGGGTCACCGGAGGAGCGATCCGCAACCGCAACCACCGCTATGCCGAGGGCAAGACGGCCGCCGAATCGCTGGCGACCTCGTCGCTCCCGCGCTTGTCCTCTGGGCTGGAGCGGGTCTTCGCCGGCTGCTACCTGGCGCTCAAACCCGGCGGGCACATGGTGGTCACCGCGCGGCCGTTCACCGACGCCGGGCGCCTGGTCGACTTCCCGTCCCTGGTCGTCCGAGCCGGACTCGCGACCGGATTCGACCTCGCCGACCGGTGCGTCGCGCTGCTGTCGCGCTGGGACGGAGCCGTACTCCGCCCCCACGCGACGTTCTTCCACCTGACGAACACCAGGAACCTCCGGGCGCAAGGGAAACGAGTCGTCCTGCGCGCCCATGAGGACGTGCTCGTCTTCCGGACGCCACGATGAGCCGACCCGAGCACCACGCCCGGCCTCCGACGCGGTCGACGGTTGCCCAGAGTGCATCAGGAGGTGCGGCCGATCAGCCGATCGACCGCTCCTGCTGCGCCCGTTACCGTCAGTTGATGCATGACGGTGCGAACATCCCTCTTCCTATCAGTCGCAAGCAGCAGATCGATGTCCGATCACTCTGGGGCCATGAAGCGACCGCGTTCACCCCGTGGCTGCTGGCCAACATTGACCAGCTCAACATCGATCTGGGTGTGAGCATCGAAATCGTCAGTAGGGAGCACCCGGTCGGTGAGTTCTCCCTGGATCTGGTCGGCACCGATCTCGTGACCGGGGCAACGGTCATCATCGAGAACCAGCTCGAAGCCACCGATCACCGCCACCTCGGGCAGGTACTGACCTATGCCGCCGGCACCCAGGCCTCCACAATTATCTGGATCGCCACCGACTTCAAAGAACCACACCGGGCTGCGCTTGACTGGCTCAACCAGCACACGCCGCCGGGTATCAACTTCTTCGGCGTCAAGGTGACAGCCTGGGATGTCGGTGCGACTGCGGTAGTGCACTTCGAGCCGGTCGTCACGCCCAACGAATGGAGCAAGAAGACACGCTCACGTACCGTAACCGCGACCACGCTCAACGGGGAACTCCTCGTCGAATTCTGGACCCAGCTCATCAGCCGGACACACGAACTCGGACTCGGCTGGACCAGCCGCAGCGCCGGCCGCCCATACCGGGGCCTCGACTTCACCTTTGGCGCCCCCTCAGGGGCTTTCTTCGACGTCCGCATCAGCCGAAAGCACTTGGTCTCCGCCTACTTCGACCCCGACCACGACCGCTTCGCGCGCCTCATCGAGGACCGTGTGACGCTAGAACAGGTATTCGGTAGCCCGCTTTCCTTCGACGCCACCGGGACTCGAACGAAGATCTCCGGAACCCGCGACGGCTCCATTGAGGACCGCGAGCACTGGCCCGACTACATCCAGTGGTTCATCAACACCCAACAACGGCTCCGCGCCGGACTCAGCGCCGCGCTAGCGTCCAAGCCCAACCCGCTTGTCGGCCAGCAAGCCCCTCCCGCAGGCAGCCCAGAGAACTTAGCGGTTAAGCCGCTTCGGTGTGGGCGGCGTCGTACTTGGCGATCACCGAGTCCGAGATCTTCCCCCGGGCTTTCACCGGCAGATGCTGCTGCTCGGCCCAACGGCGAATTTCGAGGTTCCGCTCCTTGCCGCCACGGTTCGGAACACGTCTCACTGGAGCTGGAGAGGCGGCCCGGGCGTGATAGCGGCCGAGGCGAGTCCCGAACTCGCGATAGGCCGTCAACCGGTCCCGCAGCTCTGCCGCATGGGCCGCCGACAGGTCGATGCTGTACAGGTAGCCGTCGATACCGAACTCGACACTCTCTGCGGCCTCGCCCCCATCGATGTCATCGCTCAACGTGATAACGGTCTGTTTCGCCACGATATGTCTTCCTAACAGGATCAATGATGTCCGCGATATCGACGCCATGTCATCGTTTGGACGCGAGGTTGCATGGGGTGCCGACTGGCGGAGCGCCTAGCTTAGTGCAGCATTCGCGTACATCGTAGCGAAGGCGCAGTCCGCCGAAGCAGATCTCTGCGCCCGAGTGTCTGATGACCTCGCTACGTCCCCGGCATTCGAGGTCGGAGCCCGCGATGTAGCCCTGCCGGTATTTCGGAGGGGCGCTGGCTGATCCTGCTCGTATCAATCACTGCGAGAGTACGTGCGGGCTTGCGAGAATTCGAAATTGGCCCAAGGAGTTTCGTGAACCCGCTTGAAACTTTGTGGTACATCGGGGATGCTTGAGCCAGAGTTCACCCGGCCAGGGAACCCAACCTGAGCGAGGTGTCATGACTTTCACCAGAAAATCCGTGGAAATCTTCTACCCCATCCGTATGACTGCCGAGCAGGCTCATCAGCATCCCAATAGCCTTGCCGTTCCGGCGTCCGCGGTGGGCACAGTGTTTGAAGTCCGTCTCAACGTCCGCGGTATCCGTTGGGAGTGGACCGAGACGGCTTAAGCCACGGCCAAATCACTCCAAATAACGCAGGCTGGTGGGTGGCCTTCCGACGACTCTTCGTAGGCCCCCGCCGGCCCTTCTTGGTATACCCCAGTCGGAAGCGAAGTTCAGTATTCTGAACGGCTTATGGCTGTTTTGAGATGAGGCACCATGGTGGCAAAAGGCCAGAAGAAACCAGTTCATAAGGGGGGCAACCCCCTTGCGAAGCCCATCAGGCACTTTTCGCTCCCGTCCCTTCTTGCCCTGCTTGAAGCGGCCTCGGTCTCCCCTCGTGCTGCACAGCGAGGCTTGTCGATCGCTGCGCTCTTCCACACCGCTGTCTCGCGAGGAGGAGAGGGAATACGGACCGCAACCGCGGCGGACCTTGCCAAGATGGTTGAAGCCGCATCAGATAAGGTCCCGGAAATCGCCAGGATGGACGATGCGCAGCCCTATGACGCCAGAGACGAAGTGCTCACGCGCTGGGGCGCCGATCTGTATCGGGTTATCCCTGGTTCTCTTGAGCGCCCGTCCGCGAATCTGAACCAGCTTGCCCTGCTGGCGAGGTCGATTGACGGGTACCTTCGCCGCGACCTCGGCTTCGGCATTGGGGATGTCGGCGAGGTCGTGCTGAGGCGGATCAGTGGAGTCGCAGAAGCACTCGCGCCGCATTGGCCCAATGGAGAGATGGCACCGGCGCGGGCCACGCCATCGATCACCGAGCCGGAGCTTCTCGCCGCGGGGACACTGCCTGTGATGCCTGACTTCCTTGAGGCTTGCGAAGATTCGGACCGCGCGCAGCTGGTGGTAGAGCGGTATTTCCTTCCACCCGCGGAACTCAAGTTCAGGCCTTCAGATCCGCTTGCCGTCTTCGGGTCCGCGATCGGTGTGATGCGGCGCGGGAACGCCCTCTGGCTCCCCGCAGGCAATCTCGTTGAGAGCTTGCTAGCAATTGGTGCGAACCTTGCCGAACACGCGGCGGGCATGGGCACTCGGGCTGACGAAGTCTTCCACAGGAACGTATTTGGGCATGTGGCGAGGCTCCTCGAAGGGTCGGGCCACACGATCCTGGGCCCGATCAGCGCCGGCTCCAGCAGCCCGATCCACTCGCTGAACGTGTTTGGAGAGCGCCAGATCCTGGCGCTGGACGTTGCAACCGGCCTGACACCTGAACTGGTGCAGGCCCGCCTTGAAGACGGCGCTCGCACGCTCGAGCAAATTCGGCCGGGCATCGAAGTTCGGAGCCCTGTAAGAAGCTGGACGATCCCCCAAGATGCCGAGATTGTGCATCTGCAGGTGAGCGCAGGTCCCACGGCCGGCCATCCCATTGGGGCTGGCTACGCGCTCGCCACGATGGAAGACCTCGAGTGGATTCTCTACTCAACCCAGGAAAACAGGGAGGACTTTTGGTACTTCGTGCGTGACCTCGCCAACCCTCCTGGCATTGCGGGAGTCTTCGCATGGGATCTCATTGACATGTGGGAGGTTTGGAAGCCGAGCAAGAGCTTCTATACCGGTGGCGTCACCGTGAATTCGATGCTTTTCAGCCCGCACGCGGCCGCTGCTGAATGGGCGGAAGCCGCAAAATCAGCTGCAACTGAGCGAGCGCTCCAGCGGTTGGCCCTGCCGCCGCTGCGAGAATGGCCGAACGTGGTGATCGAGAGCCCTCGCCGAAGCGTGGTGGGGGACATGAACCAAGGACAGTGTTATCAGATTCTGCCGTGGTCCGTCCCAGTCGCCATCGCAAGGCTTGACCCGGATGGACCTCCTGCTGAGGGCGGTACTCTGTGGGATCTCGCCACAGGAATCGCCTGGAAGCTCACTCACAGTGCTGACGCGTTCCAAACTGCCGCTAGCGCTTCAGCGCTAGGTTCCGTGCGGATCGAGTTCAAGCACCAGGACCGCGCCAGCGGCCCGGCGCTCTCCCTTGAAAGCCTGGAGGGCGGGATTCTCACCTTCGGATGGGATAGCCGCCTGCAGATGGCGCTCGGCGAAAGTTCCTTTGGGATCGAAACGATGTGCGGGGAGCTGATTGCGCAGGCGTTCGAGCAGGGACAACGGACATCCTTTACAAGAGCCTGGGAAGCCGCACCACCAGGCATCCGGGCCGACGGTTACTCCCTGCGTCAACAGGCGCGCCACCTACCAGACCCATTGACCAGCCACGAGTCACTTCGCAACGACATGCGCCGCAAGCTCGCAGCGCACCTTCTCGCCGAGGGCGTCTCGCCGGGAAGCCTCACCGGCGATGCCGCCAAATTTTTCGAAAGCGAGACTGTCTTTCCCTGGCTGAAGCAGCAATTCCACCACGAGATCGCGCACCTACAAGGCGAAGACTTGGCTATGTTCGCAGCCACACAACTGGAGTGCGCGAACCGCAAACGATCCATGCTCGATCGGCGCCTCTCATGGCGGCAAGGATTCGCAGTTCGAGGGGACGACGGCATGTCTCAGGAGCGCGAGCAGGTCGCCCGCTCGACCAGAGTCATCTCGTTCATCCTCGAGGAAGCACTGGCCTCACCGCCAGCAGGCGAAACTCGCGTCGACGACTTCCAGTGGAGCAAAGCGCTCGCTACCGCAGACCTGTGCATCGATTCATGCTTCCGCAGCGATGCCCTCCACCATCAGCTTGCTAAGACCTCGTTGGAGATCTCCAATCTCCACGAGCTCAACGTGCTCGACTCCGAGGAAGCCACCGACGTCGACATGGCGGCTTACCAGAGCGCGCGATCTAACGCCATGCGCCCAGAACCCGTCCCCATCGCTACAGATCAACATATTGCTGACTCTGACCTTGAGGACGATCAAGCCCGGGCGATTCTAGATCAACTGCCGCAGTTTGCCTCGATTGATAGTGCTATGAAGTCCTCGCTCGGATTTGGTATCGACGCCCTCGCCGGCGTACTCAACGTCGCAACGCAATGGGAAGCCACGGATCACACACCGGTCGCCAGAACCACCCCGGAAGCGTTCATCTCCGAGGCCACCGATCTTGCTGTCGGCGCGACCACTGGCGAGTATGCGGCAGCCCTCGACTGGCTTACACTGCGAGGTTCGGACTTGAGCGCCGAGCCGATCCGGCATTGGGAGACCGAGCGCAGGTCCAACCGAGTCACTACCAGGCCATTTATTGAACACGGCGATAGCATATGGGTCATGCCATGGACCGCCGAGACGGCGCTCAAGATCTTCACCGTCTACCTGGAAGATGGCCGACTCCCTTGGCCCAACACCATATTGCCGCAGCCTCTTTCCAAAGCACTCGATGCCTATCGGTATGAACGCAACCTCGCGTTGGAGAAAGACTGTGTCACCGCTCTGGCCGACCTGGGATTCATCGTCCAGGGATCGATCAAACCCGAGAAAGCACAGTACTTCGGCATTGACCACCTCTCGGGTGAAATCGACGCGCTTTGCATCGACTCACAGCGATCACGGATCTGGGTAATCGAGGCAAAAGACCCATACACGCCTTATTCGGCCTATCAGACCCGTCGACTTATCAACGACTTTCTTCGGCCCAAGAAGTACGTCGACAAACTAGTGATCAAGGTGTCCGACATTCAGAGAAACGCGGTCAGCGTCGCAGCGAAACTTCATGCACCTGACCCCGGTCGCTCCTGGAGCATCCATGGCCTGATGGTGACCAGGCACGTAGAGGCTGCAGCTTTCGCAGTGGAACCGAAGGTCCCGTTTTGCACGGTCAACGACCTTACCGAGATGGTCGATCAAGAAGAGCTGCCAGGGTAGGCATGACAATGTCTAAGCCGTATAGGTACTTGCTGATCTGCGCAAATTGGTTCGATGATTGATCCACGAGCTCGATCGACTCAGTGAAGGTCGCATAGAAACCGAAGTTTGATCCCTCGGGAGCCGCAGGGCATGGGCGAAGGTCTGACTTGTTGGTTATTTCTGGATGCTGATGAATGGCAGGGGTTTGCGGTGGCCGCGAGCGTCATCGCCATCGGCACCAGGTGCGTACCCTTCGTGCCTCGGCCTCGTCTCTCGCTGTAGGCTCGTTCGGTGGAGTTCGACGACCTGAAGACGCAGCGTCTGCTGCTGCACGGCATTTCTGCCGATGACCGCGACTTTATCTTCCGGTTGTTCTCCAACATCGAGGTCAATCGCTACCTGTTCGACGCGGAGCCTGTCATCGATCTGGCCGGGGCCGACGAGATCGTCACCGACTACACCACCCGAAACGCTGGCGACTGCCACCGCTGGGTGCTGGTGAGGAAGGACGACGGAGCGCCTATCGGGACCTGCGGCTTCCACTGCTGGGACCAAGCAGCGGGCTCGGCCGAAATTGGCTATGACCTGCTCCCGTCCGCCCAAGGATCGGGCTACATGGCCGAAGCGGTGAACGCCATGCTCGGCTACCTGCACGGCGACCTGGGCATCAGCCGCGTAACCGCTTGTATCTACCCTGAGAACGTCAAGTCTGGGTCTCTCGTCAAGCGGCTCGGTTTCGTCTGGGGTGGCAAGACTCGGAACGAGATCTACCTTGGCGTCACCTACCCGCACCAGCTCTACGTGCTCGACGTCCCGGGTGGCCAGGACGCCTGATCCGGTCCCCGACGATCCAGCACGGCATGGGCGACTGTCGGTCTGGTCGGTTATGCCGTGATGCCGATGAATGGCAGTGGCCTGTAATGGTTTCGCGCGTTGTGTCGGGTCGCTTTGGCGAGGTTGTCGACGCCGGCGAGGCGGAGTGCGCCGATGGCGAGGTTGCGGAACCCTGCCATCGCGCGGGGCGCGTTTCCGGTCCTGAGCCGGGAGGCGTCTTCGGCGAACGTCGTATCTCTGACCAGGTGGTGGCGGTTCTCGATGGTCCAATGCCCGCGGACCAGGGCGGCGATATCGCCCGGGCTTGCTTGGTGGGCGTCGAGGGTGGTGACGGCGTAGAGGATCTCGCGGGACTGCTTGCGACCCTTGACCTGGCGGCGTCGATGCAGTCTGATCGCGCTCACCGCGCCGGGGAACGGCAGCCCGCCCGCGGCCGGGTCGATCCCGCAGACCTTGACCGACCGCGACTCAGATCGGCCGTGTCCGGTCCCCGCCTCATGCCCGCCGCGCCCGACTTCGCCCCAAGGCAGGCTCTTGAGCTGGCGGTACAGCGTCTTCTGGTTGGCTTTTACGATCGCGACATAGTGCGCTCGCTTCTGATCGAGCAGCCAGGCCGCCTGGGCCTTGACCGTGTGCAGCGCATCGAAGGTGACCACGGCGTCCTCGAGATTCATCCAGGCCAGCAGGTTCGTGAACTCGCCGGTCTCGTTGGTCTTGACCCCGACGTTCCGCTGCGCGAGCGTGACCGCCGCGGCATGATCGACCGCCGAGAGCAGGTGGACCCGCTTCCCACCGGCGTTCTTCGAGCCGCGCAAGGTCTTCCCGTCGACCGCGACCGCCTGCAGAGCGGCATTGGCATCGACCTCGCAGGACGCAGCGGCGCGCCGGGCGGCCAGCCAAGCGCAGATCGCCCGATCCAGCGCGTCGGCATCGACCCCGGATAGCACCCTCACCAGGCACCGACGCGAAGGCGAGCGCCTGCGGCCCAACGGATGACGTCGCACCCCCAGCCCCGCCAGCACCTCCGAGGGAGCATCCGCAGCCCACTCGGCGATCGCTTCAACCGTGACCGCCCCGGCCACCACGGCCGCGGCGCAGAGGGCCAGCAGGCTGGACAGGGAGTACCAGCGTCCGCACCGACCGCGCGAGTCCGGCACCCATGACAAGTACCGACACAGGTCAGGGACCGATTCAAGATCGATCGGTCCCAGCTTCGCGAAGCTATCTGCGATGGGAGAGGATATCGGAGCAGGCACGGTTCTCCTTGGCGTTCAACAGGATTCAGCACCCGTATGATCGCCCGGACCGTGTCTGCACTGTCATTGCACCCCAACCCGTCTCACCACCGCGAACCCGACATCACCGGCCTTCGCCCGCGCCCTGTCGGGAGCCGGGCCTTGGCGCCATTTGTAGGCCGCTGTTCGGTACCGCGCGTCCATGACGCTGTTCGCCCATCCCAACGCGTTGTGCTGCGGTGCCGCCGCATCGTAGGAGTCGTCCGTGACGAGGTGAAAGAGGACCCATCTAGAGTCGACTCGTTGAATGCACCATTGGGTGAAGTTTGAGGACAGCCTTCCCGAGAATCGCTGGGGGTTGTGCTTTTCCTGGCGCCAGACGATGTGGCTCTTGAAGTTGTCGTTCAAGAAGGCGTCGGATTCAGCTTTGGCTCTCGCAGGGTCTGCGGCTTGCAGAACGACGGCCAAGAGCGCGAGGTAGAGGCGTTCGTGGTCATGGAACACACTGAACGTGAGGTCGGCGCCTGGTGGGAATGTCTCCAGCGAGGGGCGGTGGAGGGCGTCTGCCCACACCGGGAGCGAGCGCGGCACCTCGAGGCCGTACATCTTGTTCTTGACGGTGCCGAGCCCGTGCCAGCGCTCAACTCCGAGGGTGAAGCCGTCGCCGCTGTTGAATGCCGCGACCAGCCCGATACCGACCCTGGGTCCGTTCGCGAGGATGTTGCTGATGGAGGAGGCCAGGGATGGGGAGTCCACGATCGTCTCGGCATCGTTGATCAACAGCATCAGGCCGTGGGGCACCGGCTCGCGCTGGCCTGCGGCTCGGTCGGTAACCAGATCGGAGACTTTGCGAACGGCGGCGACTGTCGCCTCGGGCGAGGTCGCGAATCCCGTGTAGGTCGGTGCCTCAACTGCGGAGGGTAGATGGAGCCGGTCAGCGGGATCGCAGAGGTAGGTGACGAACCTGCCTGACAGCTCGGCCTGATGCTTGATGACCACGAGCGTCGACGTCGTGATTTGAACGTCCTCGTTGACAAGGTACCCACTTTGCACGTTGCCTTGAGGGTCATGGAGGACCCACTGCGTGGGCTCGTCGTCCTCGACATGGCGGCCGATGGCGATGCTGCCGGTTGCGGCGTCGTACGTGGGCTCGCCTTGGTACTCCGGTGCTATCGCTTCGGTGGCTTCTCGTGCGCGCTCGTCCACGATCGAGGCGCGAAGGCGCCGTTCAGACTCGATGAGGTCGGCAGCCAGCGGTGCCGGCGCTGACTGGCTGCCGGTTCGATCCGAGAGGAAGACCGACTCTGGCTTTCGTGCTGGCGGTGCCTCTTCGCCGAACGTCCGGAACATGAGGTCTCGCTGTTCGGCGAGTTCGCTGAACATCTCTGGCGCCTCTCGGATCAGGCGAGCGCCCAGACGCCATTCGCTGATCTCCGTGGCGCTGATGCCGCGCGGGACTGGTCTGCGCGGTGCGGGCGGGACATCGTGGAAGATGAAGTGGCTGCGGCGGGCCTCAGGCTGGGTCGTGGTGGAGAATCGCGCGAGGCCGCCGCTGGTGTCGAGATGTACGCTCAGCAGCCGGAATCCGGCTGACCGCATGTTGCGCATGGGTGAGGTCTGCCGAGGCGCCTTCCATTTGCGGAGGTTGACGTTGTACTCAGGTGCGAAGTGTGAGATGAGACTGTGCTCGATCAGATCGACGGAGATGGCGGGGACGGGGCCCATGTCGTCGCCGAACACGCGCTTGTACTCGGCAAGGTTGATGCCGGGCTCGAGGTCGTCGATGTGGTCGTCAGTTGACCAGGTCGATTTGAGCAGTCGCAGTGGGGTGAGGAAGATGTCCATGCCCTGGCCGTGGAAGTCTTCGTAGATGACCTGTAGCTTTTCGTGCTGTGCGGTTCGTTGTTCTGCGGTGCGTGAGCCGTCGCCGTAGGCCTTGCCGATGTAGAGGATCTCGTGGCGTGCGAGTGCGGGTCCGCCTCCGGAAAGGAAGGCGGCCAGGGACCAGGAGTCGCCGTGGAGGTGCGCGCCTGGGAACTGGAATGAGAAGTAGGAGCCGTCCTCGTGGGTATGGAAGGTCGCATCGTGATCGTCGTCGGCATACGCTGCGCCGTGGACCGAGACCGATTCGCCGGCGCCGTCAATCCCCGATTCACGGAACGCGACGGTCAGGATGCCTTCGCCGAGATCTACTGAGCCGGGGATGATGCGGACTGCGGGCCGAGCCGAAATGATGTACCAGTGGCACCCTGCGAGCGCATCGCCGAGATCCCGCCGGTTGAACCGCCGTTGGTATGTATGCTCCACTGCCACTGTGTAACCGAGTGTTCCTGCCACGACCTGATGTTAGGTAGGTTCGGCCAAACCCGCCAGCCCCAAAGCACACTCCGTAGGCGACTCAAGTGCTCCAGTTGTGCTGCTTCGGCTTGCGCATCCTTGCGGGTCGGCAACGTTCCCTGCATCGCTGAGCGCCGTTCGGCGTCAAGGAGGCCGGCGGCGAGGGCGGTGCGGCGCAACGCCACGTCGGCCACGCGCGCCGCGCTTACGGTGTTCGCGTGCGTGAACGCGTTCTTGACGCCGTGTCGTCGAGGACGGCGGCGAGGGTGGCGTCAGAGATGCGGGAAGGCATGGGCACTTCCCAGACGTACGGCATGTCGTGTCGCCGACCGCGGCAACCGTCGGTGAGACTCTGCGCATGAACACACACGAGAATCGGGACGGTACGTCATCCAGGCCGCGTGGATTGAGGTTGGCGGCCTTCTCCTGGTCGCGCTACTCGCCGCGCTCGTGGGGTACCTCTTTACCAAGTACCTTGAGCACCGCAAGTGGTTGCGGCAAGTCCGGCTAGAGGAATATGAAAGCTACGGCCGACGGCTATGGACTACCTTCGAAGCAATCCACTTCGATCGTCAGCTCGACGTGGAGGACCAGCGTCGAATTCGCGCTCTGGGAGAGCGCATTCAGCTTGTCGGAAGCGAAAAGGTACGCAATCTTGTTGCCGCCCAGTCTGAAACGCTCGTAGCGGCGGCCGGAACCATGTCCGAACACGATGAGGCGATTACGTCGTGCCTCGAGGCGTTCCGAAATCTGGCTTGCTCAGAGCTCAAGTCAAATAAGTAATCTTCAGCCGACCACCTGAAGAACTTCCAGGCGTCAGCGTCGAGGAGATTGAGATGGATCTCCTCGTCCTCCGCAGCAGCTTGATGAAAGAGCTCGAGGTTGTCGACCGCGACGTTGCCTGGCGTCTTGTCAGGTGCGGTGACAAGGAGTCTAAGGGTGCCGTCGGCGCTACCGCTGTTGATGGCGTCGGCCTGTACTGGGCTGAGAGGGTCGACATGAAGTGTATGGAAGTCGGGTCGCTCGCTGGTTGGGTCGAGCCAGTGAATCCATACGTCGCAGACCTCTTTGCCGTCGGCTGTAAGGAATCCCCTCGTGCGGTTGACCATGCATCAGAGTGTAGGTACTGAAATGCTGGGATGCGTCGCTTTGGCAAGAGAGAAGGTGCACGGGTACGAGACTGGGACGGCAGCCGATATTGAGAACGTTCGCACAGGTAGAGTGCAGGTTTTGAAGTCGCGCTCTCTGCCAGTTGGAGTAGTACAGGTGGCACTGTGAACCGGCAGGAAGACATGCTACCTGCAGGGACACGAGTGTCTAGGTGAGCCTGGCGGTGATCTTGGCTGGGGGAGAAGCTGGACTTTCACGCCGAGGCAAATTCTGCGGTGAGATCATTGCCGTCCTTGTCGTACGGCACTTGGACAAGGAAACTCGGAGAGGAGTCGTGTTCGGCCAGTTCGGGGGCGTACGAGTCTATGACATGACCCCGTGCAGGTCCAAGCGAGGTCTCCGGCGAGCGCTGCAGTGAACTCACGCCAATTCATCGCTCCATACTGCCCCAAGCCAGCTTTCCACGCTCAACCGCGACTATGGCGATCCTGAGCACCGGGCGCGGCTGCATTGTTCTTCGCCGCCCTCATGTGCCAGGCCGCGTGTCGCGATCGCAGGTCCGGCAACGATAGTCGCGAAGTTGGTTGCGGGACCTGCATTTCTTGCATGACCAATACTCTGGTTGCGGGTTCTCAACCCAAGCATCGACCGGTCGGGCCGAAAGATCAGGATCGCAACGCAGGGCGCTGAGTACCTCACCGCTGGAGTCGAGTTGCGGTACTGAGGAAACCGCGATCCATGCCGCGTATCGGTGGCTTGCATTATCGGAGGCGACCGCTTGTCGGAGAAGGGAATCGGATTCGGGCTCTGCCGAGAGGATCGCGACGCAGTACAGCAGCGCCGCTCGTTCCCGAGGCCAGTTGGACATGTCCTTGGCCAGAAGCTCATGCGGATCCCAAGGGGCGTTCCGGAGGTCGCTGAGCACGTTGGCCGCTGCCCAGGCGATCCACGAGGAATCTGCTTCGAGACAGGCCAGCAGTACAGTCTTCTGCTCGGCTGCGAGCGCGGCGTCGATGTCGACTCGCGGTGCGGGTGGTTCAAGGGCCTCGACGAACACGACATACCAATCGTCGCTCGAGCTGCGTTGCTGGTCACCAGCCAAGCTCGTCTGTTGCAGGTGCCTTGCTTGCGCTGCGACGGTTGCCTTGTCGATGCCGTGGGCGTCGGCCATGGCAGTCAGCCAGGCACGGCGGAGCGTTGCGGGGTCGTGGACGAATGCTCGATCGACGGCGTGGATGCCGGTGGCGCTGAGCCTGGTGGCCTCGGCGAGATCGCATACCTCGGAAAGGGACCACAGGTCTCCTGCGTCTTGGTCAGTTTCGGGTTCGGCCAGTGAAGCCAGATCGGCCAGGAACGTCGCTTCGGCGCGCCTGAAGATGGTTGTTTTTTCCTCCGTGGAGGACAGCTTCGCGTACCAGGGAACGGTCTCGATGCCAGCAAGGGCAAGAGCGAGGTCAAGGTGATGGGCGATGTGTCTCGGGGCATCGACTGCGATCTGCTTCGCTCGTTCTCCCATGCCGTCGGCAAGTTCATCAAGGCGTCCTGCGGCCGCCAGGGCGACTTCCGCAAGCCCATCAGGGAGCGGCGCCTCAGCCAATTGGATTCGTATTTGACCTTCCCTGGGCAGGTAGGGGTCGTCCGCGGGCACTGGCTGCTCCAGCACAGAGGTGACGAGGGCTGCGCCTTGCATCGACAAGGGGCGCGCGTCAGCGCTGGCGTCGGTGAGTTCGCAGAGTGCTGCTGCGATCTTGGACTCCCCGCTGTCAAGCTGGGCGGCCGCGAGAACTTCGTTTCGTCGGCCGCGGTGTTCAGCGGGCGTTGGCAGCATGGAGGCGGCTTGGACGAATGGCCACGGTCCAGGGTTGCGGGTGCGGTCCTCGGACATCGGGAAGTCCTCCGAAGGCTCGCGTGGCCATCGTTCAAGGGGCAGTTCTCCTTGCAGCGAGGTGTGCACGCCGTCGGCGAGTTGTTCGAGGGTTCGCGCCGTGGCGGTTGGGCTGAGCGTGGCGAGGCCTCGGATGGCGAATTCTGCGGCCATGAGCGTGGCATCTCGGTTCCCTCCCTCGCCGGCATCGAGCAGTGCGTCCATGATGCGGGGGTTGAGGCCGCTGGCAAGCGCTATGGCGCCGTCCGAATCGGTGTAGGTGAGGGCCTCGGCTAGCCATGCGGCCAGTTCGCCCTGTGAGCACGTGGCTGTCCACATTGCCGTAGCGATCTCGGCGAACACTTTGCTTCGGGCGGTGAGGACTCCAGCACCGTTCACCACGAACACGGCGACATGCTCGTCCCAGAAGCGAAGCACCCCATTCGCTGCCTCATGTGCTCTTGCCGGCGGCATGGCCCACTGGTCGGGGTCGCGGAGCATCGTGATGAGGGCATCCAGGGCGTCGTTTCGCGAAGCGGTCGCTCCCCCGTCGAGGATTCGTCCGAGGACGACATAGCCGTCCAACAGCATGTTGGCACTCAGCTCCGCCGACCATCGTCGAGACGGGTCTGATTTCCGCAGGTCCAGTTCCCATCGGTTGACGGATTCGCTCACGGCGCGGTGGAGCAGGGCGGCACGTCCCTTGGGCAGGTCATCGTTTGCGGCGCCGGCGCATACCAGCGCCAGCAGAATAGACAGCAGCGGGACCTTGAGCAGTTCGCTGTGTTCGGCCCTGGCGTCCCTGATCCAGGAGCGACGGGTATCGAGCCACTGCTTCCGTTCAGGTTCGGGAATGCGTGCCTCGGCGCAGGCGCCCAGGACGCGGCACACCGTTGCGTATAGGAATTCGGGCGGCTCCAGTTCTACTGTTGGCAGGCGCAGCCGTACGGCGGTGGCCTGAGCACTGGCCCGCGTCGCCAGCACGAACCCGGTCTTCGGATGTATCTTGCTGAGGACTTCGCTTAGCTGCTGGGCAGCCCACGGGGCTCGTGCATCGCATTCGTCGAGGCCGTCGCAGAGCAGTATGGCTCGACCGTGGCCCACCTCGTTCGACAGGTACTCGGCGAGTGCGGTGCGATGGTCGGCGGTGACGGCATTGGCGGCGGCAGCGTCGATGATCTTGGCGATGGACCATGAATCGGGCTCCTGCTCCATCAAGCGCGGGAGTGAAACCCGGATGGGGACAGGCGCATGGGGATGGTCTACACAGTGTGCTGCGATTTCTCTTAGTGCGACCGATTTTCCGGAACCTGGTTGGCCGACGAGGAGCATCCGTCGCCAGCGCCGCAGGCATGGCAGGAGGTGTTGAGGTAGTCGTTCGTACTCGCCGCTGATCCGCAGGCCGTCGACGAGGTTATCTTCAATGATGGGTGACAGGTCTTCTGCGAGCAAGGACAGGTCAATCCTGCCGGCGTCGGCTCGCAGATGGTCGCGATAGGCGCTGACGGCGTTCATTCTCGCGGCAGCGTGCATGCTAGCGGGGCCGCCGTGTTTCGCGATCACCACAAGACCGGTCCGGTGCAGCTCGGCAATCCAGTCGTGGATCCCGCTGCCCAAGGCCTCCCCGGCCTGGCGGTGAAAGAAGTCGGCGAGCACTCGTACCGCCTGCAGGCCTTGATCGTTGGCGACAACGCGGTCCATGAGCGCTGCCAGGAGGTCGGTAGCGGTTCCCCTCCCGGAGGTGTGCGGCAGATGCAGCACCCGCGCCCGCTTCAGAACGCAGGGCATGGGCGAAGGTCTGACTTGTTGGTTATTTCTGGATGCTGATGAATGGCAGGGGTTTGCGGTGGCCGCGAGCGTCATCGCCATCGGCACCAGGTGCGTACCCTTCGTGCCTCGGCCTCGTCTCTCGCTGTAGGCTCGTTCGGTGGAGTTCGACGACCTGAAGACGCAGCGTCTGCTGCTGCACGGCATTTCTGCCGATGACCGCGACTTTATCTTCCGGTTGTTCTCCAACATCGAGGTCAATCGCTACCTGTTCGACGCGGAGCCTGTCATCGATCTGGCCGGGGCCGACGAGATCGTCACCGACTACACCACCCGAAACGCTGGCGACTGCCACCGCTGGGTGCTGGTGAGGAAGGACGACGGAGCGCCTATCGGGACCTGCGGCTTCCACTGCTGGGACCAAGCAGCGGGCTCGGCCGAAATTGGCTATGACCTGCTCCCGTCCGCCCAAGGATCGGGCTACATGGCCGAAGCGGTGAACGCCATGCTCGGCTACCTGCACGGCGACCTGGGCATCAGCCGCGTAACCGCTTGTATCTACCCTGAGAACGTCAAGTCTGGGTCTCTCGTCAAGCGGCTCGGTTTCGTCTGGGGTGGCAAGACTCGGAACGAGATCTACCTTGGCGTCACCTACCCGCACCAGCTCTACGTGCTCGACGTCCCGGGTGGCCAGGACGCCTGATCCGGTCCCCGACGATCCAGCACGGCATGGGCGACTGTCGGTCTGGTCGGTTATGCCGTGATGCCGATGAATGGCAGTGGCCTGTAATGGTTTCGCGCGTTGTGTCGGGTCGCTTTGGCGAGGTTGTCGACGCCGGCGAGGCGGAGTGCGCCGATGGCGAGGTTGCGGAACCCTGCCATCGCGCGGGGCGCGTTTCCGGTCCTGAGCCGGGAGGCGTCTTCGGCGAACGTCGTATCTCTGACCAGGTGGTGGCGGTTCTCGATGGTCCAATGCCCGCGGACCAGGGCGGCGATATCGCCCGGGCTTGCTTGGTGGGCGTCGAGGGTGGTGACGGCGTAGAGGATCTCGCGGGACTGCTTGCGACCCTTGACCTGGCGGCGTCGATGCAGTCTGATCGCGCTCACCGCGCCGGGGAACGGCAGCCCGCCCGCGGCCGGGTCGATCCCGCAGACCTTGACCGACCGCGACTCAGATCGGCCGTGTCCGGTCCCCGCCTCATGCCCGCCGCGCCCGACTTCGCCCCAAGGCAGGCTCTTGAGCTGGCGGTACAGCGTCTTCTGGTTGGCTTTTACGATCGCGACATAGTGCGCTCGCTTCTGATCGAGCAGCCAGGCCGCCTGGGCCTTGACCGTGTGCAGCGCATCGAAGGTGACCACGGCGTCCTCGAGATTCATCCAGGCCAGCAGGTTCGTGAACTCGCCGGTCTCGTTGGTCTTGACCCCGACGTTCCGCTGCGCGAGCGTGACCGCCGCGGCATGATCGACCGCCGAGAGCAGGTGGACCCGCTTCCCACCGGCGTTCTTCGAGCCGCGCAAGGTCTTCCCGTCGACCGCGACCGCCTGCAGAGCGGCATTGGCATCGACCTCGCAGGACGCAGCGGCGCGCCGGGCGGCCAGCCAAGCGCAGATCGCCCGATCCAGCGCGTCGGCATCGACCCCGGATAGCACCCTCACCAGGCACCGACGCGAAGGCGAGCGCCTGCGGCCCAACGGATGACGTCGCACCCCCAGCCCCGCCAGCACCTCCGAGGGAGCATCCGCAGCCCACTCGGCGATCGCTTCAACCGTGACCGCCCCGGCCACCACGGCCGCGGCGCAGAGGGCCAGCAGGCTGGACAGGGAGTACCAGCGTCCGCACCGACCGCGCGAGTCCGGCACCCATGACAAGTACCGACACAGGTCAGGGACCGATTCAAGATCGATCGGTCCCAGCTTCGCGAAGCTATCTGCGATGGGAGAGGATATCGGAGCAGGCACGGTTCTCCTTGGCGTTCAACAGGATTCAGCACCCGTATGATCGCCCGGACCGTGTCTGCACTGTCATTGCACCCCAACCCGTCTCACCACCGCGAACCCGACATCACCGGCCTTCGCCCGCGCCCTG
>NZ_JAPZVP010000005.1:317937-349456 GCF_027622875.1 Glycomyces luteolus | reverse complement strand
AAGTGTCCCAAGGAAAAGACAGTCAAAAACAGTACCAACCAGAAACCACCAGCACCTAGGCCAGCAATCCCCAGTCAGCCCGCACGCTGACCATCCAAACACCCTGTTGAGTTCTCAAACAACACGCCAACTCAAGACGATCCATAATTGGATTCGGCCTCAGCCGGAGCAACCCGAACAACATTACTAGTCTCGAACCGCGCTGTCTAACTGAGGATCATTGACCCTCGTCACAGGCGATTGAGCCTCTATGGAGTCTCAGGTGATTCCCGCGCTTCGATCTCGGACCGCGCCATAACTCTGTGAGCTTGTCGCGTGCCTCCGTGATCTCCGGACCGGCTTCGTTTTCCTCGGCCGTTCCGTTCCCCCGCGGGCAAAGACAAATATACACACCCCCGAAGGGGCCGAAACCAGGGGGGTCAACCTCTCTTCAACGATACGCTTGACCAGCGGAGACATCAAGGTCTTCTGAGAAAGTCGGCGGCAGCGCGGTGCACCCGGGCCGCCGACGCGGACCGTCTCCTCGACGCAGCTTCGGCTGTTAGCCTGCGAGCGAAGGAACTCCGATCAAAGGAGAAGGCATGTCAGCCACTCGCAATGCAAGCACTCGTTGGACCGGCGACCTCCAGGAAGGCAACGGCGTCACCAGCTTCCTGTCGTCGGGGCTCCCGGACACACCGGTCACCTGGGCCGCGCGCACGAACAACCCCGAGGGCAAGACCAGCCCTGAGGAACTCATCGCGGCGGCCCACACTTCCTGCTTCTCCATGGCGTTCTCGGGGGCCCTGTCGAAGGCTGGGTACACCGCGGAAGAGATCGTCACCGAAGCCGCCGTCACCTTCAAGCCCGGCACGGGGATCACTGACATCGCACTGACTGTCCGGGCGGTCATCCCCGGGCTCGACAACGATGAGTTCCAGAAGATCGCTGCCGGCGCCAAGGAGAACTGCCCGGTGAGCCAGGCGTTGAAGGCGGTCCCGATTTCGCTTGAGGCGACCCTGGGTTAGGGTCGTCACAAACGCCTGAAAATTTCATATTCACGCACAGTGTGCGCGAAAGCATCGGGTGCACCATCCGTGGCCGAAACGTCACGGAGCCGGACTCAGGCGGTACCGCCTGCAGGCGGCACGGTGGTCGTTGGTTTCGCGCACTTGTTTGTAACCAGGCCTGCCTGCCCAGTTGCAAACCGACACTGCAGAGGAGGGGGTTCTCGTGACTGCTCCTGAAAACACCGGTAGGCGGTTCCACGCCTACACCATCCGCCACCTGGACGAATTGCTCCAGCGAGCGCCGCTGACCGAGGAGCAGCGGCTCCGGACCAGAGCGGTGGCGTCAGTCCTGCCGTTCCGGACCAACGCCTACGTCGTCGACGAGCTCATCGACTGGGACGATCCGTTCGAGGATCCGATGTTCCGGCTGGTCTTCCCGCAGGAGGACATGCTGCCGGCCGAGGACGTCGACCACATCGCGGGTCTGCTCCAGAACGACGCCTCCAAGCAGGAGGTCACCGCTGCGGCCAACCAGATCCGGTTCAGGCTCAACCCGCATCCGGCCGGGCAGCTCGCGTTGAACATCCCGAAGGCCGGCGAGGAGCCGATCCCGGGACTGCAGCACAAGTACCGCGAGACGGTGCTCTTCTTCCCGCAGCAGGGTCAGACCTGCCACGCTTACTGCACCTACTGCTTCCGCTGGGCGCAGTTCGTGGGGATCGCCGATCTGAAGATGGCGAACAACGATGTCGAGCAGCTCACGGGCTACGTGCGAGAGCACACCGAGGTGAGCAGCGTGCTGCTGACCGGCGGGGACCCGATGATCATGGGCGAGCCGGTGCTGCGGCGGTACATCGAGCCGCTGCTCGAGATGGAGCACGTCGAGTCGGTCCGGATCGGGTCGAAGGCGCTGGCGTACTGGCCGCAGCGGTTCGTGTCGGATCCCGACGCGGACGACACGCTGCGGCTGTTCGAGCGGGTGGTGGCGTCGGGCAAGAACCTGGCGTTCATGGCGCACTTCTCGCACCAGAAGGAGCTGGACTCCGAGATCGTGCAGGAGGCGGTGCGGCGGATCCGCTCCACCGGCGCCGTGATCCGCACGCAGGCGCCGCTGATCAGGACGATCAACGACGACGCGGAGCAGTGGGCCGGGATGTGGAGGACCCAGCACAAGATGGGGATGATCCCGTACTACATGTTCGTCGAGCGCGACACCGGGCCGCAGGACTACTTCTCGGTGCCGCTGGTGCGGGCGTGGGAGATCTTCCGCGACGCGTTCAGCCAGGTCTCGGGGCTGTGTCGGACCGTGCGGGGTCCGTCGATGTCGGCCACGCCGGGCAAGGTCGCGGTCGACGGGGTCGTGGAGATCGGTGAAGAGAAGGTGTTCGCGCTGCGGATGCTCCAAGCAAGGGATCCTGACCTCGTGGGGCGGCCGTTCTTCGCGAAGTTCGACGAGAACGCGGTGTGGGTCGACGACCTGAAACCTGCGTTCGCCGACAAGTTCCCGTTCCAATAGTGCGGTAGATAAGCAGCGAGTCCGGGCCGGAGCGGCGATGCCGCTCCGGCCCGTTTGCTTTGCTCTGTCAGCGGGCGATGTGCAGGGCGAAGCCGGTGGTGCCCTCGGGTTCAAGGCCGGGAAGGAGGCGTTTGTCCTCGTCGTAGTCCTCGGACTGCTTGCGGTAGGCGATCGGCTCGGTCTCGGCGATCGTCTCGAGGCGCGAGCGCAGGAGCTTGACGGCGTCGGCGTACTCGGACTCCCCGAACCGGTGGACCGCGCCGGTGATCACGACCGGGGGCAGCACCTGCATGCCCGGGTAGAAGAGGACGCCGTGCTGGAGCGGGAAGAGCAGGTCGTCGATGGAGCCGTTGACGCCCCGGTCGGAAAGGTGCGATTCGGCGGCGCCGGTGGTGACGACGACCATGGCGCGCTTGCCTTTGAGGACGCCGTCGCCGAAGCGCGGCCAGTCGCGGGAGGTGCCGTAGCCGAAGCCGTTGGTGAAGACGCGGTCGAACCAGCCCTTCAAGATCGCGGGCACCGTGTACCACCAGAGAGGGAACTGGAAGATCACGCAGTCGGCGTCCAGGAGCTTCGCCTGCTCGGCCTTGATGTCCTCGGCGATCTCGCCCTTGCCCCAGGCTTCGCCGGCGGCGGCCATGAAGTGCTCGTTCTCGGTGGGGCCGAAGTCGTCGTAGTCGGCGACGGCCTTCCAGTTCATCGCGTACAGGTCGGAGACGGTGACGTTGTGGCCGAGCGCCTCGAGCGTCTGGACGGCTTCGTCGCGGAGGGCGGCGTTGAGGGAGCCGTTGTGCGGGTGGGCGTAGACGATGTGGGTTCGCATGCGCACCATGCTGCTGCGGTTCCGGCAGGGGTGCCAGACGTCTGTTCGACCTGGGGTCCTTCGACCCTAGGACTGACAGACCTAGGCAGTCGCGAAGGATCGCGGAGATACTTGCCGCGGAGGTTTGCGCGATGGCACCTGATGCGACAGAGACCGAGAAGACCGAGATCCACAAGCTCGAGGACGTGGTGGATCTGGGGAAGTTCCTGCAGGCGCGGCGGGCTCGCGTGAATCCGGCGGAGGTGGGCCTGCGGGCGGACCCGCGGCGGCGGGTGCCGGGGCTGCGGCGGGAGGAGCTGGCGCTGCTGGCCGGGGTGAGCGTGGACTACTACACGCGGCTGGAGCAGGGCCGGGCGAAGCATCCTTCGGATCAGGTTCTGGACGCGGTGGCGCGGGCGCTGCGGCTCGATGAGACGACGCGGGCGCATCTGCACCGGCTGGCGGGGAATTCGCGGCTGAGCCCGTTGCAGGCCAGCGCGGGGGTGCGGCCGTCGCTGCAGACGATGCTGGCGGCGATCGACGGGTTCCCGGCGTTGATCATGAATCACCGCCAGGATGTGCTGGCGTCGAATCGCTTGGCGCGCTTGCTGTACGGGGGTTTCGGTTGGGATCTGGAGGCGCATCCGAACTTCGTGCGGCTGCTGTTCGACGATGATTCGCGGGGGTTCTTTCCGGACTGGGCGGAGGTGTGCTCGCACGAGACGGTGGCGCAGCTTCGGAAGATGGCGGCGTTGTTCCCTGAGGATGCGGCGATGACGGCGTTGATCGGCGAGTTGTCGGTGGCGCATCGGGATTTCGCGGAGATGTGGGCGCAGGCCGAGGTGAAGGACTGCAATATCGGCTGGGTGCGGTTCGATCATCCGATGGTGGGGTTGCTGCAGTTGTACAAGGACCAGTTCCGGGTGGCGGACGGGTCGGGGCAGATGCTGGTGACGTTGACGGCTGCGCCGGGGACGGACGGGTATGAGAAGTTGGCGCTGTTGGGGGCCGGCGAGTAGTGCCGGCCCCTTGGGTCGCTTAGCGGTTGATGGTGAGTTGTTCGATGACGCTGGTCCAGTCGGCGGTGCCGCGGCCGGTGGCGGCGAGTTCGTCGAGCTGTCGTTTGAGCGGTTCGAGGTGGGCGGCGCTGATGCCCTGTTCGCGGGCGGCGGTGATGAGCGAGGTGACGGCGGCGTTGGTGAAGTCGACGTTCTGGCCGGGGGCGGGGTCGTAGTCGCCGGTGTCGACGACGGCGACGGTGGGTGCGGCGAGCGGGACGACCGCGTTGAGCCAGGCGGTGACGTCCTGGGCGGTCTGGACGGCGGGGACGCCGACGGTGCGCATCATGGCGGCGGCTTGGAGGACGCCGGTGAACATCGTGTACATGGCGGTGAGCAGGGCCATGTCCTTGAGTGAGGCGAGGCCGGCGTCGGTGCCCTCGTATTCGGCGGTCCCGAGGGTTTCGAGGGCTGGTCTGGCGATGGCGTAGGCGTTCTCGTCGCCGGAGTAGAGGAGGCGGGAGCCGGCCCCGCCGATCATCTGGGGGACGGCCATGATGGCGCCGTCGAGGTAGGTGATGCCGTGTTCGGCGGCCCAGGCCGCGGTGGCGCGGGCTTCGTTGGGTGTGGTGGTGGTGACGTTGACGAGGACCTTGCCTTTGAGTTCGGCGGCGGCGGGTTCGAGGTTCTCGTGGATGCTGGCGTGGTCGAGGAGGACGGCGATGACGATGTCGCCGGACTGGACGGCTTCGGCGATGGTGGCGGCGGCGTTCGCGCCTGCCTGGACGTGGGGTTGGGTCTTGGCGGGGGTGCGGTTCCAGACGGTGGTGGTGTAGCCGGTCTCGCGGAGGCGGGCTGCGATGGCCGAGCCCATGGCGCCGAGGCCGAGGATGCTGATGGTGCCTTTTGACATTTCGGTTTCCTTTGGCGTGCTTGGTCAGTGGATGGTGAGGCGTTCGATGATGCGGATCCAGTCGCTGTCGCCGTGGCCGGTGGCGGCGAGTTCTTCGAGGAGCTGCTGGTGCGGTTCGAGGAGGAGGGCGCTGATGCCCTGCTCGCGGCTGGCGGTGATGAGTGAGGCGATGCCGAAGCGGTCGAAGTCGACGCTCTGGCCGCCGGTGTCGTAGGTGCCGGCGTCGACGATCGCGGCGAGTGCTCT
Source organism: Glycomyces luteolus (assembly GCF_027622875.1). Classification (GTDB taxonomy): domain Bacteria; phylum Actinomycetota; class Actinomycetes; order Mycobacteriales; family Micromonosporaceae; genus Glycomyces; species Glycomyces luteolus. The sequence goes on along the minus strand of NZ_JAPZVP010000005.1, from coordinate 343,992 downwards.
GCCGTGGGGCAGCATGGCGGCGAGCCAGGCGTGGACCTCTTCGGCGGTGTCGGCGGCGGGGACGCCGGCGGTGCGCATCATGGCGATGGCTTGGACGTAGCCGAGGAGCATGAGGTCCATGGCGGAGAGCAGGGCCATGTCCTTGAGTGAGGCGAGGCCGGGGTCTTTTCCGGTGTATTCGGCGGTGCCGAGCTGTTCGAGGAGCGGCAGGTTGTCGGTGTAGGCGTGCTCGTCGCCGGAGTAGAGGAGGCGGGCGCCCGGGTCGCCGATCATCTGGGGGACGGCCATGACGGCGCCGTCGAGGTAGGTGATGCCGTGTTCGGCGGCCCAGGTGGCGCTTTCGCGTGCCTGGTTCGGTGTGGTGGTGACGAGGTTGATGACGGTCTTGCCTCGGAGTTCGGCGGCCACCGGGTGGAGTCGTTCTTGGACGCTGGCGTGGTCGAGCAGGACGACGAGGGCGATGTCGCTCGTTCGGACGGCTTCGGCGACGGTGGCGGCGGCGTTCGCTCCGGCATTGATGTGGGGTTCGGTCTTGGCGGGGGTGCGGTTCCAGACGGAGGTGGTGTAGCCGGTCTCGCGGAGGCGGGCTGCGATGGCCGAGCCCATGGCGCCGAGGCCGAGGATGCTGATGGATCGCTGCGTCATGTTCGTGCCTTTCGGTGCGGGCCGGGGTCGGGCGGGAGGGCCCGACCCCGTTCTGGGTCAGGCGGTCTGGCGGATGATCTGGTATACGGGGACGGGGTGCCCGGCCTTCTCGCTCGCGTCGAGGGCGCGCTGGTAGTAGTCCTGGATCGTGCGGGTGAGGGAGGCGTCGACGCCGACTTCCTCGGCGGCGTCGATGACGTGCTGGGCGCCGGCGTGCATCATCCTGAGGTTCGCGATGTCGCCCCAGCCGCCCTGCTTGGCGGCGGCCCCGAAGAAGAGGGTGAAGTCCCGGTTGCTTTCGGTGCCGTTGCTGGCGAATTCGATGAACTTGTCGACGTCGGCTCCGGCCGCGTCGATGATCGCGACGGCCTGCTCGAGCGAGGTGAGGAACGCGTGGAACTGGGCGAGCCCGGCCTGGTAGTAGAGCTGCGCGAGCCCGTAGTCGGCGCCGAGGTACTCGACGCTGGGAACCAGGGTTTCGAGGAGCGCGCGGTGCGCCTCGTAGCTGGTCTCGGGTCCGCTGACGTAGAGCCGCGAGGACGCGTGCTTGAGGTCGTCGCTCTGGGTCATGTACGCGCCGGTCACGAACTCGCCGCCGCGGGAAGTGACCCATTCGGCGCCCTTGCGGGACTTCTCGGGCGAGTCGGAGGACAGGTTGATGATGGTCTTGCCGGTGAGGTCGGCCGGGCCCTGCTCGAGGACGCCGTACATGGCGTCGTAGTGGATCAGGGAGAGCAGCACGACGTCGTTGGCGGCGATCGCCTCGGCGACGGTGTCGGCGGGGGTGGCGCCCAGTTCGGCGATGGTGTCGAGTTTGGGCCTGGTGCGGTTCCAGGCGGTGACGTCGTAGCCGGCGTCGAGGAGGACCTTGACAGTGGCCTGGCCCATCGGGCCCAGCCCGATGACGGTGACGGATTTCGTGGTGTGCTCAGTCATGTTGTGCCCCTTGGTAAGTGGTGGTTCCTCAGTCGTGTTGACGAGGTCTATGTTCGCCGGGCCGGATAGGCTCTGCAAGACCGCACTTTCGGGTGGGGCTACTTACTTCGAGGTTCGAAATATGGCCGGGAGGGGTCCGATGGAGACGCAGAGTGGCGTAGATCAACCCTGTGGCATGTCGCTCGCGATCGACGTGGTCGGCGGCAAGTGGAAGATGCACTTGATGTGGGTGCTGGCCGAAGGGCCGGTGCGGTTCGGCCAGATCCGCCGCAAGCTCGAGGGCGTGAGCGAGAAGGTGCTCGCCGAGAACCTGCGGCAGTTGGAGGCGAGCGGGATCGTGCACCGGGAGCTGTACGCGGAGGTTCCTCCGCGCGTGGAGTACTCGCTGACGCCGCTCGGCGAGTCGCTCAACCAGGCGCTGGCCCCGCTGGAGGCCTGGGGCGACCGGAACCGCGAGGAACTGTCCGCGCGGATCTAGGCCGGACATCACGTCCCGCCTTCCGGCTTCGGAGGGCGGGACGTCGTCGTTCGGTGGGGCGGCCGGTTCAGATCGGCGGGGCCTCGCGGCGGCGGTACTCGCTGCCGTCGCGGTTGCGTTCGAGGAGGAGCTCGTCGATGAGGTCGCGGCGCAGCTGCAGCGGGTCTTCGAATTCGGCGGCGAGCGGTTCGTTGACCTCGTGCTCGGTGTAGACGCGGTCGAACGCGAAGTGGCGGTCCGCGAGGTCGCGCAGGAGCGCGACGCGGGTGCGGCGGTTGACCGGCCGGACGGTGATCCGGCCGTTCGCGTAGAGATGGGCCACTTCGGGACTCACGCCGGGCGGCGCGTCGGGGCGGGCTTCGCGGGCTGCCGCGGCGGCGGTTTTGAAGGCCTCAGGTGCGGCACGGATCCGGCCGTCTTCGCGGGTGACGAGCCCGGATTCGAAGAGGCGGTGGAGCGCCTTCTCGGCGCGCGGATGGCGCGTTCTCAGCTCGGTGACGCTGGCGCCGGGGCCGGCCAGGACGATGTCGGCGAAGACGCGGAGGCGTTCGGGGTCGGCCAGGGCTTTGACGATGATGTGGCTTGCGTCGTTCAACGGAGCGGTCATCTGGACAGACTGGTGTCGGTCGTCCGGATCGTCAACGGGTTTAGCCGAGGTTGCGCAGGTACGCCAGGTCGATGCCCTCGAGGGTGTCGAGGCGCAGGACGTCGAGCTCGACCGGGAGCTCGACTTCGCTCGGGATGGCCACGGTGACCGCGCCGGAGGCGAGCCCGGAGCCGACGCCGGAGACGGAGTCCTCCAGGACCACGCATCGTTCGATGTCGACGCCGAGTTTCGCGGCGGCGGCGAGGTAGGGCTCGGGGTCGGGTTTGCGCTGCTCGACCTCGTCGCCGCAGATGGTGAGGTCGAAGTTCTCGGGGCCCACGAGGCCGATGATGATGTCGGCGAGTTCGCGCGGGGTCGAGGTGACCAGGGCCGTCGGGATGCCGGCGGCGCGGCATTCGAGGAGGAGTTCGCGTGCGCCGGGCTTCCATTCGACGCCTTGGGCGAACAGCTCCTTCATGCGGGTGCGCAGCCAGGTCTGGCGGTGGGGGGCCTCGGTGAGGGGGATGCCGAGGCTTTCGAGGAGCATGACGACCGAGGCGTCCTCGTTGGTGCCGACCATGCGGGCGCGGACGGCGGGGTCGAGGGCGCCGCCGAGGAGTCCGGCGAGTTCCTCGATGCCGGTGTCCCAGACGCGTTCGCTGTCGACGAGCGTGCCGTCCATGTCGAAGAGCACGGCTTGCGGGAACGCGGCTTTCGGTAGGTCAGTCACGTTGTCCAGGGTACGGGCGGGACCGGTGGGTCGGCTCGCGTCGAGGCGGAGCCGCGAGGCGGCTCACACGGGTCGGGACCGCCAGAGGGGCGAGCGGCCGAGTGGACGCCGCAGGACAGGCCCTAGGCGAGTCCGGCGCGGTGGTGGCGGCGGCACAGGACGGTGTAGGAATCCATGTCGCCGACCTCGACCAGGTCGCCGGCGAAGGTCATGACGCCGTCGCGGACGCGTGCGTTGTGGGTGCCGCGTTCGCCGCACCAGCAGTTGACGCGGACCGGGAGTTCCTCGACGCGATCGGCGAGTTCGATGAGCCGCTGAGCGGCCGGGAAGAGGCGGCCGAGGAAGTCGGTCTTGAGGCCGAAGGCGTAGACGTCGAGGCCGAGTCCGTCGACGGCGTCCGCGAGGTGGTTGATCTGCCTGGGCGCTTCGAGGAACTGGACTTCGTCGACGATCACATACGGGGGTTTGATGGCGGCGAGGTCGTCGTAGATGTCGAAGCCGGGCTTGACCTCGCGGGCTTCGTGGCTGAGGCCGATGCGGCTGGAGACCACGCCTTCGCCGCCGCGGTCCATGGAGGTGTAGACGACGCCCGTGCCGCCGAGGGAGTGGTGGTACTGGAGCGCGAGGGTGGACTTGCCTGCGTCCATGACTCCGAGATAGGCGACGAGTTCGTGCGACATGGCTCTATGGTGCCGAACGCGCGGCGTGCCGTATGCAGCGCCTCGGAACGCGGTGCCCGGCACCCCATTGGTACCGGGCACTCGCGCTCGCTATTTGGCGTTGAAGTAGCTCGCCTCGGGGTGGTGGAGGACGATCGCGTCGGTGGACTGCTCCGGGTGGAGCTGGTCCCCTTCGGACAGTTCGACGCCGATGCGCTCGGCGCCGAGGAGTTCGACGAGGGTGGCGCGGTCGGCTAGCTCGGGGCAGGCCGGGTAGCCGAAGGAGTAGCGGCAGCCGCGGAAGTCGACGTCGAAGTAGCCCTTGACGTCGCCCGGGTCGGAGTCGGCGACGGTGCCGCCCGAGGGCAGGACCCATTCGCGGCGCATGCGCCGGTGCCAGTACTCGGCGAGCGACTCGGTGAGCTGCACGGTGAGGCCGTGCACTTCGAGGTAGTCGCGGTAGGCGTTGGCCTGGAACAGTTGGTTCGTGTACTCGGAGACCTTGGAGCCCAAGGTGACCAGCTGCATGCCAAGGACGTCGAGCTGCTCGCCGTCCTTGGCGCGGAAGAAGTCCGCGAGGCAGAGCCGCCGGCCTTGGCGCTGGCGCGGGAAGGTGAAGCGGGTGCGTTCGGAGTGGCCGTTCTCATCGAGCACGACGAGGGTGTTGCCTTCGGCGTAGACCGGGAAGTAGGCGTACACGACCTTCGCTTCGAGCACGTTGTCGGTGGCGAGGCGGTCGAGCCAGTAGCGCAGGCGCGGGCGGCCCTCGGTCTCGACCAGCTCCTCGTAGGAGGGGCCGTCTCCGCGGGCGGGCTTGAGGCCCCACTGGCCGAGGAAGGTGGCGCGCTCGTCGAGCAGCGCGGCGTACTCGGAGGTCTGGATGCCTTTGACGACACGCGAGCCGTAGAACGGCGGGACCGGGATCTCGACGTCCGTGGCGACGTCGGAGCGCACCGAGCTGTCGTTGAGGTCCGGGAGGGTGTCGGCGACCATCGTGGCCTGCTTGGCGCGGCGTTCGCGGCGCAGGGCGATCTTCGCCTCCTTCTCGGCGTCGACGATGGGGACGCCGGTGCGGCGGGCGGTCATGACCTTGTTCATGAGGTCGAGGCCCTCGAACGCGTCGCGCGCGTAGTGCACCTGGCCGCCTTCGAACATCTCGCGCAGGTCGTCCTCGACGTACGCGCGGGTGAGCGCGGCGCCGCCGAGGAGGACCGGCCAGCGCGTGTGCATCGAGCGGGCCATCATCTCGGCGAGGTTGTCCTTCATGATCACCGTCGACTTGACGAGCAGTCCACTCATGCCGATGACGTCGGCCTGGTGCTCTTCGGCGGCGTCGAGGATGGCGTTGATGGGCTGCTTGATGCCGAGGTTGACGACGGTGTAGCCGTTGTTGGACAGGATGATGTCGACGAGGTTCTTGCCGATGTCGTGGACGTCGCCGCGGACGGTGGCGAGGACGATGGTGCCCTTGTCGGCGGCGTCGGCCTTGTCCATGTGCGGTTCGAGGTGGGCGACGGCGAACTTCATGGCCTCGGCGGACTGGAGGACGAACGGCAGCTGCATCTGGCCGGAGCCGAAGCGGTCGCCGACGACCTTCATGCCTTCGAGGAGGTTGTCGTTGATGATGTCGAGGGGCCGCTTGCCGTTCGCGAGGGCTTCGTCGAGGTCGGTGTCGAGGCCGTTCTTGTCGCCGTCGATGATCCGCTGGGCGAGGCGCTCGTCCAGCGGGAGGGCGGCGAGGGCTTCGGCGCGCGCCTCCTTGGTGCCGGCGAGGCTGACGCCGTCGAAGATCTCGATGAGCTTCTGCAGCGGGTCGTAGTCCTCGGTGCGGCGGTCGTAGACCATGTCGAGGGCGACCTGCTTCTGCTCCTCGGGGATCGAGGCCATCGGCAGGATCTTGGAGGAATGGACGATCGCGCTGGTGAGGCCCGCTTCGACGCATTCGTTGAGGAACACGGAGTTGAGGACCTGCCGGGCGGCCGGGTTGAGGCCGAACGAGATGTTGGAGACGCCGAGCGTGAAGTTGATGCCCGGGTAGAGGCGGGCGATCTCGCGGATGGCGGCGATGGTCTCGATGCCGTCCTTGCGGGTCTCCTCCTGCCCGGTGGAGATGGGGAAGGTGAGCGCGTCGACGAAGATGTCCTGGATCTTCATGCCCCACCTGCCGGTGAGGTCCTCGATGAGCCGGGCGGCGACGCGGACTTTCCAGTCGCGGTCGCGGGCCTGGCCCTCCTCGTCGATGCAGAGGGCGACGACGCCTGCGCCGTGCTCGGCGACGAGCGGCATCATCCGCTGGTAGCGCGAGTTCGGCCCGTCGCCGTCCTCGAAGTTGACGGAGTTGACGATGCACTTGCCGCCGAGGGCTTCGAGTCCGGCTTCGACGACGTTCGGCTCGGTCGAGTCGAGCATGATCGGGAGCGTGGACGCGGTGGCGAAGCGGGAGGCGAGGACGCGCATGTCCTCGGCGCCGTCACGGCCGACGTAGTCGATGCAGAGGTCGAGCAGGTGCGAGCCGCCGCCGGCCTGCTCGCGGGCGATCTCGACGCAGCGGTCGTAGTCGGCGGCGAGCATGGCGTCGCGGAAGGCCTTGGAGCCGTTGGCGTTGGTGCGCTCGCCGACGTTGAGGATCGAGGCGTCCTGCAGGTACGGGACGTGGTGGTACGAGGAGGAGACGCCCGGTTCGAGGACGGGGGTGCGCTCCTTCGGCTTGACCAGGTTCTCGGGAGCGCCGCCGAGGCGGGCGCGGACGGCCCGGATGTGGTCGGGAGTGGTGCCGCAGCAGCCGCCGACGAGGCTGACACCGAAGTTCTTGACGAAGTCCTCGTGGGCGTCGGCGAGCTCTTCGGGGGTGAGCGGGTAGACCGCGCCGTTCGGGCCGAGGGTCGGCAGGCCGGCGTTGGGCATGACCGAGATCGGGACCGGCGAGTGGCGGGAGAGGTAGCGGATGTGCTCGCTCATCTCCTCGGGGCCGGTGGCGCAGTTGAGGCCGATGAGGTCGATGCCGAGGGCGGCGAGGCTGGTGAGGGCCGCGCCGATCTCGCCGCCGACGAGCATGGTGCCGGTGGTCTCGACCGTGACCTGGGCGATGATCGGGATCTGGGTGCCGAGCTGGGCGTTCGCGCGCTTGGCGCCGATGACGGCGGCCTTGGCCTGCAGGAGGTCCTGGGCGGTCTCGACGAGGATGGCGTCGGCGCCGCCTTCGATGAGGCCGAGCACGCATTCCTGGTAGTGGTCGCGCAGGAGCGCCATGGGGGCGTGGCCGAGGGTGGGCAGGCGGGTGCCGCCGCCCATCGAGCCGAGGACGAAGCGCGGCCACTCGGGGGTCGCGTACTCGTCGGCCTTCTGCCGGGCGAGGGCGGCGGCCGCGCGGGCGAGTTCGCGGGCGCGGTCGACGATGTCGTATTCGACGAGGCCGCCGTAGTTCGCGTTGAAGCTGTTGGTCTCGATGCAGTCGGCCCCGGCGGCCAGGTAGGCGTCGTGGATGCCGAGCACGATGTCGGGGCGGGTCACGCACAGGATGTCGGAGAGGCCTTCGAAGCCGTCGTAGTCCTCGAGGGTCGGGTCGTAGGCCTGCAACATGGTGCCCATACCGCCGTCGGCGATCACGACGCGGCGACTGAGGACATCAAGGAAAAGACTCTTCGCAGACACGGGGTCTAGGGTACTTGCGGGTGCCGACAAGTGGGAACTCGGTTTCACAGGATGGGCATCATGTCGGGTGAAGATCACAGTCGGATGAATAGGACGAACGGCATGGAACTCCTCCCTTCGCATGTGCACTGATCGGTCTCCACCGCTTGTGCTGGGTCATCCGCATGGGCGTACGCGACGCGATCGCCGACGCCCGCGGGCGCCCCAAACGCGGTAGCCGGGAAGCTTGAGGCGGGCGTAGCATCGGGTCGTAACGGCCGTCTCTTCCGAAGGGACCCAGATGGACGCGCTCAACCGTCACTTGTGGACCGAAGTCACCGACCGCGACAAGCTCCGCGAGATCGTGGGCGAGGTGATGCCCCAGGCGGCCACGAAGGAGCGCCCGAAGCTCCATCAGCGCGACAGGGAATGGCTCGCCGCCTCCCCGTACTGCGTGGTCGCGACCGCCGATGCCGACGGCAACTGCGACGCCTCCCCCAAGGGCGACCCGGCCGGGAAGCTCGTACATGTGCTGGACGACTCGACCCTCGCGATCCCCGAGCGCAAGGGCAACCACCGCGTCGACGGATACCACAATGTGCTCGCGAACCCGCATGTCGGCCTGCTCTCCCTCATCCCCGGCCGCCGCGAGACGCTTCGCATCAACGGCCGCGCCCGCGTGGTCTCGGACGCGCCGTTCTTCGAGGACATGATCGTCAAGGGCCACAAGCCGGTCCTGGCGCTGGTGGTCGAGATCGACACGATCTACTTCCACTGCGGCAAGGCCTCGATGCGCTCCGGGATCTGGAAGCCCGAGACGTGGACGTCCGACACGCTGCCACGGCACGCGCAGCTCGTCAAGGAGACCCAGGTCGTCGAGGCGACCTTGGAGCAGCTCGTCGACAAGTACGGCCCGAAGTACGAAGCGGAGCTGTACTAGGAGACGGCGCAAAAGCGGCGGCTGACCGGTTCACTGCACAGAGATCACGCGGCCGGGCGAAGCGCCCGGCCGCTGCAGCGCGCGCCTAGCGCGCCTCGGCCTTGAGGCGTTCGATCGACTCGTCGTCGCACGTCTCCCAGAACTCCCCCACCACGTCCTCCAGCTGCTCCATCGAGCCCGCGTCGAAGAGGTGGTCCTGGTACTTCGTGATGTCGTAGTCGATGGTGCCCATCGTGAGCAGGTCGAGCGGCAGGATCTCCATGCCGCGGAACTCGTCGATCTCCCCGTACGAGGAGAGGATGCCCGCGCCGTAGGCCTTGAGGCCGTCCTTCTCGCTCATGACCCCGAACTCGAGGGTGAACCAGAAGACGCGGGAGACGAATTCGAGCGCGTCCTCCGAATGGACGCGGCGGGCCGCCTCGCCCGCGGCGCGGTACAGGGCTGCGAAACGCGGCGACGCGAGGGCGTTCGCGTGGCCGATGACCTCGTGGATGACGTCCGGCTCGGGCGTGTAGAGCGGCACCGAGTGGTGGCGGATGTACTGGGTCGCGTGGAACTTCCCGTCCGAGAGCACCCCGTAGAACTCGCGCAGGGGCACCAGCCCCGCCGCGGGCAGGTAGCTGAAGCCGGTGAGCGGCTCCAGCGACTCGGAGACCTCGTGGAGCTGCGGGATGTGGTCGGCGGGGAGTTTGAGGCGCTCGGCGCCCTCCAGGTACTCGTGATTGGCCAGGGCTTGATGTTTGATGGCGAGTTCGGCGCTGACCAGCCGCCAGATCTCGTGCTCGGTGTCGGTGTAGGAGACGGTCGGCATGGGTAGGCCGGGGCTCCAGTCCAATGCGAGGGCCGCGATGGCGTTGCGCCGTTCGCGGTACTCGGGGTCGGCGAAGCCCGGGTGGTTCTCACCCAGTTCCACGACGACCGCGCCGTCGGCGTCGGTGTTGACCGGCGCGAAGTACTGTCCTTCTTCGAACATAAGGACAGTCCATCAGGTGGGACGGCGCCTGTCAACGCGCTGGCGATACTGGCAAACCCTCTCCTGGCGTGATCAGCGGAAACGCAGCTTCTCCGGGGTCTCGGTCGGGGCCGACTTGCCGAGGAACGCGCGGCGCTTGGCGTCGAAGCCGTGCCGGTCGTCGAACATGTCGCGGGCCATCTCGGCCAGCTCGATGGTCCGGTAGTACGACAGGGGCTTCGACTCGGCGCGGCGGCGGGCCTTCGCGGCGAACATGCGTCCGCGCGTGACCGGCTCGTTGTAGCCGATCGCGACCGCGCGGAGCCAGCGCTGGAACTCGTCCCAGTCGCGGGGTCCGACCGCGCCGATGAGGCCGATCTGCTTGGCCTCGGCGGCTGAGATCGGGAGCTTCTCCCCCAGGAGGCGGGCCGCGGTCTGCTCGCCGACGCGGTTGGCGACCGACCAGGTGTGCAGCTCGGAGCCGAAGATGCCCATGTCGTAGTAGGGGTTGAGGACGGTGCCGTCGCGGGCGACGGTGACGTCGGCGCAGAGGGCGGCCATGACGCCGCCCGCGCCCGCGTTCGCGGAGAACGCGGCGACGGTGAGCTGGTCGGCGGCGGCGATGGCGAGGCACAGGTCGTCGATGGCGTTGATGTTGTCCCAGGCCTCGGCGGCGGGGTCGGCCGCGGCGTCGATGACGCCGAGGTGGATGCCGTTGGAGAAGGCGTGCTCGGTGCCGGTGAGGACGAGGATGCGGGTGTCCTCGGTGAGGGCCTTCTCGACCGCGCCGGTGAGGCGGCGGCACTGCTCGGTGTGCATGGCGCCGTTGTAGGAGCGGATGGTGAGGTAGCCGATGTCGCCTTCGCGGTGATAGAGGGTCTCGGCGATGGCTTCGGGTGCGGGTTTGAAGGGGGCGCTGGCGGCGTTGACGACCATCGCGGCGGGGAGTTTGGGGCCGCGCTTGGGGAGCTTGCGGCCCGAGGAGGCGTCCGGCTTCTCGAGGAGGGCCGCGTAGCCGACCCAGAGGGTGCCGCGGCCGGTGGCGAAGGCGATGGACTCGCAGTCGCGGCCGACGATGGTCCCGGGTTCGGCGCCGGTGTCCTCGCTGGTGGCGGTGGCGTCGAAGAGGCAGTAGGTGCGGCCGTCGAGGACGGCGGGCGCGCCCGGGGCGCCGTCGGCGGCGGCGATGCGGCGGGCGAGTTCGAACGCCGACGCGCGCCAGTCGAGGGCGAAGGCGTTGCGGCGCAGGAGCGGGAGCTCGCCGGTGCCCGGGACGGGCAGCGGGAGGTCCTCGGCGGGCACCGGTCGTTCGCCGTTCTTGACCTTTCGGACGACGGTGGCGACGCATTCCATGGCGGCGTCGGCCACGCGGCTGTTGTAGAGCGCCGATTTGGTGATGCCGTCGGGGACGTCGAATGTGGAGCACGCCCAGACGGGTCCGGCGTCCATCTCCTCGACCGCCGAGAGCGCGGTGACGCCCCAGCGCGGGCTCTGGCCGAGCAGGGTGTGGTCGAGCGAGGAGGGGCCTCGGTCGCCGACCGGTCCGGGGTGGATGATCACGGTGGTCCAGCGACGCCAGACGTCCTCGGGCACACGGTGTTTGAGGAAGGGGCACAGGATGAGGTCGGGGTCGATGCGCTCGACGGCGTGGGTCATCGACTCGGGGGTGCTGTGCGCCGGGGCGAGTTCGACGCCGACCTCGTGCCCCTGCTCGCGCAGGGCGCACCAGACGCGCTGGGTCAGGCCGTTGAAAGCGGACGCCAGCAGCAGGATCTTCAATTCGACTCCAGGAGGACGGGGAGTCGGCCACGCTCAACTGTGAGCGTACCGATACTCGGCATTTCGCACAATCAGCGCGTGCAGTCTATGCCGAGCAATCCTCCGATCGTGTCGCGGGCAAGGGTCGGAGCCGAGGGGTCCTCGCCTCCATTGGCGAGGGTCTCGTTCGCCCAGGCGTCGACGGCGGCGAGCGCCCCCGCGGTGTCCAGGTCGTCGGCCAGGCGCTCGCGGAGGGCTGTGAGCATGGCGCCGGCCGGAACGGCGAGTTCGCGGGAGACGGCCTCGCGCCAGCGGCCCAGGCGCAGTTCGGCCTCGGCGAGCTTGGCGGTGCTCCACTGCCGGTCGGAGCGGTAGTGGTCGGCGAGGAGGGCCAGGCGGACAGCGGCGGGGTCGACGCCTTCGGCGCGGAGCTTGGAGACGAATGCGAGGTTGCCGAGGGACTTCGACATCTTCTCGCCGTCGAGGCCGATCATGCCGGTGTGGACGTACGAGCGGGCGAAGGGCCTGGTGCCGGTGAGTGATTCGGCGTGGGCGGCCGAGAATTCGTGGTGGGGATAGATGAGGTCCGAGCCGCCGCCCTGGACGTCGATCTGCTCGCCGAGGAAGTCGAGCGCGATGCAGGTGCACTCGATGTGCCAGCCGGGGCGGCCGGGGCCGACCTTGGTGTCCCAGGAGGGCTCGCCGTCGCGGGGGGCGTTCCACAGGACCGGGTCGAGCGGGTCGCGCTTGCCTTCGCGGTCGGGGTCGCCGCCGCGCTCGCGCGCGTAGCGGAGCATGGTCTCGCGGTCGTAGTTCGACTCGGAGCCGAAGCCGGGGTTGGATTCGACGGCGTAGTAGACATCGCCGGAGTCGTGGCGGTAGGCGGCGCCTTTCTCGAGGAGTTCGGCGACCGCGTTGCCGACCGAGGGGATGGACTCGATCGCGCCGATGTAGTGGCGGGGCGGGAGGACCTGGAGGGCCACCATGTCCTCGCGGTAGAGGGCGGTCTCGCGCAAGCCGAGGACCTGCCAGTCGGTGCCGTCGCGTTCGGCGCGCTCGAAGAGGGGCTCGTCGACGTCGGTGACGTTCTGCGCGTAGTTGACCTCGAGCCCCTGGTCGAGCCAGTAGCGGTGGACGAGGTCGAAGGTGATCATCGTGGCGGCGTGACCGAGGTGGGTGGCGTCGTAGGGGGTGATGCCGCAGACGTACATCGTGGCGCTCTCGGCGCCGGGCTCGACCGTCTCGCGCTGGCCCCCGGAGGCGGTGTCGTGCAGGTGCAGGGCGGGGCCTTGGCCGGGCAGGGAGGGTACGTGCGGTGCGGTCCAGGAATCCATGCCCGCGATCATATTTCGATCCCGGCCGACCGGCCAGTAGTCGATCACGGACTTCTCGTCCCTTCAAGCGCACCTGAGGCTTTCATGCGAGGTTCACTCAATGTAACTTCTGTGACTATGGAACGCCGACCACTTGGACGCAGCGGCATCGAAGTCTCCTCGCTAGGCCTGGGGACGATGACGTGGACCACCGACGAGGCCGGCCTTGAGGATGCCGCAGCGCAGCTGCAGACGTTCGTGGAGGCCGGCGGCACGCTCGTGGACACCGCCGACGTGTTCGGGCAGGGCGCGGCGGAAGCGGTGATCGGCCAGCTCATCGGCAAGATCGTGGCGCGCTCGGAGCTGCACATCGCCACGAAGGCCGGGGTGCGCACCGACGGGGCGCCGCGCAAGCGCGACACCTCGCGCGGGTGGCTCATGCGCTCGCTCGAAGGGTCGCTGCGGCGGCTCGGCACCGACTACATCGACTTGTGGATCCTGCACGTCTACGACCCGGACACGCCGCTCGAGGAGACCATGTCGGTCCTCGATGCGGCGGTGTCGAGCGGGAAGGTGCGGTACGTGGGGCTCTCGAACCACACGGGCTGGCAGACCGCGCGCGCGTTCGCGTGGCAGTCGGCGTGGCCGGGACGGACCCCGATCGTGGCCAACCAGGTCGAGTACTCGCTGCTGCAGCGCGGCGTCGAGCGGGAGGTGCTCCCGGCCTGCCTCGCCCTCGAGATGGGCGTACTCGCCTGGTCCCCGCTCGGGCGCGGCGTCCTGACGGGCAAGTACCGGTTCGGGCGGCCCGCCGATTCGCGGGCGGTCTCGGCGCAGTGGTCGCGGTTCGCCGGGGTGTACCTCGACGAGCGCTCGGCCGGGATCGTCGAGGCCTGCGCCACCGCGGCCGAGGGGCTCGGGGTGAGTCCGCTGGAGGTGGCGCTGGCGTGGGTGCGCGACCAGCCGGGCGTGGCCTCGGCCATCGTGGGCGCGCGCAACGCGACGCAGCTGCGGGCCTCGCTCGCGGCCGAGCAGCTGTTCCTGCCGCCGGAGATCCGTCTGGCGCTGGACGACGTGTCCGCGCCGACGGTGGGCTATCCGGAGAGCTACTGAGCGGGGCGGGCCTTGCGGCCCGCCCCTGGTTCGTCGCCGCTACCGGCCTTCGCCCAGCAGCGCCGGTTGCGGGCTTACGATTTCGCCATGCCTGCGATCCACTCGTTGATCCGGCGCTCGGCCTCCTCGTGCGAGACGTCCTCGACGCGGGTCATGATCGACCAGCGGCGCCCGAACGGGTCGGCGATGGACGCGTACCGGTCACCGGTGAGGAACACCGAGGGCTCCTCGCGAACGGTCGCGCCGGCCTCGACGGCCTTCGCGTAGACCGCATCGCAGTCCTCGACGTAGAGGGCGAGCGAGCCGGTGATCCGCTCGGCGTTCGGCGATTCGAGGCCCCACTGCGGGTTCGCGTCCCCCAGTTGGAGGACCGAATCGCCGATCTGCAGGTCGCAGTGCATGACCGAGCCGTCCGGCCCGTCGTTGCGCATGAGGACCTTCGCGCCGAAGACCTCCTTGTAGAACTCGATCGCCTTCGCGGCATCGTTGACGACGATGAACGGCACGATCGAGTGGTAGCCGTCAGGGATCGGGTTCACCTTGGTGTCTTTGCTGGTTTCAGTGCTCATGGGTCCAGTCTCGCGTGCCGGTTCGGCGCGCGCTTGTAAAAAAGCGTCACACCTCCCGCTTAGCATCGGAGCTGTGAACGGAGCTACCGCGAGCGACAAGGGCCTGCTGCGACCGCAGGAAGCCGTGCAGTACATCGACCTGCGGCGATACCGCGAGACGGGGCTGCTCGGCCAGTTCGTCGAGCGATACTGGTCGGTCCGCTGGGACCTGCCCGAAGGCACCTCGTACGAGTCGGTGGTGATCCCCCATCCGTGCGTGAATCTGAGCTTCATGCCCGTGATCGGCGCGGAGCTGCACGGGCCCGGCATCGCGGTCTCCCGGCACCACCTCACCGGGCGCGGGCGGGTCTTCGGGGTGAAGTTCCGGCCGGGCGGTTTCACGGCGTACAGCGGGGTCGAGGGCGCGGCGCTGGCCGACTGGTCGGCGGGCGCGGCGACCGTGTTCGGGCGCGAGGTCGACGAGCTGAACTCGATCGTGATGAGCGGCAGCGACATCGACGCGATCCAGATGGTTTCGAGGTTCTTGACGGATCGCGTCCCGGAACGGCCCGACCCCCGCTACGGGCGGGTGCTGGCGGTGGTGCGGGCGATGCTGGAGGACCGGTCGATCACGCGGGTGGACCAGGTGGCGGCCCGGTTCGCCATGTCCCCCAAGACACTCCAGCGGCTGTTCCAGGACTATCTCGGACTCGGCCCGAAGACGCTGATCCAGCGCTACCGACTCCACGACGCGGCCGACCGCCTCGCCGAGGACCCGGAGTCGGACCTGGCCCGCCTCGCGGCCGAACTCGGCTGGTCCGACCACGCGCACTTCACGCACGACTTCAAGAACCTCATCGGGTTCCCGCCGTCGGAGTACGCGGCCCAATGCGCTACGGCGGGAAGGGAACTCGTCCTCGCCCGCCGCTGATCTGCAGGGAAGTCCCGGCCTCGGTCAGGACGCCTCCCCCATGTTCTTCGAAACCACCTCGATCGTGCGGTTGAGCTCCTCGGTGGGGCTGAACTCGACGAGTTCGGTGCCGGAGAAGAGGACCGGCGTGTGTCCCGGGCCGACGTGGTAGGCGTCGCCGGCTTCGAAGGTCTCGTCGCCGTCGGCGGTCTTGAACGTCACCTTGCCGGTGAACACGTACCCCCAGTGCGGGCACTGGCAGCGGTCATCGGGCAGGCCTTTGAAGTACTCGCTGAGGTCGGCGTCGGAGGTATAAGTCTCGAAGCCCACGGTGTAACCGGTGTCCATCTCGGTGAAGTGGCCTTCGTAGCCTTCCAGCTTCAAGGTCTCTTCGGCGGATGCTTTCGATGTCTTCGGCATGTCATGCCTCCTCGGATCGCTAGGGCCTGCCTTCATCATCGCCCTGGCCGCAGTCCCCCGGCCGTGATCCGAGCAATCGCCGTTCAGTGCGCCGAATCGGCCGTCCCGGGCCCGGTGACCGGTTCCTCGATCGAGCCTGCCGTGACGGTGTAGTGCCAGCCCGGCTGCCAGTTGAACGGAGCGTTGACCAGGCGCTCGATCGCTTCACCGCCGAGCAGGACGTGCAGCGCCCAGCGGTTGGCGGAGTGGGCGATGATCACGACCCGCTGGCCGTCCCGCTCGGCGACGAGGTCGCGGAGGAACTCGCGGGTCGCCTCGATGACCTCGCGGTAGCTCTGGCCGCCGCCGGGGAACGGCCGATCGATGTGCGCTGAGCGGACCTTGGCGAGTTCGGCCACCGGTCGACCGTTGAGGTCGCCGTAGTCGCATTCGCGCAGGCGAGGGTCCTGAAGCACCGGAATGCCGGTGTCGCCGAACGCGATTCGCGCGGTCTCGACCGCGCGGCGCAAGTCCGAGGTGTACACCGCGTCCGGCGGCTCGGCCCGGTAGCGGGCGCCGAGTTCGGCGGCGACCTCGCGACCGCGTGCCGACAGACGACCGGGCAGGTGCCCGGTCGCGATGCCCCGCTCGTTGTCCTCGGTGATCGAATGCGTCTCGTAGGTGATCGCCACGGCCATAAGGGAATTCGCTTTCAGTACGGAGTGGCCCGAGGCTAGCGCGCCAGCCTCGGGCCCGGCTTCGGCGGGTGCCGGTTCGATCAGACGACGGCACCGGCGTCCATGTGCAGGTGCCGGCCTTGGAAGGACTCGCGGAGGCGGCGGTCGTGGCTGACCAGGATCACTGTTCCCTCGTAGTCGACCAGGGCTTCCTGGAGTTGTTCGGCCAGCAGCGGGGACAGGTGGTTGGTCGGCTCGTCCAGGAGCAGGACGTCGACCGGCCTCGATACGAGCCTGGCCAGTTCGAGGCGGCGGCGCTGGCCCACCGACAGGGCCGCCACCGGCGTGCCGAACTGGTCGTGGGTGAACAGGCCCAGGCGGTCCAGTGCTTCGGCGTGCTCTTCGAGCGTGCCGACGCGGCCTTCGGCGAAGGCCCGCAGTACCGACTGCCGCCCAGAACCCGGACCGGCCAACTGACGCAGGTGGCCGATCGCTCCAGTGCGGTCGACCGTTCCCTCGTCGGGTTCGAGTTCGCCGGCGAGGACCCGCATCAGCGTGGTCTTGCCCGCGCCGTTCGGGCCCGTCACGAGCATGCGCTCGCCCTGGGCGATGGACAGTCCATCGACCTTGAGACGATCACCCACGCGGATGCCCTTGAGCGTCAGGGCCGGGGCCGCGATCGCCGCCTCGGTGGTGGCCACGGCCGCTTCAAAACGCATCGGCTCGGGCGGTTGCGGAACCGGCGCGGCGCGCAGCCGTTCGAGCATCTGCTTCGCGACTCTGATGCGGCTGCCCGCGCCGTGGTCTCGGTTCCTCGCCCGGAAAGCGCCCGTCGACATGTTGGCCATCGGAAGCTTTCTCGGGATCGCCGCCATGCGGCCTGCGTTGTGGTCCACGATGCCTTGCTGGCGTTCTACTTCGGTCTTCCAGGACTCGTAGGCCTCTTCCGCTTGCTGTCGTTCGGTCTCCTTCGCAGTGAGGTAGCCGGTGTAGCCGTTGCCGTATCGGCGGGCCTTTCGGTCGGCCACTTCGAGCATCGTCGTGGTGATGGCCTCGAGGAAGGCCCTGTCATGGGTCACGGCGACCACTGTTCCGGGCCAGTCGCGCAGTTGCGCCTCCAGCCAGGTGACGGCGTTGTCGTCGAGGTCGTTCGACGGTTCGTCGAGCAGCAGCAGCGCGGGCCTGGCCGCGAGGGTCGCCGCCAGCATCAGCCGCGAGCGCTCGCCGCCTGAGAGCGTCCCCAGGGGACGGTCTCGGTCGAGGCCCGGCAGCCCGAGGACTTCCAGTGCCCGGTCGACTCGCACATCGGCTTCCCAGCCTTCGCGGGATTCGAAGTGCGACATGAGCTCGGCGTAGCGCTCGCCTGCGGTTTCGTCGCCGTCGGCCATCTGCTGTTCGGCAGCTCGCATCGCCTGCTCGATGTCGCGCAGGTCTGCCAGCGCAAGGTCGATCGCGTCGGCGACCGTGTCCTGTTCGGGCAGGTCGAGTTGCTGCGGCAGGTAGCCGATGCCTCCCGGGGAGGTGACGGCGAGGTCGCCGTTGTCGGGCTCCTCGACGGCGGCGAGGAGCCTGAGCAGGGTGGATTTGCCGGATCCGTTGTCGCCGATGATGCCGAGCTTCTCCCCCGGTTTGACGGTGAAGCTGACACGGTCGAGGACGAGGTGGTCGGCGTAGCGCTTGGTGATGTCTACAAGGGTCAGTTGGGCGTGGCGGAACATGCGCGCCTCCAGAAAGCAGTCGTTCGCGAGGGAAATGCGGATGGGCGGCACGCGAGAAGCGCTCTTGGCTTCATGGATTGCGATGCGTGCCTTGGCGGCCGTCGCGGAGCTCTGCTCTACGCGGTGGCCTGGCTGCTTTCTAAAGGAAAATCAACATCGCGTCCGATTGTAGCGCCGGTTTCGGCAGGGCGTCTACGGAACGACGGGCCCTAAAGCGGTGAGTGCGCTCACTGCGTTAGGGCCCGTTGGGTTCTCGTCAGGTCTGGGTAATGCTATGCCTGTGAGATGAACCGGTCCATGACGTCGACGCCGAACTTGAGGCCGTCGAGCGGGACGCGCTCGTCGATGCCGTGGAAGAGGGCGGTGAAGTCGAGGTCGGCGGGGAGCTTGAGCGGCGCGAAGCCGAAGCAGCGGATGCCGAGGGTGGCGAAGGCCTTGGCGTCGGTGCCGCCCGAGAGCATGTACGGGACGGTGCGGGCGCCGGGGTCGGCCTGGCGGATCGCTTCGGCCATGGCGTCGACGAGGACGCCGTCGAAGGAGGTCTCGTATCCGGGCTGGCGGATCTCGTATTCGAAGTCGATGCCGTCGCCGGCGAGTTCGCGGAGGACGGCTTCGAGTTCGTCGTTGCGGCCCGGGAGCGAGCGGCAGTCGATGACGGCGTCGGCGCTCGAGGGGATGACGTTGGTCTTGTAGCCCGCGTTGAGGCGGGTGGGGTTGGCGGTGTTGCGGAGGGTCGCGCCGATGAGGCGGGCGACCGGGCCGAGTTTGGCGACCGTCTCGTCGGGGTTGTCCGGGTCGAATCCGATGCCGGTCAGCTCCGAGACGGATTCGAGGAACTGGCGGACCGTGGGGGTCATCTCGACGGGGAACTCGTGCTGGCCGATGTTGGCGACCGCGCGGGTGAGGCGGGTGACGGCGTTGTCGTCGTGGAGCATGGAACCGTGCCCGGGGCGGCCGGTGGCGCGCAGGCGGAGCCAGTCGAGGCCCTTCTCGGCGGTCTGGACCACGTAGACGCGCAGGTCGCCCGGGAGGGTCATGGAGAAGCCGCCGACCTCGCCGACCGCTTCGGTGACGCCTTCGAATACCTCGGGGTGCTGCTCGACCATGAAGCGGGCGCCGTAGTCGGAGCCGGCTTCTTCGTCGGCGGTGAAGAGGAGGACGAGGTCGCGCGGGGGGACCTTGCCGCGGCGCTTCCAGTCGCGCACGAGGGCGAGGAGCATCGCGTCGAAGTCCTTCATGTCGACGGCGCCGCGGCCGAAGAGGTAGCCGTCCTTGATCTCGCCGGAGAAGGGGTGGACGGTCCACTCGTCGGGTTCGGCGGGGACGACGTCGAGGTGGCCGTGGAGCAGGAGGGCGCCGCGGGTGGCGTCGGCGCCGGGGTAGCGGCAGGCGACCGAGGCGCGGCCGGGCGCCGATTCGTAGATCTTCGGTTCGAGGCCGACCTCGGCGAGCTTCTCCGCGACGTACTCGGCGGCGGCGCGTTCGCCCTTGGCGGTCGCGTTGTCGCCGGTGTTGGTGGTGTCGATGCGGATGAGGTCGCGCGCGATGTCGACGACCTCGTCTTGCGGGCGGGGCGGGTTCGCGGTTTCAGCCATCTATGAGTTCTATCAAGCCGGTATAACGGTTCGGCGTGTGCGGTGGCGGGAGTGAAGAGTGCAACCCGGCTCCGCCGGCCCTGGCACAGCGGGTGCTCCGGTGCCGCGCACTCCCGCCACGGAAGCGCTACGTGGCGGCCTGCGCTAGGCGTCTCGCGCGGTTCTTCTTGCGGCGCTTGGCGACGATCGGTCCCGCGAGGCGCGGTGCGAGCGGGCCGATGGCGGCCAGGATCAGCACGTACGCGGCGGCGACGGATCCGAGCGCGGGGTCGAGTCCGGCGGTGACGCCGAGTCCGGCGATGACGATCGAGAACTCGCCGCGCGGCAGGAGCACGAGTCCGGCGCGGAGCTTGCCGGTGAAGGCGGAGCCGGCGTGGCCGGCCGCCCACCAGCCGGTGGCGAACTTCGTCGCGATGGTGACGACCGCCAGCGCGATCGCGACCGGGAGCACCGGTGGCAGCGCCCCCGGGTCGGTCTCGAGCCCGAAGTTGACGAAGAAGACGGCCGCGAACAGGTTCTTGAGCGGTTCGAGTGTCTCTTCGGCTTGGCGTGAGACTTCACCGGAGAGGGCCATGCCGACGATGAATGCGCCGACGGCGGCCGAGACGTGCACTTGCTCGGCGAGCCCGGCGACGACGAGGACGATGCCCATGACTTTGAGCATGAGGATCTCGTCGTTGGGCGAGGCGAGGAAGCGCGAGAGCAGCCCGCCGAAGCGGGAGGCGATGAGGAAGGCGGCGGCGACCGCCAGGAGGGCGACGCCGAGGCCGATGGCGGCCTGCGCGAACGCGAGCCCGGCCAGGATCGTGGTGAGGATCGGCAGGTAGAGCGCCATGATCATGTCCTCGGCGACGAGGAGCGCGAGGATGGTGGGCGTTTCGCGGTTGCCGAGCCAGCCGAGGTCGGTGAGGACCTTCGCGATGATGCCGGAGGAGGACACGTAGGTGACGCCGCCGAAGACGACGGCGGCGGCGGGCCCCCAGCCGAGCAGGAGCGCGCAGATCACGCCGGGTGTGGCGTTGAGGACGAGGTCGACCACGGCGCCGAGCCACGAGGTCCTCATGGTGCCGAGCAGTTCGCGCGGCGTGTATTCGAGGCCGAGGGTGAACAGGAGCAGGACGACGCCCACTTCGGCGCCGACGTCGAGGAAGCCGGTGATGGCGTGCATCTCGTAGATGCCGCCGTGCCCGAAGGCGAGGCCGGCGAGGAGGTAGAGGGGGATGGCGGAGATGCCGAACTTGCCGGCGATGGCTCCGAGCAGACCGAGGGCTCCGATGAGGAGGCCGAGCTCAAGGAGAAGCGCGACGGTCCCGTGCATTATTCGAGTCCGCGCAGGATCCGGTCGACGGCGTCGACGGCCTCTTGCGTTCCGATGGTCACGAGGCGGTCGCCGACGTGGAGGATCGCGGAGGGGGGCGGGCCGGTCTCGACGCCGTCGGCGCGGACGATCGCGACGATGGAAGCGCCGGTGCGGGTGCGGGCGCGGGTGTCCCCGAGCGGGTGTTCGGCGTAGGGGCTGGTGGCGTCGACCTTGATCTGGCGCGAGACGAGGTTGTCGATCTCGTGGTGCAGCCGGTTGAGTTTCTCGACGATGCGGGCGCCGCCGAGGAGTTCGCCGATCGCAGCGGATTCGTCGGCGGAGAAGACGATGCAGTCGAGCATCGAGTCGGGGTCGTCGGGGTCGTAGATGATGAAGTCGCGGCGGCCCTCGCGGTGGGCGACGATGCCTAGGCGCACATGGCGTTTGGTTTCGAATTCGAACCGCACTCCGATTCCGGGCAGCTCGGTGCGCTCCACGTCCACTGTTGGTCACTCCTTTTGTGTGGGATACGCACCGAACCGTACAGCACGGAGGGGTCAGTCGACCGGGATGACCGGTTCCGTGCTCTGGCGGACGGCATTGCGAACCTGGTCGGGTACGCGGATGCGGTCGTCGGTCTCGTATCGGGCGCGGACGTCGGCGGCGGTTCTTGGGTCGACGGTGACGGCGGCGAGGTCGTCGAAGAGGGCGGTCAGGTCCGCGTCGATCTCGTCTTCGGGTTCGGGGATGCGCCCCCAGACGTCCCAGGGCAGCAGTTCCATGTTGGACAGGGCGGCGGCGTCGCGGACGAGGTTCGCGGCGATCCACCAGGGCCCGCTTTCACCGGGGATGCCGGGGAGGCCGCATTTGTCGGCGTCGAGTTCGCCTGCGCGGTAGGCGATCCAGGCTTGACCGGCGACGACGAACTTGTCGCGGGGGACGTCGGCGGGGTCGAAGTCGAGGCCGAACTCCTTGACCTGGATCGGGTCCATCTGGGCGTCGGAGAGGATCCAGCGTTCGCCGTCCCAGTACTCGGCGACCCAGTGGTCGATGTACCAGTCGGCGTCCGGGGCGTAGTGGAGGAAGCCACAGCGGGCACGGGCGGGGACGCCGTGGGCGCGGAGGGCGGCGACGGTGACGAGGGTGAAGGTGCGGCAGGTGCACGCGAAGCGGTGCTTCGGGTCGCGCGGGTCGGTGAGGGGCCGCTGGTCGTCGTCGAGGATCTGGGCGAGGATGCGGTCGGCGGCGCGGACGTGGGCGGTCTCGCGCTGGTGTTCGGCGAGGTCGAAGCCGTAGAGGCCGGTGAGTGCCTGGTGCACCAGGAGTCCTTGGACTGCGGCGAGGAGTTCGCGGGGTTCGGTGGGGAGGGCGAGCAGGTCCGTGCGGTGGTCTCCGGCGTCGGAGAGTGGGCCGGGCTGGGTGTAGTAGGCGAGGACTTCGTTGGCGCTCATGGTCTTCCTTTCGAATGAGTGCCTTGAAGCCTATGGAGACTTGCGCCCGGATCTCCAAATTCAATCGTACAAATGTACGGGCTTGAATTTGTGGGGATCAGGCCCCTCCGGCCGGCTCGTCGGCCGACCGGAGGTCACCGTTCCATGGCTCCCGTCAGACGCGGGTCCACTTCTGGTTGTTGCCGCCCCAGCAGCTGTAGAGCTGGACGGGGGCGCCGTCGGAGGAGCTGTAGACGTCCAGGCACATGTTCGCGTACCCGGCGCTGCGGATCGACCCGTCGGAGTTGAACGTCCACTTTTGATTCGAGGCGTTGCTGCATGCGTTGATCTGCAGTTGCGCGCCGTTGCTCCCTGAAGGCGTTTCGAGGCATTTGCCGAGGACGCGCAGCTCCTGCGCCGCGGTGAAGGTGAACTGCTGGTTCGATCCGTCGTTGCAGGTGTAGAGCTGGACTTTCGTGCCGTTGGCGGAGTTGAAGCCGGGCACGTCGATGCACTTGCCCGCGGAGTTGCTGCGCAGCGAGTCGGTCCAGGCACCACTGCCGGTGCCGTCGGGGGCGACGGCGCGGCCGGTGCTCGGGGAGATCATCCCGGTGCACAACCCGCGCGAGCGCAGGTCGGCGGCGATCTGCGGGATCGCGTCGATCGTGCTCTGGTAGAGGTCGTGCATGAGGACGACGCCGCCATTCTGGACGTTGCGCACGTTCTGCACGATCTGCGCGCTGGTGGTGTCGTAGTTCCAGTCGAAGGAGTCGACAGTCCAGAGGATCTCGGTGAGCCCCTGCTGGTTCGCGATGGACTTGACGGTGGCGTTCGTGGCCCCGTACGGCGGCCGGAACAGGGCGGGGGTGACGCCGGTGGCCTGCCGGATCGCTTGCTGGGCGGCGGAGATCTCCTGGGCGATCTGGGAGGAGTTCAGCTTGGTCAGGTCGGTGTGGGTCTGGGTGTGGTTGGCGATCCACATGCCGGCGTTCACCTGGGCGCGGGCGAGCGCGGGATTGTTGGCGACCTCGCGCCCGACGTTGAACATGGTGGCGCGCAGGCCGTTGGAGGTCAGGGTGTTCAGGAGCCGGGTGGTGGTGGTCGAGCGGGGCCCGTCGTCGAAGGTCAGCGCGACGTAGCCGTTGCAGGTCTGCGCCTGCGCAGGTGACGCAGCGACGCCGAGCACCGCGACAGCGGTGCCGACGGCGAGGAGGAAGGCGGACAGGGTGGCGATGAGCGTTCTCATGCGACTTCGCATGATCGGCCTCCTTGGGGTGTCGCCCGGCGACGCGCGGCGGCGTCCCGGGATACGGCGCATCAGTCGGCGTCGACGAACTCCCAGGGGTGAGGGGCCCTAGTCGTCATGAGGGTGTGACGATGGATCGATGTCCCGTGAACGTACTGGAACGAATCCCAGTATCCGGTGCCGATTCGCTGGAAGACAAGGGTTTCACGCAACCAATACATGGACGTACATCGATTTAGAGGCGGCCGGTCGGGAAACGGGAGTCAATCGGAGCGAGATCCTGGGGACGCCGAAGCCCCGGCCGCCGGGCGGCCGGGGCGGTCTCGGGTCAGGCGGCGTCGATGCGGACGTTGACGCGCTTCTTCTCGTACTCGACCGTCGCGATGTAGCCGGGAAGGTCGAGTTCCACCGAAGCGAACTGGCCCTTGACCTCCTGGGCCTTGACGACCGGGAGGTCCACGCCGGTCGTCGGCGGGCGCTGCGGGTCGAGCGTGATCTTGAGGGCCGAACTCGAGTCGAGGGTGACCTTCTTGGAGGCCTCCACGGCGGGCTCGCCGCCGTCGTTCAGCACGATCTGGAGGGTCGAGTTCGCCAAGGCGAGCGCCCGCAGTTCGAGCTGCGCGGTGTCGACGATAAGCCGGCCGCCGGCGACGGTGACACCGCCCTTGCCGAAGGCGTTCGCCGATACGGCCCGCAGGGTGCCCTGCTGGAGCGCCACACCGCCGGAGAAGGAGTTGTCGCCGGCGAGGGTCAGCGAGCCGGTCCCTGCCTTGGTGAGCTTCCCGGTGCCGCCGATGTCATTGCGCCACGTGTCGGCGGCGTGGAAGCCGCCGGACGCGGCGTCCATGGTGACGGTGAGGTCCGCGTCGAAGCGGCCGTACCCGTCCGCGGCGGTGAAGTAGTCGAGGCGGCCCCACTGCTCCGGACCGTCGAGGATCGGGTACCCGGCCTTGAGGGCGGTGGTGCGCAAGACCTCGCGGCGCTGGTCGGCGCTGAGGTAGGGCAGGCGGGTCTCCAGGAGCACCTCGGCGCCCTTGGGGACGGTCATGGCGGTGTCGGAGCCGTCGCGTTCGAGGATGTAGGTGAGACGCTCGGCGAAGCGGGCCCGATTCGCCTCGATGTCGGCGTACTCGTCGGTGTCGGGGGCCTCCCGGTGCGCGTAGGCATAGAGCTCGTCGGCGGAGACGCCGGTCTTCTCGGTGAAGTACGCCAGCGCCTGCGCGCGGGCCTCGGCCTTGATCTGGGCGGTCGCCGGGTTGTGGAGGACGGCGGCGGCGAGAGCGGTGCCGAGGATGCGGCCGCCCACGACGTCGACCGCGCTGTGCATGCCGGCCATGATGCGCGAGTGCGAGGTGTCCGAGGCGCGCATCAGCAGTTCCTGGAACCGTTCGGGCACCGCGTAGGCGAGCGCGAGCCCGGCGAGCCAGGCGGCGTTGGTGTGGCCCGAGGGGAATCCGCCGTCGTCGGCGGGGGTGGTGGAGCGCTGGCGCAGCAGCTCGGGGGCGGCCGCGACCTCCGACTCGTAGACGGGGACGCCGAGGACGGGGATGCCGCCGGTCTCGACGACTTCGCTGGCGCGGTTCATGCGCCACGGACGCGGGTACTGGTAGGCGAGCTTGCTCGGGTTCGAGGAGGTGTTGTTCCCTCGGACCGTGTTCACCAGGAGCGCGACTTTGCCGAGCTCGGAGTCGGTCGCGCCGGGGCCGATCGCCGAACCGGCGGGGGCGTCGGGCGGGAGCGCGTCGCTGATCTTGTCGGCGGGGATGCCGTCGGGGGCACCGGTGATGGCGGTGACGGCCTTCGCGCCGGCCTTGTAGAGGGCTTCGAGCGGGCCGAGGCCGCCGATGGCGCTGTAGCTCTGGTGCTGGCGGTCGAAGATGTAGGCCTGCTTGGATTCTGCGGGAGTGCGGGCGCCGGTGACCTCGGCGCTGTACTCCAGGTTCGCTTCGAGGACGTCCTCGTCGAGCACGGTGCCGTTGTTCCATGCCGAGCCGGTCTGCCACAGGTCCTGGAAGCCGCTGAGGATGCGGACGGCCGCGTTGCTCTCGGGGGTGAGGTTCTCGACCGTGTTGGTGCCGTACGTGTCGACGAACGCGGGGCCGGTGTACTGGGCCCACTGGGTGCGGGGTGCCTCGGGGGCAATCGATTCTACTGTGGACTGGAGCGCGCTAGTGGTCCCGCTGCCGGCGGCCGGTTCGGGGATGACCGCTGCGGCGGCGATTCCGGCGGAGCCGGCGAGGAGCGCGCGGCGGCCGATGGTGTGCTGTTGTCCTGGCATGTCGTGCTCGTTTCAGTGCGGTGGGCCAAACCTCGCGGTCTCGGGGGCGGCGCCGCGGGAACTGATTGCGAGCAACACTCTCGCGGCGCGCGGTGAACGGATCGTAGCGAGCCGGTGAGCAAGGGCTGCACGGTGGCTAACGGTTGCAGACGGGGGGGGGGCGGGGGGGGGGGGGGCGGGGCGGCCCCCCTGGGCGTAACGGGGGGCGGCGCCC
>NZ_JAPZVP010000005.1:290819-317927 GCF_027622875.1 Glycomyces luteolus | reverse complement strand
TCCGGGGGGCCTCGGGGTGCCCCCGGGGGGGCCCCCGGGCGGCGCGCCCCGGGGACTCCGCCTATCTGCTTACTGGGTCAGGCCGCCGTTGAGGGCTTCCTGCTCCACTTCGAGGGTCACCGCGTCCGAGGCGGCCGCGCCCGCCGCGTTGACGATGTCGAACATCTTGCGGCCCATGACGGCGTGGGCCTGCACGGCCGGGTGGGTCGCGCCGTAGTTGCCCCAGTGGTCGGTGTACTGGGCCATGAACGAGTAGACGAGGGCCGGGGCGCCCGACGCGCTGTAGACCACGCCGGACTCGCTGCGGGTGGCGTCGTCCGCGCCGTACTTCATGGCGATGCGGGCGCGTTCGGCCGAGGACATGTTGCGGCGGAACCCGTCGTGGTAGCCGCTGAGACCCTTCAGGACGTTGAGGAAGAAGCTGGTGCGCTTCGCGGAGAGCAGCTCCCCCTTGGCGAGGCGGGTGAGCAGGTCGTTCGTCTCGAACGTGGTGGTGTTGCCGAGCCACATGCGGTTCGGGTTGGCCGGGTTGGGGATGACGCGCGTGTCGTTGAAGCCCTTGGCCGCCAGGGTCTCGTTGATCTCGGCGGGCGGGCAGACCAGGCCGCACAGCCGCACCGAGGTGTTGTCCGAGGTCAGAAGCATGGCGACCAGGACGTTCGCGACGGTGATCTCGTCGCCGTACGTGGTCTGGTGGAAGTAGAACCCGGAGCCGGTGAGGATGATGTCCGGGGTGAGGGTGATGCGGTCGTCCAGGGCGAGTTCGCCGCGGTCGATCTTGTCGAGCACGCCGAGCGCGATGCCGAGCTTGTTGATGCTCGCGGCGGTCTGAATGCTCGTGGAGCTCTTGTTGACGGCCACGACGGGCGCGCCGGTGCCGTTCAGGAGGGTCACATAGCCCTGCCAGGTGCCGCCGGCCTTGGCGGTCTCGGTGTCCCAGACCGCCTTGATCTGCGAGGCCGGCGTGACGGCGGCCTGCGTGGTGGACTGCTCCGCGTGCGCGGCGGAGGCGGAGCCGAGGACGGCACTGCCGGCGGTCACTGCGGCCCCGAGCTTGATTACATCGCGTCGTTCCATGGTCGCCTTTCGTTGGCTTGCAAGGTGTTGAGGGGATGTCGACACTGTTACGCCTCAAGGAGGGCGAGCGGTTGCCTCAGATCAGAACGAAGTGGACTCGAGGAGTCCTATTGCGGCACCGCGGTGGCCGTTCGCGGCGAGGAGCCCGGCAGGGGCCAGCCGGTAGTCCGCGTCGATCACGAAGCGGGCGTCCTTGGGGGGCCGGACGCCCCCGGAGGTGTCGGCGCCGACCGCCTCGCGCAGCCACACGGCGGCCTCGGGATCGCGGCGCAGGACACCGCCGGAGCCGACGACGAGACTCACGGCCGCGAGGTCCTTGCCGCCGCGAAGCGGCTCGGTCGGGCCCCCGATCCGCTCCCCGCGCGCGTGGCGGCGCACCGCGATCCGGGCGGCGAGAGCGCTCAGCTCCGCGTCGTCGGCGGGGTCGGAGGGCTTGAACCCGGGGTTCGCGGCGCGCAGTCGAGCGGCTTCCGGCAGGCCCCAACTGGTGGCGAGGTCCTCTTCATCGGCGGCTTCGGTGATGCCGACGGCGGTGTGGCGGACGCCGAGGTCGCCTTCGACGGTCCTTGAGCGCCAAGCGGTCCCGGCCACCTCGGCGCGCGGGCCCTCGCGCTCGGCGTCGGGGGTGAGCACCGAGTAGACGTCGGTGGTCGCGCCGCCGACATCGACCGCGAGCAGGTCCGCGCCCGTGGCCTCGGCGAGCAGTTCCACCCCGGTGAGCACCGCGTCGGGCGTGGCGGCCTTGACCATGCGGGTGAAGTCGGCGCTGGCGGAGAGGTGCTTCCCGGCGATCACGTGGCGGAGGAACACCTCACGAAGCGCGGTGCGGGCTGGCACGGGGTTGAGGACGCCGATGCGCGGCAGGACGTTCGCGACGCGGGTCGTGTCGATCCCTGCACCGGTCAGGAGCGCGGCGACGTCGTCAGCGGCGTCCGCGTTGCCCGCCAGGACGACCGGCGTGCGGGAGCCGGACTCGGCGAGCGCCGCCGCATGGGCGCGCAGGGCGGTCTCGTCGCCGCCGTCAGTGCCTCCGGCAAGGAGGATCACGTCGGGCCGAGACCCGGCGAGCTCCACGAAGTCGCCCGCCGTGAGGGCCCCGGCGCGCACGTCCATGATGCGGGCCCCGGCGCTGAGCCCGGCCCGGTAGGCGGCGCGGGCGGTGACCAGCGGCTCATTGCCGATCACGGCGAGCCGCAGGCCTCCGCCGGCCGAGGAGCAGACGAGCGTGTCGACCACTTTGGCGCCCTTCGGGGTCGCCTCGTCGGCGGCGGCGCGGAGGCCCTCCATGACGTCGGTGCCGATCGTGGTCGGGCGCGAGGCCGTGCCGAGGAGCGCGCCGGTGTCCGCGTCGACGGCGGCGGCCTTGGTGTAGGTCGATCCGACGTCGACGCAGACGACGGCTGCGATCACGGGACGACCACGGTGCCAGTCGCGGTGGTGGCGATGATCGGCACGTCGAGGACGACCGCGGCCGAGTCGCCGCGTTCCGGGTCGGCGCGGCAGACGACCATGAGCGTGAACTCGACGGTGCGGCTGCGGCGGCCCGTGCGGACCACGGTGGCGGTGGCCTCCACGACGTCTCCGGCTTTCACGGGGGCTTTGAACTGGACGTCCGCATAGGAGGCGAACAGGCCCTCGTCGCCGTCGGTGAGGATGCACAGCTCGGTGGCGACATCGCCGAACAGGCCGAGCCCGTAGGCGCCGTCGACGAGGTTCCCGCCGTAGTGCGCGTGGCCGTAGGGAATGTAGCGGCGGTGGGTGACCGTGGTGCCGTTGTGGTCGGTCATGCTGCGTCCTCTCTGCTGGTCACGAGCCGGTGGACGAGATAGGAGGCCACGTCGGACGGCGTGGTGCCGCGGGTGAAGATGCGGTCCACGCCGAGCTCGGTCGCCGCGCCCTCGTCGAAGCGGGGACCGCCGACGACGAGCAGCGGGCGGCGGCCCGGCGGCAGGGCCTCGCGGAAGGCCGCCGCCATCTCGCGGGTGTTGTGCAGGTGGGCGTCCTTCTGGGTCACGACCTGGCTCACGAGCACCGCGTCCGCCTCCTCGTCGACCGCCCGGTTCACCAGGTCGGGCACGGCGACCTGCGCGCCGAGGTTGACGACGCGGAGCTCGCGGTAGTACTCCAGGCCCTTCTCCCCCGCCACGCCTTTGATGTTGAGGATCGCGTCGATGCCGACGGTGTGCGCGTCGGTGCCGATGCAGGCGCCCACGACGCAGAGCTTGCGGCCGAGCCGCTCGCGGATGGCGTCGTTGACCTCCTTGGGACTGAGGTGCGGGTAGTCCTTCTCGACCACTTTGACCTCGTCGAGGTTGACGAGGTGCGTGGACGCGCCGTAGACGACGAAGAACGTGTAGCCCTCGCCGATGCCCTTGGCGTGCACGAGCATCGCGCCGTCGAGGCCCATCTTGGCGGCGAGCTGGAGGGCCGCGCCCTCGGCGCGCTTGTCGTGCGGGACGGGCAGGGTGAAGGAGAGCTGCACCATGCCGTCGCCGGTGGTGTCCCCGTAGGGCCTGATGATCCGGCTCATCGGGCGGCCTCCATCGGCTCGGCGTCCTGATCGGGGCTGGTCCTGTCCAGTTCCTCGGTTGCCGGATTCCAGTAGTCCTCGGCGCGCTTCGCCACGCCGTCGAGGCCGCGGCCGCCGTCGGCCGGGCGCTTCATGATGCCGAACGTGCCGTCGGCGATGGCGTTGAGCAGGCCGTCGTCCACGATCTTCTCGAGCAGGTCTACGGCCTCGCCGAGCACCTGGTTGGCGCGGTTGGCGATGAAGCCGTCCTTAGGCGGATGGAAGTCCTCGGCGAGCCCGGCGCAGGCGTTGAGCACGTACCGCACGTTCTGGAGCGCGATGTCCCGGTCGGAGAGCCAGGGCGTGACGACCGCTTCGGTCATCATGCCCACCAAGAGGATCGACTGCCCGGTCATGACCCCGGCGAGGTTGAAGAACCCGTCGAGGAGGTTCCCTCGGAAGACGTCGCCGGTCATGTGCTTGGTCGGCGGCATCCACTTCAGCGGCGCGTCGGGGAACAGCTGGCGGGCCAGGAGGGCGTGCGCGAGTTCGAGCCGGAACGACTCGGGCACCTCGGGATTGATCTCGAACGCGTGCCCGAGGCCGAGCAGCGGGTCGGGGAGCCCGGCCTCGTGGGCGAAGCGCTCGTTGAGCAGCTGCGAGACGGTGACCGTGTGGGCGGCGTCGACCGCGTCGGCCGTGGTCAGGTAGTTGTCCTCGCCGGTGTTGATGATGATCCCGGCGCGGGCGTGCACCTGGCGGCTGAAACGCTGGTCCACAAAGGTGCGGATCGGGTTGATGTCGCGGAACAGGATGCCGTACATCGAGTCGTTGAGCATCATGTCGAGCCGGTGCATCCCCGCCAGCGCGGCGATCTCGGGCATGCAGAGCCCGGACGCGTAGTTGGTGAGGCGGATGTAGCGGCCGACCTCGCGGGAGGTCTCGTCGAGGGCGGCGCGCATGAGCCGGAAGTTCTCCCCGGTGGCGTAGGTGCCGGCGAAGCCCTCGCGGGTGGCGCCTTCGGGAACGTAGTCCAGAAGGGACTGCCCGGTGGAGCGGATGACGGCGATGACGTCCGCACCGGCTTTGGCTGCGGCCTGGGCCTGAGGGATGTCCTCGTAGATGTCGCCGGTGGCGACGATGAGGTAGATCCAGGGCCGCTGGGGCGGGTCGCCGATCTCGGCGACGAGTTCGTCCCTCCTGCTTCGCGACCGGTCGATGCGGTCGAAGCCGTGGAGGACGGCGGCGCGGGCGTGTTCGCGGGCGGTCTCGGCGGCATGGCCTTCGGGGAGGGTGAAGCGGACGCCGTCGGCCGCCGCGGCGTGGGCGAGGCGGTCGAGGTCCGGGTAGTCCTTGAGCGCGTGGAAGACCGGGAGGGCGATGCCGTGGTCGATGCCGACCTGTTCCTGGACGGCGTCGGCGAGGCGGTTGACCCACGGGATGCCGTCGGGGTCGGCGCCGGTGAGGCCCGCGAGGCGGAGCGTGGCCCGCTCGACGGAGACCGTGGTGTGGCTGCGGGCCAGGTCGACGACGGGTTGGGCGGCCTTCGCGGCGAGGCGGCGGGCGCGGGCGACGACGGCGGGGTCGAGCGGGAGTTCGGCGGTCATTCGGTCTCCTCCCCTACCCGGTCGATGAACAGGTCCTTCAGGTGCGGGTTCGCCCTGAGGAGGTCGAGGGCGTAGTCGGCGTGGCCGGGGACGTACCCGTTGCCGATGAGCATCTCGACGTCGGCGGCGAGCCCTTCGGCACCGAGCGCGGCGGCCGTGAAGGAGGTGGCCATGGAGAAGAAGACGACGGTGCCGCCGGTGGCGGTCGAGAGGATCGCGCCGTGTTCGCAGCCGGGCACGTCGACGCAGACGACGGTGACGTCGGCGCCACGGCCGTCGAGGGCGTGCTCGACCTTCTTGGCGAGCCGGAGCGGGTCGGTGGCGTCGGCGATGACGATCTCGTCGGCGAGGCCGGAGCCGCGCAGGCAGGCGTCTTCGATCTCGTCGCGGACGACGGCGACCACGGTCGCGGCGCCGGCGTCCCGCGCGGCGGCGAGGGAGAGCGATCCGGACTTCCCGGCGGCGCCGAGGACGGCGACGGTGGTCTCGGCGGACGCGCGGCGGGCGACGACCCTGCGGACGAGCGCGGGCGCGCCGCATACGTCGAGGACGGCCAGCGCGAGGTGCTCGGGCAGGTCCGGGGGGAGCACGGCCGCGATGGAGCGGCCGAAGAGGATTGCGTGGCCGCTGGTCGGAACCTGCTCGGACTTGCCGTCCCAGCGCGCCAATCCGTCATCTATGTGCAGCGGGGTAAGGGTCAGGGAGACGAGGGTGGCGACCTTCTGTCCCGCTTTGAGCCCGAGCGGCGAGCGGGGGCCGACTTCTTCGACGGTGCCGATGAGCATGCCGCCGGAGCCGGTGACGGGGTTGTGCATCTTGCCGCGCCGCTCGATGATGGCGCGCACTTCGGCGCGGACGGCCTCGCCGTCGCCGCCGTGGGCGGTGTGGAGCTGCCGGTAGGAGGCCGCGTCGAGGTTGAGGCGTTCGACGCTGATGCGGACCTCGTCGTCGGCGATGCCGGGGTCGGGGTCGAGCCGGTCCGCTGCTTGTGGCAGCGCTCCGGCGGGGCTGACGACTCGGTGCGATCCGACCGGTGAGCCTGTCGACATCGTTGCCGCCCTTCTTGGTAGCAGAGTTTTTATAGAGTCTCAATATGCGGGACCTAGCGCACAACAGTAACGGAAGGTTATCCTCGTCACAAGGACGGTCATCCCCGTCTGCGAGGTTTCCCGGGCCAACAGCCCGGACATGGAGGTGAGAAGGTGTCGGATCGACCAACGGGAGACACTGCGCCCGTTTACGGCTCGCAAGCGTCGCCGAGGGTGCCCGTGATCGAGCAGCCTTACCAGTACCGGCGGCGCAGGCTGGAAGAACCGGACTGGACCCGGTTCCCCGGCTGGGCGGACGTGACCGAGGCGGACTGGGCCTCGGCGCAGTGGCAGCGCGCGCAATGCGTCAAGAACGTCAAGCAGCTCCGGGAGGTCGTCGGCGACCGGCTCCACGAGTCGTTCTACGAGGACCTCGCGCAGGACATGGCGCATTCGGCGACCATGTCGATGCTGCTCCCGCCGCAGATGCTCAACACGATGGCCCCTGCGATCGAGGAGACCGCCGCCGGTTCCTGGACCGACGCGTTCCACGCCGACCCGGTGCGCCGGTACATGCTGCCGGTCGCCTCCGACCGGCACCCCGACTGGCCCTCGCACCCGTTCGCGACCCGCGACTCCCTCCACGAGCACGACATGTGGGCCGTCGAAGGGCTCACCCACCGGTACCCGACGAAGGTCCTCGCCGAGCTGCTCTCGACCTGCCCTCAGTACTGCGGGCACTGCACCCGCATGGACCTCGTCGGCAACTCGACCCCGACAGTGGACAAGCGGCGGCTCGCGCTGAAGCCGGTCGACCGGCAGACCGCGATCCTCGAATACCTCGAGGCGCACCCGGGCGTGCGGGACGTGGTCGTCTCGGGCGGCGACGTCGCGAACCTGCCGTGGAAGCAGCTCGAACGGTTCCTCGACCGGCTCCTCGACGTGGAGACCATCCGCGACATCCGCCTGGCCACCAAGGCTTTGATGGGCCTCCCGCAGCACTGGCTGCAGGAGGAGATCGTCGACGGCATGGCCCGCGTCGCCAAGCGCGCCGCCGGACAGGGCGTCAACCTCGCGATCCACACCCACATCAACCACGTCAACTCGGTGACCCCGACCGTGGCGCGCGCCGCGGCGGCGATGCTCGACGCCGGCGTGCGCGACGTGCGCAACCAGGGCGTGCTCATGCGCGGCGTCAACGACACGCAAGCCGACCTGCTCGACCTGTGCTTCGCGCTGCAGGGCGAGGCGAACATCCTGCCGTACTACTTCTACATGTGCGACATGATCCCGAACGCCGAGCACTGGCGCACTTCGGTCGCGCAGG
Source organism: Glycomyces luteolus (assembly GCF_027622875.1). Lineage (GTDB taxonomy): Bacteria > Actinomycetota > Actinomycetes > Mycobacteriales > Micromonosporaceae > Glycomyces > Glycomyces luteolus. Next base: position 310,379 of record NZ_JAPZVP010000005.1, on the reverse strand, counting down.
CGCAGGAGCTGCAGACCGCGATCATGGGCTACCTGCCCGGGTATGCGACGCCGCGCATCATCTGCGACGTGCCGATGGTCGGCAAGCGGTGGGTCCACCAGCTCTCCGAGTACGACCGCGAGCTGGGCATCTCCTACTGGACCAAGAACTACCGGACGTCGATCGAGGCCGACGACCCGGACGCGCTCACCCGCCGGTATCCGTTCTACGACCCGATCGACACGCTTCCCAAAGCGGGACAGCAGTGGTGGGCGAACATGCACCCGCCGGTACGCGCCAAAGAGGACGGCAACGCGGCGGCCGCGAAGTCGCGGCTGGCCGTGGCCCGCCAGGACGAGGCCGCGGAGGTGGCATGACCGGCACCCTCATCACGGTGGCGCCCACCGGGGCCGAGGTCGACAAGGCCGAGGTTCCCTCGCTGCCGGTGACGCTGGACGAGCTGGTCCACACCGCGAAGCGATGCGAGCAGGCCGGGGCCTCGATCATCCACGTGCACCTGCGCGGCGACGACACCCGGCCGACCCTCGACCCGGTGCGGCTGCGCGATGCCGTTGCGGCCCTTCGGGACACGACGGACCTCATCGTGCAGCTCTCGACGGGCGGCTCGGTCCACGACGGCGAGAAGGCCCGGCTCGCGGTGCTCGACGCGGAACCGGACATGGCCTCCTGCACGATGGGCACGGTGAACTTCGGCGACGACGTGTTCATGAACCGCTGGGAGTTCATCGTCGAGCTGCACAAGCGGATGCAGGACAAGGCGGTCGTACCGGAATACGAGCTGTTCGACCTCGGGCATCTGGCCGCGCTGGAGCGGCTGCTGCATCAGCACGGCCTGCCGTTCGGCGGCCATGTGCACGTCGACTTCGTGCTGGGCGTGCCTGGTGGCGCGGCCGGGGATGCGTCTACGGTGACGGCCTTCGCGGAGGGGGTCCGCCGGTACCTGCCGGAGGGGACCACGTTCTCGGCCACCGGCATCGGTCGCACCACGCTCCCGGTGATGCTCGCTTCGCTGGCCCACGGAGGGCACCTGCGGGTGGGCATGGAGGACACGGTCTCGTACGCGAGGCGGCAGCCGGTCACCGGCAATCTTCAGCTGGTCGAGCGGGCCGCGAGGGCGGCGGCGCTGGCGCAGCGACCGGCGATTACGACCGTCGAAGCTCGCAAGCTCCTGCGAATGCGTGACGCCGACTGAGTAGAACGCGAAGAGCCCGGCCGCTTTGCGGTCGGGCTCTCGCCATGTCGAGGTGTCAACTGCGGCGAGCCGCGCGGAGGAGGCCGGTGAAGTCAGTGGTAGCCAGATCGAAGGTCGGTGAGGAGTCGCCGAGCTTGCTGTCACGGACCTGGAAATCTCCGGTATTCGAGCGGGCTTCGAGGCAGTCGCTGTTCGCAGTCTGTCACACGATCTTCCCGTTCTGCGACACATCAACTCCAGTCGGCAGTTATGCACGGCGTACTGCCAAGTAAGCCCGCCAAGGTATCCGCCTCCGATTACTGTAAAAGCGTGACAGTCCTTGACCCCCAACAAATCGCAGTCGTCATCGTCGACCTCATGCCCCGGCTGCTGCAGTTGGAGATGCAGCCGCGTTCAGGCGCCGAAGTCCTCGAAGCCGCACTCGCCCTTGCCGATGGCGCCCGCAAAGCGGGTGCGCCAGTCGTGGCGATCCGAGTCGAACGCCCGAATGTGGAGGAACAGCCGCCGGGAAGCGAACTGACCGAGGAACTTGCGATGGTTGCAGATGCGGTCGTGGTGAAACGCTCGATCGGCGGCTTCTACGGCACTGACCTCGATGCCGTGTTGAAGCAGTTCGGAGCGCAGACGCTGGTGATGGCCGGGATCATGACGAACCTCGGGGTGGAGTCGACCGCGCGGGCCGCCTCCGACCACGGGTTCGACCTGGTGTTCGTCGAGGACGCGATGAGCGCCCTGAGCGGCGCCGAACACGAGGCCGCGATCAACCTCGACCTGCCTCGCTTCGGCACGGTGGTGCGCCTGGTCGACTTGAGCTGGCGGACCACGCTTTGACAAGTGCGGCGAAGGGCCCGGCCACGATCGGCCGGGCCCTTCGTTGCTCTTTCGGCGCGGTCAGCGGTTGTTCTGCGCCTTCTTCAGCCCGGTCATGAGGTCGTCGAGGTTCATGGCGGGCGAGATCGAGATCTTCGCGTTCAGCATCTCGAACATGGGCTGGGTGACGACCGGCATCATCGACACCTCCTTCATGTCGAAGAAGATCATCATGGTCCGCATGCCGTCCTGCGGGGAGAAGTAGGCGGCCTCCGGCTTCAGCTGTTCCATGATCTCCTTCAGCTTCTTCGGCCATTCGTCCTCGGGAATCTGGCTGCCACCGTCCGCCGGGACCTGCACCTTCAGCAACATGCGCATTGGACTCATCCTCCTGGTCGCCGGACCGGCGGACAGCACGTCGGGCAGTCCACGAACCGGTCGGCACCCTCATTGCACCGTGCTCCGCAGCCCCTGTCCGAGTTTCCGGGATCTCCTCAAATCCCTGCCGGGCTATGGATGACGTGCTAGCGCCCAGCCGCCTTCCGGAACCGATCGGCGTGGGCCTCGCCGTACTGCGGGTTGAGGCCTGCCGTGAGGCTCCAGACCATGTCATGGATGTCGCGGCCGCGCTCGGCGACGCCGAGCGTGCCGACGTCGACGACGCCGTTGACGGTCAAGGTACGGGGATCCAGGATCACGTTCGGGAGCATGAAGTCGCCATGGGAGACCACGAGGTCGTCGCCGGTGGCACCCTCATCGCGGAAGGGGCATTCATCGACCGGGAGCGTGTGAAAGCGGCCGAGGTATCGGCCGATCGCCTCCACTACCGCTCCCCGATCGGACTCGGGCCAGGGCTCTGCCCCGGAGCGGCCGGGGACGGCCGTGGTGACGAGGTAGTCGCGGCCGTCGCCGAATCTGCCTGCGGCCACGAGTTCAGGGGCGCCGAGGTCGAAGCTCGCCAGCCAGCGGAGTGCCTCGGCCTCGCGCGCCAGGTCGTTCCCGACCTTCGCGAACAGCGGCGACGGTCCTTCGAGCCGCCACACCTGCGCTTCGGAGTGACCGATACCGATCGGTGCCCACGTGTAGCCGCTGTAGCGGGCGCGCAGCGCCTCGATGGATTCGGGCATGTGCACCAGCGTCGCACCGCCCACTTCAGGCGGCAACGAGGTTTTCGGTCGGGCCGCTCCTGAGCAGGCGCGGCCCGGACCTTGTTATTCGGCGCTGGGGAGTTCGACGCCCGTGGCGTTCGCGATGTCGGCGAGGACCAGGCGGGCCGCCTGGATGCCGATGCCGCTCATCCAGATCTCGTCGGCCACGTTGAAGACCTTGTCGTTCTTGACGGCCTCCATCTCGGCCCACAGGGGGCTGTCCATGGCGGCCTCCTGCTCGGTCTTCTCAGGGTCGTCGGCGACCGTGACGAACACGAAGTCGGCGTCGGCGAGGTCGATCTGCTCCGGGCCGACCTCGAGGGCGAAGTCGTCGACGTCCTGGGACTCGGGGCGGGCGACGCCGACGTCTTCAAGGATCACGCCCGAGAAGGTGGCCTTCTGGTAGAGGCGGGTCGGGCCGGCGAGGAAGCGGACGACCGAGACAGTCGGCATCTCGCCGCCGTTGGACTCCTGGATCAGAGCGCCGAGCTCAGCGGCCTGGGCCTCGTAGGCCTCCAGCGCTTCGGCCGCTTCGTCTTCGAGGCCGAGCGCTTCGGCGTGGACCGCGAGGTTCTCCTTCCATGCCACACCGGTGGTCTCGGTGAACACGGTCGGGGCGATCGCGGCGAGGTCCTCGTAAATGGCCTCGTGGCGGATCTTCGAGGACAGGATCAGGTCCGGCGCGAGCTCGGCGATCTTCTCCAGGTCCGGCTCCTCCATCGGGCCGACGTCCACAGTGTCCGCGGTCATCTCGGAGAGGTATTCGGGGAAACCGCCGGTGGTCTTCAAGTGCGGGGCCACCGCGCCGACCGGCTCGATGCCTAGGAGCGTCACGTCGTCGAGCTCGCCGGAGTCGAGGACCACGACCCGCTCGGGCTGGGCCGGGATCTCGCTCTCGCCCATGGCGTGCGTGATGGTGCGCGGGAACGCGCCGGTCGAATCGGATTCCTGCTCGGCGGCGTCGCCGGTGGCGGTCGCCGCGCCGCACGCGGCCGTGGCGGCGAGCGCGGCGGCGGCGGCCAGCAGAGCCGCGGCGGCCCGCAAGCCGTTCGTCATGGACTTCATTGATGGGTTCCTTTCGGGTGGGAGGGGTGTCAGGGGCGGCGGTGCCGGGCGCTCGCGCGCGGGACCACCAGCGGGGTGCCGGTCTCGGGATCGGCTACGACGCGGCAGGGGACGCCGAAGACGTCCTCGACGAGCTCAGAGGTGAGCACGTCGGCGGGCGCGCCGAACGCGGCCGGGGCGCCGTCGCGCATGACCACGAGATGGTCGGCATAGCGGGCGGCCTGGCCGAGGTCGTGGAGGACCATGACGACCGTGCGGTCGGCGGTCGCGTTGAGCTCCGAGACGAGGTCGAGCACGTCGATCTGGTGCCGCAGGTCGAGGAACGTCGTCGGCTCGTCGAGCAGGAGCAGCGGGGTGTCCTGCGCGAGTGCGAGCGCGATCCAGGCCCGTTGGCGCTGGCCGCCGGAGAGGTGGTCGACCGGGAGATCGCGCAATGCCGTGGTGCCGGTGCGCTCCAGCGCGGTCTCGACGGCGGCGCTATCAGCGGCGGACCAGGGGCGCAGCGCCCGCTGGTGCGGGTATCGGCCGAGTCGGACGAGCGCTTCGACACTGATGCCTTCGGGGGCGACGGGCTGCTGCGGGAGGAGCCCGAGGCGGCGGGCGAGGGCGCGGGCGCTCATGCGGTGGACGTCGTCGCCGTCGATGGCGACGGTCCCGGTCTCGGGGGCGATGAGGCGGGCGAGGCCGCGCAGGAGCGTGGACTTGCCGCACGCGTTGGGGCCGACGATGGCGGTGACCTGGCCGCCGGGGAGCGTCAGGTCGAGATCGGCGACGATCGTGTTGCGGCCGTATCCGATACGGAGGTTCTCGGCGGTGATGGCGTTGGGCGCGTTCGTCATCGGGCGGTCCTCGGGTCGGGTCGGTTCTGGCGGGCCAGCAGCGCGAGCAGGCACGGCGCGCCCAGGGTGGCGGTGACGACGCCGACGGGGAGGCCGTCGAACGGCAGCGCGTGCTGGGCGACGAGATCGGCGGTGAGCAGCAGCAGCGCCCCGGCGAGGGCGTTCAGGGCGAGGGTCCCCGCGGTCGGGGGTCCGGCGAGGCGGCGCACGAGGTGCGGGACGGCCAGCGCGACGAAGCCGACGGGGCCGGTGAGCGCGACCGCGAGCGAGGCGAGGACCACGGCGACCGCGAGGAGCTGGAGGCGGGCGAGTCCGGGCTGGACGCCGAGGGCTCCGGCGGCGTCGTCACCGAGGTCGAGGACGGCGGCGCGGCGGTGGAGCGCGAACACGGCGATGAGGGCTACGGCGGTGGCCGAAGCGCCCACGATCGCCTCGTTCCAGTTGCGGCCGTATAGGGAGCCGGTGGTCCAGTGCAGCGCGGAGGAGGCGAGTTCGGCCGGGAAGCGGACGATGAAGAGGTTCACGGCTGCCGTGAGGCCCGCTTGGACGGCGAGGCCGACGAGGACGAGACGGATCGGACTGATGCCGCCTTTCAGTCTTGGCGCTGCTCGCGAGCCATCGATTTGCAGAGCGAGGAGGCCCAAGATTGTTGCAGCGCAGAGTCCTCCGCCGAGTGCCGCGAGCGGCGTCAAGGGTGCCGCGAGGCCTAGGGCCACTGCGGCGGTCGCACCGAGGGAGGCGCCGCCGGTGATGCCGACGACGTCGGGGCTGGCGAGCGGGTTGCGGGCCACGCGTTGGAGGACGGCCCCGGCGACGGCGAGTCCCGCTCCGGCGATCACTGCGCTGAGGACGCGCGGGGTTCGGAAGCGGCCCACGAGCAGCACATCCGCGCGGTCGCCGGTCCCGAGGAAGAGCGCGTTGAGGGCGCGGCCGGGACTGAGGGTGTTCTCCCCCAGGCAGATTCCGGTGAGCATTGCGGCGGCGAGGAGTGCGGCCCCGGCCAGGGCGAGGAGCGCGGCGCGGCGGCGCTGGCGGGCGATAGCGCCGAGGCGACCTCCCGACACGACTCGATGCCGGTTGCCGGACGCTGCGGCGGGTTCGGTGTCGAGCTGTTCGCGGCCGGTGGCGCTGCGCGACCGCTCCCCTGCGGTCGCGTCCGCGCGCAGCCCGTCGCGGCCGCTCGGGCTCCGCGAGTTCGATTCGGCGGTCGCACTGTCGCTGCCCCGCGGTTCGCGGCTGGTCTCAGTCATCGGGTGGCCTTCCTGGCGAGGATGGCGAGGAGGGGCGCGCCGAGGAACGCGGTGACGATGCCGACTTCGATCTCGCTGGGGCGCAGGAGCATTCGTCCGAGAACGTCGGCGGCTAGGAGGAGCACGGGTCCGCCGATGAGGCAGCCGGGCAGGAGGAGCCGGTGGTCGGAGCCGATCACGGCGCGGACGAGGTGGGGCGCGGCCAAACCGATGAAGGCGATCGGCCCGGTCACGGCGACGGCGGAGGCCGCGAGGAGGACGACGGCGATGCCGCCGAGGATCCTGGTGCGGCCCACGGGGACGCCGAGTGCGGAGGCGGCCTCGTCGCCGAGGCTCAGTGCGTTCAGTGCTGGCGCGACGATGAACGCCAAGAGCGTTCCGGCGATGAGCGGAACGGCGACGGGCGCGAGCATGTCGAGGCCGCGGCTGGCGAGCGAGCCGACGAGCCAGAAGCGGGCCTCGTCGAGGGTCTGCTCGGAGGTGAGGAGGACCGCGGAGGTCCAGGCGGCGAGGACGGAGGCGAGCACGGTGCCGCTGAGCGCCAAGCGGACCGGGTCGAGGTCGCCCGCCCCGCGGGCGAGGGCGAACACGGCGACGGCGGCGATCGCGGCCCCGGCGAGGGCGAACGGTAGGAACTCGGCGGGGCGGGCGAGGCCGAGGACGTGGATGGCGGTGACGACGGCGAGGGCGGCGCCGGCGTTGACGCCGAGGGTGGTGGGCGAGGCGAGGGGGTTGCGGGTGACGCCTTGGCAGACGGCCCCGGCGAGCCCGAGGGCGGCGCCGACGACGATGCCGATCACGGTGCGGGGCAGGCGGATGCCGGTGACGGCGAGGGCGTCGCGGCTCGCGTCGTCGCCGAAGAGTGCTTCGACAACCGTGGCCAGCGGGACCGGGCGGGTGCCGAGGGCGAGGCTCAGTGCGACGCAGACGGCAAGGGCCGCAATACCGACGGCGAACACTGCCGCGGCGCGCGCGGGGGTGCGGGGGCGGACCGCGTCCGGGGTCGGGTGGGCATCGAGCACCCGAGCAGATTAGGTAAGGCATACCTAACGATCGGCATGCGATGCCGGGAACGTGGCCCTCCGCACAAAAGCTTGAAACTTCAATTCAATCGAGTATGGCCGTCAGTGGTTCCAGCGGTGGCCCCAGCCGGAGAGGATCCCGCCGATCGCCAGGTAGACCAGGGCTGCGATCCCGTAGTTCACGACCGCGCGGACCTTCGGGTCCTCGATGCCGGTGAACATGTCGCGGAAGAGCCAGGAGAACCAGTTGGCGAGATCGGCCATGAAGTTCACCAACGGGTTGTGAGGATTCGCCTCCAGGAGGACGAAGCCCAAGTGCAGCAGGATGATCAGCGCGATCGCGCCGAAGATCGCGGTGAGGACGTGCACGATGACGGGGTTGTAGCGTGTGACGACGTGTGCCATGACGATTCCGTTCGCTCAGTGTCTGTCGTTCCTGGACGCCCGGGTTCCCGTCACGGAGCGGCGCAAACAGGACCTGCGGAACCTGGCACAGCCGGGAATGCGACAGTCTAAGCGGTTTCCGCAATACCGGTCGGCCGGTAAGCTTGGGACCCATGCCCTCCAGACCACAGCCGCCGACTCCGCACGATGACGGCTCAGCGTTGCCGCTCCCGCTCACCCCGCTGCGCTTCCTGACGGGCCTCGCTCGGCCTCATGCCGGCCGCATCGCGCTGGGCTGCTTGCTCTTCCTGCTCGCGGGCGGCGCCTCGATGTCGCAGCTGTGGATGCTCGGCCGGGTCGTCGACGAAGGCCTCATCGCCCGGGACGGCGGCGCGCTCGCGTTCTGGTTGACGCTCATGGGCATCGCCGTCACCGCGCAGCCGACGTTCTGGGTGCTCGGCTTCCGGCAGTTCAACACCGCCGACGCCGCCAGCCAGCGCGTCATCGTCCGACGGCTCACCGACCACCTCAACACCGCCGGGACCGGCGTGCGCGGACGCGTCTCCGCCGGAGAGCTGGTGAACCTGCCCAGTGAGGACATGCGCAAGGCCGCCCACACCGTCACCGAGCTCGGGTTCCTCTCCAGCAACCTCGCCATGTTCTCGATCGGCTCGGCCCTGGTGTGGTCGATCCACCCGCTGCTGGGCGCCATCGTCATCGCCGGGAGCGTCGTCACCGCGCTCGTCGCCGGGCCGCTCCTCAAGCGACTCCAGCGCCGCCAGGCCGACTACCGCGACATGATCGGCGGCCTCACCGCGCAGGCGGCCGACATCGTCGGCGGCCTGCGGGTGCTTCGCGGCATCGGCGGGGACCTGCTGTTCACCGACCGGTACAGGGAGCAGTCGACGGCGCTGCGCGACCGCGGCTACGCGGTGGCGAACTCGAGCTCGTGGATCCACGCGCTGCGCCACTCGATGCCGATCGTGTTCGTAGCGGCCATCACCTGGGTGGGCTCGCTGCTCGCGGTGGACGGCGCGCTCACAATCGGCGGTCTCGCCTCCGCGTTCAGTTTCGCGACGATCTTCATCGCCGTCTCGGGGAACTTCATCATCTCCGCGAACTACCTGGTCGCCAGTTGGGTGGCCGCTGGCCGCCTCACCAGGTTCCTCGCCATTTCAACCGATGTGGACGATCAGGGGACGCTTCCGGGTGCGGGCGGGGAGCTGCGCGACCCCGATTCGGGCCTCGCGGTCCCTGACACCGGACTCACCGTCCTCGTCACCGCCGAGACCGCCCCGGCGACGGAGGCCTGCGAGCGGCTGGCCCGCTACCGCGACTCCGAGGCGGTGTGGGGTCAGAAGCCGTTGGAGTCGTATGCGCTCGCCGACGTGCGCGAGCGGATCATGCTGCTCACCGACGAGGACTACCTCTTCGAGGCCACGCTCGCCGAGACGCTGCGGGTCGAACCCGACGCGGCGCTCGCCGCGATCGAGACCGCTTGCGCCGCGGACGTGTACAGCGGGCTCGGCGGCTCGCTCGACGGGCGTGTCGCCGAAGGCGGCCGCAACCTCTCAGGCGGCCAGCGCCAGCGGCTGCGGCTCGCCCGCGCGCTCGCGGCCGCGCCGCAGACGCTGCTGGCGGTGGAGCCGACGTCGGCGGTCGACTCGCACACCGAGTCGCTCATCGCCTCGCGGGTGACGGCCGCCCGTGCGTCCCAGTCGACGCTGGTGGTGACGGCGTCGCCGCTGTGGCTGGTCCGCGCCGACCGGGTGGTGTGGATGGTCGAGGGCAAAGTGCACGCCGCCGGGTCGCACACCGGGCTGCTGGCCGATCCCGCATACCGCCACCTCACGTCGCATAAGGAATCCGCGTGAGCGCCACCGATATTCGAGCGCGGCTGCCGATCGCGAACCCGGCGCAGGTGCGCCGGGCGTTCCTGGGCCTGATCGCCGCCGACAAGGGCCCGGCTGTGCAGGTCCTCGTCATGTACACGCTCGCTGCCGCCTTCAGCGTCGCCGTGCCGGTCCTGCTGGGCCGCGTCGTCGACGGGATCGGCGCGGGCTGGGGCGCGGGCGACGTCAACCTGGTGTGCGGTGTGATCGTCGCCTGCGTGGCCGTCCAGTTCGTGCTCAGCCGCCTGGGCCGGCGGGCGGGCTACCGGTTCGGGGAGCGGGCGGCGGCGCGGCTGCGCGAAGATGTGGTGGCCCGCGTGCTCGGGCTGCCGCTGGACCGGGTCGAGCAGGCCGGGCGCGGCGACCTCGGGACCCGCACGGCCGCGGACGTCAACACCGTCGCTGACCTGCTGCGGGACAATGGACCCGCGATCGTGACGTCCCTCATCGAGGTGCTGGTGCTGTACGCCGCGCTCTTCGTGGTGCATCCCCTCCTGGGCCTGGTCTCGCTGGTGACGCTGCCGCCGCTGCTGCTGGCGGCGAGCCGGTACCTGCGGCAGGCGAGCCGGGTGTTCACCGAGCAGCGCGCGGCCATGAGCGAGGCCGCCGAGACCCTCTCCGCCTCTGGACACGGGGCGAGAACCGTTGCGGCGCTGGCAATGCAGGAGGACCGGCGAGCACTCGGCCACGCGCGGGCCGAGACGCTGTTCGAGCGGTTCAAGCGGCTCATCAGGCTCCAGGTCGAGTTCTTCTTCCTGCTGCTCTGGCTCAACCGGTTGCAGCTCGTGCTGACGATCGTCGCCGCCGGGCTCTGGTACCTCGATGGCGGCCTGAGCCTCGGCACGGCGATCGCGGCGATCACCGTGGTCGTGCGCATCGCCAACCCCACCAACGGGGTCATGACCCAGCTCAGCGAGTTCCAGCAGGGTTCGGCGGCGCTGGCGCGGATCGCGGGGGTCGGCCTGATCGAATCGGCGCCGCGCGAGGCCGTGCCGGACGGGACCGACCTGAAGCTCGACACGGTGACCTTCGGGTACGGCGACGGGCCCGACGTGCTGCACGGTCTCAGTCTGCACCCGAAGCAGGGCGAGCGGCTCGTCGTCGTCGGCCCTTCGGGGGCGGGGAAGTCGACGATCGCGCGGCTGCTCGCCGGGATCGACCGGCCCCGGACCGGCCGGGCGACGCTCGGCGGCGTGCCGGTGTGCGACATCGCGGTCGAGGAACTGCGGCGCCGCGTCGTGCTCGTGACCCAGGAGCACTACGTGTTCACCGCGACCCTGCGCGAGAACCTGATCCTCGCCGCGCCCGACGCGGACGACGCGCGCCTGGTCGAGGCGCTGCGGCGCGTCGATGCCGGATGGGCCGTCGCGGTCGGGCTCGACACGATGCTCGGCCCCGAGCATCGCAAGCTGACCACGGCGGAGGCGCAGCAGATCGCGCTGGCGCGCGTCGTCATCGCCGACCCGCCGATCGTGATCCTCGACGAGGCCACGGCCGGTATCGACCCGGCCAGTGCGGGCAATGTGGAGGTCGCCCTCGCGGCGGCGCTCGCGGGTCGCACGGTCATCGCGATCGCGCACCAGTTGCAGGCGGCGGCTTCGGCGGACCGGATCGCGGTGGTCGAGGACGGCCGGATCGCGGAGGAGGGCCCGCACGCTGCGCTGCTGGCGGCGGGCGGGGTGTACGCCGGGCTCTGGCACGCCTGGCAGGGCGACTGAAGCGGGTTGCCCGGAGTGGCGTGGGCGGTTAGGGTCCGAATATGTCGAGAACTCCTGTTGCCGGTACCGATGTCGAACGGGCCGTGGCCCTTGCCGCGGAGGCGCTGCGCCCCGCGCCCGCCGAAGCGTGGGACGCGCAGGCCGGGCCGATGGACTGCTCGTGCTGGGACGCCATGGACCACTTGAACAACGGCGTCTTCTCGTACGCGCTGCGGCTCGCGCCGCAGGTGCCGTACCTCCAGGGCCGTCCGACGATCGTCTGGCAGCGGCCAGGAGAGCAGCCGCTGCCGCTCATCACCGACCGCGAGGCCGGCCCTGAAGCCGGGATCGAGGTCCTGCTGATGGCGGGCGGCCTGGTCTCGGCGGTGGTCGATGCGCGATCGGCGACGGCGCGGGCATGGCACATCTGGGGCACGGCCGATCCCGAGGGCTTCGCCGCGATGGGCGTGGTCGAGACGCTCGCGCACGCCTTCGACCTCACCCAAGGGCTCGGCGTCGACTTCGAGGCTCCGGCGGACCTGGTGGCCCCGGCGATGGCACGGCTGTTCCCGGAGGCGCCTGCGGACACCGATCCTTGGCCGACCCTGCTGTGGGCCACGGGCCGCGGTGAACTCGACGGGCACGCGAAGCGAGGCCCGGACTGGACCTGGCACAGCGCGCCCTTGGACGAGGACTAGTGCGCTCTCGGCGCTGCTGATGCGCGCCGGGAGCACCGCTCGCCTATAGGTTCCCCGCCCCCGCTCCGGCAGGAACCGTCGTCGGCAGGGTCGCCGGGTCGTCGAGCGAGTAGTCGTAGTAGTCGCCTGGTGCTTCGACCGTGCCGTTGGTCTCGCACGTGCCCGACGCGGTGAAGATGTTGCCTCGTTCGACGAGGCGCCCGGGACCGCTGTCGGCGTAGCCGCTGGCCGAGAAGCACGGGAAGGGCACGTTCTGGAAGTAGTTGCCCTCCACGAGCACACCGGCATCCATGGTGGACGCGGCGGCGTAGAGCTCGTTGGCGCGGAAGTAGTTGTTGTAGACGTGGACCGGCTCGCCGAACCTCACGCGCGGGTGCCGCTGGGTCGAGCCGTCGAAGTAGTTGTGGTGGATGGTCGTCTTGAGGTGCCCGGCGTCGCCGGACGCGCCATCGGAGTGGCCGATGAGCATGCTCTTGTCGGTGCCGTCGAAGTGGTTCCAGGAGATCGTGATGTAGTCGGCCTGGCGCGCGATGTCGATCGAGCCGTCGGCGGGGTTGACGAAGGTGTTGTGGTCGACCCAGATGTGGTGGGACTCCTGGCCGATGCCGACGGCGTCGTCCTCGGCGTTGGTGAAGGTGAGGTTCTGGACGATCACGTTGTAGGACCGGTAGAACTCGAAGCCGCCGCCGTTGATCACGGCGTCGTCGCCGACTCCGAGGATCGTCTTGTTCGGACGGACGCCCTGCTTGCTGGTGATGTCGATCGTGCCCTCGACCAGGATGGTCATGGCGCCCACCGTGTCGATGGCTTCGAGCAGTTCGTCGGTGGTGTCCACGGTGACGGTGGTACCGCCGACGCCGCCGGTGGTGCCGTTCTGACCGAGCGCGTTCACCGAGGCGAACCCGGTCGGCGTTCCGGTCTGCAGGGGCGCTTGGTCGAGGGCGTACCGGGTGCCATCGACCTCATCAGCCTGCGCGGTCTGCAGCGCGCCCATCGTCACGGCCGCTGCGACCACGGCGGTGACGACGGCTGCGCGGGATTGGGGTCGTCTTCGCATGGGATGACCTCTCGTGAGGATATTGGTAGATATCGATATATTATCGATATCGACCTCCACATGCAACCGGTTGCAGAGACGATCTCGCCTTGCGGTTAGGGGCGTTCGGGCTTCTCGACCCATCCGGCGATGAGAACCAGTCCGGACGGCCGGTGCCGGGCGAGGTAGGCGAAGGGCCGGTCGAAGCGGATCGAGGCGCGCACGTGACGGTGCTTGGGTTTCGCGAAGGCCGCGGCACGCGTCATGGCGATCGCGGTGACCGCGGCGGCCTCGAATCCAGAGGCGCTGAAAACCGCCATCGCGGTCTGCTTGGCCTGGGTGACGTAGACCGGCTCGGCCGCAAGGCGGTCGAAGCGGGCACGGTCCACGTCAGAGGCGATCACGAGGCCGAGCGCTTCGGCGTCGTCGCTGAGGTCGAGATCGGCGTCGAGCTTGAAACGGACAGTCTGGACCTCGACCTCCGGGCCGGACTGCGGCCTCATCGACTGGTACTCGGTGACCTCGACGCCGACCGCCCGCTCCCCCAGCCCGAGCTCGGTCGACGAGCGGCCCCAAGCGGGATCGGTCGCGGCATCGACGAGTTCGTTCATGACCGCTTGCGGCGCAAGCTCTTCGCGCCCCAGGGCTAGCAGGACATCGATGTCTCCGTCGCCGGGGACAGTGAGCACTGAGGCATTGTCGGCGACACGGAGGACGTCGCCGTTCAAGGTCGCGGTGAGGGCGCGGCAGCGTCCGAACTGCGCCCACGGGCCTTTGAAGGTGCGGCTCGAGTCCTGGAACGGCGTGCTCCAGGTGGTGCGTATGGACAGGGCGCTGGCGAGGACGAGATCGATCGGTTGATTGAAATCCAGGGGCATCCGCTCGATGAGCCCGCCGGTGTTCCTGGAGGCCCATGCGTCGAGTGCCGCCTTGTCCGCGGCGACATCGCCGGTGAGCGACCCGACCGACTCGATGGGCAGCTTCGCGCTCCATTCAGGGTCGAGAGTGACCCGTGCCCCGGCCCAGACCGCGAGGGCGAGGCGTATCGACGGGCTGGTGCGAACCGCTTCGAGCAGCGCGGCTGGCACTGTTGCGGCCTGGTCGGCGTCGAGACCGGCGGCGGCCAGCAGCTCGTCGCGGGTCTCATCGACCGCCCCGGTCGCCAGCGCAGCGAGCAGCGGCCAGACGCCGAGGCCGGAGGCGACGGCGGGCACTTCGCTGCGGCCGGTGAGCCAGCGCCGGGTGAGTTCGTTAGCGGCCTTGATCTCGCTCGCGGCCAGCGCGTCCTGAATCGTGGTCTCGGTGCCCATGCCCTGGATGCTAGTGCCTTGGCGCTGGGAGCCGCTTGGCTTGGCCTCCATGCTTTGGGATGGTGGGGTTCGAGGTCAAACCCGGCAGCGACGGAGAGGTGGATGGATGGCCTCGGATGTCGGGTGGCGGGTTTGTGTTGGGTTGGGGCGCAGGGGGTCTGGTCGGTTTCTGGGGCGCGGCCGGGGAGCCGAATGTGAGGGTTTTCCCTGCGTGTGGGTGATGACGGCGGGGTCTGTAGTGGGGATAATTGAGGTACGTACAGGGATACGGAATCCGTGTAGGTGAACGATATGGTGGTAAGCAGACTACGACATAAGCCTCTGGCCATATGCCTGCATTGCACGGACGTTGAGATCGGTGTCGGAGCCATGAGGAGCTCCGGCGTCACTCGGCCACGGCCCTTTGCGATGAGCCGTTGAACTGTCCTGGCAGGGACAGGGACACGGCATGCACCCCCCGGACCGGGGCGAGACCCGGAGACGGACAGCGGTGAGCACCCACATGGTGCCTGCCGGCAGGCCCAGGCCCGATCAGACGATCAGGAGCCAAGGGCCAAGGAAGCAGAGGCCAGCGGCCCCCGATCTGCAAGTGGGAGTGAGGGTCTGGAGGCCAGTGCCCCGAAATGCAAGAGGGGCAAAGGCTCAGAGGCCAGTGCCCTGAAATGCAAGAGGGGCAAAGGCTTGGAGGCCGGTGCCCCGAAACGTCTCGGCGGCAGGGGTCTGGCGGCTGGTGCCTGCGAAGGAAGGTCAGGGCCGCTGATCGAAGGCCGGCCGGAAGCCGAAGGGCACCGGCCGGAAACCCGGACAGGGAAGCCGAGGCACGGGAAGCGCGAGGAGCAGCGGGAAGGAGGCGAGAAGGACATGACGACCACGACCATGCACACGACCCCCACCGCAGCCGCGACCGAGGCAATGCCCGCCGCTGACGGCTCCCGCATCGCCGCCCGCTTTGTCGCTCCGCAGTCTGGCCCGGTCGCTCGGGCTTCGAGCCGGACTCGCCAGGTCGCTTCGGCACCGGCACGAATCCGCCCGGCCCGGCCGGCAGCGGCAATCGGCCCCGCCCGGCCCGCATCGCCTGTTCGGTGGCGGCAACCGGCCCCGCCCCGGCGACGCACCCCCGAGCAACCGCTCACCCCTCCATCGCTGCCCGCCTGAACCGCGCACCGAAGACGACCCCGCCTCGGCGACGCACCCCCGAGCAGCCGCTCACCTCTTCATCGCTGCCCGTTTGAAGCCGACCCGAAGACATCCCGGCCCCGGCCACCCGAGCACGATCGGCTCCCCGCCTCTCCGTCGCTGACCGCTTGAAGCCGGCCCGAAGACATCCCGGCCCCGGCCAACCAATCGCGATCGGCTCGCCACTTCGCCGTCGCTGACCGCTTGTGGTGCAATCACAACGCTGCCGTGTGGGGAACACCAACCGACGGGATCTGCCACGAGGGAGGGTGGCCGCAGCCAAGCTTGCCCCGGCCACCCGACCTCGGATCGATTCGCCGATTCACCGTCGCTGATCGCTTGAAGCGCACCCAAATCGCAACCGCGAGGCCTGTTTGGATGCGCCAGGTCGGCTACTCCTCACCATCGCCGCAGCGGCGCCCGCTGCGATCGCTGGTACGCCGTGATCGTGCGCAGCCGGAACAGCGCGAGGGTCCACCTCCTGCTCAAGGTCGCCATGACTCGCTGGGGCGTGCGACCGAGACAGCGCCGCAACCGGTGTCGTGGCAGATCGGTTATCCGCCCGGGTTGTCGACCCAGCCGCCGATGAGGATGAGGCCCGAGGGACGGTGTCGGGCGAGGTAGGCGAAGGGGCGGTCGATGGTGAACACTGCGCACCGGTGGCGATGGGTCAACTGCGGTGGGGCCGAACCCATCCAGTCCATGCCGATCACGGTGATGGCCGCGGCCTCGAAACCAGTGGCGCTGAATACGGCCGTGCAAGTCTGCTTGGCCTGGCTCACGTAGAGGCGTTGGGCGGCAAGGCGGTCGAACTGGGCGAACTCGTCGTCAGAAGCGAGTTCAAGGCCGAGTGAGGCGGCGTCTTCGAGGAGGTCCAGGTCGCTGTTGAGTTCGAACGCGGGGACGAGTGCGTTGGTCTCCGGAGCGGTCTGCGGTTGCGGTGCCTGATATTTGCGGAAGCTGACGCCGATCGAGGGCGCGTCCGTGTTGAGCTCGCTTACGGGGCGGCCCCACTCGGGATCGGCGATGGCGTCGATCAGGGTCGACATGACCGCTTGGGGAGGGGTCTCCTCGCGGCCGAGTGCCAGCAGCACGTCGATGTCGTCGTCACCTGGCACGGTGAGCACCGCCGCGTCCTCGCTGACGCGCAGCACCTCTTCGTGGTAGGTCGCCGAGAGGGATTTGCCTCGGCCTTGCCAAGGGCCGCTTCGGAAAGGTCCGTACTCGTCGAACGGCACGCGCCACTTGGTGCGGACCGATAGGGCGCTGGCCAGGAGGAGTTCGATCTCCTCTTCGAGGTTGATCGGCATCTTCTTGATGAGTCCGCCGGTGTTCCGATCGGCCCATTCGTCGAGGGCGGGTTTGTCGATCGCGGGGTTGCCGGTGAGGGAGCCGATGGCGTCGACGGGCAGTCCCGCGACCCAGTCGGGGTCGAGGGTGACTCGGGAACCGGCCCAGGCCGCCAGCGCGAAGTTGAGGGCGGGGGCGGAGCGGACGGCGTCGAGGAGGGCGCCCGGGAGGACGGCGGCCTGGCCGATGTCGATGCCTGCCGCTTCCAGCAGCTCGTCGAGGGTGGCTTCGACGGCCCCGGTGGCGAGGACGGCGAGCAGCGGCCAGATGCCGAGGCCGGAGGCGACAGGGGGGACTTCGTTGCGACCGGTGAGCCAGCGCCGGGTGAATTCGTTGGCGGCCGTGATCTCGTCGGCGCTCAGGGCGTCCTGCAGGGTGGTCTGCTCCATGTCCCGGATGCTAGCGGCTGCCTGCGAGTTAATTCGCTTGCGTGGTCCCGGCAGCGGTTCTACCCTCGGGCACATCGTCGGTTCGGACGTGTCAATCCTCGCTGTAGAGGGAGATCGCAATGCGCCAAAACTCGGAGTGCTCCATCAGCTTCCAGTCGATCTCACTCTTGAGGACTTGCATTGTCGTATCTGAATCTGGGGATTCTCGCCCACGTCGACGCCGGTAAGACCAGCCTGACCGAGCGGCTGCTCTTCAACGCGGGCATCATCGACCGTGTCGGCAGCGTCGACTCCGGCAGCACGCAGACCGACTCCATGGATCTGGAGCGGCGCCGCGGGATCACCATCCAATCGGCGGTCGTGGCGTTCCGGTTGGACGATCTCACCGTCAATCTCATCGACACTCCCGGTCACACCGACTTCATCGCCGAGGTGGAGCGGGCGTTGCGCGTGCTCGACGGTGCCGTCCTGGTGGTCTCGGCCGTCGAGGGTGTGCAGGCGCAGACGCGCGTCATCTTCCGCACGTTGGAGCGGCTCGGGGTGCCGACGCTCCTGTTCGTCAACAAGGTGGACCGGCGCGGCGCGCGCGAGGCGGATCTGCTGCGGGATCTGGCCGAGATGCTCAGTCCGCGGCTGCTGCCGATGGGCACGGTCCGCGATATCGGCGGCGGGAACGCCGTTGTGGAGCCGTTCGTGTTCGGCGATCCGGCGTTTACCGATCAGGCGATAGAAATGCTCACCGCGGGCTCGGACGAGTTCCTGGCCGCGTATCTCGACGACCCAGATGCGCTCGATTGCGAGGCGGAGCTGGCAGCGCAGGTGCGTTCGGGCCGGGCGCATCCGGTGTTCTTCGGGTCGGCCGTGACGGGCGCGGGGGTGGCGGCCCTGACCGAGGGCATTCGCCGCTACCTGCCGGTGCCGAGTCGGGATCCGGAGGGTGAGCCGGTCGGGACGGTGTTCAAGGTGGAGCACGGCCAGGCGGGGCAGAAGGTCGCGTACATCCGGTTGCACAGCGGGCGGATCGCGCCGCGGGAGCAGCTCAGGACCTTCCGCCGGGTCGATGGGACCGTCGAGTCGTTCGAGGGCAAGGTGACCGGTGTCGAGGTGTTCGCGACCGGCGCCGAGACGGTGATGGCCGTGGCAGAGCCGGGCAGTATCGCGAAGGTCAAGGGCCTCACCGAGGTCCGTATCGGCGACGCGATCGGTTCGGAGGAGGCGCTGGCGAACGGCGGGTTCTTCACGCCGCCGACGCTGGAGACGGTGGTGCGTCCGGCCGATCCGGGCGACCGCATCCCGCTGAACCGGGCGCTGCTGAGCCTGGCCGAGCGCGACCCGCTCGTCGACCCGCATTTGGACGAGCTGTCCGAGGAGATGGCGGTGCGGCTCTACGGCGAGGTGCAGAAGGAGGTCGTGGCCTCGCTCCTCGATGAGGAGTTCGGCATCGCCGTCGAGTTCGAGGAGACGCGGGCGATCCACATCGAGCGCCCGGTCAGGACCGTGGAGGCGCTGCACGAGATGGGTCCCTGGCAGCAGACGCCGCACATCGCCACGGTGGGTCTGCGACTCGAGGCGGGAGATCCGGGGTCGGGCCTGCAGTACGAGCTCGAGGTCGAGCGGGGCTCGCTGACTCGCGCGCTGCGCAACGCCGTCGAGGAGACCGTCCACAAGGCGCTGAAGCGGGGCCTGTACGGCTGGGCGGTCACCGACTGCCGGGTCGTGCTGACGGCGACCGGCTACATCGGGCGGGCGAGTACGGCGAACGACTTCAGGGCGGTCACCGCATTCCTCCTCGACGTCATGCTCAAGGAGGCGGGCACCGAGGTCTGCGAGCCGGTCAACAGCTTCAACGTTGAGTTCCCCGCCGGGACCGGGAACGCGGTCTTGAAGACGCTCGGCGAGGCGCGCTCGAACATCAAGGGCCAGTTCTCGACCGAGACCACCGGGTACGTCTCCGGTTTCATGCCGACCGAGGCCGTCCACGGCGTCGAGCGGCGCCTGCCGGGCATCACCGAGGGCCTGGCACTGTTCACCACGGAGTTCGCCGAGTACCGCCCGGTCTACGGCACCCCTCCGAGGCGCGGCTAGGAAAGGGCAGGACCTGTGGAGATCAAGCAGATCGAGGACCGCTGGGAGGCCCGCGACGATACGGGCCTGGTCGGGACGGCGCACGTGTGGGACCGCCCGGACGGGAAGCGGTTCGCGTGGTTCGACCCGATCGAGTCGGGGGGGGGCGGGGGGGGGGGGGGGGCGCGGGGGGGGGGGCGGGCGGGGGGCCGCCCGGGGGGGGGGGGGGAGGCCGGGG